>NZ_LN831776.1:6602146-7919576 GCF_000981585.1 Paenibacillus riograndensis SBR5
GTGCAGAAAAAAGACGCTAAACCAGTGTTCAGCGCCTTGAGTATTTAATAGGTCCGAAATTCCTCATCACCAGGCGGGACGAGGGAGACCCGGATCACATAGACAAAAGCACAAACCAGAACTCCGGCAACTACACTCATCACCATCACTCCATCCCTTATTAGGTGTGCATTAATTAATTTTATAATACCATAATTTCAGTCAAAAAGCACAGTTAAATGTAACCGCTTTCCTATTTTTTTTGTGCTGTTTGTCCCTGTTTTTGCATACATCTATCCATATACCGGGAGGCGTTGACCATGATTCTGAAAAAAAATTACAGTCCGCTGCTGGGTGTCCTCCTTGCCGGATGTATGCTGCTGATGATAATGAACCCGGCTAGTTCTCTGGATGCAGCCCTCCGCGGGTTATCCGTCTGGTGGGACGTGCTGTTCCCTTCACTGTTTCCCTTTTTTGTGATTTCGGAGATGATGCTGGGCTTCGGGGTGGTCCATCTGTTCGGCGCCCTGCTCGATCCGCTGATGCGTCCGCTGTTCAACATTCCCGGCAGCGGAGGTTTTGTGGCGGCTATGGGTTATGTATCAGGATACCCCGTCGGCGCCAGATTAACCGCAAAGCTGCGGGAACAGGGGCTGCTGAACCGCGTAGAAGGCGAACGTCTCGTGGCCTTCACCACATCGTCTGATCCGATCTTCCTGCTTGGTGCGGTTTCCGTAGGTTTTTTTCACGATGCTTCTCTGGGTCTGATTCTTGCGCTCGCCCATTACGGTGGAGGGCTCATTGTAGGACTGCTGATGTCGTTTCACGGCAGGCAAAAGAGTCCGCCTTCCGGACCCCCGCCTAAAGCGCCACAGCCTGAACGCGCCGGCAGGCTCCGTTCGGCCCTGAGTTCCATGGCGGAAGCCAGGCGGCGTGACGGACGAAGTGTAGGCGAGCTCCTGAAGGGAGCAGTCCAGTCTTCGCTGCAGCTCATTATTGTTGTGGGCGGCCTCGTCGTGTTCTTCAATGTGCTGATGGAGATGATGGACCGGGCCGGAATTATGTCCGCACTCTTCAGCTTCACAGGAAGGCTGCTCTCGCTGGCGGGATTCCCTGCTGAGCTGTCCACCGCGCTCGTCAGCGGACTTTTTGAGGTAACGCTGGGTACCCGCTCAGCCGGTGCCGCTGCCGCTTCGGTGCCCCTGGAGTTCAAAGCAGCCGCTGGGGCCTGGGTTCTCTCCTGGGGCGGTTTATCCGTACACGCACAGGTTGCCAGCATTCTGAACGGAACAGGACTCCGCTATCTGCCCTTTTTGGCTGCCAGACTGGTCCATGCCTTCCTGTCTACAGGACTTGTGCTGCTGCTGTGGAAGCCCTTTGCGCACTCGGGGTCCGGGCTGGACCACAGCCCGGCAACCGCCGCTGCCGGCTTTACCGCCGCTCCACTGTCCGGGTTTGCCGCCAGTCTAAGCTGGCTTGGCCTGCTGCTCGGCATAGCTCTGCTGCTCTCGCTGCTGGTGATGCTGCTTCAGCGCATCAAGCGTCCAAGAGGGCGGCGGTGACTTTTTACCGCTTCAAATATTGTGTTCCTGGTCCAGATTGATTATGATCGGTGTATGACTGAAACATACAAAGGAGCCTATACATCTTGAGATATTATGTTCTGGACCGCGGTGACGAACTGTCCATCAAACTTGCGGAGCAATTTCACAAGCTGGCAGCGGAGCGGAATCTGGAGCTGGATGCCAAATCTCCGGAAATCGTCATCTCGATTGGCGGAGACGGCACCATGCTGCACGCTTTTCACACGTTTATCGACCAGATCCCCAATCTGGCTTTTGTGGGTGTCCATACCGGACATCTGGGATTCTATGCGGACTGGAAGGCAGACGAGCTGCCTGCCCTGGCTGATTACATGTGTGGTACCGGCAGCGCCGAGCCGCACAAACCGCGTATTGTCAAATACCCGCTGCTCGAATTGGAAATCCACAAGAAATCCGGCTCCAGCTCTCATATTGCCTTGAATGAGTTCACGCTCAAGGGTGTGGACGGAACAGTGGTGATTCAGGTGGACATCAATGATGTGACCTTCGAGATGTTCCGCGGCGACGGCCTGTGCGTGTCCACACCGTCAGGCAGCACCGCCTACAACAAAAGCCTTGGCGGAGCCATGGTGCACCCCACCATTGAAGCCCTGCAGATTGCCGAAATTGCTTCCATTAACAACCGTGTTTTCCGCACGATGGGGTCGCCGCTGCTGCTGCCCAAGCACCATCACTGCGATATATTTTCGCGCAAGGACCAGCGCCTGCTGCTGACGATAGACCATAATAACATACCCGTTGACGATCTGATCTCCGTGCGCTGCCAGGTATCCGACAAAAAAATCAGCTTTGCCAGATACCGCCCGTTTCCCTTCTGGAACAGGGTCCGTGAAGCTTTCCTGATCTAACAGGTTCCATCTACAATCATATAAGGCAAGGCGGCTCTAAGAGAACCGCCCAGCCGCAGAAATCAAGCCGGGGATGCGGAACCATCTCCGGCTTTATCATGCGTTTTCAGACATTTTCATTTTATCTGCGCAAGCTTACATGAATGGATAGACAGCAAGAAAATTTCGATGGTATAATGAACCTATTTTACAAAGTGCTGTTATTTAAAGGAGAGAACCATTGTTGAAGAAATTATTGTCGCTCATGGGCATAAGCCTGCTGGCTTTAATGCTGGCCGTTCCCGCTTTTGCCGCAGACAAGCCGATCAAAGTCTATATTAATGGAAGCAACGTTGCTTTCACCGCCGGTTCTCCGTATCTGAAGAACAATACGGTCCTTGTTCCCTTTCGTGTCATCTTCGAAAAATTGGGCTTGAACGTACTCTGGGATGCCAAGACAGGAACCGTCACCGGAACAAGCGCCAGCCTAACAATCAGCCTAAAAATCGGCAGCAGCCGGGCAACGGTTAACAATCTGGTCAAGAAGCTGGCCACCGCTCCGAGTTCCATCAGCGGCACTACATACATACCCTTGCGTTTCGTAGCCGAGGCTACCGGAGGCACAGCAGTCTGGGATGCAGCCAGCAGAAGCGTAAAAATCAACACCCCCGAAGCCTCTGATAACAGTGAGCAGCAAATTACAGACCTCATGCATTTATCCAATAAATATTTCAATGCCGAGAATGCAGCAGGCTACTATTCGCTCGTCGTCTTCAATTCGGTCCCGGCCGATTCAGTTGACAATTTGAAGGAATACTTCAAGAGATATGATATGGTCACCACCATCGAAAGCCTCGATATTCTAAGCATTCAGGGCAACGAAGCCGTTGTGCATACCGTGGAGAAATCTGTGCGCAAGGGAGGAGATTACCTGCCTGATGAGCGTTATGAGTACCTGCACACCCTTGTCCGCAAGAATGGAGTATGGAAAATCGAAAGCTCCGAGCTGCAGGACAGCTCAGTATTGCTTACACCTGAACAAGGAAAAACGGCTGTCGTGCTTCCACAAAGCGACGCTTCCGCTATTAAAGACAGCCTCAGCAAGTATTACGCAGCCCGAAACGCCAAAAATGTGGACAACACCCTTGCGCAGCTGACCTACTACGGGGAAGAATATGAAGCTTCCATGAAAGATGCCATTGCCGAGTATTTTGAGGCCTATAATCTTACCGAAACACTGAATAGCTCCAATATCTTCTATTATACCCCGGATGAAGCTGCCATTTATGTGGAGGCTGCTGTCAAGGATGCCGATTCCGGTGAGAGCTATACGCAATCTTCTATTTTTATTTTCTCAAAATCCAGCAGCGGTCAATGGACCATCGACGATTCTTATTTGGTTTCCTATTCCGATCAAAAGTAATTCCTAATAAATCATATAAAAAAGGGTGTATGCAATCATGAAATCAAGCAAGGTAATCACTGCGGCCCTCAGCGGCTGTCTGGCTGTATCGCTTATTCTGGCTCCCGCTGCTCTGGCAGCGGACAGTTCTCAGGCGGTACCAGGCACAGACCAGGCACAAGCGGCTGCCTCCACGGACCGGATTAACGAAATCATGCAATATCTCGAGCAATATAATGTGGAGGGAATCGATCAGGATACACTGATCCGCGGAGCGATTGACGGCATGGTGAACACCCTCAACGATCCCTACAGCCAATACTTCGACAAGGATGAGGCTGCTGCATTCAGCCATGCGGTCGATCTCGAATATGTCGGCATCGGCATCCGGATGGTCTACACCGCCAAAGAACTGTATATTGAAGAAGTTGTAGCCGGTTCTCCGGCAGAACAAGCCGGCCTCAAACGCGGCGATACCATTCTCAAAATTAACGGTGTAAAAATCCAAGACACCAAAGGCGATGAGCTGAGCGGTACAGCGGGCACCAAGGTTTCCCTGCTCGTCAGCCGGAAAGGGGTGCTGAAAACTTTCAGCGTCAAGCGCAGCGAGATGGCCTCCACCTCAGTGACCAGCAAAATGCTCGGACAGAACATCGCTTATATCTCCATTGGCGGCTTCACGCAGAATGCGGATGAGGAATTCACCGCCGCACTAGACAAAATGCGTGCCGGCGGCATGAAATCCCTCGTGCTCGATCTGCGGGACAATACGGGCGGCTACATGGATTCCGCCTATAACATCGCTTCCCAATTTATGGACAAGGGCATCATGATGTACACCTCTGACCAGAGCGGCGCCTTAACCCCGGTAACCATCACCAATGGCAGTAAAATTGGAGTGCCGGTTGTAGTGCTGACCAATGAGTACACTGCCAGTGCTTCCGAAGCGCTTACCGGTGCTCTTCATGACAACAAGCTGGCAACGGTAGTGGGCACACGTTCCTTCGGCAAGGCACGGATTCAGAGTCTGATTCCCGTATCAGACGGGGCAGAACTAAAGCTGACGACACAGAAATATTTGACGCCAAGCAAAGAAGACTTCAATCATATCGGGTTGAGCCCTGACATTGAAGTCCAAGGCAAAACGGCACAATTGATTACCGCCCTGCAAATTGCCGGAATGAACAGGATTACAGCTTCGGGCGACAACCATATCCTTGATGTGAACGGCAGTCCTTTTGCCGGTAATGTCGGACTGATCAAACAAGGAAATACGATCTACGCTTCCTCGCGCGTGCTGGCTGCCCTGCTGGAGAGCGAAGTCTCCTGGGATGCCAAGAATAAAAAGGTGCTTGTCACAAACGGCACCGGCAAGGTATCCGGATTTGCCCTGGCCTCCAAAGAGGCACTGTCACAGAACAATGAGACTTTCATTGATGTAAAAGCTTTTCAGCAAAAGTTCCCATCCCTGGTATGGAGCTACAACGCTGCGCAGAACCTATTGAAGTTAAGCGTAAAGTAATTGAGCTATAAAACGGCTGTGCCTTCCTCGGATGGCGCAGCCGTTTTTACTTCGACCTGATAAGACACTCATATTCGTTAGGATCAAATGGTCATCTGAGATGCTGTGTGATGAAGAACGCAGCACGGTCCAGGGCTTGATCGGCTTCATCGAGAATACCAGTGAACGCCTGGAAAACATGCGGGGCGTCGGCAGTAACGTCAAGGATTACATCCACGCCTGCTCTTCGACACTTCAGTTCGCTGCCCTTCGAGGCATCTGCAGAATCCGCACTTCGAAAATTTTACAGGTATTTATCGGAAGATGTGAAAAGTCAGATAGATGAGATGCGACACCGAGTTGACTTCTTTACGCATACCCGCCAAGAACGAGCCGATTACCTTGAGATATTGCTCCAAGCATCCATCAGAAGGTTGCCCGTGACAATTAATTATGGAATTCGGGAGAATGAGACCGATCAAAGAACGATTCAGCCCATCGTTATATGCCCATGAGGGATATTGGTTTTGCCCAGCCTACTGCTATCTGCGAAAAGCCTACCGATTGTTTCGGGCAGATCGGATACGGTCAGCTGTTTTGGCGGATGCCGAAGCGTTATCGACTACAGTGGATGTTTCAGAGGTGGATTTAACGAACTGGGGACTTCATTTCTACAGCAAACAAGAAAGTGTAAAGCTGGATTTTCCCTTGGGGAGAAGTACATAGTTCCGATAACGGCACAGGAATTCTAGAGATGGTTATCTTTCCCCCAGAAATACTATTCTTTGCTGAATATTTCTTTTCGTTCGGCGCTGAAGCGGTCGTGATCCAACCGGAAGAATTAAGAGAAGCTGTCAGAAGGAAGTTGGTCCGTACTCTCGAAGAGTACAATGTCCCAAACTAGCCCGTCGGAATGCTGGATCACGTCCGGCTCGCGTTTTTTCCTGTTCATGATTCCGCGAATTGGGGGCCCTGCCTCCGGGGGTGGTCTTGGTTTTGTATTGTCCGTTATTACGAAGCTTGACGGCTCTCCTTGACTTGCGGATGCGCTGAACCTTGGGCGTACGGAACAAAGAAGGAAAGGAAAAACCCCCCCGCCGCAATTACGGTTAATGTCCAAAACGCGGCTCGAATCCCTTCAAGCATGTTTACTGGAAAAGATACTGAGCTATAATCTGCAGTAATCGTCATCAAGGTGATCAGCAAAGCCCCGCCCATCGACATGCTCAATGTGCGTATGGCTGTCGTCATCGGCGAAGCGTATTTCATTATCGAATTTGGCAAACTTGCCATAGCCAAGGCAGTGATCGGGGTCATCATAAAACCAATCCCGGTCATAAGCAATGCGTATATACCCATCAATAAACTAAATGAAGCATGTACCGTTAACGTCATTGTTAAAAGTGACGAAACGGCTGCAATCCAGAAAAAGCCGGTTCGAATCAAATGACGGCCACCAAAACGATCATAAATTTTCCCGGAAATCACGCCCGATACGCCCATAAGCAAAGCGCCCGGAAGTAGCAGGAGGCCCGATTCCCTCGGCATCAGTCCCCTGACATTTTGAGCGTAGATGGGAAGAAGCAGTTCTACTCCTGCCATTACGATGAACAAAATTACGCCAATGATCGAGGCATAAGTAAATCTAGGGTAGCGGAACACATTGAAATCAAGCAAAGGGACAGCCAGTTTAAATTGACGCTTTACAAACAGGAATGTAATGATGAATCCGGCAGCGAGGATGGCTGCGGATAGTAGTGCGCTCCTCCCCTGTTCTCCCAAGATACTGAATCCGTACAACAGGCTGCCGAAACCTAAAGTTGAATAAAGAACCGATCTTCGATCCAATTTCGTTTTGTTTGTTTCCCCGACGTTCTCCAGACAATAATAAGCCACAAAAAAGTTCGCGATTGCAATCGGCGCAACCCCGAAAAACAAAATTCGCCAGGAATGATCTTGCACGACGAAGCCGGAGATTGTTGGTCCCATTGCCGGAGCGAGTCCCACAATGAGGCTGGCCAGTCCCATTGCCGCACCGATTTTTTCTTTAGGGAATACCATGATAATTGTATTCAAGAACACCGGTATCAACAAACCAGCACCTACACCCTGAATAATACGTCCGATCAAAATAAATGCAAATTCGGATGAGAAGCCGGCGATCAGTGTCCCTGTCGTGAACGCTCCAACGGAGGCAAAAAACAAGGCTCTAGTCGAGTATTTCCCGATCAAGAAACCCGTCACAGGGATGACAATTCCGGAAACAAGAAGATAGACGGTGATCAGCCATTGCGCTCGATTGGCCTGGATTCCAAGGTCCGACATCATTTGCGGTAAAGCTGTGTTCAGCATCGTTTGCATCAATTGCGCCAAGAAATTCCCGACTATGAGCGAGGCGACAATGATTACGGGTTTTCTTTTCATAGCGTGTTCCACCACTTTCTGTTCCATTCGGAGGTATTCAATTTAATCACTCGAATCAATGAGGAATCCTAAGTAATCATTACAATTATCACTTTTGAAAAAATGCCCTCTCTCTAAGAAGCTTTTTTCCCAAAGAGAAGGACATGTCCACTTAGCGTTAAACGAAATCTTCTTCTGCCAGTTCCATGTTGATGCCAACTGCCGCCTTGCTTCCGTCTGCTGCAGCATAAATCAATTGAGAGGGCATTACGTAAGCAGCATCTCCGGCAGCATACACTCCCGGAATCGTGCTTTTGCCCCACTCATTCGTGGTGACGATACCGCCAAACTCATTTACCTCATAGCCGAGCGATCCCTTAAAAGACGCCTTCGGTTTCCATTCCGGTGTAACGAATCCTCCCGTTCTCTCGATCCGCGTGCCATCCGCGAATTCCACCTGCCGTAGTTTTCCCTCATGCCCGATAAACATCGTTACTGCTTGTTCAACCACATCGATGTTTCTGGATTTAAGCAGCTGTTTCTGCTCGACATCCAGAACAGCATGCCCATTCGTGCAAATCACAAGATCTTTACTCCATGTATAAAGCAGCTTGGCCATATGAAACACTCCAGAATTCTCGGAAACAACAATTAGCGGCTGATCTCGGAGCTCCCAACCATCGCAGTAGGGACAATTGAACAAACTTGTTCCATAACATTCATGCAAGCCGGGAATATCCGGAAAAACCTCCCTAAGTCCCGTCGTGACCAGCAATTTGCGTGCTTCAATCTGTCTTCCGGTTGACGTCACGACGACGAACCTGTTATCAGATCGGCGAATCCCGGTTACTTCCCAAGGTAAAAGTTCTACGGAGGGATACCCCTGAACCTCCTCATATGCAATACGCCTGAATTCGGCTGGTGTCACACCGTCTCTTGTAATAAATCCATGGGAGGCATGTGTAACCGCATTTCGGGGCTGGCTGTTATCAAATAATGCAACACTGCGCCTGGCCCGCCCCAGTACCAGAGCCGCATTTAGTCCTGCCGGGCCTCCGCCGATAATGGCACAATCATAACTCAAAAGGATCTCCCCCTTAAAATGTGTGTTGATTTATTTGGAGGCAACAAGCTGCTGCAGGGCACCTTTCGGCAATATGCCTAATTCTTTATATAGGGGCTTTCCATCTTTGAATATAATGGTTGCCGGTATGCTCATAATCTGAAATAGTGAAGAGGTTACCGGATTTTCGTCTACATTAACTTTAACTACTTTAATGGAATCATTTGCTTCCTTTTCAAACTCCTCTAAAACAGGTGCAAACATTCTGCATGGACCACACCAGGAAGCCCAAAAATTCACTACTGTTATACCTTCAGTTTGCACCATCTCTTTAAAAGTAGAATCTTTCGCGTGTTGAATAGCCATCGTGATCATCCTTCCAAATTAAATATACTAAAGATATATTATGTCTTTGATTACATATGAGATTTCAACTGTTCATCTGGTGGAGTTTAAGGTTCTGTTTTCACTTATTTTTCTCACCTCCTTTCGCAGGCCACTTTCGATTTCCGAGGGGAATTTTGTCTGTGCGAGATGGGGAACCTAGTGAATATTTCATAATACTCCTCGTTGAAGATCAAAGACTTCATGTATCCATGATAACTTTATTTTGTTTAAGATGCAAGCATCCGCAATCAATTGAACATAACTATCTCCGTTAGAGATACTAAGTTTTGTTCTAAATTCTTATAAGCTCATCATTGCCGAAGGATGTAATTGGTGAACCTGTGAATCTCCAGTAATGTTCGTTCTTCGATTTTAGTTTGGGTTAGCTACAGGTATCCAGCCTGTTAGCATTGCTCCGCCCTCCGGATGGTTACCTGCGGCAAGTTCACCTCCGTGTCGCTTAATAATTCTCTGTGAAATGGTTAATCCTAATCCGCTGCCTCCAGTTGAACGATTTCTAGATTCTTCTCCACGATATAATGGTTCGAAAACCTGTTGTAGTTCTTCTGATGAGAAACCCGGCCCTGTATCACGTATCGTAAACTTTACTTTGTTACCGTCTTTATAACATTGAACAACAATTTCACCATTGGAAGGTGTGTGTCTGACGGCATTATCCAAAAGATTGTTCATGGCACGCTCCAATAAGTGCGTGTCGCCGCTAATGATGCAATCGTCTGCAGCATGGTTCGAAATTGAGATATGTTTTTGCCAAGCCAGTGGACTCAGACTGTCAATCGACTTCCGGAGTATGAGTTTAAGGTCAACAGCCTTGTTGTTAAGTTTCGTCTCCCAATACTCCATTTTTGTAAATGTGAACAGATCCTCTACCAGCCGATCCAATTGAGCCGACTTTTCCTTGCATACGGCCACATATTTTGTTATTTTCTCTGGTGATTGAGCAATCCCTTGTTCCAGGCCATCCAAATAACCCCGTAAGGCGAACAACGGTGTCCGTAAATCATGCGCGACAGCAGCAATAACGAATCGGCGTTCTTCTTCCAATTCCACTTGTTTCCGATATGATTTTTGCAGCCCCTTCACCATCACTTCAAATCCGTCGCGTACTTCAGTGATTTCTGTGATCCTCGACAAGGGTAACTGCACATCCCACTCTCCTGCTGCAATTTGTCTAGCTGCAACACTCATATTCTCGAGGGGTTTAAGTAGGAACCGCCTCATTTCAACTCCGACAACAAAGAAAGCAAGTAGTAATCCGGAAAATATCGAAATCATTTGGACTGTATTTGATTTTGGCAGATAAAGAATAACCCTCCCTAACAAATGACCGTGCTCTATGATGGAGAACCGTTCGGTTGACGACAATGCACCGCGGCGCTCCGGATTAGACCGATAAATTTCCTGACCGTACTCGGATAGAATAGCCACATCCATCTTTGCTTTCCGCAATTCTTTATGCAATTGATTTTGCCAATTTGGATCCATCCATTTGTCAGATCCCGTTTCGATCAGGTGGATCATCTCGGTCAATTGTCTTTGGAGAGTTTCATTTTGCGGCTGACTTTTTGTGAAGCTAAAGGTTTTTGTTTCCATATAGTGAGATGTAACAAAGAAGATCCACGGCAATAAAAGGATGAAGAAAAAGCAAAAGATAGTAAACGTACGAATGCGAAGTGTTTTCATTTTATCCTCCCTCGAAGCGATACCCTACTCCCCATACGTTGACCAGGTATTTCGGCTGGTTCGGATCGGATTCGATTTTCTCGCGAAGCCGACTGAGATGGACCCGGATCGTATGCTTATCGCCCACACCATTCCAAAATTTTACAATCAATTGTTCATATGAAAAAACATGTCGGGGGTGTTCAACAAATAATCGCAACAACTCATATTCTCTCGGTGTGAGATCGACGTTTTTTCCTTCCACGATCACTTCTCTTGTGGACAGATTTAATTTGATGCGTCCATAATCCAGGATCCTTCCGTCCATTTGCTTCTGGGAAGCAAAGCGCCTCAATACGGCTTTCACTCGGGCAACAATCTCTCCAGGTGAAGCGGATTTGACGATATAATCATCGCCGCCGAGAGTCAGCCCCCGAATCTTGTCCACATCATCGCTGCGAGCACTCAAGAAAAGGATAGGAATATTGCTCTCCGCCCGAATCTGACGACATAACTCAAACCCATTTTGTCCCGGCATCATGATGTCAAGAACAATGCAGTGAATGGAACTCTGTTGGAATAAGGCCAATGCTTCTGCGCTGTCACAAGCGGTTATAACGTGAAAATTCTCGTTCTCCAAAAAGTCCCTCAATAATTCAACGATACTTTGGTCATCGTCTACAACCAGTATCGTACTAATTTCGCTCATAAATATCCCACCTTTGAATTCCAGTTTATCATTTTTTCCGCAGGAAACTAACGAATCCACCTGATTTGTGATGCAATGTTTATGGTTTTGTGACCCTTTTACAACTTCATTTGAGATATTCATTTGATATGATCTTTCTTGCGTACACGGAAGCAAATATCGCGGGTAGTGACTTGTCCCCCACGCAGCAAACTGATGAAGGAGGTTTATGGATGTTAACAGTTCAAATCGTGCTTTTTGATGGCTTCGATCTTCTGGATGCCATTGCGCCTTACGAGGTTTTTTGCGCCGCTGCAATATATGCTGAAAACGCGTTAAGCGTAGAACTCGTTACCGCTGAAGGGCCGAGATCCGTCACTAGTGGCATCAACGGGTTAAAAATTGAAGCGAGCGGCACACTGAACCCGGAACGTGCGGGCATCATTCTCATACCTGGCGCGTCGGGCGACGTCGAAGGGGATGGCCCCGATTCGCCCACGGCTATTCTTTCGCGGGCAATGAATACAGAATTGACCGGAATGATTGGGCAGGCAATCAGGCAAAAAGACATCGTCATCGCCACGGTTTGCGGCGGTTCCCTGTTGCTGGCCATGGGAGGACTCTTGGAGGGCAGACCGGCGGTAACGCATCATCTGGGCATGGATGTACTTGGAGCAACCGGTGCCATTCCCGTCCCGGCACGCGTAGTGGACAGCGGCAACCTGGTTACCGGCGGCGGCGTTACTTCGGGCCTCGATGTTGCGCTGTATCTGGTGGAACGCGAGCTTGGACCGCGTATCGCACACGCGGTAGAGCAGCTATTCGAATATGAACGGAGGGGGACGGTTTGGCGGGAAGAAGGAATTGCGCCTAGCTCTCATATGGCAGTGACTCACGAAGAAACGAACATCGTGACGATCAAAGCGGGGATGATCTATGACACCCTGAATATAAAATCACTCAGGGAATCTGACTTCGACGGGGATTGGGATACGACAATCGCTACACCTGTTGGGAAACTGGAGGTCAAGTTCTCCATTTCCACAAGGAATGGGATGATCCAAGGGCAGGCAACACAAGGGGATGAGACGGTCGAGTTTATAACCCCCGTACTTCAGGACAACAAGCTTACCTGGTCGCTGCGCATTACGAAACCCATGCGCTTGAATCTGAAATTCGAAGTTGCCGTGAGCGGAGATCAAATGATCGGAATCGCTAGGGCCGGCATACTGCCTGCATCCAAATTAACAGGCAAGCGGGTATCTTAACCAGAAATGTCTATTGGCAATAAAGTTGAAGCCGCAGGGGGGGAGTGGATTGCATGGAGAAGCGGAAAATATTATACGGATTATTAGCCTGTGTCAGCATTGTGTTTATCCTTTACGCTTTGACGGAGAATTATCTGATCGATCCGGGAGCCGGGGCATTTTTAAGCCATAAAACCGGACTGAAGCGCGAGCTTAATCTCCCGGTCTGGTTAAACGTTATGCATGTTCATGTCGCATTTGCCTGCATCGCCATGGCGGCGGGGCTGCTCAACTTTTCTAATCGAATCTTTGAAAAAAGCCGAAAGTTCCATCGCATAAACGGTTACGTTTATTTAGTGTCCGTACTTCTTGTCGTGCTTACTTCCGGGTACATGGCGCCTTACGCTACTGGAGGAAAAATAAGCAGTATGGGGTTCAACGCTCTTAATATCATATGGCTGCTTATCACTATTATGGCACTCGTACAAATCAAAAAGAAACGCATCATCCGGCACCGGAACTGGATGATCCGAAGCTACGCCTTTTGTTTTACGAACATGTTGATTCATCTCATCACTGCTCTTTTTCATCAGGGATTCGGTCTTGTTTACGCTACCAGCTATATCATTGGCGTTTACGGCTCCATTGCGCTGCTGCTGGTCATTCCTAACATCATAATCAGAACTATCGGTCGATCCAGAGAGGTAGCGGTTACCCCTTAGCCGCATTGGACCCAAAGCTTCCGGGAATTATTTTGGTGCCTGGAGTTTCGGGCAAGCCGGCGGGAAATTCGGAAGATATCATTCCGGCTCTATTAAGGCAAGCCATGAAGACTGCTTATATCATCTGATGCTTCCATGAGATCCGTATGTTTTGGATTTGCACAATTCCCCAAATAATCAAAAAGGTGTCTCACAACCAGTTCAAAACTGGCTGTGAGACACCTTTTTTTAGATTGCCGGGCTTCTTATAGCCGTTAATTCGAAGGATTCTGCGGCGGGTTCTGTGGTGGTCTGCCTTGGGAATCCTTGTTGTTTCTTCTGCCCTGGTTCTCTTTATTGCGGTGATTCCGGCTTTGATGCTCACGGGCGGGTCTGTCCTTTGCCCCGTTCTCTTTGGCTGGGCCTCCCGCATTTTTGTCACGGGCTGCCGCATTTGAATTCGAGGGCCTGGAAGAAGGGTCCCGCTGCACCTTCGCTGTTACCACAGGTTCTGCAGAGGTCTGCTCCATTTCATCGTCTGTGCCGGGCTCCGGTGCTTCCTTGGTCAGAATATCCTTGAAGCTGCCTTCTTTGGGCGTTTCCTTCAACTTGTGGAGCACAAAATAAGCACAGCCAAAATTACAGTATTCATTAATGTAATCCACCATGCCTGAAATTGCCGTGTCCCGGTTCACCTTCGGGTGATTATCCCGGTAAAAGCCTTTCAAGCGCAATTGGCTGTAACCCCAGTCACCGATAATATAATCGTACCGGTCCAGCACTTCACTGTATCTTCCGCGAAACGCCTCCGGGTTCCAGCCGTCCTTATGATCCAATACGAGCTCGTAGCCCTTTCCACCTATAACGATCAAGCGTTTGTCGCCTGCCTTTCAATAAAATGAGAGGGGGGGCGTTGATAACCCGTCATTCCGCGGGTTTTTGGATTTCCGGCCGCTGTTGTCTGCAGATTTCTCTGATTAACCGCTATAAGCGGTTGAAATCTGCAGACAAAGGCGGACGCTGAAGCTCCTCCAATTCCAAAATCCCTCTCCATGACTCCCTCAACGCGGGAGGTGGTAGCAAACGTCGAAGAGCGGGTTGATTGCTCGCGCTCCAACCCCCAAAACTAAAACATCAAAGACCAAAACCTTAAAGACTAAAACCTTAAAGACTAAAACCTTAAACACAAAACCTTAAAGACTAAAACCTACTGTGACTTCGTCACGGGACAAATTTTCAACTCAAATTTGTGGCTTACAAAGAACAATTGTAGCTTACAAAGAAACCGTACGCTCCTCGCGGGCAGCCGCCGCCGACTTCACCTGTTCATGCGCATGATAGGAGCTTCGCACCAGAGGGCCGGACTCCACATGGCTGAATCCGCGCTTTAGTCCCTCTTCCTTGAGCAGGGCGAATTCTTCAGGGTTATAGAATTTCTCAACGTTCAGATGCTTGGGGGACGGCTGCAGGTACTGGCCTAATGTCAATATATCACAATCCACGGCACGCAAGTCATCCATCGCCTGCAGAATCTCATCCCATTCCTCACCTACGCCAAGCATAATGCTGGATTTGGTCGGAATGTCAGGCTTGATCTCCTTCGCACGGCTCAGCAGCTCCAAGGAACGGCGGTATTTGGCCCGGGCCCGCACGCGGTCAGACATGCGCTCTACCGTCTCAATGTTATGGTTCAGGATATCCGGTCTGCTGTTCATTACAATTTCCAGACTGTCCCGTTCGCCAAGGAAGTCCGGAATCAGCACTTCTACGCTGCACAGCGGAAGCCGCTTACGGATGGCAGCCACGGTCTCGGCAAAAATCCTTGCGCCGCCATCCTTCAGATCATCACGGGCCACACTGGTTACGACACAATGCTTCAGCTTCATATTTTCGGCAGCCTCGGCCACACGCTCCGGCTCCTGAAGATCAAGCTCGGTCGGCAGGCCGGTGTTCACGGCACAGAACCGGCAGGCCCGGGTGCAAATGTCACCCAGAATCATAAAAGTAGCTGTGCGGTTGGCCCAGCATTCATAGATATTCGGGCAGCGCGCTTCCTCACATACGGTATGCAGGGTTTTGGATCGCATCATGCCTTTAATTTCCTGATAATTATCGCCAGTCGTTAATTTGATTTTGATCCAGTCTGGCTTGGGCTGTTTGGCTGTTCGATTATTAGTCAAAGTGGAGAACCCCGCTTTCGCCTGAATAGTAGTTGCATGCTTAAAAGTTTGCTGCCTCATATTATAGCATGTGCAAGGGTCATTTGCCTGTTTTTGTGTACTTTTGGGCAAGAACGGATAAAAAAAGGCCATTTGCTTCAATCTAAAAGAAAAGCACCCGACGGGATGCCCTTCGATACAGAACTTCATCATCTATAAAATCAGCACCCGGACCAAGGAGGTTGTTACCCATGCTGGCTCTATTCAAAATTGCTGCAATACGCAAAACAGTGCTCTGCCTGTCGGCCGCCGCGATGCTCTGGGGGGATAGTGATGCTGTGGCAGGAGCACCCGCAGGCAATAAGCACGCAGTCAGCAGTGAAGCTGCTTCCGGCAAGGAGAGTCTCTCCGTCAGCCGTAAGCAGCTTTACGATCAAATGAGCGCGGCTACCGGCATTGCCTGGTTCCGCTTCGCCGCCATCGACCAGTATGAGCGGACGATTGCCAAAAAGAAAAGCGGAACTGCGGGGCAAGCCCAACCCCGCCTTACCGGAATCAGCTTTCCCCCACCGGTGTGGAGCGGACCGCTGAACCCGAATCAGGAGGACCAGTCGCCGGAATCGATCCGTTTTTTTGGAGGACTCGGAAAAGACGGGTCCGGCGACGGCCTGGCTGATCCTGAGAATGATGCCGATGTGCTCTACAGTATGGCAAGACATCTGATGAAATACGGCGACTCCTCCAGCGATTTCAATATTGGGGTATGGGAATATTACCATAATGGCCGGGCCACGCAGCGGATAGAGCAGTTTGCCAGGCTGTATGAGCATTTCGGACGCCTTGATTTATCGGGCAGTGCTTTTCCGCTGCCGGTCGGGAAAACTTATTCCTACCGCAGCACCTGGGGGACAGGCAGAAGCTGGGGCGGGGCACGTATCCATGAAGGGACGGACCTGTTCACACCTTACGGCATGACTGTGCGCAGCACCTGCTTCGGCATTGTGGAAACCAAGGGCTGGAACCGTTATGGCGGCTGGCGGATCGGGATCCGCGACATCGAAAACCGCTACCATTATTACGCCCACCTGGCCGGATTTGAAAAATCCCTTTCCCGGGGTGATATCGTAGCTCCAGGTCAGACGATCGGCTGGGTCGGCAGCTCCGGCTACGGCAACCCCGGTACTCAAGGCAAATTCCCGCCTCACCTGCATTATGGCATCTACCGCGACCGGGGGATTACCGAATGGGCCTTCGATCCCTATCCATTGCTTAAGCAGTGGGAAACCCAGGAATACAGAGCCATGAGAAAACACAAATAATCAGAGTCTGGGATGCCGCCCCTGGCCAGAAAAACCTAATCCACCGCCTTTAAAGAAGTGACCATATCAATGTGGGATATCTTCCTGCTCATTAACCGATTCACCGCATAGGAGGACAGGAGCGTAAGGCAAATCGCGGAAAAATAGCTTAGCAGCCTGATCTTGGGAAACAGCATAATCGTTTCATCGGCATTCCATTCGGCCAAGGCCTGAATAGCTTCCCACGCTGCGGGAACAGCCAAGGCTATTCCAGCCAGCGTTAACAGGAGGTTCTCCCGCACCAGCAGCCGCCGGATTTCTTGCTGCCGGAAGCCCAGGACTTTTAATGTGGCAAATTCCCTCGATCTTTCTGTAAGGCTGATCAGGCCCAGACTGTAAATTACAGCAACCCCCAGGAATATGGCGGCAATGGTTAATCCCGCGGCTGAGGCAAAAACGCCTTCGTTCAACTGTGCATTTGCCTCCCTGATCTCCTCCTTCGACACGATTTGAGTGACAGGGTAGGCCTCCTTCACCCTTTCCAGGTTTGCCTGTCCGCCAAGCAGCACAGAAGTCACGACAAATGCTTCCCCGGATTTTTCCCAAGCCCTTCTGGATAAGTAGACTTTGTTGGCAGCGGGGGCCTGAATCGTATCCGCGATCCTGAAATCCCTCCAAGCACCGCCTGCAAACCTTACTTTGATCCGTTCCCCCTTCTGCACGCCCAACACACCCGCTGTATTTTCCGATAAAACAATCCCCTCCTGAGGGGCGGCTACAGGCTTGCTGCTGTTCACATCCAGATTTATGTATTCCCCGTTATCCAGCACTGTAAGCAGCAGATTTCGTTCACCCTGCTCCGATTTGACCTGAATCCCCGCTTCCTGTATATATTGCACGGATGTTTCACTAGGGGACGGGTCCGGCAATAAGGATATGCTTGTGGCATTGATATCTGCTTTTAACGCAAAAAGATTCTGCCGGCCGAACTCTGCTTCAATCGCCTCGCCGCTCGAATCGATATTGGCAAAGCCGAACAGAATCAGAAATGTGCAGCCAAACGCCCCGATGACGCCCATAAGCGCCCGCATTTTATGAGCCTTCAGATTCCGCAGCATCCATACATTGTCAAAGGACGAAGGTAAGCGCAGGTTAAGCCGGCTTCCGGCCCTCGAATGCCCTGGGATTGGCGGTACACTCCCGCGCAGAACTGCCGCAGGCCATTGCTTAAGCTTGTTCCCGCAGGCCAGCAGCACGGCCAGAACGCAGCATCCGCAGACAGCAGCAACAGACAGCAAAGCTTCCACCGGAAACGCCGTTGTCCATTCCGGCAGAATAAAGGACCTCGTTAAAGTCCCCATAAAAATCTTTGGAATTCCATAGTATCCGGACACCAGCCCGATTAAGCCGCCTGCAATTCCAAGCACCAGCCCGTAAGTTATATAATGCCTGCGGATCTGCCGGGTGGAGAAGCCCAGGGACATCATGGTGCCGATCTGTGTCCTCTGATTAGCGATCAGCCTGCTCATCGTGCTGACCATCACAAGCACAGCAAGCGAAAAAAACAAAACGGGCGTCACATAGCCGACTGTTTTGAACTGGGCGATCTGGTTGGCGGCTCCGGCTGTGCTCGGATGCTCCTTGTGGGTCATACTGTCCAGATACTTGCCGCCCAGCAGATTCTCAGCCTGACGGATCAATGCCTGCCCGTCTGCACCCTGCTTTATTTTCAGCATAATCTGATTCATGCCCGAGACACGGAAGGATTCACTTGCAGCCTGCATATCCATGTAACCGTAACCGTAAAGATCATGTCTTGTTGACAGCGTTTCGGAAGAGATATCGATCAGCTTTTCCGGACTCAGGACCAGGCCTTGGATAACAACACTGCCGCTGCGGCCGCTTGCTAAGCCAAGGTCCAGTGTATCACCCGCCTTAAGGCCGTTGGCTGCCGCGAATTCCCGGTCCAGCCAGATGCCTTCCCCGCCGGCTTGATAAGGCTGCCCTTCGACCAGATAAGGCCGGGATAGCTTATTCCCGTTAAGAACAAATACATCAACACTCCGGTTGCCGGAAAACATTTTCAGCACAGCTCTGCCCTGTACTTCCTCCACGCCGGGAAGCTGTTTAATGGCATCCAGATCTGTATCTGAGGCATTTTGCACATTGATCCAAATATCATTGATCCTTGTGGCATCATAGAAGCGGGAAACACTTTTTTCCAGCCGCCCGCCCACCGTAATGGCTCCCACAAATGTAAAGATCCCGCAAGCGACAATAATGATGATTGTCAGGAATTGAGCCTTGGCGTGCCAGATATCCCGGAACATTTTTTGAGGTAAAATCATCACCAGGACACCTCGCTCATAGGAAGCGGTTCTTTGTGAATTTGGACCTCCAGAACCTTACCGTCCTTCAGCCGGATAACTTTATCCGCTGTCTCTGCAATGGCTGCGTTGTGGGTTACGATAATCACCGTCTGTCCGTTCTTTTTGCACATCTCCCATAGAGTGGCCATGATTAGTGCCCCAGTGACACTGTCAAGCGCTCCGGTGGGTTCATCGCAAAGGAGCAGCTTGGGATTCTTACAGATGGCTCTGGCAATGGATACCCGCTGCTGTTCACCGCCGGACAGTTCGGCCGGAAAGTGGTGAAGCCGTCCGCCAAGGCCTACAGAATTGAGGACGGAAGTGCTGTCCAGCACGTTTTTGCAGATTTTCCGCGTAACCTCGACGTTCTCTTTTGCAGTCAGATTGGGTATCAGGTTGTAGAACTGAAATACAAAGCCGATATCGTTGCGGCGGTAATTGCATAGCTGGTCTATGGAAAAACCGGCAATATTGGCTCCATCAACAATGATATTGCCCGAGGTGGCCTGATCCATGCCGCCCAACAGGTTCAGCAGCGTGCTTTTGCCCGAGCCCGACGGGCCCAGTATCACCACAAACTCTCCTTTATTAATTGTAAAATCCATCTTATCCACGGCTGTCACAGTCATTTCTCCCGTTTCATACTGCCTTGTCACCTTTTCAATTTTAATAAATGGTTCCATATTCAAGCTCTCCTATTCCCTGAATCCAATATCCACCCCACGGATCTTCCTGTTTCCGGCGTTTTCCCGGCTTTTTTCCTCCATATATTTAAAAATGACGGGGTAGTCACTTTTAAATATATGAAGCTGCTTCCCTTTTGTCAAGCTAAAAAGCACGCATTCCCTGCGGCACCGGATCGGGTCCCTTTCAAGCAAAAATGCCTCACGTATGTTAAAAACCCGGTCCCTGCGGACCTGATTTACAACCCGTGCAGGCATGCTGTGTGCGGCCTATTTATGGACAATTCAAATAAGCGCAGGCTGGACAGCATTTCCGGAAAAATGCTGGTCCATTCTGCGCATCGCAAGTGGAAACGGCTAGGCCGTCCTTTAAAAGGACGGTACCGTTTCAGCGAGAAATAGAAGGATAATTTATGGCGTGAAGCATACAAATTCTTATCAAAAGCGGCAGCATGCAGCCGCCGTCCGGCTATGGGTTATGCCTCCCCCAGTAAATAAAGCAAGCTTCTCGCCAAAGCGCCGGTTAATGACAGCTCATCCAGCGTAATTCCCGCGTCATCGCCCGGCAGTGAATAACACCGTGCCAGAGTCAAATCCCTTACTATTCCATCCAGGGAGGTCACCGCAAATGCAAAGATATGCTCCAGCGGCATTACAGGCTTCAGCAAGCCAGCCTCCACCTTGCCGGCAAGATAGATCAGGGCATGGTGCATCAATTTCTCGAAATCTGTCACTTCCGTGATCCCGTTCTTTTTTTTCTCATATAATTCAGGGTCCGCAAGAAATTTGATGTTCATTTCGAACGCAAACTTGCCTTCTTTCGGAATCGACTCCGCCAAGTATTCCCCCAGGTAATGGAATATCCCCAGAATAACCTGCTGCACGCTATGGTCATCCGCAAATAAAGGCTCACAATGAGCCCATAATTGATATTCATCTTGATTGCGGTTAGTCAAACCTATGAAAATATCATCAATATCTTCAAAATAACGATAAACCGTACCCACGCTGAGCCGGGTCTGGCGGATGATATCCCGCATGGTCACTTCATACACCGGCTTGGTCCGGCAAATCTCCAAAGCCGCATCCAATATGAGACCGCGCATTTTCTCCCCATACCCTTCCGGAACTTTGGGCATACGTACTCCTTCCTTCCACACAGAAAATGACAGAGTTGTCATCTTGATATGGAGCTGATCTCTGTTATTAATATACAATGTTCCCCAACATCATATTATAAGCCCAGATTTATAGGCAAGGAGTTTCCGCAGCCGCATCCTAGTAGAGCATCAGGCAGCCAAAGGGTTCAATCTCCACCAGAAAATCTCCGGTGCCGGGAAAGGTTGCTCCAGTCAGCAGGTCAGTCAGAACGTTGGCGTCAGAACGGAAACGGCTAAGCTCCAGCTGGTAACGGTTAGGGGAATTATTAATCAACAGCCCCATCTGGTCCTGGCCGCTGCACCGGATATAGCCGAGAACATTGCGGGCTTCATCCGTGATCCAGGGACGGAAAGCGCCTTTTCGCAGCACTTCATACTGTTTCCGGAGTGAAATGAGCTGGGTATACCAGGCATGAAGCGCCGTATTCTGCTCCTGCTCCTTCCACACCATCGGCAGTCTGCAGTGCGGGTCCGTCGCTCCCTCCATGCCCACTTCATCTCCGTAATAAATCATCGGCATCCCGATATAGGTCATTTGGAAAAAGACTGCCAGCCGCATCCGCTGTACAGCTGTGTTCTCATGATCCCAGCCCCGCCCCCCCTGCTTGCAGGCCGTCAGAAAACGCAGCGTGTCATGACTGCCAAGCAGCTGGAACATGGCGGAATTCGCCTGATCATTACATAACGCCTCCTGATGCAGCAGCTGTTCCATAAAGCGTACCGGCCCGGCGTATTGCTCTGCAAAGAACTCCAGCACTGCATCGCGCAGCACATAATTCATGCCTCCGTCGAACTGGTCACCCCTCAGCCAAGGCCCGGAATCATGCATGATCTCACCGATCAGCAGCAGTTCGGGAAACTCCGCCTTCAGCTCCCGGCGGAACCGCGTCCAGAACCTTGGGGATACCTCATTGGCTACATCCAGACGCCAGCCGTCGATCCCTGCCTCCCGCACCCAGTGCTTGGAGACCTCCATCATGTAATCAGCAACGTCGGGGTTGTCCATATTCAGCTTGGGCATATGCGCTTCCGCTTTGGCGAAGGTTTCATAGTTCGGGGAAGGCGTCTGCACCACCGGAAAGGAATGAATCACGAACCAGTCCTTGTACCGGGAATTCTCTCCATGCTCAAGCACATCCTTGAAGGCAAAGAACGCATCGCCGGAATGGTTGAACACAGCATCCAGCAGAACTCTGATCCCGTGGCGGTGGGCTTCATCCACCAATGCCTTCAAATCCTCCGTGCTGCCGAATGCAGGATCAACCTTGTAATAATCTGAGGTATTGTATTTGTGCGCGGAGGGGGAATCAAAAATCGGCGTCATATACAGGGCCGTAATACCCAACTGGTGCAGATAAGGGATTTTTTCTGTTATTCCTTTCAGGGTCCCTCCGTTATAGCTGTTGGGAAAAATCTGATAGACAACCGCATCGGAGCTCCAGGAGGGCAGCTTAACCGCTTCGGGCCGGTGCATGTAAGCATATTGAAAAGAGCCCGCGTGCTCCCTGTTCTCGGATAGACCTCTCTCCCCGTACCATACATAATCACCGGCAGGGTTCTCGACGTGGAATAAATATCTGCATTTGCCGGTTGCCGACTGTAGTACAGCCTCGTGGATTTCATAAGCTCCGGCAGAGCCGATCCGCTCCATTGGAAGCGGGATTTCGCTCCCTGGCGTGTCATAGCGGTCGGAGTGAATCACAGTGCAGGACAGCTGCTGGCCATTCTGCACAAAGAGGCGCAGCTTCAATAAGCCGGAACCAACCGGAAAGGCAAAGGGATCTTCAGCAGTATGGTACAGAAACCAGCGAATCATATTATACAAGCTCCTTTTATTGTATGATGGGATTATATCTTGATTAATGAATATTAATCATTCAAAAAAACCGTCAGGACCGTGAGGGAAAACTTATGAAGGTAACGATTACGGATATCGCCATTGCGGCGGGGGTAGCTAAATCCACTGTATCTAAGGTGCTGAATGATTCACCAAAAATTTCGCAGGAAACCAAACAAAAGGTCAGAGAAATTATGAAACAGATGAATTACACACCCAGCAGCATCGCCACAGGCTTGGCCCGGCAGAGCAGCAGCAATATCGGACTGTTAATCGATATGTCCAAGTCCAGCGAATTCCTGAACCAGTTCTTCTACAACATCATCGGCGGAATTGAGAGTGTGATCGGCTCCCTGAAATATGAGCTGACCATCGCAAATGTCGAGCACAATCATCCTGATGGCCATTTCCTGCATAGACTCGTAAGGAGTAAAAGGGTGGATGGCCTTATCGCCAACACCTCGGTCCTGACAGAGGAGCTGTGCACCCGGCTTAACCATCTAGAGTTCCCTTATGTCTCGCTGGGAGAAGTTGCAGCATCCGGATGCTGGGTCGACTTCGACAACGAAGCCGGCGGCAGAATGCTCACCAGGCATCTGCTGGAGGAGGGCTATTCTGCAGTGGCTTTTATTGGCGGATACGAGGGAGACCCGCTCTTCATCCGGCGGCTGGAAGGCTGCCGGCAGGTCCTTGGGCAGGCTGGCAAGCCGCTCCGCAAGGAATGGATTATTAATGGCGAAGCAGAAGAGGCGTTTGGCTATCAAGCGGCGAAGCAACTGCTGTTAAGCGAGACACCGCCGGACTCGGTAATCTGTATGAGCAATTTTGCAGCCTACGGAGTGCTGCTGGCTGCCAGAGAGCTTGGGGTGAAGGTTCCAACACAGCTTGGGATTGCAACCTTTGATGATTATCCCTTGTCCCGCTATACCTCACCACCGCTAACCTCGCTTAATCTGGATACCTTCCATCTGGGCGTATCTGCCGGGAAGCTCTTAATGGAACGGATCGGCGGCAAAAACGAAGCTCTGCAGAAGCTGCTGCTGGCGCCGGAACTCCTTCCGCGGGAATCCTCCTGCAGACATACAAGAACATAAACATCGATAGGGAAACCGGTTTCCCTAAATAGAAACTATCATACCGGCTAAGGGATGTCAACGGAATATGGCACGCCAAAAACCCTCCTCTACGCTTGTTGTGAAGGAGGGTTTGCCAGGTTCAGGGTACTTCCGGCGCAACTCAATTCAGTCCGGTACGGCCGGAGGTCCGCATAAACTGCAGCACTTCATTCATCATCTGCCCGCTGTGTTCTCCGTGGCACAGCATATGTCCGCTTCGCTCCACCATTAATACCCGCTTGCTTCCTGAGGGGATCGTGCGCTGCAGATAAGCCGCACTTTTGGCTCTCACGAGATGATCTCTCCGGCCCTGAACAATCAGAGTCGGGATCTTAATCTGCGGATAAATGTTGAAGCTCTCCCGCACCAGACGCAAAAATTCCCTGGTAGCCTTCGCCGGAGTCGTCCCGAATTTGCTAAGGTAGTTTCTAACCATAACCGGGCTGCCCAGGGTTCTTGCAATCTCCAACAGATTCAAAGGAAAGACGGGGGTGGACAGCAGGGTAAGCGACTTGATGCAGTCTTGATATTGTACCGACAAATAGGAAGCGATCAGTGCCCCGGTCGAAAAACCGATCAGATGCACGCCCTCACCGCCGAGGAGCAGATCCTGCAGCTGATCTTCGGCGCTTTGCCGCCAATCATGCCTGTCGGATTGCAGCAGATCGTTTCGGCTGCCCCCATGCCCCTTGAGTGTAAACGTTCTGGCATGGTAATCATGCCGCTCCAGAAATTGCGCCAGCGGCGAGATTTCGTACTCACCCCCTGTAAAGCCATGGATGAACAGACAGCTTTCCATATATGCCCTCTTTTCATTGGGAATGATTGAGCCTGAAGTTATTATGTAGCATGCCCTTATTTATCCCATTTTAAGAAAAATAGTCCTCAACGGTCAATTCTGCGGTAATTGAGTTTGCCTGCCCAGTCATTCTCGAAACTTTTCCATATAGTAATATCACACCATTCGAATGGTTTTTGTTCATCTGTACAGGCTATTGTCTGATCGCAGCCCGCTTTTTTGAAAAACCCAGACGACGGTTTGGGATTTTTACTATGAGCAGGTTGTTCTTCCTATTCTAGTAAGAGAGGATGAATCCTTTTGCCAAACTTCAGTTCGTTTCAAGCAAACCCCGATAATCTGCGGACACTGATCTTTGGGCGGGACCCTTCCACACTGATTGACCGCCCCCTCACTACCGATTCCAGCGGAAATCTGACTACAGTCATCCTGAACGGTACAATTTCCAGCGTGCTGGGCGCTACCATCACTGCCGGTACGCTGTCGTCCGCAGGGACAGTAACTAACCTCTTAAACGGTACAATTACCAGCGTGCTCGGTGCTACCATTACTGCCGGTACATTATCATCTGCTGGTACGGTAACTAATCTCTTAAATGGTACGATCACCAGCGTGCTAGGAGCTACCATTACTGCCGGTACGTTATCATCTGCTGGTACGGTAACTAACCTCTTGAACGGTACGATTACCAGCGTGCTAGGCGCTACCATTACTGCCGGTACGTTATCATCTGCTGGTACGGTAACCAACCTGCTTGATGGTACGATTACCAGCGTGCTGGGCGCTACCATTACTGCCGGTACGCTGTCATCTGCTGGTACGGTAACTAACCTCTTAAACGGTACGATTACCAGCGTGCTGGGTGCTACCATTACTGCCGGTACGTTGTCGTCTGCTGGTACAGTAACTAACCTCTTAAACGGTACAATTACTAGCGTGCTGGGCGCTACCATTACTGCCGGTACGTTGTCGTCTGCTGGTACAGTAACTAACCTCTTAAACGGTACAATTACCAGCGTGCTGGGCGCTACCATTACTGCCGGTACGCTGTCATCTGCTGGTACAGTAACCAACCTGCTTGATGGTACGATTACCAGCGTGCTGGGTGCTACCATTACTGCCGGTACGTTGTCGTCTGCTGGTACAGTAACCAACCTGCTTGATGGTACGATTACCAGCGTGCTGGGTGCTACCATTACTGCCGGTACGCTATCATCTGCTGGTACAGTAACCAACCTGCTTGATGGTACGATTACCAGCGTGCTGGGTGCTACCATTACTGCCGGTACGTTGTCGTCTGCTGGTACAGTAACTAACCTGCTTGATGGTACGATTACCAGCGTGCTGGGCGCTACCATTACTGCCGGTACGCTGTCATCTGCTGGTACAGTAACCAACCTGCTTGATGGTACGATTACCAGCGTGCTGGGTGCTACCATTACTGCCGGTACGTTGTCGTCTGCTGGTACAGTAACCAACCTGCTTGATGGTACGATTACCAGCGTGCTGGGTGCTACCATTACTGCCGGTACGCTCAGCAGTGTTACCTCCATTTCACAGCGCAGCTTTATTGAACTGGCTACCACCGGCATCACAACAGCCGATGCGTTTACGCCGCTGCCTGCGAACACGACAAGTGTGCTGGGCACGTATTCATATTTTATCGTAAATACCGGAGCTAACCCTGTGAATACGCAAGTCGAAATAAGCGCGGACGGAACGAATTATTTTGTCGATACAACCGGTGATAATCCGCTGCCTGCAGGCTCGGTGGATGTCATTGTTCCATCGCGGTTCCTCAAGTACACCCGGTTGGCTTATCAATCAGCGACACCGGGCGCAGCGTCTACGCTTAATGTCATTTTTGATGCCCAGGGAACGTAAGCTGTTGAGCTCTCATAGGATGTAGTGACAAAGAGTGCATGGGTACCCATGTACTTCTTTGTTCTGTCCGGCCGTACCGGACAACACTCTCACGTGCACAACAAAACATGAGGAAACTGACTTTCCAAGGAGGACCACCCGTGAAAAAGCCCACCCTAGGTGTACATCTCATCATCCGCAATGAAGCGGCACTTCTTCCTCAATGCCTGGACAGCCTGCACGGTGCTGCGGATGAGATTGTGATTGTAGATACGGGTTCAACCGACAATTCTGCAGCCATCGCTGCAAGCTACGGAGCCAAGGTCTATCACATGAACTGGAATAACGATTTCTCCGCAGCGCGCAACACCGGGCTCTCCCATGCAGAAACGGATTGGATTCTGGTCCTGGACGCTGATGAAATATTGAAGACACCGGTCGGGGCGATTACGGAAATGCTGCGGAACACGGAAGCTATGGCTTTTACCGTAAATATAGAGAATTGGATAGGGAGCCTGCCCGAGGACCGGTTGACACATAACGCAATCCGTCTATTCCGCAATGGAGCAGGGTATAGCTTCCAGGGAATCATTCATGAAGGCCTGGACGCCTCCGTCATCGGCAAGCATGGTGCTTCTGTCATCCGCAGCAGCGGCATCGAGATTATCCATCTGGGATACTTGCCGGGCATCATGGCCCAAAAGGACAAAATCAGCCGCAACGAGCAATTACTGCGCCGGGCACTGGCAAAAGATCCGGGGAATGATTTTTACAGCTATAATCTGGCGGTCACCTGCTGCCAAAATGGACAGCTGGAGGAAGCAGCAGAGCTGCTGACCCGCACAATCAGCCGGGCCCCGCTTCAGGCTTCTTACCGCCCGTCCATGATCCGCGATTTAGCCAAAATCCAGCTGTCCTTGAACCACACCCAAGCAGTCAATGCCTTATTGGCCCGGGAGCTGCCGCGGTACAGCGATTACCCCGACCTGCATTTCATCCAGGGGCAATCCTGGGAGAGCCAGGGGCTGACGGAGCGGGCCTTCCAGTCTTATCAGCGCGCAGCAGCAGGTTCGGAGGAACCAGCAGCGCCTGTAGATGCTTCAAGTACTGGAGCAACCGAAGAAGCTGATACTGCTGTAAGCGCTGGAGCAGCCTTAAACGCCGGTGCTGTTGTAAACGCTGAAGCAACCCTATACGCTGGTGCTGCCTTAAGCGGAAAATATGTTTCGGAGAAAGGTATGAACAGCTTCCGTCCCCTCGCCCGCATGGGAGAGATCTCGCTGCAGCTCGGACACTGCGAGGAAGCAGCCCGGTGGTTTCACCGTGCCCTTCAGCACCACGTGTTGTATGCTCCGGCACTCCAGGGAATCGCTTCCGCCTTCCAGCGTCTGGATGTGCCGGATCAGGATATCGCCACTCTGCTAATCCAGCTTGTTGGTACAGGGGAGGCTGCCGGGAGAAGTGCCGTTATTCACGCTCTGGATGCGGTCTGCGCCTATGAGGCTATTGCCGGATTGCCGCAGACGGATTTTCCGCTGGAGCAGGAGACCCTGCCGGCTAGAGCTTCCGCATGGATCATTACCGGGCGGCTGGCGGAAGCCGGAACAGCTCTGCGTGAGGCTCTTTCTCCGCTCAGAGACACCGCGACGATGGATGGGGATATGGATACCATACACCGTCTGTGGATGATTGCGGCCATTTGCCGCTGGCAGGATAACAGCCCGCAGGCAGAGCCCTTGGAATTCGCAGACGCACCGGAGCCCTTGCGGTCTGCGCTGCTGCTTGTCGATGAACAGTTGACACAGCATAATACAGCTCTAGCATTGCCGGGCGAAGCCGGGAACCTGCCCCAGGTAATCGCGGAGCTGATCCGGCAGGCAGTGAAGCTGCGCTGCTGCGGGCTGGCTGCAGAGCTGGCCGGTCTTTTTCCGGAGCACCGGGCGGACTGGGCAGAAGCCTTATATGAATCGGGACAGTTGAAGGAAGCGGGGGAACTTTTGATTGCCCTGGCTGCCGATCAGCAGGTGCGGGGTAAGGTTTCTTTTTATCTGGCGGAGCTGCTGTTTGATAAAGGCCACTATAGAGAAGCCGCTGAATGGTTTCAGCTTATGCTTGATGGAACGCCAGGACATGAACCCTCCCGCATCGGGCTGGCGCTAAGCTATCTTCACCTTGCCAGACTGGAGCTTGAAGGGGCTGCAGCCGGCTTCCCTGAGATTTATACCAATGGTCCTCTGCAAGAGGACATGAAGGCAGCCGAACAGGCTATTGCCGTACTCAACCGGACCGCCTGGCATACGCAGTGTAACCCTCACCGGACACTTCAGAAAGGAGCCACACCATGAAGCCGCGAAACCGGATTTCCCTCTGCATGATCGTTAAAAATGAGGCAGACAATCTGCCGCAATGCCTAAAAAGTGTACGCGGGGTAGCTGACGAAATCGTAGTGGTCGACACAGGTTCAACGGACTCTTCAGTACAGATTGCCCGCAGCTATGGGGCCAGGATCGTGAATTTCCCCTGGAGCGGCGATTTTGCTGCTGCCCGCAACGCCGGTCTGAAGGCGGCACGGGGACAATGGATTCTGGTGCTGGATGCGGACGAAGAGCTGGATCAAGGCAGCGCAGGCGAGCTGCTGCTGTGTGCGGAGCATATGGAGTATGAGGCGTTTTTTCTGCGGATTCATAATCACAGAGGAACTTCCCGCTCCTCAGAGACGATTACCGTGAATCCGATATTGCGGATGTTCCGCAACCGTCCGGCGTACCGCTTCAGCGGGATTATCCATGAACAAATCGCCTCGGTCATCGTACGGGAAAAACCGGCTGCCGCAATGCATCTCAGTACAGTGGTGATCCATCATTACGGCTATGCCGACGGCGTTGTAGCTAAAAAAGATAAGATCCGCCGCAATGTCGATCTGCTGAAGGAGCAGCTGAAGCGCAGCCCCGGGGATGCTTTTCACCACTTCAATATGGCCGTGGAATACATGCGGCTCGGTGAATATGATCATGCCCTTGAGCATATCCACGTATCGCTTGAACATGTGGAGCCGGACACCAGCTATGTCCATCTGCTGCATAAGTACGAAATCCGCTGCCTTGCGGTTAAGGGGGATGTGCAGGGGGCGCTTGCGGCCTGTGAGCGGGGAATCACTTTATTTCCCGACTATCCGGACCTTCATCATATAAAAGGTGTCCTGCTGCTGCAGACGGCAGCTTGGAAAGAGGCAAAAGAGGCGCTGCGCCAGGCACTGGACATCGGCGTATCTCCACCCGGCTATCACACGGAAGCCGGCTGCGGGACATATGCTACGCTGTCTTTGCTGGGACAGCTGTGCCAGGAAACCGGCGAAGATTATGAAGCGGCAGCCTTCTATACAAAAGCCGCCCGGCTCCATCCGGAGCCTTGGCCACTGATCGCGCGCCTGGTGCGGACTATGAAATGTTCCGGCCGGGAGAGCGAGCTGAACGGCTGGCTGGAACTGCATCTTCCTCCGGCAGCGGCAGAACACCGGAAGCTGGCCGTCCTGCTGTTGAATGAAGGCTGCTACGGGGCAGCGGCGGAGCTGCTGGAAAAGAGCGGCTTTAACGATGCGCTTGGGCCAATGGGGCAGCGCGGGGCAAGTGCTGCGGAGACGGGCAGCGTTGGGGCGGAACAGTGTAAGCTTCCATCTGTGGGATGCGGGGAATCACTTGTGCAGCAGGGGGCTGGGAGGATGGCGGACAGTGAAGGTGCGGGAAACTGCGATGGTGCGGAGACCAGAGATGGTGCGGACAGCAGCGACAGTGCGGGGAAGGGTGAACCTGTGACTGGGAGCGATGCGCCAGCAGCCCAAGGATCTGCTGGTTCTCCGGGAACGGTCATTGAGGATTCCGGTTCCTTCGTAATGGCGCTGCAAAAAACAGCGGCAGCTCCTGCAGCAAGCTTAAGGCAGGAGGATATTGCTGTGCTGTTGGAGCACTCATGCAGCATTCCCGGGCAGGGTACAGGGCTCATATCCACTCCGGCTTATCAGCATAGCCGCAGCTGGATGCTGCTGGCTGACTTCGTGCTGGCTTCGCTGCCTGCTTCGGCTGCCAGCAGTCCTGCGGCCGGCAAAGCGCGTCAGCTGCTCCCGCTTCCCCGGATGACGGACTAGAGAGGGCAGGTGACCGCTGATGTCTATCCCTGATCTATCGCTGTGCATGATTGTCAAGAATGAGGCACAGCATCTGGAGCGCTGCCTGTCCTCGGTTGCAGGACTGGTGTCGGAGATCATTATTGCCGACACCGGATCGACGGACAACAGTGTGGAGATTGCCCTGAGCTTCGGAGCACGGGTGCTCGAAATTTCCTGGGAAGGGGATTTTGCCCTCGCCCGCAATCTGACATTGCGGCAGGCTACCTGTTCCTGGATTCTGGTTCTTGACGCCGACGAGGCAGTGAGCGGATGGCCGGCCGACGCTCTGAACGTGCTGCTCGGCGCAGAGCATGTGCACGGCTACTTCCTGCCTTTTATCCACTATGTAGGGGATGCTGCCAATGGAGAATATGTGACAGACAACGTCTGCAGGCTGTTCCGTAACGATGAACGCATTAAGTTCCGGGGAACTATTCATGAGGAAGCCGCAAGCAGCATCTGGGCCCTGGCCGGCGGAAAAATCGCGTACGCAGCGCTGCCTGTCCGGCATTACGGCTACCTGGAGGATGAGCTGAGGCGCAAAGACAAATCTGCCCGCAATCTGAAATTGATCCATGAAGCGCTGCGGCATGATCCGGCGAGCCTCCCCCTGCAGTATGCGCTGGGAACCGAATATTACCAGCTGGGAGAGTATGGAACTGCTGCTGATGTTCTGCTGCCGCTCCTGAAGTCTGCCCCTGCGGACCCCGGTTATTTTGCCGATATCTATTTGAAGACGGCCTATGCCCTGCAATCCAGCGGACGCCCAGAAGAAGCCAAGGCAGTATATAAGGAAGGGCTCCGCTTATTCCCTGATTTCACAGATTTGCTGGAAAGCTGCGCGGCTCTGCTGCTGGAAGAAGGACAATTGCTGGAGCCTTACCATCTGCTGCAAAAAGCGCTGGAAAGCGGAGACACCTCGCAGCACTATCCTTCCTCCTCCGGCAGCGGGACCAGCCGGACCAGCCTGCTGATGGGCCAGGTCTGCGAGAGGCTGCTCCGCTATGAGGAGGCGGCAGATTATTGGGAGCAGGCCATTGGCTTTGATCCTTCCTGCGCCGCGGCTTGGGCAGAGCTTGTTCCCCTCTGCCTGCTGGCTGGAGGTGAGCACCGCCTGACCGCCTTAACCCGGCGGATACTTCAGGCCTTGCCGCCGGACTTGCTGGGCAGATGCGTGCCTGCCGCCCTGAATGCCCATGCCTGGGCATGGCTGCAAGTGTTGTCCACTGCACCGCAGCTCCCGGCTTCGGTGCAGTCCGTGCTGCGGGTGCTGCCGGAGTTGTCCCGGCAGCACCCGCAGGCGCTTGATGCAGCAGCGGCTCTGCCGGAGCTGCTGCGTGAAGGCCCGGAGCAGCCGTCGATACACGGCTATCTCTGGGCCTGGTCCTGCCGCACCGGCGACGCCGCAGCGGCAGGGCAATGGCTTGCCAGCCTGGCTGCTTCCAGGCCAGGTTTGGCGGCGGTCCACCACCGGATATGGGAGGAATCCGGTGGCGGACGGGCAGCGGCGCAGCAGCGCCATCCTCCGGGCGGTCCGGCTGCAATGCCGCCATGCTATGCGGATCATCCGGGCAGTCCGGCTGCGGTGCCCTTGGCCTTCCCGGACCTGTCTTACGCAGCGCAGCTGTTGCTTCAGACGGGAGCCTGGAGCAGCCTTCTGAGGCTCTACAGGAATACGTCCCCCGCTGTTTTCCAGTGGTGCCGCCTGCCTCAGCCGCTGCTGCGCGGGCTGATACAGGCGCCTGTTCCCTTCAGGGAACAGTGGTGCTCGATCTACAGCAGCCATGCGCAGCAATCCGGCGGTGCAGCTGGCAGCCCGGCCGAATGGCTGCTCTATGCGGCCATAGCTGCTTCCTGTGGAAGGGTGCCGCAGCTTAATCCGGCAGCCGAAAACGCGCTGCGCCAATCGGGAAGCGCAGCCGCAGCCGGCGGCCTCAGCTACCATAAGCTGCTGCTGGCGGCAGAGGCTTTTCCGGATAGCGGGCTACAGGGGAGAATACCTTGGTTGCTGCTTGTAAGAACAGCGCTTCGGGACGGCTTGTAAAATGCGAGAAGTGAGTGAATGAGTGAATGAGAATGCGTATAGTCCATAAAGTGCGTAAAGATATGAGAAGCGCTAGTGTGCAAAAAGGGCAGGAAATGCGAAAATAGCCCGAGGAGTATATTCAATTCCCAGTGCAGACATCTCAGATTGCAGAATGTACAATAGAATGTTAGTGAATCAACTCTGTAAAGGATTCAATTGCACTTCATGCAATAGAAATCGGCTAATTCGGTGATTTAAAGGGTTTCTGCTGAATTCTACTGCACAAAGTACAATGAACCGGGTTAATCCCCCTCAATTTTGACAATTCTGTTGTACAAAATGCAGTCGAATTTCAAGCTATTCCATTCAAGCTACTACCAGTATCCAATCGCTATTCCGGTCTGCCAAGTCTCCGCCGCTCCTGCCACTCCACTAAACGGGGATTTTCATCCAAAATGGAGGCGTACTGTTCCAGGCTGCCCCATTTTCCCTCGGGGTCCAGCTCCATATAGCGGTCATATTTTTCGCGGAGGGCTTCGGGCGGCAGCGCCCAGCCGTAGTGCTTCACGCGCAGCTCGGTCAGGAACCCCGGCAGGACGGCGTAGGACAGCGGCAGACGGGGAACATGATGATCCATTTGAGGTGTAAAATAATAAAACTGCGGCAGATAACGGACCAGCGTCCGGGTGTGCTTGGTATGGATGTTCCAGTGTTCGTCTTCCCGGTAATGTGTGGTGCCGCCCCAGAAGTCATACAGCCGGAAGGCCACCCAATCGTACACATCCTGATCTATCAGGCGGCGCATTTCCCGCTTGGCCTCTTCTTCATAGAATTCGTCGGCATCCACGGACAGCAGCCAGTCCGGGTCCGTCGACACCGCCAGTTCCCACAGGATCCGCCGCAGCTCCCACTCCCGGTTGAACCGTGATCCTTCCAGCGTCACCAGCTTTGTCACTTTGGCAAAAGATTCACACAGACGTACCGTGCCATCCGTGCTGGCGTCATCCACGATGACGATATCGTCCACAAAACCGCTCAGCTCCTCCAGCACCTGTTCCAGATAGCGTCCGCTTTCATTGCGCACCTGCATCATGGCGGTCAGGCGGTTCCCTGAGGTTTTGCGCAGCGGTCTCCCCTTGTTGATCATCGGTCCTCCCCCTTTAACCGGCCTACCGCTTCCTCCAGGTCAGCCATCTCTGCGAATAATGTGCGGGCTTCCCCGCCGGCTCCTGCCACCCGCAGGAAGCTGCGGATCGCCGCATGTCTTCTGCCATGCAGCAGATGCAGCGTCCCTTCAATAACCGGGAGCTGAATGCCGCCGTATACGGGAATCTCCGTACCGGCCAGCAGCACCGCGCTTGCGGGGTGCGTCGCGCTGATTGGCAGCACTGCGCCGTCCGGCAGCGGAATATTCCCCGCGTCGCTGCCGCTGAGCCCGGATTCACGCTGGAGCTGCAGCGCTTTGTCCCACTGAAAGGAGGTGATGTAATTCTGCAGCAGCAGCGGCTGCGCTTCGGGACAGGACAAGTTCTCCAGAATCCGGACAGCCTCAGCGATGTCCTCGTTCACACGGTAAATTTCCGCCTGAAGCAGTTCAGATTGCCCGTTGTCCAGCCACTGCCGCATCTGCATGGCTGTCTTTCTCTCTTCCTCGGTAAACGCTGTGATTTCATACTGGGCGACGGCAAGCTCCAGATTGCTCTTCTTGGCTTCAATCGCCGAAAAAAAACGGTAATGGGAGTGCAGGCAATCGGTATAATCATGGAGCAGCATGAGTTCAAAAGATCTTGCCAGATAACGCCCGGCGGCTTCATCTCCCAGCAAATACAAATACGTGGCAGCCAAATAATGTACCGTCGGCTGGACAGGCATCTTCCCGCACATGGACACGTAGAAATCCGCTCTTAGGCGGTGCTGTATGAACAGCCATCCCCCTGCCCCGGGGGAAGCGGGCTGCCACAATTCCGTAAGCGCCTGAATCCAGATGGCTTCATAATCAGTCAGAAAAAACAGCTGATCCCCCCGCCGCATCAGACCGCAGGACAACGGATGATCCCCGCCGAGATAAACCACCTTCGGTCTGTACAGATTCTGCTCCAGATATAACCGTTCCGAAGCCGTACCCACCAGGTCTGCCCTGGCGGCGAGCAGGGCGCTGTACTTATTCCACATCGTGTTATCCTCGCCTTCGGGACACGGCTCCAGCAGCGCCACTATATAGCGCGGCTTCAGAGCCAGCACATCCTGCAGCCAATAGGGCGAAGAGACAAGTATCGTATACCTCTTGCCATCCAGAGTTTTCAATTCCGCCAGGGACACCGGGCGGATTCCGCTGTCGGCCTGCTGATCGGAAGTCATCGCGCCGGCAAAACAGACCTCTGCCCGTTCCGGCAGAAGATCCAGCAGTCTTTTATAGGGATAATCCTCCCAAGGGACATGGCTGAGAATCAAGTAATTCATAAGCGGACCTCCCCGCCGGAACACCGGGTGAGGATGTTCGCTTCAGGCGGACCGCCTATATATCCAATCGCCAGGGAAGGCTGCGGCTCCAGTTGAAGACCGTGGCCGGATACCTTCTGTCTGGTGATGCGGCCGGGAACGCTTCCGCTCCTGTGGGCAATGCGCTCCAAAGGCAGCTTTACCGGAATCAGGAGAGGCAGGCTCTGAACGGATGCAGGCTCCTCTATTGCGGAATCCGCCCGGCTGACCACGAGGTCGGCTGAACCATGCAGGACAGCCTCGGCAATCCGCTTCACATAATGACTGTCGTAATCTGCAGAAGCAGAGAGATATACTACGATCTCACTGTCATATAAGGCAGCGACATTCTCCAGTGCATGCAGCCAGGAGTCCTCGCCTTGAACCGCAATGACCGCATCCTGCTCCCGTACCGGATATTCGGGGAGGGCATCTCTGCGGCTGTCCCTAATCCATACCCAGCGGATATTGCCGTAGCTCTGCTGCCCTTGCAGCCTCTTCTGGGATTCACAGAATTCTTCAGGTGTAAGCATAAGCGGCCTTTCAGAATAGACAACAGCCGTGACGAGCGGAACCGGTGCTGCTGTCGATTTTTCCAGCATAATCCCTGGCCTCGGCGGCAGAGCTGAAACATCCGGAGGGACCGGAAGAATCCCTTCCTCTACGTTCACAGCACTGTGGTCCAGGCCCCATTTGGCCAGGTACGCTTGAACCCCATCCTGCATGCCTTCATGTTCAGCTTTTGCCCGCGCTTCCAGAAGCGGCTGCAGGGAGTGAACGTACAGAGCGTCGCTCAGCACCAGACGGCCCCCCCGCTGACGGGCCCGCAGGCACCAGTCGGCCACCATCAGCTGCCGCTTGACAAGCGTGGAATCGAACCCGCCGATACGCTGCAGCAGCTCCCGCGTGAAGACCAGACAGGAGCCGCACAGCACGGGGGCCTCATGCCATTCACCCTGCCGCCGTTCCAGCGAATGGGTGACATAAGCAGACAATTCCTGTTCAGTGCCGAAATGCAGCCGCTCTCTGGCCTCACCTTGCTCGGTTGAAGAGCGGGGTGCAGCCACCTGAACGGAAGGATCATCAATAAACGGCCACAGCAGATTGCCAACCCAGCCGGGAGTCACCATCACACGGTCCTCAAGCAGCGCGACAAAAGAGGTCCCGGCATAAGCCAAAGCCTCGTTCACCCCATATTTTCCGGGTTCATAGGGAATAAAGGCCGCCCCGGGAAAAGCTTCCGTCAACGGCTGTAGCGGAAAATCCGTGTCCATGGCAACACCAATCAACGAAATCGAAGCACCGGAGTGCTGCTGCAAAAGGTTCAGACATTCCCAGGCCCACGCGGCATAACGCAGCTCCACTACCACGGTTATGCCATCCTGCACCGGCAGCGGAAGCAACCCTTCCCGCTCCAGGTAGCTGTATCTGCCTGCCAGACGCTCGTTCCTGACAGAATGATTAGAATCTGACATTAGGGCTCACTCTCCATTAGGTAAAAATAATGCTACCTAAAGTGTATGAGCGGTTTGCCGCAGGTATCCCTGCCCTGTAAGATATTAACTTTCCTTTCCCATCATCCAAACTTCTCTGAAATGGAATTACATAGATATTATTCAAAAAAGTCTCTGCACCGATAATAAAAGTAGCCGCATTTAAAATACCCGATTGGAGGTCATGGATGTGAACATTTCTTCATCCGCCATACATTCCGGCGCTTTGGTTAACTCAACGGCCCAAAATAACCGTATAACAAGCACATCTTCCGGTTCCGCTAATTTCAACCTGATGTTGTCCAAAGCAGCCACAGCCGATACTGCTGCCTTGATTGCACAGCAATACGGCCTATCCGTAGGCGTCGAGTCTATTCCGAAAAATGAACAGGAAATCGTAAGCCGGGGATCAAGAGGAAATCTTCAGGATGTGGTGATCGCTCCGGATATTGTTGAACAAATGAAGACGGATTCCAAGCTGGCTGAGAAAATAAAGGGTTACATTGACCATTATGCCAATGTGGATCTTCCAGCCTTTGCACAAATGGATGCCATGTATGGTGTTACCAATGTCGGCAGCAGCCTGATTATTCATGAGGACGGCACCAAGACCGTATGGAGCGCTAGTGTCACTTCTCCGGAAGAGGTAGAAAAGGGCAGGAAAATCGAAGCGGAGAAGCAAAAGGAAAAAGCAGAAGAACGTGAACGGCTGGAAGCCCTCCACGTTCCCAATCAGACAATGACGGCAGCACTTGGCAATCTGCCGTACTCTAAACACACTCCGCCGGGAAATACTGGAGACCTGGCTCTTTATCAGGGGATTTCCAGTCAGGAATGGCTGCACCAGCGCTCGCTGTTCATATCCAAAAAGCGGAACGAACTTGTGTAAGCTTTCACTCGCCGTCAGCTTCCCCGGAGCCGCTTCCGGTTTCCTCCTCCGTATGGCCCGTATCCGCTGCACCTGAATCCGGAGTATGAGTAGCCTCTCCCGGGGAATTGCCGGTTTCCGGGTTGCTGCTGCCTGGCGCCGGTGTCGCCGCCTTATTTCCGTCTACGGCAGGTGCCGGAATGGCAATTCCCGGCGCGCTGCTGCCGTTGTCTCCAACAGGCTGGCCCTGATTATCATAGTAGTACATAGGAACATCACCGACCACCATCAGATAGGAAACGGGAATTTCGGTATCCACTACCTGCGGCTCCATATCGAACGGGATAATCACGGCAACCTCGGTCACAATATGAATGTATACCTCGACCAGAATCATATTAATCCCGGCATCCTTCTGGCGGGTATTCAGCTCCACCTTGACCGCACCCTGTGGTTCAATCTTAATCGGTACATCGGGGCCAAAGGAAGCAATCAGCGAACTTCCCAGCGCTTGACCAAGCGGAATTCGCTCCGTCTGATTATGCAGCTCTTGCAGTGTAGACTGGATCACCTCTGCGGCCTGTGACGTAATGCGCATATGCTCCTTATAATTGAGCATGAAGCCCGATATTTTGCCTTCCTTGTCTGTTTTCCAGTCAATCAGCGCTTCAGCGTTCCCTGTATCGGCCACCTGGGTGGTGATCGCCTTGTTGATCGATTCAGTAGCAATCTGCTTGACACGGATCTGTGCCAAATGAAGAATGGGCGGCTTCAAATGCTTCTCCACATAACGCAGGCTCTGCAGTACCGCCAGAATGAGCACCAGGCTGAAAATGAGCCAGAATCTGCCCCGTCTGCGCGGCTTCTGGCTCCGTACTGAAGAACCGGATCCAGTCTTCTCTCCTTCACCACTGCCCCGCAGGCGCAAAAATCCCCTGCCTTTCGGCTTTCCATACCGTAGGCCCTGACCGGAAAAGCGGCTGCCCGCTTTGGAAGGCTTGGCCCTGAATGCCGGGCTGCGTCCAGTAAGTACCGGGATTCCTTCCTTAGATGGCTTAGCCCTGAATGCCGGGCTGCGTCCCTCTGCTCCCGGAATGCCACCCCAACCCAGCCGGGGCAGCCGCAGCCGTCCCAGATTGGGGACCTTTGCGCTCCGGCTCCCCCATTTTTTGATTCTGCCCATGCCCTCTGTCCCTCCCGACCTTCCCGGAGGTCTAGCCCCGCCTCCGGTTACTATAGGCTATTCGGGACACGCACAAAATAACCCCAAAAAGTGGGGCCAGGCTGCAGCAACAGCAAAAAGAACGCTGCCTCCGGCGGATGGCAGGAGACAACGTTCCTTTTTTTTAGATAACCACACAACCTCCGCTATTCCATCCGGCGGCGCTTATCCTCCTGAAGATGTCCCCAGTGGCGGCGGATGAAGATCCCGATAAGAATCACAACAAACACTCCGTACCAGAGAAGGAAGCCGTTCCATTCCTCTCTGGAGACAATCAGTGTCGAGCCAAGCGTTCCGAACAGCCAGATGTATGAAAGATTGCCAAGAACCGTCCCCCAAATAAATGCCGGGACCTTCATCGGCGAAACCGCCGACATGAAATTAATGACATTGCTGGGCATGATCGGGACCGTACGCAGCAGCACCAGTGTCCAGACCCCGTAACGGTCCAGATAGCGCTGCCATTTGTCATAGCGCTTCAGCTTGGAGCGCCATTTCCGGTCGAACCAGTCAAAAAGAAAGCGGCGGAACAGGAAATAGCTGAGCATCGCCCCAACATTACAGGCCAGCCAGCTGACAAGCATCCCTCCGATTACATTAAATACAGATACGTGCAGAACAATTAATACCGCCAAAGGGAAAAATCCGAACAGACTCTGCAGCACCGTAAGCGGGATGGTGACCAGCAGAATGTACGGCCCGCTGAGTCCAAGTGACTGCAGCAGCCAATCGATCCAGGCATTGATGGTCTCTGTCATGGGGCAACCTCCTTTCATCTTCCGAAAAGCACCGTCAATGCCTATACAATCTTGTGTATAAGAAGGAACAGCCATGGCGGAAAAATATATGAATGCTTATATTTCCAAGAAAAACACCCCTCACGGGGTGTTTATAGAATAGGATCTGCCTATATGATGTGTAATGTAAGGAACATGATAACCAGCGTACAGGTTACAGAATTGTAGCCTAATGTTCCCTCATCATAGCACACATTTTCAGCTGCTGCAAAACTCTGCAGCCCACGCTGAATGATTATTCGATTCCGGCGATCCAGGTATTCACTTGATCCTCATGCTCCGAAACCCAGGCTTTCGCTGCATCTTCAGGAGATTTGCCGCCTTGGATTTCGCCCATTACCTGCGCCATATCCTCCGGCGTCCACTGGAATTGATCCAGGAAACGGTAGACATCCGGCATATCCTCCTTCAGGCCTTTGCGAACCATGGTGTGTATCTGCTCGGCCCCGCCATAGACGCCTTTCGGATCATCCAGATACTTCAGATCCATATTGGCAAACATCCAGTGCGGTGTCCACCCGGTAACGACAATCGGTTTATTGTCCGTATAAGCCTTTTGCAGCTCCTGTGCCATCGCCGCCGAAGAGCTCTCCAGCAGGGTGTAATCGCTGAGGCCATAGGCATCAATTGCCTTTTGGCTGGCAGTCATGATGCCGGCGCCCGGCTCTATTCCGATAATTTGGTTGTTCAGGGACTTTGCCACACCGGCATTCTTCAGATCCTCAATGGATTTGATATCCATATAGGCAGGAACGGCAAGCCCGGTCTTGGTCCCTTCAAGATTGGCCCCCAGATCCTCCATATCCTGTCCGTACTTCTCCAGGTAAGAAGCATGTGTGCTCGGCAGCCAGGCGGCTACCATGGCATCGGCACTGCCGTCAGCAATCCCGGCCCACATCGGACCGGCATCCACCTGAAGCATTTCTACCGAAGCACCGAGCTTCGATTCAAGCACCTCTTTGACCACATTAGTGCTGGCAATTTCAGAATCCCAGGCCACATAGGCCAGCTTCACCGTTTTAGCCTTGGATGAACTGGATGAACATCCGGCGGCTACCGCTACGAGCAAAATCAGCATTAGTATTCCCCAGGTTTTTTTCTTCATATCAATAACACTCCTATCCTTTTTTTGGTTTCACCAGTTTCTGAGTCAGGCGGTCCAACAGGATCGCGATAATGACAATTGCGATCCCCGCTTCAAAGCCCGCGCCGGTCTTGGCTTGCGACACTGCCCGGTATACATAGGCGCCAACGCCCTGAGCCCCGATCATCGATGAGATGACGACCATGGACAGGGAGAGCATAATCGTCTGGTTAATGCCGGCCATGATCGTCGGCAGGGCAATCGGCAGCTGCAGCTTGAACAGCTTCTGGCCCGAAGTGGAGCCGAATGCATCTGCCGCTTCCACCAGCTCCGGAGATACCTGGCGGATACCCAGATTGGTCAGGCGGATGGTAGGCGGAATAGCAAAAATAATAGAAGCAATGACACCCGGAACGACCCCGAGTGAAAAGAAAGACACGGCGGGCAGCAGATAGACAAATGCCGGCATGGTCTGCATAAAGTCCAGAACCGGTGTCACTGTATTCTGGACCCCGTTGCTCTGCGCACAAAGCACCCCAAGCGGAACGCCAATCAGCACTGCCAGCACCGAGGCCGTCAATACAAGCGCCAGTGACTGCATCGATGGCCCCCATAGACCCAGATTGTCAATCAGCAGCAGCCCGGCGAGCGCGAAAAGCGCCATACGCCACTTGCCGATCCAATAGGCCAAAGCGGTTATAATCAGAATCAGCACAAGGGCTGGAAGAACAGTGAGGGCCGTTTCGATACCGTTCACCATTCCGCCGATAACGGCATGAATGAAGTCGAAGAACGGCCCCAGGTAGGTGGTTAACCAGTTCTCCAGCCATTCCACTGCTTTGCCTAGCGGCAGCTTAGGAATATTCATCGCATTCCCTCCCCTTCCGGAACCGCATTGCCCGCCAGGGCAGACAGAACGGCCCCTTTGATAACAATGCCCTTCAGTTTGTCCGCTTCATCCACAACTGCAACAGGCAGATGCGTCTCGGACATGAGTTCAAACAGATCATTCAGCAGCGTATCCGGTGATACACGGGGAATCTCTCTGCGCATGACTTCGAGAATCGGCCGGTTCTCCTTGAGCGCCTGCGCCGCATCCTCTGCCGTAACCACTCCCTGCAGCTTCATTTCTTTATCGGCCACATACAGGCTGGAGACGCCGCTGTCCCGCATCAATTGCAGCGCAACGCGCGGTCCGCGCTCCGGCCGGATCATTTCCGGCTGGCGCATCACATGTGCTGCGGTCAGCACCTTGGACAGATCGACATCCTCGACAAAACGCTCCACATATTTGTTGGCAGGCTGGATCAGAATCTCTTCCGGCGTACCGATCTGCACAATCACGCCATCCTTCATCAAAGCGATCCGGTCGCCAATGCGCAGGGCCTCATCCAGATCATGTGTGATGAATACAATCGTCTTTTTCATTTTGGACTGCAGTTCCAGCAGCTCCTGCTGCATGTCTTTGCGGATCAGCGGGTCCAGCGCACTGAAAGCCTCATCCATCAGCAGAATATCCGGATCATTGGCAAGTCCGCGGGCCAGGCCCACCCGCTGCTGCATCCCACCGCTGAGCTGATCGGGATGGTGATGCTCCCAGCCTTTAAGGCCTACGAGCTCCAAAGCCTGCATGGCGAGCCGGGTTCTTTCTTTTTTCTCCACCCCCTGCACTTCAAGGCCATATTCGGCATTGGCCAGCACCGTGCGGTGCGGGAACAGCGCAAACTTCTGGAATACCATTCCGATATTTTTGCGGCGGAACTGGCGGAGTTGTTCAGGATTCATTTTGACGACATCCTTGTCTCTAAAAAGCACCTGTCCCCCCGTAGGCTCTATCAAACGGTTCAATAACCGGACCAGAGTGGACTTGCCGCTTCCCGACAACCCCATAATGACAAAGATTTCTCCTTCTTCGATGCGGAAGTCCGCCCTGTTGACTCCAACCGTCAGCTTGGCTTCCCGGGCAATTTTCTCTTTAGACCATCCTTGCGCAAGTAATGGAAGAGCCCGTACCGCATCATGACCAAATACCTTGGTAAGCTGCTTCACCTCAATAATTGCCATGGTGACCTCCTTCTTCCGTATAGCAAATTTTCGTCTTGCTTCACTCAAACTAGTGTAACGGACATGTGAAATGCGACGCAAAGTTCATATACGCTTAAAAATTAGTGTACAGTTTTAACTTTACGTACTTTATGTAAAGAATACTCCGTTTAACGGCAAATCCCGTTCCAGATGAATTCTTTACTTATACACAGGGATTTGATTACAATACACAATAGAGGTTTGCAGTCATTAGCCTACACCTCAGGAGGGACCTTTATGAATGATTTAGTAGGGCTTGCGCCCGAACAAGTTGAGAGAATTAGCAAAGCCCGGGAGCGCGTCATCGATTCCATCGGCAAAAATATGGATTTGTACGGAATAACACTGTCCATTGGGCATTTATACGGTTATATGTACTTCAATCAGGGTCCTGTAACGCTGGACGAGCTTAGCCGGACTATGGGAATGAGCAAAACTTCCATGAGTACAGGAGTGCGCACCCTGCTGGATCTGAAGATGATTGATAAGGTATGGGGAAAAGGCACCCGGAAGGACTTGTTCGAGGTAGTTCCCGATTGGCATCAGAACTTCAGTGATTACTTCTCTATTAAATGGAGAAAAGCCGTTGAAGGAAATATGTCGGCGCTGAGCAAATCACTGAACGAAATCAGACAAATGAAAAGCGACTATGCGGATGAACCGGGAGTGGAACAGCTGCTCAATACTGATGAAGTCAAAATTGAGGAAGCGATTAAATATTACCGCTGGCTCCTGAAGCTGATTGAAGCACTGGAAACCGGCAAAATCTTCGAACTGATTCCTAAAGAATCCTAGAGCTTACTGCACCCGGGGTATCCTATTGCACAAAAAAAGAAACAGCCGAGATCCTTAACCAAGGACTTCGGCTGTTTGTTGTTATGGAGTGCTGCGCTCTTACGGAGCTTCAGTCAGGCTCACGTTATCAATGTAAATATGATTGCCTGCCTGAATTGCGCTGTTCGTGCCCTCGCTGTTGCCCGCAACCAGACCCAGAAGGAAAACAAGATGTGCTCCCGCATCCGTCCCGCTGTCCATGGTGAAGGTATAGCTGTAAGTGTTCATGCTGCCCGTCAGCGCTACTGCTTTTGCCGGTAAATATTTGGTGTAGTCCCCGCCCTTATGCTCCACAGCTACTTCAATCAGACGGTCCACATCGGAGCGGGCTGCAAAAGCCAGCGTATACGTTTTGCCCTGTACAAGCTTCAGATTGGCATAATCCACCTGTGCGCTATAGTTGGCCGTTCCCGTACCTGTCAGTGCCACGGCCAGTTCTCCGTCCTGCGCGGCGGCTGAACCAGTCCCGTCAAAATATTGCGTCCAGCCTGTTAAGCCCTTTGCCGGATCGAAGGTTCCATTATCCAGCTTACCGCTGGCCGGTTCCACTGGCGTGCCGCCCCCGCCTTCCACCTCCGTCACCCTAATGTCGTCAAAAGAGAGTGTATGCGGGATTCCATTCGCTGTCTTGTCTTCTCCCATCGCCGCACCGATCAGATAATTCAGCTTCAGCGGGTTACTGTTATCCACGGTAAACCGGGCACTGTAGGTCGCCCAGGTCGCGGTAACCTCGAACTTCGCCTGCGCCGCTGCGGCCGAGGTGCCGCTGTACTCCACGATAATCTGCCTTGGAACGGTCGATTTGGCTTTGAAGCTCAGCTCATACGTCTTTCCAGCCTCCAGCGGGATGCCCTCCTGGTAAAACTGCGTGTGCCAGGCCGCCGTACCGGCAACGTCAATTCTAATCTCCGCCACACCTTCATTCACGTTAAAAGATGACACGCCGCCTTCCCCGGACCAGGTGGACCAGCCCGTTGTACCGCTAACGAACGAACCGTTGACGACCAGATTGTTGTCATTGGCCAGAATGGTTTGAGTTACCGTGGCGCTGACATATCCTTCAGCTTCCACAGTGATCATGTAGCTGCCTTCAGCAGGGAAAGCGGCTGGTTCTATCGTGATTTTACCCGCTTGGACGGTATATTGCCCTTCGGCAAGTGCTGTGCCGTTGACCTTCACGGCTGTGATGCTGCTGCGCCACGCTGCATTCTCGGTGAATGTCAGTTCTACCGGCTGCGATACCCGGTTATTCGTACTGTCGCCGAGCAGCTCCTGCGGTTTGGCCGGGGCATTCTTGATCTCAAACCTCACATTGTCGATCACCAGCTCATGCGCCTGGGGTATACTCACACCGTCAACCTTGCCCAGCAGGAACTTCAGCGCCAAGGTATCATTCACACCTTGCCGGAATTCGAATCTGTAATGGTTGGTTTCCGGTGTGATCTTAATGATCTGTGTAAAAGAAGGCTGATACGAAGCATTCTCCGCATTGACGCTGATTCTGCGGGCAACACTTGAACTCGCGTCGAATTCGATAACATAGTCGGTGCCGCCGGCAACCTTCAGCCCATTCTGGAACAGCATTACCGAATAGGGCTGATTGCCGGTATTGGCAATGTTGAAGGTGGCTGCTCCCTCTGTAACCGCAGCGGTGGCCGCGCCGCCCTGCTCTGTCAGCAGCCGCTCCCAGCTATTGAAGCCAAAGCTGAAATCCCCGTTCACCAGCGGATAATAGACCAGCGAAGGGTCATAGTAGAAGCTGGTGCGCAGCAGCAGGAAGTTATCCAACTGGACGATCCCCGCTGCATTGCCGAGATGGAGCACAAACCGGCCCAGCGTGTCACTTGCTCCGGCGAGATCGGGGAATACCGCCTCCACCTTCTGGGCTCCTGCCTTCAGCAGGACCGTTTCTGAAGCGTAGACGGTACCGTCCCTGCCTTGCAGCTCAATTATCGCCGTGCGTGGTGACGGGACCTCAACGTCAAAGGCAAGCTTGTAATCCTGGCCCTGAACCAGGAATATTCCATTCTGCAGCAGACGGACATCCGCACCATCGCCGCCAGTCCCGCTGATCTGCAGATTTAACCGGCCGGCAGCGTCAACGCTTGGGCTGACCGCTGCACCTCCGGTGGCTTCGGCATGCCAGTAGCTGAGCCGGTCCGGCTCACCCAGATCAAAGGTGCCGTTATAGAGATGGTTGCCGCTGCCCAGCGGCGTTTTGGCGCTGTCATGGTCAAACGGAATGCTGTCGATCTCTTCGAGCCGTGCATTCCCGAGCCACACCGGCGAAGCATTCGTGCCCAAGTTGAATTCCACCCGGGCCGCAATGTCCGGGTTCTCCTTCATCTGGAACATCGTTTCGTAATGCTTCAGTGTTGAGGTCAATTCCGCCTTGAGCGTCGGAGAATAGGCCTGATACCCGCGGGATTCTCCGCCCGTGAGCCGGACGCCGATATTCCGCGAATGGTCTGTCTTCGCATCGAAGCTCAGCTTGTAAAATCTCCCCTTAGCCAGCGATACAATGGCCTGCGGCTGGATGGAGTACGAGTTCCCCCCAGGGCTGCTGATATTCACCTTGAGGTAATTCCGTCCGCTGATTGGTTCCAGTGATACCGCCGCATCCGCACCGGATTCCTTATACAGCACCCAATGCGCCGTATTCGGGATGCCCATTCCGGTGTCGCCTTCCTTGTGCTCGGTGAAACCGTTATTGTAGATCAGGTTGCCGTCCGCAAGCGGCGGCAGTGAACCTTCAAGATAAGGCTCCTTCGTAAGAGTAACCGGCACCGGCTGGCGGTAAGGCCGCCCTGTCAGCTCATAGACTCTGACGTAATCGATTTCCATCGATTGCGGGAACACGGTCTCCGCCGTCGGATTGCCGTCAAAATTACCGCCGACCGCCAGATTCATCAGCAGATGGAACTCCTGGTTGAACGGTGCCGGATAAGCATTGTTCGCCGGCTGTCCATTGCTCAGGCTGTACCAGTCATTTTTAGTTGAGTACAGTACACCGTCAACATACCAGCGAAGCTCTCCAGGCTCCCATTCCAGGGAATAGGTGTGGAACTGTTCAATGGTGGAGTTGCCTGGCAGCACATATTCCTTGCCGGAATACACATTATCCGGCCACTGGGAACCGTAATGGATTGTGCCTGCGACTGTACCCGGACGGCTGCCCCAGCCTTCCATAATGTCAATTTCCCCGGATGCCGCCCATGAACCGTAGACATAATCTTCAGGCAGCATCCAGATGGCTGGCCAATAGCCTTTGCCCGCAGGCGCTTTGGCCCGGATTTCGAATTTTCCATACTTCTTGCTGAACAAATCCTTGGTTTTGATCCGCGAGGAGGTGTATTCCTTGCCGCCCTGCGCCTCTTTGCGGGCGGTAATGATCAGCTTCCCGTCCGCTTCCTTCACATTCTTCTCCTCATTCGTGTACCATTCCAGCTCATTGTTGCCCCAGCCCGGATTCCCGACGGCCGTGCCATCGCCCAGGTCATACGTCCACTTCGCCGGGTCAATGGTACCGTCATTGAACTCATCGTTCCACACCAGCGTCCAGGGATCAGCCGGAGACGTTGGCGTTGCTGTGGCGGTTGGCGTCGCTGTGGCCGTTGGCGTGGCCGTGGCTCTCGGCGTGGCCGAGGCCGTCGGCGTCACTGTGGCCGTTGCGGTCGGCGTCGCCGTCGGGGACGTGCCGGAGCCGCCGGCCGGAGCCTGGGTAGCGGCCGGCGGTACAGCCACCGGCCCGCTGCTGCCCGGCTTCAGCGGAACGCCGCTGACGGTGACGCCTTCGGCGTTGTTCACGACGGCGCCGAAGCTGCCGCTGCCCTGAAGGGCCGTGCCCTTGGCAGCCGCGGTAAGCAGCAGCTCCGCGACCTGCGCATGATCTGCAAGCACAACCTGGCCAGGACTGCCCAGGGTAAGCTTGCCGACCTTGCCGGAGAGCGTCAGCTTAACGCTGCCTGTGGCGGATGAAGCTGTGGATACAGCGGCGAAGCTTCCTTTTAGCACTGCTGCTTTTACAGCGGCTGAGATTTCCACATCTGTGAAGCCCGTACCGGTCAACCCGGTCTCTTCCAGCGTGGCGCCTGAATTCAGCAGCACCGTTCCCACCGAGGTTGTCCCGCTGGCATACATACGGATATCTCCATCCGGCTTGCCCGCCTGGACTCTGCCAATCACACTGTTCTGGAGGCCCACGCCCTGCTCTCCGCCGCCGAGAATGAACGTCGTGCCCGTAACTTTTACTCCTTCAAGTATTATTTTGCCCTCTCCAATCCCCTCCGAGAGATACAGATTGCCCTCAACTACAGTATCCTTTAGTGTGATACCGGCATGATTCAGCACCACGTTCCCTTGTACCTTACCAAGGGTGACCTCCCCTGCAGAGCGCACCAGACCCGGCACCATCCGGTCTAGCGTTTGGGCGAGCTCTGCGCGGGTAATCCGCCCTTGCGGCTTGAATGAGCCGTCAGGATAGCCTTTTACATACCCCGCACCCGAAAGTGCTGCCGCTGCATCCCTAACCTCATGGTCTGTTCCGGCCAGATCGCTGTAAGCCGCTTGCCCCCCGGTGTCCAGCCGAAAAATCTTCTGCAAAGCCACAGCCGTCTCCGCACGCGTCAACGGAGCAGACGCTTCAATGCGGCCGTCTTTGCTTGCGATTAAGTAACCTGCGGCAATGCCTTTGGCAATCTCACTGCTGAACCATGCGGCCGCAGGCACATCGTCAGGGAGGGTAGCCGACTTCGCGCTATAGTTAAAAATACGGTTAATAATTACGGCAAACTCCGCCTTCGACACCGGAGCATCCGGCCGGAATGAGCCGTCTCCATAGCCTGCGACAATTCCATTTTCAATCCAGCGCTGCACGGCACGGGCTGCCCAACTATCCGCCGGAACATCGGTAAACGCTTTCAACCCATTGTAACCGGAAGACTTGCCCTCTGCTGCCGTTACGCTGCCTGTCTGGACAGCTGAATCCGCAGCCTTGACAGACTGGCCTGAAGCAGCCCCGGCAATATGTCCGCCGCCCAGCGGGGACAGCAATCCTGAGAGCAGAGCCATGACCGTAAGCAGAGCGGATGCCTTTTTTTTCATTCTGTTCATTCCTCCTCGAAATCCTATGGTTCTTTCCTGATATAACGAAAGCGGTTTCGGTAATATTTACGCCAACATACCTTAGCCCATCTCCACACCCCCCGATTACCGCAGCAATCCTGCAAAACCGTTTGACTTGCTCCGGCAAGTTGAATAGACTTAAATTCATGAATAAGCGCGGTGTGGCCGTCTTTTTGGACTAAGTGCACTGAATAGCGGAGGGTGGATTTCCATGCAACTGAATATCAAAAAAATCGCAGAAATGGCGGGAGTCTCCGTCTCCACAGTTTCGAAAATCATAAACAATTACAGCGATGTTTCCGAAAAAACAAAAAAACGGGTCATGGAAATTATCGAACAGACCGGATATTCCCCCTCCAACTCCGCCAAGACACTGGCCACCAAAAAGTCCAGCCTGATCGGGGTGATTTTTGCCGGCGAGCTGAATGTAGAGTTTACGCACCCTTTTTTTGTTGAAGTGCTGAATGCCTTCAAGAAGCAGATGGGTGTGCTGGGCTACGATCTGATCTTCTTTTCCAACGAGAAATTCATCAGCAGCGGGGATTATTACTCCCGTTGTCTGCATTTTAATGTTGACGGCTGTGTCATCATCTCCGGGCAAAAAATGGAGCCGGCGATCCGCGACCTCGATATGAGCAGCATTCCCTGCATCGGCGTAGACCTGGAGCTGCGGGGCAAAAAATCCGGATACGTGATGTCGGACAATGTTCAGATCGCCTCCAAGGTGGTGGAGCATTTCTATCTGCTGGGCCACAGAGAGCTTGGTTTTATCGGCAGCACAGCCGACTCGGACATTTCCAATCAGCGGGAGGCCGGGTTCGTCAAGGCAGTTGAAAGCTTTGGACTGACGCTGAACCGTAACTGGTTCGTACATGGGGATGATTTCTTCGAATCCAGCGGCTATACGGCTATGCGCCGGTTGCTGGAGAGCGGCAGTATGCCGCAAGCGGTCTTCGCCGCCTCAGACCTGCTTGCCCTCGGCGCAATCCGCGCCTTGAAGGAGCAGGGCCTGCGCATCCCGGAGGATGTTGCCATCATCGGCTGCGATGACATCGAAGCCTGCAAATACACCAGCCCCACACTGACCACAATCCGCCAGAACAAAGAGCGCCTCGGTGTCCTCGCAGCACATATGCTCTACGACCTCATTAACAACCAATCGGACGGCGGCTCTTTTGTCGTCGAACCGGCACTGATCGTCCGCGAATCCTGCGGGAGCAAGTTGACTGGCTAACCTGGAGGTGGCTTAAGGTAAAATTTAATTGTCAGATTCAATCCGGCCGCTCCAGCAACCGGAAATCCTGACGGGCGTTGCAAGCGCAGCAGCTAGGATACCAGCTACAACGGAAGTACCTTCATCATGCGTTTCATAGCAGCAGCTCCAGACGCAGCCGGCCAATTGCATTTTGTACAACAGAAACGGGCCAAGATCAGCCAAATTGCGATTCTGCTGCACTTTGTGCAATTAGAAAGTGCCTATTGCCCAAAAAAGGAGGAATTCTTGATTTTCAACTGCACAAAGTGCAGTTGAAGCGAATCTCCCCCCCATTTTGAGCAATTTTTATTGTACAAAGTGCAATTACACCAGAAGAAGGGGCCCGGATAGTTAATTTCAAGGAATATTTTACTTACCTGCACTTACCCAATTCACCTTTATGCAGCATCCCCCTCTCCAACGAAACTTTACTTTCACTAACAGCTAATACTAATCGAAATACTTTCGATAATATAATCGCCTATTTGATGGAAGGGTTCAAGGCGCTGTTTTTCTGGTTTTGGGCGTCATTTTTCGGTTATAGCGGAGTAGGCGGCGAGACCTCGGGAGCCAGCTCCAGCTTCACCAGCTGACCGGCCTGCGTCAGCCCGGCACCGAAGCCATAGAGCAGAATCTGCTGGCCGTTCACAACTTTGCCTTCGCGTACACCTAAGTCCAGAGCCAGCGGAATACTTGCGGCAGAAGTGTTGCCGAAATACTCAAGGCTGTATAAGGCCTGCTCAAAAGGATAATTCAGCCGTTCACAAATCGGCTCAATCATCCGCAGATTAGCGCTGTGGGGAATGAACCAGTCCACCTGGTCCAAGCCGATTCCGGCGTTGTTCAGCACCTGCTGCACACCCTGCGGCACAGTCCGTACCGCCCAGCGGAACACTTCGCGGCCATTTTGCACCAGCTTGCCCGTATCTGATAGCTCAACCTCATTCACACGGTGCGACAGGCCTGTGCGGTATACATGATGCGCCCCGCTGCCGTCGCTGCCCAGATGAAATCCGGCAAAGCCGTCCAGTTGTTCACCACTCTCGACCAGCACTGCCCCCGCCCCGTCGCCAAACAGAATGCAGGTGCTCCGGTCGGTATAATCCGTAATTTTGGACAAGGCATCCGCGCCAAGCACCAGTACCTTGCGGTGCAGACCGGAAGCGACATAGGCATGTGCCGTATGCAGCGCATAGACAAACCCGGCGCAGGCAGCACTCATGTCTATGGCTCCGGCGGTAGCGGGAATACCGAGACGGTTCTGCAGAATGGACGCAACCGAAGGAAAGGGGAAGTCCGGTGTGCTGGTGGCGACGAGAATCATATCGACATCGTGCATGCTTTTGCCATAACGCTTCATCAGATCCAGCACAGCGGCTGCACACAAATCACTGGTATATTCATCCTCGCGGCTGATCCGGCGTTCACGGATTCCGGTCCGCTGGACAATCCATTCATCATTGGTATCCACCATCTGCTCCAGATCGCTGTTCGTAAGTCTCCGGGCCGGTACATAAGCTCCGATTGCGGTAATTTTGGCACCTTTCAAGAGTATCACCCCATAATTTAGTATCTGCTATTAGTACTTGGTACTAATTATAACTTCCAGCACCCTGTATTGCAAAAGAATTTAAATAAGCCAGCTTTGCATAAAGACTTGATCCCATTATTACACCTGCCTATCTTGGAAGGGCATCAGGCATTATAATTAGTAATATAAACTGAATAATACATGAAATTCATTGAATCATAGCTCTCTAAAAAAGACCTCACACCTTTAAAGCAATGGAGGCTGTTGTATTGAATACTCTTGTCCCGGAATGGGCTGAATCCCATTTTCCATTATATACCTTTGATGGTATTCAGTCGATGTATGGAACCTCAAATCTGCCCAGTGTTCAGATTCATGAGAATCAAACCGTACTGATTGCTATCGCCGCCGGCAAAGGCAGCTTAGAGGTAAATAATCAGCATTATGAACTTATGGAAGGAGGCATTGTCCTTCTCCCCGCAAATACTTACGCCACATTGACTACAAATCCCCGGCAGCCCCTTCATGCCTATAAGCTCTCCATCCGGTTCCTTGAACAGACACGGGTTATGCCTGCCGGGACGATGATGCAAAAAAGCGGAATTGCCTCAGACTCAAAGCTGCTGTTGTTTCCTTATGAACCTGCCATTGTATCCGATGTGAAAGAGTTATACCTCCACCGGTTGCCGGACCGCGAAACGCGTCATGTACAGAATCAGTTGCTGTTCCACCAGATTCTTCTGCAATTGCTGGAACAGCAGGAAGCCAGATATATAGCCAGTGGACAGCCATCCATGGAACGAAGCATCACCTACCTGGAGAATCACTTCAGCGAAAAAATAACACGTGAGCACTTGGCCGCGATTGCAGGTGTAAGCCGCTCGCATTATTCGACGCTATTCAAGCAGCTCACAGGCTTTACTCTGAATGAATATCTGTCGCGGCTGCGGGTACACCGGGCCAAAGAGCTTTTGCTTAACAGTTCGGGTACGCTTAGGGAAATAGCTCTGAAGGTAGGCTACAAGGATGAATTTTATCTCAGCCGGCGCTTCAAGCAGGAGACAGGCACCTCTCCGTCGGGCTATAACCGCAAACCCATCCGGCATGTAGCCGTGCTGCTCACCCCGTATGCCAGCCATTTGCTGTTGCTTGGACTGGAACCTGCGGTTACGATTTCGGAGAGCAGCGAGTATTTGAATCTTTCTGGACAGGAACCACCGAAACCAATGAAATTTATTAATACCAATAGCTCTGCTGCGCAGATGAGATCAGCCCTGCTTGAAGCCAACATTGAATTGATTATTGCTGCCCGGCAACATCTGGACCAATTGCGGCTGAGTCCCGGGGAACTGCGGGCTGTGGCCCCTATTGTTGAGATTCCCTGGATGGAGATGGGCTGGAAGGACCACTTGCGCCTGATCGGCCAGGCCATTCAGCGAAGTGAACGGGCTGAGCAGTGGCTGGCTGATTTTGAAAAGGAGGAGGCGGAAGCCCGTGCAATAGTGCAGCAAAGCACAGGAGGGAAGGAAATCATAACCATTCTGGTGATTAAACCCGACGGGCTGCTGGTTTATGGGTCCAGGAATGTTGGCTGTGTGATATACCAATCGCTGGGGCTGAGAGCACCGGCCTTGATAGAAGCGGAGATGAAGAAGCTGGGTGACCAGTTTCATTCGTTTCCCATTGATATTTCAGAGCTGGCAGAGTATGCAGGAGACCGATTGCTTGTCGTTGTATTTCCAGACGCCAAAGGCTCCACAGCGCATACTGAAGCAGTCTTCCGGTCCCCTCATTGGAAACGGCTTCCTGCCGTGCAACGGAAGAACGTCCATTGGCTTGAACGGGATGAATGGGTGCCTTATAACCCGGTTTCAATTCGTCTGCAATTGGGACGCGCTGTAGCTTTGTTCGACAGCAAATAATAGTCCAAGTCTTTTCCCTAACAAAAAGGTATGGTTAGGCATAGAAGTGATCCCTATAATGATTACAAATGCGAATGATTCTCATAATCAGTCTTAAGCCCCGGCTAAAGATTCAGAATTGTTCATGGAAACATTGTCATCACAAAGGGGAGAGCATAAGTTTATGAAAAAGATATTTATTCCGTTTGTACTTATCCTGGGGATTGTACTCAGTGCCTGTGGAGGAAATCAGGCGAAGGTGCCCGGCCCCTCCAGCAGTCCTGCCGGCAATTCAGCCAACAACTCATCTACTGCCTCTTCTTCGGAGCCGGAGGGGTCTACCTTTACTTACGAATCTGAAAATGGGCCGGTTGAGGTTCCCAAGAACCCTCAGCGCGTTGTTGTACTCACCCGTTTTTTAACCGGTAACGTTATGGCACTGGGCGTGCCTGTAGTCGGCGTTGACGAAATGTCCAAAACCAATCCGCGATTTGAAGAGAAGCTGAAGGATGTAGAGGCAGTCAGCGATGAGAGTCTGGAGAAAATCATTGAGCTGCAGCCGGATCTCATTATCGGGCTCTCCGATATTAAAAACATCGATAAATTCAAGCAAATCGCGCCAACAGTCACCTATACTTATAATAAAGTTGATTACTTAACCCTGCAGCTGCAAGTCGGCAAATTGCTGAATAAAGAAAAAGAAGCCCAGGCTTGGGTTGATGACTTTAAAGCCCGCACCGAAAAAGCCGGAGAGGAAATTAGAGCAAAAATCGGCAAAGAGGCAACCGTCTCGGTCATTGAGACATTCAACAAGCAATTATATGTGTACGGATATAACTTTGGCCGCGGCACCGAACTTCTCTATGGGGCCTTCAAACTAGGCATGCCGGAAAAAGTGAAGGAAGGAACAAAGACAGACGGTTACTTAGCCGTATCGACGGAAGTCTTGAAGGACTATCTTGGAGATTACGTCATTTTCAGTAAAAATGCTGAGGAAGACAACTCCTTCCAAAATACAGATATCTATAAAAGTATTCCTGCCGTCCAGAATAATCATGTCTTCGAGGCCGATGCAAAAGCCTTCTACTTCAACGATCCTCTGAGCCTGGAGTACCAGCTCGAATTCTTCGAGCATAGTTTTCTCGGCAAATAATGCGAATGATGAAGACGAAGCAAGCATCCATTCCTTTCTTGTATAAGTTGCTTGGCAGCATGCTGGCCATGGTCCTCAGCTTCCTAATCGCAATGATATTCGGAGCCAAAGAAACCACGCTGCATGACCTGTGGCTTGCCGTTGCTTCAGGTTCTCTTGCAGACAACGTTCTCATTCTGCGTGAGCTCCGGCTGCCGCGGGAGCTGGCCGCTGTGCTGATCGGTGCCGCTTTTGCGGTATCCGGCGCTATCATGCAGGGGGTTACGCGCAATCCGCTGGCTGATCCGGGCCTGCTGGGCTTGACCTCCGGCGCCAATATGGCACTGGCGCTCACGTTCGTATTCCTCCCGGGGCTGAACTATTTTGCAACCATGATCGCATGCTTCTTGGGCGCTGCGCTCGGAGCAGCTCTGGTTCTTATTCTTGGCTCCGCACGCCAAGGCGGACTGTCCCCGATCCGGATCGTGCTTGCCGGTGCAGCCGTGTCTGCATTTTTGTATGCCATCGCAAGCGGCGTCAGCATTGCCTTCAAAATATCCAAGGATGTATCCATGTGGACCGCAGGCGGATTGATCGGCACAACCTGGGGACAGCTCCAGACCATAGCCCCGGTAATTCTCATTGGAATTCTGGCGGCACTGCTTCTTTCGGGCCAGTTAACCATTCTCAGCCTGAGTGACGAGGTAGCTATCGGTTTAGGACAAAGACTCGTTTTGATCAAAGTAATTTTGTTCCTTCTCATCATCCTGCTGACAGGGGCATCGGTTGCCCTGATCGGGGACATGGCTTTCGTGGGGCTGATGATCCCGCATATTGTCCGCAAAATCGTCGGCACCGATTACCGCTATATCCTGCCGGTTTCGGTCTTCATTGGTGCGACGTTCATGCTTCTTGCGGATACGCTCGGACGTACAATCAACGCACCTTATGAGACGCCGGTAGTCGCCGTAGTGGCTATGCTGGGATTGCCCTTCTTCTTGTTCGTTGTGCGCAAAGGAGGCAAAGCACTCTCATGACTTCATCCGCTCCTGTTCGTAAACAACGTCTGATCCTGCTGCTCTGTTCCGTGCTGATTGTACTGACAGCTATTGCCGGTATGGGGCTGGGATACTCTTCTTTGTCTTTCGACCGGCTGCTTCCCGTGCTGTTCGGCCATGGAACCTTTAAAGAAGATTTTGTTCTCTTCTCCGTAAGATTGCCGCGGATTCTGATTACGCTGCTGTCAGGAATGTCCCTTGCGTTATCCGGATCGATTCTGCAAAGCGTTACCCGCAACGATTTGGCGGACCCTGGCATTATTGGCATCAATTCCGGCGCAGGTGTGGCTGTGGCTGTTTTTTTCCTGTACTTCCCGGTTAGCACCGGATCATTCATTTATGCGCTGCCGCTGGCCGCTTTTATAGGGGCAATAATGACGGCAACGCTCATCTATCTATTTTCTTACAGCCGGACCCGGGGGCTTGATCCCATTCGGATGGTGCTGGTCGGGGTTGGATTTTCCCTGGCGCTGTCGGGAGTAATGATCGTGATTATTTCTTCGGCGGAACGCGCTAAGGTGGACTTTATCGCAAAATGGATTGCGGGTAATATCTGGGGGACGGATTATCCCTTTATTTGGGCGCTGCTGCCCTGGCTGGTCCTGCTGATTCCCTTTACCCTGTTCAAGTCCTCGCAGCTCAACCTGCTCAGCCTGAATGAGGTGTCGGCCGTTGGCGTAGGTCTCAATCTGGAGCGTGAGCGCATCGTCCTGATTCTGGCCGCAGTTGCCTCCGCTGCAGCCGCGGTATCCGTCACAGGCGGAATTGCCTTTATCGGGCTGATGGCTCCGCATATTGCCAAATCACTGGTTGGCCCCCGCAATCAAATGTTTATCCCCGTTGCCATATTGCTCGGCGGCTGGCTGCTTCTGATCGCGGACACTGTCGGCCGCAATATCGCAGACCCTGACGGCATCCCTGCAGGCATCATGGTATCTTTGATCGGCGTGCCTTATTTCGCCTATTTATTGCTTAGGAAGTAGCTTGTGCAGGGGGAATTGACACAACAAAGGGATGATCCGTTGGCCGCGGTTAGCTGCCGAGTCATCCCTTTGGTTCTTGAGCAAACATTCCGGCAAAACCAGCTGCGTTTAGAACTTAAAGCGAAAAAAACTTCAACGGCAGCCAATAAACGGGTGGATTCTACTGTATCCAGCCCTGCTATTCCAAGAGTTGGAGTCACCTTAACTGTTACCGGCTCCACAGCAACCGGCCCAGCCAGTTCTTCCGGCTTGGAAGAACTCCACCTTTCCGCCATTCTCCGTGCCCAAACAACAGCACTTCTACCGTTGTTTCGCCCACTTCCCGCCGGCTAACAGCGACGCCCAGCGGACTGATCCCCTAACGCCTCCCACTCAGCCCGCAGCCTCGTCATACAAAGACTGCATCTCCACGCAGGCCATGACTAATGCGCCAACGCCGTGCAGGTCGTTGCTGACCTTCGGGCGGGTGACGTAGTTCTCATAGTCGCCTGCCGAGGTGCCGATGCAGATGTCAGGCAGAATCAGCCTGCCCTGTTCATCCTGCTGCAGCACCCGGATCAAGCCTTCATATCCCTTGCGGGCGGCAGCCAGTGCTCCCGGTGGGGCGATGCCATGCTTCACAGCCTTGGCAATCGTATAGACGAACAGGCAAGAGCCTGAAGTCTCCAGCCAGTTATCCGGCTGGTCGCCTTTGTCGACCACCTGGTACCACAGCCCGCTCTCCCTGTCCTGATACCGGATCAGCGCTTCAACGAAGCCGCTCAGCTCGGCGGCAAGCTCTGCCCTGCCCGGGTCCCCGGCCGGGAGCAGGTCGAGAAACTGCGAGACGGCCAGCCCGTACCAGCCCAGCGACCGGCTCCAGAACTCCGGCGAGCAGCCGGTCCGGGGATTGGCCCAGGGCATCCGCTTGCTCTCATCCCAAGCGTGGTACAGGAGACCGGTAGCCTCATCCTTCATATGCCTCCGCATCAGCCGCTCCTGATGCAGCACCGTTTCACGCAGGCTGGTTTCACCGTAGGTATTGGCATATTTTAAGGAGAACACCCCGGCCATATAGAGCCCATCCAGCCACATTTGGTTCGGGTATTTATCCTTGTGCCAGTATCCGCCTTCCGAAGTCCGGTTCAGCGTTAGCAGTAGACTGCGCAGCTTATCGGCAGCAATCCGGTACTTCTCCTTACCCGTCCGCTTATGCAGCGTGAACAGCAGCAGTCCGGCCTGAATCGCATCCAGCTCGTCGCGGGCAAAATATAAATTGCCGTTCTCATCCACCAGATCATCGACATACTGCTGAATATATTCGATATAACGTTCCTCCCGGACGGCTTCCCATAATATTTCCATACCGCACAAAAACACACCCTGATGATAATGCCAGCGGTGGGCTGGAGGCAGCTCTCCCGCTGTGTAAGTATCCATTAAAGAATCACAGGCCTGTTTCGCCCATTCTATCGGTGTAGCCGGCAGACTGCCTATCATCTCCATACCCCTCCTACTGTATAAGTAACGTTCCTGCAGTCCCAAACCTCCCCTCTGCACTTCTGCTTTTTTATTCTCCAACTCACTCTTACCCCTTCATCGATCCCAGCATGGCCCCCTTGGCAAAATGCTTCTGCAGGAACGGATAGATCATCAGAATCGGCAGCGTCGCTACCACGATAACGGCCATCTTGATCGTCTGATCCGGCGGCGGATTGGTCGCATCCAGTGAGGCGCTGTAATCCATGCCGCTCGCGAGCACGACAATTTGTCTCAGCAGAACTTGAATCGGCCATTTCGCGCTGTCATCCAGATACAGAATCGCACTCATGTAAGTGTTCCAGTAAGTCACCGCATAGAACAGGGAAATGGTCGCAATCGCCGGCAAAGAGAGCGGCAGCACAATCCGGAACAGGATGCCGAAGTCGTTGCAGCCGTCGATTTTGGCCGATTCTTCGAGTCCTTCAGGGATATTCTGAAAAAAGTTCTTCAGGATAATCATGTTGAACGCGCTGATGGCCGACGGCAGAATGAGAGCTGCATACGAGTCGATCAGGCCCAGCTCCTTCACCACCAGGAAGGTGGGAATCATCCCGCCATGGAACAGCATGGTGAATACTACGAGAAAATTGAACACATTGCGGCCGTCCAGATCCCTTCTGGACAGACCATATGCCATCAGGGCAGTAATTAACATACTGAACAGCGTGCCGACGAGCGTCACTCCAATAGAGACACCCATGGATTTGATGATCGTATTGGTCGAGAAAATAAAGGTGTAGGCCTCAAAGCTCCACACCTTTGGGAACAGCACAAATTTGTTGGCCGCAAGCTCCGCACTGGTCGTGAATGAGCCGGCTACCACATGGATAAACGGCAGCACGGTAATGAGTGTAATAATGGCAAGCAGGGTAAAGTTTACAGCAGCAAAAAGTCTGCCGCCGATCGTACGATCTTCTACCATTTCAAATTCCTCCCGCTGGTTCTCAATAAACGCCTTCTTCGCCCATTTTCTTGGACAATTTGTTAACCGACATGACCATAACGAGCCCAATGATCGACTTGAAGAATCCAATAGCTGTACTGTAGCTGAAGTGGCCTTGTCTAAGCCCTGCCGTGTATACATACGTATCAATAATTTCCGCGACCTCGCGATTCATGGAGTTAAGCAGCAGATACACATGTTCAAATCCAAGATCGAGCACGGAACCGATTTTCAGAATAAGCAGGGTAACAATGACGCCACGGATCGCCGGAAGGGTAATATGCCAGATTTGTCTCAGCCGCCCGGCACCGTCCATGCGTGCAGCTTCATAGAGTCCGGGGTCGATGGCCGCAATTGAAGCCAGATAAATAATCGTTCCCCAGCCCGCCTCGCGCCAGATGATCTGAATAATGTACATCGGCCTGAACCAGCCGGGACTCAGCAGAAAATTAATCTTTTCGAACCCGAAATAGGACAGCAGCTCGTTGATAATCCCGCCGTCCATCGTCGTCATCACAAAAGAAATCGAAACGACGATCACCCAGGACATGAAATGGGGCAGATAGATAAGCGTCTGAAAGGTTCTTTTGAAAAAGGTGCCTCTCAGCTCATTCAGCATCAAAGCCAGAATAATCGGAATCGGAAAGTAAAATAAAATGTTCATGCCGAACAATATCAAGGTGTTCCCCAAGATATTCAGGAAATCCGGCTCTGTGAACAGCCGCTGGAAATGCTCCATCCCCACCCATTCACTTCCTGTTATCCCCTGGTAAGGCTTGTAATCCTGAAACGAAATAATCAATCCATACATAGGCAAATATTTAAAAATCACAAAATACAGCACACCCGGCAGCAGCATGACGTAGAGCAATTTGTTTCTCCACAGACGTTTCTTAAGCTCGCTGCTGCTCTTGTAGCTCTTGGGCTTCAGCTCGGGAACCACACCAGGCTGAGCGGAGACTTCCTGCATAATACTCTTCCTTTCTGCTTCTTAATGGCTACCTGACTGCCGGCGCGCCCCCAACAGTAGTATGTTATAATCTGAAAAGGCCGCTTTATATCCGTTGTTAGCAGCCTTTTCAGCTTCAATGGCATCAGTCACTCACAAGGGTGCTGCCTATTTCTTGTACACGGCATTGTATTCTTCAATAATTTTCTGGCCGCCGCGCTCCTTCCAGGCCTGCACTTCTTTTTCGAATCCGGCCTTGTCAATTTGCCCATAGATATATTTATAGGTGGCATCCGAAATGATCTGCTGCAGCTCTACGCCTTTGGAAGTATAGGTGGCCGAATCCAGCGCAGCCGTGGGATCAGCTACACCCACCTTGACATTCTCCAGCAGCAATTCCTCCGCATGGATTCTGCCCGGCAGCACGTTCAGGCTTTGGTACATGCCATTAGTCTCCGCTTCACCGATCACACTGTCCTTGAAGCCTTTGACTTCGCGTTCGATCAGCTCTTTGTCATCCGCAGGTTTGGCTTTGCCGTCTACCACCGTATAGTGGGTGCCTTCGATCCCCCAGTACATCAGATTAGCCACCTCCGGAGTCATCATTTTGTCAAAAAATGCAAGGATTTTCTTCAGCTCAGCCTCGTCCTTAACCGCAGATTTCGGGAACAGCACCACATTGTTGTAGCCCGGAATCATCCATTGCGCAAATTTGCCGTCCGGACCGGCAACCATACTGTGCGTATCGAGCACGGCATTCGGGTAGTTTTTGACCAGATCCTTGTTGAGGGTATCGATATCCTGCATGGAGCCGCCAATGTACATTCCGGCCTTGCCGCTGACGAACATGTTAACGGCATCCGTTTTACTGGTAGCTGCGAAGTCCTGGTTCATGTAACCGGCATCGCGGGCTTTTTTGAAGAAATCCATAGTATCGTAGTATTGCGGGAATTCAAATTCAGGCGCCAATTGGCCATCCTTCTCTCCCCAGCTGTTCGGAGTGCCGAACCAGGAGGATACGGTTTTGAATGCGCCGTACACCAGCTCGTTGCGGTCTACAATACCTGTCGTGTCTTTTTTGCCGTTGCCGTCCGGGTCCTGCTCCGTGAACGCTTTGGCCATAGCGAACAGCTCATCCACATTCGCAGGCGGCTGCAGCCCCAGCTTGTCGGCCCAGTCCTTGCGGTAAATGATGCCCTGGCGCGCCAGCGGCCGTCCAATGTACAAGGTATACAGCTTGCCGTCCACCTTGGTATTATTCAGGATTTCCGGCTTCAGCTTATTGAGATTGGGGAATTCGCTTAACAGCGGCCCGATCTCCCAGAACTGCCCGTCCTTCATCGATTCCTTCATTTGAATAAAAGTCGTCTGATTTTTCAGGTAAGTGACCTGCGGCAGGGAGCCGGTGGCGAACGAAGAGTTCAGCTTCTCTTCATACGTATCTGCCGGGTAAAACTGATAGGTCAGCTTCGTGTTGGTCAGCTTCTCCACTTCGGTTTTGATCGTATCCGGTGGAGTCTCTGTCGTATTCAGCGGCAGCATAATCTTGATCTCTGTCGGTTTCTCCGGCTCCGGTGCCGCTGTTGCGGCGTCCGTTCCGCCGCTCGTTCCCGCATTGCTTGGGGCAGCTTCGTTGTTCTTGTTGTTGTTGTTGCCTGAACACGCTGTCAACATGCTGAATGTGAGCAGCGCAGACAGGAGCAGGGTGAAGGATTTTTTGTTCATGCCGATTTGACCTCCGTTTAACTTGTAATTGGTTACAAGCCCTACATTACAGCGTCCGGGGGGGTTACGAATACAATCATTTACTCACAAAAGGCCTGGCTGCGGGCGTTCTGGGGAAATGATTATCGTGATAACGGGGCATTGGAACAGAACAAGTGTCTCGGGAGGTGGCTTGGGCGTGACTGCGGGGAATGTTTGGACTTCCAGCCGCTGTTGTCGTAAGAAATTCTTGATTTGAACCGCCTTCTGCGGTTGAAATCCGGTGACAAAGGCGGACGCTACCGCTCTTCCAGTTCCAAACTTCCCCTCCGTCACTCCCACCTCCCTTGGGTGTAGTTCAGCTCAATGCAGGGAGGGAGAGCAGAAAAACCCCACCGCATGAATGTGCGGTGGGGTTAAGGGCAAGCTTATGCGTAGCCGATCAGAACTGAAAAACGATTGAACGTTGAAGATTGCAAGTTGTGCAGCAAGTCGTGCAAAGCAAATTGTGCAGCAAGTCCGTAATGCTATACGGACACATGAGGCGCTATTTTGCCAAAAAGGCAGCTTTTCACGTCCATCCGGACTCAGAAGCCCTTATTTCATTCTTTTTAACTCAAAATGACGGTCAAAGGAGCTATTAACGGCTTCTCTGTCCGTTTGGCTTCAAAGATTAGCTTTTTGGATCAAATAACGCTTCTCCTGTCCGTATTCATCGCATCAGCCATCTCCGTGTGTGTATAGTGTAATAACGGGGGGATTTGGTATTCCGGGTACTAAAATAATAGGTCCTAAAAGAACACTAATAACAGTTAGAAATATGACTGCTTTTTTCTTCATAAGATCCGCCTCCTATATAAACTGAACTTGTGATTTTTCTATTTTGGGATGGGTCGTGACTCCAGAGAATGTTTGGACTTCCGGCCGCTGTTGTCTACAGATTTCTTGATTGTATACCGTTATTAACGGTTGAAATCCGCAGACAAAGGCGGACGCTACCGCTCCTCCAGTTCCAAACTTCTCCTCCGCCACTTCTCCCTTATTTGTAATATTTTCAAGTTCAATTTATATAGAAGTAATGTTTGTTGGAATTGGATTTGGATTTCCTGATCTGCATTTTCCAAATAATATTAAATCATAGAGGAACTCTTAGAAAAAATATCACCCTTCACCATGATTAAATGGCGTTACCACAAAATAATCTGATGTATTCGTGACTAAGCCTATGAGTCCAACAAGTAAGCTAATGAGGGTTAAGAGTACAAGAATCTTTTTCTTCATAAGAAGAGCCTCCCAAAAGTAATAATTGATATCGGTCTTTTATTTCCTGAGTGGCAGCCTTTCTAAATCGCTCGAACAGGGTCACACATTCCAGTGTATACTTTTCATTATTGATTTGCTTGAAATTCTTTAAAGCATCTAATAGAAATCTGAATCCATTAGAATAATTCTTTTTATACAAGAAATAATGAGCTAATTCAAACGTTAGATTTGCCTGGCGATCCAAAGCCAGCTTTCGAGAATATCTTCCCTGGGTTAGCTCATTAAAATTAGTTTCTATATCCTGTCTAAACCGATACAAGATGTCGTCTACATTGAATTGATATTTATTAGCGGCTTTCAATATGTATAAAAGTCCAATCGTTAGCTCACCTTTTTTGATATCGATATAGTTTGCGTAAGGTTCAATCACTGTTGAATCACCACTCAAAAGTCTTGTGATATACACGTTGGCCTCTGACCACTCCATAAAAAGAGCTTTCCAGTAATCGACCGCTTCCCCTTGCTCTTTCACCCAGCCTAAATCAGCATAAGCATATTTATGAGCCAGGGCCTGCCCGTAATCACCAAGCTCATCACATACATTACCACGCAGCAAGTCGCTGTAGGCGATATAGAAAAACAAGGGTCTGCCGGGAGCCTTGTGCGGTTCATTAGATTTTCGATGAGGCCCATACTGCAGATCATATTGAATTCTGGCTTTATGGCCCATTTTGGTTGCCAACTCATCCACTTTGTCCCAACGTTGCAAAGAACGGTATGTATTCGCGAGCTCTTTGAGCGCGTCCAGTTGATCCACTTCATCCAGACGCTCTACAAAAGGCTCAAACCGATCAGCAGCCCTAAGATTTTCACTCTGGTTATCACCAAGAGCAATAGTAAACAAACGGTACTGGCAAAACGCCAGACGTTCCGAATGCTGCGACCGTTCACTCTCCGCCACACATTCGTATAATAGCGCCGCTGCGGCCAACCGGTCTTTTGCAAATAATGCCTCGGCCGTGTCAAAAAGCATGGGTGAATACATCAGATTGTCCATTACATGTTGAACAATTCGCTGAATACAATCCAGCTTATTTAAGTCAGCACAACGTTGCAGCAATGGGCCAATCCTGCGCCAGTCCCGGGAACTATCGATGATGTAATTGTCTATGTATAAGTTATAAAAAAATCCCTCGTCCTGCCCCATCGCTTGGGTAATCCGGTCCAGCTGCTGTATCGCGATGGGACGGCGTCCACGAATCATATTGCTGAGCGTACCTGAATGAATGCCTGAACGTTCTGCAAACTGTGTTTTCGTAATGGCTTCTCGCTTCAAATAATTTTCGAGCTCTGCCAATATCGCAGGTATAGGTTCCAAGTCGTAACCACCTTTCACACTTAAAACCAATAATTTGAATATATTCCCTTTCATCACTACATAAAATATAACAGCGGTCAATAACGCATACAAGCCATAAATATGAATATTTTTCTATATTTAGGGCAGGTGCAGAGAGAAAAGCAGAAAAAAACCACCGCATGAAAATGTGGTGGGTTTAGGGAAATTCGTTTAGGAATGAATTGTCTTAACTGGGGCTTCAACTTTTTCGTTCGTACTTGCTACTTCCAGAAAAGCATCAAGTTGTTTGTAGTCAGATTTAATCGTTTCAGTTGTAATGGAACTTTCACCAGCAACCCAATTTGGATTACGGCGTCTTCTCCTCTGGATTACTGCAATAGCTTTTAACGAATCATAATCTGAAGAAGAGGCTGGCCGATGCCTAGTATCAGATATTTGATCATCCAGCATACGTTTCATAATCTCCACTCCTTCATTCAAGCAGTTCTACTAAAAGTTTGGCCAAAATCACAAGTCATCCTATCCCCCCGCCCTCGCCCGCGCCGCCTCCCCATATTCCTGAATAATCAGATTGCCGCCGCTGCTTCTCCACTTCTTCACCTCTTGGCGGAAGCCTTCGGCCGTAATATTGCCCAGGATATAATTGTAGGTCGCATCGACGATGATGGTGGACAGCTCGGTGTTTTTCTCGTCAAAAGTGGGCGAGCTGAGGCTGACGGTCGGGTCATTGACCAGAAACTGCTCGTTGTCTTCGCTGAGCTGGTCGGCGAGGGCGGTCAGCTGCTCTTTTTGCGCGATTTCCATAATGTTCCGGTTGCCGATATCGGCGATCATCAGGGAGTAGAGCGGACTCACCTCATTCACACGCAGCTGCGAGGTTTCCTCAGGAAGAATGACTTTGCCGTCCTCCAGCTTGTAGTGCCGTCCTTCGAACCCGTATTTCATCAGGTTGGCGACATCCTTATCCATCGTCCGGTCAAAAAAACCCAGCACCTGCTTCAGCTCCGCTTCCGTGGCGATCGCTTTTTTGGAGAAGAGGTACAACCCGTTATAGTTGGGTATGGACCACACCTTATAGCCCTCCGGCCCTTTGATCCGGTTAATCAAGGTCAGCTCGGCTGCGGGATTGATCGCCTGGGCCTCAATGGAGAGCCGCTGCACATCGGTCATGCTGCCAATGAATACCCCGGCGCTGCCCCGGATGAACTTATCCCGCTGCACCTCCTTGCTGGTCAAGGCGAAATCCTGGTTGATGATCTTTTCATGATATAACCGCTTCATAAAGTTCATCGTATCCATATATTCAGGCGTCTCAAATTCAGGAATGAATTGGCCCTTCACCCGCTTCCAGTTATTCGGCGTGCCGAAATAGGAGCTGAGTGTCTTAAACACCCCATAGACGAGATCATTGCGGTCAACAAGTCCTAGTGTATCGGCTTTGCCGTTGCCGTCCGGATCATTGTAGGTGAACTGCCGTAAAACGTGATACAGCTCCTCCAGCGTCTGCGGTTTGTTCAAATGGAGACGGTCCAGCCAATCCTTGCGGATGATAATTCCTTGTCTGGAGGAGGGGCGCTCCGTATACAGGCCATAGAACTTCCCGTCCACGGCAGTCTGGTCCAGAATCGCAGGGTCCAGCTGCTTCAGATTCGGAAAATCCTTAAGATAGGGGCCAATCTCCCAAAAAGCACCCGAGCGGATCGCGTTCTTGACCAGATTATAATCCGTGACCTTAACAAAAGTGACCTTGCCCAGGGAACCGGTTGCCATTGCCGTGTTCATTTTGTCGGTGTAGACCCCTTCGGGAACCCAGGTGATCTCCAGCCGGACACCGGTCAGCTTGTCGATCTCCGTGACAATATCCCTGGCAGGAGTCTGCGGAAAATGCAGCGGAGCCAGTATGGATATCGACGGAGCCTCACCAGCGGGGCTGCTGTGTCCAGCATCCTCACTACTGCAAGCGCTTAACATAATAACTGCAAACAGAACAAGCACACCGTTATACCGGGCAGCCCTGCGGCCCCATCCTTGTCTGAACATCCATGTATCCCCCTGGCCTATAAATTATACATTTTGCTCCTAATAGATGTACAAATTGCAATTCATAGTGATAACTAGAGAAAATGATTATTGCGGCACCAGATGATTATTGTTATTATCCATCGTGATGCATACACTTAAGACAGGCGATTGCTTCTACCTAATGTAAAGGTGCTGAATCTATTGAAACATTTAAGCTTCCTGAGCAAATTAACGATGTTCGCCTTTGTCCTCAGCACATTGCCTGTGCTGTTCATTGGTTCGTTCTCTTATTTCACTTCCTCCAGAGAGATTCAAAAAAATGTTAACCGTAGCAAAATGGAGCTTATTTTACAAATCACATCAAATGTAGAGCATAAGCTGGCTACTGTCAATCAAACCTTGAACCAGGTCGTAAACTCCTCTGTACTCAAAAAAGCACTGAACAATCCGTTAAATGTAACCGATTTCATTTTATATAATGACATCCGTACGGAAATCCGCAATATGCAGTCTTTTGATACGAAGCTGGAGGATGTGATCCTGCTGAACCAGCGGCAGAACTGGATGATCAAAAATTCCGGTCTCTACCGCCTGAATGAATATAAGAATTACGAGCAGCTGACGAACCTGATTAATCTGCCTGATGAGAGCTCATGGGTGTTGAACCCCTCTTCCCTGTTCTACAGCGAGGAGAGCATTAATGTTACGGGGTGTGCATACAGCATCAGCCTCATTAAGAAGCTGCCGACCACCAAGCTGCAAAAATACGGGCTGGCGATGGCCAACATTCCCGCCTGCAGTCTGCAGGATTTCATCAATTCCGATGTGCAGCCGCTGGACAGCATTATCGTCCTGGACAGCTCCGGCCGGATTTTGCTGCACCCGGACCGTACCCTGATCGGCCAGCCCGTTGCCGCCAGCGGATTCACGGAGTTTGCGCAGCTTACCGCTGCCGCCACCCCATCGGGGCAATTCAAGACCGTGATGGACAACAAGGATTATTCCATCACCTATATGCGTTCCCAGCAGAGCGGCTGGATCTATCTCTCCGTGACCTCGATTGCGAGCCTGACCAAGGAATCTGACAAAATCGGGACCTATACCCTCTATGTAAGCACCCTGATGCTGCTGCTGTCGGTACTGCTGGCCTGGCTTGGCTCCCGCAAAATGTACACGCCCATTGAACGGCTGCTCAACCAGATAGGCCAGCGCAGGCCGGATATCCGCAAAAAGCATACCAACGAGTTTCAGGTCATCGGCGAGCAGGTGCATCATCTGTTCCAGTCCAAATCCCGGCTGGAAAAGGAGGTCGCCCAGCATCTCCAGCAGGTGCGGACCTTCGGCCTGATCAAAGCCTTCCAGGGCCATATCAAGAAGCGCGAGCTGCTTGAAGAGCTGGAACAATTCGGCTATCACACCCAGCTCGAAGAATGGCAAACCATGGCCGTTATTACAATCAGCCTCGACTTCTCCGAGGAGAACAGCTACCTGAAAAAAGACCTCAGCCTGCTGCTGTTCGCCGTGCATAATATGATAGAAGAGCTGGTTCCTTCCAGCAGCCGGCTGACACCGGTCATCATGGACCATGCTGTCGTTACACTGATTGGAAGCGCCGACGGCCATGCAGAGTCTTTTCACAAAATGCTCTATTCGCTCACCGAATCGCTGCAGCAGACTATCAACAGCTACCTGAAGCTGGAAGCCAGCATCGGACTGAGCCTGCCCTTCCATGCCTTTGATAAAATGTCGATTGCCTACAGGGAAGGCCTCGAAGCCCTGAAACACCGGATAACGCTGGGCAAAGGCATTATCATCCAATACGAAAATATCAACTCCGGAAACCATTATCTCAACCTGAGCTATCCTGTACATAAAGAAAATGATCTGATGGATGCCATTAAGCTGGCGGATGCCGGGAAGGCGAAAGAGGTGCTGCATAAGGTGTTCAGCTGCATTTTTGCGCCGGGGCTGTCGCCGCAGGAATATCAGATTCCGCTGACCCGCCTGCTGAACAATCTCCTGATTATGATGCAGGAATCGGGGATCAGCCTGAACCAGATCCATCCGGGGAACGGCTCTTTATTTGAGGAGCTGACGGATATCCACATCGTGGCCGAGATAGAGGACTGGTTCTGGACGGTGGTCATCCAGCCGATGATCCGCATTTTTGGCAGCAGGCAAAATGCCCAGTACCACAATATATCGGAAAAGCTGATCGATATCGTTCAGCATGATTACGACAAAGACCTGACGCTGGAGGAGTGCGCCTCGCGGCTGCACTATAATGCCAACTATATCAGCAGCGTGTTCCGCAAGGAGACCCAATATTACTTCAGCGAATATCTCGCGATGTACCGGTTCAAAATGGCCAAGAAATGGCTGAAGGAAACGGACATGCCGATCAAGGATATCGCCGCCCGTCTCCGTTACAACAATTCGCAGAATTTCATCCGCTCGTTCCGCAAGCAGGAAGGGATGACCCCCGGCCAGTACCGCGAAAATGCAGGCGCAAGGCAGCGGGCCGTGCCGGATGATTATTGATGGCGGCTGCGGGATTTTCTTTTTCTGATGAACAAGGTGACCGCAACAGCCAGAAGCAGAATAACAGTGCCGCCGGCAATGGCAATATTCCTGATATTGGGCACATTCACAACAAGGCGCAGCGGTTCGGAATCAGCCATCGTAATATGCCAGGTCAGCGTATTCCCGTCCTGTTCAGAAGCGTTGTTGGGTCCGTACAGATCATAAGGCAGCGTTAAATTGAAATCCAGCGCCAGATTCTGCATCAGCATCCGGACCAGCGACTTCGGCACACTCAGCGTCCCAAGACCGTCTATAATCTCTTCCGAATAGGCATTCAGCTTGGGCTGAACCACTGCGTCATACCGGGTATACAGCCACTTGTCTTCTGTTGTGACTTCAGTGTCGGCGAGCTCCAGGCTTGCTGCATTCTGCAAATCCTGTATGGAGTCATAGGATTTAAGGAATTGGTATTCCGTTGATTTACCGTTTTTCGTTTTGTGCAGTTCGATTCCGGCGGCCTGCAGCCTGCTGGTGAGCAGCTCCTCTATTTTGCCGCCAACCAGCGATTCGACGCGCGAATTCAGCTGGAGACTGAAGGCGATATCTATGCCTCCGTCCTTCTTAACCGTGACATATGCTGCTCCATTAGCGCGTTGAGGCTGTAAGACGACCAGACAAACAAGTAAATATATAAAACACAGCTTTGTAAAACTCAAAGAATGATCAGTTAATTTCCCCATTGTACACCTCGCTTTTTATATGTATTTACGTTATCTCATTCAGACTCATATGTAAATTCCCCTTCAATACTTGAGGCTTAGCCCCGTCAGGAATATTCTGCATATTATCCGGGAACGTTAACAGCAAATCTAACCGAAAGTCGAGCGCCTTATCATGACTAACCCAACGCAGACCTCTTTCCCTTCTCTGGATCAAAATTCCGATTATATCGAAGCGGCAATGTTTCATACCAATGACCTCAAAAAAAGAAGCATTTCCTTTCAGGGAAGGAAAGGGATGGTTTTTTACCTGGAGTCCATCACTGACACAGAATTGATTGAACGAAACGTGATTGTTCCTTTTAGCCGTAATCCGGACAAAGACCTTACTGAGCTGTTCACAACCCTCAGTTTCAGTATGGAAACCGAACTAAACCAAGGCATTCAGGGACTTCTTGAAGGAAGCTGTCTTTATTTTTCAGAAGGAATATCTGAATTTTATGTCCTGTTCACTCCTGCCAAGTACGAACGAAGCATTAGCGAACCTGAGAATGAAGGGGTAATCCGGGGACCTCATAACGGTTTTATTGAACAGATGAAGGTGAACTTATACCTGATCCGGAAACAAATAGCATCCCCAAACCTTAAGGTCCGCTACTTTACACTTGGAAAAACTGTCCCCAAACAGGTTAGCTTAGTATATATGGAGAATACCGCCAGCCCTGAACTGGTGAATATTGTAGAAACAAGAATACAGAAGATCTCCCTTGATTGGGTACTCTCCACTGGTTTTATTCAGGAATTAACGGAGGATAGTCCATTCTCCATATTTCCACAACTAATCAATACGGAGCGTCCGGACCATACTGCAACCTATCTGCTGGACGGATATGTCGCCATACTGCTGGATGGGGACCCCACAGCTCTGATTGTGCCGGCGAGCTTCTTCAGCTTTTATCAGACACCGGACGACTATAACAATCGATGGTTTATCGCTTCTTTTGTCCGGTTTATCCGTCTGATCGGCTTTGTAACAGCATTTCAGCTGCCGGCGCTCTATATTGCCACCGTTTCTTTTCACTCCAATGTCCTTCCCTTGCAATTGTTCTATACGATTCAAGGTTCATTGACCCGGGTCCCTTTTCCTCCGCTGATTGAAGCGATGCTGCTTGAACTTATTTTCGAGCTGCTGCGGGAAGCAGGACTTCGTCTGCCCAGCCGTGTAGGTCAAACTATCGGAATTGTCGGGGGTTTGGTCATCGGGGATGCAATTGTTAAGGCAGGACTGGTTTCTTATACGATGATCATTGTTGTAGCGTTAACGGCCATTTCATCTTTTCTGATCCCATCTAACGAAATGAGCTCTGCTATCCGGTTTATGCGGTTTCCCCTGATGATTGCTGCCTCATTATTCGGCTATATCGGGATATCCTTTGGGTTAACACTTATTTTTATACATTTGTGTAAGCTAGAATCTTTTGGACAACCCTATCTTAGACCATTAAGTCCGCTAAAATTTCAAGGCTTGAAGGATACATTCGTACGCTTTCCAATTTGGTCCCTCCGGAAGAGTACAAGCAACCCAAAAACGGATAGATGACCATTAATCTATACTGTACTGACAGGAGTTGACACGGTGGCTCAAAAGGAAAAAATGATAACGAAGGGACAACTCTTCCTTTTTATAATTCAAGCCCAAATCGGTGTTGGCATTCTGTCTCTTCCTTCCAAGCTTAACGAAACCGCCAAAGGCGGAGGGGGACTTTCTGTTTTAGTTGCAGGGGCTGTTACCCAACTTGTCATCATTCTTCTGTGGCTTCTGCTGAAGAAATTCCCCGGGCTTAACCTATTCAATATTTGCATAAAGCTCGGAGGCCCGATTATTGGCAGTCTGTTGATTATTGTGTACATCGGTTACTTTATTCTGCTTGGCTCCAATATTATGCTTAATGCCGTAGAGGTGCTTCGGAGATGGATGCTGCAAACCACGCCAAGATGGGCTGTACTGGCTCTTTTTTCTATCATGACACTCTACCTCGCAAGAGAAAAGCTGACCGTACTGGCAAGGTTCTATACGCTGGCTTCCGTGCTGTTTATTCCCTTATTTTTATTTATCTGCTATGGATTAACTCAAGCCCACTTGGAAAATATGTTCCCCCTCTTGGAAAAGGGGGTCTTGAATATTATAAAAGGAGCAAAGGAAACAACCATATCTATGTATGGTTTCGAATTAATGCTGATCATCTACCCGCTGTCTGAAGGTACAGATAAACAAAAATTGATAACGGTCAGTCTCTCTAACCTGTTTGTGACCCTGTTCTATTTCTTCGTGGTCTCTACCTGTCTGATGTTCTTTAACTCCGAGCAAATCAAAATGATACCCGAACCGGTTATTTACTTAATGAAATCTCTAAGCTTTTTCATTGTGGACCGTGCGGATATCCTGTTTCTACCGATCTGGACCGTAACCCTTGTATGTTCTATCGTAAGTTATTGCTACGCAGCGTCCATGGGGTTCAGTGTTTTATTCAGACGAAAAAGCCATCGGAATTTTACTCCGTTTGTGAAAATCATTACATTCATAATTGCGCTTGCGCCAGCAACTTCTGTCGGCATCCATCTGCTGGATACTGCCTCTACATATGCTGCCTACCTCATTATTGGCGGGCTCACGCCGGTAATGTTAATCATCTCTCTATTTATAAAGAGCAAAGGAAGTGGCCTTGCATGAGATGCCGCATGAAGTTAGGAACGATTGCACTCTCGGTGCTGATTATTCTTTCCTCCCTCAGTCTCACCGGATGCTGGGATCAGGAATACTTGAAGGACTTGCATCTGGCCTACAGTGCAGGGTTTGATCTAACCGAAGATGGAAAGATACAAGAAACTGTGGAATTAATCATTCCACCTGAAATTGAGCAGAAAGCCACTACGAGCGAAATTCATACGAGTTCTGGCCATAACCTGCGCAGTGCCAGCAATGAGCTGCGGAATCGGGTGAGTGGAAACATTAGATTTCTTAAAAATGGTTTTCAGTTACTCGGAAAGTCCGTGGCAGAGCAAGGCCTTTACTCTAACTTGGATGTAAACTTCAGGGACCCGGGCAACCCGACATCCAACGTCAGGGTAATTATTGCGGAAGGAAAGGCTTCCGATATTCTTGAACAAAAAACGGTCGGGGAGTCAAAGGTTGGCGAGTTCATCACACAAAAGATTAAAAGTCTTGAGGACATGAGTGTATTTCCAAAAGAAACGTTAGATACCGTGTTCCGGTACCTGAAGGATCCCGGGCAGGACTTTGCGCTTCCCTATATAGCTATGGAAGGCAATGAAATTATCACAAGAGGAGTGGCCCTTTTTAGTGATCAGTATTATAGCGGGATGCTGAACCCAGATCAGTCCATATTACTAGTCCTGCTAAAGGGACAGAAGGGAAAAAATGCAAGATTCACAAAGAAAATTGTTCTGGGCTATCCGGATAATATACAGGAGTACGTTACTATTAATGTAGGTTTAAAAAAAGTGAAGCGGAAATTCAAGGTATCGGTTTCTGCGGACAAAAGTGTTGAAGTCCATTTGGAGTTAAAGCTGCAAGCCATCGTAGAAGAGTTTCCCGGAAAGCGTTCGTTAAAGGAGAACGATCTTCAAAAAGTAAATCAAGCATTTTCGGAAATTCTCACAAAAGAAGCTAAATCGGTTGTGGAAGAAGTCCAAAAGGCCAACTGTGATATCTTTGGGGTCGGGAGAGAACTTATTGCTTATCATCACAAGGTCTGGAGGGACAAAAATTGGCCTAAAGATTATCGTAAAGTACATTTCCATCCTAAAGTGGATGTAAAAATTATAGATACCGGCATTATTGAGTAGAGGGTTCCACCTATTAGTCATGCATATGTAGAACCCTTTATTTATTTGATTTCCTTATTTGTTAACCCGCCAACTGACCAGCCTGTTCACGACAATCAGTGAAATCATGCTGAAGACCAGCATGACGGCACAATCCAGCATAACCCCTTTAGACCAGCCGACCGTCAGAATGGAACGCATGGCATCCGCAGCGTAGGTTGTCGGCAGCACATAAGATATCCATTGCAGCGGCACAGGAAGCTGATCAATGCTCACCATGACCGGAGACAGAAAGGAGATGATCATCATCAGGGCCTGACAGAGCATGTTGGTGAACTGGAAGGTGGGCGACCAGAATCCAAGAAGTATTCCAATGCCTACAACACTGGTCAGGCTTAGAATGATGACGACGGGCAGCCCCGGCGAATAATGAAGCTGAACACCGTACATCCACTGGCCGAGCGATCCCAAAATAAGAAAAGAAGGCAGTGTGTTCATCAGTCCCCGCAGCATGTTGGCAAGCACAAAGTTATTCTTGGATATGGGGAGAGACGCATAAAAGGTAAAATGATCCTGATGCTTCTGCAAGGCAATTTCCTGCCCCAGCCCATTCATCCCCATCACGATAATTCCGAACACGAGATTTCCTGCAATAATCTGCACGACCATTTCATCAGTCGGGTTCACCGTATAAAACCGCATGAAAAGCAGGGTCGTAAGCGGGTACAGCGTCGCCATCAGAATGACCCATGCCCAGCTGTCCCTGACAATCGCGAACTGAATCCGGAACAAAATAGAGATTTCCGTCCACCAGCGTTCCCATCGGCCCCTCTTTCTCAGCGGCTGAAGCCCGATCGGATTCATAAAGGTGCTCATGCCCCCACCACCTCTTTGGCTGCTTGATCGATATGGAAATATACATCCTCCAGACTTGGCGGCAGGACGGCATACTCCTCTATCTGCAGGCCGCGGTGTGAGATGATTCTGTCCAGCACGCTGCTCGCCTGGGCTTTGTCCACCAGCAGGCAGATCCGGTTTTCACCGCTTCTCTGGAGAATCCCCCACTCAGCCAGCTCTTTTTCAACCTCTTCCCTCTGGCCGAATGCCGTCTGGATTTCAAATTTCAGCCGCTGGTCCACACGCTGCTTCAGCTTAGCCACACTATCAATCGCCAGCAGCTTTCCGTGATTGATCACTGCGACCCGGTCAACCACATGCTCTGCTTCGAGAACATTATGTGTAACCAGGATTACAGTAGCGCCATTACGGTTATGCTCCTGGATGAGATCCCACACCAATCTCCGCTTTGTCGGATCAAGCTCATTGGTGGGTTCATCCAGTATCAGCACCGGCGAGTGGCCGATCAGCGCCGTGCCGATGCCAACCATCCGCTTCTGTCCGCCGGAGAGGCGTTTTAATGATTTGTTCCGCAGTTCTGTCATTTCGAACCGCTCCAGCAATTCCGCGGCTTCCCGCTCTGCCGGTTTCTTCTGCATTCCGCGAAGCTGCCCTGTAAATACAAGCGCTTCCATCGCTGTTAATGCAGATAACGCATGTGGCTCCTGCGCGTAGTAAGACACCTCGCTTGCTACCACACGTGTTTGTTTGTACACATCAAGCCCGTTGTATAATACTTGCCCTTCGGTCGGCTTCAGGTGTCCCACCAATTGTTTGATCAATGTCGATTTGCCCGCTCCGTTTGGTCCCAGCACCCCCAGGATTTCTCCCCTTTGAATGAGAAAAGAAATATCTTCGTTGGCTTTGATTTTGCCCTTTTTGTAGACCATATTGACGCACTCTACCTCGTAGATCCAGCTATCCATTTCTCCCCATCTCCTTCGCTATCGCAAAAGCAAGCTTTTGGTCTGATCCATCAACGCAGCCAGCCGCTCAGTGTCCAGCACATAGTAGATCCGGCTATCCGTTCGGGTGATTCGGATTAAATTCAGGTCAATCAGCAGGTTCGTATGGTAGTTGATTGCTGCCGGTGTCAGCATTAATAGCTGCGCCAGTTCGCCTGCATACCGGTTGCTCTGTTTCAGCAGCCCGATAATTTCCAGCCTCCGTTTGTCGGAGATTACCTTCAGGAACTGTTCAATCGCTTCCTTCTCTTCACGCTGACTGGCCAAAGCATCATTACGGTATCCGAGAATCATCCAATCCAGCCGGGACACGCCCTCAAAATGCCGGAAATCCACGCGGACCTGTGAGATATAGCTGACGTGAACCCGGGTATCGTTTACGATTAGCTCTTTACCGGAATTGGCAATCTCTCCAAAAGCCTTCTCCGGCTGTTCGTGAAAATAAACGTCATAACGAGCCGCGCCTTCCTCTCCAAGCTCCCTTAACCGCTCCCTTAGGACTAGAAAGCCGTGACGGAAAAAAGAATCGAGTAAAATCTGCGTTCTCCGCTTGAACTCCCCGGGAAACCTTGCATAGTCCATAAGTTCAGCGTGAAGTTCTCCATCCGGCAGCGGAACAGCGGCAACCAGCCGATGCAGAAGAGCGGAATCCTGACAAACCTCCTCAAAAGAAAAGCCGCCTCGCCAATCCGGGCCGGAGCTTGCATACACAGCCTCAACCAGCATCGCTGCCAGTTCCCCAGGTTGACGCTTGTTATAGCATTCCATCCAGGCCTCTACGGTCTCCACTTTATCATCATCGTAAAACACCTGGGAAAGAACGGCATCCAGACGGTCGTACGTCAGGGTCTTTCCAAAAAAACGGGCCAGTTCCTCTTTGACATGCCGGGATATTCGGCTTATGACGTCTTCCAGCATCTCCGTGAATTGGGGGTCTGGTGTAAACTTTAGCTCCTGCGCAAGCTCGTTCATGGACTCAACCTTGGCGGCCATCGTCAGTGCGGCAATGAATTCCAGCGGCTCGCAGTAGTCAAACTTCATCATCTTCACAATTTCATCCGGGTTAATAATTCCTTCCCCCTTCGGTTTTAAATATGAATTTAACTAATATAGAAATTTGTTAAGTATTCGTTAAACAAATCATAACAAGCTAATTCTTCCATGTCAATATTCCTTAACTTATATAAAAAAAGTAAATACATTTGCCTGTCCAGATTGGAGGAAAATCCTTTTTATGTGTCGAAATGTAAATCGAATTGTTTTTTTGTGCTCTGCATATCCAAATCCATATGATGAAGGCAGGTAATTCGATGAGGATCTCCATTGTTTGCAGGGAACTGTCCGGCAGAGGCGGGATGGAAACGGTATTTAAAAATGTAATCACACACTTGATGCAGAAGGGTGATGAGGTTGAACTCATTATATTTGGGGGATCGCATGATAAAAAGTGGCTGGAGTCGGTTCCGCATCACATTATTGAAATGCCCCGATCCAACCTGATAAAAATTTATTATAATTCGCTGGTTGTATATTCCAGACTGCTGCGCAATTTCAATCCTGAGGTCATTCTGGTGACTGATCCCTACTTTATCTATCAAACAAAATTGGTGACTTCCCGGATGAAAAGAAAACCAGCCATTGGGTCCTGGGTTCACTTTGAGCTGTCTGCGTTAATAAAGGTTCAGCAGCTGGCCTCGGCCCACTTCCATTTGGCCATTAGCAAAGGAATTGGCAGGCAAATTGAGAAAGTGAACGGGGGCAGAAGCGATAATGTCCATATCATCTATAATCCTGTCGCCATTTCTGAAATGACCGTGCCTCGACCGGATATCGCCACTTTTTTGTATGTAGGCCGGCTGGAAGATGAGTATAAAAAAATAAGTGATTTCTTAAAGGCCCTCTCTCAATTAAAGGGAGAGTTCAAAACCATTATGATTGGCGACGGGCCGGATCATGAACCATTAGTTGCCTTGTCCCGGCAATTGGGGATCAATGACAGGGTTGAATGGAGAGGCTGGCAATATAACCCCTGGGATCAACTCCCTCCCGTTTCCTGTTTAGTATTAACATCACGGCTGGAAGGATTTGGACTGGTGCTTGTTGAGGCTATGTCCAAAGGCATACCATGCATCAGCACAGATTGCCCATCAGGTCCATCCGAGATTATCCGCGGAGGCGAGAACGGATGGTTAGTTCCCCCCGGTGATGTCGGGGCTATTTCCTCCATGCTGCAAAATGTCATTGATCAACCGGAAATACTGCCGTCACAGGAGGCGGTTCGGGAATCTGTAAAGCATTTTGATACCAGCCTCCTGATGAATAAGCTACGGGATGTCCTTCAGGCGGAAATTAACAAAAAAGATAAAAATATCCTTTCTGTTTGATTGCTTATATTAGCAAGCGCTGTTCTGCTAAATTCCTTTTTGTCTTAGGAATGAGAATATAGAATCGACCGCAAGCCTGACTCCTCCGGACAATTGGAACGAGCGTTTCAGCTTGTCTCCGTTCTCTTTGTACTTTTTATCCTGATAAATTTTGTAAGCCGTTTCACGCAGCTCCCTAGGGCTAATCTCAGAATTCCTTACATAAATCCCAGCCTCCATGTCATCCAAATGGCTGGATATGGTGAACTGGTCGGCTCCCTGTGGAAACATGATCATGGGTACATTATTGTGAACAGCCTCGCACACACTATTATATCCCCCATGTGTGATGAAGACGTCTGCTCTTTCCAAGACATCCATCTGGGGGTGAAAGGCACTCAAATAAAAATTATCAGGGACGGGGATATCGCCAATATCCACAAGACTGCCAATGGACATTACAATCTGCCATTCGGTATCCCTGAACGCATCAAAGCACTTTTGATAAAAGCCGGGGCGGTTCGTATAGATTGAGCCTAACGAAATATAGATAAGCGGCTTGCCCGACATCTCTTCGATACGGGAATCTACGCCTGTCCGATCCTGACGGATGTTAGGTCCGATGAATGCATAGCTTTCATCAAAGGTATCCGCAAACGGCTGAAACTCTTTTGTGGTGTATACAATATTAAGCTCCTCCCGTCCTGTAAATGCATCAAGCGCATCAAAGTCCTTGATTCCATGAGCCATAGCGATTTGCTTGGACATTACGTCCAATTCTTCGCTTAAACGGCTCTTCCCAAGAGAATCCAGGTATTCCTGTCCTTTGTCAGGGGGAATGCGAAATACATTTTCCAGGAAGTACAATGGAGCAGCATCGATCATGGTTTTGTTAATAGCAAAGGTAAGCACGTAGCACAAGACCGGGACATCAAGGACACTGGCTAGTTGTTTCCCCCAAAAGGCATCACAGTCCCGGATGATATAATCCGGGTTATCGGCCATAACCTCCGGCAAGATGGCGTTGATGATCTTTTTGCTTTTTTCGATGACCCCCGGCACGAGATAGTTTAGCAGTACTTTGGGATGTTCGACCTCAATAGTAGTGGCGCTGTTGTCGAACATCCCTCTTGCGTGCCCATAGCTTCGGAATGTCACCCCCATTGCCTCGATGGTTTCCCTGAAACTCTCGTTGGAATAATAAATAACCTCTTCGCCCCGTGACACCAACTCCCTCACCAAAGTAAGGGTTGGCATCACGTGGCTGTAAAAAGGAAAGCTCAAAAACACGATTTTGGACACTGTATGACATCCTTTCGCCCAGAAAAATAACCGCCTGCACAGAGGAGCTAAACGACAATGGCTTCTGAGATAAAAGCCAGAATAGCGTCTGCCCCCAGCTTTGCTCCGCCGGATAACCGGAAGGAGTCTGCCAATTTCTCACAATTCCGTCGATACTCACTATTCTTATAAACACCCTCCACGGTTTCCAGCAATTCCACAGGAGATATCTCCTGGTTTCTCACATAAACACCTGCACCGGTTTCTTCTATACGGCTGGAGGTAGCCACCTGGTCGGCACCCTGCGGAAACAAGACCAGCGGCACATGATTATCGATCGCTTCACTTAAACTGTTGTAGCCCCCATGTGACAGGAACACATCTACCTGCGACATCAGCTCTACCTGCGGAACCTGATTTGCCACTACAAAGTTTGCCGGAACATCGCCCAGCAATGAAATATCCACCTTCTTTCCAACGGACATAATGACTGAAAATCCGGTGTCCCTGAACGCTTCCATGCATCTTTTATAAAGCTCCAGCGTGTTATTAAAAATATTTCCGAAGGCGATGAGCAGCACGGGCCTATCCGCCTCTTTTTGAAACGGAAAATCCGTTTTTTCTTTGCTTGCCCGCACGCTCGGACCGATAAAAACGTAGTTGTCGCCAAATGTTTCCGCGTAGGGCTGAAACTCCCTGGAGGTATACACAATGTTGAATTCATCACCACCTGCCAGCGCGTCCAGTACAGTGTATCCCTCAACACCTTGTTCCTTGGCGATCCCTGCTGCAATATGATCCAGAACCTGGCTGACACTTTCCTTCTCCGCAACCGGCAGCGAATCCGCGGACATGCTGAATACAGATTCCATAAAACCTTCCTTGTTGATATCCATCATCCTGTTATTTAATGCAACGGTAGTGATATAACAAACGACCGGCACATCCAATATATTACCGAGCAGCCTTCCCCAATAAGCCTCGCAATCTCTTACGATATAATCAGGGTTATCGGCCAGTACACGGTTGACTATTCTTTGCACCACTTTTTTGGACTTCAAAATTTTACTTGGCACGAGCGAGTATAAAATATCAACGGGTGTCGGATACCCGGCATAATTAATCTGATCGGTCGCCGCTTCCAGTAGCCCAATGATGTCTCCATAATCTCTGAAGACCGCTCCTGTCTCTTCTACGGCATCCTTGTACGCCTCAACCGAGTAGTAAATCACCTCCTCTCCCCGTTCAAGCAGTTCACGAACTAACGCCAAGGATGGAATGACGTGGCTATAGAAAGGGTAGCTCAGAAAAATTACCTTTGACATGTTTGCACATTCCTCCTAATCTCGTTGCGTAACAATGGGCTGGATGTTTCCTGCGGCCTCCTGCAGGACAAATAAAAGGTCATCTCTATCTTCTTCAAATGGCAGGATGATTTTTAGCTTCAAATAGTCTTCTCCCTGCCAGACATAGAACCCGATCTTCCCGTTGCTGTCTTCTGCCCGCTCACCATATTCTGCGCTGACCGCAATTTCTTGCAATGTGAGATCCTCGCTGCAGGATTGTAAGACACCATAGTAGTTGAACATGATCGACGCACCTGAATATAGCTTCTCAAGAAGCCTGGAGGTCTCCGCAAAAGGATAAGCCGTCCCTCCATTCAGCATCAGATTGACAAAGCTGATGTTACCCTTGACACATTCATTAACCAGATGCTGAATCCATTTTTCGAGGGAATCCGTTTGGTTATTTCCCGCCAGCACTGGTATAACATCTGCAAAGTCTCCGACGATATCGTAATAGAGATTCTCTTCATAACGTCTTCCGTTATTCACCAGCCAAAAAGGTACCTCGCGGATTCCAAACATTTTGCCGCAAAGGGGAATCATTACCTCTAAAGCGAGCTGCCAATGCGACTTCTCCTTGTTTCCCAGCCTCAGGGGGATAACCAGATCTAGCATTGTAGATTTATGCCTGTTTTTGGAGTTGATGTACTTCTCCAATTCTCTGGCCTGCGCTGCAAATGCGGCCAACCGGAACATCCCGCACAATTGCTGCTCGCTTAGATTTTGGGGTCCCTTTTGCATTTGGTCCGCATAATCCCAATAGTTCTGATGATGCTTTAGGGAGTGAACAGGCAGTGAAGAGTCGCCGGCAAAGTAAGCAGCCAATTGATCCGTGATAATCCCCAGGCTTAATCCATCAGAAACTGCGTGATCGGCAGAATACAGCAGCATATAATCTTCAGGAGCGGTTTGGACCAGAACTAAACGGTATAATAATCCATTGTCCCGTTCAAATGGAAGTTTGTTGAAATGATCTTGCAAATAAGCCAGACATTCACTTCTCCGTGCTGCATCAAAACCGGACAGATCAATCAATATAAACGGAAGATTATATACAGAGCCATGTTCGTAAAAATACGTATTTTCTCCGTCATTTACGATTACAGATCTCAACAGCACCTGTTCGTTTACGAGCCGCAAAATAGCTTTTTGAATCTTGCCAATATCGCCGCAGCTCCGAAATGGAATGGAAGTATGGACCTTTTCGGCATTCATCAGATGGTATTTCTGAACAGCCGCCGGTAAATGTTTCCCAACCAACGGGGCATTTCGGATACTTTCCGTATGCCTTAGCTCTTGATCCTTTATCTCAGCCAGCCATATGCTGCATAATACTTCTATAGAAGCATCCCCTTCAGTGCCAGATGAATCGATTCTTCCAACAGGGTTCTCCACGATTGGATTATTTCGCAGATCCCGGACACATTCCGAGAGCTCGGCAATCTTCTGGCGATGAAACAGATCCTTGATTTCCATATGCAGCCGGTGCTTACCCAGTATTGCAGCCACTTGCATTGCCTTCAGAGAATCTCCGCCAACCTCAAAGAAATTATCTTCGATTCCCACCTTTTCCAGCCGCAGCACTTCTTCCCAGACTTCCGCCAGCATCAACTCGATTTCGTTCCTAGGGGGAATGTATCCGGAATGGCGCTGCATACTATTCTCCGGCACAGGCAATAATTTCTGATCAATCTTGCCGTTGGAGGTCAACGGGAAAGCCTCCATTCGGACAAAATACGCAGGAATCATAAATTCAGGCAATTTGCTCAGGAGCTGCTTCCTTAATTCGGTCACTGAATAATCCATTGCGGAAATGTAGTAAGCACAGATGCTGGCATGCTGAAGCTGATTTTTTCGGTGTGTTACGATTACATCTTTAATGCCCTCGATCTTAAGCAATTCCGCTTTAATTTCTTGAGGCTCAACCCTGAAGCCCCTTATTTTGACCTGCTCGTCCATCCGGCCCAAATACTCTAGATTCCCATCCGGCAGCCATCTAGCCAAGTCGCCTGTCCGGTACACTTTTCCGATTCTGGAATCGGCAGCAGTAATTATTTTATCCGCGGTCATCTCAGGCCGCTTCCAGTACCCCCTGGTCAAGCCTATACCGCCAATACACAGTTCTCCCGGAATTCCCACCGGTTGAAGATTGCGATATTTATCCAGGATATACATTTGAGTATTCAGTATCGGCTTGCCTATCGGAACGGGGTCATCCACTTCACCTTGCTTATTGGCGATCCAAACCGAAGAATATACGGTCGTTTCCGTCGGTCCATAGGCATTGATGTACTCGCATTTCCTTTTCCATTCATTGACCAGTCCGGATGAAATCGCTGAACCGATCGTAATCATCTTGTCAACCGTATGAATGTTATTTGGATTCAAATTGGCCAAATAAGTCGGCGGCAGGATTGCTGCCGTAATCCTGTTGGAATTTAGAAATGCTTCGAAGCAGCTGTTGTCATTCAGGATCTCCTTGGTCGTGAGACATAAAGTGCCGCCCAGCAAGATGGACATGGAAATATCCATTAATGATACGTCAAAGGAAATGCTGGAAAATTGAACAACCCGCTCGCGGTCCTGAATTTTAAGCTGCTCCTTGTTGGAGGCGGTCAAGTTCACGATCCCTTTGTGCTCCAGTAAAGTTCCCTTAGGCTTTCCGGTTGTGCCGGAAGTATAGATCATATAAGCCAAGTCGCTTGACCGGTTTATTACAGGGAGGTTGGAGCCATCCATATTGTTCAGTCCGGCGCAATTCAGATCTATAACTTCCCCGTCGAAATCCAGCCAGTTATAAGGAATGTTCTGGGTCAGCACTAATTGTATGCCGCTGTCTTCAATCATGAATTTGATTCTTTCACCCGGATAGTCCGGGTCGATCGGTAAATACGCGCCTCCAGACTTAAGAATGCCCAGCCAACCGATCATCATTTCAAAAGAACGCTCAAACATGAGGCCCACCACTGAACCGGCGGTGACGCCTTTCTCTCTCAGCAATCGCGCCAACTGATTTGCTCTCTTATTCAGCTCACCGTAACTCATGGTTTGATCAAGAAACTCCAGGGCAGGCTCATCACCGCGGCGTTTCGCCTGTTCTTCGAACAATCCATGAATGGTTTGATCGGCCGGCAAGTCAAACGAAGTCTGGTTGAAAGCCAATATCTGCTGGACAGCATTCTCTGAAACCATGCAGATATCGGATATCCTAATCTCCCGGTCCGCAATGACCTGGTTGACTATTGCTTTGAGATAATCGATCATGGTCTCCACGGTTTCGCGTTTGAATAATCTGGTGCAGTATTCGAAGCTGCAGTGCAGCAATCCATCCAGTCCTTCCAGACAATGAAGGGTAATATCGAACCTTGAAATGTTATGCTCGTGTTCATAGAAAGATACCTTCATCTCTCCGAACTGAAACTGATTGACGGCGATATTCTGCAGGATAAGCATCGCATCAAAAAGGGGATTCCGTCCCGTGTCCCTCACGATGTCCAGTTTTGAAATCATTTCTTCAAATTGATAATCCTGGTTGTCAAAGGCACTCAGTGCACTGCTTTTGACCTCATTTAAGAAATCCTTGAAACGTTTATTCCCTGCGGGGAAATTTCTCATCGCCAAAGTATTCGAGAACATGCCCATGACACTTTCCAGTTCAACCTGCCTTCTGCGTGTGACAGGGGAACCCACTATAATGTCTTCCTGGTTCGTAATTTTTGACAGCATAATATTAAAAAGGGCTAATAGAAGCATATACAGCGTCGCGCCATTGTCGCCCGCAAGCTCTTTGAGCTTGCGAGTAGTTTCTTTATCGAGAGTAAAAGGAATTTTGCTTCCTTCATAACTCTTGTGAACCGGTCTCTTGTAATCAACGGGCAATTCCAGCAGCGGAACTTCGCCCTTGAACATTTTCAGCCAGAACTCTTCCTGCTGCTTGAAATCCCCGTTCTCAGCGGATTCCTTCTCCCATACGGAAAAATCCTTAAACTGAATTTCCGGCTCCGGCAGTACGGCATTCCCATAAAGCAGGGCCAGTTCTTTAATGAACAACCCAATCGAAATCCCGTCAGATATAATATGATGCATATCGAACATAAAAAGATAATGGCGGCTGGCGATTTTGATGATCTTCACCCTGAACAGCGGGGATGTGTCTAAATCAAAAGGCTGAATGAACCTGTCTGCCTCTAAGCGGATATCGTCTATTTTCTCTTCTGTATAATCAATTGAAAAATCAATAGTGTCATGCACAACCTGAACCGGCTCATGATGTATCATATGGAATGAGGTTCTTAATATTTCATGGCGGGAGATCATTTGCCTAAGGACGCTTTCCACCTGACCAACATCCAGTTCTCCCTCCATCACCATCACTTCCGGCATATTATAGCTCGTAGATTCCCCTTCCAGATGGTATAGGGCGTACATTCTTTTCTGTGCTGAGGACATGGGGTAATAATCCCGTTTTTCTGTTGGCAGAATAGAGGAGTACGTGCCGGGACGTTTACTTTTAATCAAGGCCGCGAGGTTGCATATCGTTTGCTTTTCAAATATTTCATCCAATTCGATTTCTACCTGGAATTCCTTATGAAGCCTAGACAAAAGCATGGTTGCCTTCAGAGAATGGCCACCCAGCATAAAAAAATTATCATGAATCGAGACTTTGTCGACCTCCAGTACATTTTTCCAGATTTCCACCAGTCTGCTTTCAATTTCATTCGTCGGATGCTGGAACCGGGCCCCGAGTTCCTTAAGGTCCTGATTATTCCGCAAGGCATTCCTGTCCATTTTTCCTGTCGGCGTCATGGGGAACTGTTCCAGTTGAAAAAAGTGGGTTGGCAGCATATACTCCGGCAGAGACTTCGACAACGATTCCCTTAGCTCCAGCGCCGACAACACTCTGTCGCACACAATATAAGCACAAATTCTGGAGTTATCGTTCTGATCCTCCCATAGTGCAACTACCGCTTCCGTGATTCCGTTATATTCCAGCAAACGGTTTTCGATTTCTCCCAGCTCAATCCGGTAGCCTCTGAGCTTAACCTGTGTATCCGCCCTTCCGATAATTTCTATTTCCCCGCCCGTTGTCCAACGTGCAAGGTCTCCTGTCCGGTACATTCTTTCGTTGGCCTCAAATGGATTGCTGACGAACTTATCACGGGTAAGCACTTCATTATGCAAATATCCTCTCGCCAGACCGGCGCCTGAAATGCACAGCTCCCCGACCATACCCGCCGCTTTTAATTCCAGATTGTCGCCTACGATATAAACTCTGGTATTTCCGATAGGTTTTCCGATCGTCAGCTCTGTGTCATCCGGTTTCAGATCCCTTTTGAGGGTTGCCAGCACACTGCTTTCTGTTGGTCCGTATTCATTCACGATTTCCATTCCGGGATGCAGTTGCTTGCTAGCTATGAGTAAATTGGGTGTTACTTTCTCACCTGCTAAGGTAACGATGCGGAGGCTTTGGGCCTCCTCGGGCTTCATGTTCCGCAACAAGGCGCTGTATAAGGTGGGTACGGCGATAAAATGAGTGATTTTATGCAATGTGATCAATTGAATAATGGCTAAAGGATCTCTCGCTTCCGTTTCGTCCAAAAATACTACCGTGGCACCGGATACGATAGGCGTAAAAAAGCTGGTAAGGAATCCGTCGAAAATATAGGAAAACAACTGAAGCATACGGTCACTTGCATCAAAGCTGTATTCGCTTTTTCTCCACTGGATAGTGTTCGAAATGCTGCGGTGTTCGATAATAACACCTTTAGGCTGTCCCGTAGTACCCGATGTATAAATAACATAGGCGGGATGATCTAAAGCTCTGCCTAGAATTAAGTCCAGATCGCTTTCGTTCTCCAATAAGACATCATCATCCAGCCGAATGACTGTCAAACCGTCCCGCTTCAGCTTCTCTTCGGTCTGCTTGTTAGAGACGGCAACTTCGATCCCAGCATCTTCGATTAGAAATTGCAGTCTTTCCTCTGGGCTTTTTATATCCAGCGGCAAATAAGCCGCACCTGACTTCAAGATTCCCAATATGCCCACAGCCATATCGATTGACCGCTCGACAAGCAGCCCCACGATCTGGTTGGCCCCGACTCCTTGATTTCTGAGCACTCTGGCGAGCTTGTTGGCTTTGGCATTCAAATCTCTGTACGTTATGGATTGGTTGTTGAACTTGACTGCCACGTGGTCCGGAGTCTGGCGAACCTGTTTCTCGAACAGTTCATAGAGCGTCATGTCTTCCATGTTCTGATAGGTTCGCGTTTGCTCCTTTAAAAGCTTCAGCGATTCCTCCGCCGACAGCAAACTCATAGAACCAAGCTTGATGCTTACATTCTCCGCTGCCCCCTTCAGAATTTGGAAATATTGTTTGGCTAGCTGCATTACAAAATTTCTGGTGAAATATTTGAGGTTATATATTAAGTTCAGACTAATTCCAGCGTCATCCCGGGTAAAGCCAAAGACAATATTGCTGCCTACATCGGGAATGACCGCATCATTATGGATATTGGTCAGCAAACAAAGCACATGACGGACAAAAGAAAAATCACGATCGCTGATTGCCTGTACATCTTCGATGATTTTATCGAACGGATAATCCTGATGATCGTACGCTCCCAAGGTGGTTTCCCTGACTTGAAGCAGGCTTTCCCTGAACGTCATGCCGGTGGTAAACGTGTCAATAATCGGGACATAATGATTGTACGCCTCGCTGGTGCTGTTCTCGTCCATATATACAGGTGATGCGACAGTGATTATGCTGCTTTCGGTATGCTTTACAATCAGCCACTTCAACGCCGTCAGAAGTATATAGTAAAGAGAATCGTCGGACCGGTTGCTTAAATGCTGAAGCTGCTGGAACAGTCCATCAGGAATATCCAACCGCAGGCTTTCTTTGCCCTCTATGCCGAGAGCAGATTTGTGAGGGTCAGTCAGAATCCGGCTGTCTGTCTCGCTTCCAACAACCCTGTTTAACCAGTACTTTTTCTTCTTTTTCATTTCGGAAGTCGATAACAGAACGTTTATATTGGCATTTTGAATGGACATAATCTCGTTCAACCCCTATTCACATACAGGATGATGGATCAAAAATTGAAATCGGCGGCTTCTCTTCTGTTCGGCTTATTAAAGACATTCATCAGCTTCAGCTTCTCTTCTTGGCTTAACACTTCAACATCCCCGGCCTCAATTTGCGGGCACGCTGTTACTTGGCCGATTATAGCCAGCAGATAACTTTCCAGAATGCTGATCGTCTCCTTGTCATAAGCCAGCGCATTATACACAATGCGTATAATAAAATCCTCCCCCGGCTCGATGATGATACTGAAGTCATAATTGGTATGCTCAAGGATTTCGCACCCGGCAATTTGAAATCCGTATTCCATCTGCTGCCCGTCCGTGTCCCTTATTTCCCGGTCCAGAGGATAATTCTCGAACACCATCACATGATTGATCAAATCCCGGTGCGACCAAGCCTGGATATCGGATAAAGGAACATAACCATATTGCTCAGACGAGATGAAGCTGCTCTGAATTTCGCCAGCAAGCTCGTGGAATGTCTTGCCGCTTAATCTGACACGTACAGGAATGGTATTTATAAACAGGCCTACCATCCTTTCGATGCCTTCAATTTCCGGAGACCTGCCTGAAATGACTGCTCCAAAGACTACATCCTCCGCATTGTCGTATTTAGACAATAAAATCCCCCACACAGCTTGGAAGAAGCTGTTTATCGTGATCCCGCTGCTGGAGGCAACATGGGTGACGGCTGTCCTGACTTTTTCCTCCAGCTTGATATCCAGTACTGCCAAGCGGAATTCTTTGGACGTCCCTTCCTTGCGTAACAATTCTTTATATTTATAGTCCTCAAGGTACTGCATCCAGTAAACTTTGGCTTCTTCCTTGTTCTTGCTCGCCAACCAATCCAGATACAAACGGTACTGATGAGTTTCCAAGCTGGGCCGAGACCCGGCGTTGAGCTGTTTGTAATGCTCCAACATATCTTTTAATACAATCCCGATACACCATCCATCCATCAGAATATGATGAAAGCTCCATAGCATTTGATAAACACTGTCACCGGTCTTAAGCAAGATGGCTCTCATCAGCGGGCCTTGTACCAAATCAAACCTTTTCTCCCGGTCCAGCGCCTTTAATCTCTCCATGTGTGCCATCTTCTCACTGGACTCCATGTGCGTGATATCCTCGAATTCGAGGTGGAAATCGCTACTCCCCAGAACAATCTGCAAGGGTCTATGAAGTTTTTTGTAGACAAAGCGGGTTCGCAAAATATCATACTTACCCACGATCAGTTTGAAGCTTTCGTTCAATAACTCCTGAATAATGTCACCCTTCAGATCTAAGATACATTGTTCGTGATAAGCGTCGGAGCGCTTGTTCTTAAGCGCATGAAACAGCATGCTTTCCTGCATCGGAGTCATGGTGTATACATCCGTTATGCCTCCGGGATAAAGCCGGTTTAAATCATCCAGCTCCTCAAAGGTCAACTTCTTGTAAGTCAGATCGGAGGGTGAGCGCTGAATCCGTTCTTCCCGGGTACAATGCGAGATAATTAGCTTCAGAGAATTCAACAGCAATTCCGCAAACCGTGACATCGTTGCCTCATTGAACTGTCCGGGATTGTAATCAACCCTAATTTCGACACGATTTCCCACGATCATAGCGTTAATGTCTATGGCATAAGGCCTGTGGGATTCCGGGCTTTCCGTTGACTCCATGAAAGTGTTACAAATCTCAAACGTACCATACGATGCCTCATTTCCAAATTGGCCCAGGTAGTTAAAGCTAATCTCCGGCATCACATTAAAGTCCACCGCTGCTCTGAGCTCGGGCGAGGTCAAATATTTGAGAACCTGATACCCCATGCCCTTATTCGGCGTTTGCCTGATCGTTTCTTTTGTGGTCATAATATGAAGAGGCAGTTCATGGGAATTCGCAAGCTCCAATACAAGCGGGTAGGTCGAAGTGAACCAGCCCACCGTTCTAGTAATGTCCAGATCCTGAATCAGTGCTTCCCTTCCGTGCCCTTCCATATTGATGCGGACACGATCGACATTCGCCCACCCCTTTATGGCGGCCCCCAAAGCTGCAAGCAGCAAATCAAGCGTTTCTGTTTGGTAGGCATCACCCGCATGCCGCAACAAATTCGTCGTTTCTTTCTCCGAAAGAACGGTCTTTGTCTGATAGCGGTCCTTTATTTTTCCGTTGCCGGCTTCAGAATCTTTGGGCAGTGCCGGAACGGCAATCCGGTTGACGTCCGTCCAATAGGCTAATTCCTGCAGCAGCTTTGGCGAGTTGGCATAAACCTCAAGCGCTTCGGCCCACTTCTGATAGGAGTCCGATTTTTCAATTAGTCCCGCTTCCTCACCGTTATCCAAGCTCAGGTAGCAGCTCGCAAAATCATCCAGAATAATTCTCCATGACACGCCATCAACAACAAGATGATGAATCACAATTGCCAAATAATCACCGTTAGTGGTTTGATATAGCCCCAGCTTGAGCAGCGGTCCTTTTTCCAGGTCGATACCCTTTTGAATCGTTTTTATGCCGGCATGCATCAGATCCGTATGATCATCGCACCCAGTCAAATCCGTGACCTCCAATGAGAAGAGTTCCCCTGCCAGCCCCCTGTTGCTTTGCTCAACTCCAGCCTGGCCTGTATGCCTGTAAACCATTCTAAGAGCATCATGATGCTCTGTGATCCTTTGGAAGGCCTGCCTGATAAACTGCACGTCAAACCTTTCATTGTGCAATAAAATGGATTGATTCCAATGATGCATTTCTGCAAAATTTTGCTCAAAAAACCATTTTTGAATGGCTGTCAGCTTCACGGGGCCTTCAATGGTTCCCTGATTATGGCGCTTAATATTTTGCTTTACGAACGGGCTGATCCCCTTGATATTCTGATGCAGAAAGAGCTCTTTCACCTCAAGGCTTAACCCGTACTTCTTCAGCCGTGACACGATCTGGATGGCTTTAATGGAGTCCCCGCCCAATTTAATAAAACTGTTGCTGGTGCCCACCTTATTTATCCCAAGCACCTCTTCCCACACCAGCGCCAGCTTTTCTTCAATGAAATTCTGCGGAGCCGAATATGCGTCTTCCATCTGAAACGACTCGAATGAATCGGGAAGCTTTTTTCGGTCTACTTTGCCGCTCGCCGTTAAGGGAATGCTCTTCATCTGCACAAAAAATGAAGGTACCATATGCCTGGGCAGCAGTCTAGAGAGGCTTTCCCTTAATAATTCGGAATTCATTGGAAAGTCCGCGGTATAGTAGGCACATAGATATCGGCTGTCCGTTGGGCCTGTACTAATAATGACTGCCGCTTTATTGACGCCTGGCTGCTTTACCAGTTGGTTTTCGATTTCACCAAGCTCAATCCGGTGGCCTCTAATTTTTACCTGATCATCCATTCTGCCCAGGAATTCAACATTTCCATCCTGCAGCATCCGCACTAAGTCACCCGTTCTATACATCATTCCGCTTGTCTGGAAAGGATCGGGAACAAACTTTTCACGCGTCAGTTCCTCACGGTTCAAGTAGCCCCGGGAGACGCCGTCCCCTGCTATGCACAGCTCGCCTGGAATACCAATCCCCTGTAATTTTCCATTCTGATCCACGACATACAACTGGACATTGAAGATTGGCCCCCCTATGGGTACCGGATTTCGCAGATCTTTATCCGGGTAGTAACGGTAAAATGTACAGGCAACCGTTGTTTCGGTTGGGCCGTAAACATTGTAAACTTCCACATCCTCCGCCAGCCGGGAAAAGAACTTTTTGGCGTAAAATGGATCAAACGCTTCTCCGCCAATGATAAATTTTCTGATTTTAAGCCGGCTCAGGTCATATTCACCCAGAATTTTTAAATGTGACGGGGTCAGCATAATAAAATCGACCTGATTATCGATTACTACAGCTTCAAGCAGCGATTCATAACTTACACCGGAATAAATAAATACCTTGTTGCCGGAAATAAGCGGGATATAGATCAAGGTAACTGACAGATCAAAGGCAATGGAGGAATAGAGCGGAAAATCAACCGCTTCCCCGTGTACATACGTTTTGTCTCCCCACCATACATAGTTCGTCAGGCCCTGGTGTCTGGTCATGACCCCCTTCGGCAAGCCGGTTGATCCGGATGTATAGATGATATAAGCCAGATCATCCGGTGAATTCACAGATACTGGATTGCTGTCGTCCCCGCAATACCATTTACTGGATGCAGCGTCGATGAATTCCCCCTGGAATTGGCATTTTTCCGCCAATCCCTTATGGGTCAGCATGATTTCCAGATTGCTATCCTTGATGATAAAGTTAATTCTCTCCGATGGATAAGTCGGATCAATGGGAACATAAGCGCCCCCCGCTTTCATAACCGCGAACATGGAAATAATCAGCTCAAACGAATGCTCCATTAGAATTCCTACTGTCGTATCGGGTTTTACTCCTTTACTTCTTAACATCCGGGCCATTTGATTCGTCTTGCGGTTAAAGTGTTCGTAGGTGATGCTTTCGCCTTGGTGAACAAGCGCCACAGCGCCGGGTGTTCTTGCCGCTTGCTCTTCGAACAACTGATACACAGTTTTGCCGCCGGGGTAAGCTGTTGCTGTATCGTTGAATGTATAGATGAGCCGGTCTGTTTCCTCCTTCGGAAGTAAATCGATGTCGGACAGCAGAACATTGCAATTCTCCACAACCGTTGTCAAAATACGGAGGAATCTTTCCGACATCCTGATGATCGTGGATTCCTGAAACAATTTGGCGCAATATTCAAAATTAAGCGTCAAATTCTCAGTGTTCTCTATGACCTCGAGAATGAGATCGAACTTTGCAACATCGTTTTTGAATTCGTAACCATTCAGCCTGATATCATCCAGATGTACATCCGGAACAGCTAAATCCAGGCTCTGCAGAACAAACATGACATCGAACACGGGATTTCTGCTTATGTCTCTTTCGATGCCCAATTTGGATATGAGTTCCTCAAAAGGATAGTCCTGATTCTCAAAAGCCTCTAACGTATTTTCCTTTACCTCCAATAAAAACTCCTGAAAGGTCTTGTGCTTGGCCGGTTGATTTCTCATTGCCAGTGTATTTACAAACATCCCTACCATGTTATTGGTCGAATAGTTAAATCTGCCGGCAACGGGTGACCCGATAACGATATCTTCCTGGTTGGAGTACTTGGACAGCAAAATGTTATATGAAGCCAGCAGCAAGGTATATAGCGTCGTTTTCAACCGGTTCGAAAGCACTTTTAAACCCCGGGTTAAGTCCGAATCCAATGTAACTGAATAACAAGCTCCATCAAAGCTTTGCACGGGAGGGCGGGGAAAATCCAGAGGCAGGGTTAAAGACGGGATGTCGTCTGACAACAGCTGCTGCCAGTACTCCCCCTGCTGTCTAATCCTTTCATTGCTCAGCATTTCGTTGTGCAGTGCCGTATAATCCTTGTATTGAACCTCTAGTCCAGGCAGATTCTCCCCGCTATACAAGGAAATTAAGTCATTACAAAGAATATTGGCCGATATTCCATCGGCAATAATATGGTGCATATCCATAATGACAATGTGTTCATGATCAGATCTGGATACAATATGGACCCTGAACAGCGGCGCTTGATTTAATGAAAAGGGCAATATAAACCGCTTAACCAATTCCGGTTCATCCTCATCTTCCGCAATGCTATAAGAGATGCTGAACGGGATATCATCATGAATGACCTGAACAGGCTCATCATGCAAAAGTTCGAACGATGTCCTTAGCGGCTCATGCCTTTTAACAAGCCGTTGAAAGGCTTCCTCCATCCGTCCAGGATCAAGCTTCCCCTCCACGTGCAGGATGCCGGTAATGTTGTATGCCGTCCCGGCCCCTCCCATTTGTTCAATCGCAAACAACCTTTTCTGGGAAGAGGATTGCGGATACCAATCTTTTTTCCCAAGTGGCGTGATTTCAGGGAGAAATGATTTCCCCGCACCGTTAATCGCTTTCGCGAGTCCTTTCACGGTCGGATGCTCAAACAACATTCTCAGCGAAATGTCAGTACTAAATTCCTTCTGTATGCTGAAAGCCAGCAGTGAGGCTTTTAACGAATTCCCCCCAAGCTCGAAAAAATCGTCATTGGTGTTGACCAGTTCAAGGTTAAGCACATTTCGCCAAATTTCCGCCAGCCTTTCTTCGGTCTCATTTTCAGGAAGCATGATCTCTTCCCGCAAGGCTTTATCCTCATCAAAAGCCGGCAGCAGCCTTTCGTTGATTCCCCCTTTTGAATTCAGCGGTATTTCATCTAAGACCATGAAAGCGGAAGGAATGAAATTCCCCGGGATTCTGGAGAGCAAAAACTTCTTTATTTCCCTAACCTTCGGAATGGAAGTCCCCCGTGGTGTGATGTAGGCCAGTATTTTTTGGTCCCGCTGAAAAGTACCGGAAGGTTTAACCGTTACTGCAGCATGTCCGATTAGTGGATGAAGCACCAATTGTTCCTGTATGGTATCCAAATTAATCATCCGGCCATTTTGGGACATAAGGCGGGAATGATGCCCGATCACCTTTATTTCAAAATCTGCTGTATACATAGCCATAATCCCTGTACTCGTGGATGGTTGCTCCGCAAGAAGCGACGGTTCCGTTAGCCTTGCCAAATACACCTCACCCGGCACGCCTACAGGCGAAGGGTGCATATCCTTATCCAAGATTACGAAGATATCAGCCTCATCCCATGAAACCCCATATTTATCCAGCTCAGCCCGCAATGCCGCCGCTTGTTCAGTTCCCCTTGTCCGAAGAATCTTCTCTTCTTCCAATGAAAGCAGAGAGATTTCCTGTAATTTCCGGTCAGGCTGGAGAACCGCCAGCAGAATTCGGTTGAAATAATTAGCCCAACCCGTGATTATCTGTGTATCGAACAAATTTGGGTCATATTCAAAATCAATCATAAGCTCATGATCAAGCTCGACAATATTCATACTCAGGTCATATTTCGAGTAACTAACAGGCGATTGAAGAAGCTCGACGTCCATCCCCGTGAAATCAGGCGTTTCTAACGACTTATCCATATTAAACATCGTATTGATCTGCGGAGGATGAACGGAGCCGTCCAAGGAATGCAATTCCTTCATAAGTGATGCATAAGAGTAATCCTGATACTCATAGAGTTCCAATAATTCTTCCATCATGTAGGAAAGATACTCCCGGAAGGTCATTTCAGGATTGATTGTAGTAGAGAAAGGAAGAATATTCAGGCAATAGCCGACCAAGTGCTTTTGCCCCATTTGCATCTGCCCTGCAGTAGGAATCCCGACAACCAGTTCCTTATGATTGGAAATCCGATACAATAGCACCTTGTATGCGCTCAATAAGACTGTAAAAAGTGACACTTTCATGCTTTGGCTAACCGCCTTCAGCTTTGCGGTCAACGGGATATCAAGTACATACCGGTGTCTGCTGCCCTTTCGTACTCCGGCGGCATCCCTGATCCTGAATGAAGGCAGCTCAAATGCGGGGGTTTGTACGGAAAACTTGTTTTTCCAATAGGCTGCTGCCTTTTCTTTTGGTTGGGACTCCAACATTCGCTTTTGCCAAATGGCGTAATCCGAGAAGGGTGTGGGAGTCGGCAGCAGAGAGCGCGTGCCCGTACATTCGGTTGAGTACAATGCAGCAAGCTCCTGCAAGAAAACAATCAACGACCAGCCGTCTGCGATGATATGATGGGCGGACAGCGCCAGCAAATACTCATGTCTGGCTGTAGCCAGCACCCGAAGCCTGATTAACGGCCCCATTACAGAATCAAAAGCAGCTGCGTTTTCCTTCAAAAGCGCTTGATTAATCGCTTCATCACCCAAGGCGCTATAGTCTGCCAAAATGTCAGCAAAAAAAATGTCTGCATTTGCATGACTTGCAACTATTTGCTCATTCCCGTCTGCGCTTATGGTTGAGCGCAAGCTTTCGTGACGGTTCAACACTTTATGATAGGCAGTTTCAAGCGCAGCCTTATTCAGCTCTCCCCGCAAATATAAACCAACGGTCTCATGGTGTACGACACCATGGGTGTCATTGGAATGAATGACCAGGCTGATTTGCTGCTGCTCTTCGGTTAATTTGAGAACTTGGGGTGCCCTGGTTAAGCTCTCCCGGGCAGGTCCGGAAGGCAGCGGCTTTGGCTGATACCCGCCCCTTGGCCGGTTATCCGGACCCGGGAGGAAACCCGCCGCCTGCATTTCCCCGATGCTTTGCTTAACGGCGTCAACGATATATTGAATATCCTCATCCGTGTGGGCTGTGGAGATAAAGCAATTTCTTCCTTCCCAGATGTAAAGGCCTTTGTTAAGCAATAAATAATAAAAGAGCTCCAGATCCCCGCGCAATACGAACCTGAACAGCGATCCAAAATGAACAACATCCACAGGTACATTCTGCTCCCTGAAATAGGTGTTCAATTCACCGGCAAGCCGGGCAGTACGAAAATTGAGATTGGCCTGCAGCTCCGGCCCCATTCTTTCAAGATGGGTCAGCACAGCCAATGCTGCGTTCATTGCAAGGGGATGCTGGCAGAAGGTTCCCGCAACAAACGTTCTGCGTTCTTCATGAGCCGGCTGTGAATCATCGTGAAATTTCCAGGCGCCTCCATCAATACCATTCATAAACCGGTCTGTTCCGGCAACTACACCGATTGGCAGCCCGCCGCCGATGACTTTGCCATAGGTAGCCAGATCAGCCTTAATATCAAACAGAGCCTGTGCTCCTCCAGGGTGCATCCGAAACCCTGTAATGACTTCGTCAAAAATGAGCGCAGTTCCTGACATAGAGGTTATTTCTCTGATCTTTTTCAGAAATTCTACCGGCTGAAGATCAGGTCTGCGGCTCTGCACAGGCTCCACCAAGACTGCCGCCAGCTCATTTGCATGAGCTTCAATGATTTCTAATGCCTCACCGGTTCCATAATTAAGCACAATGATGTCTTCGACCATGTTGTGATTGATACCGGGAGCAATAGGCTGTGCACCTGCCTTCACAGATCCTCCCATTGCCAACACGCCGTCGAACGTACCGTGATACGACCCGGAGAACAGGACCACCTTGGAACGTCCTGTCGCAGCGCGGGCCAGCCTTAGTGCCACCATAACGGCTTCAGTTCCCGAGTTGAAGAATGCGGTTCTGTCTGTCCCTGTAAATTTACAAATCAGAGCAGCGACCTCTCCGGCAGTTTGGGATATGGGACCGACAGCCATGCCTCTTTCCACTTCCCGTTGAATCTCATCATTGATAAAAGGCACATTATGCCCGAACAGATTCACTCCGAATCCCATTGTCAGATCAACATATTCGTTCCCGTCAATGTCCCAAATCCTTGATCCGGAAGAATGATCCACAACTATTTGGTAGACGATATCTTTCCAGTATGGACGGAATCCCGCTACATTTCGATTATTGGCCAGAACATATCGGTAATCATCGGTATGCTTCTGAGAACCTGCTGTTTTGTGAGTATAAGCGGATATAAAGGAATCCAAGAACTGCTGCTGCATTGCCGAAAAGTTAGTGGAGGCTTTCAACGGGATGTGCTGGTAAGGAACAAACGCTCTTTTAGTCTCGTTAGCAGCTTCCGGATCGGGGCTATGGCCTTTGCTTCTAGTGCCGGCCTGAAGTGGTTGTACTGCCTTTAGTCTGCCTGCCTGCCCCAAAGTGGACGGCTCCTCTTCCCGAGTTCCTAACGCGTGTAAAAGCTCCAATTGCTGGGACATCACCTGCAACTGCTTTTCCATTACGCTTTCTACAGCAGACAAATTAGCTGGACTCTTACAGCTGGACTCTTCACGTTGGCTTGCCTGCCTGTCCATAAGTGGCATTTGAATTGCCGCTGCTTGCTCTTGAATACCAACGGCTGCCGCCGCCTCCTGATAACCGGATGGTTCCGGCCCGGCATCTAGGGGAATCAGACTTACAAGATAATCCCCAATAGAATCGATGGAGGACAACTGTTCAAAAAACATTCTCATCGGCACATCAATATCAAACTGCTCTTTAATGGCATGCCTGGAGCTGGTCAGCAGGATGGAATCAAGCCCCATCTCTAGCAGATTTGTATGTATGTTAATATCGTCCGGCTCCAGTCCGGACACCTCACTAAATATATTCTTTAAACTATTAATCACATGGCGTTTATTCTCGTTATGATACATGTTGGACAGGGCCTCCTTTCGATTGAAATTGAGAGCCATTGCGGGTTCTTCATGGTGTTTTTGACGTGTATCCGGGAGCCTGATCCAGCAGCGCTTTCTCTCAAAGGGATAGGTGGGAAGCGGTACGATCCGTCTTCGTTCGCCCGTGTACACAACAGTCCAATCAGTGCCTTCCCCGTTGGCATATGAGCTGCACAATGAATGCAGGAATTCCGAACCCGGTTCCGGCATCCCGGAACCGGATTGTTCCCAGGCTCCTGAATTCGCCAAAGAAGAATGGGAGTAGATTCCGCCTTTACCGGTTTCGAAATAGTCCGGTGAAAGACTCACTCTGTTAAGCTTAGTGATCAAATCTTCCAGATTCTCGGCAATTATCGCCAAACGGTAACTGTAATGCCCCCTTCCAATATTGGATGTATAGCAAATATCCCGAAATTCCGCCGCATCAGCACCGGCCAAATAATTGATATAGTCCCCGATTATTTTCTCCAGAGATAGAGGGTTCTGGGCTGAGAGGGTAAGTGCAGCCGGACGCTGGTCTACCTTAATCGGACTGTCTTTCCGCAACGGCGCTTCCTCCAGCACCACATGGCAGTTCGTTCCGCTCATCCCAAAAGAGCTGACACCACATCTTCTTGAAAAACCTGCCGGATTCCAGTCGGCCAACCCGGTATTGGGATATACGGGAGAATCTATAAAGTTAATATTTTTGTTGGGCTTCTCAAAATGAAGAGTCCCGGGTATTTTTTTGTTGTGCAGGGATAATGCCGCTTTGATCACACTGATAATTCCTGCTGCGTAGTAGAGGTGTCCAATATTTGTTTTTACCGAGCCAATTGCACAAAATTGCTTTTTATCTGTATATCTGGAAAAGGCCCGCTGGATTCCGTCAACCTCGATCGGGTCGCCAATTTTGGTCCCGGTACCGTGGGTTTCAATATAGGTGATGGATTCCGGTTCAACCCGTGCCTGTTTCCACGCATTCAAAATCAGGGATTCCTGTGCAATGACATTCGGCGATGTAATGCCAATCGATTTCCCATCTTGGTTGGCAGAACTTCCCTTAATTGTGGCATAGATATGATCGCCGTCCTGCAGCGCTTTCGCAAGAGGCTTCAGTACAACGGCACCAACACCTTCTCCCTTGACCGTCCCATCTGCACGGTCATCAAATGCCTTTACTTTGAAAGTTGGTGATTCAATTCCTACTTTTGGCTGATCCTGCAAGGGGAACAGGTCCAATTGTATGCCCCCGGCTATTGCCATTTCACAATCATTATTCATAATGGATTGACACGCCAAATGAACGGCAACCAATGAAGAGGAACACGCCGTATCCACCATGAGACTCGGACCTTTAAGATCAAGCATATAGGATATTCTGCTGGCGGTGACGGGGGACAAATTCCCGGCGACCGAGGGAACGAAAGAATCGGGATCGGCTTTTTCAATCATTTGCCGGTATTCATGCTCTCCGCCGGAGCCTACGTAAACTCCCGTCCTGCTACCGGTCAGACGCTCTCCGCCATATCCGGAATTTTCAATCGCAGTCCATGCGGTTTCAAGAAAAAGCCTCTGGTAAGGGTCCATCAGGCTTGCTTCCTTTGGAGTAATCCGGAAAAACGAGTAATCGAACTTATCGATTTCCTCCAAATAGCCGCCTTGTATAAATCCCGGACTTTCTGCAGCACCACAAAATTTCAGGTATTGCTCAACGTCGCTTCTTCTTTTTTCGGGAAACTCTGAAATATGGTCTCTTCCGGCGCAAAGGTTGTCCCAGAACTGATCTATATTTTCAGCTGAAGGCAGCTTTACCGCCATTCCAATAATAGCGATATCATTATTGCAAGCGCTTTCCACTTGTACTAAAAGATTTATCGCCTTCTCCTCAGGGATATCCAGCAATTTTTTGATCACAACAGAGTCCTCCTTAAGCTGTCTTTCTTACATAACACCCAGTGGTTTATGATCCTTCACAAACCGGTTAACAACTCCATACAACGCTTGAGCGTACCGCTGGATAAAGTTAAGCACGGGCTCGCTGCGAATCTCATTTGAATTGAATTCGCACACGAAATGAATTCCGTTATGATCCTCTTTGAATTTCAGTACTAAATCATATACGTCAAGCAAATTTCCTGCCGATAGATTCAAGTGCTCCTTACAGATAAAAGGAACTACGCTGTTCTTTTTATGGATAAAAAATTTGCTTACATCCTGGACATGATAGATTTCCCTAGTTCCGGGTTTGACGGTTTCGTTAGCCAATGTAAATAAGTCCTCCAACCGGTCGATTTGAGCGAAGTCAGCCGTAAACGGCACTACCCAGCCGCTTCCATCCATCATTGTTTGAACCTCTATCCGGGCAGACGGAGACAGCTCATACAACAGATATACGAACATCGACAGAAGAATCGATTCGTGTTTCAGATGCTCCGCAGCAGCGATGCGCTTCAACTGACCGGTGAATTTATGATCAACTGAAAAGCTGAGTGTCCTGCTCAAACCGTCTTCCTCTTCCGCATGAGAGCCGTTCTTGAAAAATTCCTCCGGCAATTCCAAGGCTCTGATGTGAGCGCTTGCATTAATGTCACTGCCGTCCTGCCGGATCAATCCGGCCAATTTACTGATGGAAGGATGTCCGAATAAGTCAGTTAAAGTGATCTTGCCAGGATATTCACGATCAACCTGTTCAAACATTTGAGCCAGCAAAGTCGAAGTTCCGCCAATTTCAAAAAAGTTATCTTTAACACCGAGCCTGTCATTGCCGAGTACGTTAGCCCATATGCTCAGCAGTGCCGCTTCCACCGTATCCTTCGGCTGATCTGCATCGATTCTGGAGGTTATTGTATTCGTGACTTCCTCCATTTCAGCCAGCAATCCTGTAAATTGTCCCTCCAGGAATAAGTTTTTCATTTTATATCTCTGCACTTTTCCGCTGGTCGTTTTTAGTATCTTTTTGACAGGGATGATATGCCGGACATGTATGCCGACTTTAAGATTCAGCTGTTTTCTCAATTCTATCGCCAGAGGTACAAAAGTTTCCGGTTTGTCTTTATAGTTCACAAACAGAATCACTTCCTCCGTTGCCAGCTGCTCGTTATAAACACCGCACGCTGCAGTAACCCCGATTCTCGTTCCGGTAAATTCCTCTGCCACCCTTTCAATATCCTGCGGATAAAAATTCTGGCCATTAATAAAAATAATGTCCTTCTCTCTGCCGGTTACAATAAGGCTGCCATCCTTCATAAATCCCAGATCGCCTGTCCTGAGCCACCCATCCTTGGTAAATACCTTCCGGGTAGCTTCCTCGTTATTGTAATAACCGTTCGTGACATTGTTGCCCTTGATTTGTACATGCCCTACCACGCATTCATCCAATACCCGGTCTTCTTCATCACACACCCTTACGAAGCAATTCTCAATAGGGTTACCCAAATCTACCAAGGAGACAATATATTCCTTATCCTTGTAGTTTTCTTCAACAATTTGGACACGGCTACCTGTATTGATAGAGCTTCTTACGATGTTATAAGATGTAAATTCATGTCCGGGCTTGTAAAGAGTTACAGCAGCCGTCGCTTCCGCCAAGCCGTATCCGGGAAGGAGCGATGTTCTGGGCAGGCTGAACTTATCCATGACCTCAAGAAACTCGTTGCATAGCTTGGCGTCAATGGGTTCAGCTGCGTCAAGCAACACCCGGACATTTGATAAATCCCATTCGTAGCTGCATTGTGAACGGTAGAAAAAGGTCAAAAAGTACTTCATTCCAAAATTGGGGGACGCGATGACCGTCGATTTTAAATCACTCGCTTTTTTGATCCAAAGTGTCGGCCGTCTGATAAAGACCCATGTTGGCAATAAGGATTGACTGCCTCCGCAAGTCAGCGGGAGCAGGTGAAAAACGATCATCCCCATATCATGGGTAAGCGGCATCCAGCTTAAGAACGAGTCGTTTGCCGAGTAATTTCTGCTCTTCTTGAGATCATAGAGATTTGTAAGTAAATTATCATGGGTCAATGTGACCCCTTTGGGGTCTCCCGTTGTTCCCGAAGAAAATTGGATAAATGCAATATCATGAGATTCAGGGCTGCAGAGTACGACATCTTCCGTCCCGGAATATTCGAGGGTTTCCGTATGTATTGTGCGATTGGTAATGGACGAGGCGAAACGGTAAAAATCCGTTTGGTGTGCGGTTAAATCCGGTTTAAGCAATGATCTTGAATCCGTTATCAAAAATGGGCGATGAAGAACATTCCAAATTTTTATCAGCTTATGCTTATGCTCGTCATTATTCCCCACATTGACAGGTACAGGGATCATGCCTCCCAATATACACGCCCAAAACGCGAGAATAAAGGTTTCATTATTTTCAATTTGAAAGATGACTTCATCTCCGGACTGAATGCCTTTGCTTCTCAAGAATCGTAAAGCTCCGGTGGCTCTTGTATACATCTCCTTGTACGAATAATAGTTGTGTTCGTTATCCCCATTGATGAAAGTAATCCCTTTGTGAGCATCCTTTGACCGGGCTATAAGCATTTCAACTAAACTCTTATACATTACTAGCCTCCTAATAATTATCATTTATGTAAGAGATCAAATGTATGTGTTGAATAATTTATCACATGAGTTGTATTTGTTCAACAGAATTATACAAAATAATACATCCATTTGATATATTTGTGAAATCAGCATTTTAGGTGCTAGATTACAGCAAATCAAATTGTATATTTTAACAGCAAGTGTTAACATATCTTTAATCATGAGAACAAACAGAGCCGCAGAAGCAAGGGAGGCGTCCCAGTTGCAAACATAAACACAACAGATCAAATCGTTATTTCCGGACATGCTCAAGCTCGGGAACAGGTTATGCCAAAATCTTACACCAAAAAAAATGATAGCGCATTCATAATCATGTTAAAGGTCAGTGGAACCTTTCTCAGCCCGCTAATGGATAATGCAAATACTCAGAAACTAACGTCCCCCGTTAACATAGAGGCTTCCTGAAGATGTGCCCCATCTGACGGCTAGACCACCGGCATATTTTGCGTTAATAGCAATCTTGCTTCAGCGCAGTATCGTCATTGCGAATTGTCAGTTCAGAGCTCCCGGATACCGACTCGGTATACCCGCAGACAATAACTTCCTTCGTCTCCTTCCGCGAGTCGGTATATTTCAGATAGATGGCCCCTTCGCCGTACAGGCGGCGGCCAGCAGAATCGCGGTTCGTTTGTTCATTTTCACAACCACCTAATCCATTAGTTCTCTCAGCATTCCCTGCGGATTGTTCAAAAAAGCTTTCGTCAGCAAATAATGCTCGGTAGCTTCATAAGGTGTTTTGGTCAAACCCTCTTCCCCCAGCACATAAATGCCGGCTCCCGGATAGGCAAGCAGAATCGGTGAATGGGTGGCGATGATGAACTGGGAATTTTGTCTGACCAGCTGATCCATTCTTGCAATCAGGGCAAACTGCCTGGAGGGAGACAAGGCCGCCTCGGGTTCATCCAAAATATACAGCCCGTTTCCCCAAAAGCGGTGCAGCAGCAGCGACATAAAGCTCTCGCCGTGAGACTGCGCATGCAGCGATTTCCCCCCATAGCTCCGGGCTGCAGCCAGCTGATCCACTTCGGTTGCTACATTATAGAAGCTTTCCGCTCTCAGGAAAAATCCGTCCTTCGGGCGTCTTGCCCCCTTAACCAACGTCATATATTCATAGAGTTCCGAATGGGACGCCTGTGTAGAAAAGTTGAAGTTTCGCGAACCGCCTTCCGGATTGAAGCCGAAATTTGCGGCAATCGCCTCCAGTAAGGTGGACTTGCCGGTTCCGTTTTCCCCCACAAAAAAAGTAACCTTGCCCTCAAAATCAATCTGATGAATATTGCGGATAACGGGGAGGCTGAACGGGTAACGGCGGGGTCCCGGGATACTGCTTTGATTGATTCTTGCTTGTCTTACATACAGATCGGAGATCATGGGTTCCACTCCCTTCAATCAAACATTTCCTATATCATACCGAGTTCGCCCCGCCTTATCAATTTACAACAGAAAAAGGACCAGCCCTTAGTCATGGCGACCTTGGACCAGCCCTCTCTCCTCTATTCTATGGATTAACCGGAATCGTCACTTCCAGGTCTTTCAGGTATGTCCGTGTGCCCATACTATCCTTCCAAGAATCATTGCCCAAGCGGTCTTTCCCTGTTACATAATTCCCTTTACTATCCTTCTTCTCTCCAACAATGCTCCAGTCAGCATTTTTCACTGTAAAGGTGAACGGCTTGATCGTTATCGACTTTGGCTTGCCGGCAAACGGAGAATATAAATCATCGATGTGATATTCGGTTGCCGGTTTACCGTTGAAAAATCCTAGCATACGCTGATCAAGCTCATTTCCCTGGTCATCCACAATTTCATAATACACCTTGCTGGCGCTGTAATCGCCTGTTTGCTCCGGGGATTGCGGAACCGGTCCCTGACTGTCCACAACAAGACGGGTGGATACAGGCGAAAGATACAATTCCTTAACGGTATAGCTGAACTGTCCATCCGATTTGGTAACGTCAGGCTTCAGCACAAGCGCGTTATTATCCACCTTTACCGGAACCTTGAATTCAAAAGGCTCTTCCACATTGGTAACCTTCGTCTGAATCGTCAGCTCAAATTTGTCGGGCAAATTCAGACCATGGGTCATCTCGCCAATAAAAGCATTTCTTTGACCCGGGAGATCCCCGAAGCTGCCTGTCGTGAATTTAATTTTTTGTCCATCGGCTAGAAGACTTAGCGCTTCCATTTTCCCTTGTCCGGCTGATTGAAGTTCTGGTCCTACAATATAACCCTTAGGCAGTTGCTCTTTAGGTGTATCTTTGAGCTTGAATGGTATAACCATATTCTCCAAATCCGTTCCTTCCCGTATTAGGGTGAAAGACAGGCGGGTTCCATCATACAGCAAATCAGCCAACTTCAATGTGATTCCATCATGGGTTACACTTAGTCCAGGTTCGGAAACAATCCCTTGTTCTACAGCTGCATTCACAGCTTCGGCGCTCGTCCCATTATAAATGACCCCAAAGCCGGGGATTTTCTTCAATGCGTCGGCCATGACCGGCGATACAAACCCCGCACCGATTACGCCCGCTCCAAGTATAGCTGTAACAGATGCGGCCACCACACTTCTTTTTAGAACGCTGGATTTAGCTTTTCCTGATCTTCTGCTCACCTGGTTCTCTCCAATCCTGTGTATAATTTGATTACTCATGCTTTGTCTTGGCAGTGACGATTCACGAATCATCCGTTCTATCGCATCCATTTCAGCGTACTCCGTGGGTTTCGGCGATTGTCCCATGTGTTCTCTCTCCTTTTTGGTTCATGCGTTCTACCAGCTTGTGGCGCAAGCGTTCATATTTTTTCCGTATGGTGGCCGGCTTGAGGCCAATGATGTCACCAATTTCTTCAAAGGTGTACTGTTCTACCGCCTTAAGGAGCAAAATGTGACGCTCTTCTGTTGTGAGATAAACCAATAGCTCATAAACGGTTGATTCGTGTTCGAAGATTTGCATCACAGGCTGCTGTTCTTTATACTTCTCCACCAGTTTGAGCCAACGGCTCTGCTTTTTCTTCAGATTGATCAAATGGTGGTAGGCCATCTTATACAGCCAGGCAGAGAAAGAGACTTGTCTGTTGTAGTGCTGAAGATTTTCATAGGCCCGGACAAAAATTTCTTGTACGGCATCCTCCGTCTCCGCATGGTTTTTCAGAATATAGTAGCAATAAGTATACATCTGCCGCTCAAATTGGCTAATCACTGCTCCATATGCCTGTTTGTCTCCGGCTTTGACTCGTTCTACAGCCGCTTCAACGGCATTTCGTTTGGCTTCCTTATCCCCGGGGATGGTTGGCTGCAAAAGCTCGCCTCCTTTCCTGTTTACCTATATAACAATCTCAAAGTGCGGTTTTGTGACACTATTTTATCCCGGACCAGAATCCCTTCACAAAAAAAGAGAGCGTCCCGGCGGCCGTTTCAATCACGGCTGTAGGACACCCTCTTGTAACAGTTATGCGGAAAAAGCTATTTCTTCAGGTGATAAGGTACCGTAGTAATAATCACATTCCGCCGGTACAGCAGATGTGCGCGGAGCAGCAGGCTGGATTGGTTATGCAGGATATTGTGCCAGCCCTTCCTCGGAATAAACTGCGGCACGACCACCGTCACCTGATAATTCGATTCGCTCGCCTTGCGCTGGACGGTGTCAATGAACTTGGTCAGCGGGTGAATGATGCTGCGGTACGGCGAATACAGCGTCACCAGCCGGACTTCAGGGTGAAAGTTTTTCCACTTTTCTTCAAATATCGCATCATCCTCCCGCTCGAACGGGACATGCACGGCAATAATCTGCTCGGCGCCGAGCGATTTGGCATACCGGAGCGAGTTCTCCACCACATGGGTGATCCCGGCGACCGGCAGGATGATGATATTCCCTTCAATCGCCAGCGGCTCCTCCTCACAAGTCGAGATCCGGAGCTGGTCCGCTACAGCCTCATAATGTTTGCGAATCCGGTAGAACATCAGGATAATCAGCGGTAAAAAGACCAGTACCGGCCACACCTGCGTAAATTTGGTCAGGAAGAACATCATCGTAACGATGAAGCTGATCAGTGCGCCTGTTGTATTGATGATAAACTTGGTGACCCAGCCTGGTGGCTTCTGTCTGATCCATTTGATCATCATCCCGCTCTGGGAGAGGGTGAAGGGAATGAAAACACCAACCGCATACAGCGGAATCAAATGCTCGGTCCGGCCTTCAAAAGCAATGATCAGGAGGATCGACAGCAGCCCCAGGATAAGAATCCCATTGGAGTAGCCCAGCCTGTCCCCCCGGACCGTGAACATACGCGGAATGAACTTATCCTTGGCCAGATTCACCGCCAGCAGCGGAAATGCTGAGTAGCCGGTATTGGCCGCCAGGACCAGAATCAGCGCGGTCGTTCCCTGAACAAAGTAGTACATGAAATTCCGGCCAAAAACCTGTTCGGCAATAATCGAGACTACCGTGGCATCCTCTCGCGGGGTTATCCCGTAGTAATACGCCAGAAACACAATTCCCGTAAATAACACAGCAAGCAATGTGCCCATTGCCGCCAGTGTTTTGGCTGCATTATTTGGTGCGGGCTCTTTGAAGTTGGGGATCGCATTGGATATGGCCTCCACCCCCGTCAGCGCCGAGCTGCCCGAGGAAAAAGCCTTTAACAGCAGAAACAGGCTGATGCCCGCTATCGGCGTACCGATAGGCGTATGGAGCTCGGCAGGAACGCTGCCGGTCAGAATCCGGAACACGCCCAGCCCGATCAAGATAAATAAAGCGAGCACAAACAGATATACCGGATACGCAAGGAACGATGCCGACTCCGTTACCCCGCGCAGGTTCAGGGTTGTAATAATCAGAACGAAGAAAATGGCAATAAGCACATTATACGGATGCAGGCTGGGAAAAGCCGATGTAATCGCGTCCGTCCCGGCCGAGACACTAACGGCTACCGTTAATATGTAGTCCACCAGCAGTGAGCCGCCAGCCACAAGTCCCGGATATTTCCCAAGGTTTTCTTTTGATACCACATATGCTCCGCCGCCGTGGGGATAGGCAAATATAATTTGCCGGTAGGATAAAATCAAGGCCAGCAGCAGAACCAGCACCCCGGCAGCAATGGGAATGGAATACCAGAACGCCGCAGCGCTGAGAGTAACCAGCACCAGCAGGATTTGCTCAGGACCATAAGCGACCGAGGATAAAGCATCTGAAGAAAGAATTGCCAGTGCCTTGGTTTTGTTCAGTTTCTGGTCGCCAAGCTGCTCTGATTTCAGCGGCCGCCCAATTAAAAATCTTTTTACCGAAGACATCATCAGCCTCACCCGTCACTTTTTAAAGTTATATTACCCTTCGAATTAAATAATAATCTCAGTTCCTTATTATACACTTCCCAGGCAATTACGGCTGATCTTCGTTTCTGTTCATATTCCTCCAAAAAACGGCGTTTAGGACGCCTAACCATTTAAAATTCCTTGTTTGCCCAACTCAGCGAAATATTTTTTACGGCTGCCAAAGTAAAAGACGATCTGAAGCGCAACAAATAACAAAGCCACCAGTCCGGCTTTTCCAAGCAGCTGGAGTATCCCCGGCTGGTTGCTGAATAAGAAATAGAAATAATAAATTCCCAGCCCCAATCCAAACACGGCCGGAAGAAAAAAAACAAGGCCCAGCTCCTTCGATACGATCTGCTTCAATTCCTTCGCTGTCACGCCAATCCGCTTAAGGGACTGCATGTTTTCCAGTTGTTGATCAATATCAGACAGCACTTTATGATACAGCACTGCTCCGGATGCAACTGCGAACAAGGCGCCAAGGAACATGATGATAAAAAAGGTGGTCCCGCTGGATTCCAGCTCCTGTCTGAGTAATTCTTCTCTGTATACGGGCCTGAAGGCCTCCAGCGTTGCTCTCTGCTCATCTGCATCCTTCATGGCGCTCTGATCGTTGGCATTCCAATATGAAGCATCCAATCCGTTCCGTTCCTGCAAGGCATGGAGCAGAGCCTGGAACCCCTGTTCATCGATATCCCCTTTTAGCAGATGGAGCTTTTTAACCTGGGATTCCCCGGCGGCGGCCCGGATCTGCTCATATACCCGGTCATCTACAACCAGGGCTTGACCATAATATACATCGGCTGTGTGCAGGGAGTTGGCGAACGGTTCGGTGACCTCCCGGATATTTCCTTCCAGATACTCTTTCACAGGATAGCTCTCCAAAGCCTGCATCAAGCTTTCTTTGTTCTCGTAATCATGCATGCCGTCATTCATATGCTCCGGGTCCATGAAGGCAATGATCGTATCCGGCATTTCGAATTTCATATTTTCCTTATGGACCCTCACGAATAAGGCCTGATCTTCCGCCAGCTCGTAGCTTGTTCCCATATGCTGATTGAATTGGTGTTCGCCAATAACAGTTGTATGCGTATCCCACAGCTGCCAGACTCCCTTCGCATTGCGGAACTCCGGCACTTCCATATATTCCAGCGTTTGGTTCTGTTCAACCGCTATGCCGTTGTCCTTCAATACCTGCTCTATTTCCTGCTCATGAAACCCATTGATGGAATGGTTCTCGACAAACATCACATCATAAGGATTGTCCAGCCTGTTGTTCTCCCTGGTTGTTGCGTACATTGCATACGTCAAACCGCTAAAGAAAAGCGCTCCGGCGATTAGCAGGGTAACAATATACATCGTGGTTTTATACGATAAAAAGCGGTGGGATACATTCGACAGCAGCAATAAGTTGTTGTTGTACAGCTTCCTGAAACGCTTTATAGCCGACTTCATGATCGCAATGACTGTCCCAATAATTACATAGGGGCACAGCAAGGTAAGCACAATAAGCACAACAATGAGGGCAGAATTCCCTCCGAACCATCTTTCCAGCATAATCCCCGGCAGCATAACCGCCGATACGGCAAAAAGCACACTGGCTAGTATTCCCCATGCGATGCTGCTCTTACCGGGCTCCCGGCTATGCGCGGCCTGAAGTGCATCCACAACAGAGACTCTGCGGAGATACGCCATGCTAAGCAGAAAATTAAATATAAAAATCATCAGGAAGATGCCGCTGCTTAAGAGCAGGCTCTCTAAGGTCAGCTCAAACCGGATTGGATTCACCAGCAGAATTTGATTTAATCCCATGTAAAACAGTTTGCCGAATACAACACCCGTGATTAGTCCGCTTCCCAGGGAAACTCCCGCAATCCCTGCGTTCTCCAGCAACAGCATCTTGGTCAGGTCTCTGCTGGTCAGGCCCAGGAGGATGTACATCCCGAACTCTTTGCCTCTGTATTTCAGAAAGGAGAAGTTGCTGTAGGTGATAAATACGAAGGAGAATACTATCACGCCAATTAAAGCCACGCGGACGATATCATAAAGTGTGGTATCTCCCAACTGCCGTAAAATTTCGGAGTTATAGAGCAGGCTGCCGAACATGAACAAAACCGTCACAATGAGCGTATTGACTGAATAAATGGACACATACCTTTTTGCATTGTATAGTAGATTTTTGCGGATAATGGAAAAGAAGGTCATAGGTGATCCCCTCCGATCACGCTTTGCGCCTCCAGAATCTTATCGAGGAACTGTTTGCGGTCCCCCGGCGACCGTATTTCCAGTTCCACGTTCCCGTCCCGGATAAAAATGATCCGCCTGCAAAAAGATGCGGCAAAAGGATCATGGGTCACCATGAGAATCGTGCTGCCTAATTGTTCATTCAGAGAAGTTAGAGTGTCCATTAACTGCCGGGCTGACTTCGAATCCAGATTCCCTGTCGGCTCATCGGCAAGCATGACCGCAGGTTCGCTTATTACCGCGCGCGCCGCTGCTACTTTTTGCTTTTGTCCCCCTGAAATATGGTAGGGATACTTGTCCTTCAGCCCATGAATGCCGAGAAACTGCATCAACGGTACAAGCTTCTCCTCAATCTCTTCCGGGCTTCTTTTATCTAAAATTAACGGCAATGCAATATTCTCCTCAAGGGTAAGGCTGTTCAGCAGGTTGAAATCCTGAAAGATGTACCCGATCCGCGCTCTCCTGAACAGCGCCATTTGATCCTTGGACAACTTCATAATGTCCTGCCCGTCAATATAAACTTCGCCTGAAGTGGCTCGGTCAACACCGGACAGAATATTCAGGAGGGTTGTTTTGCCGCTTCCGCTCGGGCCCATAATCCCGACAAAATCCCCTTTTTCCACATTAAAGCTCATGCCGTCTATTGCAGCTACTCCCTTGGCCTGCTTATACGCGTTATATACCTTTACCAGCTGATCAATCGTAATGACGTCCAATTTTCTTCCTCCTCATAATCTGATAAGAGAAGTATAAAAAGGAAGCCTCTTCCCATGAATGCATTTTCCTTTCACAACCTTACACTTTTGAAAGGAAGGCAAAGGTCACCCTCGTGCCTGCCCCTTTCTGCGAATCGATGCTGACCCTGTGCCCAAGCTTGCGGGCAATATGCTTCACCATATACAAGCCGATCCCTGTAGCCGACCGGTAATCTCTGCCGTTCTTCCCCGTAAAAAAAGGATCAAACACCCTTGGCAGATCCTCCTGATCGATACCCACTCCATAATCTTGAATACTAAGGAGCACGCGATCACCGGCAAGCTCACTTCTAACCGTGACCCGGCCTTCTTTGTCACTGTATTTAACGGCGTTCGACAATACCTGCTCCAGCATATACCCGCACCACTTCTCATCTGTGCAAATTTCCAAGTGTTTAGCGATGTCTATTTGGGGATAGACCCCTTTGTAGATAAATTCTCTTTTTCTGGCGTTGACCGCCTTGTTCACAACCTTGTGCAGGTTCACCTTCTCCGGCAAATAATCCCGCGCAAAGTCATCCAGCCGAAGCAGGTTCAGACATTCTTCGAGATTTTGCGTCAGCCTGCGGTTCTCCTCCTTAATATCGCTGATTGCCTCCTCCGTCCCTTTTTCCGCTGCCAGCCCGATGATGGAAATGGATACCTTCATATTATGAATCCACTGGGAAAACAACGTGTTTCTTTCCTTAATAGAGCTGTTCATCTGATGGAGCCGGCCATTGTATTGTTCATGAATTTCGTTGATTGCACCGAAAATGAGTTTGTCCTTCACATTCGTATCATCCACTTCAATGTGCGGACTGCTCTTGGCAGCGGACAGTTTCCCGGTGAATTGGTTAAGCTTAACGGCTGTTACCGCCAGATACACCAGGAGAATGAAAAAACTGACGAAAAGCGGATAGAGAATGTCATTCACGCCATAAAAGACGTAGGAGGCCATAACGAGGATCACCGTATTCAACACATAGACCAGAAGCATTCCTTTTTGAACATGCAGCAGTTCAGCAATCCGCCGGATCAAAGACATAGCCCACTCCCCGTTTGGTCGTAATCGCGTTATGAAGCCCGTACAGGCTTAGTTTCTTTTTAACACGTGTGATGTTTACGGTAAGCGTATTGTCATCAACAAAGACCTGATCATCCCATAACGCTTCCAGCAATTCTTCACGGGACAGAATCTCCCCGGCGTTTTGCATAAAGATATGTATCAGCCGAAACTCATTTTTGCTTAATTCCATGGTCTGATCTTTATATTGCAGCTTCATGCTCTCTTTAAGCAGTCTCAGGCTGCCGACCGCATAACCGGTATCTTGTGCAGGATGATAGACACGGCGGAGCACAGCATTTATTTTGGCCAAAAGAACCCCTATATGGAAAGGCTTCGTGATATAATCGTCCGCACCGTACTCCATGCCGCGGATCTGTTCGCTCTCATCACTGCGCGCAGACAGAATAATAACCGGCATCCCGAAGCTTTTCCGCAGCACCTTCAAATAATAAAAGCCGTCCAGTACCGGCAGATTGATATCAAGGAGAATCAGCCGGGGTCTGCTCTCCTCCACCTGCTGAAGGATACGGCTGAAATCCGTAATGGTCTCCACCTCGAAGCTGTAAGCCTGCAGGTATTCCTGAATGTACTTCTGCAGTTTCAGATCATCCTCTATTACAAGGATTTTATCCATAGGGTATGAACATCCTCCTGTCATCTAGTGCTGTCCCTATTATACCGTGGAAATTAGAAAAGCCGCCTCGGTTATTATTCATAACTCTGGCGGCTTGCCCACAGGATTCCTCTTATTTGGTAAAGATAACCATTGCCGTGTACTTGGTATCCGAGGGGGCTTTGTGTACTGAATTTGTTGATACAGTGGTAGGTACAGCCTGATATTTGATATCTATAAGCTGCCCTTGCTTCATTGCCGATATGAATTCATCTATCATATCACTAAGCTCCGTGATGTCGTGAGCTTCAAATGTTTCAACCGCATAATATGCCATTTCAATCACCTCCTGAATATCAAAATTCGACGTCAGGAATTATTTTCCTCCTTTTACTTTATTATTTTTTCATTATAAGGAACACAATCCTTCATATGACATCAAATTCTATTTTGTGGGATTGGCCGTGAATCCTTTACTGTTTTGATACTACTTTGCAGACGGACCTGGGATATACTAGCCACAGACCTAATAAAGGAGATTACACTTTATGAATAAATCAGCGCTAAGCGCTCTTCTTGGATTAACTGTGCTCGTGGCAGGCTGCAGTACGATGAAAACCCCCAGCGATTTGCTTATGGCCCCGTCTCAGGGAAGCGCGGATGGAACGATAACAAGTATTGTTCAGCCTTATCTGCCTGCGGGCGCCCACCTGACAGTGCCTGTACAATCGGAGTCCAGCAGCGCCATCCAATTGCAGGATCTCGATAAGGATGGGCAGGAGGAAATTCTGGCCTTCTACAAAACAGATAAAACCGGCTATGAAATTAACGCGCTTGTACTGTCCAAAACCGGCGGTGAATGGAAAAAGCTGATCAACATTACTGGAGTCGGCAGTGAGCTGGACTACGTAAAGTATGCTGATGTCACCGGGGACGGAGCAGCGGATGTGCTGCTGGGATTCAGCGGCGGTGAAGGCCTGGGCAGGGAGCTGTCAGTATATAGCCTCAGCGGCGGCCAGTTATCGGAGATTCTGAAGCAGCCTTATGATTATCTGGCGGTCGGGGATATGACGGACGAAGGAAAAACAGACATCGCCTTAATTCATTCAACAGTCGATGGGGATAATCAGCCTGAGTCCCACCTCCAGCTGCTGAGGCTTCAAGGCGGCAAGATGCAGAGCTTATCCGACCAGAACATTAGCGGCATGGTCATCCAAGCGATGTATGCCAAGGCAGCACCCGCGAAAAGCGCACTGATTATCGATGCAGCCATTGGCGCGCATTCCTCCTATACCTCACTGCTGACTTGGGCTAATGGTTCTTTTACTGATATACTTGCATCAGATGATTATCAGCATCCGGCGCTGGCAGACAGCAAGAATCTTGTGCTGAAGCCACTTGCCCCTGAGCCGGGCGGCTTGCTGGGCGAACACAGCATGGCCATTAAGGACTATCCGCTGTACAGCGAGGACGTGAACGGAGACGGAATCGTTGAGATCGGCTTTCTTGTTCCTCCTGCCGGTGCAGAGAGCTTCGCGCCGCTGGCTACCCCTTTTATCACGAAATATTATCAATGGGACGGCCAGACAGGACTGAAGCTGGTGCAGGAGCAGTTCGACCGGTGGGGATTCAATTTCCATATCCCGGCGTCCTGGACCGGTAAATACCTGCTGGATCTGACGGGAAATGAATCCCCTGCTCCATGGGAGCATATAAGCTTCAGCTACAAGGATGCAAATTCTGGTGAAAAGGCCCAGCTGCTTGAACTGCGCCTGCTGGCGAAGAAGGATTGGCAGACGGCTGAAGCGCAGCTGATTGCCGCCAAGGCTTCCTACAAGCTGCTCTACGAATTACAGAATACAAGTGATGAAACGGCGCCGACAGTGTTCGTTGCCGTGCTGCCCTCCGCAAATGCCGGCAGAAAGCTCACGAGACCCGCAGCCCAGGAGTATGAGCAGCTAAAGCTGACGCTGGAAGAAGTCCGGCAGTTAGCCGGAACGCCACAGAAGCCCCGGCCATAACAAGGAGTTGGAATCATGAAGGTGCTGATACTGGAAGATGAAAAGCCCATACGCGATCTGCTGTCCATAAATCTGAAGCGTGCAGGCTTTGACGTTGTCGAAGCCGCCACGGGAGAAAGTGCCCTGGCTATTGCCGGGAAGGATAGGGATTTCGATATTGCAATTATAGACCTGATGCTTCCCGGGATCAGCGGCTTCCAGGTGTGCGGTGAACTGCGCAGACAGTACCCCCGGCTTGGCATCATCATGCTGACTGCCAAAAGTCAGGAGGTCGACAAAGTCATGGGACTGGAAGCCGGAGCAGATGATTACGTCGTGAAGCCGTTCAGTCCGGTGGAACTCACAGCGAGGGTTAGAGCACTGTACCGCCGGATGTACCCGGAGGAGGCTCCCCCGCCGCAGAACAGCATCCAGTTAGCCCCGTTCACACTCCTGCTGGATGAACGCAAATTATTGAAGAACACCATTGATGTCCCCCTCACGCCCACTGAATACTCTATTGTGAAGCTGCTCATGGAGCAGCCTGGCAAAGCGGTTAGCCGTGATGACATACTGACCTCCGTCTGGGGTCAGTATTTTATGGGTGAGCTTAAGATTGTAGACGTCAATGTCAGCCGGATCCGGCAAAAAATCGGACAGGAATCTTCCGGCCCCCAATACCTCGAAACGGTGTGGGGATTCGGCTATTTATGGAGGGTGCACTCGTGCTGAAGGGAATCAGAGCCCGGCTCATTGTCTATGTTACCCTTGTTCTGCTCCTGATTGTCCTGCTGCTGGAGGGGGTGTTTATTGCAGCTGTCCATTACTACTATCTGGGCAGCGCCATGGAGACACTGACATCGCGGGCCACGACCTCTGCTACCTTTTTTAATAAATATCTGGAGGGCTACTCCATCAATGAACGGGCCAGATATATACTGGAGAACCTCTCCCCTGACGAGAGCAGCAAGGTGGAAGTGCTGAGCCCGGAGGGAAAAGTAATTATCAACTCCTTCGGCTTCGCAAGCTCTGAGCGGATTGATACTCCCGATGTCAAAGCGGCTCTGGCCAGCGGCAAAGGGACTTACCAGAGCCTTACACCCGGTAAAGAGGAACGGATTCTGGCTGTATCCATTGCCTTAAAAGAATCCGGGACAAGTATTGGCGTACTGCGCTATTCGGTCTCCGCCGAACCATTATACAGCGTGATTGTAAAAATCCTCATTAACGCCGCCTGGGTGGGACTGCTGGTCATTGCCTTCGGGTTCCTGCTGAGTGTTATTATCGCCAAACGGATTGTAGAGCCGATCCAGCAGCTTACCGGTGTCGCCAAAGAAATGGCTACAGGGAATTTTGCCGTCAGGGCAAAGAAGCGGCACGACGATGAAGTCGGCACCCTGGCCGTCACGCTAAATTACATGGCAGAGGAAATGGTCAAAAGTGAAAAAATCAAATACGACTTCATCTCCTCAGTCACGCATGAGCTGCGCACTCCGCTTACCTCCATCAAAGGCTGGGGCGAAACGCTGCTTGTGGGTGATTTGTCGGATACAGAAGAGACATTGATGGGGCTTGAGGTCATGACCGGCGAAACGGACCGCCTGATTGGACTAGTGGAGGACCTGCTCGATTTCTCCAAATTCCAGGCCGGTGAGCTGACGCTTGAGCTGGAACCTTATGATCTGCGGGGGCTGCTTGAGGATTTGCTGCTGCAGTTCAGATACCGGGGGTCCACCAAGCAGATCCGCCTGTATGCCGATATCCCGGATGAGCCGCTGCCTGTAGACGGGGATTTCAACCGCTTGAAGCAGGTTTTTGTCAATCTGCTGGACAACGCCTTCAAGTTCACCCCGGCCCAGGGGGAGATCAGGCTCTCGGCAGTGTCAGGCGATACCCTAATAAGCATTACCGTTGCGGATAACGGTGAAGGCATTGAAGAAAGCGATCTGGAGAAGCTGGGCACCAAATTTTTCAAAGGCAAGTCCCGGCAATCCGGCAGCGGCCTTGGCCTTGCCATCTGCAAAGAAATTATCGAGATGCATGGCGGGAGACTGCGGATCGAGAGCGAATTCACCAAAGGCACTTCAGTCATTGTAGAGCTGCCGCGTTACCGGATGCAGTAGATATCCGGTGCGCGGGCAGCTCTTTTCGCTCTCGAACGGTCAGAACTCGCATTCTATTGCATTCTCTGCAGCAGAATAACCCATAAATCAGTCGAAAAGCTCCATCTATTGCACTCTGTACATTAGAATTCCCTGGAAAAGCCGTTTTGGACGCTATATCCAAAAATCTATTGCACAAACTACAGCAGAAGGCGATTCACACGCAGAACCATATAAATTCTATTGCATGAAGTGCAGTCATACAAAAAATCCACTATGATAATCCCACATGAAGACCACCGATTTCAAGGTCAACGACTTATCCCCAACTTTATACACATCTTATCCACAAAAAAGGCGCTACCCCAAAGTCATCCTAACCAGACTTAAGGATAGCGCCTGAATTAGATTCAAACACCGTGCATTTACGCCCCGCGCACAAGCGCGCGGTACATCAGAAACAGGAAATATGGCGCGCCCAGCAGCATAATGATCAGGCCTGACGGAATTTCTGTAGGCGCTATGACCGTTCTTCCGACCGTGTCGGCAATAATAAGCAGCAAGCCGCCAAGCAGCCCCGACAAGATAATGGAGCGTCTTGTGTGGTGCCCGATCATCATCCGCACCGCATGCGGTGCCATGAGCCCGAGAAAACCAATCGTCCCGACACTTGCAACCGCCCCGGCCGCAAGCAAAACACCGATAATCATCGCCCATAACCTCGTTCCGCGGACCGGCAGGCCAAAACCTGTTGAGCTTTCGTCGCCAAACGCCAGCAAATCAAATCTTCTGCCCAAATAGTAGGCCACAGGGAGAAGCACCAGCAAAAACGCAAACAGGCTGTAAAATTGCTCCCAGCTCCGCCCATACGTCGAACCTGTCAGCCAAATAAATGCCGTGCTGCTCCAGAGACTGGCTTTGACGATCATGGCCTGGATGCCTGCCGAGCCGATTGCCGAAACGGCGATTCCGAGCAGGATCAGCACAGACGGATTCAAAGCCCTGCGCCAGGCCAGCGTAAATACAAAAGCCGCCGCGATAACTCCACCCGCAATGGCGGCTGCCGGAAGGGCAAATACCGGCAATCCCGGCCACACGACCAGCAGGGTCAGCGCTCCAAACCCGGCACCTGAGGTCACGCCGATAATAGAGGCATCCGCAAGCGGATTTCGCACGGCGCTTTGAATCAGCACACCGCTGACGGCCAGCGCAATACCGCCGCAAGCGGCCACAAGCGTGCGCGGAAGCCGTAAATTCAGCAGGACCGAATACGCTTGATCTCCCCTGCCGACCAGACTCTCCAAGAGATCGGATACCGGGATTCTTGTTCCCCCAAGCGACATGCTTACAAGAATGACCCCAATCAGGAGAACGGTCATGAATATCGCTGTCGGAGCAAAACGCATACGCAGTGCAGCCCCTCCTATATTCATCGAGGACTGCCCTCCACCCGAACCGGATATATTCTTCATCTTGGTGAGCACAAGCCAGATCAGCCAAGGGGCTCCAATAATCGCCATCACTGCCCCGACAGGCATTTCCCCCAGATTGCTCCGCACCATACGGGCAAGTGTATCTGCCGCAGTGATGAGCAATGCTCCCCACAGCGCACTCGCGGGAAGGAGCAGACGATGCTTGCGGATCCCGCTAAGCCGGACCAGATGGGGGGCCACCAGACCTACAAAGCCAATGGGGCCAACCACACTGACCACAATCGCAGCCATTAGCACCGATATGCCGAGGCCCACCGCCCGGGTTAAGCCTACACGCTGCCCAAGAGAGCGGGCGGTGGACTCATCCAGCTCCAGTGCATCAAACTGCCTGCCTCCAAGCAGCGAAATTCCCAGCAGGACTACAACAAAAGGCCAGGCGTATTGAACACCGCTCCAGTCCAGTTGAATCAAAGAGCCTGAACCCCACAAAAACAGATTTTGTGTTTCAGTCTGGAAAAAAATATGCAGGGCCGAAGTGAATGCTCCAAGCACCATCGATACGATCATGCCGGATAAAGCCAGGCGGACAGGCGTAGCCTTCCGTCCTCCGCCCAGGACATAGGCGGCTAGTGCCGCCAGCAATCCCCCGGCAGCTGCCAGCAGCAAAGGATACTGCTGCTGCATAGCCGGAAAAGCGACCATCCCCAGAACAACCATAAAGTAAGCCCCGGCATTGATCCCCAGCGTATCTGAGGAAGCGAGCGGGTTTTTCGTTATCGTCTGCAATACGGCGCCTGCCGCAGCAAGTGCGGCTCCGGCCAAAATGCCAATCACTGTCCGCGGCATCCGGATATCCCAGAGCAGATTATGCTCCATCACATCCTGACGGTGTAAAAGTCCGTTCCATACCGCAGCAGCCGGAATTTTGGCTTCCCCGAAACAGAGGCTTAGCAGGGATACAACGAAAAGGGCGGCCAGGCCGCCCCCAAATATTCCTATCAGCCGCCAGGTCATCCCGGGTGAGGTTTCTTTGCCCGTGTTGGTATTCATATAGGTGCTCATTTCGTTAACGTATTTACAACTTCATCAACGAGGACTTTGGAGGAAACCGGACCGCCAAATACCCACGTTGTGCTGGCCAATCCGAAGGTACGTTTCTCTTTTACAAAGTTAAGGCCATTCCAGACAGAATTGTCCTTTAGTTCCTTTGAGAAAATATCATCATCCTTTTGGACGATATAGAGCAGATTCGTGTCCTTAACTGCAGGCAGCGCTTCAACTGTGGAGGTCGTGAATCCGTACATCTCGAATTTCTCCGGCTTCCAGTCGTTCTTCAGGCCAATCCGGTCCAGCGTTTGTACGGCCAGCGAGTTGTCCGTAAAAAGACGCATGGTCGCTGCATTCTGATAGCTGTATGCCTGTGTCAGCACATAATTCAGGCCTTCCTTGCCTGCTGCAGCCAGCTTCGTCTTCGCATCCGCATAATGTGCATCCAGATCAGCAAGAACCTTGTCCCCCTCAGCTGTTTTGCCGACAGCAGCAGCAATGGTTTTGAAGATATTTTCCATCTCCGTATATTGGTCGCCTTGTCCCTCAGGCGGATACAGGCCCAAAATCAGTGTTGGCGCAATCGCCTTCAATTGATCATAAATCGCTTCATGGTTGTCGGTGTTGGCAATAATCAGATCCGGCTTCAAGGAGGCTATCGTCTCCAGATTCGGCTCAGAGCGGGTTCCCACATCCGTCACGCCTGCATCGAGTGGTGCTTCAGACGTTACATACAGCTTATAGTTTTCGTTGTCTGCATTACCCACCGGCTGCACACCAAGCGCAATAACATCTTCTGTAAAAGTCCACTCCAGGACTACGACCTTTTGCGCGGGCTTGTCCAGCTTTACCTCGCCTTTAGCGTCTTTTAATACAATAGGGCCAGCTGCGGTTGCACTGCCCTCGTTCGTAGCGTCTGCATTTGGAGCGGCTGCATTGTTAGTTGCGCCTCCATCCGCTGCTGAACGATTTGCGTTGTTAGATCCACAGCCTGCTGCAACCAATACGACAATGATAAGCATTATTACGCTCAATAACCTTTTGTTCACTCCGGATATCCCCCTATATGTATAACATTTAATTGCGTCCGTGATAATCGTTATCACTTCAGTGATAATGATTATCATTCACTAGTTATATTATATGGGATTCCGCTGAAAGTCAAAGTTAAAATTAAAATTAAATAGCCCCGCCTTATATTCAATCTTCTGAATACAAGGCGGGGCAATAATAATAGACACTGTTTGAAGTTTTCTGTCCCAGAGGACTTTATTCACCGGCCATCTGACGATAGCTGGTATCGCTTACTACACGGCGGGCTGTAACATAACGGTCACGGTAATAGGAATCCGAGAGCTTGCTTATTCTTACGCCTTTGCTGCTTGAGGAATGTGCAAACTGGCCATCCCCGATATAAATGCCTGCATGGGAAACCCCGTTACCGAAAGTATTAAAAAAGACCAAATCCCCCAGCCGCAAGTCATCCTTGGACACCTCAGTGCCAGCCTTGGCTTGAGATCCTGTGGTACGCGGCAGATCACCTGCATTGAACTTCTCCATAATATATAAAATGAAGCCTGAACAATCAAAACCGGCTGCCGTCGTTCCTCCCCATACATAAGGAGTCCCCAATACCCCGTTCACTTCATTCTCAAGACTGATTTCACTTGCGTATGTATTCGCTGGAATAGCTGTGAATAATAGCGCAGACCCTATCAACGACATAATGAACTTTTTCAGAACCCTTTGCTCCCTTCAATGCCTACGGAGTTAGCTGAGGGTTCGGTTAAAGGTTCCCTATATTCCTTTGCTTTCAAGAATAATTCACCCAAAAGTGGTTCCCCCGTTTTCAAAATGAAATTCGGCAACAATTCATTAATTTTTTGTAACTATTTCTATAGTATTTTATCTAGTATCACTCTGTCAATCCTATTTCCTGTTTTATCGTTTTCATTGTAAAATAATACAAAAATATACCCAGTTTATAGTATAATCTCCGCCAATAGGGAGCCAGTAACCCGTTAAATGAACATGATTGATACTAATTTTATCTCTCCCTCTGTAAGTCTATATTATATTTATAGTATAAAGGTTACATAAATGTTACTCTCCGCTTCCTTGCCGCCAAGCCGCAATATCCGCTCCAGCGGCTCGCCCCGCTCTTGCCTGCCGGTCCGGATGGTGGAAAAAGGCCGAACGAAACAAAGCACCGCAACCCGTTAGCCCGGATTGCAGTGCTTCATTTTTGAAGAGGACACGTTAAAATCACCAGCATGGCACAATTTCAACTTTATTTTCCTAGTGAGATGTTAGACTTATTCGCTTGGTCTTCTCCAGGGATTGTCAGAATATTTAATAGGTCTAATTACTTTGCAAGGAACTCCTGCAGCGATAGTATTTGGCGGAATGTCTTTTGTAACTACACTCCCTGCTCCAATAATACTATTTTCGCCAATGGTCACGCCTTGTGTAATCTTAACATCACCGCCAAGCCATACATTGTCCTGTATAATTATGGGGGCAGAATAGACCCCTTTCTCCGCTCTTTCAAAAGGATCTTCCGCATGATTTGCTGCGTATAGTCCCGCTCTGGGACCAATAAACACATTGTTGCCAATTTTTACTTCGTTGCAATCAAGAATGATCATGTCATGGTTAATATATACCTCATTCCCAATCGAAATATTAAAACCGAACTCACACCGGAAATCGGACTCAATATATACATTTTCCCCGACTTCTGCAAATAAGCCTTTTAGAATGGACATATCGTATTCATCATTTGTATTTACTTTGTAATTGTACTTCCTGCAAGTAGATATTGCCTGTGTTCTAAGTGCAGAAATATCTTTGGCAGCATCATCATACATTTTTCCTGAATTTATCATCTGTTTGATTTCTGAAATATTCATATGGCCTCCTGATCAAAATAAATTAGCAAAACTTATTCACCAGCTCTTATGTTCTTTACGGTTTTATTCTCCAGTGAAAAATTAGAGTAGATTCTGTCGCCACCCTTTCCAGTCGGAGCTTGCGGGACAAACCCTACCTTAACGGTCTCTTCGACAGGTAAATTAAAGAATCTTGCCATATAAAACTGAGTACCCGTTAATGAATAATGAAAAGCAAAGGACTGGCCTACCCGTGTAATCTGAAGCCAAACGGAATTACTATCGATATTGTTACCGTTCGCATCGTCTGATAATGGATTTGTTACTACGCTCACAACTGCATGGGTATTGAAATCGGTAAGTTCAAAACACAATTTTGCCCAAACATTGATGTCTTTCATTACCATGACTGAAGCAGAATCATAAATATCTTTAAAATCATGCTGAACCTTGACGCGCATCACAAAATCACCAGAAACCTCCGTGAAAAAAAACGGTGCGTTTGCGAGAGTGCTCGGGGTGGCCCCTTCTTCTGATACAGCTCCATTGTTGCAGAAAAAATCGCTATGTTCAGGCGCGTGCAATATCATTGCTTCATTCTCAAACCGGATGCTGCCTGGATTAAGCCAATTAAAGTTTTCAAAATCGGTCTGGCCTATTGGACTTCCCTCCTGTTCTTTCCAAAATATGTACACAGTATGATGATATCATCAAAGATCATTTAGTGAAGGTAAAAAGTTATCAAATTATAGCAGAATATTCTCATACTGGTGTTTTTCAAGGCGTTAAGTGAGAAATTACAAAAAAGCCCTGATACATCAAGGGTTTCTTGATCATCAGGACTGACTATGTTGTGCTAAAACTATGTTCCAAACGGTGACAAGTGAAATTACAACTCACAAATGAGAGTTGTATTTCAAGTTGACATTAAAAAGGCCTGATTTCAGCGATACTGTAACGTTACTGTAACGTAGTTTTGCCATAACTTGTAACTATCTTCGGCATAAATCATAAATACCGGATTAGATGGAAGGAGGTGTCCGGCTGAATCTGCTTCCTCGCTACTGCCAATTGGCTCCCCCGAATTCGCTTCTAACTCCAACTGGACCGAGTGGCGAATGCCCCGATGCGTGAATATGGTGTTATCGGAAGTTCAGTTTTTCTATGTGTTACCTTCAAATAATTCAGTTTGCGGAAAGTGATCCTTCCAGTATTCTTTCATAGTTAAAAGTACTTCAAATTTCATTTCTTCAGTTATTCCATAATCAATAAAATCAATCTTCTTCCAGTATGAATAATTCATAAAAATATATTTCCAGTGTTCTTTGATTTCACAATAGAAATCCATTGAGTTGTAATCCAATATTTCTTTCCAAATAACGAATTGTTCTATTGGATTCTTATCTTCAAAAATGGTTAACACAGGGGTAAGCCCTTTATAGTCATAGCCATAGAACACATTAACTAACTTAATCTGACCATCAATATTATTGTTAAGTTCGTCTATATCTTCGGCAGGAATCCATAACTCATTATGATTTCTTGATCCTACAATTTGTACTTCATATCTATCAATAAAAGGGCTGGCAACAATAAACTCTGTTACAAATCCAACGTTACCTGAGAATTTATCCTTAGTATTCCATTCCAAAGCAATCTGGTCTGCATAGGTTTGATTTAGAACTGGATAGAAAATTGGTTGCTCAGGTAGCCTTGGAGGAAATCCCCTTAGGTTTAGATCTAGTATCAATTTCATTTCAGCAAGTCCGACAGGTCGAAATAGAGTTTTCATGTTTATTATCCCTTCAACTGAATTTCCGATAACGTTACTGTATTCAAGATATCAAAAGATTTAAGGGCTGAATAGGATGAGCGAAGCCATCCATGCCACCATGCCACTGATTCGCGTAGCGAAATGAGTCTTGCAGATGTGTCCGCTGATTTCGCTTCTTCGACTACTGAATTATCTTCCCTGTATCTGCTTCTTAGCTTCCGACGGACCGAGGGACGAATGCCCCGATGCTTGAATATCCGCTAGAAGCCGTTACGAACGAACAAGACCGGCAGCGCATCCAGAAAACGATTCAGGCCAGCGTTACCGCTTATTTACGCAAGTCTATTTTTCGCCTGTTTGCTTAGAATCCTCACTTATCCATAACGAAAATAATTAGATCCAAGCAGGAAAACGCTGATGTGAAGCGCGATTCGCTGGTTTCTTAGCGCTATATAACTTTTGACTGTCCAAATAATTCACTAAAAAAGAAAACAAAAAAATCCCGATGTACCAAGGCTTTCAGACACATCGAGACTGACTTTGTTGTGACAAACAACGTTCCAATTCGGTGACAAACTAAATTCCAAACGGTCCAAAGAATTACAACTCACAAAATGGGTTCATTGCCGCTGAATCCCCCGCTGACGCATCCCCTCAAACAGCAGGATGGTAGCCGCCATAGCGGCGTTGAGCGATTCGGCCCGGCCGGCCATCGGGATGATAATGCTCTTGTCGACAAGGGCCGCCGCCTGCGGTGAGATGCCCTGGCCTTCGCTGCCGATCAGCAGCCACTGGCTGCCGTGAAAATCATGGGTGTAGCAGGATTCCACCCCCGTCAGCGAAGTGCTAACCACAAGGGCACCGCGTTCCCGGGCCTGCGGCAGAATGCCGCTTAGTTCCCCCTCCACTACCGGGAGATGGAACATAGAGCCCATCGTGGAACGGAGGGTCTTGGGGTTGTACAGATCGGCGCAGCCTTTGCCGAGGATTACTCCGTCCGCGCCTGCGGCATCCGCGCTGCGGATGATCGTCCCCACGTTGCCGGGGTCCTGGACCCCGTCCAGCACCATAACCCAGCTATCCCGCTTTGCGAGGATGGCCTCCAGTCCCTGCTGCCCCTTGCGCACAATGGCAAAAACCGGCTGCGGCGTACCCGTGCTGCTGCATTTGGCAATGACCGCCGCCGAAACGCCGATCACCTCCATGCCCTGCACGGACTGAAGCAGCGGTTTCAGCTCCGCAGGCATGCCTTTATCCAGATCATAGGCCAGACATTCCACATCGGCTTCGGCCAGCAAAGCCTCCTGCACGAGATGGATCCCTTCGATGATATACTTGCCCGCTTTGTCGCGGTGCTTTTTCTCCTGCAGTCCGGCCCATTCTTTTACCCGCGTATTTTGGGGTGACATAATCTCCATAAAGCCCTACCTTTCTGTTCCTGCCCTGCCTATTGATACGCCATTTCCAGCTTGGTCAGATTGTCCTTCCGGCCAACGATAACGAGTACATCCCCTTCCGCCAGCCGGTCCTCGGCTCTTGGAGAGATATTCATTTCCTCGCCCCGGCGGATCGCCATGACATTGCAGCCGTATTTGGCACGGATATTCAGCTCCTGCAGATTTTTGCCCAGCATCGTTCCGGAGACCTTCATATCCAGAATGCTGTAATCCGGCGACAGCTCGATATAATCAAGAATATTGGGCGAAGCCAGATGATGTGCCACCCGCATGCCCATATCCCGTTCAGGATAGATCACTTTGTCTGCGCCAATTTTACTGAGCACCTTGCCGTGCAGCTCGCTTTTGGCCTTGACCAGAATCGCCGGTACACCCAGGTCCTTCAGAATCAGCGTCGTTAGAATGCTGGCTTGGATATCTTCCCCAATCGCCACCACAACTACATCAAAGTTGCGGATACCCAATGCGCGCAGCGCCTCTTCATCGGTCGAGTCTGCGGATACGGCATGGGTTACAATGCCCGAGATTTCCTGCGTGCGCTGCTCGTCAGCATCGATCGCCAGCACATCGAACCCCATACCGCTGAGTGCTTTGGCGACACTTGAGCCGAAACGCCCCATTCCGATTACGGCGTATTGTTTTTTTGCAGCCATATCTGTACCTCCCGTAGCAATTTGCATCTCACACAGTATAGCATAAGCCCACCCAAACTTGAATTTCCCCAGCGCTTTCAGGGCACATTATAACGAGGCAATGGAAGCAGATCTTTAGAATTTAATCTGAGCGGCCAGCAGCCTCTCCGGATGAATAACCACTATAGTGAAGGAGGCATTACTTATGCCGGTTACCATTGATTTGCGCCAGGCGATTATCCATAAGGTGCACGGACAGTCCGAAGCCGGTCTGCGGGAGATGATTGAAGGCTCGGTGGACGGGCCGGAAGCGGCGCTCCCTGGACTTGGGGCTGTATTCGAAATGATGTGGAAGGACCTGGATCACGCCAAGCAGGACGCGCTGGTCTCGATGCTGCACAGGCATTTGGAGAAAATCACCCCAGGGTCCATTACCTCCTAAGGAAGCGGGACATATGGAGCCAGAAAACCTCCGCTATCTACGGTGCGGCACCGTAGGGCGGAGGTTTTTTTGCCAAAGCTTATTCGTTATTCGCGGCGGGAAGTCCGGTCACTCAAGGAGCAGTTTCCAGGAACTTCGCGGTCGGGTTCTTCTCCATCGCGGTACGCATCGCGTATTCGTTCTCGAAGAGCACCACATAGTTGCCTTTCTTGTCCGTAACGAGTGTGGAGTTGATGCGGAACTTGCTCGGGTCCGGCTTGTTCTCATCCACAATCCAGCGTGCGAACTGGTAGCTCATCCGCTGCAGCTGCACATCCACGCCATACTCGCCCTTCATGCGGTATTCGAAGACCTCGAACTGCAGCTGTCCGACAACGCCCAGCAGGATATCGTCGAAGTTGACCGTGCGGAACACCTGAATCATGCCCTCCTCGGTCAGCTGGTCAATCCCCTTCTGGAACTGCTTCGATTTCAGCGCGTTTTTGATGCTGACTTTGGAAAAAATCTCCGGCGAGAACGTCGGCAGCTCGTCGAACTCAATATCCCCGGCCTGGCTCAGCGTATCCCCAATGCGGAAAATACCGGGATCGAACAGCCCGATAATATCCCCCGGAAAAGCCTCCTCAACAATATCCCGGTCCTGGGCCAGGAACTGCTGCGGCTGGGACAGCTTAATATCCTTGCCTGCACGCACATGCTTGACACTCATCCCGCGCTCGAACTTCCCCGACACAATCCGCAGGAAGGCGATCCGGTCGCGGTGGGCCGGGTTCATATTCGCTTGGATTTTGAACACATAGCCGGTAAATTTCTCGTTCGTCGGTTCAACGTCACCAGCGTTGCTGCGGCGCGGCTCCGGCTTCGGTGCCAGCTCCAGGAAGTTGTCCAGGAAGGTCTGCACGCCAAAATTATTAATCGCACTGCCGAAGAATACAGGTGTCAGCTCACCGCGCAGCACTTTTTCATAGTCAAAAGCATCCCCTGCCACGTCAAGCAGCTCCAGATCCTGGCACAGCTGGTCATGCAGGTATTCTCCGGCCATCTCGCGGATGACCGGGTCATTATAGCTTTCTACCTTTTGAACCTTAATTACAGAGTGATCGTCGCCTTGGAACAGCTCTACCTGATTTTTCATCCGGTCATATACGCCACACAGCTCGCGTCCGCCCCCGATCGGCCAGTTCATCGGTACGGAACGGATGCCCAGCACATTCTCCAGCTCTTCCATCAGCTCGAACGGACTTTGGCCTTCGCGGTCCAGCTTGTTGATGAAGGTAAAGATCGGAATGCCCCGCTTCGCGCAGACCTGGAACAGCTTAATGGTCTGGGCTTCCACACCTTTTGCGACGTCGATCAGCATGACCGCACTGTCCGCAGCCGTTAAGGTACGGTAGGTGTCCTCACTGAAGTCCTGGTGACCCGGAGTATCCAGAATATTCACCCGGTGACCCATGTAGTCAAATTGCATCACGGAGGACGTTACCGAGATTCCGCGCTGCTTCTCAATTTCCATCCAGTCACTTGTCGCATGCTTGCTCGCTTTGCGGGCCTTAACCGACCCCGCCAGGCGGATCGCGCCGCCGAACAGCAGCAGCTTCTCCGTCAATGTTGTTTTCCCCGCATCCGGGTGGGAAATGATCGCAAACGTTCTGCGTTTGTCCACTTCCTGTTGCAGCTTCTGATCCAGTGCTTTGTTCATTGCACATATCCCTTCATATATAAATTCCTGCTTCTCTTCCATTGCCGGTTACCCATCAAATCGGTGCTCTGCTCATTTGTACAAATCCCTTCATCGGTGAATTTGCCATTGCCTACAGTACACTTACAGTTACATCTCCGCTTCTGTTGAAAGCATCCTTCTCAGTATAACAAAATCCGGTGGAGATTATCTACATCTATGCGGGGGAAGGTAAATTATCTTGAGCTGTATAAGGTGGAATAGGTCTTATAAAAAATAGGCTGGAGCTGCTGCGGAGAATATTTGGACTTTCGACCGCTCTTACGCCGATTTGCAACTCATTCAAATCAAAGTTCGAGCGTGTTCAATTGCACTTTGTACAGCAGATCTCCCCTAAATCAGTCAGAAAACTGAAGCTATTGCACTTTGTACAGCAGAATTCCGTGAACAAGGTGTCATTAGACTCCCTCTCCCGAAATCTATTGCACGAAAGAGTCAATTTCATAATTCAGTTTGCTGAATAGCAAGACTCGGCCAAAATCTAAGGTCATTTTTTAAAAAATCAGGCCACTTGCTGGGAGTTGCGTAACCGCTGGTTTAACTTGTCTAGCGCAAACTTGCTGAGATTGTAAGCTAGTGTACTGAGCTGGAAATCAACTCTTGCCCGGACGCCGCGGTGACGCGTACGTTTCATGCCAAAATACTCTTTAAGATATGCAAAAACTCGCTCCACTGCCGTACGCTTCTTGTACAGCTCTGTAAAGCTCTCGCTACCTCTTGCGGGATAGGTGTGCTTGCGTAAATCCGTTTGTATGCGGATTTTAAACACCTTTTGGCAGCCGGAACCGGAAAGTGGACAGTCTTTGCACTGGCTCGGCTGGGTATACTTCAGCGTTTCGTACTTGGCATCAAAACTGTCGTAGCGGTAGGTATGCCCCTGTGAGCATACGGGATTGTAGTCCGAGTTCATTCCCTTGGGCGGCTCTTTGTGGTGAATCATTGGAATCGTAGGATAGGCGCCTAACGAATGAATCAACTGGTAGATGGCTGCGCTGTCGTACCCTTTGTCTCCCAAGACATGCTTTACGTTTAACCTAGGAAACTTCAGGAGCAGGCCTTTGAGAAGGATAACCGCCATGCGCTGGTCATTCAAATTCGCCGAACTCCATAAGCCACTAAGAATATACTGACAGTCCGCATCGACCAGCAGATTTGCCTTGAACCCGTAATAACTGGTAAGTCTACCTTTCGCATTTTTCTTGTCACAACGCGCGGCATGCCGGGGTAATGCTGCAAGCAATTCATCGTACGTGTAGGGCAGCATCTGTTCAATGGTTTTCTCAAACGGTCCTAGGCTCTCTTCATAAGCTTCCCGTTCCTTGCGCCGACGTTCCTTTTCTTCAGCAGAAGGACGTCCAGGCGGGTAGACGGGTTTTTTGGGCCGCTCGTCCACAGGCTCGGACTCGGGCTCGGTGAGTTCTAGCTGCAGCTGCTGAGCCACCGGAGCATCACTTGGCTTTTTAGCACGGCGGGCCGCGCGGCGTTTGGATGCAGCTTCGCTAAATAGGCTATCCCAAGCCTCAACGATAGAGGAATCCAAAGCGAGATGCATACCCGTAACGAACTCTTCCTCCAGGGCGGACAGCACCAGAGTATCCTGAAGGTCCTCGAGCATGCCCGTTTGCTCAAGCACATGAATCAAACGGGAGTACGAGGCTTCGCTCGGGATGCGGTTGGAACCGGTGAACCGGCACTGCACCCGAAATTCCTCGCTGAATCGAAGTCGCCGGACCAACGCGGATACAAACTCGATGCCCTCCATTTTTGCGATGAGCAGCGAGTAGATCATCGCGGGTACGTTTAGTTCTTCCGGCCGCCCACGGTTGTTCTTTTTTCCAAGCGCGTGCAAGACCGGAGCGAGATTTAAGTGTTCAAAGATCTGACTGTATTTATCTTCCGGTCGCATCAGCAACAAATCCTCAAAGGAAAACAGCTCTTCTTGCCGAATAGAATACATGGGGATTACCTCTTTTCATTCTCGGATGTTGGTTTGGTCACCTATATCTTCGAGATTTGGGGAGGTACTCCCTTTTCTATGCTCAAAAAAACCAATCCTAGCAAGGGTTTTGAATTATGAAATTGTCTCCGAAATACAGCAGAATGCGATTTGCCGCAGATAAATGAACTTTCTATTGCACAAAGTACAATCATACACCCCAAAAAGTCAACTTAGTTGATCATTATTCGCATAAAAATCCCCCTGCAGCCTCTGCAGGGGGATTCCCTTCACACCATATATCATTTACATAATGAACTAGCTGTTAGCCTGCCACACCACATTGTCCTCATCCTGTCCGTTGACCGGCCACCAGTGGAAGCCTTCACGGGCCAGCAGCTGATCAGCTTCAACCGGCCCCCAGGATCCAGCCGGATAGGAGGCCAGGTCGCCGGTGCCTTCCCTCCAAGCCTGGGCAATACGGTCCACAAAGGACCAGGCCGACGACACTTCATCCCAACGGGTGAAATAGGTCGAATCGCCGCGTGCCGCATCATGCAGCAGACGCTCGTAGGCTTCCGGTGAGTTGATGCCCACCATGCAGCTCTGGCAGAAGTCCATGGCGAGCGGCTGGATTTCCGACTCCGAGCCCGGCTTCTTGGCGTTGATCTTCACGTATATGCCTTCCATCGGATTCACGCGAATGACAAGGAGGTTTGGTTCGAGCTTATGCTTTTGGCCCAAATAGACGTTGGTCGGCATACCCTTGAACTCCACTACCACTTCTGTTGTCTTCACAGGCAGTCGTTTGCCGGTGCGGATGTAGAACGGTACACCCGCCCAGCGGAAGTTGTCCACAAATACACGGGCCGCAAAATAGGTCTCCGTATTCGACTCCGGATCAACCTTGTCTTCCTGGCGGTAAGCCGGGAGGGTTTTGCCTTTGTAGAGGCCTTGCGTATATTGTCCGCGCACCACATTCTCATGGACTTCCCCGGAGGAAGCGTAAGGCCGCAGTGAACGAAGCACTTTGACCTTCTCATCACGGATATCTTCAGCCAAAAGACGGCTTGGCGGTTCCATCGCGATCATCGTCAGCAGCTGCAGCATATGGTTCTGGCCCATATCGCGCAACGCACCGGCATGGTCATAATATCCGCCGCGTTCTTCCACACCGACGGTTTCACCGAGGGTAATCTGGATGTTGGCAATATGCTTGTTGTTCCAGAGCGGTTCGAAGAAAGCATTGGCAAACCGGATGACTTCAATGTTCTGCACCATTTCCTTGCCCAGGTAATGGTCAATCCGGTAAATTTCCTCTTCCTTGAACACCTGGCGGATCTGCTCGTTCAGCTGTTCTGCGGATTCCAGGTTATAGCCGAACGGCTTCTCGATGACGAGACGGTTCCAGCCCCGGGTCTGCAGCATGCCGCCAGCCTTGAGATTGAACGAGACACTGCCGAACAGCTCGGGAGCGAGGGCGAGATAGAACATCCGGTTCCCCGGAATCCGGAACTTCTCTTCCAGCGCTTCAGTCTGCGCGTTCAGCTCACGGAAGCCCTCAATATTGTTGATGTCCAGAGACTTGTATTCAAAATGCTGTACGAACTCATTCCATTCGGATGCATCCCCCGCCTGGTAGCGGCAGAATTCCTGAATCGATTCCTTCACATCTTCACGGAATTCTTCTTGGGTACGGGGACGCCGAGCCACGCCAATGACCGCGAAATCATGGGTCAGTTTGCCTTCACGGTACAAACTGTAAATCGCCGGGAAAAGCTTGCGGCGGGCTAGATCTCCGGTGGCCCCAAAGATAAAGAATACAGCACCGGGTGTATGCAGTGCATCAAGGGTTTGATTTTCAGCCATGGCTCCTCATCTCTCTGTATGTAATATAGTTGACAATCATTCTCAACGCCAAACAGTTCATAAAAAACGTACGACGGCGTGATGTCATTTTATCATATCCGTGGATAGGATGCTATCACATTCCTGACAGTTTTTCTCGGGATTTCGCAAATTTCCATTACTCTTTCTTATCTGTTTATGCACTCCCGCTTATAGGACTATGAAGCCTGCCATTCACACACATATTATAACCTCATGCCAGAGGCTCCGCAACGCGGTGCCTGCGTGCGGAGTTTTTGACCGGGATACCCGCCCGAACCTCTAAAATCACTTCACGGTACGCCTAACTTTCATTCACATTGCAGGCACAACAAAAAACCGTCCACAGGAGATAAGATCCGCGCAACGGCTTATCTGAAAATTAAGTCTGGCATACCTTCTGCAAAACCCATCCGCTTGTATATACAGCTCAATATTCAATAGTGATCAAAGGCAAACCTATCGTTACCCGGTTGGCATTATTGTTCCCGTTCGTATGAACCGCAAGCTGGAGAGCAAGGGCATGGCTGCCGCTGCGGACTGTGCGTTCAAGCCCTGGCACACTGTAGGAGCGGCTGTATGTAGTGTTATCTTCATAGCTTTCTTCCGGGTTTATACCGGGGAGCTGCTCCTGGAGCGATTGCTCTATGGAAAATAGTGCATCCCCCGCGCCGCCCTGCTCCTTCGCGGCACCCTGCAGCGAGGCGTTCCACTCCGCTGCAATTCCGGCTTGCAGCAGCTTCTGCCCGGCAGACGCCGCAGCGGCCGGAAGCTCCGGCGTCTGCCGCAGATCTGCCGTCTCGAAGGTTACGATCACATAGCTGCGTCCGCCTCCCAGCTCGCTCCAGAACAGCGAGACCTTCGCTCCGGCGAGAGCCGCAGCTGCGCGGGAGGTCATATGCCCGTCTTCATCTGACGTGCGGACCGGCCCAAGCCCGAGCTTACCGGCAAGGCGCTCTGCCGCAGCCCCAGCGGATGCACCGGATGCGCCGCCGCTGGTTTCACCTTGCCACTTTAATACGAGCCGGAGCGGGGAATCCGGCAGAGTGGCTGCACGGCCAAGAGCAGTTAGCATTGAGAGGGAACCAACAAGGCCTTCATCCTCAGACCCCGCCGGGGATGAAGCTTCGTCGGCTGCGGCGGACGAGGGGCGGACTTGCGCCTGAACCAGGTTGGAGGAACCTGCCTGGAGAAAAACCGGATGAACGGCTGAACCTAAGCCTGTATGTCCCTCAATCGCAGACGACAGTTGTACGGATGAACCGGCTCCCTCCGGGCTGCGGAACCCGGCCATAAGCACCGCCGCTATGCCGAGTCCTATCAGCAGGATTGCTCCTTTGCCTGCACCTCTGCTTGTTCCTCTGTTCCCCATCTTCCATCTTCCTCTCTATCCGGTCTAGTAATCTACTAAACAGGATAACCAGGAAGAAAGATTATATACCTTGCAGCTATTCTGCAAGTCCGTTTTTATAGGCATAAATAGCCGCCTGGGTGCGATCCTCCACACCCAGCTTGGCGAGAATATTCGTCACATGGAATTTCACAGTCTTAATGCCGATGATCAGCTGGTCAGCAATATCCTGATTGGATCTGCCCTGAGCCAGCAGCTTGAGCACTTCCATCTCGCGTTCGGTAAGCTCCTTGTAGGCTGGCGCTTCACTGCTCTTGGCATTAGAGCGGAAGCGGTTCATCATTTTGGAGGCGACCTGCGACTCCAGCACGGACTGGCCTCTTGCGGCCGCGCGGATCGCGTCCGCCACTTCGCTGGCCCGCGAGGTTTTCAGCAGATAGCTGAATGCGCCGGCTTCAATCACCGGATACATTTTCTCATCATCCAGATAGCTGGTCAGCACAATGACTTTGCAATCCGGGTACAGCTTCAGGAGCTGTCTCGTTGTTTCAATCCCGTCCATGCCATCCATCACCAGATCCATCAGGACCACATCAGGGTTGTATTCCTGGGCAAGCCGGATGCCTTCTTCTCCGCTTCCGGCCTCGCCCACCACTTCTATTCCATCCTCGGTGCCAAGCACCGCGGCAAGACCAATCCGGACCATTTCGTGATCGTCTACAAGCAGCACTTTAATTGCTTCCTCCATCTCCATGGCACCCTTGCCTCCTATTCGTTGACTAATGGTACAGTAATCTCGATCCGCATGCCTTTACCCGGGGCGGTAATGAACTGGATCGAGCCCCCGGTCTCGTTAATCCGCTCCTGCATATTCGACAGGCCGTAGGAGGTCTGCTTGCTCTCATCCATCTCGAAGCCGACCCCGTCATCCCGCAAGGTGAGCCGGACGGTATCGCCCCGGCGGTGCAGCCGGATCTCCATCTTCTCCGCCTTGGCGTGGCGGAGTGTGTTGGAGATTGCTTCCTGCACGATGCGGAACAAGTGATTCTCCACACCCTTCATCAGCTGCACATCCGGGTCCATTTCGAATACGATGTCGATCGGAATCTTGATTTCCAGCTCCTTGATCAGCTCCTGAAGCCCCTCCCGCAGCCCTTTGCCCTCCAGATAGACCGGACGCAGGTGCAGCAGCAGCGCGCGCATCTCGGACTGGGCAACGGCGGACATCTCTTCAATCAGCGCAATTTGCCGCTGCGCCTTGTCAAAGTCCTTTTCCAGCGTCCGCCCCACCGCCGTTGCCGTCATGGAGATGGCGAACAGCTGCTGGGACACGGCATCGTGCAGTTCCCGGGCCAGCCGCTGCCGTTCTTCCATAATCGCGGATACACGGGCCTGCTCGGCCAGCTTGGCATTGTTGGTGGAGAGCCGCTGCAGCGTGTTCACCTGGTTTTCCCATTTGCCGCTGATCCGGCTGAGCTGCCCGCTGAGCCTGCCCAGCTCATCATTGCCGAGATCCGGCATTGCCGGAGTCAGATTTCCTTTTTCCCAGGCCACCAGGGTAGCCCGCAGCCGCTCCAGCTTCCGTTTGGTGCGAAATCCCTGGTAGAAGCCAAAAACAATGCCGAACACCACAGGCAGCAGAATCAGCGTGACCGCTGTTCTTACGCCGATTTTCCAATCCTCAAACGGCTGCAAATATCCATATGTATACATAATGTACAGGATAACGAGCAGCATGACCAAAGAGAACAGAGCCCCCTCACCCATGCTGCGCGTAACCATGTTGCTGCTTTTTTTGCCCATGCCGGGAAGCTCTCCTTCTTGGTTAAGTATAAGGGCCGCTCAGTCTGCCCGCACATCCAGGTCACCCATTAAATAAGAAATATTGAATTTCACTTTCTGCGCACAGCTGTCGTAGTTAGCCGACTTCCAGTTCAACCGGTTCAGCATGCCTGTATCGCGGTGACTGCCGAATTCAATAGAGCCGAACAGCACGAAGGCTTCGATTTCCACCCCGTAATCCTCGGACAGATGAATATCCGTGTCGCCAAAAATCCCCTGGAACAGCATCACCGTCTCCGGGTCCTCCGCCATTGCCAGCGACAAATCAATATCCGCCTCCCCCAGCACATGCCACGCACTCAGGCTGCGCATAACCCAAGGCGACAAATCCCAGTCAAACCTGGACGAGAAGCTTTGCTTCTGCATAAACCCGCCCCTGCGCTGCATCCGTCTGGATTTCACAAAAAACATCCCCAGAGAGATCAGGCAAATTCCGAGCACCAGCAGCAGATGATCCAGCATCAGCAGCACTGCCCCAACCCCCAGGAGCTTATACCCCTGCTTGACCTTGCCCGACGTTGTCCGGTAAATCCCGAGCAGCAGGAACAGAAGCGCGACAATGGAGAAAAATCCGAGCCATCTGCCAAAAATCATCAAGCAGCCGACGCCGATCAGTCCAATGGCAATCATACGGTTCCGTTTATCCATTCCGCACCTCCTATAAGTTTTGCGGAGCAAAACTCTCTTCGTAAGCATGTTTTAACTGTATTTCCTACAATTAAAAAGTCCCAAATTTGCTCAAAAGCCAAGCTAATTGTACTCTCTACACTTAAAAAGACTGCAATTCAGTAAATAAGCGACTTTAGCCAATTTTAACTGCACAAAATACATCTAACGTTAAAAGCACGGGGTTCCCCACCCTTTTAACTGCAGAAAATACAATTAGTTAGGATGCCTTAAAGCTAGATGGGGTCTATCAGTAAACGATGTCAACGCTTAAAATTGAATTGCAGGTTCATAAGGTTCTGCAGCGTTGCCCGCATCCCGCTACAAAAGCCATACCGGTATGGAAGATCCATACCGTATGGCTTTACCTTGATCAGCATATCATATCTGCCTATTGTTTAGGAACAGGCTTTATTACTCTTTTTTATCCAATGATGGAGAAGATGGAGTGGTGTTCAGCTTGCTCTTCAGTGCGGCGAGCTGTTCTTCCACTTTCAGCTGCTTTTCGGCATCAACCGGTTTGCTGTATGCTGTTGCCGAAGGGCTGTAAGGCGCACGCAGCACATCTGCTTCTGCTTCAAGCTGCATGATTTTTTCTTCCATGCGGTGGAAGCCCAGGGACGCGCTGCCGCTCTCGATGGCATGAACACTGCTGATTTGCGACATTTGCTTTTTGGCCTTGGCCATTTGCGCACGGGATACCAGCTCGTTGCGTTTGTTGCGCAGCTTGTAGAATTCATCCTTCATATCATGAAGCTGCTGCACCAGTTCCTTGGCTTGAACCTCTGCCTGAGCGTGAAGCTCGCTGTATTCGGCATGCTTCTGGTCGAAGTAGATTTTTTCTTCCAGCAGCTTGCGGGTAACTTCTTCCTGTCCATTCTTCAGTGCCAGTTCAGCTTGAGCGGCACGTTGTCCGGATACTTTTGCCGCTTCCTCAACACGCTGCTTCATGCGGCGCTCATTAGCCATCTGCTTCGCTACGGTTACTTCAGCTTCGTGAATTTCAGCCTCCATATCGCGCAGATATTGGTTCAGCATTACGATTGGGTCCTCTACCTTATCCAGCAAGTCATTTACCGACGCCTTTGTCATATCCTTAATCCGTTGAAATACTCCCATAATTTACACTTCTCCCTTCTCGTATTTAGAAAGTTTTTGTTTGAGTTCTTCTACTTCTTTTTGCAGTGCCTTCTTCTCAATGTCCTTCATCATGGCATCAATACCGGAGTCTTGTGCCGAATAAGCGCCCGCTTTGTCATAACCGGGGTTGTAGCCCGGCTGGCTGCCATAAGGGCCGTATCCGCCTTGTCCGTGAGGACCATAAGGTCCTTGCGGTCCGCGTCCATGCTCAGGTCTGCCTGCGTATGGGCCGCCATAGGGACCACCCGTTGCTCCAGGTCCAGATCCGAAAGGATTATACTGGGTCGGCTCCTTGGGAATAATAAAGGCTGCGATGAAGTACACCAGAATGGTGGCTCCGCCGGTAAAAGGAATGCTGACCAGCAGCAGAATCCGGAACAGTGTGGAGTCGATGCCGAGCGTCTCGGACAATCCACCTGCCAGCCCTGTCATCACCTTGTCACGGGTTGAACGATACAATCGGGTCATAGAACTACTCCTTTCCATCGTTGTTCAGCTTCTCCTTCAGGCGGGCCATCTCTCTTTCGAGTACGGTCGCCACGGTTTCTCCTGCCTGAATGGCGTATTCCTGCCCCATGCGGCGCAAATCGCGCAGGCTTTTCGCCTCCAGCTCCCAATCGCTCATCCGGTCTTCCAGCCGGCCGAACATCTTGGGAACATCGCTGCCGTTGCCGTAAGCTGTGGCTCTTTGGTTCATGCGCTGCTGCAGCCGCAGCGACTCCATCCGTGCTGCATAATACTGGCGTTTGCTGTATACGGTCTGATACTCCATTTTCAGCTCGTTCAGTTGACTCTCAAGCTCAAAAAGTGATTGCTGGCTCTGCTCCAGCAGACCGCTGTACTGCTCCAGCTTTTCCTCGTGAATGATCTTCTCCTGCAGCGCCAGCTTGGCCAGATGATCCTCGCCCGCCTTCAGCGCCAGCAGTGCCTGCTCTTCACGTTTGTTCCTCATGGCTGTCGCCTGATTGACCTGCTGCTGCAATTGCTTCGTATGGGCTGCATATTGCTGGTACAAGCGTTCAGCTTCGGTGATTTCCTCACGGGTTGAATGTAGAAATTGATCGATCAGCTTCACCGGGTCCTGGCTTTGTTCCAGGCGTTCATTCAAGTTAGCTACGGTAATATCCCTCATGCTGCGAAAAACACTCATGATTTCCTGCTCCCTCCCTGCTTCTTATTAAGTAATCTTCAGATGCTTAATATGTTCCGTTTCTTCTGCCCTTCAGCACCGAGATGCCCCAAACCACCAGCGCGATACCGAGCAGCGGTCCGATGATCCAGGAAAGCTTGGCGATCAGGGACATGACACCGATGAACATTACCACCCAGCCGATAATCTTGCGTCCGCTTTTAATCCCGTAGTACCCGAGAACAACCAGCAATACCGGGAACAAAATTCTGAACATTCCATGGATCAGCGGAAGGGCAATCCCCATCAGCATAATCGCTCCAAGCACGATCAGAACAATCGCAAGTCCGTTACCTTGTCTTCTTTGCATTTTTTCTCACCGCCTTTCGTTAACCTTGAACCTTATAGCCTTATTCTAGGGCAATCCGCAGACTTCTAAAACAGACCGGGGACGGTTTTGTGTACTGGACCTTAGTCGGGGAGGCTATGGGACTGCAGGCTACCGGTTCACATTACTCTCCGCACCGTGACCTTTCCGTTTGCGTAATACTTTATCCTTGTACATACTTATGGAAGTAAATCTGGCTGCCAACTGCATGCGGCAGAACAAAGGAGCAGAAGCTATGAAAACACTATTGATCGTTGAGGATGACCGGAGCTTGAATAAAGGCATCGCTCTGACCCTTGCCCAGAATGATCTGGCCATACAGCAAGCCTATGATATAACCTCAGCGGAGCAAATCCTCTCTTCTAATAAGATTGATCTTATCATTCTGGATATCCATCTTCCCGACGGAAGCGGACTGGACTACTGCGAGAAGATCCGCAGAACCTCCCAGGTGCCGATTATCTTTTTGACTGCGAATGATATGGAACCGGATATCGTTACAGGGTTTGAGCTTGGGGGCGATGACTATATTACAAAACCTTTCAGCCTGATGATCCTCCGGGCCAGGGTTATGGCCGTCCTCAAACGAACTGCCTCCCGCGGCGAGGACAAAATAACACTCGGTCCTCTAAGCTTTGATTTTGGAAAACTGGAATTTTATAAAAATAAGGAACAACTCATCCTTAGCAAAACCGAACTGAAGCTGCTGAAAATTCTGGTGACGAACCCCGGTACGATTTTAACCAGAGAACAATTAATCGACAGGATCTGGACGCAGGAGGCGGAGTTTGTGGATGAGAACGCCCTGACAGTTGCCGTCAAACGGCTGCGTACCAAGATTGAGGACGAGCCTGCGGCTCCGAAATACATAAAAACAGTCTACGGCCTGGGGTATATGTGGGCGGAGAGGCCAAATCTATGACCAGCAGTAAATATGTCCGCAGCTTCAAACGGTGCAACCTCGTTTTTTCAGTAATCTTTTTGCTCCTGGTCTCAGGTTATGCCGGTACAGCCGTCTTTCTGGAAGGGGGGCACCCGGCATTCATAGAATGGACAGTCCTCTTCGTATCCTGCATGCTGCTACTGGGAGGCGTAAGGAACTGGACACTGCGGCGGCAGATTACAAGCTTCATGGATTCTGTTGATGAAATGGTGGACCGGGCGATTCATGGGCGGGAGAAAATGACCCATTTTGACGAGACCAGCCTCTCTTCCCTGGAGCATAAGTTATGGCGCTACATTGAGATCAACAAAACGAATGAGCAGAATCTGGAAACCGAAAAGAACACCATCAAAGAGCTGATCTCCGATATCTCCCATCAGACCAAAACCCCTCTCTCCAGTATCATGATGTACAGCCAATTGCTTGCCGAAACGCCCGAACTCAGCGGCAATACCCGGCTTCTGCTGAACGAGATAGAATCGCAATCGGAAAAGCTCGAATGGCTGATTACCTCTCTGGTCAAGCTGTCGAGACTGGAAGCGGGCATGATCACGCTGCAAAGCACTTCCGGTCCCGTAATTGAGACAATTACCCGGGCCGTATCGCATATTTACACCCGTGCAGAGCACAAAGGGATCGACCTTCAGATTGAATGTGATCCGCTGACGAGAGCCCGCCACGATCATAAGTGGACCAGCGAAGCACTGTTCAACCTGCTGGAGAATGCAGTCAAGTATACAAAAGCAGGCGGCACCATCCGGATTTCAGCCGAGAGCAATGAGATGTTTACACGGATTGATGTTTCCGATACAGGAATAGGGATTCAGAGGGATGAGCTTGAACATATCTTCAAGCGGTTTTACCGGGGATGTAGCGCCAGGGATTACGAAGGCATCGGGATCGGGCTTTATTTAACGCAGAAAATTATCAGCATCCAGGGAGGTTTTATTACGGCAGCATCCGAGGCGGGTAAAGGAACGAAGCTCACGGTCTTCCTCCCCCAAATCTGATTGTGTCAATACCGACAGATTTCAGACACAACCCGGTTAGATTGGTCTGATATCTTAAGGAGCAACCAACGATATGGAGGAATGACGTACCCATGCCTATTTTGAAAATCGAACATCTGAAGAAATACTACGGAAAAGATCCGCAGACGACGGTAAAAGCGCTGGACGATGTCTCGTTATCTGTGGAGAAAGGGGAATTTCTGGCCATTGTCGGCACCAGCGGCAGCGGAAAAAGCACCTTGCTGCATATGCTGGGCGGTCTGGACCGGGCTACGGCGGGCAAGGTTATAGTAGACGGGAACGATATTTTTGCGATGAGCGATGAGAAATTGACGATTTTCAGACGCCGGTCGGTCGGATTTATCTTTCAGAGCTATAATCTTGTCCCGATCCTGAATGTGCTCGAAAACATATTGCTTCCCATAGAGCTCGACGGCGGCAGAGTCGATCAGGCGTACCTGGACGAGGTGATCCGGGCCTTGGGCCTTCAGGAGAAAATCCACAATCTGCCTTCCAATCTCTCCGGCGGCCAGCAGCAGCGCGTAGCTATTGCCAGAGCCCTGGCTACCAAACCTTCTATCATTCTGGCGGACGAGCCTACAGGCAATCTCGATAGCAAAACCAGCCAGGAGGTGCTGATTCTGCTGAAGCAGTTGAGTGAGAAATTCAATCAGACCATTGTTATGATCACCCACAACGAGTCCATCGCCCAGACCGCTGACCGCATTATTCGTATTGAAGACGGACACATTGTTTCAGGCAGCACTGCCTCCAGCGGAGCAAATCCGCTATGATCAGCACAAACAACCGCAAGATTGTGACCCGTCTCTCCCTGAAAAGCTTGAAGGCCAGTCCGATGCGCAATGTGGCTGTAATCTGCGCTGTCATCCTGACGACCCTGCTCATCACCTCTATTTTCACATTGGTTCTAAGCCTTAACAAATCGATGGAATTGACCCAGATGAAAACCTCAGGCACTGATTTTCACGGAGGCTTCAAATATCTTACCCCAGCACAGGCGGAAACGCTGAAGAAACATTCCTCCATACGGGAATACGGCGTTTCACTGAATGCAGGCGACTTGCGCAATGAGGTGTTCAAAGACAATCGGGTTGAGGTTAAGCAGATTGACGAATCCTATGCCAGGCACAGCTTTGTTAACTTTATCGAAGGCGGGCTGCCTGCCGCAGAAAATGAGGTTGTGCTGAACACCTGGGTGATGGATAAGCTCGGCATCCCGCATTCGCTGGGCCAGAAGGCCACTCTGGACATTGATATCGGGGAGCGTGTGGTTCGGCAGGATTTTATCGTGTCGGGGTATTATGATGCGGACAAAAACTTGTCGATTGCAGGTCTCGCCTTCGTCTCCGAAGCTTGGGTGCAAAAGAACCTGTCCTCTATTGATCCGGTAAAGTCCAAAGCCAGCGGTTCCTACGTGAACACCACAGAGCTGAGCGTAATGTTCAGCAATGCTGTGGATATTGAAAAGAAACTGAACAAAGTGCTCGCGGATACCGGTCTGGATGTGCCGATCGGGATCAACTGGGCCTACACCACTTCATCTCTCACGGACAATATCACCAAAGTGGTCCCTTATCTGGCTGTCATCCTGATCATTATGCTGAGCGGGTATTTGCTGATTTATAATATTTTTTATATCTCGGTTGTACGGGATGTCAAATTTTACGGCCTGTTAAAGGCCATAGGAACAACGCCGAGACAGCTCAAGAAAATCATCACCATCCAGTCTCAACTGCTGTATCTGGCCGGCCTCCCCTTCGGGCTCGGTTTGGGTTACGGAATTGGCCGGTTGTTGTCCCCGCTGCTGGGCTCCCTTTCAGACGGGCCTGTTGAAACCTCCTATTCCAATAGTCCGTGGATCTTTATCGGGGGAGCCGTTTTCGCCTACCTGACGGTTTGGATCGCCGCAAGCAAGCCGGGCCGGATGGCCGCGCGGATTGCTCCTGTGGAGGCCGTACGGTTCGCAGGCGTAAGTGCAAAGCGCAAGGTAAACAAACGTTCGAAACGCGGAGCAAAGCTGTACGGCATGGCCTTCGCCAACCTTTTCCGCAATAAAAAGAAGCTGTTCCTTATGCTGACCTCGCTCTCCTTAAGCATGATCTTGTTCAGCATTATTTTTACCGTCATCTCTTCACTGGATGTCAATAAGTACCTGAGCACGTTTTTATCTGGAGACATGGTCATCCGCAACAAGGCAATCGTGCTGTCCGCAGGCGAGCAATCCGGTGATCCCTATAAGCTTTCGGGGCCTTTCATAAGCAAACTGGGGAAGATTGATGGAGTCGAAAGGGTGGACAGTGTCTATTTTAAATTTGAAAACTACACTATAGATGATACGATACGCGCAGCACTGAAGCCTCTGGCAGAGGGTGCTCCATCTGAACCGGCTCTTACATGGGTTTTTAAGAATAACTTCATTCAGCTTGATCTGTACGGCATTGATGCCGGGTGGTATGAACTGGTGCAGAAAGATGTCCTTGAAGGCAGCTTCGATCCCCAGAAATTTGCCTCTGGAAATTATGTGCTGGTGACCACATCCATAAAGGCAGGGGATACTGATAAATCTTATTATCATCCAGGTGACCATATTGAGTACAAAGGTCTGGGAAAGAGCTATGAGGTCATGGCCGTCTTAAATTATAATGCCCTATATGCTGCAACTACCCAAGTCTACTCTCCCTATGGCTATAATGCCTTCTTCCCCTCCTCAGAATTGACAAGGAAGCTGCCTGCCGGAAGCGGTCCGCCTATGGCTCTGTCGGCCACGCTTCACGTCGATCCGGCCAAGCTGGACAGTGTTATGCAGACCACCAAATCCCTTGCGGCATCAAGCGAAGAACTGGTCTTCAAATCCAGGGAAGATTACAGGCAGGAGCTTGGCGGGTTCATCCGCATTTTCCAGACGGTAGGCTACGGCCTCAGCTTTGTCATTGCCCTGATCGGCGTCCTTAATTATATCAATACAGTGATTACCGGCGTCATTGCCCGAAGGAATGAATTTGCACTGCTGGAGAGCATCGGCATGACCAAACCGCAGCTGAAAAAAGTTCTGGTGTATGAAGGGCTGTTCAATGTCCTTTTAACAGTGTCCATCATCTCCACGTTAGGCGTATTTTTGACATACAGTATTTCCAAAAGTATCGCGGACAGCATGGCCTTTACCGTCTTCCATATGGGCTGGCTGCCTTTCATTCTGGCCGTTCCGGTCCTGGCCGCTATTGCATATACAGTCACCTTATCCTCCTACAGAATGCTGAGCAAGGACACAATTGTAGAAAGATTGCGGCAAACGGAATAGCCACTAGCTTCTTCATCTTGCAAAATTAACGACATTCGTCCATATGGACTCTGCTTTTCTCCATACGCTTGGCCACAAAACGGACTTATAATGAAGCTGTCTCTCCATTTTACGCTTTCACTGCATATTCTAGGAGGTTGTTTCCTTGTCCATTATTTATGATGCCGAGCAACAGATTTTTCATCTGCAAACGACAAATACAAGCTATGTATTCGGCCTTACCCGCGGCTCCTATCCCGTGCATCTGCACTGGGGCCGGAAAATCCGCGGCTCCGCCATATCCGATCTGTACGTTCCCGGCGCCATGGGCTTCAGCAGTACTGTCGATCCCAAGGAACCCGCGTTCTCCCTGGACACACTTCCCCAGGAATATCCGGGGTATGGCTCAGGGGACTTCCGGGAGCCTGCTTATGAGGCTGAGCTGCTGAACGGCACATCCGTAACCGAACTTACTTATGTATCCCATAGCATTCTTAAGGGCAAACCGGCACTGGAAGGGCTCCCTGCCGTATATGCCGAAAGCGGCGATGAGGCCGAAACCCTGCAGCTGGTGCTGGAGGATGCCACAGCAGGCCTGCGCGCTGAGCTGTCTTACACTGTAATCAGCGGCTTCGACGCTGTTATCCGCTCGGCACGGCTGACCAATACGGGCAGCGGTCCGCTGAAGCTGAACCGTGCCTTGTCGGTTGCCCTGGACTTTCCGCATGCCAACTACGAGCTGATTCAGTTGTCCGGGTCCTGGGCCCGCGAACGCCATCTCGTCCGTGCTCCCCTGCACAATGGACGGCAGGGCATTGACAGCAAGCGCGGGGCCAGCAGCCATCAGCAGAATCCGTTCCTGGCCCTCCTGGCCCCACAGACTGTGGAAGACAGCGGAGAGGCTTACGGCTTCAGCCTGGTCTACAGCGGCAGCTTCAGTGCGAACGCCGATGTGGACCAATACGGAACTACACGCGTAACGATGGGCATCAATCCGTTCGGCTTCCGCTGGCTGCTTGCGCCCGGCGAGAGCTTCCAGACCCCCGAAGCGGTGCTGGTCTACTCGGACCAGGGCATCGGCGGCATGTCCCGGATCTACCACCGGCTGTACCGGACCCGGCTGGCAAGAGGATTATACCGTGACGAGCCCCGCCCGGTGCTGATCAACAACTGGGAAGCTACCTACTTCAACTTCGATGCCGACAAAATCGAAGATATCGCCCGTGCCGGCAAGGCGCTGGGCATCGAGCTGTTCGTGCTTGACGACGGCTGGTTCGGCCGCCGCGATGACGACACCACTTCGCTGGGCGACTGGTTCGTGGATACCCGCAAGCTGCCGCAGGGCCTGCCTGATCTGGTGGAACGGGTCAGACGGCTCGGCATGCAGTTCGGCCTCTGGTTCGAACCGGAGATGGTGTCGCCGGACAGCGAGCTGTACCGCGCCCATCCCGACTGGTGCCTGCATGTGCCGGACCGCAGACGCAGCCAGGCCCGCAACCAGCTGATTCTGGACCTGTCGCGCCCGGAGGTATGCGACTATATCATCGAATCCGTTAGCAGCGTACTGGCATCGGCACCGATCACCTATGTCAAATGGGATATGAACCGGCATATGACCGAGATCGGCTCTGCTGCCCTGCCGCCGGAACGCCAGGGAGAAACAGCCCACCGCTACATGCTGGGGCTGTACCGGGTCATGGAGGAAATCACCTCCAAATTCCCGCATGTGCTGTTCGAAAGCTGCTCCGGCGGCGGCGGCAGATTCGATCCCGGCATTCTTCATTACATGCCGCAGACCTGGACCAGCGATGATACCGATGCCGTGGAACGCCTCAAAATCCAGTACGGCACCAGCATCGTCTATCCGGCAAGCAGCATGGGCTCCCATATCTCGGCAGTGCCGAACCACCAGGTGCACCGCAGCACCTCGCTCTCCATGCGCGGCGACGTGGCCATGTCCGGCAACTTCGGCTACGAGCTGGATCTGACCCTCTTCACACCGGAGGAACAGGCGGAAGCGGCTGCCCAGGTGGCCTTTTACAAGGACATCCGTTCCCTCGTCCAGCAGGGCGATATGTACCGCCTGCTCTCGCCGTTTGAAGGCAATGAAACGGCCTGGATGTTCGTCGATGCGGACCGTTCCGAGGCACTGGCCGGCTACTTCCGTGTGCTGGCCGGACCGAATATGAGCCGCCCGCGCCTCCGCCTTCAGGGGCTGGACCCGGAGAAGGACTACGTCCTTAAAGAAACCGGCGCGGTATACGGCGGCGACCGGCTGATGTATGCCGGACTGCTCCTGCCGGAGCTGCACGGTGATTTCCAGAGCAAGCTGCTGCATTTTGTGGCGGTGGATAAAGCGTAGGCTTACGTTCAGATTATGTAGACGGAAAATACGTATAAAAAACCAAACATCCCTCACCCCAGGACCGCCTGGAGGTAAGGGATGTTTGGTATATCACACAGGTTCCTCAGCGGAGTGTCTTCAGCGCGCCGCTCCAGGCAACGACCTGATCCAGCATGCCGTTTACGTTCGTAAGGTGAAGCTCCGCCGGCTTGAAGGTCTGTCCGTTCTCAAAGTCAGTGAAAAGGGATAACGCCGGATGGATACGGACATCCGCGATAGACAGCTCGCCCAGAATGCCGCGCAGATGTTCAGCCGCGCGGGCGCCTCCGACGGAGCCATAGCTTACAATCCCTGCAGCTTTATTGTTCCATGCTTCCCGGGCATAATCCAGAGCGTTCTTCAGCGCGCCGGTAATGCTGTGATTGTACTCCGCTACGATAAAAACGAAGCCATCCAGTGCATTCAGCTTGTCATTCCAACGTCCGGCTTGTTCCGAAGCATCCGCTTCGCCCAGTAATGGAAGCTTGAAATCCGCAATATCCACAATTTCATAATTGGCGTCGCCGCGCTGGTCGGCAATGCCTTTTACCCATTCGCCTACCTGCGGGCTTAAACGGCCCTGGCGCGTGCTTCCCAAGATAATACCAATATTCAATGCAGACATGATTGATCCTCCTCAAAAATAATGTATTCTCAATCTTACTTCCATTATATACTTCGAAGGACTAATTTATCCTGATCATTTGCTTTGCCAGGGAACTGCGCAGCGGGCTTTTGCTTTTCATGTTCACCTGCCCTGTTCCATCATCTTTGCTGACGGTACCGCCCGGCTGCGGAAAACAGTAACCAGCACCACAGAAGCGATAATGATCACGGCGGCGGTCAACGTATTGACAGTGAGCTGTTCGCCTGCTAGCAGCCAGCCGAAGAACACAGCGACTACCGGATTCACGAACGCATAGGTTGAAACCAGGGCAGCATCAGCGTTTTTGAGCAGCCAGATATAGGCGGTATAGCCTATGATCGAGCCGAAGACGATCAGATAACCCAGAGCGGCATACGAACGGAGGGAAATCGCCGGAATGTCCAGTTTGGACCAGTCGCTGGTAAAATAGGAGAAAATCAGCAGCAGCACGCCACCTGTCAGCATTTGCGCAGCCGTTGACATCAGCGGAGAATCCGGCATCCGGGCGCTGCGCGAGTACATGGACCCTGCCGCCCAACTGAGGGAAGCTGCCAGCAGAGTAATAATGCCGGTCAGGTCTGTAGCGGTCCCATTGTCTTTATGTCCCGGCTGGAAGACCAGAACGGCAATGCCCAGCAGTCCAAGCACAATGCCGGTGATAACGCCGGTGGTTGGACGTTTGCCGCTGCGGCTAAGCCAGCCGAACAGCATCATCCAGACGGGAACAGCAGCGACAATCAAGGAAGCAATCGATGAAGAGACCCTTTGCTCCGACCAGGCCACCAGTCCGTTCCCGCCAAGCAGCAGCAGCGCACCGACGATAGCCGAAGACCTCCACTCGCGTCCTGCCGGGCGCTTAGCCCCGCTTAATCTGGAAATGATATAGAGTACAGCACCAGCCACAAAAAAACGGATTCCGGCCATCAGAAAAGGCGGCATCGTCTCAATCGCAACCTTCATGCCGACATAAGTGCCTCCCCAAAATAAATAAACGGACACCAGCGCTATGCCAATCACGTATACCGGATTCGCCCCGGCCTTCTGCTTCATGCACTACCACCCTCTCCGTAAATAAGTATGTACCTGCACTGCATAAATTGTTTGGCCTCCTATATTCCCTTCATTCCATCTTCATATATAGTAGATAAAATAAAGGTCGTCGAGGTTTCCTTGATGTCGGGAATCCGGAGAATTTCATCCAGCAAAAGGGTAAGCTGCTCCGGTGAAGCCACTCTCACTTTCAGCAGCATGCACCACTCCCCTGCCATCCGCTGGCATTCCAGAACGCTCACACCAGGGATTTGAATGCCGATGATTTGATCTGCCGCTTGCCGGAAGCTTTGGCTGACAACCTTCACGGAGATCATGACCTTAATTTTCTGATCCAGCTTCCCCCAGTCCACAATGCCCCTGTATCCTTTAATCACACCGTTTTTCTCCAGTTTGCTGACCCGTTGATGCACCGTGGGCCGGGAGATATGCAGCAGCCTGCCAATCTCTTCGTGGGGCAGTCTTCCATTCTCTTCAAGCAGCTTCAGAATTTTGATATCCAGTTCATCCATAGGAACGCCTCCCGGGCAAAATTATAGCACAATCCCCTTCATTTATAACTAATCGTTGGAGTGAATACCTATAATCAATCTAATCGTTATCATTTCAAGTATTTATTTTTGTTATCGTTACTCACAAAGCTATAACAGGGCCAGAAAATGACGATTCGTAAGGCTGTTGTCATGCGCAAAAAAATCCCCCTCCTTGCAGCCGGCAGCAAGTGACTCCTGCTTAAGGAACTGCTTGAGAGGAGATCTGGAAAGTACAAGTTTGCTCAAATCTCCAATCAGCGCTGGAACGGTGAGCATTTGCACCTTTAACGGATTCTAGTCTGGTTAACTTGTAAATTGAGGGGAATCGCCTGATCCGCACCAATAACGGACCCCCTGTACGTATCATCTGCGGATGGATCGTGAGGGGATTCACGTGAAGTGCTCACAGCGAGTCTTGGGCGAACTCTGCGTGGTCAATCATGAGTGTAATAAGCATGGTGATCTGGTGAGAATGTTGTACGTTGTACAGTATTGTGTGTCTTACGCAAGCCGAATGGGCGAGAATCTTGTACGTTGTACAGCATTGTGTGTCTCACGCAAGCCGAATGGGCGAGAATCATGTACGTTGTACAGTATTATGTGCCTTAAGTTAGCTAAATTTGTTCTTTTTAGAAAATGCTCGTGAAGAAGCAGATGAGATAGCGTAAGTTGGAAAAAGGGAACCTATTTGACCAATATATCAACATTCGTGGGAATTAAGTGGAAAAAGGAAACTTAATCAGGCCATATTCCTCCGTCAGGGGCGAAAAGGGCTGGATTAGTTTACTTTTTTCCACTTACTCTGCGGGGCGCAGGCAGCGTCAAGCAAATTAGTTAACCTTTTTCCACCTGGAATTGCTGCAGGATTCACGGAGGGCCCTTCAGGCAACGCTAAACTAAAATACAAAACGGCTACGTTGTCGAAGGAAGGGTGGCGTAGCCGCTTTGTTCGGAACAACGGCAGTTTTGCCGTTGTTCAACCCCCACAGGCCGGGGGGCTCACTAAGCCCGAATTATATGGCTAAATTGCCCCCCGCTTGCTGCATAGTTGCTGCTCAGCCTCTACTCCCTGCCGGGAAGTCTGCCGAAGAACTCCCCTTCCTCCAAGCCTGACACAAACCGCTGCAGCCAGGCATAATATTCTACCGCATGCTGGAGCTTGTCCAGATCCCGCAGGCATGCCTGCCGCTCCTCTTCGGGAGTGTCGGCCGCCTGGATCAGCGCCTGAAGCTCAGGCATCACCGTGCTCATCGCCTCCTGCATGACATCGATTTCCCGCTGGAGCTTCAGGCTGAAGAAGTTTTTGAATGCCTGAAAAAAATCCGTCTCCGCAACATACAGCTCTTTCCGCTCGCGTTTCTCCTCCAGCCTGGTCACCATCCGGGAAGCGATCAGGGAGCGGACACCGTAGCTCATATTGCTTTTGCTCATATTCATGACCTGCTTCATTTCCTCCAGCGTCATCGGCTTGTCCTCAAAAAACATGATCCCGTAAAGCTGCCCAAAGGAATAATTGGCACCATACAGATCCATCGTCTGCGCTATCGCATCAATCATGGGACGCAGCAGCTGCTCCCTGGGTGATAAATGCTGGTTGTCCCCGCCAAATGCGGTCTGCTTCATTCGCTGCACCTTCACTCTTTTTTAGAATCGTTCCCTCTACATTACACAATACTGAAGCTTCGTAGCAGCTTTCCTGCAAATTTTACACAATCTCCGAATGATGTTTACCTTCGCTTGACCACAGGGCTGCGCCATGAGTGTACAATTTTTTTTGAACAGATAGCTTCCTCTGCATTATACCGCAAAACAAAGCTGATGGAATGGGGTATCGGAACAAAAATGACACGCTCAAAGGTTATTAGCGGCTTGAAGCCCATACTGTTCACGCTGCCGGCGATGGTACCGTTCGTCCTGTTCTGGCTGGCGCCGCTGTTGTATGTGCTGTATCTCAGCTTCACGGAATGGGATTTTATGAGCCCGGAAAAAACTTTTGTCGGATTACAAAATTATGCTGATCTCTTCAGCAATCCGGCCTTTTACAAAGCGCTGAGAGTAACTGTGCTCTTCTGTGCAGGCAGTGTGCTGCCGATCATTCTGCTCGGCCTCGGACTCGCCCTGCTGATGAACCGCAAGCTGAAAGGCTCCGCACTCTATCAGGTGCTGCTGTTCTCGCCATGGGTCACGCCAACCGTTGCAGTATCCATTGTCTGGTCGTGGATCTATGAACCTGAGGTCGGCCTTGCCAATACAGTGCTGGATGTCTTCGGACTCGAAAAAATCGGCTGGCTGCAGGACCCCAAATGGGCGCTTGTGGGAGTCCTTCTGGTGACCATCTGGAAATCCGTGGGCTGGGCGATGATCTTTTATCTGGTGGCGCTGCGGAATGTGCCTTCAGATCTGCTTGAAGCGGGGGACCTCGATGGCGCAAGCGCTGGACAGAAGTTCTTCCGCATCACCCTGCCGCTGATCTCGCCAACCACCCTGTTTCTGTTCGTGGTCCAGCTTATCCAGGCGCTTCAGGCCTACGATCAGATCAATGTGCTGACCCAAGGGGGCCCCTCCGGCTCCACCCGCACGCTGCTGTATCTGTATTATCAGTCCGCCTTCGAATCCTTTCAGATTGGAGAGGCTTCCAGTGTAGCTGTCGTTCTTGTCACCATCTGCATGCTGCTGTCCGTATTCTCCTTCGGCGTCAGCAGGCGGACCACGCATTATCAATAATCTTTTCATTTTCTAAAAAGGAGGTCTCACCGCTTGCGTATGCTCACTCGGCTGGGCGGCCCGGTCCGCCATCTGTTTTTTGCCGCGCTTGCCCTGCTGATGGCTTTTCCCTTCTATTGGATGGTCACCAGCGCACTGAAAACCAATGATGAAATCTGGCGCTCCCCGCCTACGCTCTGGCCTGAAGTGCCGCTCTGGGGCAATTTTTCCGCTGCCTGGAATGAGGCTCCGTTCGCAAGATACATGGGCAACAGCATATTCGTCGCGGCTTCCATTGTCATTCTGCAGATCATCAACTCCGGCATGATGGCTTATGCGCTGACACATATGAAATTCCGCCTGAAGGGGCTTTTTGCCGGAGTCATTCTGTTTGGTTATATGGTCCCGGCTACCGCAGTTTACCTGCCCGGCTATCTTGTGCTGTCTGAGCTGCATCTGCTGAATTCCTATGCCGGCCTGATTCTCTCTAACTGTGTAAGCATCTTCGCGATCTTTTTGATCCGGCAGGCGTTCCTGCAGGTCTCGCATGAGCTGGTGGAGGCCGGTGAAGTGGACGGCGCCTCGCATATGCGGATTCTGTGGACGGTGCTGGTGCCAGTTACGAGGTCTTCCTTTGCCGTGCTGGCGCTGATTACCTTCATTGATCAGTACAACAATTATTTCTGGCCGATGCTGATTACCAAAAACCCTGACCTGCAGTTAGTCTCGGCTGGCCTGCGCAGCTTTTTCGTGGAAGGGGGTGCATACGGATTACAATGGCCGCTGATCATGGCCGCCAGCGCCTTCACCATCGCCCCGCTGCTGCTTGTCTTCCTGCTGGCGCAGAAAACAATTATGCAAAGTGTCAATATGACGGCAGGTTCAAGTAAAGGCTGAAATCTTACATTAATGAACAAAGAGGAGAATGATGATGAACGTATTAAAAAGGTTGTCACTGGTATCCATGATTGCCGGACTCACAGTAATCACAGCTTGTGGCGGAAATTCCGCTTCAGACAATGATACGGCGGGGGGCGGTGCCTCCGCAGCTCCCGCTGCGGAAGCCGCACCGACACAAGGCAAACCGGTAACAATTGAATTCTGGTATGGACTCGGCGGCAAGCTCGGCGAAAATATGGAATCGCTCATTCAGAAATTCAACGCCTCGCAGCAGGAGGTCATCGTCAAAGGTATTGTGCAGGCGGATTACAGCGAAACGGAACAGAAGCTTCAGGCGGCCATTGCTACCGGACAGGTTCCTGCAGCCGTGCTTTCCTCCAATATGGACTGGGCGCGCAAGGGATATTTTGCTTCAATGGATGAGCTGATTGCAGCGCAGCCGGATTTTAATAAAGAGGATTTTGTCCAGACCTTCCTGAAGCAGGGCCAGGTTGACGGCAAGCAGTATTTCCTTCCGATGTACGGAACGACACAGGTTATGTATTACCGTAAGGATGCTTTTGAGAAAAGCGGGATTGACGCCAGCCAGCTGAAGACTTGGGAAGACCTCGCCGCAGCCGCTAAGAAAATGGCCGTCCAAGACGGCGGCAAGACAACCTTCTTCGGCTGGGAGCCGATGTGGGGCTCCGGCAACATGATTGATGCTGTGATGAGCAAGGGCGGCAGCATTCTTAGCGGGGATGGAACGAAAGTAACCATTGACTCTCCTGAGTGGGTAGAGACCTGGGACCTGTTCCGCAAATGGATTCATGAGGACAAGATTATGCGCATTCACTCCGGCGGACAAGGCTGGGAGTACTGGTACAAAACCATTGATGATGTAATGAAGGGCCAGGCGGCAGGCTACACCGGCTCCAGCGGGGACCAGGGCGATCTGGATTTCAGCATCGTCTCGGCCATGGAGCAGCCGGGCTGGGCAGGAGTAGGTGAAGGAAAACCGGTAGCAGAGGCGCTTATGGCCGGCATTCCGGCCAAGGCCGGAGATGCCGAGAAGCAGGCAGCTATGAAGTGGCTGACCTACTTCACGAATTCCGAGAACACCGCCTTCTGGTCGATCAACACCGGATACATTTCCGTCCGCCAGTCTGCCCTTAAAGATCCGGCATTCGTCTCGTTCAGCGAAACCAATCCGCAGATCAAAGTTCCATTGATGCAGGCATCCCACGCCTCCGCCCCGTTCCAGGACCCTACCGGGGGCAAAATCAGCGATGCGCTGAAAATCGCTGCCGACAAGGTGCAGATTGAGAATACCCCGGCGGCAGAAGCGCTTAAGGAAGCACAGCAAACCGCCCAAGCAGCACTGGATAAGATGAAATAAGCAGGAATATAATGACGTAAAATGATTAAATTCAAGGGGTGGCAGCATGCCTGAACTCATCACACCGCAAGGGAAGCATTCCATATCCGCAATCCTGTTCGACAAGGACGGCACGCTGCTCCAGTTCATCTCCCTCTGGGGAAGCTGGGCCGAGTGTTTCCTGGAACAGTTCACCCGGCAGCTGGCAAAGCACGGTCTTGAATTCCCGGTTCAGCATCGGGCCGTCCTGCTGGGGACCGTCCACGATGCCGGGGGGAAAATTACCGGCTATGACCGCAATGGTCCCTTGGCTATGGGCACAATGAGCGACCTGTACGCCATCCTGTCCTGGCAGGGCTACCTGCTCGGCTTGTCCTGGGCCGAGTCCATGGAACTGGTGACGCTCTGCCGTCAGGAAGCGGATGCGCTGCTGGAGCGGAGCAGGCCGGTGCTCCCCCTCCCCGGCCTGCTCCGTTTCCTGGACCAATGCGCAGCCTGTGGTGCAGCCCTCGCCGTAGTAACCGCCGATGAAACGGCCGCGGCGGAGAACCACCTCCGCTGGCTTGGCATCCGCGGGTATTTCTCCGCCGTGATCGGCACGGATCAGGTCGAACGGGGAAAGCCATTCCCCGATATGGCGCTGCTGGCCTGTGAACGGCTGGGGGTACTTCCTGCCGAGGCCGCCGTGATTGGCGATACGAACGGCGATATGCGGATGGCCAAGGCCGCCGGTGCGGCTGTGGCCATTGGAATTGCCGGCGCGGCGGACTCCGTGGCGGGGATTACTAGCGCGGTGGACGCAGCAGCGCACGGCGGGATCACCAGCGCGGTGGACGCAGCGGCGCACGGCGGGATCACCAGCGCGGTGGACGCAGCGGCGCACGGCGGAATCACCAGCGCGGTGGACGCAGCGGCGCACGGCGGGATCACCAGCGCGGTGGACGCAGCGGCGCACGGCGGGATCACCAGCGCGGTGGACGCAGCGGCGGCGCGCTGTCTTTTGCCTGATGCTGATTCTATTGTGCAGTCCTATGAAGAGCTAAGTATCGAAAGGAAAGCAAGATGAGGGCCGAAGGCGCATGGGCATGGGTTTTTCTGGTACTGGCGATTCTGTTCGAGCTGTCCGGAACCATCTCTATGAAAATATCCCATGGCTTCACCCGGCTCTGGCCCTCCGTGCTGATGTTCCTGTTCTACGGGATCAGCTTCACCTCGCTGAATGTGGCGCTCACCTCGATCAAGGTCGGAGTAGCTTATGCGGTATGGTCAGGCGCGGGAATCATCCTGATTTCCCTGGTGGGGGCGTTGTATTTCGGCGAACGGATGACCCTGTCCTCCCTCTTATGGGTGACTGTGATTGTGGCCGGAATTGTGGGTTTGAACATTAGCGCCAAGGGACATTAACAGAGTTAATAGTATTAACGATGCCCCTGCCAGCACCTGCAAACCGATCCGATCTGATTCCTGAACTGGACCATCCACGACGAAACGGGCTGTATATGTACAGAGTTGCTTTATTCAGTTGATCATGCAATCCAAGGAGGCTCTTTCGAGAATGAGTACAAACGAATCTGGCGGACAACAGCCGCTGCTCACCTTCCAAATCATTACGGATACCCATGTCACCGCCGATCCATCGCATGAGTATAATCTGAATTTCGGGCGGGCGCTGCAGGATCTGGCCCTCCATGCCCAGGGCAGCAGCGGGATTATGCATATTGGGGACATTACGGATCATGGCTTTACGGAAGAATACGAGGAAGTCCACCGCATTCTGCAGCTGCATCAGGCAGCACTCCCGGAGATCCGTTACACCTTGGGGAACCATGACGTGGGTCTCGGCCACTGGGAATCCCGCCTGGCGATGTACACCTCCCGCACGGGAATGACCGGCCCCTATCATGACCACTGGATCTGCGGATATCATTTTATTTTCCTTGGAACAGAGGAAGGATTGCCTACCTTCTGCAATCTGTCAGAAGATCAGCTCCGGTGGCTGGACCGGAAGCTTGGCGAGCGGGCGGCGGAAGCCCGGGAGCTTGGCCGGCAGCTAACAGACCCTCTTGAGCTTTCCGGGCAGACGGTCGTTGAGCACGAACCTGGAAGGCTGCCTGTGAGCGTTCAGGCATTTGATGACACTGCAGCGCAATCACAGCCTATATTTTTGTTCCTGCACCAGCCGCTGAAGGATACAGTAGCAGGTTCGCTTGAGTCACAGGAGTGGTACGGGGTGACACAGGATAAGGAACTGCGGGCCATCCTGTCCAAGTATCCGCAGACTCTTCTCTTCACCGGCCATACCCACTGGGAGCTTGAGGTCAGCAACACGATGTACCCCGGCAACGGCGAGACGGCAACTATGTTCAATGCCGCTTCTGTTGCTTACCTTTGGACTAACGCGGATGAGCACAAAAGCGGCAGCCAAGGGTATTACGTGGAAGTCTACTGCGATAAGGTGCTCGTCCGGGGACGGGATTTCACTACGGGAAGCTGGATTGAATCAGCGCAGTATGAGGTGGCTACGCCTGTAAATGTACGCGGCTAGTGCCTAGGGAAAGATATATTCGCAAAATCAGATCAGCAATTTCCCGATGCCGGAACAGCCAGCTGCTTAGGCAAACAGAGCTATAACAAAAAGCAGCCTTCTCCCGTTAGTGGAGAAGGCTGCTTTGCGCGTGGGCTACTAGATCAGCAGAATCAGAGGTACTTTTACCTCTGATTTGTTCATTCCCGGGCAGATCGGCAGAATCAGAGGTACTTTTACCTCTGATTGGTTCATTCCCGGGCGGATCAGCAGAATCAGAGGTACTTTTACCTCTGATTTGCTCATTCCCTTAGGCCGTATCGGGCCGTTGTCCATCTCCCTGCGGGCCGGATTAGCCCGCAGCAGAGCTTACAGCGGCTATTTGCCTCAAAACGCAGGCAACGCAATGTCCGCATAGTTGTCCTCAAGGAACTTCTTCACTTCCGGGCCGCTGATGCGCTTCGCCAGTTTTTGGATGGCGTCGGAATCCTTGTTGTCCTCGCGGGCAACCAGGGTGATGGTGAATTCGGAGTCGCTTCCTTCAGTGATCAGCGCATCCTTCTTCGGTGTCAGTCCGAGCGGGCTGGCATAGGCCGGAGTCATTGCCACCAGGTCGGCGTCATCCAGCATGCGGGCCAGCATCAGCAGGTCAACTTCCTGGAACTTGAACTTTTTGGCGTTCTCGGTAATGTCGGCCTGGGTCGCCTGAATGCCCACGCCTTCCTTCAGCTTAATCAGTCCGGCCTTTGCGAACATTTGCAGCGAGCGTCCGGTATTGGATGGGTCATTCGCCATGACCAGGGTTGCCCCCTCCGGCAGATCGGCAATTGACTTATACCGTTTGGAATAACCGCCGTAGATCGCATCATATACCGGCTGCACCTCTACCAGCTTGGAACCCTTGCTGGCATTGAACTGCTCCATGTAAGGAACGTGCTGGAAAAAGTTCGCGTCCACTTCCTTATTAGCCAGCGCCTCGTTAGGCTGGACATTATCAGACAGAATGACGACTTCCATGTCCACACCGTCTTCCTTGAGCAGCGGCTTCACGATATCAAGGATATCGGTCATTGGCGGAATGAGCGAGGCTACTTTGATTTTAACTGGTTCGGTGGCGGTTGCTGCCGGTGTAGTGGCTTCCGGTGTGCTTTCAGTTTTCTTGTTGTTTCCGCAGCCTGCGGCAATCATGACCAATACGAGCAGCATAAGTGTGTATTTCAACGTTTTTTTCATTTGTGCAGTGAACCCCCATTTTTATATATTGTTGTTGTTCTGTTGTTCAAACCTAAGACTCCCCGGCCGCTCAGCGTTTATCCAGCAGCCTTGCCAGGGTGCTTCCGGCAAACTGGATGATTTGCACCAGAACAATCATTACGAGAATCGCGTAGACCATCACCTCGGTCTCAAAACGCTGATACCCGTAGCGGATGGCGAAATCGCCAACCCCTCCCCCGCCGACCACGCCCATCACGGTTGAAAAGGATATGAAGCTGATGGTTGAAGCCGTCAGGCCAAGCACCAGGCCCGAACGCGCCTCCACATACAGGAACTTGAAGATCAGCCCGGCCTTCGAGGCTCCCATGGACAATGCAGCTTCAATGGTACCCTTCGGCACCTCCAGCAAAGACTGCTCCACCAGCCGCGAGTAATAAGCGATAGCGACAATGGACAGCGGCACAGCAGCCGCCATAGTACCGATGGCCGTTCCCACCAGGATACGGGTGAAGGGAATCAATGCAACCACCAGCAGCAGGAACGGAAAAGAACGGACCACATTGACAATGCTGTTCAGTACAAGCGACAGCGTCTTGTTCTCATAGAGCTGGCCCTTGCGGCAAAAGTATAAAACAGTCCCCAGCGGAAGCCCGAGCAGCACTGCCGCTCCTGCCGAAATGCCGACCATGACAAAAGTTTCCCCGATGGACTGCCACATCTGATCCTGGTATTTCAGCAGATTCTCAAACATGTGCTTCCCCCGCTTTGCCCGTAATCCGTTCACGGTAGCTTCCCGCATGGCCTTCCGGTGCCAGAAAACCGCCGTCTCTGCGGGAAAAGGAATCGACGATCCGTCCGCCTTCCATGACAGATACGTCGGTGCAGATTTTCCGCACAACATCCAGCTCATGCGTAACGATGACCACTGTTACCCCCAGCATGTCCTTGATATGCTGTAGCACATCAAGGATATCGGCCGTTGTCCCAGGGTCAAGCGCGGAGGTCGGCTCGTCGCACAGCAGCAGCTTCGGGCTGTTCGCCAGTGCCCGGGCGATCGCCACCCGCTGCCGCTGCCCTCCGCTGAGCTGGGCGGGATATTGGTCGGCCTTGCTCTCCAGGCCGACAAAGTGCAGGCATTCCCGGACCCGCTCCATCCGTCCACTGCGCGGCGCTCCGGCCAGCTCCAGCGGAATAGCCACATTCCGGCTGACGGTGGCATTGCCCACCAGATTGAACTGCTGGAAGATCATGCCAATCTTCTGCCGTTCCCTGCGCAGCAGCTTCTCCGGCATTTCCGTCAGCAGTCTGCCGTCCAGCGTCACAGTGCCTGCGTCTGGACGCTCCAGCAGATTGATCAGCCGCAGCAGAGTGGATTTACCGGCACCGCTGGCCCCGATTATGCCGTGAATAGCTCCGGCCCGAACCTCCAGCGATACCTTATCAACAGCACAATACCGGCCTTCTTTCAGATCGAAGCTTTTGCTTACCCCACTCAGTGCTAGAATATGAAACCCTCCCCCCAGACTGCATGAACTCCCCAGAATACAGTACTTAGTTCCGCAACTAAGTGTATTACAATTATTTAAAAACTGTTTTATTAAAAATCTCTTTAAATAATAAGGTATTTTTTTCGCTGTGTCATCATTTTTCTGAAAATGATATATCAAGATCGTGGAAGCATTGTCCGAAAAAGAGCAGCAGCTTTCTTTCTCAAAATGATTCACAAAGCGGTCCAAATGCATACATTGCCTAAGCCATCCTGCAAAATAGATCCCAAGAACTCCAGCCCGTCAGCAAAAACAGTAAATTCGCAGAACTACAGCAGGACTACAGCAGCACACAAGCAGAAAAGGCTGCGCCGTTCTTGACTGGATAAGGCAGCCGTTTTGGATTTAGTGTCGCCTGGAGAACTCTGTATGAATCCTTCGGCAGTTCCTAATTTTTTCGAACACCCTGCCCTATTCTCCACAGGCAAAGTGGAAAAAGGGGCACTAATTTGCTGGGGCACCCTGTTCTCCGCAGGTGAAGTGGAAAAAGGTTAACTAATTCGGCTCATTTCGCTCCCGACGAAGGAATTTGGCCCAATTAAGTTTCCTTTTTCCACTTAACTCTCACAATTGTTGATTTTAGTGAGAAATAAGTTCCCTTTTTCCAACTAGATGGACGCTTGCCCTGGAGATTCCGCCGCCTATGCCATGGACGCACTGCCTATCTGCTTTTTCGCAAAGGCCAGTTGGAAAAAGGAGATCGAATCCGGCTGATCTCCACTTGAATCTGCTCAATTCAAGTCTACTTATCCCCAACTTTATACACATCTTATCCACAAAAAAGGGGAATCATAATTTCTAAATATGCACAAAACACCGCTGATCCCAGATCAGCGGTGTACTCTTTGAATCCCCGACTTCAGCTCGCACAGCCGCTCAAAAGCAGCTCTTCCGCCAGTATCCTAACGTCCTGACAGGAAAGTCCGCAGCCGTGAATCAGGCTGCGGACTTTCCTGTTGTACTAAAGATGCTTCGTTCTGTTTATGACCTGCTTCTATTTCCGTTGATGCGGATTTCCGTTCTCAAGCTCCGCGCGAATCTTCAGGAACACCTGGTAGCTCCGCTCGGCGACCTCTGATATTGCAATCGGGTGATATCCGGGCAGATCGGCATACAATGTGTCATTCAGCGGCGCCGTCCAGCTGTCCGGCAGCTGTGCAGCCCCCAGCTTCGCTCCCATGATGGAGCCAACGGTAGCACCGTTGCAGTCCGTATCCATTCCCGCATATACCGAAGCCACCACAGCCTTCTCAAAATCATCGCCTCCGTACACCAGTGAGGCGGCGACAATGGCGGCATTGTTATTGGTATGCACCGGATCATAGTGGCTGAACCGGTCCCACAGCCTGCTGACAAGCTCCCGTTCGCTGCCTGCTTTTTGCGCGATTGCAATTCCCTTCAGCACGTCACTGGCCAGCCTGCTTGTCTGCGGAATCTCGCTCAGTCCGATTTCCACAATGCGCTCATTATCCAGCCCCGCGAACGCGGCGGAGATCATTGCGGCATAGAACATTTCGCCGTAGATTCCGTTCTTTACATGGGAAAAGGAGGCATCCCGCCAGCCCAGCTCGGCGGCCAGCTCGGGGCATCCGGCAGCTCCGTAGGCCAGCCCATCCGCGCGGATGGCTGCGCCGATCCACTCCCGGTACGGATTGAGGTGCATCCGCACCCGCTCCTGCCGCAGCGGCCAATCTTCCGGCTTCTCACCGTGCAGATGGGAGGTTTCCCGGGCAAAATTCATGTAGGCCTGCGTTTCTGCGGTGCATACCTGGCTATAGGTCAGATGCCCGTGCCACAGCTTGCCGATATCCCACGAATCCCAGTCCAGCCCCTTCTGCTCCAGCAGCATCAGGCCAAGCAGCGTGTAGCGGATATCGTCGTCACTCTCCATATATCTGATCTTCTCTCTGGTGCTTGTGAACGACCAGCCGCTTAAGCCCAGACCATATTCGGCCTCCGCCCGCGAGTGCTCCGGAGTGTAGCCCTTAATCGGCCAGGCATCCGCCCCGCGGAACCACAGCTCAATATTTTCCCAGCCCGGACGCCCGTCCTTGCCATACAGATAATCCCAATACTCCAGCGGCTTGCCCAGCGCACAGCCGACACTTCTGCCCAGCCAGGCTCCGTAGAAGCGGTCCCTCCACTGCTCAGGAGTCCACTCCACCGCCAGCCTGCGCGGCCCTTCCGGACGCAAACGCCGGATCGCTGCGAGCTCCGACGGCTCCTGATACGGGAAGTCTTCTGCCACAGGAAGTGACATCAGTTCCCGGTAAACCTCCATCAGCTTGCCTTCCTCGCTTCCAGCAGCGACAAGCTTCTCTGCCAGGCTGCCGGTCCGGCAGCCTTCCTCCTCACGCTGCAGCAGCTCCAGCCGCACCGTCTCCTGAAGCCGTTCCCAGCCCGCCATGCGCTATTTCTCTCCCGCCGCAAGCCCATGCTCCCGGTCGAGTCTGTCCAGCGCATCGAACAGCAGCTTCATGAAGGCTTCGCGGTCCACGCCCAGCAGCACCTGTGTATTGGCGGGACGGTCCGGCTTCTTTCTCCGGTCGGCTACCGTCATTCCTCTGGTCAGCCGGCCTTCCGTTTCTACCGTAATGTGCAGATGCTCCGATTCAAACAGCTCCGGCCGCAGCAGCCAGGCCACCGCACACGGATCATGCAGCGCGCTGCCGACATAGCCCATTTTTTTGCCATAAATCGAATAGAAATCAAGCAGCTCGCCTACCATCACGGACACAGGTCCCCGCGATTTCAGCTCCAGAATCTCTTCTTCAAAAATAGCCGCTTTATCCGTCACATCCAATCCGCTCATTACAATGGGAATCCCGGATTCGAAGACAATACGCGCCGCTTCGGGGTCCACATAAATATTGAACTCTGCCGTTGTAGTCACATTTCCGTAAGCCAATCCGCCGCCCATCAGGGAAATCTTCTCGATCTTTTCCTTTACTTCGGGATAAGCTGTAATTAAAAGGGCAATATTCGTAAGCGGTGCCGTCGGCACCAGTGTAATTTTCTCTTCCGATGACCGGATGATCTCCAGCATGAATTCTACCGCGCCCTGTTCCACCGGCTTGAACCTGCTGGCCGGAAGCGCAGGGCCGTCCATGCCGGATTCGCCGTGGGCCTGTTCCCCGGTTACCAGCTTGCCGAGCAGAGGTGCCGCCGCTCCTTTAGCTACGGGGATGTCGGCATTGACAAAGCTGAGCACTTTAAGCGCATTGTCCGTGATTTTATCAAGAATCTGGTTGCCGCCAACCGTGGTAATCCCCCGGATTTCCAGCTGCTCCGGATGAGCCAGCGCAAGCAGAATGGCAATCGCGTCATCATGCCCCGGATCGCAGTCAATAATGATAGGTGTTGGCATCGTCGTCGCTCCCTTGTGAATTTATCTGTAATATAAAACGAAATTGAAGCTGCTCCAATTGTGGTTGATCGTAACTGCGGGGAATGTTTGGACTTCCAGCCGCTGTTGTCTGCAGATTTCTTGATCTATACCGTTGTTTACGGTTGAAATCCGCAGACAAAGGCGGTCGCTATCGCTCCTCCAGTTCCAAACTTCCCCTCCGTCACTCACATCTGATTGTTTTTCATTCTATTTCGTTAGATCTAGGTGGCCTTGATAGCCCCACCTATTTGGTAGTAGTCTTCAGCTTCTTGTTCTTCTTCCGTGTTTCGGATACGGCGTAAATGATCAGGCCGATGACGGTCGCCACATAGGGAAGCGTAGCGATCAGCTCCGCCGGAATCTTCAATACCTGAAGGGCATTGGCGAGCGCGTCGGCGGCACCGAATAGAAGTGAGGTTAACGCCGTACCCACTGTTGTGCTCCGGCCCATCGATTCGGCCGCAATGGCAATCCAGCCCCGGCCGGCCACCATATCACGGGTGAACAGTGACAGATAACCCATCGACATGTAGGCTCCGCCCAAGCTGGCGAAGAACCCGCTGAGCAGGAGTGCGGTATACTGGATTTTGATCACACTGACTCCGACCGACTGGGCCGCATGCGGATTTTCGCCTACCGAGCGGATACGCAGCCCAAGCGGCGTGCGGTTCAGCAGATAATAAACCACAAGCACAGCCAGAATCGAGAGATAGGTCAAAATATGATGGCCTGAGAGGATCGGGCCCAGCACCGGAATATCCTTCAGCAGCGGAATCTCCACACTCGGCAGCACCTTGCTCGCTAAGGAAGTGGATGAGCCTTTGTCCCCGCTAAGCAGATACAGAATGAATACTGTACCGCCTGATGCGAACATATTGATCGCCACACCGCCGAGAATAATATGGGTTTTGAATTTTAAGGTGAAAAAAGCCAAAATTCCGGCAATGAGCGTTCCCGCTAATACCGCTCCCAGCAGTCCGACCCAGGCGCTATGCGTATAGGCACTTACAATGACACCGGTCAAAGCGGAGACGAGCATAATGCCTTCCATCCCGATGTTGATGATGCCCGCGCGGTTTGAGATCAGCGCACCCAGCGCAGCGAACAGAATCGGCGTAGTCACCCGCAGCACCGAAAAGGCAAAATCCGTCGTCAGAATGACGTTCAGCAGACTGTTCATGCTTCCTTGGCCTCCTTCAGCAGCATCCGGTTCTTCCAGAACTTGAGGAATTGCTCAGCGGAAATCAGCAGAATAATAACGGCTTGAATAATGGAGATCATCTCAGAAGGCACATCGGACAGTCTTGCCATCAGGTCGGCGCCTATCCGGATATAGGCCAGAAACAGCGCAGAGGCGATGACGGACAGCGGGTTGTTTTTGGCCAGCATCGCTACCAGCGCACCATCCAGGCCATATCCTGGCAGGGAGGTCCACTGGAACCGGCTGTACATCCCGAGCACTTCGACCGAGCCGCCCATGCCGGCAATAAATCCGGCGATCAGGTGGACCAGGATAATCACCTTGGCCGTCTTCATTCCCGAATAGCGGGCGAATTCGCGGTTGGCCCCTGTCATCCGCAGCTCGTACCCCCACTTGGTCCGGTAGAGAAACAGATGGGCCAGTACAATCAGCACCAGCACAATAATCAGTCCGGTATGAATCCGGGTGCCCGGGAAAATTTTGCTCAACTGCGCCGTCTTCTCGAATTTAAAGGAAACGTTGGCAAAAGCTTTGGCATCCCGCAGGTGATAGTTCAGCAGGTACAGCCCCACGCCGAACAAAATATTATTGAACATCAGTGAAGTTACCAGTTCATTGGCGTTCCACTTGGCCTTGAGAATACCAGGGATCGCTGACAGCAGCGCCCCTACGATGGAGCCCGCAGCAATCGCTACCAGCGGATGCAGCCAGCTGCCCAGACTGAGGTGAATCGCCAGTACAGAGGCAACGACACCGGAGAAATAAAAGATCCCCTCCGCCCCCAGGTTGAACATATTGGCCCGGAACAGCAGTGAGACGGCCAGTCCTGTGAACATCAGCGGTATCGCCATCTCAATGACGTTGCCGATATGCCCCTTGGTGGATAACGGCTCCAGCAGGAAGATTCCGATGGTCTTCACCGGCTGGTCGCTGACAAGCGAGATGATCAGAAAGGCAATAATCAGCGCTATGACAATAACCGCCGCCGTCCGGATGGCCTCGAAGTATTTGACTTTAAACATGGTTTACGGCCCTCCCGGTCTGCTCTTTATCCTGCCGGTGGATTCCCAGCATATACAGTCCCAACTCCTCCTCGCTTACCGCAGAAGGTTTATCAAAATAGGCGACAATCTGACCCTCATACATGACAAGGAGGCTGTCGCTGAGCTCCAGAATTTCATTCAAATCTGCCGATACCAGCACAATGGCGCAATGATCCGAGCGCAGCTCCAGCAGCTTCTGGTGAATGAATTGCGCAGCGCCGATGTCCACACCCCGGGTCGGCTGCTCGGCAATGAGCAGCTGCGGATTCGTGGAGCATTCCCTGGCGACAACCACCTTTTGCATGTTGCCCCCGGACAGCATGCCGATCGGCTGCTGCGGGCCGGAGCAGCGCACCTTGAACTCCTCTACCAGCGAAGCTGCCAGAGCGGCAATCCTGGAGCCCTTGAGAAATGGCCCCTTGTTCATATCCTTCGAACGATACCGCGTAGAAATCAGGTTGTCGGCAATGCTGGCCTCTCCAGCAGAGCCTTGGCGCATCCGGTCCTCGGGAATATAAGACACCCCCAGGCCGCGGATGTCCAGGATATCCGCATCACGGATATCTGTCCCTTGTACACGTACTGATCCGCTTGCGGATACCCCGCGCAGGCCGCCGGTCAGCGCCTCGATCAGCTGTGTCTGCCCGTTCCCCTCGACACCGGCGATGCCGACAATCTGCCCTTCGCGGACCGAGAAGCTGACCTCGGACAACAGCGCTTTTCCTTGGCTGTCTGTGACGCCCAGCCGGTCCACCGCAAGCACCGGCTGGCCGGGGGAAGTCTTGTCCTTCTCATATTTCAGCACCACATCCCGGCCGACCATCAGCCGCGAGATTTCCTGCTCGCTTACTTCGCTGGTTTGAAAGACGCCTTCGCTTCTGCCGCCGCGCATAATGGTAATCCGGTCGCAGATCGCTTTGACTTCCTTCAGCTTGTGCGAGATAAATACGATCGTATGTCCCTGCCCCTTAAGCTGCTGCAGCTCATGGAACAGCTCCTCCGTTTCCTGCGGGGTCAACACTGCCGTCGGCTCGTCGAGGATGAGGATTTGGGCGCCGCGCACGAGCGCCTTCAGAATCTCCACCTTCTGCTTCATGCCGACGGTCAGGTCCTCCACCTTCGCTTTGGGATTCACCGCGAGGTTGTATTTGCGCGCCGTCTCCTCCGTCAGACGCACCGCTTCGCTATAATCGAAGCCTACGCCTTTTCGCGGCTCCATGCCCAGCACCATATTTTCCGCCACGGTAAAAGAAGGCACCAGCATGAAATGCTGATGAACCATGCCGATGCCGCGGTCGATCGCATCCTGCGGGGACTGGAGCTTTACTTTGTCTCCCCGGATGTAGATCTCACCGTCACTGGGCTCTTCCATCCCGAACATAATCTTCATCAGAGTGGATTTGCCCGCACCGTTCTCTCCTGCAATCGCATGGATTTCTCCTTCGCGCAAAGAAAATTCAACGTTCTTGTTCGCAACAACGCCGTTCGGATACACTTTGGTGATTCCCCGCATTTCCAGCAGAGCATTTGCCATGGGTCATCAACGCCTTTCAACTTGGTAATCTGCAAAAATAGGCAGCTGGAACTCTTCGTAACGAAGAGATTCCAACTGCGGGAGCCGGCTTACCGGTGTGACTTAAGGTTTAACGGCATTACGGATGGCTTCAACCTCGGAGGTTTCCATGCCCATTGCGTTGTCGACCGTAATTTCCTTGTTGATCAGCTTTTGCTTCACTTCTTCCACTTTGGCCTGCAGGTCTGCAGGGAATACATTCTTGTAAATGTCGTTCTCAGCGATGCCTACGCCATCTTCCACAAAGCCCAGCACATCGCGTTTGCCCATCTCCAGCGTGCCGTCCTGCAGTTTTTTCACTGCGCCGAGAATGGCCATATCGATCTTTTTAATAGCGGAGGTGACAATCAGATTGGCTTTTTCACTATCCGTGTCCTTGAGCAGCATTGCCTGGTCGGAATCGACGCCGATCGCGTATTTGGTCTTCTCCTTCGCTGCATCAAAAATGCCAAGCCCCGTGCCGCCAGCGACGTTGAAAATCACATCCACGCCCGAGTTGTACTGGATCAGCGACAATTCCTTGCCCTTCGCCGGGTTCACAAAGTCGCCCGCATACGATACGGCCACCTTCACATCGGGATCTACATACTGCGCTCCCTGAATGTAGCCGACGAGGAAGGCGTTGATTCCGGGAATATCCATCCCGCCCACGAATCCGATCACGTTCTCCTTGTTGGCATTTGGCATATCGGATTGTGTAGCAAGCGCCGCTACCGCTCCTGCCAGGAATGAAACCTCATTGGTCGAATAGGACATGTTGTACATATTCTTCGGTGCTTCTTCGATGTCGGTGTCGTAGTTGATGAATTTTTTGTCCGGATTTGCTTCCGCTGTCGCATTGAACATTTCGGTAATTTCCGATCCGCCGGAGATCACAACATCCCAGTCTTCAGCAGCGATATCGTTAAAAGTCGGCTCCCATTTCGTCTTGTCCGCGCCCATTTCCACGACTTTCGTCTCCGCGCCAAGCTCGTCCTTCACCTTTTGCAGGCCGCTGTTGGCTGCATCAAAAAACGACTTATCCCCCAGTGTTCCCGGAATCAGCAGCACAACCTTCAGCTTGTCTCCTGCAGCAGCTTCTCCGCCCTCCGCATTCGTTCCCGTATTGGCAGCATTTCCTTTGCCGGACGAATTGCTTCCGCAGGCCGTAACCAGTACCATTACCGCCAGCAGCAATAAAGCGAGCACATTCTTTTTCATTGTTAAGTTCACACCCCTGTTTGTATTGGATTAACGCTGAACAAATAGCATAATGTCCCAATTGCACGTTTTGTTAACCGGGCAGCAGGAAACAGCATTCATGAAAGACGGTTGAAATTCTGAAAATTAGCAAATCACTATGAAAAACAAACATTACGTGTTACATTTCCACCTTAAACCGGGCAAATTCCGAACAAGATGGCCAGTCTAGTTGTGAATCTTCGGTTTAATTGATAAGATCATAACAAATGAAAACATAAATATTTATATATTTTCGGTCAACTTTTTGTACGATTCGGCTAAAAGACAATAAACGGAGGTTCATCATGGATCGGGTCCTATATATTGTAAATGCAGAGCATGAAGCGAATACTTATATTCCGCCGCATCAGCATGAATGTTTTGAGCTGGTCTATTATATCCACGGTCATGGGACTACGAGTATTGGACCGCGCAGCTTTCATTTCCGCCCCTTCACCTTTGCCCTGATCCCGCCCAATTTCAAGCATGACGAAAATCATCAGCCCAGCCCGGAGGTTCTCTTCGTTGGCTTCCACTGCGGAAATCCGATTATCAATACACTGTCCGGTGTCTACGATGACGATAAGGAACATACCGTGCTGCAAACACTGCTGCGGATGAACGAAGAGTTCAAGCGCAAGCGCGACGGGTTCGCCGAGCTGCTGAATCTGCAGATGAGCGAAGTCACTGTGTATCTCCAGCGGCTGCTTGCCGCGTCGGATTTTCATTCTCCGGCAGAAGACCAAATGCAGTATGTACTGAATTATATGAATGAGCATTACCGCCACAAGCTTTCGATCACATCGCTGGCTGAAATGTCCGGTTACAGCTATGACCGGTTCCGGCATCTGTTCAAGGAAAGATTTGGCCATTCCCCTCACCGTTATCTTTTACTGAAGCGCCTGGATTATGCCAAATCCCTGCTGCTGCATACCCAAATGCATATCTCCGGGGTATCTGCGGCTGCCGGGTTCGTGAACGATGCCCAATTCTGCAATATGTTCAAAAGAGAGATCGGCCTCTCCCCGCGCACTTTTCGCCTCCAGAGCAAGGTCAAATAGCAGCTTTTGTGCATAAATGTTGGATTTGTTCACTCCCCTGAACGCCGTCCTGTGCACTATTCTCATGTTGCTCCACTGTTCTGTTCACGGTGTGAAGCTTATACTGATACTATGAACAATAGAGAACAGCCGTGACCGTACATCCGCGTACACAGAGAATTAGGGGGATGCTTATGAGACTGAACAAGGCCGGCAATAAAAGAGCGCTGTACAGCAGAATATTGGTCAGTATGACGTTATGTGTGTCCTTAACCTTTCTTGCTTCCACCATCCTCTATTACAACTATTATATTGGCGTAGAAAAAACGCAGGCTTTCCGCTCCGACCTCGGCAATCTCACGCAAACGAGCAAAGAGGTGGTCAACATGACCGATGCGGCGCAATCGCTTTCATTCCAGATCTACCGCAACAGCACCGTTTCCAAAATTGTGTTCTACGACAAGCCGGATATCTATGATGTCACGGCTGCCATGTCCGAACTGGGGAATTACCTCAGCTCCATGCCATACATTGAATCCATCTATGTCTACAATCCCAAAAGCGCCAGGTTGTACATCGCCTCCTCCCACGGCCAGAACGGCGTCTTTACCGAGCAGGAGCTGGTGGACAGAAATATCCTGGATATTCTGAACCACTACCAGGAATACAAGCCGTTCACACCCATTCCGCGCGTGTATTCCAATGGTGCTGCGGAGAACGGTCAGGTCCGGGCTTATACCTTCCTGTGCTACGATGCGATTGGCTGGGACAGGGCCATTAATTCAGCCGTAATTGTCAACATTTCCGCTCCCTGGATTAACAAAGAAATCACCAGTCCCGTGGACTCCAAGAGCGACACTTTTATTCTTGCCGATCAGGGCAAGCTGCTGTCTGTGGACAGTCTGGAACCACACGGCTTGTCTCCGCTGGAAGCAGCTTGGGTCCAGCAGCGGATTCAGGGCCGGGAGGCCGGTTATTTTATCGGTGAATTCGGCGGGGTCAACTCACTGATCTCTTATACGGCGCCGGATGATCTTAGCTGGCAGTATGTGCGCATCACACCGTATGACATCATCACCAGACAGACCAACAGCATCCGCAACGCCACCCTGCTGATTGCTGCGCTGATTTTCGTAGGAGGCCTGGCCTTTTCCTGGCTCATGTCGCGCCGGGTGTATCTGCCGATTAGCCGGATTGTCCGGGAGATGAATATTCTCGAAGGCGAGAAACGCGACAGCATGTTCACCATCCGGCAAAATACGCTGCGCGATCTGATTCTCGGCCTCAAGCCGCTGCAATCCATCCAGCAGGTCGAGAAGCTGCGGCAGCTCGGCATTCATTTTACCTTCGACGATGATTACCGTTTGATTCTGCTGCGGATTGACAATTACCAGGAGTTCCGAGAGTCCCGCTCCTCGTATCTGCTTGCCTATAAGTTCGCCATTATGAACATCGCTTCAGAGATTTGCGGCCAGACCTACCGCGTAGAGACGGTAGATATGAATGATGACGGCATCCTGGTGCTTCTGAATATTGTGGACGCCAAGGAATACACGGACACAGAACTGATTGAGACGCTGCTCCGCCAGATTCAGCAGGCCTGCTCCGATTATTTGAAGGTCAGCCTGACGCTTGCCTACAGCCATATTGACCACAATCCCGTGCAGCTGCATCAGCTCTACAAGCAGGTTAGAGAAGCATCGAACCACAGATTGTTCTTCGGCCATGGCTGCATCATCAGCGCCCAGTACATCTGTGCCCTTCAAGCTAACATTTATCACTACCCTACCGAAAAAGAGAAAAAGCTCACCGATGCGCTGATGAGCGGCAAAATCGACGAGGCCCGGGAGCAGTTCAGCAGCATTATCCGGGAGACGGCAGACTATCCGTTTCCATCGGTGCAGCTGGCTGTATCCCGGCTCAGTGTGACGATCAAGGAGATCCTCATCAACATCCAAAAACGTAACCGTTTACACAATGATGGGACTGCTGAGCTGCCCGCTTTGGATTCGGTCGAAACCGTTGACGCGCTGGAGCAGGCCTTTTTCGCTCTCTTTAGTGAAATGCACGAACAGCTGGCCGAGAAAAAAAACTCCAAGCAGCATGACCTGGTCCGCCAGATCAATCAAAAGATCAACGAAGCTTATATGGAGCCGAGTCTAAGCCTGAACCAGATTGCTGATGAACTGAATATGTCACCGATTTACATCAGCCGCCTCTATAAGCAGCAGACGCTGACCAGTATCGTGGATGTCATTCTGGAGGTGCGGATGCGCGAGGTCTGCAGCCTGCTCGAGAATACCGGTCTGCCGGTGACCACCATCGCCGAACGCTGCGGCTTCACCAGCAGCTCCTACCTGCACCGGATGTTCAAGCGCAGCTTCGGCACAACGCCCACCGACTATCGGCGTTCCAGGCAGGCATAGTGTCATCTTAAGACACCCCATTAGGGTTGTCTTTGTATTATTAGGTCAACCAGAAACTACTGGTTGGCCTATTCTTGTATGTGTTTTAATTTAGTTAAAAAAAATCAATCGTTTTGACGGTCAGCTCCGTCTTACTTGTGAAAACATATTTTGGGGCGACTTCTTCCATAGTGAGGCACAAACAAGGAAGAGGGGGGTGTTGAATGGTGGAGAACATAATGAACAAGGCCAATACAGCGGATCTTGCGCTGATGGATGAAGAGGTATTCTTTCAGCGGCTTGCGGGCGAGCACCGGAAACTGTATGCGATCGCGTACAGCTATCTGCGTTCCGAGGCGGATGCCCTGGAAGCGGTGCAGGAAGCGTCGTGCCGGGCCTGGATGAAGCGCAAAAAGCTCAAAAACGAGCAGGCCTTCACGCCCTGGCTAATCCGGATTACCATCAACTGCTGCATGGATGAGCTGCGGCGCAAAAAGCGCGTCTTTCCGGCGGAGAAGCTGGAGGAGAAGGAAACCCAGGAGATGAGGAGCAGCGACCGGCTCGATCTGGAGCGGGCGATGAACCGGATGAAGCCGAAATACCGGCATGTCGTGATGCTCAAATATTACCAGGATATGACGAGTGCCGAAATTGCCAAGGTGCTGAACAAGCCCGAAGGCACGATCAAAACCTGGCTGCGCGAAGGACTCAAGCAGTTGCGGAACTATTTGTGAACATGCGGGAGGTGGCTGAAATGTCTGAGAAAGAAGAGCGCATCCTGAAGCAGGATGCCCAGGAGGTCAATCTAAATGCGGAGACGATTCGGGAAATGAAAATATTTAATGCAATGCGTAACGGAGTAGCGCAGGGAAAAAAACGCAGCAAGCGGCGTTTCTATTCTTACGGAGCGGGGGCGGTACTGGCCGCGGCGGCAGCCGTCTTTCTGATCTTCTTCCCCATCGGCCTGCCAGCCGGAGGTACGGACGATTTCGACCCCGGCGGTTCAGTGCAGGCGGCCAGCACCAAAAGCTGGGATGACTTTGCGGCCTATCGCAACCAGCCATTACACAATCGGCTGGTTGCCGACATACTGGAACGGGATCTGATTAAGCCCGTCCGTCAAAGCGCGACAAACAAAGGATACCGCATGGATGTGGACGGCGCCGTCACGGATGGCCGTAAAGTGTATATCCTGTTCAGCGTGCACAACGATACGGATAAAGAAATCACACCCGCGGATACGAAAATTCAATTCGGGGATTTCGAGGTTCCATATCCGCATCGAGGCGCAGCCCTGGAAATGGCTTACGATAGTGAATCCCGGATTCCGCCCGGCCAAAGCAAGGATTATATTTATTCCACCAACTATCCGGGATCCATCGCCTATTCCAAGGATGTGAAGTTCACTCTGATCCTCACCGAAACGTCCGACCAGGCGCTCGCTTCCAGCAGCAACAAGTACCGGACCGGCCTGGAGGTATCGTTCGAGCTTGATCCGGCCAGATTCAAGGACCAAGAGCATACACTGCCTGTGGATCGCACGCTGACGGTGGACGGTCAAAAGATCAAAGTGCTCCAGGTGGAGTATACTCCGCTTAATACCTATGTCGATCTGGAATATGACAAGGCGAATACCAAACGGATTTTCAGCCTGCTTAATCCGGTTCTGATCGCAACCACCGGGAGTCAAACCGATAAATTGGTTTATCCGGGCAGAATCACGGCCGATAATTCCGAGGTGTACAAAGACCAATCGCAGGCAACGCTGGTGTTCAAGCATACCGGGCTTAACCAGCCGGATTCCGCCTCGCTGAAGATTGCCGGCATCTCGGCTCTGGAGCCGGACCGCATGAAATTTGTGATCGATCTGAACAAGCAGCAAGTTATTGAAGCCCCGACAAACGATTGGGAAATTGTCACATCCAAGCAAGAGCATAATGCAACAGAGGCAGAGATTCTGCTCCGGCGCAAAGTGACCAACCTGTTTTATTATACCGATTCGCAAGGGGCGGTGCAGGCGGAGTACATCGGCGCAAGCCTGGCCGACAAATTTACCGATGCGAAGGGCCAGGTGCATGAAAGAACGAATCGGGAAACTGCACTACACAATTTCGGCGGCACCACGACCTCTAGTGATGGTACGGGTATGGATGAGATGAGTTTATTTTTTGACAGTCAAGCTGCAGATTACCCGCAGCCGCTTACCCTATCAGTTGAACGCATCTGGAATCCAATTTTGGAGACGCAAAGTATCGAGTTGTTCTCAAAGAAATAAAAGCGAGCGATAGCGGCCGGAAGTCCAAACATTCCCTGGAGTTACGGCCAGCACCTAACAGGGACTTTCCAGCTTCATCTACACAACAAGAAGCCCCGCCAGCCAACAGCTTGCGGGGCAACTCCCTTACTTAATTCCTTTTTCAGCAGTATAAGTGTTCCACTGCTTCGTCCATTCAGCCTGAATCTTGTCCAGACCCGCCTGTTTGGCCTTCTGCATGAAGGTTTCCAGCCCTTTGTCCACATCCGCTACCAGTCCCGCTTCCAGCGGAAACAGGTACTGCTTCTCTACCTGCTCCAGGGCGGCTTTCTCTGCCTGATAGGAGGTGTAGTCCTCGGCGAATCCCAGGAACAGGTCCGGCTTCTGGATCTTGTCCAGCTCCTCAAAAATCGCCTTTACCCCGTCAAAGCCCTTGTCGAACAGCATGAATTCCGGATTTCTCCACGCCCAGCCGTTCATGCCTTCGCGGGTGAAGCCATTGGATGTGCTCGTGCCGACCAGCTTGTAATAGCCGTCCTCCACCGTGTAGTTCTTGCCTTCAATTCCGTATTGCGTCAACTGGTTATACCGTTTGTCCAGAACCAGCTTCTGATAGAAAGCGAGTGCCCGCTCGGGATTTTTGCTGCTCTTCGGAATCGCAAAACCATTGTGTATAGGATGTACGGGTGTTGCATAACCTGTGGTTTTGCCGAACGGATAGTAGGCCAGCTCCCAATCGGGATGTGTGGTGCTGATCTTCATCTTCATGTCATTATAGCGCGTCGGGTTATCCCCGAACATGCTGGCTGCTTTGCCGGAAGTAATCGGGTCCTGCATCGTATCCTTGATATTCAGCACATTTTTCGGAATAAAGCCTTTGTCTGCCCAGCGCTTCATGGTTTTCAGCTCTTCTTTTTGCTCATCAGAACCCCAGTAGGAGTACACTGTAGTAGGTGATTCATACTTCACGCCCATGCCGTACGGCAGAGCGCCAACCATTTTGTTCAGCTCGGTATAAATGTAATGAAGATTGTTGCCGATATCACTGTTCAGGGACATCGGCATCAAATCCGGCTCGTTTTTGGCAATGCCGTCCATATAGGCTTCATAGCTGGCCAGATCCGTTGGGGCTGGAAGATTATATTTCTTGCGCAGATCCTCACGGTATACAAAACCGTTGGTCACATATTCTTTATAGGTTGCGGGAACGGTGTAGATTTTGCCGTCCACCTTCACATCTTCCCACATGCTTTCAGGAACGAATTTCTGCAGCTCCGGAGCAGCTTTGGGCAGCAGATCATCCAGCGGCAGGAAGGCGCCCCGTTTGGCATAGGATTGGTACTGGGTCCAGTCCGCTGTAAAAATCAGATCAATCGCCTGGCCCGAAGACAGCAGCAGCTTGTATTTCTGATCCCAGTCCGTCCAGCTCGTATAGTTGAACTTCACGGTAGCATTCAGTTCCTCCTGGGCCATCTTGTTGATTTCATCCTGAATGACCGGCAGATCCTTGGGAGCGTCGCCAAGCATGTAGAACTGCAGCTCCACCTTCTTCGAGGTGTCGATTCCGGTGTCCGCTGCGGCTGCGGCGTTACCCTCTGTTTTCACGGCAGTATTACTCCCGCCCTCTGTCCCCGCGCTGTCTTTGTTCCCGTTACTGTTATTGCCGCCGCATCCCGCAAGAAGCGAAAGGGCCAGCGCAGCCGTTGTAAGCGCTGCCAGTGTTTTTCTGCCTGTTGCCTTTTTCATATGAACCCTCCTAAACGTTTTGTAAGCCTAGCTCCCTGAATTCACCTCGTACAAAACTGCCCTCATCTTGTAACTCTATGTTAGCCGAATAACAAAAGCCCGGTAATGGTGCTTTCTGCCATACGGTTCTAACCTTTTACAGCCCCGATCGTCAGTCCCTTCACAAAATAGCGCTGGATGAACGGGTACAAAAACAAAATAGGTCCGGTAACAATGATAGCCATCGCCATCTTGGTCGATTCGGTAGGCAAATCGCTGCCCAGGCTGACACCGGTACCTGCGCCCATATTGGCTATGAAAGCCGCCGAATTGATGACATTGTACAAATGGAACTGCAGCTGGTACTTATGGGGGTCATTAATGAACAGTGAAGACGAGAACCAATCGTTCCAGTAGGCCAGAGCGAGGAAGAGGCCAACCGTGGCGATGCCGGGCATCGACAGCTGGAGCACAATCCTCCAATAGATTTTGAAGTCACCGGCCCCATCGATCTTGGCGGATTCGAACAGCTCCTCAGGGACGGCGGAACGGATGAAATTCTTCATCAGAATAATCAGGAACGGCGTCATCAGCCCCGGAAAAATCAGCGCACCGTACGAATCAGTGAGATGCAGATATTTGGTCATCATAATGTACCAGGGCACCAGTCCCCCGCCGAACAGGGTAGTGAAGTAAATGTAGAATGAGAAAGTATTGCGGTATTTAAAATCCTTGCGGGCCAGCACATAACCGGCCATCGTCATAAAAAACAGCCCCAGTGTCGTGCCCGTCACCGTTGTAAACAGCGTAACGCCATATGCCCGCAGCACCTCGTCCGGGAAGGTGAACACTGTTTTGTACCCCTCCAGCGAGAATTGCGCCGGTATCAGATGATACCCGTCCTTAATAATCGAATCATTGGCCGTCAAGGAAGCCGAAATAATCAGCAGGAACGGGACCAGACAGGCCAGCGAGCCGAGAATGATAACCGTGTAGGCAAGCCCCTGCAGCAGCCTTGTATAATGATCGTCTTTGATATGCATGCTCTTTTTCTCCTTCCGTATCATGTCCGGCAGCTCCTAGAACAAAGCGTAATCGTCGTTTATTTTGCGGATAATGTAGTTGACCGTCATGATCAGAATGAAGCCGAACAGCGATTGATACAGCCCGGCTGCTGTGGCCATTCCGATATCAAAGGTAACCTTAAGCGAGCGGAACACATACGTATCCAGAATATCCGTAGTATTATAGAGCACCCCGTTGTTGCCGATCAGCTGGTAAAAGAGGTCAAACTGCCCCTTCATGATACTTCCAAGCGAGAAGAGCAGCAGCACAATAAAGGTTGATTTCAGCATCGGCACCGTGATATACCAGATCCGCTGGAAGATATGCGCACCGTCGATCTTGGCCGCTTCATAATATTCGTCGCTGATCCCCGTAATGGAGGCCAGGTAGATGACCATGCTGTAGCCAAGATTTTTCCAGAGATAGAATACGATAATCAGGAAGATCCAGACGCCCGGTTTGTTGTAGACATCTACAGGGCCGGCTCCGAATTGGGCCAGCAGCGTATTCAAGAAACCGTTATCATAATTGAACACGTTATATACGATAACACTCAGAATAACGAAAGAAACGAAATACGGCAGGAACATGATCGATTGGGTCAGCTTTTTGAACCATTTGACACGCAGCTCACTGAGCAGAATCGCACAGACGATGGCCAGCACATTCCCTAGCAGGATAAACGCCAGATTGTAGCCGATTGTATTGAGCGTAAGCTTCACCAGTGTGCCGGACTTCCAGAGAAATTCGAAGTTCTTGAAGCCCACAAAGGGCGCATCGAACATTCCGGAATTGAAGTCAAATTGGGTAAACGCGTAATACACGCCGACCATCGGGAAATACGAGTTGACCAGAAAAAACAGCAATGCAGGCAGCAGCATCAGAAAAAGAACCCGGTTATGGACCAGCTCATGCAGAAAACCCTTTTTCCTCTTCTTCCCGGTCCTTGCCCCTGTCTCTGACGGCAGCTGCCCCGCCTCCTTAATAGGAAGCTCTATGGCGAGCGCTGTAACGGACTTGCGTTTACGGTGTCTCAATGCCTTCACCCTCCTGTTACTTCTATATAGTTCATTGCGGCAGCATACGCCTTCCCGCCACCGTCTGGACGCTTGAAGCTGCACTCAGCGGCTCCGTCCAATGTATGCTCTGAGTATAGAAGACATCTCCGCAGGGTGAACAGTGCAGCTTGAGGGTATTCCTGTATGATGTGGAGTATCGGCTGGTGCACTTTTCTGACTTTTGTGGAGAAAATAAAGAATGCACGCAAATAAGCCCCGTAAGCGCTCCTGTTTCAGGGCAGCTCCGGGGCCTTTTTCCACATATTTAAACCATTACTTCTTTGCAGCTCGTTCTTGGGCCTCTCTCTCCAACGACGCAAAATATGCAATCTTATGTTCAATCTTCTGCGCAAAGCTCTGAAAAAACTTAATCTTCTCATCAATTTGCAGCTTATGGGCCTGCAGCAGCTTCCGCTGGTCCGGCAGCGCTTCCACCCCTTCCCGGGATAACGCGATGAATTGCTTGATCTCAGCAATCGGCATCCCCGTATCCTTCAGGCAGCAGATCAGGGAGATCAGCTCCAGATCCTCGTCGTGAAAGCAGCGGTTGCCATGTTCATCTCTTGCTACAACGGGCAGAACACCTTCTCTTTCATAATAACGCAGTGTATATTGGCTAAGTCCGCTCTTTTGTGCTATGGTTTTGATGCTGTAACCCATATGTCAGCTCCATTCCGCCGCGTACGCTCCGGCAAGTAGAATTACCTTTAAGTTAACACCAATGCGCTTCTATTAAAAGCCCCGCCAGGAAATCTATTGACTTACACCTAACTCTAAGGTCTAAAATTTACAGCGTACCTTACATTTAAGGAGTGAATAATTAATGGTAAAAACAATTAACGTGGGTAATGGCACATTAGAGGTTGCCGAGATTTCATTAGGTTGTATGCGGATTGCCGACTTGTCGGCCAAAGAAGCTGACGTTCATATTCACAGTGCTCTGGAAGCAGGCATTGATTTTTTTGACCATGCGGACATCTATGCCGCCGGCAAAGCTGAAGAAGTGTTTGGCGATGTCGTTGCCAGCAGCCCGGGCATGCGCGACAAGTTGATGATTCAGACGAAATGCGGCATCCGCCAAGGCTTTTTTGACTTTTCCAAAGAGCATATTGTGTCATCCGTAGAGAACAGCCTGAAACGTCTGAAGACCGATTATGTGGATGTGCTTCTGCTCCACCGTCCTGACACCTTAATGGAGCCGGGGGAAGTCGCTGAAGCCTTCGATTACCTGGAGCAAAAAGGCATGGTCAAGCACTTCGGTGTCAGCAACCAGAACCCGCTGCAAATTGAGCTGCTCAAAAAAAATGTCAAACAAAAGCTGCTCTTCAATCAGCTGCAGCTGAGCATTATGGTTTCCGGCATGATTGACTCCGGCTTCAATGTGAATATGACGAACTCCGCTTCCGTTGTGCATGATGGCGGCATTCTGGAGTACAGCCGTCTGCATGACATGACCATTCAGCCTTGGTCCCCGTTCCAATACGGCTTCTTTGAAGGCGTATTCCTGGGAAATGACAAGTTCCCGGAAGTGAACAAGGTTATTAACCGGTTGGCTGACGAAAAAGGTGTGGCCGACACTGCCATCGCTATCGCCTGGCTCCTAAGACACCCGGCCAAGATGCAGCCGATTGTAGGCACTACCAACACCCAGCGCCTGCTCGACATTGCCAAGGCTTCAGATATCACCCTCTCCCGGGAAGAGTGGTATGAGATCTACCGTGCAGCGGGGAACAAGCTTCCTTAACGGGCTTAGGGATACCGTTTTTTAGAGAATGGTATCCCTCATCCTTGCTCTTAGTTTTTTCCTGCTGCCTGTAACAACGAGATTATAGATAACAGTTGGTGATAAGATGTTCAAAATAGGAGAATTTTCTAAATTGACACAAATTTCAATCCGAATGCTCCGATACTATGATGAAGTAGGACTTTTAAAGCCAGCAGAAACCGACAAGTGGACAGGATACCGTATGTATTCGGTCGAGCAAATACCTGTTCTAAATAAAATTATTTATCTCCGGGATAGTGGATTTAATGTTTCGGAAATTGCAGTAGCCCTTGACAAAATGGATGATAAATCGCTTATAGAACAGCTTGACGCAAAATATGCGGAAATAGAAAAGACAATTCAAGATAACATAGTTAAATTAAGAAAAATCGAAGTCGCTAAAAAGGAGCTTTTAGGGCAGAAAAATGAAATTCACTATAACATTTCAATTAAGTCCATTCCAAGTTATCAAGTTCTATCCCTGCGTAGAATCATTCGGGACTATTACGCCGAGGGCGAACTATGGCAAGAGTTATCTGCTTTTGCCGAAGAAAACCACATACATATTTACAGTAATACTTTTTCTATTTATCACGACATAGAGTACAAAGAGTCTCATGTGGATGTTGAGCTATGCCTTCCTGTAAAAAAACAGGGAAAAAGTACAAACTGCTTTACCTATCGAAATACCGAGCCTATACCCACGATGGCTTGCACAATGGTATGTGGTGATTTCACTAATATAGCTGGAGCATATATAGCTTTTGCTGAATGGCTGCAACAGAACAGCCAATATAAGATGTCCGGGCAAACACGGCAAATCGTACACTGTGGCCCATGGAATGAGAATAATCCAGAAAAATACCTAATAGAACTTCAAATACCATTGGAGATTGTATAAAAACGTCTTGCATTTTGCTGGACGTTTTTTTATCCTCTTGACTCTCACATGGTGTGAGGGCTTACGCTGCACCTGACATCGAATACGAGGAGGATATAATATGAGTAATTTAGAAGTACATTCCATTGGCAAGATTCGCAGCAACGAGAGCGGTACTTTCATTACATTGGAAAAAAAATTCATTCCGGCTTTACAATCATTAGAGGGTTTTAGCCATATCAATGTACTTTGGTGGATTAGCGATCACGACGACGAGCATTCGCGCTCCGTACTGCAAACCGAGTCACCGTACAAAGGCTCTCCCGAGGTCATGGGGATTTTTGCTACAAGGTCGCCTATGCGTCCTAATCCGATAGCGTTGACCGCAGCGGAAATTATCCAAATCGACTTTGAAAAGGGCATAATTCAAGTGGCATTTATGGATGCATACGACAATACTCCCGTTCTTGATATTAAGCCTTACACGCCCAGCCTTGACAGGGTTGAAACCCCCGGTGTCCCGGCATGGTGCAGCAGGTGGCCGAAAAGTACTGAAGAATCTGGTTCCTTTAATTGGGCAGAAGTTTTTAATTTTTAAGGAGGGAAGAGCTTAGCAGATCGAATTATTCAAGCGGTATAGCATCTTGTAATTGCTATACCGCCCACATCTTAAACATCTTTATCTCAGCCCAGTTAAATCAAGGTTTTACGGGTTTTTATTTCTTACATCCTGTACGTTTGTTTTATTTCAGATAAGGTCCGGTCTCTCCAATTCCGCCTTTGCCGTTCAGGACATAGACCCTTGCATTCCCTTTGCCGGAGCATGTCAGGGTAATCGTACCGTTGGTAACGGTTTTGGTATCGCCAGTCACCGCATCCACATAGGTTCCGTTCGGAATCCCGGTAAAGGTAGCATTTCCCGAAATCGTAACCAAGGCAAAGCTGTCAATGCCTTTGGCGCTGTCAGTGTATCTTCTTTTAAATGCCAGGTTCCCTGATACATTCTCTGTAGAATACTGGCCTTTCTGTAAGGCTGGAACCGCTCTTCTGATCAGATTCAGCTGTCTGATATGCTTCGCCAAAGGATAATTCAGCGATTCGGCAAGCGTGCCGGTTGCATTCGTATATTTACCGTAATCCTGAACCGTAACGCTGCCTTCTATGTGATCGCCATAGTAAGCACGGCCTGTTGCGCTGAGCGGTGCGTTTGGACCTACATCGAGGACTACTCCCTTCTTGAACTCGATTTCCGAGCCATAGTAGATGGCGGGAATTCCCCGGAAGGTGAACATCAGCGCGAGATTCTCAGCCCAAGTATCCTGTGTACCCGCAAACCGCTGATTTTCCGGAGCCTGGTCCGGTGCATAGTCATGAGAGTCGACATAGGTTACATTCCAGGTTGCATCATTATAGAATTGGTCACCGCTTCTCATACTGAAGGCTTCCTGTGCTGTCTTGAAAGCCCAATGCATCGGAAAATCAATTACATCCATACCCGATTTCATCGAATAGTCAGGCGCATGATAGGTATTGCCGTTCAGGAAAGCATTGTTCGAAGTAGGCTGGCCTGCTGTAGTAGAATTGTCTGCCCACTCCTGTTCAACCGACGCTTTGTTGGAAGCGTAATCATTTGTACTATCGCCCGGATACGATTTCGCAGATTTCCAGGTATAAAACGGCGTCGAAATTGCCGGAATTCCGCTGTTCCATACATCTCTGTAGCGGGTGGCCACTTCACCAAACATGAAGAAGTCCGAGCCTCCTCTTGTCTTCCAGGCAGGAATAAAGTATTTATTGAAAATATACCGGCTCACATGCTTCACTGTATCGAGACGGAAAGCGTCAACACCCATATCAATATATTGGTTATAGGAGTCAATCAGATATTGGTCAACTACAGGATTCTCCGTGTTGAGGTCGACGCAGTCTCCGGCAATCTGTCCTGTCTGTACGGTGTAGGATTCCCAGGAAAGGCTTTTCTCCGTATGGTACATGTTATTGTTTGTCTCCGCCGTCTTCATTAAGGCAATTCTTGCCTGATATTGCTGATCGGGTGTCATGGAATCATAGTTTGACGGCAGCTTATCCGTTATTTTGAGCAAGTTGCTGACGGTATCCGGCTTGGTCTCATCTTTCTTGAACATGGGGAACAAATTCTCTTCACCGAAATTGCCGGTATGATTGACAACGACATCCTGAATAATTTTTATCCCTTTTGCATGCGCGGCATTGATTAAATCTTGATAGGAGGCTCCCGCAGATTCATACCTTGGGTCTACTTTGGCAAAATTGATCGCGTGGTACCCGTGATAATCGTAACCGCTCGCATTCTGCACAACAGGTGTAATCCAGATGGCACTGAATCCGAGGGCTTTGATGTAATCCAGCTTTTGAATCAGCCCTTTAAAGTCTCCTCTCCAAGCCGGGTCCGAATCCGGATTATTCGCCTTGGCATCATCCCATGCGTGCTCGTTGTTACTTGGATCGCCATCATAGAACCGCGAAGTGATGACGAAATAAATGCTGTCCTCCCGGAAATCTCCCGACTTTCCAATATTGTAGACAAAGCTTTGTGTGGTTTGATTCCCAGCTCCGTCTATCACAAGGAACTTCAGGGTGGTGGTTTTGGAGATCAGGATGGAAGGTCCCGTCAAACCGGCCATTGCATTGCCAGAAATATAAGCTTTAGAACCTGCGGTTGGTTCCGTACCATCATCGGTATAATATGCCCTTGTGGTTGCTGCCTTGTTATCTTTTATGTTAAAGGATACGGTAACCGCAGTATCGGAATGCCCCACAGGCAAATTCGGAGTGATGGTTGGAGCCTGTAAATCGGCATTTAAGTCAATGACATAAGCGAAAGAAGCTACATTTCCTGCCTGACCGGTTGAGTTCACACCAAAAGCCTTGATGGTCATAGAGGAAGCCACCTGAATTGGCGAGGTATACAAGGCTGATGCTGCCGTAGGTGTTGAACCGTTGGTTGTATAGTAAATTTTATCCCCGCTATTGGTGCTGGAAAGCTTCACCGTCTGGGCAGAATCATATGTTTTTGGTGCAGGAGAGACTGAAATCACTGGAATTTTGGGGAGTTCCGGGTTGGCTTCATACCACATGTTATCCGTGTAAAACCAGGACTCCTTCACATTGCGGGACAAATCGGCCGTCTGTTTACCGCTGCCGTCATTAAAAATCATACTGGCACTCGCGGCTCCGGCAATCGTATAGCTGTACCAGTCATTTCCGTCGGAATTCATCAGAATTCCCGGCCATGCCCCGCTTGTCGGAACGGTTGCTGGACTCAGATTCCAGTAATGGATTCGCATTGAATTCCAGCTTGAGGGTTTCTTCACATGAACCGTTATCCCGGCTGCTGGTGTTGCAGTTGCCGTTGCTGTAGGTGTTACCGTTGCTGTAGGCGTGGCTGTTGCTGTAGGCGTTGCCGTTGCTGTAGGCGTGGCTGTTGCTGTAGGCGTTGCCGTTGCTGTAGGCGTGGCTGTTGCTGTAGGCGTTGCCGTTGCTGTAGGCGTGGCTGTTGCTGTAGGCGTGGCTGTTGCTGTAGGCGTTGGAGTAATTCCAGCAGAAAGTGTCATGTAATCAAGATTAATATTACCACTGTCATTAGAATCATATTTGTATGCAATCGTATTATTCCCTGCCAGTAAGGAGAGGGTTTCGGTTTGGTCACCCCAGGTGTTCCAGTTTGCCAGACTTGCCAAGGTTGTCTGTTTAACTTTGCTTCCGTTGACGTATATGGAAACTGTCTTCGCACTTCCGCTTGCGTTAGCGTAATGGAGAGTGGCATTATAAGTGCCTGCTGTTGAAGCCTGAACGGTAAAAGTTGCAGTTGCTCCGGGAACATTGTATCCATCCACAAACCCGGTCCCTGAATACCCGGTGTGATCGGTATTTACCTTTGCCCCTCCAGACAAAACCGCGCTTTCGCCTTCATACTTCCCCTCAGCCGGTATAACCACCGTCCAGTTCTTCCCGCCATTACTATCCCAATAATCCGTAGGCGCCGTAATGTGATAGCAATAAATTAATGTAGCACCTTCTGGCACACTAATGTTTGCAGTAAATGTAGACCCGCTCTTGGACATAACCGTGTCCGTAGAATCTGTCCAGTTATTTGCAGTCCAATGCAGCGTCACGGCAGCTGCCGTAGAATTCGTATAGGTTACTGTATAATCGGTATTGCTTGCAGAAGCCCCGCCGGACAGCCCGAACAAGCTAAAACAAAGTGCAAAAATGACTAACCATGAAACATATGACCTGGTTTTTTTTCTCAACACGGACAAACCTCCCATGAATTTAATAGAAGCGCAAACGTTTGCATTAAAGTGAAAAAAAATACGCCGCTACAATTTTTCATCAACCGCCCCCTGTTGGACATATAGAAAAGCACTCATGTACGCGCTTACAATTCAAGCTGATAAACAAACCAAGAAGAAATTCAAATTCCGCATACAATCGACTTTTTCCTTTTCTGATTATAATCCCCATCTTTTTCCTGGTCAATGATAATTTGAACGTTCATGAAAGCGTATGCATAGAATCTTCAGTCAAAACTCAACCCGCGCGCACCGATTGGGTACCGGAACGTGCGGGCTGCTTTTTTATCTGTCTGCTTGACAGGGTGCGGCCAAGCCGGGATTTACGTTTTTTTTATGAATGAATAGAGTTTCCTGCTGCAGTCACCGGATGCAGATCCGGCCCCTGAGAATCGAATTGGCTGTGATAGAGGTCAAAGTAAGCTCCTCTTTTGGCCAAAAGCTCCAGATGGCTGCCCTGTTCAATTACCGTCCCCTGATCGATCACCAGAATAATGTCCGCATTGCGGATAGTGGACAGCCTGTGGGCGATAACAAAGCTGGTTTTCCCCTTCATCAAGGTGTTCATAGCCTTCTGAATATATATCTCCGTACGTGTATCTACATTGCTGGTTGCTTCATCCAGAATCAGAATCGGCGGGTGGGTAAGAAAAGCCCTTGCGATGGTCAGTAATTGTTTTTGCCCCTGGGAGAGATTCGAAGCTTCCTCGTTGATCACAGTATCATAGCCGTCCGGCAAAGTCCGGATAAAATGATCAGCATGGGCCAGCTCCGCAGCATGGATAATCTCCGCAAAGGTGCAATTGGGGCAGCCGTAAGCTATATTGTCCTTGATCGTTCCATGAAACAGCCAGGTATCCTGAAGGACCACACCGAACATTCTCCGCAGACCGGCCCGCTGCATATCTCTGATGTCCACGCCATCAATCCGGATCTCCCCTTGATTAATTTCATAAAACCGCATCAGCACATTGACCAGCGTAGTTTTCCCGGCCCCCGTTGGACCTACAATAGCCACAGTGTTCCCCTTCTCCACTTGAAAATCAACATTCCGGAGCAGAGCCTCTCCCCCATCATACGCAAAGCTGACGTTGTGGTAGCCGACCCGGCCCTGGGGGTTCGCAATGGCAATAGCCTCTGCAGCTTCCATGTCTTTCAGCTCTTCCATCGCATCCAGTACTTCAAAAATCCGTTCAGCGGATGCGATCGTAGCCTGAAAGCTGTTCATAATATTCGAGATTTGGTTAATCGGCCGGGAAAACTGCTTAGAATACTGAATAAAGGCTTGAATATCGCCTATCTTTATTTTTCCATGAATTACGAAAATCCCACCGGCAACGCACACTACGATATACCCGATGTTATTGATGAAATCCATTAAGGGCATCATAAAGCCGGTAATAAACTGGGACTTCACCCCCGCTTCACACAGCCTGCCGTTGATCTCCCTGAACTTCTCCTCCGATTCTTGTTCCAGCCCGTAGGCCTCTACGACAGTTAGACCTGTGTACATTTCTTCCACATGCCCGTTAAGCTCCCCCGCAGCTCTGCGCTGGGCGATAAAATAGGGTTGCGACCGTCCCGCCAAAAACTTGATCGATAAGACACTTAATGGAATGGTTACTACTGTGACCAAGGTTAATAAAGGGCTGATCAGCAGCATCATGGCCAACACTCCAACAATGAGAATTACGGCCGAAATCAGCTGGGTAAGATTCTGCTGCAGGGTGACTCCGATTGTATCCACATCATTGGTCACACGGTTCAATAACTCGCCATGGGAGTACAAATCAAAAAATTTCAAGGGCAGCCGGGCCATCTTCCGGTTCAAATCTTCCCTTATTTGAAAAACAATTTTTTGTGAAATATTCACCATGAAATGCTGCTGCAAATAGGAGAAGACCGCACTAATCAGATAGATGCTGAACAGAATGAATATGATACTTCTAATCGCCGCAAAATCAATATGGGCTCCAGCAGTATTCTTCAGTCTGCCGGAAATCCCTTCTGCCAGGATATTGGTGGCATCCCCCATTATTTTAGGGCTGAAAATACTGAATAGTGTACTGGCCACAGTCATCAGACATACCATTAACACCTGCAGCTTATATTTATCCAGATATCCCAGAATTCGTTTGACCGTGCCTTTATAGTTTTTGACCTTTTCTTTGGGGTGACCAATGGAGCCTACCGGATTGAGGCCTCTCATAGATTTGTTCATTAACGAGGTTTTATCCTCCTTGCTCATGCCGACGCCTCCCCTGACAGCTGTGAGGAGACGATTTCTTTATAAGCCGCACAGGTATCGAGCAGTTCCTTATGCGTCCCCATGCCGGCTATGCAGCCCTGATCCATGACAAGAATGGTATCTGCATCCATGACCGTACTTACTCTTTGCGCAACAATAATTACGGTAGCTGCCGATGTCTCTTTCTTAAGCGCGTTTCTTAAATGAAGGTCCGTAGTGAAATCAAGGGATGAGAAGCTATCGTCAAAAATATAGATATCCGGTCTACGGACCAGTGCACGGGCTATGGCGAGCCGCTGCTTCTGTCCGCCGGAAAGATTCGTCCCGCCTTGTGTTATTTCCGCAGCATATCCGCCTTCCATACGGAGGATGAACTCATGGGCCTGGGCCATTTCAGCAGCCTTCCTGATCTCCTCTGGAGCTGCATTCCTGCTGCCAACCCTGAGGTTATCAGCAACCGTGCCCCCGAAGAGAACCGTTTGCTGCGGGACTACCCCCATTCTGGCTCTAAGGCTCTGCAGCGGAATCTCCTTGATGTCCACGCCATCCAAGAGAATACTCCCCTCCTGTGAATCGTAAAAACGGGGGATGAGATTGATTAACGCGGATTTTCCGGAGCCGGTGCCGCCGATAATGGCCAGGGTCTTGCCCGGACCCGCCAGAAAGGAAACATCCCGCAAAGCCGGGCGCTCCGCCCCCGGATAACTAAAGGTGACATTCCGGAATTCAATGCGGCCTTTGCCGGATTCACCACTCCGGCCCTGGCGCTTGTCCTGAATGTCCGGGGTAAGCGCAAGAACCTCCTGAATCCGTTCCGCCGAGGCTCTGGCCCGCGGCATTACCGAAAACATCATCGAAACAAACACGATGCATATAATGATCTGCATCATATATTGGATGTATGCCATCAGATCCCCAATCTGCATACTCCCGCTGCCAATGAACTTCCCTCCGTACCATAGTACCGCCAAAGTAGCTGCATTCATGATCAGCATCATCAGCGGCATGACCAGCGCGATGGTCAGGTTTGCTTTTACCGATACAGCCGTCAGGTCTTTGCTCGCTTCATGAAATCTTTGGGTCTCGCCCTCCATTTGATGAAAAGCGCGGATAACCCTGATCCCCTTCAGATTCTCGCGGGCAATCAGGTTTAACTGATCCAGCTTCTCCTGCATTGCCTTGAAGAAACGCATACTTTTCTTCCCGATAACAGCAGTACATAGTCCGAGAACCGGCAGAACTGCCAGAAAAACCAGAGAAAGCTGTGCGTTTTTGGAAACAGCCATAATGATGCTTCCAATCAGGATCATCGGAACAATAATCACGCGCAGCATCGTCGTGAATATCTGCTGGAACTGTGTAATATCATTTGTTGTGCGGTTAATAAGGGAAGCCGTACCTATCTGATCCAATTCCCGCAGCGAAAAACTCTGTACTTTGGCAAACACAGCAGTGCGCAGAGAGCTTCCGTAACCTACCGTGACCTTCGCAGATATATAACTGGTCAATGTAATGACCACTGCATTAAATAAAGCCACCAGAATCATATACTCCCCAATTTCCAGAATATAACGGGTATCTTTTCTTAGGATTCCCTTATTCACTATGTCTGACATTAATGTAGGCAGATAGACCTCCGCCATGGCCTGACAAAAGGCTAATATGAAAATCAAACTGATGTGAACTCTATATGGCTTTAAAAATCTCATCAATTTTGCCAAGTTCCCGACCTCCCGCTATACAAGCTCTGGCTTATCGGACTGCACATTCGATTATGGAAAATTTACTTGGTGTTTGCTTGACGGCCAAGATATCCAATCCGGCTTGATCAACCAGCTTGCCCAGCTCGGCCAGATTCCGGACACTTCCGCCTTCGGAGCAGACCAGGAACAATAAATCACGGAAGGCCTCTTCCGGGGACAGTCCCTCTTTCGCCGGGAGATTCTCGATAATAATCAGCTTGGCCTCCCTTGTCATGACCTTGCGGATGTTGGCAAGAATACTGACGACATGCTCGTCGTCCCAGTCATTCAGCACCTTGCTGATCATATATAGACTGCCGCCGGAGGGTATCTGCTCAAACATGCTGCCTGGGACCAGTGTGCAACGTTCTCCGATTTCTGACCCTCCGATATTCGCACTGGCCCTTTCTATCGTTTCGGGAAGATCGAACAAGATCCCCTTAGCTTCGGGAACCGATTGCAGCACTCCGGAAATCAGCTGACCGAGCCCTCCGGCCACATCAACGATGACATCATATTGACCGAACGGGTAGGACGCTAGCAGGGCGGGCAGACTCATCCTGGAGTAGATCTCCATAGCTTTGTCCATGGTTTGCAAATAATTGTCTTTCATCTCATGATTTCCGTACCATTGCTCGCCAAAAACCTTCTCAAATGCAGGTTTGCCTGTCTGAATGCTATATTTCATCTCAACCATTGACTGCACTACGGTCTCATGCAGCAGGTATTTCACCAGCGGCTCCAGGGATCTGGGAGATTTCCCGGTGAGAAGGGTGGCTCCATACTCCGTAACTTCATAGTTTCCCTCTTCGTCTTGAGTCACCAGGCTTATGGATTGGAGTGCCTTTAACAGCCTGGACAGGGCCGGGGCATTCAAGCTCAGGGATTCTGCCATAGCAGAGACTGTAATTTTCCCGTTGTTAAAGGCACTGAACACACCTAGCTCCACTGCGGTTTTGACAGCAAGAGAAAATCCTAAACCAGATACAATCTGCATAACTACAGCCTGGGGAAAAATTGTGGGCATGGACTGTTCACTTTTCGTTGCATTTGTCATTGTATAGACCTCCATTAGTTAGGGTTCAGGGATTGATATTATACTTGAATCGCTTCCGAGATTTCTGCTGCTTTTTTTAGGTATTCCATGTATTGCTGCAGCAGAGCATTCACCGTTTCCCGGGCATATTGCTGTTGATTATATTCGATGCCAATGTTCAGCTGGTTCATTCTTATAAAGCTGATGAACTTCAATTTATAGCTCCAGATCTCTTCGCCGCTTCTATCCTCACCCCCTGATAAAGGGGATATTCTGAAGGTGCTTGTATTGAACTCGGCGTCAAATTGCCCCATATAGTTAAATGACAGCTCGGGGTTCAAGCGGAAGCGTATTCCTTCCTGATGGCTGCTCAAATATTTCAAGACCCCGTACCCTCCTCCTTGCTTGGGGATGCCGCTCAGGTACTCCTTGACATACTCCAGGCATAAATCGATATTCCTGCTCTCCGGAAGTTGCAAGGCCACAGGATAAAGGATTGAGAATCTGCCTACTGTCCTGTAAGTATCAATGTCCTTACTATCCATATCACGGCCATGATTGCCTAAGTTCACCACAACCGCTGCGTTCCCCGTCCACGCCCGGATCGTTAATGCCAGCGCCGTCAACATGATGCTTTCCGTTGTGAAGTGCGGGTTGCTTCGGATGGATGACATGACTTGCTCCGTCTCCGTGCAATCGAATGCTTGATACAGGGTTAAATTATCTCTCACTCTGGCTTCGTCCGCCTTATAGTCGGTAGGCAGCGGTTCAGCTTTTATGCTCTCTACCTGGTCCCAATACGGCTGCTCGCGGAGCAGCTCTATGCTGTCCGCATATTCATGCAGATGATTGGACCACTGCAGAAATGGTGCTGTCTTGGGAGGCAGTCCGATATCCTCATGATTCAATAATTGTGTGTAGGCTGTGTTGAAGTCCTCCAGAATAATTCTCCACGACAGGTGGTCGATAATCATCTGATGGATGACGATTAACAGATGCTCGCCGTATCCGGCTCTAATCAAGGCCAGCTTGACCAGCGGACCCTTTTCGAGATCCATACTGGCCTGTACCTGATTCACGGCAGCCTGTGCCTCCTCGCTGAAGGAGGGGGAATCCGCCAGATCTATCAGATAGAAATCAAACAGCTCCCCGTCCAGCCCCCGGTTATGCTGCAGCATTTGCCGGTTTTGTTCTCTGAATACCATCCGGAGGGCGTCATGATGCCTAATAATCTCAGTAAAGACCTTCCGGATATTGTCTTCGCCAAAGCCAGCCTCCCTATAGAGCACAAAAGACAGATTTCTATGCTGCAAGGTGTCCCGGCAGTGTTCAACCATCCAGCTTTGGATAGGCACAAGACCCGCTTCTCCGGTCACTGCCCCGTACCCGGCATGCCCCGCCCGATCCTGTACCTTTTTGGAGACCTCCCCGATGGTCTGGTACTGGAAGAGATGCTTCACCTCCAGCCTTAAATTGTACTTTTCCATCCTTGCTGCCGCCTGGATTGCCTTAATGGAATCTCCGCCTGCCGCAAAAAAATTATCATGGATTCCTATCCGCCGGAGTTCAAGCACCTCGGACCAGACCGTACATAATATCTCTTCGGTACGATTTCTGGGGGCGCCGTATCCCAGAGAGTGATCTCTCATCTCCTGCGGGTCCGGCAGCTGTGACGTATCGGCCTTGCCGTTGGCGGTCATAGGAATCTGGTCTACGGGCATAATTACCCGAGGAATCATATAATCAGGCAGGTATTCCCCCAGATATCCTCTAAGGCCGGGAAGGACCTGCTCATCCCTGCACACAACATATGCACAAAGATAAGGTTCTTGGCGCTGATCCTTTTGAACCAGAACGACAGCCGCCTGCACTCCATCACAGGACAGCAGCCTATGCCTGATCTCATCCAGTTCAATGCGGAAGCCTCTAATTTTCACTTGATGATCAGCTCTTCCTGCAAAATGAATCAGACCGTCCTCCGTCCATTTCCCCATATCTCCGGTTTTGTACATATACATTCCCGGATGATAAATATCCTCAACAAACCGGCTGCTCGTTAATGCTTTATTATTGCAGTATCCTCTTGCGACGCCATGTCCGCCGATGTAAAGCTCACCAAGGACGCCCCGGGGTACCATTCGCTTTTGCTCATCAAGAATATATACCGAACAGTTTTTTATAGGCGCCCCAATCGGCATTTCCTGAATCTGCCCGGTCTCCTCCGGCTTAATGGTGAAGGCGGTAGCGTCCACACAACATTCCGTAGGCCCGTAAACATTTGTTATATAAGGCGGCTTATGATTGGCAAAACTGGTATAGAACCGCTTAACCTCTGCAATGGAAAGCGCCTCTCCGCCGATAATGAAATGCGCAACACCGATCCGGGCACACAGGGACGTTTCTGCCAGCAAACGGAGATACGCCGGGGTCCCGTCCGAAATATCGATCTTATTCTGCTTGTAATACTCAGCCAGCTGAATTACATCCTGGCGCACATCTCCAGGCACAATGTTCAAATGATGTCCCAGCAGAAATGCAGAGAATATCTGCTTCACGGATGCATCAAATACAAATGGTGCGAGCAATGCCACGTTCAGGTTCGGGCCATGCAGGCTGTAAATCTTCTCATCGAGTGCTTCTGCAAGATTTGTTACGCTTCTGTGCTCAATCATTACTCCCTTAGGCTTTCCGGTCGAGCCCGAAGTGTAGATGACATAAGCCAGGCTATCCGCCGATGCTGTAGCCTCAAGATTTCCCTGCTCCCCGGAATTGCCCGCGACCTCCTCAAGGCAAATTTCCCTGATTCCATGCTGTAGACTCCTCCGATGAGCCGTGTCGGTAAGGACCATACAAGCCCCGCTGTCTTCCAGCATAAATCGTTTTCTTTCCGGGGGATAAGCAGGCTCAATGGGCAAGTAGGCTGCGCCCGATTTCAATACGCCCATAATCCCAACCGCAAAATTTGTACTGCGTTCAGCGATGATGCCCACCACCCTGTCTTTGCAGGCACCATTTCGGATAAGGACTCTGGCCAGCTGATTGGCCTGTTCATTCAATTCACGGTACGTTAAGGAACGGTCGAAACCGGAGACTGCCAAATGGTCCGGAATTCGTGCGGCCTGCGCCTCAAACATTTCGACGATCGTCTTGGTGTTATACGCGGCCGGCAGCCCCGCCTGACCATAACGCCTTATGTCCCGCAGCTCCTCCCTATCCAGCACATCAATGTCTCCAATAAGGACATGCTCCAAGGCAACAACTTGTTCGAGTACCCGAAGGAAACGTCTGGCGAAGCTTTCGATGGTGCTTCGCTTGAATAGCTTGGCAGCGTAAGTGAATTCAAATTTGAGCTCATCTAGGCCCGGAAATACCTGCAGCGCAAGATCAAATTTTGCTGTTTTATTGTGATAAGGATAAGGAGCATAGTGCATGCCGTTGACTTCAAAGGCCGGATTGTCCATGACTTGAAGAACAAACATGACATTGAACAGGGCGGTTCCGCTTAGATTTCTGTCCATATTCAAGTGATCCACCAGCTCTTCAAAAGGGTAGTCCTGATGCTCGTATGCCTGCAGCGCATTCTCCTTGACCCCGGCAAGAAACTCCTTAAACACCATATGAGCCGAAGGACGGTTCCTGAGCGCAAGCGTATTGACGAACATCCCTATCATCTGTTCCAGTTCCTTGTGCTTCCGGCCGGCAATGGGGGAACCCACAATGATATCCTCTTGTCCCGTATGCTTGAACAGAAGCACGTTGAAGGCAGCCAGCAAGGTCATGAACAAGGTGGTCTTTTCTTTGGAGCTATATTCATTTAACCGTTGCGTCAGCTCTCTGCCGGCATTACAAGTTAACCGCTCTCCCTGATCCCCTTGCCCGCTGTCCCGCGGATAATCAACCGGCAAATTGAGAATTGGCAGCTCACCGGAAAAGACATCCAGCCAATATTTCTTCTGTTTATTCATGTAGTCTGTCTTAAATAGATCATTCTGCCATTTCGCAAAATCCTTAAACTGGATATTCAGCTCAGGCAGCGGATTATGCTCATACAAATGGATAATTTCTTTCTGCAGCAGCGGGATGGAAGAGCCGTCAGCGATGATGTGCTGTACATCAAGCATCAAAAGATGCTTGTTCTTGCGGATCTCGACCAGTCCTGCCCGTATCAGCGGAGCTTTACTCAGGTCAAACGGCCGGATAAACTGACTGGTGATTTGATCCAGGTCTGTTTCATCGTCTGCATGGTATTTCTCAACAGCCAAATGAACATGATCATCAACCGCCTGCACAAGCTCCTTATTCACAAAGCTAAAGGATGTTCTCAGAACCTCATGTCTTTGAATAAGCGCTTCGAATGAATGTTCAAGACGTCCTTCATCCAGTGGGCCTTCCATCATTACAAAGAGCGGAATATTATAGGATGTGCTCCGGGCGTTTAACTGGTTGAGAATATAAATCCTCTTCTGCGAAGAAGACACTTCGTAGTGCTCCGCCGCTGCAATGCGGGGTATGGCTGAATTCCCGCGTGTATCCTTATCCGTGCCGGCCTGGCCTTCAATATAAGCAGCCAGCCTTTCGATATTTGAATGCTCAAATAAAACCGGCACCTGCAGGCTAAGGCCCATAATTGTATTTAGGGTGTTCACAATTTCGATGGCAATAATTGAATCACCGCCGATTTCATAGAAGTCTGCCGTTACAGACATCGGGTTCATTCCCAGGACGGCTCCCCAAACCTGCCCGACACTGATTTCCGCTTTCGAATATCTGCCGCTGTCTCTGCCTTCAAGCTGAATCCCTGCAGCTGCAGCCTCTAGGCTATTTTGCCATAGGCCTTCCTGTTCCTCTTCGTCTGGTTCTGCCGTTTTTCTTCTTGGTGCATTCACCCAGTGTCTTTCCTTCAGGAACGGGTAGACCGGGATACTGATTTTTCCCCTCTTTTCCCCTTCATATAAGCTCTCCCAGTCGACCTCTCCCCCTTTTTCATACAGGCTGCAGATTTCATTTAATATGTCCGTCTCTGTTCTGCCGCTTTTGTTGTAAGCCTCTACTTTTTGGCGGGCACTGTTTTTCAATTCACGGTCTTCAGCGTGTGACAGTTTTTTCAGGTTCGGGAGATGGATCGGGTTATCGTTCAGCTTGTTCATTTCCCTTATCAGCTCTGCCTTGTCCTTAATCTTCAGGCATACTCTATACTCACAGTGCTTTCTGCCGGTATTGGCTGTGTAGCAAAGGCCGGGCAAATCGAATTCGCCATCCTCATTCAGAAACTGCACATAGTTTGCTATTAACTCCTGAAGTGATTTTTTATTCTTGGCAGACAGTGTCAATATCTCTACAGGATGTGGGGACTCGGCATTCACCGCCCTGGCCGGCGCTTCTTCCAGCACAATGTGGCAATTGGTCCCGCTGAATCCAAATGAGCTTACGCCTGCTCTTTTGGGCTCAGCCCCGCTCTCCCAGGCTCTTGCCCGGTCACTGACATACACAGGAGAATTGCTGAAATTAATCAGCGGGTTGGGCTCACGGAAATTTATGCTGGGGGGAATTATCCCCTCCTTTATCGCCATGACTGTTTTTATCAGTGATGCTATTCCTGAAGCCGCCACTGTATGTCCAATATTGGGTTTCACTGAACCAATGCCGCAAAACTGCTTTCTGGCGGTATATTTTTTAAAAGCATTGGCTATCCCTTTAATCTCGATGGGGTCGCCCAGAATCGTTCCGGTGCCGTGGGTTTCGATATATGCGATGGTTTCCGGGTCGATTTTGGCATTCTCCCAGGCTCTGACAATCAGCTCCCCCTGGGCCTCCGCACTCGGAGCGGTAATTCCATTGGAAGCCCCGTCATTGTTGATGGCACTCCCTTTAATTACAGCGTATATGTGATCACCGTCCTCAATGGCCCGGTTCAGGGGCTTTAATACGAGTGCAGAGATGCCTTCTCCCCACATTGTGCCTTTTGCATTTTTATCAAAAATGCTTATTTGGCCGTTGCCTGCTTCAATTTCACTCATCATCCCCGTTTGCTGCGGCAGGAGAAACAGGTTCACCCCGCCGGCAATGGCCATGCTGCACTCTTCATTCTTCAGGGCGTTGCAGGCAAGATGTACAGAAACCAATCCTGAGGAGCAGGCCGTATCTACGACAAGGCAGGGACCTTTGAGATTGAAAATATAAGAGGTTCTGCTCGCAAGAATTCCAGGGTAGGTGCCTGTCATCGCAATCATATCCGAATCCTTGATCAAGGATGCATAGGATATTTTCAAATCGCCGCTGTGGTCATGGCCTACATACATCCCTGTATCAGACCCGTATATTTTCCGGCCGGCATATCCCGAATCCTCAATGGCATGATAGACAGTCTCCAGGAACAACCGCTGCTTCGGGTCCATAAGCATCGCTTCCCGCGGCGAGATTCTAAAAAACGCGGCATCAAACTTATCGATCTCCTCTATGAACCCGGCTTGGAAATAGGCGTCCATTTCTGCATAGTTCATCAACGGGTCCAAATCGGTTTTTCTGACCTGAGGCAAATCTCTGATGCAGCCTACCGAATTCACAATATTGCTCCAATACTCCCGTGTGTTACCGGCATTGGAGAATTTGCAGGAAATTCCGATAATCGCAATTTCATTGCTGTCCTTCTTTTCTTTGTGGGTTAGCTCCTTCAGCATCCTCAGGGCCATCTCGCTGTCCATGCTCTGAGCTTTGATCTGCTCCAGGATATACTTCTTGATGATGGAGGTATCATCCACGGCTGCTCACCCCGGGCGAAGACTCTCCAATCGTTGTGGAAAAAACCTGTCCATTTTCTTTACAGAGAACCTGTACCAAATTCCGCGCCTGCAGCACTACACTCGGCAATCCTCCGCCTACCTGAGTCCAATGCCCGATCATATAGAAGTTCGCCAGTCCGGGCAGAGAACGCTTCAGTTTTTTCTCCTGCATAATGTTATCCATCTGCTTTTCCCACCCCATCCAGCTGCCGTTCCGGTTATTCGTATATCTCTTGATCGTATGAGGCGTAGAAACATCCACCACCTCAATATTCTCTCTGATCTTTCCGAGCCGAGCTTCCAGCAGGTCAATGATCTCATCGGCCACTGCTTTCTTTTGCTCATCGTATTGGCGGGGATCGGTTTCTTTCAGATTCTCCCAGTATCCATTCGAAGTCTTTGCATAAACCACAACGCTGGTTTTGCCTTTTGGAGCGAAGCCAGGGTGTTTATTGAATATTTTCACGAACAGATTATCAGCCTTGGAATCCCCATTTGCACGCAGCGGCTGCTCCAGCTCCAGGCTCATATAATGGGGCATATCATCAAATGTCCGGGATATTCCCAGCCCCACATATATTTGTGCGGCCTTGGTGCTGAAGTTCTCATAGCAATATTTCAGATCATCATCTGCATATTTCCCCTCCAGCATTTCAAAAATGGTGCTGTAGCCATCGGCGGCCGAAATCACCAGATCTGCGTGATAGATTCTTCCATTATCCAACTCGACGCCTGTCACTTTATCTTCTGCAGTCAAAATCCGCGAGACCTTGGATTGATAGTGGATCTTTCCCCCAAGCCCCATATATCTCTGCTCAATGATCCTTGAGAGCTGCATAGAACTGTCCACCGGGTAACCCGATGCCTTGGCATTGACCCAGCCCATAGTAGCCATGAAATAAGCAACGGCCGTATCGACATTGAACCAGAAAATCTTCCGGTAATTCGTTCTCACAAATTCGCTCTTAAATTGCAGGGCAAATTCTTCAATAGTCACACTGCCCCATTTCTTCATCACTTCCATGTATTCACCGGCTTTGGCCTTGAATGCCTGAAAGTCGGAAAGATCAAACAGCTCAGGCGCTTTATCGATTCTCAAATCTACGCTCGAGATCACTTTGATTGCATCCGTCAGAATCTTTATCAGCGCTGCATCCTCGGGGGCAACTCTAAGCAACTCCTGTTCCAGCTTGTCCACATCGGCATACAGCGTGAATTTCGTTCCGTCTTTGAAATTAACTACGGCGAATTCCTCATCATTAACAAACTCCATGTTCTGGATCACATTCAATTCACTCCAGAACTTGTGAAAGGTATTGTTCGGGCCGGAACCGACCAGCCAGCTTATGCATCCGTCAAAATAATAACCTTTCCGCTTCCATCCGGTGCAGAGGCCTCCAGGCAAAGCCCCTGCTTCCATAATCATGGTGTCATACCCGTTCATCTGCAAATAACATCCGGCTGCCATTCCTGCGATACCCGCGCCAATAATAATGGTTGTATGATTGTCCATTGTTTCTCCTTTTCAAAAAGTTATTAGGATGCACTGGCCTTTAGTTCTCTAGCATCTTCAAACCATCCTGAACATCGATCGTGCCTTTTTTCAGGTTCTCAATTAAATCTCTCAGCTCCTGCTCCACAGGCTCGCTAACCGTTTCTGCTTTTACCGGTGCCGGCGGGGTGCTTCTATGGGATTCCCGGTCAATATATTCCGCCAGCTCAACTACCGACGAATAGGTGAAAATATCGGAGATATCAACGATATCCGGGTATTTTTTATCGATCAGCTTCAGTAATTGAGTTGCCATAATCGAGTCTCCCCCCATGGCATTGAAGCTTTCATACAGATCCAATTCGTGCATATCGAGGATCAGGGAGTACATTTGTGCGATATTTTTCTCTGTTTCGGAGTATTCCGTTCCCTTCCCTTTGAGAACAATATCACCCGCTGCCTCTATTTCAGGGGTTTCCTTGGGTTCCGTTCTTGTTCTTCCCGTACCCTTCAGCTTGCTTCTGATCGCTCCAGACAAAGTAAATGGCAGTTGGTCTTGAACGGATGCCAGCAAAGGGCGGTTCAGGCTTCCCGGAATAGCATGGGTAATGCCGCCTGCTGCCATCTCATCCATAAAATTCAGCGCTTGCTTTACCGTTAACATATGAAACACCGATGATTCCTCGGTAATTCCATAGTCGGCTGCAATTCCCACTTCGCTCCACGCCGGCCAATTGATCGATATAGTACGCGCACCTCTTTTATTGCGGGAATATGAGAAGGAGTCCAGGTAGGCATTCGCTGCAGTATAATCACCCTGCCCTGAGCCGCCAAAGATGGCATTAATCGATGAGAAGAGGATAAAGAACTCCAGATTTTCCTCCCTGGTTGCCTGGTCCAATATCCACGTGCCGGTCACTTTGGGACTCACAACCTCATTAAATACTGCCTTGGGCTTTCTAAAGGTAAAACCTTCCCCTGCAACCCCTGCACAGTGGAATATGCCATGGATCCGGCCGTATTTTCCTTTGAGATCCTGAACCACTTCATTAACCTGATCCGGATCGGCAATGTCGCAGCTGTAGCAACTGACTTCGGAACCCGATTCCCGGATGTCTTTGATCGCTTGGAGCTTCCGGGAGAGCTTATGCTCCGGATTCTCCTGAATCAGCTGATCCCAGGATGCTGCTTCCGGCAGCTTGGAACGGTTCATTAATGCGATATGGACTGCGTTCTTCCCTGCCAAGTATCTGGCAATTTCCAGTCCTATGCCGCCTGTGCCCCCTGTGATGATATACACACCTTGCTCCTTAATCTCCAGCCCCTGCTCTTCTTGATGCTCAGGCTCATGCCGGTCCAGCTCACAGGTATAACGCTTGCCGCTTCTGAGCGCTACCTGATACTTGGATTCAATACGTTGAATCTCTTCACTGATAAGCTCTGCCGGAGTTTCCCTATCCACATCAAGCGCTCTGCAATGAATGTTCTTGAACTCCTGCGTAAGTACTGTGCCCAGGCCGAACAATGCAGCGCCCAGCGGATTGATCTCCTGCTCATGTCCCGTCACTTCCGTTACATTGTCAGAGATTAGGACCACATCAATATTCTCTTTAATCTTATTGCTGCTGATACTCTTGGCTAAATAGAAAAGGCTGTGCAAGCTCCGGTTCTGCTGATCCGCCAAATCCGCACAAGTTGCCGCCGCCTCCCCGGTGATGGAGGATAAATGAAGAATTTGCCGTATATTACGATCTTTGATTTCATTCATTAGGTTGATGTAGTCATTCTCTGTACCCTGAATCACATAATGGTTAGGGGTCAGCCTCTTGTAGGCTTCTCCGAACTCAACCTGAATCGTATCCGCAGCTTTATTCTGCAATGGCCCGGCAATATTCTCATAGATTCCTTGTGTGTCTTTGAATACCAGTACCGTTCCTTCATGACCTCTGCGGCCTTCCGCTGCAGGCTCGGCCTGAACCCAATTCAAACGATAGAAGGCCCCGCTCAAATCGTCGTTTTCTTTAAAAAGCGTCAGCAAATGATTGACCTTTTTCAGTACATAGTCCTTGATTTCCACAAAAATCCTGCCCTGCATATCGATCAACTGAATATCACATGTCTTAGTTTCCTTGTTACCTGACTTTTTCTGGACATAGGCATAGAAATGCTGAGGCATTGCAGAGTAGATCTTGATATTCTTGTAGGATAGCGGGAGAAAAGTGCTGTCGTCATCATCCTCTCCAATGAACACATTTGCCGCATTATCCAGCAGCGAAGGGTGAAGGATCAGTTCCTCAAGATCTCCCTTGAAGGCTTCGGATAATTCCAGTTCTACCAGCTGTTCGTTATGATCAAGGATGACTTCTTTGAAATTCAGCCAACGCGGGCCGAAGGAGAATACTTTGCTGCTCAAGCTGGTATCTTCATACTTAACCTTGATGGTTTCTTTCCTGCTGTCATTCCGGGCGGCAGCCAAATCGAAGATCAAGCGCTCGGCATCCTTGGATTCATCTGCTGGATTGTAAGCTTTTCCTTCCGCATGTGTGATCCACTTGCCTTGCTCCTGACTGGCAATAATGAAACGGGTATATCCCTTTTCTTTCTTCACGATGGTGTGTACCTGCTTGTCTTCTGTTTGCCCTACCGAGAGCGGTGTAAAAAAGAACACATCCCTTAGCTCCAGATAATCCGTATGGTACAGCCGGGAGCATGCTTTTCTTCCCATTTCCAAATAGGTTGTTCCCGGAATCACGCTGACCCCCATAATTTTGTGGTCGCTTAACACCCAGTGTGTGTTGACATTGAATGTAGTAGAATAGATCGTTTCATCCATGGAATCCGCCAGGCACTGGTCAATCAAAGGATGGCTGATATTTTTTACAGACACCTCCAATTCAGATCTTCTATCTTTCACTTCCCCCCAATACATCACTCTATCGAATTGGTATGTGGGCAAGGATACGATTCTTCTTTTATTGTCCCGGTACATCAGGCTCCATTCAACCTTGGCCCCTTTCACATATAAATTGCAGATTTCCGCCAGATTCAGAATCAGATACCCGCTCGTGTCATTTACAATCTCCTCCAGGAGACTGCCGGCCTTGCTGTTCAGTTTTCTGTGTTCCGACAGTGTAATTTCACCCTGGTCCCTGACCTGCTTCCGGTCAGATCCAATTTTGTGGCAATCATAATACACTCCCTTGCCGGAAATATCGCTTAACCCGTTAGAGGCCAGCTTACTGATTTTCTGTTCAAGCTCTTCATAGCTTTTCACAATCAGCGCTAACCGGTACGCATAATGGCCCCGTCCCGTTTTGGCGGTATAGCAAATGTTGCTCAGATTGGTTTCCGTTCCCTGTCTGAAGAATTCGGCGTATTGGTGAATCAGCTGGCGCAAAGAATGCTCTGTCTTCGCAGATACTGTGAATATTTCATACTCCGGGCCTGCAGCCTCGCTGGTTGCCGCCTGATCAGGCGCTTCTTCCACCACCACATGAGCATTGGTTCCCACAAATCCAAAAGAATTGATCCCTGCTCTTCTGGGCAGTACACTTTTGGGCCATTGCAGCGGCTTCTCCGTGACAAACACCGGTGATTTGATGAAATTAATCAGTGAATTAGGCTCTTTGAAATGAATACTGGAGGGAATTACATTATGCTTCATGGACAGAACAACCTTGATTAAGGAAGCCAGACCCGAGACGGCGACTGTATGGCCAATGTTGGCCTTCACTGAACCTATTCCGCAGAACTGGGCTTTGTCGGTATGTTTGGCGAACGCATTCGTGAGTCCTTTGATTTCTATGGGGTCTCCCAGCTTGGTTCCTGTGCCGTGCGCTTCAATATATTGGATCGTCCCGGGGTCAATTTGCGCATCCTCCCAGGCTTTGAGAAGAACCTCTTCCTGTGCTACCGCATTCGGAGCAGTCAATCCGTTCGAAGCACCGTCATTATTGACCGCACTTCCCTTAATGACGGCGTAGATATTGTCTCCGTCCTGTCTGGCTTTGCTCAATGGTTTCAGAATAACCGCAGCAACACCGTCGCTGAAAAATGTGCCGTCAGCATTTTTATCGAAGGTCTTCACCCGGTCATCCTGCGATTCCATCATTGACTTGCGGGCTGTACTGAACCGCGGGAATATCCCCAGAGAAATCGCACTGACAATAGCCATTTCACATTCTTTGTTCTTCAGCGCATTGCAAGCCAGGTGTACGCCTAACAAGCCCGAACTGCACGCGGAGTCCAGCACCATAGAGTTTCCCTTCAGATTCAACAGATAATTAATCCGCCCCGCCATTAACCCTGGCCAGTTGCCTGTCATGCTTGTGGATTCATCCTCTGTAACATAGCGGTATAACGTATCATTGACATGATCCTTGCCTACGTACAAGGAGGTTTGGCTGCCATATATTTTGTCGCCGGCATAACCGGCATCTTCTATGGCTGTCCAGACGGTTTCCAGCAGCACTCTATGGGAAGGGTCCATGGCTTTGGCTTCTTTGGGAGAAATATTAAAAAGCTCTGCATCAAACTTGTCCACATCCTCCAGATACCCGCCCATTTTGCAATCTTCCGCTTCTTCCTCTGAAATAAACCGGGCTCCCATAAAATCCGCATAGGCTTTATTATTCACAATGGGTTTGATATGCTCGATCATTTCTTTCTGGAATTCCACCTTGCAGTCCAATCCGCCCATCAGATTGCTCCAATACTCATCGGTATTGCTTGCTTTGGGCAGCCTGCACGAGATGCCTATGATCGCGATGTCTTCTTTTTTGGCACCTTCGCTTTTCAGCTCCCTAAGCATTTGCTTCGCTTCTTCCTGTGTAAGCTTATGCTGTTTGACCTGCTCAAAGATATAGGTTTGAACCACGCTCATTGGATGATCACTCCCATTATGATTTTTGACCGGAATATAGCAATTGGTTGGCTTCGCTAACCTCCAGCTCCCCGGAAGCCAGCTTGCTCAAAATACCGTCGAGATCCTCCTCCGTTTCCTCTTCACTGGTCACCGGTTGAACAGAGCCGGCGGCATGCCCGTTCCTGTCTTCCAATAGGCTTTGAATATAATCCGACATTTCACTGATGGACGGATAGGTGAATATATCAGAGATATCGATCAGCGACGGGAACACCTTCCCGATTTCCTTGACTAAATAAATCGCCGATATCGAGTCTCCCCCCAGATCATAAAACTTATCGTTAATATTGATCTGCTCCAAGCCAAGCACCTTGACCCAGGCCTTTACAATGGCGCTTTCGATCCCGCTATAATCCCTGTGCTCCATTGGCACGGGGGGCAACCCGGTATGACCAGGAGCCTTGGGCCGGGTTGGCCTAATTCTTGCAGCTATCTCTGGTGCGAGGCTGAATGTGATCTGATCCTTGTATAATCCAAAGACCTTATCATCCAGTTCACCAATAATCACCTTCGAGATTTCCTTGTTCAGGACTACATTCAGAGCTTCTATCGCCTCGCGCGTTCCGATATTTTTGAACCCTTGCTCATTCTGATTCTCCTCAGTCCCTGCTTCTTTACCAAGCTTGTTCCTGTAATCGGCGAGCATCCCGGTATCTTTCCAGCCGCACCAGTTGATCGTCAGCGTCTTCTGTTCAGGCTTGATGAGACTTCTATATTCGGCGTACGAATCCAGGTAGGCATTGGCTGCTGTGTAATCTGCCTGTCCCATGCTTCCGCTCAGCGAGGTGATGGATGAGAACATTACAAAAAAGTCCAGCTTGTCCTCTGCAGTCAGCTTATCCAAGATCCGGGTCCCCTGAATTTTGGGCCTGGTCACACGATCAAAGGCCGCTTTATCTTTTCTAAAGATGAAGCCCTCCCCCGCAACACCCGCACAATGGAAAATGCCATTAATGCTTGTATACCGCTGCCTTAATTGCGCCAGCATAGCTTGCATCTCCCGTTCGTCCGCTACATCCGCCTGATAGCAGTCCACATTCGAACCGTTCGCTCTAATGTGATTCATGATCTCTGTCCTGGTATGATTCTTGCTGCCCGGATCAATTGGATGGCTCAAGCCGGAGCGGCCCACCAGAATCAGGTTAACCTTCGCCAGGGAAGAGAGATACCGGGCAACTTCCAGTCCCAATCCGCCCAGACCGCCGGTAATGATATATACGCCGTCCTTCTTGATCTCTGCTTGCTGATCCGGCAATGCCGGCACAGGAACGGCTTGCAGTTCCTGAACATAAGGTCTTCCCTCTCTGTACCCCACAAGCTCCACCTGCTTTTCTCCGTTGATCTCGCGGATACATTCTGCTGCACGGGTCTCTCCATCAATATCTATGCACCTTACATTCAGCTTGGAATATTCCTTCCCCAGCACCTTCCCGAGGCCAAAGAAGGCTGCATGATGCGGGTTGACTGCCGTTTCTGAACCGCTGATCCGGTGGACATGCTCTGCGAATAATACAAGCTCTACCGGATCATTCGGATGCTTCATGATCGATTGGGATAAATAGAATAAACTGTCCAGCCCAAGCTTCAGGTTGTACTCAAGTTGCTGGTGACCGCCTTCTGCGGAATGATCTTGGATCGTCATCAAATGAATGATTTGACTGATTTTTTGCAGTTCAATTGCAGCGAACAGCTTATCGTAATCCTCTTGCCGCCCGCCCAAGCTATAAGCTTGCTCCCCCCGCTCGGAAAAGGCCTGTCCCGGTATGGCCTCGATCACCTTTTTACCTGCCTGCCGCAAGGAAGCTATAATTTCCCCCGCCAGTTTGGCCTGATTGTGAAACAGGAGAATCCCCCCGTTAGCCTCACTGCGGCGGAGCAGCTTGTATTCATTCTTCTCCACCCAGCCAAGCTTATGATAGATGGACTTCTGAGCGGACGGTTGTTCAAGCGGCGTGAAGCTATGAACCCTTTTGACAATATAACTGCTGATTTCCCCGAATACTTCCCCCTGTTCATTCAGGAGCAGCAGATCAAATTTCCCTGTTTCCTCATTTTCATTGTTCTTCTTGGTGATATAACTGTAAAATTTCTTGGGCGTAGGGCCAAAGATTCTAAATTCTTTGTAATAGTAAGGCAGGTAGGTATCCTCATTGATCGTAAAAGTACCTGCATTTACCGCACAATCCATCATGGCAGGATGCAGATAGAACTGCTCCAGATCTTCCGCATATTCTGCTTGAATCTCCAGCTCACACAATACCCCTTCCTTGCTTCTATAGATTGCATTGGTGCATTTCCACCGTCCGCCCACGTTAATAATGCTCTCCGGCCGGTTGGTATCCTCTACGTATTGAACGGAAGTATAGCTGGATTCCTCAATCACCGGCCAGCTTTGATTGCGGCGAATGGCATACACCGAATCATAGGTTGTTTTTAGGGTCTCGATGTCATAGGTTGTGTGCGGCTGCCTTTCCTTCCTGCCAATCCAGGCCTCAGCATGCTTAATCCACTCTTCCGCTGCAGATGCTCTGCTGGCGACTGTGAATTTCAAAGCATCATCCTTAATATTAACGATAGTATGAATTTCTTTGACTTCATCCTTCTCTACCTTCAATAGGTTTAAAAAGCTGACATCGCTCAAAATAATATCCCGCGCCTCGCCGAAATGCCTTGTCCCTATTTCTTTCGCCATATCCAAGTATGCCGTGCCTGGAATCACGCAGGCGTCATTAACCTGATGTTCATTCAGGACCCAAAAATCCTGTACATTCAAATAGGAAACGTAGACTTCCAAATTCAGTGAGCTAACAGCCCGTTCTTGCAGCAGAGGGTGTCTGGTCCGGGCGGCAGTCAGGGATCTCCTTGACTCCGGCAGCTCTACCCATAATCTCTTCTGTTCAAAAGCGTATGTAGGCCAGCTTACCTTCCTGCAGTCGAGCTGGCGGTAGATTCCCTCAAAGTCCATATCCGCACCATCACAATAAGCCCCGCACAGCAGCTGTAAATCTGCTATGGACTTGTGGGATGATTCTGTTAAACCTCCGCTGCCGGTCATGCTTTTACCTATAAATTTCAGGTTCCGCTCCAGTTTCCGGTAATAGATATCTTCAGCTTTATAGGTTCCCGCTCCATTACGGGCCAGCAGCTTCAGCTTGCGGATCAATTCCTCGGTGGACGAAACGATCATTGCGATTCTGCATTGATTAGGAAGCCTTCCGGTATTGACGGTGTAGCAGAGGTCACTTATTCTTAATTCTTGTTCCTTGCCGAGAAACTCTAAATAATTCAAAATCAGTTTCTCCAATGACGCTTCAGTTTTGGCAGACACGGTAAAAATATGATTGGCCGGGACTTCGTCCTGGCGCTGCTCCAGCGGGGGAGGCCCCTCCAGGACGACATGGGCATTGGTTCCGCTAAGGCCGAAGCTGCTGATCCCGCATCTGTACACCCCGTCATAGCCCTTCCAATCGGTGGTCTGATCGTTCACATACACCGGTGAGCTGCTGAATTGGATATTCCGGTTGGGAACTTTGAAATGCAGGCTGGGCGGGATTTTTCTATACTGTATGGCCATCACTGCCTTGATCAGTCCCGCCAGCCCTGCCAGACTGTCCAGATGGCCGATATTGGTCTTCACGGAGCCGATGGCGCAAAACTGCTTACGGTCTGTGAACCGGTTGAAGGCCCGGTGTATGGCATGAACCTCAATTGGGTCTCCCAGCTTGGTACCCGTACCATGTGCTTCCCAATAGGTAACCGTTTGGGGGTCAATACGCGCTTCTTTCCAAGCGTCTGTAATTACATTTTCCTGTGCAGTCATGTTGGGAGCCGTAATTCCCACAGAGCTGCCGTCTTGATTGACGGCACTCCCCTTAATCACTGCATAAATATGATCCCGGTCCCGGATCGCCTTGTCCAGCGGTTTGATCAGAACTGCCGCAACGCCTTCCCCGCTGTTGGTGCCATCCGCCTGATCATCGAAAGTTCTAATACTGGAGTCCGAGGAGGTAATCCCGATGTTCAGGTTGTTCTCCTCTTCCGTCTTGGGAAATATCTTAATATTGACACCCCCGACCAGGGCGGCCTCACATTCATGATTTTTTATAGCTTGGCAGGCCACATGCAGCGCAACCAGAGAGGATGAACAGGCCGTATCAATCATCATGGAAGGGCCTTTGAAATCCAAAATATAAGCCAATCTGCCGGCGATGACGGACTTGATGTTCCCCGCGGTCGACAGACCGATCAATGACGGATCACCTTGCTCAATCAGCTTGAAATATTCGTTGCTGCCGTCACTGCTCAGACCTACATAAACTCCTGTCTTGCTTCCGCATAATTTCCCCCCGCCATAACCTGCGTCTTCCAAGGTACTCCAGGCTGATTCCAAAAACAGCCTCTGTCTGGGATCAATCAGCTTGGCTTCATTGGGCAGTATTCCAAAAAAACCGCAGTCAAATTTATCGATCTCATCCAGGTACGCAATCCTCGTATACTGGGTGTCTTCATGTGGAGACTTCCCCCCGCTGAATTCGAGATATCTGTCAGCGTCCGCTTTCCTGTGCAGGGGGATTTCTCGGATGCACTCTTTTCCTTTCAGAAGGACCTCCCAGAAGGCCCGCAGGTCATTAGCCTCACCGAACTTGCCGGACATGCCGATAATGGCAATGTCGCTCTCAGACATCGGCTTCACTGCGGAGTCCCGAAGAAGCCTATCTTCGGATTCAAGGGTGCTGGCGGTGAAAGCCGAAGCTTTCAGCTCCTTTAAGCTGATAAAACCATTTTTCATTTCCCCACCTCGTCATTAATTGTGGAATCGCAGCTTGCCGGTGATGCGTTATACACTGAAATTTTCGAAATATTTCCGGGTATTTGTCTCCTGAAACAATTGGTTGAACCGTTCGATCTGCTCTTCCTTTGGGGTCTGCTTCGTTTGAAAGACGGATCTCAGCATGTCTACAGCCTGATGCATTTGTTCTACCGTGGGCTGTTTTCCCGTTTCCTCAAGCTCAGCCTGAAGCTTCGCGATCCGTTCATACGGCTCGATGACCCCGCGCGTATATTCTTCGTTGTTCCAATTGTTATTTTTGGTGGCTACAGAGATTCCGAGGCTGCGGGAGATCAGAGTGAACGTGCTTGACGAATTGGAGGTTCCTTTCTCTGGCAGCAGAGCTGCTTGAATTTCTTCGATATCCTCCTGTTTGTCATAGCTGTAAGCAGCAATCCCTGTATTGTTTCTGACCAGATTTCTTAACGTCGCTTTGGGCCCAAATTCAATGGCGGTGTCTATCCCGTTCCGCTCCAGATATTTCATTGTCGCATACCAGTTCACCGGATTTACGATCTGCTGTGTCAGGATATCCCTGATCTGCCCTTTATCCTCATAAGGCAATGCGGACACATTGGATATCACCTGATATTGAGGCTGACTGAAATTGTAATTGCCCAGCTCACGGTTTAATTTCACTGCTGCCGGTTCCATGATTGGAGAATGGAAGGCTGCGCTGACATTCAGTTTGAAGATTTGTGCTCCTTGATTTTTCAGGACCTCAACAAGACGTTCAACAGCCTGCGCTTCTCCCGAGACTACAATATCCTTGTTCCCGTTATAGTTGGAAATCCCAATAATTCTTCCCTGGGCAGAGAGCGTTCTGCACTCCTCCTCAATGACGCTGTCCTCCACATCCCTGATCGCCGCCATGGCTCCTGCTCCAGTTTCTGCCGCTTCCTTCATATACAAGCCTCTGGCTCTGACCAGCTTGACAGCATCTGCAAATTCAATCGCCCCTGCGGCTGCCAGAGCGGAGTATTCACCCAGACTGTGGCCGGCGGCATAGCAGGGCTGTTCTCCAATTTCCTGCATATATACCCTGTACTGGGCTATGCTTGCTGCCAATATGGCCGGCTGTGTATTTTCTGTCCGGGATAACTCACTTGAACTGCCTTCAAAACAGAGCCTGCCCAGATCAAATCCCAAAACCTCACTAGCCTCAGCATAGGTTTCTTTGGCAATACTGAAGTTATCATAGAGGCTTTTGCCCATCCCCACATACTGGGAGCCTTGGCCTGAGAAGAGAAATGCTATTTTTGACATTGTATATTCCCCAATCTGTTTAAGATTTTAATAATATGAGAAAAGTTTCACATCGGACTGTACTTCTACACTTCCACTTCACTTGAAGTGCGTTCACCGCTCTCTATGATGACTTGCAGCAGCTTAATATATTGATTGAACAGCTCGTACATTTTGGCCTGCTTCAGCTTGCTGCGGTTATACCTCCATACGATTTCAATCTCACCGGCCTTCTCGGCGGCTTCAAGCACCAAATCATCGTCCTCATGATCCGCTGCCGGATGGCTGTCATTCACCCTTGAGAACAGGGGTACCACGGTGCTTCCCGAGCCGGTTCTGAACATTTCCAGGTCACTTTGAACCGTGTAGCGGGGGGACTCAAGCAGATGCTTATGCTGGTCCTTAACCAGGCTGACAATCTCATAAAAGTTATCAAGTCCAGTTATATCCGCCTCAATCCAGCCGAACCTGCCGGCTGCCTGATCGGAGAACTGCACGGCAAGCCGTTCCCTTTGGCAGATGTCAGATAAGAGGAAGACATAACCGGCCAGCAATAGATGAATGATTTCATAGCGGTTACGGGTGCATGCCTGCACCAGCCCGGCATAGGAATCTCCCGCGAAGCTGAATCTCAGAACGCGGCCGTCATCAGGCTCAGCCTCTCCGGCAAGATATACAGCAGGCAATTCAATTGCCATCCCCTCATGATCCAGGGCAACCGCTGCCTCGGCGAAGGCGGACTGATTATCAATGAACTGGGCCAGCCTGCTGATCGTCGGATAAGAAAAGATATCGGTGATTTGAATTTTACCCGGATACAGCTTCTGGAGCTCGTTATACATGGCCACAATTTTCAGGGAGTTACCGCCTACCTCAAAGAAGTTATCATAGATGCCGACCTGCTCAATGTTCAGAATCAACGACCAGACCTGTTGAATCTCTTTCTGGAGATCTGTAACTGCCTCTTCATAGTCATCCCGCAGCTCCGGACGTACGTTCCCCGGTTTCGGCAAGGCCTTAAGATTGGTTTTGCCATTTGCGGTCAGCGGAATTTCATCAATCTGAATGTACATCTGCGGCATCATATACTTAGGCAGAACGGGCGACAGAAAATTTACAAGCTCAGACGTACTTATCTTCTCTGCGGCCACAAAATATAACACCAGATCCTGTGAGCCCAAAGAATTGGGTTGTCCGGCCACTACACATTGCGTGATCTTGTCATGCCGGGCTGCTACACTTTCAATTTCCCCCAGCTCAATACGGTACCCGCCAATTTTGACCTGATTGTCCAATCTCCCGATCACATCCAGCTCTCCATTCGGCAGCCATCTGGCTAAATCTCCTGTTGTGTACATCTTCGTGCCTTGCATAAAAGGGTTGTCCACGAATTTGGATGCAGTCAGCTCTTCCTTATGCAAGTAGCCCCTCGCTACGCCGTCTCCGGCTATGCACAATTCACCCGCAACGCCTATAGGCGCCAGATGTCCGGCTTGATCCACAATGTAGACCTGCGTATTCGCTATGGGCTTTCCGACATTCACACTGTTTTCGTGAGTCAGTTCTTTTACAGTGGACCAGATCGTGGTTTCAGTCGGGCCATACATATTGTAGATTCTGGAGTCCGTGAACTTTTGTAGCTGGACCAGCAAATCCTTCGGAAATCCTTCCCCCCCAATCATCATGAGCTTCAATTTTTTAAAGCTTTCTGCCGTATTGCTGCAGTTTAGCATTAGCTTCAGCCTGGACGGAGTCAACTGAATTGTGTTTACTTCTGAATCCAATATGACTTTGTTTAGCAAGTGAGGGTCCTTCTGCTCTTCTTCACTGGCAATGACCACCTTTAAGCCCCGGGTGAGCGGCAGCAGCGATTCTAAGCCGAAAATATCAAAGGAGCACGTAGTTACCGAGAGAATGATTTTATCCTCCGTGAAGCTTATCCGGTCTGTAATTCCTTTAATAAAGTTGTGGACCCCCCGCTGTTCTACCGCCACCCCCTTAGGATTGCCGGTGGAACCTGAAGTATAGAGTACATAAGCCAGGTCATCGGCTTTGGTAATGCTCTGAAGATTGGAGTCATCTTCATCCTGTATCTGCTTTGAGCCAATATCCAAGATGGTGACAGCTTCATTCAAGCCCAAGGGAGCCGCCAGACCTTTTTCAGTTAATAGAAGACTGGCTTGGCTGTCCTGAAGCATATAGTGAATTCTGTCTACCGGATAATCGGTATCCAGAGGCAAATAGCCCCCTCCCGCCTTTAATATTCCGAGAATGCCCACCAGCAGATTTAAAGATCTTTTTACCAGAATCGGAACAATGACATTGGCACCCACACTGTTTCTCCGCAAAACCCTGGCCAATTGGTTCGCTCTCTTGTTCAGCTCCCTGTAGCTTAAAACTGTGCCATGAAACTCCAGTGCTATAGCTTCCGGCGTCCGTTCGGCCTGTTCTTCGAACAACTGTGCAATGGTCTTCTCTTTGGCATAAGCTGTCCCGGTGCAGTTAAGCTCATACAACAGCTTGTTTCTTTCCTGTTCACTCACCATATCAATGCTCTCTGCCGCTTGGTCCGGATTAGACACCGCACAGCTTAGCACATGCATCAGATTATCCATCAGGGCATTTATGACGTCCCTGCTGTACTTGCAGCCATTATACGTAATCTTTATTTGCAGTGTACGGCCGGGAGCAATCAGAATCTCCAGATCATAATTGGTTTGCTCAAACCCCTGGGCTGCGGTAATTTTCACCTCTCTTCCTTCAGCTTCCTGGAGATCAGCCAGGCTTTGATCGACAGGATAATTCTCGTAGACCACTACATGATTGATTAGATTATTTTTCATAGGGGACAAGGCCTGAATCTCTGCCAGCTGGCAAAAGCTGAATGCATTGGCATGGATGAAATCCTTATTCAGCTTCTTGGCCAGAGCAATAAAGGATAGCTGGTCCCCCCCTGTGACCCGGACTGGTACGGTGTTGATGCATAAGCCCACCATCCTCTCGATTCCTTTAATATCACTAGGTCTGCCGGACACGACAGAGCCGAATACAACATCATGGGTATTGCTGTATTTTTGCAGAACTACTCCCCAAGCGGTCTGGATTACCGAGCTTAAGGTTATGCCGTTGGCTTCAGCAAGGGACTTCAGCTTGGCTGTTGCCTGCGCGTCCAGTGAGGTCCGCTCCTGTTGATGCATGAAGCCCTTTTCCTGATGCTGCAGCTCAGGTATCACCGTTCCCGACTCGTAAGCCTCTAAATAGGACTGCCAGTAATCCAGTGCAGCAGCTTTATCCTGATGGTCCAGCCAATCCAAGTAATCGCTGTAAGGCACGGCCTTCTCTTGTTTCAGCTCTGCTTCTTGAAGCCGGGCTTTATATTGGGCTATCACTTCCTGGAGTATAATGCCTGCGCTCCAGCCGTCCATAATAATATGATGGAAACTGTACACGACCTTGAAATTGCCGGTATCCGTCTTTAGGACAGCTACCCGGAGCAGGCAGTCTTGTTCAAGATCAAAAGGATTGCTTCTATCCTGTACCTTGAACTGTTCTATATAGCTGCTCTGCTCCTGCATGCTCCGGGAACTGATATCCTCGTAATGAATGCGGAGCTTTCTCTCCTTTAGAACCGCTTGCTTGAATTTTTTAATATCATGATAGAAAAAGGCGGTTCTTAGAATCTCATATTTTCCGGTCAATTCATTCAGAACCATGTTCAGAATTTCTACATTCAGGTATCCTTCAATGTTCAATTCGCTTTGCTCGAAATATGTGCTGGAGCCTGCATCCACGATGGTGTTATACATCATTCCCTCCTGCATAGGTGACAAGGAATGAATCTTCTCGATTTCTTGTCCGCAGGCAAGCAGTGTGTCCAGATCCTCCAGGCTCAAATCCGGATCTCCATAGTCCCATGGCGTTTTCTCTGCAGTCTGCCGATGTGCGCAATGATCTATGACTTGAAGCAGGCTGGTGTGATAAGCTGCGGTTAATTGTGCAACCGTTTCACGTGTATATTCCAGCGTGCTGTAGCTGAACACCAGCTCCAGCTCTCCCTCCATAATCAGACCATTGATATCAATCCCTTTAAGCTTATTGTTATCAATCGAAATGCTGGCTCCGCTGGACAGTCTGGAAAATTCCAGCAGGCTGCTTCCGGCTTCCCTCCCGAATTCACCCAGATAATTAAAGCTTACTTCAGGCTCGAAAGCGCGCAGCTCCTTATTCCCGTCCGCCAGGTATTTCCATATTCCATATCCAATGCCCTTGTGGGGGACATGCCTCAGCATTTCCTTGGTACGCTTGAGGGAGTAGGCAAGATCATGGCTACGGGTCATATCTAGGACGACCGGAAAGATTGTAGTGAACCAGCCGATGGTCCGGTCTATTGAAACCCCCTGGAAGATTTCCTCTCTTCCGTGCCCTTCAAGGCTTACAAGCAGCTGATCCATCCCTCCCCACTCCTTGAAGGCAAGCCCCAGGGAACAGAGCAAAACATCATTAATCTGCGTGTTATACGCCGTATTGCAATTTCTCAAGAGCTTGGCGGTTTGTTCCTTGGAGAAGTTAAGGCTGACCTCCATTCGCTCGCCGCATCCCCTGTTTTCTTCCCCGAAGTCCTTAGGCAATGGTCCGCTGCCTGTATTCGTGATTCCTTTCCAGTATTCCGCCTCCTTCAGCAGCACTTTGCCCGATGCGTATTCCTTCAGCTTCTGCGCCCAAGATCTGTAGGATGCTGTTTTGGGCGGAAGGCTTGCGGCGGCTCCAGCAGCAATATTCCGGTAAGCTGTTTCCAGATCCGCAATCAGAATTCTCCACGACACCCCGTCTATAACCAGGTGATGCACAGCCACAAGCAGATGATCTCCCAGAGAAGTCTTGAACAATCCCAGCTTGACCAGGAGCCCTTCCTCCAGATCAAGCCCTTTCTGCAATTCATCGGACAGTGCGGGAATGCTGCGCTTCTCGTCCTGGCCCCTCAGATCATAGACATCCAGGGTAAACGCAGCCCCGGCACAATCCGCACTGCGATTCCATTGCGTAATCCCATCTGGCGTTCTTTTGTACACCATTCTTAGGGCATCATGATGAACCAGGATAGCCACCACTGCTTTTCGTAATATCTCTTCGTCCAAACCTTCTTTTCTATAGAACATAAAGGCCTGATTGTAATGGTTTTCTTGTGGAAGCCCCTGCTCAAAAAACCACTGTTGAACCGGCAGGAATGGCACGCTGCCCTCAACGGCTTCCTGAGGTGCCTGTACATCCTCGTGTTTAACATAACCGGCGAGCTCTTTAATGCTGGGATATTGCATCAAATCCTTCACCTCAAGTCTGAGGCCATGCTCCCTCAATGCCGATACAATGAGGATGGATTTGATGGAGTCTCCCCCCATTTCATAATAGTTATAATTGGTGCCTATGGGTTCGATATTAAGCACCCTTTGCCAGACGTCTACCAGAATTTCTTCAACCTTATTGTTCGGAGCCTCATAAGAAGCAGCAAGCATTTCGCTGATATCCACTGCCGGCAAGGCTTTGATGTCCACTTTTCCGTTTGAGCTCAATGGCAGCTTGGCGATCTGAACGGTAAAGCCGGGAACCATATAGTTGGGGAGTTCCTTCGACAACCTTCCCTTAACTTCCGATGCGATTACCTCTTTATTGGATACTACATAAGCACATAAGTAGTTATGGCCCTGCTCATCTGTTCTGGCTACAACAACCGCTTCTGTTATGTCCGGCATTTGCAGCAGCCGGTTTTCGATCTCGCCGGTTTCGATCCGGTAGCCTCTTATTTTGACTTGATTGTCCATTCTCCCCAGATATTCTACCGTGCCGTCAGAAAGCCATCTCGCCATGTCCCCGGTTTTGTATAATTTGCTGCCTGCGTTAAAAGGATGATCTACGAATTTTTCGGCTGTCAACGCTTCTTTGTGCAGATATCCCCGCGCTACCCCGTCGCCGCCAATACATAACTCTCCGGCAACGCCAACGGGCAGCAGCTCCATCCGGCTTCCTACAATATATAATTGCGTGTTGTCTGCAGGGATACCGATAGAGACTGAGGTCCCCTTATCCCGTTCAGCATTATATTTGTAAATCATGCAGCCCACGGTCGCTTCTGTAGGCCCATATTCGTTATAGATCTCTATGCGGCCATCGAATGCGCGGTGTATCTTTTCCGCTACCTTTATCTTCAGATCTTCACCGCCGACAATGAATGTTCTGATGCTGGACCGGGAGAGGTCCATGTCCTCCAGTAATCTCAAATGTGTCGGAGTTAATTTTACAATATTGACCTTATTCTCTTCGGCTATAGTTCTGGTAAGCAGGGCCTTGTCTTCCCCGTCATAGATTACGATGGTGTTCCCGGATATCAGCGGTGTATAAATGGAAGTCACGGTTAAATCAAATGATATCGAGGAATACAGCGGAAAAGCAGTCTGTTCTCCGGCAACATAACGTTTATTGGCCCAATGAATGTAATTGACCAAATTTCTATGCTCTACCATTACGCCCTTGGGTGTGCCCGTCGTCCCCGAAGTGTAGATTACATAAGCTAAGTTTTCCGGCAGGCTGGCCTTTACCGGATTTCCCGTTTCTCTTATGTACAACTCGCTATTCTCCAGCTCCAGCCGCCCGCCTGCGTATGTTAAATCCTTGACGATATGATGCTGGAACAAAAGCATGGCAGCCTGGCTGTCCGTCAGCATGTAATTGATTCTGTCGGCCGGATATTCCGGATCAATCGGCAGATAAGCCCCGCCCGCCTTTAGAGTACCCAGTATTGCTATGATCAGCTCCAAAGAACGGTCAGCCATAATCCCTACAATAGCTTCTGCGCCCACTCCTTTCTCCCGCAATACGCTTGCCAGGCTATTCGCCTGTTCATTTAACTCGCTGTAGGTAAGGGCCTGGCCTCCGCATACCACTGCAAGCTGATCCGGAGTTCTGTCCGCCTGCTCCTCGAACAATTCATGGATGGTTTTGTCCTTCGGATAGTCTGCGGGCGCACCATTGAATACATTCAGCAGCAGATGCTTCTCTTGATTACTCAGCATGTCCAGCCCGCCAAGCTCTTTATCCGGGTTAGCGGCTGCCTCTGCCAAAAGACGGGCATAATGTTCTCCCATTCTCTGCACTGTAGCCTTGTTGAACAATCTGCTGGAGTATTCCAAGCTAAAGTCCAGATTGCCGCCGGCCTCTTTGGCTGTTAAAGTTAGATCAAATTTGGCTACTTCGGCCATTGGCTCAATCAGCTTGACCTTAGCCTGTTCTTCATTAGGCCCCAATCCGTAATCCAGATTCTCAAGCACAAACATAACATCAAACAGCGGATTTCTGCTGGCATCACTTTTAAGATTCAGCTTTTGGATTACCTTTTCGAATTGATAATGGGTGTGCTCGAAGTCTGCCAATGTATGCAGCTTGACTTCTTCCAGGAACTCCCGGAACGTTCTGTCTCCTGCCGGGTAATTTCTCAGAGCCACCGTATTCACGAACATTCCCATCGTTTCTTGAAGTTCGCTGTGCGCTCTCCCCGATTCTACGGTGCCCACGATGATATCTTCCTGCCCGGTATATTTCCACAGCAGCACGTTGTAGACGGCGAGCAGCACCATATATACCGTTGTTCCCGTTTCCCGGGCCACCCTGTGCAGAGCTGCTGTTAACTCAGCCCCCGCCTCGAAGTGTATCCGGTCCCCCTCAAATTGCTTGACTCGGGGTCTTTCCTCATCCGTCTGCAGATTCAGCAGCGGCAGCTCCCCGGCCAGCCGCTCCAGCCAATAGGACTCGTCTCTGCTCATCGTTTCTTGCCCGTTCAGCCGGTTCTGCCATTCCGAATAATCCTTGTACTGAAGCACCGGGGCTGCTAGTGCCGCTCCCTCRTACAAAGCTTTGAATTCCCGGATAAATNATCCNCTAGAAATNCCGTCCATCACAATATGATGAACATCCAGGATCAGAACCGACTTCGCTTCCCCACATCTGAGCAGCCGGCTTCTTAGTAGTGGCGCTTGACCCAGATTGAACGGGGCCACGAAGCTGCAGATGGCTTCCCCGGCTTCCCCTTCCTGCACCGTCCTGCTGGTGAAGTCCAGCCGCCAGCTTTCGTTAATGTACTGGACCACTTCCCCGTTCACAACCGCGAAATGGGTGCGCAGTGCTTCATGTCTCCGCACCATTTCATTCAGCACCGCTTCAACCCGGGCATCCTCCAGGGATTCCTTGAACTCTAGGACAACCGGCACGTTGTAGACTACACTCTGCTTGTCTATCTCCCATAACGCATACATTCGCTTCTCTGCCGAAGAGGCGGTGTAATAGGGCTGGGTCGCCGCTTGGGATATACTTGTCCCCGCATAATCCTTCCGTTCCAGACCGCTGATCAGGCTGCCCAGCCGCTGAATTGTGGAATGCTCGAATACTTCCTTGACTTTGATGTCGACGCCCAGCAGCTTCCGTACCTGGGACACCAGCAGCGCTGCTTTGAGCGAATGTCCGCCCAGATCAAAGAAATCATCATGAATGCTGATCCGCTCCACTCCCAGCACCTTGCCCCAAATCGCCGCAAGCTGCTCTTCCGCCTCATTGCGCGGAGCTTCATACGCTTCCCGCATCCGGCTCAGATCCGGCTCCGGCAATTGCTTGCGGTCAATCTTTCCGTTGGGCGTTAACGGCAGCTGTTCAATCTGCATGATATAACCCGGAAGCATGTAAGACGGAAGCACCTTTGCCAGCTCGTCTCTCACCTGCGGGATCTTCACTTCCGTATCTGCTGTCACATAGGCGCACAGATACTTTTCTTCATTTGCACCGGTTCTGTCCACCACTACCGCTTCTTTGATAGCCTGCTGCTTTAAGAGCTGCTGTTCAATCTCTCCAATTTCAATTCGGAATCCTCTGATTTTGATCTGATTATCCTGCCTGCCCAAATATTCAATGCTGCCATCAGGCCGCCATCTCCCGAGATCACCCGTTTTATACATCCTTGTCCCTTCCAGGAAGGGATTATTAACAAACTTCTCCTCTGTCAGAGCCTCGTTATGCAAGTAGCCCTTTGCCAATCCCATGCCACTGATGCAGACCTCGCCAGTCACCCCTATCGGGACTACTTCATTTGCTGAGTCAACAATATATACCTTCGTATTCGTGATGGGTCTGCCGATCTGCCGGTAAAGCATACCTTCATGAAGATTATCCAGATCTATGTAATGGGCGATACAGCCAATGGTGCTCTCCGTTGGTCCGTAATGATTCATGAACCTGATCCATGGACATTCCTTCGCAAGCTTCATCACATTTTGCATACTCAGACGTTCTCCGCCCAGGATAACCGTCTTCAGACCGGTGCAGGATCTCCATATGGATTCATAATCCATCAGTGTCGAGAACAAAGTTGGAGTCATTTTCAGATAGCTGATCTGATTTTGCTGCACGTACTCCAATAATTCCGGCGGATTCAGATATCCTTCTTTTGGAATGACGTGCACCGCTCCGCCACAAACAAGTACAGGAAAAATACTGGTATAACATAAGTCAAAGCTGTACTTTGATGTGATGAGCGATCTGCTAGAAGCATCGAGGTTCAGTTCCCGCACAGCCCACCCCGCATAATTCGCTAAGGATTGATTCCGGATGCTTACTCCCTTGGGATTGCCTGTTGTTCCAGAAGTATAGATAACATACACCGCATCCTCCAAGTCATAGCTGGCTTGCAGATTGCTGCTGTCCTGCCCTCCGTATAAGCTTTCATCCCCGATGTCCAGGCATTCAATATCAATGTCATCATCCAGCGTTTGTATTAATTTGGAGTTGGAGATCAGTATTTTCGCCTGGCTATCCTTTAGAATATTGCCGATTCTAGTGACAGGTGCCTCCTCATCTATGGGGAAAAAGGAGCTGCCTGCCTTTAAAACCCCTAATATCCCCACCAGCAGATTTTCTGACGGCTCAAGCAGCAGTGCGGCAATACTATTGTTCCCTACGCCTCTTTCAAGCAGCGCTCTAGCCAGGCGGTTTGCTTGTTCATTCAACTCTTTGTAAGTGAGCTGCTTGTCTTGAAAGACTGCCGCCACTTGATCAGGCGACTTTTCGGCCTGTTCCTGAAAGAGCTGCTGCAGGCTTTTATCCACTAAATATTCTGAATTTGTGTTATTAAACCCGCTTAATACCAAATTTCTTTCCTGCTCGGTTATTCCGCTGATATCGCCTATCCGCACAGTAGGATCTGAGGCTGCAGCATTCAAAATATTGCATAAATTTCTGCCGATTAGATCGATAATTTCCCCGCTGTAGACATTACCGTTATACGTGAATTCAAAGGTCAGCTCTTCACCCGGCAGGACAACGACTCCAAAGTCATAATGGGTCTGCTCAAATGCCTCGATGCTGGTTATATTCAGTGCAGCCCTGACGCCGTCCTCAGCCCCTGCCAGCTTCTCAAGCGGATAGTTCTCAAAGACCACCATATGATTAATGAGCTTGCCCTTCATGCTGGTTAATGCTTGCAGATCTGCCAGTGAACAATATCCGTAGGAGGTATTAGCTTCATAAAAATCATGATTGATTTGCTGGGCCAATGCCAGGAAGGGGGTGGATTTCTTCCCTCTCACTCTTACTGGAACGGCATTGATGAACAAGCCCACCATCTTATCAATATCCGCAACTTCGCATTGCCGCCCGGAGATAATGGAGCCGAACACAACATCCCCGGAATGATTGTATTTCTGCAGCAATACTCCCCAGGCCGTTTGAATAAGGGCATTTAAGCTCAGCCGGTTCTTGTCTGCCGCTTGTTTCAGCCCGGAAGTCACTTCTTTACTTAGCTGGATGGATGTATTCATTCGCCGGTAACCGGCATCCCCGTTCGAATAAAAATGGGGGATTTCCGCCTCCTGCTCATAGCCTTCAAGATAACGGCTCCAATAGTCCATCGCAGCTTCCTGGTCCTGTTGATCGAGCCACTTCAAATACCCGCTGTAGGGTTCAGTGGAATCCAAGGTCACCTGCCGGCCTGCGCTTAACGCTGCATAGATCTCCGCCGCATCTTTCATCAATAAGCCCGTGCACCAGCCGTCCATAATAATATGATGGAAGCTGTAGAGAAGCTGGTACTTCCGGCGGCCGATTTTAATGACAGATACTCTGACCAGGCAATCCTTAGTTAAGTCAAACCCTCTGGCCCTGTCTTCATCCTTAAAATGTTCTAAGAATATTTCCTTGCCGCGGTCATCAAGCCGACTTATGTCCTCGTAGTTCACACTTATCGTTCGTTCTTTCACGACGGCCTGCTTAAAAGTGCTGAGCTTCTCGTAAAAAAATGCGGTCCGCAGAATCTCATATTTTTCGATCAGCTTATTAAGCGCCGTGTTCAAATATGCCAGATTGAGCCTTCCCTCCAATGTGAACACAAGCTGTTCGAAATAGGCCTGCGAGCGATGATCCAGCAATAGATGATAGAGCATTCCTTTCTGCATAGGAGTAAGAGAATGGATCTTTTCCACCTGCTCTCCACTGGAGATGATTATATCCAGATCCTCCAATGTTAACTCCTTGTCTCCGTAATCCGACGGTGTTTTCTCCGTATTATTTCGGGCCTCGCAATGCCCGATAACTGCAGTTAGATTTTGCAAATACCCTTCGGACAATCTCTTAATGGTCTCATATTTAAATTCCTCTGTGCTGTAGTTAAATACTAATTTCAATTGTCCGTCTATAATCAGTCCATTGATTTCTATGGCATTCAGCTTTTGATTGGACAACGAAACACCTCTGCCGCTGGATAGTTCTGAGTATCTGAATATTCCTTGCCCGGCAGGATCAGCAAATTCCCCAAGGTAGTTAAAGCTGATGTCCGGTTTCCGCTTGAATTGGACATCCCCCTTATGCTCCGGGCTTGTCAAATACTTGAGCACCCCGTAACCGCTCCCTTTATTGGGTATTCCCCTTAAGGACTCCTTGGTGTACTTGATGCTAGCTGACATATCATCGCTGTGGCTCATATCCAGGATCACCGGGTACATGGATGTGAACCAGCCAATGGTCCGGTCTATCGAAAGATCCTTAACCAGACTTTCCCGGCCATGGCCTTCAAGACTGAATAAAACCTTGTTGCTGCCTGTCCAGTCTTTGACCGCCATTCCCAAGGCGCAGAGTAACAGATCATTGATTTGCGTGTTATAGGCAGCACTCGTTTTTCTCAGCAGCTTTTCTGTCCATTCTTTTGAAAGACAAACCATGATATCGCTGCTTGTGCCAAAGGTACTTTCTTGCGCCGCAAAATCTCTGGGGATTTCTGCAACCTGCGTATTTTCGACCATTTTCCAATACGGAAGCTCTCTTCGCATCTCTCTGCTGTCTGCCAACCCGGCAAGCTTGTGCGTCCATTCCCTGTAAGAAGCCGTTTTTGCGGGCAGGCTGATTTCCATTCCGTCCCGGGCGCATCCATAAGCATACTCCAGATCTTCAAGCAGGATTCTCCATGACACACCGTCCATCACCATATGATGGATGGAGATTAGCAGTTGATCGCCAGCGCCGGTTCTAAATAGTCCAAGTCTGATCAGGATGCCTTTTTCCAAATCCATTCCTTGCTGGATTTGATTGGCCAAGCTTTCTATAGTATTCTTGTAATCCGGATCTTCTCTTAAATCATATATATCTAATTTCAATACATCCCTTGACTGATGCATTCCTCTATTTATTTGCTTTATCCCGTCCTGATCCCGTGGGTAGATCATTCGAAGAGCATCATGATGGTTAATCACTTCCTCGAAGGCTGAACACAGCAGTTCTTCCTCCATCCCCTCTTCAACAGCAAACATAAACGCTTGATTAAAGTGGTTTGCTACCGTAAACCCGCTTTCCAGGAACCAGCGCTGTATCGGCGAGAACCCGGCTTCCCCCTCAACAGCTCTCTGATCAACCTCAACCGTATGTTTTTTGATATGCCGGCTCAGTTCTTTTATTGTCGGGTACTGCATGATATCTCTTATTTCAAGGCTCAGATTATACTTCTGAAGTCCCGACACGAGCATAATAGACTTTATGGAGTCACCGCCGAGTTCATAGTAATTGTCAGTAATCCCGATCCGTTCAACTCTTAGCGTGTTTTCCCACACCCTGACTAATATCTCTTCTATAAAGGTCCGGGGCGCTTCCCGAACTCTGCCCGATGATTCGGTCAGCTTTATCCGTTCAAGCGCTTTTTTGTCAATTTTCCCATTCGGGGTAAGCGGCATTTTATCCACTTGAACGATATAGCCGGGTATCATGTACAGCGGCAATACCTTCGATAATTCCGCTTTTATGTCAGCTGCTGATATTTCCGGGCCGGCAACGATATAACCGCACAGAAAAGAGTTCCCGTAATCATCATTTCTGGCGACGACGACCGCCTCCCGCACAGCTTCCAGCTTTAATAACTGGCTTTCAATCTCTGCCGTCTCAACCCTATACCCTCTAATTTTTACCTGATTATCAATTCTCCCTAAGTATTGTATATTTCCATCAGGCAGCCATTTAGCCAAGTCTCCGGTTTTATACATAATTGTGCCGGGCTGATAGGGATTGTCCACAAACTTTTCACGGGTCAGATCATCCCTGAATAAATACCCTCTCGCTAATGAAGCGCCGGAGATACACAACTCGCCGGGGACTCCGGTCGGCACCAGCATATTATGCTGATCCAGAATATAAATGTCAGTATTCGCAATCGGTTTGCCAATAGGTATATTTTTGTATTCTTTATCCACAACAAAGCTCGTAGTAACTACTGTATTTTCTGTGGGCCCATAATTATTAATTAAATCATAGGTTTGTTTTCTATATTTCTTAAGCTTATCTGCTCCTGTCAGCAGCTTGCGGAGCGACTTATTCTCCAATTCCATAAACTGCTCGCAAATCTGTGTAGGAAGAAAACTGATTGTGATTCCCTGTTCCTCATAGAAACGGTTAAGCTCCGTGATATTCAGCATAATTGACCGGTCCACAATATGAATGGAAGCTCCAGCGACGAGATAGGGGAAGATCTCCCATACTGAAGCATCAAAGCCAAACCCGGCATACTTCGTGGCTCTATCCTCTTCAGTGATACTATAAAAATGATTGTGCCACAGGCATAAGTTAATAAGTGCTTTATGTTCAACCATAACTCCTTTGGGATTTCCGGTCGTTCCCGACGTATAGATCACATAAGCCAGATGGTTTGCGTCATTTCCAGTCTCCGGGTTGCTTGCCGGACGGCTATACAGCGTGTTATCTTCCAAATCGATAACCGGGACCTCATCAATTAAATCTTGTATGATCCCCGTGTGAGCTAAGAGCACTGCGGCTTGGCTGTCCTTCAGCATATATCTTATCCGTTCTTCCGGATACTCCGGATCGATCGGCAGATACGCTGCACCCGCCTTCAAAATACCCAATACACCTACTATCATTTTCAGGGAATGTTGTGCCAGAATCCCTACAACACAATCCTTCTTCGCCACGTATGTTCTCAATACGCTTGCCAGGCTATTGGCCTGTTCATTTAACGCTTTGTAGGTAAGAGCCTGGTCTCCGCATACCACTGCAAGCTGATCCGGAGTTCTGTCTACCTGCTCCTCGAATAATTCATGGATGGTCTTGTCCTTCGGATAGTCTGTAGGTGTACCCTTGAATACGTTCAGCAGCAGATGCTTCTCTTGATCACTGACCATGTCCAGCCTGCCAAGCTCTTTATCCGGGTTAGCGGCTGCCTCTGCCAAAAGGCGGGTATAATGTTCCCCCATTCTCTGCACCGTAGCCTTGTTGAACAGTCTGCTAGAGTATTCCAAGCTAAAGTCCAGATTGCCGCCCAGCTCTTTGGCCGTTAAGGTTAGATCAAACATAGCTACCTTCAGTTCCGGTTCTATGATCTTTATTCCATGAGCTATCTCACCTTGTGCAAACCCATAGTCCCCACTTTCAAAAGCAAACATGATATCGAACAACAGATTTCTGCTTGTATCCTTTTGCAGATTCAGCAGATCCATCAGGTTCTCATAGGGATAGGCTGTATGCTCGAAGTCTGCCAATGTATGCAGCTTGACTTCCTCCAGGAACTCCCGGAACGTTCTGTCTCCTGCCGGGTAATTTCTCAGAGCCACCGTATTCACGAACATTCCCATCGTTTCTTGAAGTTCGCTGTGCGCTCTCCCCGATTCTACGGTGCCCACGATGATATCTTCCTGCCCGGTATATTTCCACAGCAGCACGTTGTAGACGGCGAGCAGCACCATATATACCGTTGTTCCCGTTTCCCGGGCCACCCTGTGCAGAGCTGCTGTTAACTCAGCCCCCGCCTCGAAGTGTATCCGGTCCCCCTCAAATTGCTTGACTCGGGGTCTTTCCTCATCCGTCTGCAGATTCAGCAGCGGCAGCTCCCCGGCCAGCCGCTCCAGCCAATAGGACTCGTCTCTGCTCATCGTTTCTTGCCCGTTCAGCCGGTTCTGCCATTCCGAATAATCCTTGTACTGAAGCACCGGGGCTGCTAGTGCCGCTCCCTCRTACAAAGCTTTGAATTCCCGGATAAATWATCCSCTAGAAATRCCGTCCATCACAATATGATGAACATCCAGGATCAGAACCGACTTCGCTTCCCCACATCTGAGCAGCCGGCTTCTTAGTAGTGGCGCTTGACCCAGATTGAACGGGGCCACAAAGCTGCGGATGGCTTCCCCGGCTTCCCCTTCCTGCACCGTCCTGCTGGTGAAGTCCAGCCGCCAGCTTTCGTTAATGTACTGGACCACTTCCCCGTTCACAACCGCGAAATGGGTGCGCAGTGCTTCATGTCTCCGCACCATTTCATTCAGCACCGCTTCAACCCGGGCACCCTCCAGGAGTTCCTTGAACTCCAGGACAACCGGCACGTTGTAGGCTACACTCTGCTTGTCCATCTCCCATAACGCATACATTCGCTTCTCTGCCGAAGAGGCGGTGTAATAGGGCTGGGTCGCCGCTTGGGATATATTTGTACCTGCATAATCCTTCCGTTCCAGGCCGCTGATCAGGCTGCCCAGCCGCTGAATTGTGGAATGCTCGAATACTTCCTTGACTTTGATGTCGACGCCCAGCACCTTCCGTACCTGGGACACCAGCAGCCCTGCTTTGAGCGAATGTCCGCCCAGGTCAAAGAAATCATCATGAATGCTGATCCGCTCCACTCCCAGCACCTTGCCCCAAATCGCCGCAAGCTGCTCTTCCGCCTCATTGCGCGGAGCTTCATACGCTTCCCGCATCCGGCTCAGATCCGGCTCCGGCAATTGCTTGCGGTCAATCTTTCCGTTGGGCGTTAACGGCAGCTGTTCAATCTGCATGATATAACCCGGAAGCATGTAAGACGGAAGCACCTTTGCCAGCTCGTCTCTCACCTGCGGGATCTTCACTTCCGTATCTGCTGTCACATAGGCGCACAGATACTTTTCTTCCCATTTATCGGTTCTGTCTACCACTACCGCTTCTTTGATGGCCTGCTGCTGAAGCAATTGGTGTTCGATCTCTGCAGTCTCTATTCTATAGCCTCTAATCTTGACCTGATTATCTATTCTGCCGATAAACTCTATATTTCCATCCGGCAGCCAGCGGGCCAGGTCACCGGTTCTGTACATTTTAGCTCCAGGCTCAAAAAGATGATCAACGAACTTCTCATCCGTTAATTCCGCTTTATTCAAATATCCTCTCGCCAGGCTAATTCCTGAGACACATAGTTCTCCAGCCACCCCTATAGGTACAAGCTTGTCATGGCCATTCACAATGTATGCCCGCAGATTAGCAATAGGTTTGCCGATAGGCACAACCGGAAATTCAATTGCCTTTTTCTCCATCGGGGTACTGCAAGCCCACATTGTTGAGCAGATAGTGGATTCAGTCGGTCCGTAGGCATTGATATATTTCACCTTTGACGCCCATTTTTCCAATAACACTCTGCTTATGGGGGAACCGGCCGTTACCAGCAGTCTCACAGTTTCTACTTCATTGCTGTCCAGATGGTTCAAGTATGCCGGCGGCAACGTCATTACTGTAATGTGATTGCGATTGATATAGTCTGTGAATTCAAAATAACTGCCGATGGTTTCATTGGAGAGAATATGCAGCTCGGCCCCATTCAGCAAGGCCATACTCATCTCCCAGACCGAAGCATCAAATGAAAAACTGGCAAACTGAATAATTTTGTCCTCTTCATGAATGCCTAAATCCTTCTCAAATACAGCCTTCAAATTGCTGATGCCGGAATGATTAACCATTACTCCCTTGGGTCTTCCCGTAGTTCCTGAGGTATAGATCACATACGCCATATCCGTCGCTACGCTTATATTTCCCGGATTGGTTTGTTCATTGTGATACAAATAATCACTGTCCAGAGCAACAATCTCACCGTCATAATTCAACTCATTAACATGTTTGTTGGTTGTTAGAAGCATTTTTGCTCCGCTATCCTTTAACATGTATTGTATTCTATCTACAGGATAACTGGGGTCAACCGGTAGAAACGTTCCGCCCGCCTTCAAAATCCCCAGGATGCCGACGACCGTTGACAGAGACTTCTCCGCCATAATACCTACTATGGATTCCCGCTTTACCCCCATCGTCCGCAGGGCTCTCGCCAGGCTGTTGGCCCGCTGATTCAATGCTTGATAGGTTAATGTCCGGTTTCCTTGCACCACTGCTATATGTACCGGTGTTTTCTCCACCTGTTGTTCGAATAATTCCTGGATCGTTGCTTCCTGGGGGTATTCCGCAGCGTTGTCGTTAAATTCATACAGCAGCTGCCGCTTGTCTATCTCTGTAAGAATCTCTGTATCTTTCACCGCAATCTTAGGGGAGCACAACACCGCCTTCAGTGCATTTAAGAAATGGTTGGATATTCTGCGGACCGTATCTTGCTTATACAGGCTCGCATTATATTGAATGGTCCCCTCCAGGGCCTGGCCCCTTTTGGCAAAAGAGAAAAGCATATCGGCATCAGGATTCGTCTTATTGGCTTGTTCCTGAAATCCTTCGAGAACAATCATGATGTTGTATAGCGGACCCTCTTCACCAGCATCTTGGCTCAATTGGGTTAACCGTTCATGGATGGAGTCATTTTGATGTTCAAGGGCTTCCCGCCAAGTATTGCCTACACCCGCTAATAAGTCTTGAACCGTACTTTGTTCAACAATATGCTTCTTAAGCACCAAATCCTTCGTCAACAGAGGGGTTCCAATAACGATGTAATTATCTCCCGTATATTTGTTTAACAACAGAATTAACGCCGTGGATAATACTGTATGTATATGTTCATCTGATCCGTTGCCCGGCGTATCCATTTGTGCACTTAATTCATTAGCTACAGTAAATACGATTTGTTCTCTTTGAATCTCCTTCTTATCGCGTTTAGCATAGTCAACTGGAAAAGAACTCCCCGCCAGCTCCCCCGATAATTTTTTCGACCCGTGTAAATTATCCTTTTTCAACAGATCAGACATACTCTTGAACTCCTTTACTATAAAATTCAAATTAGCTTTTTTACCCTTTATCAAAGATTTACAGCAATAGATAAAATTCGTCTATATTTTGGGAATTACGACTTTTTTCGCCATATGAATAAAAAAATAATGCTGTCTGATCTTGCCTTGGAGAGGTGTGCAGAAAGAATAAACCGTATATTAAATAGTTACAAATCAGTAAATATATTGAACAAATAGAATGATATACCTGTAATCTTTTTTTGTCAATGAAGTTATTTTTTACCCATTTTCATCATTTGAAATTCCCCATCACAGGGAAGGAAGTAGACTGGGGGGCGACACGAAGATTTGAACAATCCGTTAAAATTATCAGAATTTTATTACCAAAACCGGAAAAAGAACTACCCCTTGTCCCGGAAAAAATTAAAAAATAGGGGAAAGGGGGGTTCTGATATAATTTTTTTACTTTACTCTGTTGCTGTCTGATTTGCGCCCCGTCCTGGAGTGCTCCTCTTGCCGGAAAATCTGTTGCTTCCCAAACGCCTTTTGATGAACCGCTATCTCTTGTGTTCCATGAAAGACACGGATACACCCGTCTTGTTCAAGAATATGAACCACCTGCCCCGCAAAATGCCCGGGAACTGAATAATGGTTCGCTTGGTAGGATACCAGGCAGTCATTAGAGACCTTTCTGAAATGATGATCTGCGATTTCAAAGCGATCCCTGTTGATTTGCTGCAGTTCTTCCCGTGCCAAGCGATCTACGAGTCTCTCCGCCGAGGCTTCGTGCACACTCTTATTGGCCATATCATCCATCCAATCCCATACTTTATCATTCATTTCGCCCAACTGCGTAAAGGTGTATTCATTTACCCGGAAGTTGCGTTTCACGAACCTTATGCCCCGCTCCCCGCGGCTGCTATTGAAGCGGGAACCGTAGAACCCCATCATAAAATGATAGTGCCCGGCAAACTGGATAAGCCGCCGGTTCCAGACGATCCTTCCCTGACTGTCCAAGCCGCTTGAGACACTCCGCAAATTCTCATATATTACATGCCTCGTAACACCGCCGAAATATTCCATGGCATGGAGTTGGCAGTTCAATAGGGTTTCAAGCTTTTGATTCTCCATAAATTCTGCATAGATTATTTGGGAATACTCCAAGGTCATGACAAAAAGATATAGCTTGGTTTGTATGCCATGCAGATTGACAGTAATCTCGCCCCAGTCCACCCTCGCTTCTTCACCGGGTAGCGCCTCTCTGCGGTTCCCGCCCTTGGCCTGGATTTGGGAACGCAGGGGCCGCATATATTCCCTCAGCAGGGTGGCTTCGCCTTGATATCCTTTGTGCCGGATTTCCTTTAGGAGCATAACCGCATTTATACATCCTTCATTCATCCGCTGATAAATATAGTCTTTATAAGGGTCCAGCTTTTGTAGATTGGGCAAATGATGCTGTTTATCAGGCGGCTTCCCGTTTAGCCATCTGCGGATCGTTTTACGGTCCCTGCCCAGCAGTTGGGCAATTCGGCTAATGCTCATCCCTTTTTGCTTCATTTCCTGGACCGTGAGATACTCCTCGTTTCTCATTATGAATCACCCCTGAGAGCTTATTTGTTAGTTCTAACAGCCAGGAATATCTGGACGAACTAGCATTTGGAGTATCGATAGCTGTATAAGTACTATTCATTTAAGGTCTGATTAATAATAGCTGTAATATCATCTGCATGATGGTTAATATAAAAATGATTTCCTTCGAACATATACAGCTTGCATTGCCTATCCGTATAGTTTTTCCATGAAACGATCGCTTCAGCGCTCAACGTGTCTTTGTTCCCGGATAATATAGAGATGTCGCAGCCAAGCTTCTGCTCATGTTCGGTGTACCTGTCTTTTTCCAGAATTCTAAAATCGTTTCTTAGTATAGGGAGACATAATTTCTGCAAGTCCTTATTCGTAACGAACTCCTCAGGGGTCCCCCCCATTTCCATAATCCTCTGAATAAACAAAGGATCAGGCAAGCTATGAAGCATACTTTTCCGCCTGGGGATATTCGGCGCCCCGCATCCCGAGAAAAATATATGCTTGGGTTTTCTATTATTCATTTTGTCAATTTTATAATACAGCTTATAAGCCAGCCGGCTTCCCATGCTATGGCCAAAAATGGCATACTCATGTTGGTCAATCTTGTCTTTCAGCTGAACGTAGATATCATTAACCGCTTCATCTATATCTTCATAAAAAACCTCATGGATGCGTTTCCCTCTCCCCTTTAACTCAATCGGACAGAGCTGTATCGTATCGCTCAGAAGTGTGCTCCATTTGTAATAGATTGAACCTGAACCGCCAGCATACGGCAGACAAAATAGGAATTTCATGATTCACCCCGTACTAATCGAATTAGCTGTTGTTGCCTTCATCAGACATGAAAAGCTCTTGAAATCCCATTAATAATAAGGAAGACCCCAATGACTCTCAATATAACTCTGGAGGTTCTATCGTCTTTTCTGAAAATAGCCTGACCAAGTGTGCCAATAAATACGTTAATGAGAATCCCGACAATGAGTTCCACGATCCCAATTAATTCCACTATACCCAACTTAACCACTTCCTGATTTATATTTTGATTATCCTTTAGCCCCTCAATGCCTTAAGTTCTCTGTTCATGAATAAGAAGCCGGCTGCGAGGCCTACAACCCCGATCCCTGCGAATACTGCCAGCGGAACCCATTCTGAAGTCATAGGCTGATGGTCAAAAATAACGGCTGATAAGGATTGGATTGCCCACGATTCCGGAGTGAACCTGGATAGGACCCGCATGAACCCTGGAGCCATTTCCATGGAGAAAAAGGAACCGCCGAGCATTCCGGTTACGGCTATGATTATTGAAGCTGAAGACGTAAACTGCTTCTGATTCCGCATAAATGGTATAACAATCATAGTGATGCTGGTTAAGGCAAATAAATAAGCAGCGAATAGAATGCCAACCGCAAGCGCGTTGTCTGCGATACTAATCTTAAGCAAATACTTGCCGGCGGCCAAAATGACCAGGACATGAACAGCTCCAAACAGATAGGTCGCCGTCATCTTTGCCAGCAGATATTTTTTGTAATCAACAGGTGTGCTTAGCAATCTGCTAAACGTATTGTTTTCTCTTTCATCAATTAAGGTCCGTAATCCCTGAATGACGACGAACCAAATGAACATGACCAGAAAACCGATTAACCTTGCTGTGGCATTGTCATGGGTCTTCTCTCCATTACTTAAAGTCTGATCATCTATCGTTAGATTCGAGGCCTCATTGATCCCCTTAAATACACTGGCTGTAATGCCTGAGCCATCTGCATTCAGTTCTGTGGAGATCACTTGTGAGTCATGAATAACCTTTTGGAGCGTGCTCACTTCGCTGGTAATAATCTCCTCCAGAATTGTCCCATCGCCGTTTTCATAATTTTGTACAAAATAAACAGGTAAATCTTCACCGGATGACAGACGGCTGCCAAACCCCTGCTTCACTACCAAACCAAAGGGAATATCCTGGTCGTCAACCTTTTTTTTGATAGTGGCCTCGTCGGAATGTACAATTTTCACCTGGTTATGCCTCTGGATCATATCCATGAGCTGCTTCGAATAGGCACTATGATCCGCATCCGCTACATATAAGCGTTCCTGGCTGCTCCCCTGGGAAAAGGAAAATAAGAAGGTCAGGATTAAGGGCACTGCAATTGTTGCAAATACCGCGGTCCTATTTCGAAACATCAGTTTCAGCTGGTTTTTTACCATGACTATAAATTGCACTTTTATTCCACCTTTTTCCGCTGTATACCCTAATGTTAAAGATAATAAATATCAGTCCTATACCTATAAGCTCCAACAAATCAATATACATGCCGCTCAGGCCTACCCCCTGGCATACCTTTAGATATGAATTTATTGCTTTACCATTAGGGATGATCTCCTGAATGACGCGCAGGCTATCCGGCAATCCGCTTTTGGTGATAAAGCTCCCGCCCAAAAAGCTGAAAATGTACAGCACAGGAGAAGCTAAGCTGGATACAGTCACATGGTCTTTCGCGGTAAATCCCCATAGCAGAATAATGCTGCCGATGGCAAAAGCATAAACAATAGTAATAACAAGCAGCTCTAAAGGGTTTCCCCATTTCATCTGAAACACAACCCGGCTAATCATGATCACAACGATCATTTGGATCACAACAGATAAAATAATCCCGAAAAGTTTGCCGAGCACATATTGTATATTCAAGGTAGGTGTGGATTTGATTCGGAACAGGGTGTGGTTCTGCTTCTCATCCACTATGCTGTGAACCAGCACAAATGCCGTCATAATGGAGAACATAACTACCATTGCGATCGAATAATACTGCATAGCATCTATAGGCACGGCATCTTTATTGGTTGGCACCACCGGTATTTTAAGACTAAGCTGCTTATTTCCTGAGATTTGGCTCATAACCTTTTCTATTTTGTCCTTAGGAATATTGCCTGTACTGCTTATGGACTGGAGGATCGTCCGTTGTTCAACATTCATTGTCCTGACACTTGCATTGAACCGGTCCAGAATAGTCGCAACGATCTCTTTATCCAGTGGTTTATCGTTGTCACCCATCAGGACGATATCCGTTTTTTCATTATTCATGGCGGTCTTGGTGAAGGTTTCCGGTACGTAAACAAATACTGCAGCCTTACCGTCCTGGAGTAATTGCTTGCCTTGCTTATAGCTGGTGGTTTCTTTTAAATTTACAATTTGTTTCAGGTCCTCTTGTTTGAATACATTGTCCCTTAAGACATTTCCCAAGGATACGAAATGAGTCCCTTCCGAAGAGCCCTTATCAGCATTATAAAAAGCTACATTAAAGGTTTTGATCTTGGAGCTCGAATCACTAAATACCGTTCCCAGGATGAGGATTAGAATGGATGGAAACAGAATAAGCTTTAGATAAAATGTTTTATTTTTAGTTAACAGCCGCAAATCCAATAGAAATAAACGTAATAGCTTTCTCACAATACCACCCCCCGCTACCCCCTTAAGGCCTTGCCTGTTATCTGCAGAAAAATACTTTCCAGGTTAACTTCCTCATATTTGAAACTGGTAAGTTTGATTCCTAATTTTTTGATTTCATCCACAATCTCAATCACATTCTTGTCATTCGTGGAAACCAGCATGCTGATCTGATTGCCCTCTATATTAACCTTGGAAATACCGGGAATCCGGTTTAACTGTTCAAGTGCGCCTTCACTCGCTTCGCTATAATTCACTGTCAGCGTGTCACACGCCGCCAGGCTTTGCTTTAGTTCTTCCTTGGTTCCCAGCGCGATCAAGGAGCCGTGGTCGATGATGGCAACATTCTTGCATAAGTACTCCACTTCCTCCATGTAGTGACTTGTATAAATCACCGTCATTCCTCTGTCTTGATTGAGTTTTTTCACAGTCTCCAGGATATGGTTCCGGGATTGAGGGTCAATGCCTACCGTGGGTTCATCCAGGATCAGCAGCTTGGGATCATTCATAAGCGCGACCCCTATATTGACCCGGCGCTTCATCCCTCCGGAAAACTCGGCTACATCCTGGTTTTTCTTATCCTGTAATTCGATGATATCCAATACTTCGTTGGTTCTGTTTTTCAGTTTTTTTCCGGAAAGTCCATACAGGCTGCCGAAAAACTCCAGATTCTCCTTGGCGCTTAAGGCTTGGTACAGCGCCAAATCCTGCGGCACAATGCCCATAATTTTTTTGATGTCTGCAGGTTTTTCCCTAAGGGATTTATTATCAATGGTTATACTTCCGCTGGTTGGCGTAAGCACTGTACTTATCATGGATACGGTCGTTGACTTTCCGGCTCCATTAGGACCTAACAAGCCAAAAATCTCACCACGCTTCACATTTAGGGAAATATTATTAACAACAGTGATATCATTGTATTTTTTGGTCAAATTTGTTAATTCAAGCATCGGTTAAAGCACCTCGCGTTCATTTCTTGTTCTGTTCTCATTCTACGCCCCCCTCCAAGTTAAAAATATTCACTATAGTACTCAATCTGAGTATTACTTTAGTTATCAGTTAGGTTATTACTTTAGTCATATGGGGGAGGTAAATTAAAAAATGCCGTCCTTACAATAGTCAGTCTGTGGATCAGACGGATTACTGTAAAAACGGCATACCGTAAGCAAGCTGGCAGCAGTCAAACGCGGGTTAGCCATGCACCAGAATTATAGCGATTTTTGCAGACATAGGGTTAATTCGGTTCTATTCTTCAGCTCAAGTTTCTCCAGCATTCGTGAGACATAATTTTTGACAGTACCTTCAGTAATAAATAAGTCACTGCTGATCTCTTTATTGCTTTTGCCTTCCATAATGCATTTGGCTACCTCCAGCTCACGTGGTGTAAGCAGCTGCAGAATCTGCTCATTCCGCAGGTTCTCAGTACCTGCATTATTTACAGAATTCAGCGCATTCACTACTTCCCGTGTAATCTTGGGATTCAGCAGAATATTCCCCTCACAAGCAGTTTTAATGGAAGAAATGATTTCCTGAGAGCCTGAATCTTTTAGAATGTACCCGTCTGCCCCATTTTTCAGACCTGTAAAAATATACTCACTGTCATTAAACGTAGTAAGAATGATCACCTTGATCCCGGGGTATTTGGCTTTCACCAATTTTGTCGCTTCAATTCCGTTCATTACCGGCATTTTGATATCCATCAGAATAACTTCAGGGGAAGTGTAGCTGAGAAGCTCCAAGGCTTCTTCTCCGTTGGACGCTTCACCGATAACATTGATTTCCTCATGCAGGCTAAGAATCATCTTCAAGCCTTCCCGGACAATTTGCTGATCATCCACTATCATAATATCTACCATGAATGTGCCTCCTTGTTAAACCCGAAATCAACAGTAATTTTAGGAATATTGGCCTCAACACGAAATCCTGAAGATTCGCCCGAGTAAAAAACAACCTTTCCGCCCAGGGCTAAGATCCTGTTCTCTATCCCCTGAATCCCCTTGGATTTGATGATCTCTTTGCAGTCTGCTCCATTATTATGAACGAGCAAGGAGATATGATCGGAATATTTATGAATGGCAATGGAAAAGTGTGTAGCCTGCCCGTGCTTAATACCATTGGTGATAGACTCCTGTACGGTCTTGTAAATACAATTTTTGATATCGGAATCCACATATTCAATATCTTCATCCATGTTCAGTTCAAATTGAATCTTATTCGTTTCGAGAAAGTTGTCGAAGATCTCGTGAAGGGACTGCAAGAGTTCTTTAGAAGCTCTCTCATCCCCCAGAAGCACCACTGTTTTCCTGAGATTGACGATACACTCCTTGGAAAGCTGCTGCGACTTCTGAATGGCCAGCTTTGCCTTATCTGTCTCCACATCCACGATTGTACTGGCATATTCAAGATTCATATTTAAGGCTATAAGGTAGTGCCCCAGTGAATCATGAAGTTCTTGGGCAATCCTCGTTCTCTCCTGGGAGATGGTCAGCTCTTGAATCTTGTTTGAGTACTCCTGCAGTGTCGTGTTGGCAATTTGCAGTTCCTGATTTAGCTCTTGGGTTCTTGCCTTCTCAATCAAAACATTCCGGAACAAATAAACAATGGAAATGATAATTAAATAGGAAGATAAAATATCCCTGAGGGTAGTATGATCTGCTATCAGCGAAGCCGTAAAAATAGAAAAATGCAGGCACAATACATATACAGGAATTTTGTGTGTGCTGACAATGATCTCAACAAGCAGAATAATGATGTAGATTTGCGTGCCTATACAGTAGACCTTAAACAATAAAAAACCAGCCAATAGATTGCTTAGAATAAAAGATACATACCACAGGGCCTTAGTCTGATTCTGAAACTTGACTCTGGTGAAATCGTTCACGAGCAATAGTACAGCAATAAGGGTAAGAAACAGAATGGATTGCGTGTCCCCCGGATAATCTTGAAGAATCGTCGTAAAAATCGAAAACAAAGAAAATCCCTTGAGCATTTTTTGCACAAGCATTCGATTACCGGCTGTATATAGATCTTTCATGATCGATACCCTCTTACTGAAGTTGGAATTTTAACCATAACTGGCTTTATCTATACTACAACAAACAAGTAAAAAAAACATAAGAAAGCTAAAAAAAAGGCAAGGACAGCGGATTTTTATTCCTGGCTCTTCTCTTGCCAATATAATTCCTCAAAATATCGCAATACATGATGCCGAAAAACAGTTCCGCTTATATTTTATAATGAATGCGTAGCGCTACAGAAAAATGCAAGCGGTTACAAAAAATAATTAGACAAAGGAGATTACGATGAGGAAAAAAAGTTTATTTCTGTTCCCCTTTGCGATATTGCTTTCATTATTGCTGACAGGCATCTCTAGTGCAGAGGTAACCTCTAATTATGTTAACCCGCTTATGGGGGGTGCCGATCCTACTATTGCCAGGGCTGCAGACGGCTATTACTATTCAGCTTTTTCTGGCGATAATAACATCACATTAAAAAGACATGAAACCATTCTCGGAGTATCCACTGCAAAAAGCAAAATAGTCTGGAAGAAGCCGAGTAATTTTGGGTTTGTTTGGGGTCCATACGTATATAGACTGGATGGCAAATGGTATCTTTATTTCTCTTCAGGTCCAGAGGAGAGCTTCGGATATGGACATCCAAGCTCCTACGTCCTGGAGAACTCATCCCCCGATCCTTTTGAAGGCACCTGGGAGCTCAAGGGGGAATCCGCTAATGCGGACAAAGATGGGCAGGTTACGGTCAAGAAGGGACTTCTGAATACGCAGGGCTATGGTTTGGCCTGCGGCGTTATATCCATTAAAGGCGAAACATACTTCACCTATACAAAATACTACTATTACCCTGATCCTAAAGATCCTGCAAAGACGAAATTTGACGAGAGCCCTACGATTGTCAAAATGAAGAACCCGTGGACATTGGAAGGTACAGAAGCTACTGTGGCAAGGCCGCAATATGACTGGGAAAAGCATCACGACAATATCAATGAAGGTGCTGCTGTAGTTGAAAGAAACGGCAAGATCTATTTCGCCTATTCTGCAAGCAGCTTTATGAATGATAACTATTCTGTGGGTGTATCGGTAGCTGATGCAGCCTCTGATGTGATGAAAGCCGAATCATGGAAGAAATATCCTGAGCCTGTAATGAAAAGATCGGATGAAAACAGCTCATATGGCCCGGGATCCCCATTGTTCCTTAAGTCTGAGGATAATTCAGAGGATTGGATCATGTACCATGGAATACCGACCCACGGACAAGGCGGCGGAAACAGAGGAATAAGAGCTCAGCGTATACATTGGGACGATAATGACTTCATCAATCTAGGAATCCCTTCCAATCCCGGCACTGTCCTGAACAGACCCTCAGGAGAGGAAAAAAGCGAAATTTATGAAGCCGAGGATGCCAGTTTGTCAGGAGTTTCCAAAGTCGTCGGGAAAAGTGCTTTTGCTTCGGGCGCCCTATATGAAAAATACAATAACAGCAGCGCCAATGACTATGTGGAGTTTACAGTAAACACGAAGGCTGCAGGAACCTACTCATTGGATTTCAGATACAACAATAATACGGCGAATGCTATTAACATGAAATTAGGAGTCAATCAAGAGGCCGTGCGGGATATTTCGTTTGCATCCAATGCCGGATTTGAGGCAAACTTCGATATTCAATCAGCTTATAATATTAAGCTTAATGCCGGAAGCAACAAGATCCGTCTTTCGGGCAAGAGCTCTTTGGCCCTCGACGCCATGATTATCAAAAAAAGCACATTGTACGAAGCAGAAAATGCCGAACTGTCCGGAAATGCAAAGGTAGATACTGATCATCCGGGTTACAGCGGAACCGGCTTTGCCGGAGGATTATGGATTTCAAATTCCGCGGTCACCTTCAAGGTAAATGCCGCCAATGCAGGCAGCTATTCGGTTAATCTGGGCTACAGCCTGGGGTTTAATGATGACAGGACCCTGAGTATGTATGTAAACGGGCAAAAAATAAAGCAGGTAGATTTCTTCAGCTTAAAGAGCTGGAACAGCTGGGCCGACCGCTATGACAATGTTTTCCTTAAACAAGGCGAAAATACCATCATGTATAAATATGATAGCGGCGACACCGGCAACGTCAATCTTGACTATATAACAGTTACCGAAGCAACTACCTGGCATTATGGAGCAGAAGATGCAACAATCACAGACCCGGATGATGCTGAAGTCGTCTACGCAAAAGACGGCAATCTGGGTACCGGTTATGTAACCGGGCTATCCAGAGCGAACTCATCCGTGGAGTTTTCTGTAAATGTTGAGAATGCGGCGTCTTATGATGTTAAGCTGAGATATGCAAAAGAAGCTGCGGGTAAAACCTTAGGTTTATATTTGAATGGCACTAAGATTAAAAACATCACCCTCCCTCCTACTGGCGGACCTACTGTCTGGAAGGAGCAGCTTGAGACTTTAAGTCTGAAAGAGGGAACAAACACGATCACTTACAAGAATGGTACGGATAATTCCGGCATTATAAATATCGACAGTATTCATCTTACCAAACGTACTCCCTGGAGGTATCAGGCAGAAGAAGCAGCCAGACAAGGAAGCCTGCAGATTGCCAAAGATCATTTATGGTATGAAGGCAACGGATTTGTAGGCGGATTTGAGCAAAAAGGCGATTCACTCAAGTTTGAAGTAAACGTACCCAATACAGCTGCCTATACGTCAGCTCTGCGGTATTCCGGCGCACAGAGTTCCAACATAACAATGACGATGTATGTTAACGGACAAAGAATAAAACAAGTATCTTTACCTCCGACAGCGAGTTGGGATTCGTGGGCTAACCGTACGGAATCAGTTAACTTGAACGCCGGAAAAAATGTAATTGAATTCATCCGTGAACAAGGGGATACCGGAAGATTCAATATCGACAGTCTCACCATTGATAAAACCAGCGGCGGATTTATGAGTTCAATTGCCAGGAAAATCATTCCTGAAAAGATGGTTAAAATCCAGCCGAAACACAGCGGAAAAGCATTGGATGTGGACAGAGTTTCAAGTGATCCGCTGGCGGTAATTAACCAATGGGCCAATGGCGATGGAAATAATCAGCTGTGGAGATTCCTGGATCTCGGTACAGGGTATTACCAGATCCAGTCGGTTCAAAGCGGGCATGTCCTCGACATTCTTCCCGGTTCAGCCATACAGCAGCTCTGTCAGAATACAAGAGCTACAGGATCTATACCAAATACTCAGCAGTGGAAACTGGAAAAAGACGGTGACTACTATAAAATAGTTAACAAAAGTAATAATAAAGTAATCACTGTAGAAGGAGCATCCAATAATAACGGTGCAGCAGTAAGGCTGGCTGATGACCAGGGGAAAGATAATCAACGCATGAAAATTGAAATACGCAACCTCAGCAATAGTGAGATCAGTGCATTGACGGAGTCCGGAGGACGCTATGATATTACTTTTAACGCCAATGGCGGAAGTCCGGCGCAGACAGTTGTTCAGGCTGTGTACGGCGAACCGTTGACTGCTCCTGCTGTAGCGAAGGAAGGCTATGAGCTGGAGGGCTGGTACAACGATGCTGCGAAATGGGATTTTGCAGCCCAGACGGTGCCTGGTGCATTGACACTGACTGCGAAATGGACTCTTAAGGCACCGGAGGTGAGGATTGTCAGTGAAGGCTCGCTGCGGGCAGGATCAGCCGGAATACTCCGCGCTGCCGGAACAGGGTCAGGAACACTGTCCTACACCTGGTATGTGGACAAGGGAAAAGGCTACGGCGAACCCGTCGGATCGGGCGATGTGCTGACGCTTCCGGATTTGTCGGAAGCGATGAGCGGCTACCGGTACAAGGCCGTCGTGACTGGCGAAGGAGGCTTAACCGGAGAGCAGGAATACATCCTGAAGGTGCTTCCAGCCGATGCGGAATGGATCGCACCTGCCTTCGCGCTGGATTTGCCGCCTGCGCTGGAGGCTGTTGAGGGTGACCCTTTAACGCTTCTAGTTGATACGACAGGAGACATTGAATCTATCGGGTGGGAAGTGAAGCGGACCGGCAATAGTGATTGGCTGCCCCTCCCGAGTGTTACCGGTGCGGTATACCGCTTCACCCCGGGAATGGAACAGGACGGGACAAAGTACCGTGTGGTGCTGACCGGCAAAGCGGAGGTGAACCCGGTCCGTGTCACCGGAACGGAGCTTAGGCTCAAGGTGTATCCGGCGCATGAAATCCCGTCGGTCCAATCGTTCGCGGCAACCGTTAACCCTGTAGTGGAGGGCGATCCAGTAACCTTCAACGTAGTTGCCGCTTCAACTTACGGGGAACTAAGCTATCGCTGGCTGAAGAATGGCCTGGTCCTGGACAATGCACATGGCAGCAGCCTGGCTGTTGAGAAGGCCGGGGCTGCTGATGCCGGGGCATACCAGGTGCAGGTGACCAATACCCGTATTATTGGGAACCGTCCTTATGCAGATGCGGTCAATACAGAGACTATTGAGCTGACAGTCAACCGTCAACTGGTAACGCCCACGGATCCTCCGGTGACACCAACGGATCCTCCGGTGACACCGGCAAGCCCGCCGTTATCAACGGTCAGGCCTACGGCAACACCACAGCAGACCGCCATGCCACTGCCTTCGGCTGCAGTCATTTCAACCGCCCAGCTGAGCAGTCCTGCGGTGAACGGGGTGGTTACAGTGCAGGTAGGGCAAGCAACTGCAATTGAGCTTCCGTTGAAGGCCGGAGAGCTGCTGGGAACAAATTCGCTGCGTTTGCAGGGAGACGGAATAGAGCTTGTACTGGCGCCGGAGCTGCTGAAGCAACTGGCCGGAGCCGTACCTGCTGCAGAGAGCAGCGGTGCAAAGATCCTTCTGAAGGCAAAGCTTAAGGCGCTGGAAGAAGTGAAGCTGAAGACGGAAGCCGGTGTAGCGCTGAAAGGCAAGCTGATAGAGTATGATCTGAGTCTATCCGGTGCGGATGGAGCGGTCCACCGGCTTGAGAAATATCAGGTTCCGGTAGGCTTCAGCTGGCCGGCTGAGGGACTCAATCCGAAGCTGCTTGGTCTGTATCGTGTGGAAAGCGACGGTACACTCACATACCTGGGCGGAGCAGCTGAAGACGGCGGGTTGAAGGCGCTTCTTGACGGCAGCGGCATGTACGCGCTGCTGGAGTATTCGAAGCAATTCAGCGATGTTCCGGTCACTCACTGGGCATTTGAAGCTTTACGAGAGCTGTCTGCTAAGCATCTGATCCAAGGCATATCGGAGCAGGCTTATCAGCCAGGCCGGAATATTACCAGGGCTGAATTCGTGCAGCTGATCGCCAATACGCTGCAGTTGAACGGCAGCGGTACCACTTCCTTCGCCGATGTCCCGGAAGGCGCCTGGTATCAGCAGGCAATCTCCGGCATGGTGAAGGCCGGCCTGATTACCGGCCGGACTCCGGAAGCCTTCCAACCGGCTGCGGAGATCAGCCGTGAAGAGATGACTGTCATTCTGATGCGGGCCTACCGGCTCCAGAATGGTGTAATTCCGGCCGCTCCGGCCAGCCCTTCCCTTAAGGATGCTGCGGGCATCTCCGACTGGGCAGCGGAACAAGTGGCTGCAGCGGCTGCGCTCGGCTTCGTGAAAGGACGGGCTGACGGTACCTTCGCTCCCAAAGCTCCCGCCACCCGTGCAGAGGCTGCGCAGATTCTGATGAATTATTTGCGATAAGCATTGCGTAGAAACGGAAAATACCGGTTTTGCAAGGCATAAACAAGGCGCTCCCCCTGATGATTGTTAGGGGGGCGCTTCTTGTTGTACAGGATATGATCTGTGATGAGTGATTTCCTATGCAGCAATAGTAAAATAACCAGTCGCCGGATATCCACCAGTGACTGGTTATTTAGGGGGGATGGAACGAAGCCGAACATCTCAATCCTCCAGACGGACCGGGCAAAGGGAACCACGATCTTACGGACTCCAGCGCCGTTATTTCAACAATCCGGGCTTTTTATTCAAGCTAATGGACTGAGGAGACGCTAAGCTGGCATTTCCCGGAGCATAATGGTGGGTTTGCATGAAATAGGGTCATCTGGGTCCATTAGAGAAGCCCCCCCTTTTTTTCAGGGGAGGCTGGAAGAACTCGTTCCTCTGCTGTATGAGCCGTTTGGCTTTGTTTTCTCCTCTTGGAGAAACGGGGAGGAACTTTTGAGAGGTTGTACTATATAAGATGAACTTTAGTTTTACATTGTAGGGTATAACGTCACTGCGGGGAATGTTTGGACTTCCAGCCGCTGTTGTCCCCAGATTTCTTGAATGCAACCGCCTTTTGCGGTTGAAATCCGGTGACTGATTATGCTTCCGAAGCGAGCTTTCCTACGGAAAGCTTTCAGGCGGACGCTACCGCTCTTCCAGTTCCAAACTTCCCCTCCGCACTTTTACCCTTTTTATGAATTTTTCAAGTTCAACTTATATGGATGGAGTCTGCGTTCCTAACATGTATCACCTTGCTGCACTTCGGATCAAGTGCGTAAGGGTGTCAATTTCCACCCTGTCACGTGTCGCCCCCAAGATGATCCAGCCGGTACACTGGCCACGGGGTCCGACGTAGACCACTTCGCCGTCTATCGTTTTTTGCTTCATGGAATTGGGTCTGGTTTTACAAGGCTCCAGAGCATACATGCAGTCCTCAATGGCCCTTTTGGCCAGCAGTGAACGGGGATAGCATTGCAGGGAACGAATCACATAGGCTGCGGCATCATTTCCTGTGTTCACCAGCATCTCGGCTGTCAACTCCTGGCCGTCGCCTGAGGCAGCGCAATAGTCGCGGACCTGCGGCAGATCGGACAGCCCCTCCACCGGCTCAGGAACATATTGATAACAGCGGATCGGGTCCAGCCTGGTCTCAGCAGCGTAGACAGCGAACGGGTCCTTTTCCGGAGGAGCAGAGTCGCGGAGCAGCAGTTTTTTTGCCGTAACCGGCAGGACATAACTTCCGCCGCCAGATATAAAGGCCCCCGACAGTTGAATATGGTAACCGTCGTCTACAGGCTGAGCTGTATCTGTTAAATTCCGCACCGTATCTTTCCGGAACAGCGCAGCTGCCCCGTAATTCGTTATGATCCGGATTGTTTTTTCATATACAGGCAACGTTCCATATCCTCTCACTGGAACGATGCCCTCCAAGCAGATCTGCCGCTCATCCCAGACCAGACGTAATGATTCCAGCAACGCGGGAGAATAAGACCCCGTCCCGTGGACCGTTCTCACCTCATCCGGGGTGCCGAAAATTTCAGGACCGATAGCAGCCACAGCCGCATAGAAGCCCGAATCCCAGCCTGAATGCTCATTGTCGGACAGGTCCACGTGATCCGGATGGAGCAGATACCGCTCATCGCGCTCCCAGCTGATCTTCTCAGACTCCAGCTTGATTTCCCCAATGTCCATCCCCCGTTCAAGAATCACAGTAAAGGCAAGCCTGCCATTGGATACGGTCAACAGATGCAGCTGTGACCCAAAGCGGTCTGTAAAAAGCGTCAGGGTGACAAAACCGCCTCCCGGCAGCGCATGCGGAATGTCCGGCTGCATTTGCGTCAGCATCAATATGTTTATTTGCTTATTGTTCATACAGGAGATCTCCCCGTCCGATGTGATCAGCGGCGCCGATATGACTCATCAGAAAAACGGGCTCAAGCTGCTCAAAGCTGGTGATGGCAAGATGGGAGCGGGCAAGCAGCCGCCCATCCCCAATGCCGACAACACGCATGCCTGCCCGGAGCGCCCCCTCTACACCAGCCGCCGCATCTTCAAATACAAAACATGCTGCCGGTGCCACACCGAGCAGCCTGGCTGCCTGCAGGAACACCTCCGGGTCCGGCTTCGCCCTGACAATGCTATTCCCGTCTACCACTGCATCAAACAGCGGCCTGATATTCACTTTGTCCATAATGAGAGGAGTGTTTTTGCTGGCCGATGCAATCCCCGTTTGGATTCCCTGTGAGCGCAATAGACCAAGAAAGCTGCGCACACCAGGCAATACATCAGCAGGTGTTAGTGTTGCGAGAAGCTCCTTGTACCACTCGTTTTTCCGCGAAGCCAATGCCTCCCTCCGTTCCGGCGATACATCCGTTATCCCTCCGCACCGCAGCAGAAGATCAAGGGACTCCATGCGGCTGACACCTTTCAGCTGCTCATTCTCGCTTTCGCTGAAAGCAAATCCCAACTCCCCGGCAAGTCGTTTCCAGGCTTTGTAGTGAAATTTTGCGGTATCGACAATGACGCCATCCAGATCAAAGATGGCTGCCTCAAATGGTTGTGCCCGCAACCGCTTCCCCCCCGTTCAGCTTCTGTACTTCATAAGCACCTGAATTAACCGATATCCGGTAGTGCTCCCCCCGCCACACGATCTGGAAGCTCAGCTCCTCCCAGCCTTCAGGCAGACGGGGCTGCAGCTTTATGGTGTCGCTCCACATCGCACTTGCCAAACCGGCAAATCCGTAAACGATAAGCTGCCACAGACCGCCGCAATTAGCGATGTGAATTCCCTCAGCGGCACCCTTTTTCTCCGGAGAAAAGTCAATAGCCATCACCCGCTGCAGAAAAGCTTCCGCTTCCTCCTTAAGGTTCAGCCAGGATGCCACAATGCCGTGAACTGCCACGGACAAGGAGGAATCATGCGTCGTAATCGGCTCATAATACGCATAAGCCGCCTTCAGCTGCTCCCGGGGGAATTCCTGTGGAAACAGCAGCATTAATTCCAGAACATCCGCCTGCTTTAACGCCTTGGAGCGATAGTTGCGCTCCTGGGAAATGAAATGGCCAAATGGCCTGGAGCGGTCTGTCCAGAGACTATCAAATTCCACATCGGCATAGCCGGCGAAATCGTCGGATTGCGGAACAATTTCCATCTGGCTGTCGTAAGGCAGCCTCAGCTTTTCCGCCGTGTGCCGGAAGAGCTCCCGTTCATCCGGACGCAAACCCAGCCGCTCTGCCGCAGCCGCATAGCTATCCGGCTTACCGCTTTGCAGGCTGTCCAGACAAGCAACGGTTTGCTCCAGACTGAATTTGACCATGCGGTTAGTAAAGGCATTGTTCCGGGTGAATGGCAAATATTCATCCGGTCCCATAACGCCGAGCAGCTCGCCATACCCCTCCCGGTTCCAATCCACACGGTCACACCAATAGCGGGCCGTTTCAACCAGAATATCAATGCCGTAGCGCTCCAGAAATTCATCATCTCCTGTAGCATTCACATAGTGGTACAGGGCATAAACTATATCTGCTGTTATATGAATTTCGTGATCAGCATACTGCCAATTCGCGCATTGCTCTTCCCCGCTTAACGAGGACTCCCAGGCATACCGTGCTCCCCGGTATCCATAATTCCGCGCATTGCGCCTGGCTCCCTCCAGCGTATTGTAGCGGAAAAGAAGCAGATTGCGGGCGGCCTGCGGGTTGGTGTGCAGGAAGAAGGGAAGCAGGTTGATCTCCGTATCCCAGAAATACCTGCCAAAATAGGCCTCGCCGGCATAGCCCTTGGCACAGATTGCCACCCTCGCATCCTGTTCCGCATTGGAGCGGATCAGATGGTAGAGGGAAGCGCGGACGTTTATCTGCGCCGCATCATCACCCTTGATGCGGATATCGGCATGCTGCCACTTGCTCTTCCATCTGTCAGCATGCCGGTTATACAGCTGTTCCAAGCCCAAATTGCGGGCGTGGCCGAGATGTGCAAGCGCCCTGTCGCGGACCGTCCCCTCCTCCATGTCCTGATCCGTTGTCACCGTAGTCAGCTTGCTGACCGCCAACCGGTCCCCGGTCCGCAGCCTGCACTTCCCTCGAAGTGCAGCCGTCATCCGGGTATTTTCTGCATGCCAGACAATCGCCTCGGAGGCTTCCAGCGCAGACAGCATGAAGATTTGATTGCCCTCCTCCGTTATAGTCTCAAGTGACAGGATGCCCTCTGAATCCGCCGAGGGAACAATCCGGGCATAATGATTCATTCCATTGGTGCGTACATCCGCCCGGAGCGTGGCCTTCACCTCCAGGCTGCCTTCGCCTGACAACACCTCAAGCTGTACCTGCTGAATGCAAAGATGGGTATCCGCCATGCTGAGGTACCGGGTGAATGTACAATGAATTTTCATGCCCTCTGCCGTTTCCCATACAACTGAACGATGAAGACTTCCATCCCGCAGGTCCAGCCAGCGTTGGTAGCCGCTGATCCGGCACCGGTCCATATCCAGACGCTCGCCGGCAGACAAAAATTCAAGCCCCAGATAATAGGGGAGATTGACAATCTCCTCCTTCAGCAGCGGATGCCGGCCGACGATGCCCGGGATGAAGGTTCCCTGCTTGGACTTGGGATGCCGCGGCTTCTCAAGTGTTACATTTTCGGGAAAGCGCAGATATTCTTCGTCCTGGGGCGCATCGCTGCACCCCTCCTCAAAACTTCCACGGACATGCATGTAGCCATTTCCTTGGGTAAAGAGTCCTTCATAATGCTTGTGCAGTCCAGGGTGATATCCGTCTTCTTTCAGGCACCACAGGTTTTCCTCGTTCATCTGCAACCCCTCTGTTTCTCCGGTTTTTTTCCCCAGTGTCATCTTCCGGTTCATCATCCCTTCACCGCTCCCGCAGCAAGTCCGGATACAACTTGCTTCTGCAGCAGGATATAGACCAGGATACTAGGTACAATAACGACCATCGTCGCAGCAAACATGACGCCGTAATCACTGGCAAACTGGCTTTTGAAATAGTAGAGTGCAAGCGGCAGCGTACGGCTCTGATTGCCTGTCGTCAGAATAATAGCGAACTGAAATTCATTCCAGCAGAGCAGGAACTGCATCACACCCGCCGTGCCGAAACCCGGCTTCGATATGGGCAAAATAATCCGGAAGAACGTCTGGATGAAGCTGGCGCCGTCCAGATAAGCCGATTCCTCCATTTCCTTGGGAATCGTCAGGAAATAGCTTGATAGAATATAGAGCGAGACCGGCAGGCCAAAGCCGGCATATACGATAATAAGTCCAATCACCTTGTCGTAAAGCCCCAATGTGTTAACCGTCAAATACAGCGGCTGCAGCATGGCAGCGCCTGGAATCAGCAGTGAAAGGGAGAACGCTCCCATCAGCAGGTTCTTGAAGCGGAATTGAAAGCGGGCCAGCACATAGCCCGCCATACCGAGCAGCAATAAATTTAATAATGTTCCGAAGATGCCCACAATTACACTGTTGATGTAAAACCGGGATAGCGGCGCAATTTTGAAAGCCATGACGTAATTGGAAAAGCGGAAGCTGCTTGGCCAGCCGAGCGAATTGTTCAAAATTTCGGCATTCGTCTTGAATGAAGCCATCAGTACCCAGAGGAACGGGCCGAGCGACAACAGTACAATCAGGAGCACAAACCCATATTTGAGCACACCCAAACCTTTTTTCATTATTTTCACCCCAGTCGCCCCATTCAGTTTTGGGAGCTGCCTATTCTGAACAGATTTCGGCACAGCAGGACAAAGACCAAGCCAAAGCCGATTAGGAAGACACCCACCGAATTGGAATAACCGAAGTTGTTCTCCATGAGTGCGGTCTTGTAAATATAAATGGGCAGATTCATGGTTTCATTGCCGGGTCCGCCGCCCGTCGTCATCATAATAATATCCATCTTCTGCAGCATACTTGTTCCGGCAAGAATCACACAGGTACCAATAATATTGCGCAGCATAGGAAGGATGATATAAAAAATGATCTTCAGCTCGCTGGCCCCATCGATACGCGCCGATTCAAACAGGCTGTCTGGAATCGCCGCAATCTCGGCCAGAATCAGTATAGTGACGACAGCCGCATAGGGCAGCCAGGTCATTGTGACTGAGAAGAAGGCGGTTGTGTAATCCATAAACCAGTTCTGAGCGTAATCCGCATGGCCGAACAAGCGGACAATGCTGTTCACCGCACCAAAATCAGGATTGAGCATGCACAAAAACAGCATACCCACGGCTGCGCCCGAGATGATATTGGGAAACATGTAAACCGTCCGCGCAAACTTCCAGTAGAATTCCTTCATATTGAGAATAATTGCGAACGCGGTACCGATAGCGACATGGATTGTCGACTGGAGCAAAACCCAGAGACCCGTATTCAGAAAACTTTTACGAAAATCAGAATCATCCGTAAACAGTTGAATATAGTTGGCCAGTCCGATAAAAACCGGTTTTCGTCCGGACGACCATTCTGTAAAGGATGTGCCGAACAGTATGACAATCGATACGGCATAGACAACAATAAATAGTACAACCGTCGGCAACAGAAACAGCGTAATGTATCCTTTGTTTTTCCTAACCATCCATATGGTCCTCCCTAATCAAATTTTCCCGGAAAGCAGACCTGCCGGAAAATCCGATCATCGCTCATACTCCTGCTTATCAGCATGCTGATTATTTATGCTTGGCTGCAATTTCCGTCAGCTCTTTGGCAATCTCCTCTGCTGTTGATTGACCAAATACCAGTTTTGGATAAAGGCTCTTCCAGGCATCGGTTATGTTGGGATAGACAATAGAGTCAAAGGATTGGTAATGAACCTGCGTCTCTTGGGCCAATTTTATGGATTCAACAAAAAGCGGATATTTCTGCTTCAGAGCATCCGAAGGCTGAATCTTATCGGATACCGGCATCACATTCCCGTATTCAAGCGCGATGGTCTGTCCTTCTATCCCCGTCTTGAAGCGGATGAATTTCTCAGCGGCGTCGCGGGTTTCCGGTGTTTTGGCTCCGATCATATAGCCAACCTCATAGGTGGAGATTAGGCTGTTGTTCGGATAGGCTGCGACACCCACTTTTTTATCGAAACCTTCACTTGATTTGGTCGAGTCGCTAAAGTCTCCAATCATCCAGGGACCATTGGCAATCATAGCCGCCTTGTTCTGGGAGAAAGCGTTCGCTGCATTGGCATAACCGGCACCCAGCGCATCCTTGGTCGTGTATTTCTCCAGCATCGTCTTCATCATGTTGAGCGCCTGAATCATTTCAGGCGTATTAAAATCGGTGGGATGCAGCGTGTTCATGAACGTATTGCCTGCCTCCCCGTTTGTGCCCACAAGGGCAGCCAGAATCAGGTTGGTCGTCCAGGCGTTTTCTCCTGTCATCAACGCAAGCGGAACGAAGCCCGCCGCTTTGAGCTTCTCATTGTTGCTCATGAATTCATCCCAAGTTTGCGCCGGCTTGATTCCCGCCTTTTCAAACATTTCCTTGTTGTAGAAGTACCCGATATTCTGCTTCTGATCGCTTATGGACCAGACCTTTCCGTCCCGGGTATTGGCAGCGAGCGCCGCTTCCCCAACCTCTGCTTTCCATTCCGGGTCCTTGTCCAGATAGTCATTGAAAGGGGTTACAAGATTCCCTTTAATCAGGATGTCATTGATTCCGTTTTTGCCCATGACGACATCCGGAACATCACCGGAGACTGCCAGAATCTTCAACTTATCCTCATATGCGGAGTCACTTGGAATTTCTTCAACCACAACCTCCACTTCGTTGCTATACTTGGCATTAAACTGCTTAATCTGTTCTTCCTCCAGCTTGGCTGACGCATGGGTACCTACCCGGAAGGTAAGATAGGAAATTTTCACCGGTGCCTTGGCAGCGGGAGCATCGTTTGCCTGACCCGAGGCGGTTGATGCAGCGGTTGCGGATGTCCCGCTGTTCTCCGGTGAATTCTGCGATCCGCATGCCGAAACGGACAGGGCCAGAATCAGAGTGCTGGCTAAGGTACAGCTTGTTTTGAACAATGGCTTTCTCAAATCAAATCCCCCTTTAAATGATGACAGCTTGATGCAGAGGCTTAATCTACAGCCGACTGCGCTTTGTTACAGCTCTCATTGTAGAACAAGGACTACGGAGAATGAATTCGTATTTCAGTATTATCTTTTCTGATATCTTGAGCTAATAGGGCCACAACATCCGTACAAATGAAAGGGGTTGTAGAATTCTTCCGATTTCTTTAACTCTTTGTTGTTTTCTTTACCACATAGCCGGAAATGGCTGTATTTTGTCCTGTTCAGCTATTCGCCACAAATAAAAGATTGTATAATAGCTTTACTACAGATAGTATCATCGACCAAGGAGCAGACCAGCATGTCCAATGAACAGATCATGCGACGACTCAGCCTTCGCCCAATTCGGGGATTACTCTCCCGCATTCCGGTAAGGAATAAAATTGTGATAACTATCCTTCTTCTGATTCTCCTCCCGATGACGTTCGCCGGCTGCTATTTCTATTGGAACATCTCCCAGATTCTGACGAAGAATGCCAACGATAATCTGTCTCTTCTGATCCGCCAGACCAATGACAATATCGAGAAATCCTTTCAGATTATCGATAACACCTCCCTGCATTTCCTCGCTAATAAAACGATAAGAACCTGGTCAATCGAGGATGTGTCCCTGGGAGACGACTACTACAAAAAATTTCTCAATAAAAGTGAAATGGAAGAGGACCTGAAATACAGCCTTATGTTCAACAACGCCTGGAATATCAGCCTGCTGTCAACGGCTTATGTTTTTTTTGATAAGGACAATTACATATCCGTTTTGAAGTCACAGCCCAATATTGAACAAATTAACAAAAACAATCTCGCTGTCTTTCATTCCGTTAACGGCAGGGTTCGGGGCAAGGAAATTATCACGCCAAGCTACGAGGACCGTACCCTCTACTTCACACGAATCGTGTCCAATATCAACCTTCCCCAGCAGCGCCTTGTGCTGATTTTCGGCACGGATGAGGCAGATTTAGCGGACCAATATTCCGGGCTGCTCGCCTTTCCGGGTGCTATGGCTTACATCATTGATAACCGGGGAGCCATCTATTCCAGTGCCGATAAGCAGGAGCTGGGTTCTATCGTTTCTCCCGCCGTCTTCGCGCTGAAAGACAATGCCGAAGTAAGGGAAGTCAAGCTTAACCATGAAAGCTACCTGACCGTTTCCCGCAGCATCGGCACCACCGGGCTTACTTTCATTGCAGGCATTCCTAAGAAGCAAGTACTCTCCAAGTTGTCCGAGAGCATGCGTAATTACATTCGGATCATCGCTCTGATTGCTTTCGTATCCCTTGCAGCAGGCGTCCTGTTATCTCTTCGCTTTACCCGGGTCATCCGTGATCTGCTGCGGAGTATCCATAAGGTCAAGAAAGGTGATTACAACGTAAGAATGCCGGCCTACAAAAATGTGGAGCTCAACCAGCTCAGTACCACCTTCAACAGAATGACGGAAGAAATCAATTATCTCATCAAGGAAGTTTATGAGAAGCACCTGCTGATCAAAGAGTCGGAGATCAAATTTTTGCAAGCGCAGATCAATCCCCACTTTCTGTTCAACACGTTAATTACCATTGGCTACAAAGCCAAATTGTCCAAAGATGAGACCGTTTACAAAATGGTAACGTCCCTTACAGAGCTGCTGCAGGCAGGTATTTATTCGAATAGTCTGGCTAAGGTTCCGATTCGTCAGGAACTGGATGTTATCCAATTTTATCTTTATCTGCAGAAAGAAAGGTTTGAGGATAAAATTGAGTATACAATCCATATTGAGGACGAGACCATACTGGATCTGTTGCTTCCCAAGCTGAGTGTCGAACCCCTGGTGGAAAATGCTGTGGTTCACGGTGTGGAAAAAAAGCTGGGCAAAGGAATCATCCACATCCGCATTTACCGCAGAAACGAATCGGTCTATTTTGAGATCACGGACAATGGCAATGGATTTGAGGTTGTTCCCCGAAATTGGAGTAATTTCGAAAGTATCACCATTCGCAAACAAGGCCACAACAATATTGGCCTGATCAACACGCAAAAACGGGTCAAGCTGATCTATGGCGAGCCTTATGGAATTGAGGTAGAGAGCGAATTTGGGGCAGGAGCCAAAGTTACCCTTCACATACCTGCAGATCAGGGGGAGCTATCGCATGTATAACGTAATGATCGTTGATGATGAGCCTGTTATCAAAAAAGGGCTGAAGTGTTTTGTGGATTGGGCAACTCTCCAATGTGAAGTCATTTGTGAAGCATCCAATGGGATAGAAGCCGTGGAGATGCTCGGCCATAATGATATCGATATTATTGTAACCGATATCCGCATGCCGGGGATGGACGGTCTTGCTTTATCGGACTATGTCCACCAGAACTTTCCGCAGATCAAGGTTATCATCCTCACAGCCTTTGCTGACTTCTCCTATGCCCAAACTGCCATTCAGTATGAAGTAGTAGATTTTGTGGTCAAGACCAATCCCACCGAGAAGATTCCCGGGGCCATTGAAAAAGCAACGCGGCTGCTGGAAAAGGAAAATGAGCAGAAGCAGAAATTGAGACAGCTGGAGAGCAAGATCAACGACCATCTTTCCGAAATCAGTGAAAAATTTCTGAAGGAGGCCGCCCACGGCTTGATCAGCGATGAAGCGAGTTTGCTCAGCCGCTCAAGGGAGCTTGGTTTGCAATTGGAGAACTATTTCGGGGTCCATCTGGAGGTTGAGGATACGCTGGGCTCTCCCCCAACGAATGAATATCACCGGTTCTTGGCTTCCATTCGCCAATTCCTTGCGCTAGCCTTCGAGGAGCGCCCCACTTATATAATGCCAATGGAAAAAAACACCTTACTGGCTATTGTCTCCATGGGCGACGGCAATGCAGCAGTCTCGACACAAGCCTTGCTCACGATATGTAATGAAATTCTCGCCATGGCAGAGAACTTCAGACGATACCATCTCAATATCGGCATCAGCCTGATGCACCGGGATGTGCAGACGCTGTCTATGGCTTACCGGGAGGCGAGAGAAGCGCTGCAAGGCAGCTTTTATAGCGATAATTATGTGGCTGTCTATATGCCTCACACCAGCCAGACACTCACTCCCGGAGCTCCTCCCCATCATACCGCAGAGAGAATTGCCGAATTTCTGCAGCAAGGACAAAACGATCTGGCAATCGATCAACTGGAGCGTTTACTGGAGAGCTACAGAAATATCAAAGAGCCGATTGAGAACGTAAAGGTGGCTTGTCTGCTCATAGGTTCTTACTGTTTCCGTTTGCTGAGCGCCAGCCACCCCTTCGCACCCGAGTTGGATGAAAGCCAATCCGCGGTATATAAGCAAATCCAGGAGAGCAAAAGCATTCAGCTGTTGGCAGACATCCTAAAACGTCTGATTCGAAGCTGCTCAAGGGCAGTGGCGTTTAATGACAAACAGCCCAATTACATCGTTATAGAATGCCAGAAATATATAAAAGAGCACTACAACCAGAACCTGAATCTGCAAATTATTGCGGACCATATCCATATCAACAGCAGCTACCTCAGCCGCCTTTACAAAAAAGTAACCAATGAGTCCATCATCGACGCGATCAATAAGTACCGGATTGAAATGGCCAAGAAATTACTCAGGAATCCGGCGAGTAAAGTATTTGAAGTCGCAGAAGCAGTCGGTATTGAGACACCTGCCTATTTCACCCACGTGTTCTCCAAATACACAGGGATGAGTCCCAAGGAATACAAGCTGAATTATTCACAGACTGAATTGGGATAATAGCCGCCCTTTGTTGGAGAGTAGATGTACTCCTAAGCAGGTGGAAGCGGTTCGTCGCTCATAATTGCATTCATGACATTAAACATACCTCATCCTTTTATTAATCCATCTTGGCAAAAATAGTAGGAGTATAAATAAAACCGCAACAGTAATGGAAGGAACGGCAATGATTGTAGAAATACCTCCATAGGATTCAAAACTTGTATAAAAGCTGTTGAACTCGGCTATCTGCATGGGCAGAAAATTGCCCACGTAATGTTTCAGAAAGAATACCTCGCTCATCTGAATGCCGTAAGATATGGCTATGGTGAATAGTAACAGGGCGTAGCCAGTATAAACCTGTGTGACTAATACGCTGATCAATAAGGTAATCCCTGTCATCAGTGAGATTGCCATATATCCAATGACCAGGTTGATCAAAAACTGCTCGAAGTAATTCACCTCAACCGTTGATAAAAAAAATTGTGGACTACTTTGTATAGGCAAATCCGCTCCTTGTACACCGTACATAAAGAATATAGGCGTAATGTAAATCGCCACTGCCGCCAGATAAAGCAATGAAGAGAGCTGGAAGGCGTTGATGATCCGTATCCTACTCAGCTTACGTTTCCCAAATCTCGTGGATTTCACCAGTCCGTCCATGCCCAAGGTCTCGTCTTCATTAAAAATTGGGACCAGGACAATGGAAATGAGAACCAGGACAATAAAAACACACTGGCTCATCCCTGAGTTAACGTTCTTCCAGCCCTCGGCATAACCCATCCGGATAGGTTCGGAGAGAGAAGCCGCTGCAAAAGTCCCGTTGCTGTTTCCTTCCCTGGAACTCCCCGCTTCCTCCTGTGCACTTCTGATGATGTCTGACCTGTCCTGATAGAATTGTTCTGCTGAGACATCCCGTATTCCAGTCCAGTCCGAGCCATATACTTGAATAATCATATCCAAGGCTGGCAAATCTGCAACATCCGCTGTATTCCTGTCTTCTGGTAGGCTAAGTCCTCTGTATTTTTCCAAAATTTTGTTAACCTTAACTTCATCCAATACCTCCGGTTGATAGAGATACCGGTATTCCGTCCCATCTGTTACCTCATATCTTGCCTGATTTAAATAACCTGTTTTGATGATGTCTAGGTTGTAAAAGGTAAGTATCAGAAACAATGCCATTATAAAACCGAATACGTTTATGTTTAGGATTTTACTTCTGTTTAATTTTGATAAATAGCTCATGATTTCACCTGCCTTCCCCTACTGTAAATAATATCTTCTCATCCATATAGAGATACCGATTCGAGATAAAAGAATGTACACAGTACCCAGAAACAGGGCGACAAAAACATAAGGAAACACGGTATTACCCACAAAATATAAGTTCTCTATGCCTATAAGATTATTGATAAAGTTCTGGGGCATGAAGACCATCACTTTTTCAATCAGCGCCCCCCTCCCCATCTGATAAGTATTGACGAGATAAAAATAAATCAGTGAAAGTGCTAATACCAGTTTCCCTCTTTTAAAAACCACGGACAAAAACAGGATAAGATGCGTCACGACAAGGGTGGAAAAGTATCCCATGGCAATATAGAGTAACCCCTCTTTAAGCTGATTCATGGAATAAAATGTAATCGTTCCAATCTGAACCGAAGAGTCCCAGCCGTGCAGCGTATACACTGCAGTAATAAACAGCAGTACGACCGCAATATACACAAAATAGGCTATCGTAGAAAACACACAGGCGGCGCCAAGCTTATAGCTGATCAGCTTCCTCCGGCTCTCCTTGGTGGATAAGGTCACCTTGTCAATTCCTTTGCTGCCGTTCTTGGAGAATCCCTCGCATAAGATAAAGGCCAGGAACATAAAGAAAAGGTGGATCGTATGTAATAAACCTATTTTCAGGTACTCCCAGCCACTATCGTATTTGAATAAAAATGGGGTGGTTACTTTTTGCATTTTCTGGGATATGATTTCGATTTGTTTCTCTGTATAAGGAAATAGATTTTGTTCATTGGATAAATATTCAGTAAAACTGCCCTTCCAATCCACATAAAAATTGGCGAGCTGCTCATCTGTTAAATTTAAGCTGTTATCGAGCACACGGTACTTTTCATATGGAAAGTTCAGTTCCCAGTGCAGCGCATCGTGAGGAAAGGTCAATCTTTTTCCCAACTTGCGGTCTGTATCCACTTCCCCCTCAATATAAGGTTTGTCCACGCTGTTTTGGTAGTTTTGTTTCATTTGTAATAAATAATCCGTAGTCATCGTGCCCTCAACCGTGCGCTCTCTTAAAATTTGCCAGCCCCCAAGACCGCTATGTATGTTTCCCTCATCATCCAAGACATCGATACTCTGGGCGGTTTGAACCCAGGGGATCAGAATAATTGTGAGAAAGAGTAGGCTGATAATCACCGTATTTTTATTTCGTATTTTTTTCAGTTCCAATGAAATGAAATTACGCATGGCGCCCACTCCCCAAGTAGATATAGTAATCTTCCAGCGTGGGCTCGCATACGATTGCGCCTGATTCCTGTTCTCCCAAGTACCGTACACTGACAATGTTTTCTTCCTGCCGGATTCGTACGATGAGGTGTTCCTTCTTAAAGGAGGCAAGTCGTTCTCTATCCATCTCCTCGGTGAACACTTTTCCTTTAATCCCGGATAACATCTTTTGCACATTACCCTGCTCTTTAATTTTGCCCTGATTTAGGATGATCACATTAGTGGTGATTGCTTCGATGTCCGAAATAATATGGGTTGAAAACAGAATGATCTTATCCTGTCCCATTTCGCTTATGATGTTTGAAAAACGGATTCGCTCATGTGGGTCAAGCCCAGCGGTGGGCTCATCAAAAATTAATATCTTTGGGTCGTTGATGATGGCTTGGGCAATGCCCACCCGTCTTTTCATCCCTCCGGAAAAGGTTTTGACCTTTTTATTGGCAACTTTCTCCAGGTTAACAAACTTTAATACCTCTGGAACTTTGTGCTTTAGTTCTTTTTTTGACAATCCCTTCAGTGCTCCCATATATTCCAGATATTCTGTTGCCGTATACGCGGGATACACTTCGAAATCCTGAGGGATGTATCCCACAAGATTCCGGTAGTCGTCGTTCATATGGAAGATATCCTTGCCGTTAAAGGAAACCTTGCCGCTCGTTTGATGGTCGACTGCCACAAGAATTCGCATCAAGGTGCTTTTTCCTGCCCCATTATCCCCCAAGAGCCCGTACACGCCCTCAGGCAATGTGAAATTCAGTTCATCAATTGCCCGTTTCGTTCCGAATGTTCTTGTTAAATTTTCCGCTTTAATTTCCATCGCTAATTACCTTTCTCAATTGATATACATCCCCTTCTGATAAAACTTTCCATCCATCCCCCGCAGACTTTCTCCCTAACAGGAGAATGGTATATTCTCCGTCCAGCTTCTTCACTTCCCATGCCACCAGATTTTCATTTTCAAATCCTGCTATGATACCTGATTTTTCTTCTGCATATAGAATATTTTGGATTCTTGGATCATCAGTGCTTCCCCTGGTGCCATCGTCCGCTGGTTCGGGAAACCGATCTGGATTTTCTCTCATGTATGCATCAACAGTTTTGTAGATACCTATTATATCCTCGATAGAAAGTGACGGAATTTCTATCGTTGGCCTAATTGATGACCCTTTTATTCCTTTCTCCCGATAGGTTCTTTCATTTTCTTTTCTCTGCTCATCAAGTCGTTTGTCCAAGGCAATATCCTCAGGAGTCCTCTCATCATCTAGCGTTGCATCCTCTGGGGGTTCATCTTTGCCCGGATTCTCATTCTCTGTCGTGATATCCTTCGGATTGTTATCTATGGTAATTAATTTCCCTGAGATGGTTTTATCATCCCGCATGCTTGCATATTCTGAGTAGCTACTTTGATTTTTGAAGTAGAGGCTTCCTCCAATTAAAATGGTTATAGTTAATGCAATCATGAAGATTTTTTTCACTAAGACACCTCCGTTTTTAATATGTAATCCTACTTTTCAATATATCTTTAATGTTGTGAATCTAAACTCACTTTACTTGCTGTTCCTATTAGCACTCCGGGAAGAACAATTGTGAATACTGATATTCTTACTAACCTGGATTTCCTGTTCTTTAGCTTGCCACGTTCCTTCTTCTTCATTTCCATGTTCCTCCTATTCTTCTTGGTACGAAGTATAGACAGAACATCTTAAAAATCTAGGTGTGTAGATCTTAAATTTTTCTTAAATGAATGATCTCCTGCATACCACTCATTTCATTTATTTTAAGCTTATAACTTCTACTTTCTAACTATGGTATGTCAATTTGTAGCGCGGCAGTCTGAGATTAACTCGGCGCTGGAGTTAAGGAGTTACAGGAACAAGCCGTAGCCGTAATGGATGAATCAGAGGAGGAGAGCAAAATGTTAGCTTGGGTGAGCACAGAGGAATGGGACAATAGCTCGTAGCAAAAAGAAAAACCGCTCCAAAGGAACGGAATTTAATAGGCTTGCTTACGCCAATCTTTAATGGTTTGGATAGAAAATCCGGTAGCCTGGGCAATAGATGAATCATCCATCCCCATTCGAATTAGCTGTTTGGCTACATAAAAACCGCGAAAATCCTTGTAGAATCAAGGTTTTTCGCGGTTTTTTTAGTTTTGCCCAAGCCCCGTAAGGGTTCCCGGCATCAGGTCAAAATGAAGCCATTTTTGGACGTTGGAGAGAAATTTGGGAAGAACTCAGGAAGAACAACGGTTATTACCATTGCCAATCAGAAAGGCGGTACAGGCAAAACGACCACTGCCTATAATCTGGCTTACGCTTTATCTAATGAAGGAAAAAAAGTATTGCTGGTCGATTTTGACCCTCAAGGCAATCTCTCGATGTGCTTTGGCATTGAGCAGCCGGATCAACTCCAGTTATCCATGTTCAACGTCATGAACGCTATTATGAGTGACGAACCGCTGCCGCCTGCCGAGGAGTACATCCACACGCACGGCAATATCGATCTCATTCCGAGCAACATTGAGTTGTCAGTTGCCGAGATTAACCCTTCACTTGGATTGCTAACGATCAATGCTTTGGCAGCCAGTGATAGTGTACTGATTCCCGTCAATCCGCAGCCATGGTCTGCCACAGGATTGACTCAGTTGCTCAGAATCATTGTAAAAGTCAAAAAGTGCATCAATCCGCGTATCAGCATTGAAGGTATCCTGATGACTATGTGCAATACCCGCACCAATTTATACAAGGAGGCTTTTCGTTTGGTCAAAGTTTATTACCGCGAAACCTTCCATATCTTCGAAGTTCAAATCCCCTTGTCCGTAAAGTAGGAGAAGCAAATTTTTACAGCCAAAGCATCATTGAATTTGAACCCAAATCCAAGGTAGCCGCGGCGTATCAAGAATTGGCGAAGGATCCAAATGCAGTGGTTGTTGGATTGGGTCGAGAAAAATTACACTTTTGAATCGACCAACCTATGGTAGCCAACTTAAAAAGTTACACCAAGGGGTTCTGGAAGGGTTTATTCACTTGCTACGACCAGCCGCATGTTCCCCGTACAAATAATGACCACGAGCGGTTTTTCAGAAAAACGAAAACACGCCACCGGCGAATGACAGGACTCCGAAGCTGGAACGAATATATCGTTCGCTCCGGGGAGCTTGTCGTTTCGTCGATGACGCCCTTCGCCAGAAGGATCTCCTCACACGACTCCAGATATTGTGTGTTAATTGGTCAGTCGTAGAAAAAACTTTAGCTGAATGAAGAGGTATATCATTTGATATACCCCTTTGTCCAACTTATTGCAATTACATCAAACAGTTTCCATTCTATTTGAACTGGAACCAAGTTAAATTTGCAACCGTGGTTGAATCTGACTTAACAAAAGTAACATATACCGTATGAGTTCCTACAGCTGTCCCGGCATTAAGCGGGATATTCTTGACTGACCATGTCTGCCATCCGCCTGTGCTTTCTGCCGTCCAATAACCCAGCATGGTGCCTGTAGGACTGTCCAAGTGGAATTCGATCCTTCCGCCGGAATTAGCGGATGCAACCTTCAAATCAATGCTTGTTTTAGCTGTACTACCAAAGTCAACATCTTTAAATGCTATATAGTCGCCATTACTCCCTCCACCAACATCCAGCCCACCATCAGTGCTTGACTCATAGGATATAACACCTGAACTAAGGTTATAGCCTTCCGCTTCAAATTTCAATGTGTTGAATTTGGGAGCTGCAGCATAGCTGTTAGTATCTGTTATTTTCAATTCTGCCAATGTAGTTGCCGCAACTCCACCGACGCGAACATTGTTTAATGTAACTCCGGAGACAGTAGATGTGTCACTCCAACCCTTCATTATTGAAACTTCACCTAAAGCGCGTAAATTGATATTATTATAGACCACATTTTTTATCGGACCAGTTTTTGCAGAAAGATCAAACCATCTGGAGTGAACACCGGATCTTGGCCAGAAGCCTTCTACATCTATATTGTCAAATATGATGTTTTGAGCTGCTGGAGTTCCATAAAGATGACCTACTGCTAAAGCACGCCAGCACCGGTATACATAAGAGTTTTTAACAACGATGCCATCCTGAAGCTGTTTCACTCCATCTCCAACCTTGAATGCTCCACATCTGCTCCAAGCCAAAGCATCATCCACAACTACATTTGACTGGTTTTCAGGACTTCCCGGCCAGTTTGCAGCTATATCCGTAGTTGCTACATCCCATGTCTTAAATGAGTAGGTGTCATCCTCAGATACTGCTACAGTGTGCTTTATAAGTACATTCTGGCTCTCTTGAATGTCTATTGCATCATTTTCATAATCAAGTTCATTGTTGTTGAAGTGCTTGGTATTCTGGAAGGTTACGTTATTAGATCTTGTAACGATTGTAGCCCAGCCACCGCTGTCTCTTATGGTTATGCCGTCAACCGTGAAGTTACTGCACTGCAAGGGTACAAGAATATTGTTCAAATAATTGTTTGTATTCCTCATATAATGACCATTGCCGTCAATAGTTCCCCTGCCGTATATCTTAATATTGTTTGCATTTGTTTCGGTATAGATAAACCATGTTCCATCCTTATTCAGAGAATTCTTATGAAAATGGGTAGTGTAATCGCTTGGATTTCCAGAACCCCTTATAACAGAACCACCCTCCAGATAAACCGAAACATTGCTTTTTAGAACAAGGTTGCCGCTCTTGTAAACTCCGGCTGGAACGTATACTATACCGCCACCTGCTGCGTTAGCCGCATTGATGGCGTTCTGTATTGCAGTTGTAGCCATTGAGGCACCGGTACTGTCGGCACCGTATTGAGTTTTAACATTGTATATACCTGTACCGGATGAAGCCGGAACATTGGTTTCAAGAGCATCTGCCGCAATAACCAGATCTTTCAGATTATTGATTTTAACTATAAGATATGTTGGTGATGAAAGTGTAAATGTAAGTGTATTTCCGCTCTTTGTTGCAGTGATTCCCAAAGCTTTGGGAGAAATATTATAGGTATTGATTGGCTCGCTTGCTGTTATTGTGATTGTAGTAGTACCTGAAAAAGAGAAATTACAATAATTATAGTTTACAAATACCGCCGAAGTGTCGATTACCGGTATATTGGTAGAGTCTGCTGTTACCGTGTATTGACTGGTCGTGGTATAGATCGACGGTAATGGATAGCTTACAATTGTACCCGCCGCGATTGCTGTCAAAGGAACGACAGCTAAAAGACTGGCGAGCATACAAACAATTAAACTTAAAAACTTTAACCGTTTTAACATAAATAAACACCTCTTTCATATTTTTTAGAAAACACTCTATCATCAGTGAATGATGATTTCACCAGTGATGCTCTATTACTCTTTTCATAAAGTCAATATTTCCCTGCTCAGCTTCGGAAGTGGCAGAGTAATACTAACCTTTTCTGCATCAGCAAAGTTTCTAACGAAGCATATAAAAATTCATATACACTACTAACATATGTTGCTTGTGGTGTAATTAATCCATCTGCTGTAATAGATTTTTGTACAGAGTTTGGGTTAGTTGTCCCTATTAATTCTGGGTCAACATAATCAAGTGACACATCATTATAGATCATTTTATTGTTAGAATTGGTAACTGCTACTTATGGAATTAATATCGAACTTGCTGCTGGAATTGATGCTTATAATGAAAACTCTTACCTTGGAAAAAGCAATTATTGGACTCCTGTTGGTATAGTGATTAATCACAGGTTAAATTAATAATATGAGAAAAATGATTGTGGGGCTTTCCTTTTCCGTTTTAGGAATGGCAAGTATGCTTGTTCAAATTGTATGCGGTTCCACTTGTGCTTGAAGTCCATCTGTGGAGTGGGAGTCGACTTTGGCATATTTTATTTTCTTCTGAGTATTTCAATCTAAGTGTTTTTTTACAGCGAGCGGGGTACTATTTTTGTTAGGAGTTTTACTTTCCCTTATCTCGCTTATACACGATAAACGTTAAGTAACGTCTGGGTCTCCGACATTTCAAAGAGACTCAAAATCGAGCGGGAAACCGTGGAGGTTCGAGTCCTCTCGCCGGTATTACACGAAAAGTCTGTAGGATTGTACATCATACAATTCTGCGGACTTTTTATAGTGCGCCCGGCATGGGCGATAACTAGGCGGTGAAAGTCCGCTACAGGCTTGGCAGTAGGAACTGTTAGCTGAAGGCAAGGATGTCGTCGCGAGGTGGAATCTGAAGGAAGCCGGAGGTAAACCCTCGGCCCCCAAACTCCCCATTACATCCAGCTTTGGCAGCAGTAGATGCACTTTGATTTTCTGTGGATGATTGTGCAAAAACAGAGGAACCTAAACTTAAAGACATTAAAACGGTGAAAAGAAGTGTTGTTACTTTCGTTTTTAATTTCATTTTTTTATATCTCTTCGAATTATTATACTTCCATTTTATTCTATCAGTTGAATATATTTTTGTAAACAAATACCATATGAAAATATAGTCCTTGAATAAAGATTTGGGAGTATTGTAAAGGCAAGAATAGCAAAAATGTCATTTGGCGCAGGAAACCGCGTGGGAGTAGAATTCCCAACGACATTTTTAGGGTTTTCCTCCGGCAGTGGATATAGGTATAGATATGCTGCCGCGCCCAGATTGGAATTCTGTTATACTGTCACGAAGCGGTAAACCGTACGTAAACTCATATGCCTTAAAGTCACTTCCGCAAACCGAATGAATGAAGTGATTAAAATAAAAACAGCCCATTAGAATTTTCATCTAATGGGCTGTTCTTAGTAAAAATAATACCGGCGAGAGGACTCGAACCTCCACGGTTTCCCACTCGATTTTGAGTCGAGCGCGTCTGCCATTCCGCCACGCCGGCGCGTACAAATATGATTAGGGCTAAATAAAAAAATGAAGGCGCCACCCAGACTCGAACTGGGGATAAAGCTTTTGCAGAGCTTTGCCTTACCACTTGGCTATGGCGCCATAAAATGGAGCGGACGACGGGAATCGAACCCGCGACCCTCGCCTTGGCAAGGCGATGCTCTACCGCTGAGCCACGTCCGCATTAATGGCTGGGGATATAGGAATCGAACCTATGAATGACGGAGTCAAAGTCCGTTGCCTTACCGCTTGGCTAATCCCCAATATTCATTTGTAAAGTAATGGGGCGGCTGATGGGTCTCGAACCCACGAATGCCGGAACCACAATCCGGTGCGTTAACCCCTTCGCCACAGCCGCCATATGAAACTGTTACATCCTAATTAGATCAATAATTCTAAAAGTAATGGGGCGGCCGATGGGTCTCGAACCCACGAATGCCGGAACCACAATCCGGTGCGTTAACCCCTTCGCCACGGCCGCCATATGAAACTTTTAAAATTTGTGTGGCAGGGGCAGCAGGAATTGAACCCACACCAACGGTTTTGGAGACCGTTGTTCTACCTTTAAACTATGCCCCTAAAAATGGTGGAGGCTGATGGATTCGAACCACCGAACACGTACGTGAGCAGATTTACAGTCTGATGCGTTTGGCCACTTCGCTAAGCCTCCACAATGGTGCCGGCGAGAAGACTTGAACTCCCAACCTACTGATTACAAGTCAGTTGCTCTACCAATTGAGCTACACCGGCATATTAAGTTGTAAGAAAAATGGTGGCGCGGGACGGAATCGAACCGCCGACACAAGGATTTTCAGTCCTTTGCTCTACCGACTGAGCTACCGAGCCATATAAGTTATATTAAGTAAACCTTGATGGCGGAACCGACGGGATACTCTTCACTTCGTTACGAGATTGCGATGTAATCCTTACGAAGCAATGCTTCAACGAACCCTATGATGGATTCTCATCCCTGAAGCAAACATGATGGCGGAACCGACGGGATTCGAACCCGCGATCTCCTGCGTGACAGGCAGGCATGTTAGGCCAACTACACCACGGTTCCAAATTAAGCACTACTCTTTTTGGGGTTAAATTGCGGGGGCAGGATTTGAACCTGCGGCCTTCGGGTTATGAGCCCGACGAGCTACCGGGCTGCTCCACCCCGCGTCAGTATAAAGCGTATTCTTTTGAAAGGATACTATGGTGGAGGCTGAGGGGTTCGAACCCCCGACCCTCTGCTTGTAAGGCAGATGCTCTCCCAGCTGAGCTAAGCCTCCATAAATCAACAAAACTTATTGTACCAAATCACTTTAATAAAAATCAAGTAATAATGGTGACCCGTATGGGATACTCTCCACTCCGTTACGAGATTGCGATGCATTCCTTACGAAGCCGATGCTTCAACGAACCCAATGAATTCTCATCCCAGAATTCGAAGATGTAAATTGGTGACCCGTATGGGATTCGAACCCATGTTACCTCCGTGAAAGGGAGGTGTCTTAACCCCTTGACCAACGGGCCATATCTTCATGCTCCAACGAACCACAGAGGGTTCTCATCCCTATTCAAGGAAGTATTGCTACGGAGAGAGAGGGATTCGAACCCTCGAGACGCTTGTGGCGCCTACACGATTTCCAATCGTGCTCCTTCGGCCAAACTCGGACACCTCTCCATATGGCTCCCCGAACAGGACTCGAACCTGTGACAACTCGATTAACAGTCGAGTGCTCTACCAACTGAGCTATCAGGGAATATGCATATCAGACGTTTGATCGCCTGAAAACTGAATCCGAAACGAAAACTGCATTTTAGTTATTTGGATAAGCCCTCGACCGATTAGTATTGGTCAGCTCCACACGTTGCCGTGCTTCCACCTCCAACCTATCTACCTCGTCGTCTTCAAGGGGTCTTACATACTGGGAAATCTCATCTTGAGGGGGGCTTCACGCTTAGATGCTTTCAGCGCTTATCCCGTCCGTACGTAGCTACCCAGCCATGCTCCTGGCGGAACAACTGGTGCACCAGCGGTACGTCCATCCCGGTCCTCTCGTACTAAGGACAGCTCCTCTCAAATTTCCTACGCCCACGACAGATAGGGACCGAACTGTCTCACGACGTTCTGAACCCAGCTCGCGTACCGCTTTAATGGGCGAACAGCCCAACCCTTGGGACCTACTTCAGCCCCAGGATGCGATGAGCCGACATCGAGGTGCCAAACCTCCCCGTCGATGTGGACTCTTGGGGGAGATAAGCCTGTTATCCCCAGGGTAGCTTTTATCCGTTGAGCGATGGCCCTTCCATGCGGTACCACCGGATCACTAAGTCCGACTTTCGTCCCTGCTCGACTTGTAGGTCTCGCAGTCAAGCTCCCTTCTGCCTTTGCACTCTTCGAATGATTTCCAACCATTCTGAGGGAACCTTTGAACGCCTCCGTTACTCTTTAGGAGGCGACCGCCCCAGTCAAACTGCCCGCCTGACACGGTCCCCGTACCCGTTTAGGGTACCAGGTTAGAACCTAGATACGATCAGGGTGGTATCCCAACGGCGCCTCCACCGAAGCTTGCGCTCCGGCTTCTACGGCTCCCACCTATCCTGTACAGATCGTACCCAAATTCAATATCAAGCTGCAGTAAAGCTCCATGGGGTCTTTCCGTCTTGTCGCGGGTAACCTGCATCTTCACAGGTATTAAAATTTCACCGGATCTCTCGTTGAGACAGCGCCCAAGTCGTTACGCCATTCGTGCGGGTCAGAATTTACCTGACAAGGAATTTCGCTACCTTAGGACCGTTATAGTTACGGCCGCCGTTTACTGGGGCTTCGGTTCACAGCTTCGGAGTTGCCTCCTAACCGCTCCCCTTAACCTTCCAGCACCGGGCAGGCGTCAGCCCGTATACTTCGCCTTGCGGCTTCGCACAGACCTGTGTTTTTGCTAAACAGTCGCTTGGGCCTTTTCACTGCGGCCCCCTCGGGCTATTCACCCTACCGAGGCACCCCTTCTCCCGAAGTTACGGGGTCATTTTGCCGAGTTCCTTAACGAGAGTTCTTCCGCGCGCCTTAGAATTCTCTTCTCGCCTACCTGTGTCGGTTTGCGGTACGGGCACCTTCTCCTGGCTAGAGGCTTTTCTTGGCAGTGTGAGATCATGACCTTCGCTACTGTAATTTTCGCTCCCCATCACAGCCCAGCCTTACGGTGTGCGGATTTGCCTACACACCAGCCTCACTGCTTGGACGGACATCCATCAGTCCGCGTCACTACCCTCCTGCGTCACCCCATCGCTCATAGCGGATTACGGTGGTACAGTAATTTCAAACTGTTGTCCTTCGACTACGCCTGTCGGCCTCGCCTTAGGTCCCGACTTACCCTGAGCGGACGAGCCTTCCTCAGGAAACCTTGGGCTTTCGGCGGATCAGATTCTCACTGATCTTTTCGTTACTCATACCGGCATTCTCACTTGTGTAATGTCCAGCTGTCCTTCCGGTCAACCTTCAACCCTTACACAACGCTCCCCTACCCCTGATGCAAAGCATCAAGCCATAGCTTCGGTGGTGTGTTTAGCCCCGTTACATTTTCGGCGCAGAGTCACTCGACCAGTGAGCTATTACGCACTCTTTCAATGGTGGCTGCTTCTAAGCCAACATCCTGGTTGTCTGTGCAACTCCACATCCTTTCCCACTTAACACACACTTGGGGACCTTAGCTGATGGTCTGGGCTGTTTCCCTTTTGACAATGGATCTTAGCACTCACTGTCTGACTCCCGGCAAGAAGTCCATGGCATTCGGAGTTTGACTGAGCTTGGTAACCCTTGCGGGCCCCGCACCCAATCAGTGCTCTACCTCCACGACTCCATTCACCGAGGCTAGCCCTAAAGCTATTTCGGGGAGAACCAGCTATCTCCGAGTTCGATTGGAATTTCTCCGCTACCCCCACCTCATCCCCGCACTTTTCAACGTACGTGGGTTCGGGCCTCCAGTGCGTGTTACCGCACCTTCACCCTGGACAGGGGTAGATCACACGGTTTCGGGTCTACGTCCACATACTCAATCGCCCTATTCAGACTCGCTTTCGCTGCGGCTCCGGCTTCTCACCTTAACCTTGCATGTTAAACGTAACTCGCCGGTTCATTCTACAAAAGGCACGCCATCACCCCTAAAATGGGCTCTGACTTTTTGTAAGCACACGGTTTCAGGTTCTCTTTCACTCCCCTTCCGGGGTGCTTTTCACCTTTCCCTCACGGTACTGTTTCACTATCGGTCGCCAGGTAGTATTTAGCCTTAGCAGATGGTCCTGCCGGATTCATACGGGGTTTCACGTGCCCCGCACTACTCGGGATCCGTCTCGGAGGGAACAGGGTTTAGGGTACAGGGCTTTTACCTCTATCGCGGGCCTTTCCAGACCTCTTCGCCTACCCGGTTCCTTTGTAACTCCATGTGAGACGTCCCACAACCCCAAGGAGCAAGCTCCTTGGTTTAGGCTGTTCCGCGTTCGCTCGCCGCTACTGACGGAATCACTATTGTTTTCTCTTCCTCAGGGTACTTAGATGTTTCAGTTCCCCTGGTCTGCCTCTTCACACCCTATGGATTCAGATGTGAGTGACTGCGAATTACCACAGCCGGGTTTCCCCATTCGGACACCCCCGGATCAAAGCTTGCTTACAGCTCCCCGAGGCAGTTTCGTTGTTCGCCACGTCCTTCGTCGGCTCCTGGCGCCTAGGCATCCTCCGTGTGCTCTTATTAGCTTAACCATCGCGTAGATCGTTTCGCTTGTTCGCTCCGCTTGGACTCCGATCCTGTTCATGATTTACATCATTCACAAAGGGATCTCCGCCCAAAAGTCGCTGCACAATCGAAAATCTTCGCTTTCAGCATACTAATAACTATTTAAAACTTGTTCACACAAGTTTCAGCTAAAAGATGTTCTAAAACGCATTTTCGTTTCGGTATCCAGTTTTCAAGGATCAAGTGTTTCCGGATTTAACTCCGGAAGAAGATCATATCATGTTTCCGAGCTGCTTGACTACAAGCAAGTTCTGGAAACCAATATGTCCATTGAGAGCTTAAACTCTCAAAACTGAGCAACGAGTGAGTCACTAACCGACCGGTTAGATTTAAGATTTGAATGTCCTCATTGCAGAGAACGATTCTCCATAGAAAGGAGGTGATCCAGCCGCACCTTCCGATACGGCTACCTTGTTACGACTTCACCCCAATCATCTACCCCACCTTCGGCGGCTGGCCCCCTTGCGGGTTACCCCACCGACTTCGGGTGTTGTAAACTCTCGTGGTGTGACGGGCGGTGTGTACAAGACCCGGGAACGTATTCACCGCGGCATGCTGATCCGCGATTACTAGCAATTCCGACTTCATGCAGGCGAGTTGCAGCCTGCAATCCGAACTGAGACCGGCTTTGCTGGGATTGGCTCCACCTCGCGGCTTCGCTTCCCGTTGTACCGGCCATTGTAGTACGTGTGTAGCCCAGGTCATAAGGGGCATGATGATTTGACGTCATCCCCACCTTCCTCCGGTTTGTCACCGGCAGTCACTCTAGAGTGCCCAGCCTTACCTGCTGGCAACTAAAGTCAAGGGTTGCGCTCGTTGCGGGACTTAACCCAACATCTCACGACACGAGCTGACGACAACCATGCACCACCTGTCTCAACTTTCCCCGAAGGGCACCTAATGCATCTCTGCTTCGTTAGTTGGATGTCAAGACCTGGTAAGGTTCTTCGCGTTGCTTCGAATTAAACCACATACTCCACTGCTTGTGCGGGTCCCCGTCAATTCCTTTGAGTTTCAGTCTTGCGACCGTACTCCCCAGGCGGAGTGCTTACTGTGTTAACTTCGGCACCAAGGGTATCGAAACCCCTAACACCTAGCACTCATCGTTTACGGCGTGGACTACCAGGGTATCTAATCCTGTTTGCTCCCCACGCTTTCGCGCCTCAGCGTCAGTTACAGCCCAGAAAGTCGCCTTCGCCACTGGTGTTCCTCCACATCTCTACGCATTTCACCGCTACACGTGGAATTCCACTTTCCTCTTCTGTACTCAAGCTGCCCAGTTTCCAGTGCGACCCCAGGTTGAGCCCAAGGTTTAAACACCAGACTTAAGCAGCCGCCTGCGCGCGCTTTACGCCCAATAATTCCGGACAACGCTTGCCCCCTACGTATTACCGCGGCTGCTGGCACGTAGTTAGCCGGGGCTTTCTTCTCAGGTACCGTCACTCCGGTAGCAGTTACTCTACCGGACGTTCTTCCCTGGCAACAGAGCTTTACGATCCGAAAACCTTCATCACTCACGCGGCGTTGCTCCGTCAGGCTTTCGCCCATTGCGGAAGATTCCCTACTGCTGCCTCCCGTAGGAGTCTGGGCCGTGTCTCAGTCCCAGTGTGGCCGTTCACCCTCTCAGGTCGGCTACGCATCGTCGCCTTGGTAGGCCGTTACCCCACCAACTAGCTAATGCGCCGCAGGCCCATCCTCTAGCAGCAGATTGCTCCGCCTTTCATCCTTATCCCAGGAGGGTCAAGGAATTATCCGGTATTAGCTACCGTTTCCGGTAGTTATCCCAGTCTAGAGGGTAGGTTGCCTACGTGTTACTCACCCGTCCGCCGCTAAGCTTATCCCGAAGGATAAACTCCGCTCGACTTGCATGTATTAGGCACGCCGCCAGCGTTCGTCCTGAGCCAGGATCAAACTCTCCAATTGGTATTGAAAAGAGCGATAGCTCATTTTGAAACATCTGACGAGAATTTGCATTCTCTGATGAATTTCTAAAGCGTGAAACACGCTGTGAAACTCATCTGTTTTGGATCTCACTTGCGTGAAATCCTACTCACTCGTTGTTCAGTTTTCAAAGATCAAGTTCTCATTTTCTTGCATCGTTGCTTGTCAGCAGCGACCTTTATAATATATCACAGCGCCCTCATTTTAGTCAACCTTTTTTTAATTTCTTTTTTCCAGTTGTCTTCCGCATGCTTTGCAGCATCTTAACCGCGTCAGAGGGACGAGTTATAATTTAACACAACATTAACACAAGAGTCAACTATAAATATTCCCTCAAGTGATTTTATAACGTGAACAAGAACCCAACAAAAAAAGAGAGCATATTCGCCTCTCCTTATCCATCCGTTATTATCATTTATATTCACAAGGTATAGCGTACAGCATGACCATCCCCGGCATCCTCTGCCCACGAAGCAATCTCTCTGATTTGTGAACGGGATACCAGCTTGCGCAGTACCAGCGGCAGTTCAGCGCCAAGCTGGCTAAGTCCGGAGTGCTGGAGCAGTTCTTTTATACTCCAGGGTTCCTTGCGGCTCCCCAGTATATTCAGCAGTATGGTACAGCAATCGGACATCTTGGACATAATGGAAAATTCACAAGCTAGCAGAATAAGCTCCACTCTCTGATCCAATGTCTCTGTACTAACGGTCAACTCCTCATACAGCTTATGAACGGATGAATTCAGGCCTTTGATTTGCTCCCACACCGCCGGATCAGGAAAACAGCCTGCCTCGCTTACTTCTATACGCGCCCAGTGATACAGAGCGATCAATACACAGTTGTATGCATCCATAGTGCAGCCAGCTTCCATATACCGCTTAGATTTCACATACATATGCAGAAATCTGGAGAATTCCATAAACAGTATCCGTTCCTTAATCGGCCCCTGAAACTGGATAATCTCCCGGCGCATTTCACCGAGGATTCCCTTAGGGTCCCAAATGACTTCACCCGCAATCAGACTGGTGAAGAGTTCATTGTTATCCCCTGCCATTACCGCCCTCTCCAGAGCGGAAAGACCTACATGGACCGACTGTGTGCGCCGTTCACCGGCCATGGTATGAGTAATAATGCGTTCCTTCTCCTGTTCCTCATGCAGCATCAGTACTACCATATCAAAATCATGGAGAAGCGCGCTCTGAAACGGAGCACTGCCGGTCTGGTGCAGGGCTACAGCTCCCAGTACACTCTCGTCAAACGTCTCTCCACTAAAAAGGGTCAAATTGGACAGTTCCATACTTCCCTCCATCAAATTTGGCGATTTTGCGTCTGTCAGTTATAATTCTCTTAAATATTAATATTCTACATATTCATGGCAGTTCCTCCTGGACAACCGAACTATATTTCAGTTAGGAGCAAATACTCATGAAGTTTAAATCAGCTAAAATCAACGCTTTTCGCACTTGGGGCCTGCTGCTCACCATGCTGGGAATGGGCCTGATGATCTTGGGAACGGCGGGCATCGTATTCTGGGGTTCGGCCGGAAAGATTGTTGCTGCAATCGGGCTTGTCATTGGCCTGGTGTCTATGATTGCCAGTCTGGCGATCTATTTTTGGGCGGGCATGCTCTCAACAAGCGCCGTGCAGGTAGAATGTCCGGAATGCCACAAGCTGACCAAAATGCTGGGAAAAACGGACCGCTGTATGTTCTGCCATACGATTCTCACGATGGACCCCGCACAGGCAACGGTCACTGCGGAGCAGCTTGAAGGACAACAACTGAAGCATTAGCTTATCGCATTTGGCGCTTAAATTATGTTATAGAAAAAAAACCAGGGGTTCCCTTAAGGAAACCCCTGTGCTGTACCTGCAATATTTACCGTCTATTTGCTAATCTGCTGCAAGGTCTCCCAAGCCTCTGGAACGGCAAAGCTGCGGTTCCAGGAGCCAATGCCTCCTAACCCGAAGGATTTGGCCAGCTCTACCCTGGCTTTTAACGAAACCTTGTCTTCTATCCAGATCTTGCGAAGGACACCATCCTCCGTATACTCTACATAATTCTGACCTGAATCCTTATCCAGCACAGGCTTCAATTTCTTTTCAGCCAGTATTTCCTGAACGGCATTCATGCTGACGGCTTTGGAGCTGACTTTGGTTTTTCCGTCTTTTGTGGTTTCCGACCAAATGCGGGTATACAGCGGGATACCGAGTATCAGCTTTTCTGCAGGAACGTCATCCTCTTCGAGGATACGGCTTACGGATTTCTCCACCCATGGCAGCGAAGCAACAGAACCTGCGGTAGGACTGGACGCCCAATGCTCATCATAAGCCATGACGATCAGAAAATCGGTAACTGCGCCAAGTGCCCGGCGGTCCAGAAAGAGTGACCACATCTCACTGTTCGATTTTGGAGTCACGTCCATCGAGACAATGAGGTTTTTGGCTTGGGCCATCGGCTTCAGTTCCCGCATGAACTGCGTAACATTCTCTCCGTCCTTGGTGTAGACATTTTCAAAATCGATATTAATCCCATCAAGACCGTAAAGATCAGCATATTCAAGCATCTGCACGATGGCATTCATCCGCTTCTCATAGCTTGACAACGCCTGGGTGGTAAGGTCGGCATCGAAGCTGTTGGTCAGCAGCCCCCATACCTCCATCCCTTGCTGATGGGCCCACTGTACGTAGGCACTGTCAGCCTTGCTGCGGACGTTACCTTTTATATCGACGATCTCGAACCAGGTAGGGCTGACCACGTTAACCCCGGGGAGAGCGCCAAAATTAGCGGGGTTAGGCTTACGTTCATATACCGCTTCCCAGTAAAGATTCACAGGCTTGCCTTTCCAGCTGCGCTCTGCGCGCGAGGGAGCGGCCGGCTTCACCTCGACTGCCTTTTCCCCGTCTTGGATGATATCTTTTGCTTTGACATAGCCTGTAAAGCCGTTGTCCATCTGTACGTACAGCCAGTCCTCATTGTCCGAGTTCCAAATCTTTACCACCGTTCCGGGAGACATATCGGCCACAATAGGTGCATGGATAGTCGCTTCACTGCGCAGAGGTTGGGTTTTGCCGCCTTCCTCGCCCTTGACTTTGCCAAGCGGGACCGTTTCTCCAGCGGTCATCAGCAGAACGGCTCCGGTGTCCTTATCCTCTTCCACCTCAAAACCGTACAGATTTTCAAGCGTATCTGCGGGCAGATAGGTCATCCCGTTTTTTTCTTCAGGCGCCAGCCGGAGCTGGAGCGGTTTATTGTTCAGACTGGCGGTTTTAGTATCTTCTTGCATATATAAAAGCTCATTGTCTGTCGATAAGATTACAGACTTGGTATCTTCTTCATAACGGATGGATGAGTCTACATATTTCTGGAGCAGCGGAAGCGGTAAAAGCAGCGCGTCCCCGGTACCTGAAGCGGAATAGCCCGTCAGCTCTCCTTTGACAAAAACAGGCTGTTCTAACCCTTTCCAATCAGGATCGGTATGCAGACGGTTCGGCAATACATAAAAAACAACCCAGTAGGCTGCAGCAGCTATAATGACAAGTCCCAGTAAACGGCGAAAAAGACCTCCGCGTTTCTTGACGCGTCTCTGTCTCTGTCTTCTATTCAAAACGTACCTCCAGATCACTTATAGAATTATACTGCGGGGGAATCATTCTTAAGTATACGCTATCTCTAGCCCTCTGGTTGCGCAAATCTGCTGGAAGAGTTGGGCTTATTTGATAGGGTGTCATAAAAAAATCATAAAAAATCCAAAAAACGTGAGGTCTCCGTTGCCGGATTCCGCACGTTTAAAATAACTCTCACTATTCAGAAACTTATTGTGTCTTCTCTGTGCAGCATTTGCAGATTCCGTACAGCTCCATCCGCAAACCATGGATTTTGAACCCTGTCGCCTGCTCGGCACGCTGTTCCACCTCATGGAGCGATGAATAGCTGAAATCCTCAATCCGGCCGCATTCCTGGCAGATAACATGATAATGATCAGATACATTCGCATCAAAACGGCTGGAATTGTCGCCGTAGGTCAGCTCGCGGACCATCCCCGCTTCCATGAACATCTTGAGGTTGTTGTACACTGTTGCCACACTCATGCTTGGAAACTGCGGCTCAAGCGCACGGTAAATATCATCTGCCGTAGGATGATTCATCGCTTCCATCAAATACGATAGAATCGCATGACGCTGGGGCGTAATACGGACACCGGTTGTCTTCAGTTGTTCCAATGCATGCTGTACGCCACTACCCATCAATGCCACCGCCTTTTAATAAAAAACATAATAATAACTATAATGTAATTGTAAGACCGGGCTTTCAATGTTGTCAACGAAGTCATTACATTATATTGATTATTATATAATATAAATTACTTAATTCAATATTTCCTCACATTTAGGTTGCTGTTACCTTCCACATGCAGCTTAAATTCGCCAGTGCCTACTTCGCCGGAAATATTTTTTTTGTCGATGGTCAGCTCAGGAATATCAGAAACGATATCGCCATAACCGCTGGAGCCGTCCACGGTATAATTTCCGGATGCGGGCAAGTACAGGTCAATATCACCTACCGCGCTGTAGATATCCCAGTTGCCTCCGAAGTCGGCAGATTGAACACGGATTTTGCCGTTGAGGGATTCGGCCTGCAGTTTCGATCTGGCTCCGTTAATCTCCAGGTTGCCGTTCTTGCTGGACAGCTCCATCTGATCTCCGCTCCCTGCCGCCGAAATATTGCCAACAGCGGTCGAAAGCTTAAGCGCCCCCGTTACATCCCAGGCCGCCATATCCCCGCCGCTTGTCGCCAAATCCACACTGCCCTGAACCGTTCTGGCACGCACGGCCCCGTTCAGTGTTTTCCCTTTGACATTGCCGAAAATACGGTGGAGGATCAATTCCCCATTTCCGGTCTCCAAATTGATACCCTCTATGGCCTCCACATTCTGCAAGGTAATGCCTCCATTCATCGTCCGCACCTCTAGATTAAAACGGCGGTCTTCAGGCAATGAAATCTCAAGGTCCATCCGCGGCTGGCGTTTGCCGGAGTCTCCATAGGCCTTGCTTTTGGGGATGATTTTGATCGTATTCCCTTCAGTTACATCTACAAAGGACTGCTCCGAGATCGCCTCTGCGACAGCACCCTCCAACTGATCTACCCATACGGTTGTTGCAACTTCAATATCCTCGACAGGTGCGCGGTGAATCAGAATATCACCGTTGATGCCGTCTACAGTAATTTTGGAGGTCCCCAGCTCAACCGGAATAACGATCGGAGCCTTCTGGAACTTGCTTCCCTTGGCTTCGCCATAATCCACAGCCGCTGCGGTTAGATTCAGACTGACCCGATTCCATAGATGGAGATAATGTTCCTGTTCCGAAACAATAAACACACTGGCCGCGAGCACGACCGCAGACAGCAGCCCCCGCAAATCCATACGTGAACGGGATCGGGCTCTCCCCTGGCTCAAATGCCGCGAGAAGAAGGATATAAGCAGATACTCCAATCCCCAGAGCACAGCTATAATCGGCCACCATTTCAATAAGATCAGCATATGGTCGGTTCCGTTTCTCCAGTCCAGAAACAAGAGAACCCCGACGGCTATGAGCAGCGCAGAAGCTGTGTATCTGCCAACCCGGCGGCTGCGCCGTTCGCTGCCGTTCTGCCAGGAGAGCACTTTTATGATCTCGCGGACTGCAAGCAATACTCCACAAACCGCCAATACCGCCGCAACTGTCACACCGGCATAATGCTCGATGAAATATTGCAGCCAGACCGGCTTTTGCTGGAAAAGAAATAGCAGCGCGCCACCGAGAAGCAGCATAAGCCCAAAGGAAATCCCCGGTTCACTGACCAGACGGCGCCGTTGTCCATGCGGTTTCGGAACAGGCGGGAGCTCAGGGTCCTGCTCTCCAGGCAGACGCAGAAGCCGGTCGGCAGACTGCAGCACATCGAACACACTGTAGAAATATAGCACCGGAATCATCAGCGCCAGCAAAATAAGCAGCGGCACATTAATCTGCATGCCAATCGATGAGAAGTAGAGCAGTGCAGCAATATCAAGCAGAATGATAAAAATAAAAGAGATTCCTTTGCGAAGCAGCCCGAAGTAGATATGCCCCGTGCCCGGAATGAGCGCTGCCAGCAGTCCGGCAATGAATTTGCGTTTGCGGCGGGGACGCCGCTTCAGGCGCGGAGGAATGAAAGGCAGCTTTTGTTGCTGATCAGCTTCTCCTGCTTGTACAGCAGGGCCATACTCTCCTTCCTCCTGCACAGGAAGCATGGCAGAATCATTAGGCTCGGGACTCATTTCGGGACTCCTCCTGTCGTCATAACGTTCATTCTTAATATTCAAAGCCGGCCGCTCCGGTGAAATTCAATCAATTCGACACCGGGAGCAACTTCTTCAAGTCCGGCAGGGACAAATCCATGTTTGGTATACAGTGCAACAGCCGGCTCATTAAGCTTCCCTGTAGAAACGATAAACTGGTCCATACCTGGATATTGCCCGAAAATATATTCCAAAAGCCTCCCCGCCACTCCCTGGCGGAAAAAATCCGGATTAACCATCATTCGGGTCACCGTAAGCTGGCCGGGTGATTCCTCCTGGACGGCAACAGCGCCCATTAACTCACCGCTGTCGTCGAAGCTGCCATAGAAACACTCTTCTGAGCGGCTCAGCATGTCTCTGGTCTCCAGCAGCGGCGGGATTTCATGAAAGCCTATCCTCTCTGCCTCCAGCCTGTAGGCCTTATGCTGAAGGCTCCAAAGCTCGCTTAGGATATCCCCATTTTGCAAATCCAGCCTGATTATTATGCTCATCCGCACATTCCCCTTATATGCCGCGAAAGGCCTGCCGTTAACCGACAAGCCCTACCGCTTATGTTCTACTGTATATTAACCAAAAAGCAGGTAAGGTCTAGCTGTTCAGCACTTCTGCGAGCAGCGTGTTGACCAGCCCCGGATTGGCTTTGCCTTTGCTCTCCTTCATAACCTGTCCCACGAGGAAGCCAATCGCCTTTTGCTTGCCTGCCTTATAATCCTCAACAGACTGTGGATTGGCGGCCACAACCGCTTCAACGATCTGCTTGATCGCCCCCTCATCGCTGATTTGCACGAGGCCTTTTTCTTCAACGATTGCCGCCGGAAGCTTGCCGCTCTCCAGCATCTCTTTAAAGACAGTTTTGGCGATTTTGCTGCTGATGGTTCCGCCTGCGATCAGACCAATCATTTCTCCCAATCCCTGCGGAGTAATCTTCACCTGGGGCAGTTCCAGACCCCCATTGTTCAGATACCCCAGCAAATCACCCATCATCCAGTTGGCAACGGCTTTGGCATCCTTCGTATAAGCCAGACTGCCCTCGAAGAAATCCGCGAGCGGCTTGGAGGAGGTCAGCACACCGGCATCGTAGGCGGTAAGTCCATATTCCGTGCTGTAACGGCTCTTCCGCGCATCCGGCAGCTCCGGAATGCTTGCCCGGATGGACTCCTTCCAGGCATCATCAATATGCAGCACAATCAGGTCAGGGTCCGGGAAGTAGCGGTAGTCATGCGCTTCTTCCTTGCCGCGCATGGACAGCGTTTTGCCCTGGGCTTCGTCCCAGCGGCGGGTCTCCTGAACGACAACACCGCCGTCATCCAGAATCTCACTTTGCCGGAATTGCTCGTATTCCAGTCCGCGCAGTACCCCGCGGAAGGAGTTCATGTTCTTAAGCTCCGCGCGGATGCCGAATTCGGCCTGGCCTTCCGGCCGCAGGCTGATGTTGGCATCGCAGCGCATTGAGCCCTCTTCCATCTTCACATCGGATACGTCGCAATACTGCATAATGGCGCGGATCTTCTCCAGATAGGCGCGCGCTTCCTCCGGAGACCGCAAATCAGGTTCGGAGACGATTTCAATCAGCGGCGTGCCCACACGGTTGAAGTCGACCAGTGAAGCAAAGCCGCCGTCCACATGGGTCAGTTTGCCGGCGTCTTCCTCCAGGTGCAGGCGGGTGATGCCGATCCGCTTGGTTTGTCCGTCCACCTCAATATCGATCCAGCCGTTCAGACCGATAGGCTGATCGTATTGGGAAATCTGGTAGGCCTTCGGTGAATCGGGATAAAAGTAATTTTTGCGGTCGAATTTGCTGACGTCGCCAATCGTGCAGTTCAGTGCCATCGCTGCTTTCATGGCATATTCAACGGCCTGCCGGTTCAATACCGGCAAGACGCCTGGATGCCCCAGACAGACAGGACAGGTATGTGTATTGGGCGGAGCACCGAATTCCGTGGAGCAGCCGCAGAAGATTTTGGACTTGGTATGAAGCTCCACATGAACTTCCAGTCCGATGACCGTTTCGTATTTAGCCATATCTATTCTCATTCCCTTAAAAGTTTTGTGAGCCTATACTCCTGCTTGAGTATCTTCGTGAAAACCTGCTCCGAAGCCCGAACGTCCCGGACAGCTGCAGTTACAGCTGCGGGAGCTGCTTATGATGATCTGTATGCTGTTCAAAGGCATGCGCAACGCGCAGAACGGTGCTCTCATCAAATTCTTTGCCGATAATTTGCAGACCTACAGGCAGCCCTTCGGCAAAGCCGCAGGGAATGCTGACCGCAGGAATGCCGGCGAGACTGACAGGAATCGTCAAAATATCATTCAAATACATAGTCAAAGGATCTTCGATCTGTGATCCGAGCTTGAAGGCTGTAGTAGGTGCAGTAGGTCCGATAACCACATCATACTTCTGAAATACATCGTCAAAGTCCTGCTTAATCAAAGTCCGCACCTTCTGCGCTTTCAAATAATAAGCATCATAATAACCGGAGCTCAGTGCGTAAGTACCCAGCATAATCCGCCGCTTAACCTCGGCTCCAAAGCCCTCGCTGCGGGAGTTATGGTACAGATCAAGCAAACCCCCGCCGTCATCGGCTCTTACTCCGTAGCGGACACCGTCAAAGCGGGCCAGGTTGGAGGAAGCTTCCGAAGAAGAAAGCAAATAATAGGTTGCTACTGCATATTCGGTATGCGGCAAAGAAACCTCTTCCCAGACCGCACCAAGGCTTTCAAGCACTTTCAGTGCGGACAGCACGGTGTCGCGGACAGATGCATCCACACCTTCGCCGATGTATTCCTTCGGCACTGCAATCCGCAGGCCGGAAATATCACCTGTAAGGGCACTGAGATAATCCGGAATATCCACGTTTGCTGAAGTCGAATCCTGGGCATCGTAGCCTGCAATGGCCTGCAGCACATAGGCAGAATCCTCGACATTCCGTGTAATCGGGCCGATTTGATCCAGGGATGAAGCAAACGCGACAAGTCCATAACGGGAAACCAGTCCATAGGTCGGCTTAAGGCCCACTACTCCGCAATAGGACGCAGGCTGGCGGATAGAACCGCCAGTGTCGGAACCGAGGGTAAACAATACTTCTCCAGCAGCCACTGCCGCTGCAGATCCGCCGCTGGAACCGCCGGGAACACGCTCCACATCCCAAGGGTTGCGGACGGGGCCGAACGATGAATTCTCATTGGAGCCGCCCATGGCGAACTCGTCCATATTCAGCTTGCCGACCGTAACGGCATCCGCCTGCCGCAGCTTGGTGACAACAGTCGCATCGTATATAGGCTGGAAATTGGAGAGGAATTGACTGGCGCAGGTAGTGCGCAATCCTTTGGTCACAATATTGTCCTTAATTCCGGCCGGAAGGCCAAAAAGCAGTCCGCGGGCTGCTCCGGAGGCCAGTTTATCGTCCAGCGCGCGCGCAGAAGCACGGGCCCCCTCTTCATTTAAAGTCAAAAACGCATGCACCTTACCATCGCGCTCTGCAATGGCAGCCAGAGATTCCTCTGTCAGTTCGCCGACCGAAATCTCTTTGCTCCGCAGCATGTTATGTAATTCAGGCAATCGATATTGAAACAGGCTCAACATTCTTCCTCCTTCGCTATAGTTATTCCAGAACTGCGGGAACCTTGAAATGCCCGTCCTCATCTTCTGGTGCGTTAAGCAGAGCTTCTTCTTGAGACAAGCTCTCCTTGACCACATCATCGCGCATGACATTGCTGACCTGCAGCACATGGGTTGTCGGCTTGACGTTCTCGGTGTCGAGTTCATTCAGTTTCTCTGCATATTGTAAAATAGCATTCATCTGTTCAGTTAGTTTCGCCTCTTCTTCCGGGCTTAAATGCAGGCGGGCCAGCTTGGCCACATGCTGCACATCATGGACTGTAATGCTCATTCGGAATATCCCTCCTGTTTAAAGGGCTAAAGCGCCCGGATAACGTGTTTAATTATATTGTAGAAGCCTCTACAATTCAATGCGCATGTGGTTCCACGGCCACTTCAATCTGAAAAGCCCCACAAAGTGGGGCCGGACACTGTCCAGTATTCGGGTTAAACAGGCGAAATATAGCAACTTATAAGGGTGGACAGGGCAAACTGCCCTGCGGCGCTTCAACAACAGCATTTTTGCTGTTGTTTTGGTGCAAAGCTGGCCTTTTAAGCGAATCAAAGCAAGTGATTCTTAGCCCCACCACACCTTGTCTGTAGCAGAAGGGAATCATAATTTACGCAATACAAAAAAAACCGGCTTGCGCCGGCTTTCCTTAAATCCAAGCACGAAGATTCACCTGTTTGATGAAATCCGCCTGGGACAGGCTTTCCTTAGTGGTTGTCTCCGTCTCCACTGCTTCCACATCGCCGCCATTCATCAAGTGATGAAACAGCTTCTCGTTGTGCGTGGACAAAGCATAATCAATCAACGCTTCGTGCGTTGCACTTTCAGCCTGAGCTGCCAGCAACTGCTCTTCCGTTTCAACATCCTCGGCTGTAACATAGAAATTTCTGTTCGCCTGCGGAACACGGATGACGTAATCAAACGCATTGTCAGGATTACGGTCATAAGCAATTAGGTAGCCATAGTCTCCAATAGGAAGACCCTGCTCAAATGCGTCCGCGACAATAACAATCCTCTCACCTAAACGCAGCATCGCCCTACCTCCTGACCTGGAATCTATCATAGTCTTGCTTGTTCCCACAGTCTACTAAAAAAAGATAGAGCTGTCCAGCGCCAGCAGTTGGTTTACCTGACATTTAGCAGAAAATATTCTGAAAAACGTTGAAAATCTTCAAAAATCGCATATCTCATTATTCCGGTAATTGCTTCCTGTGAATGAAGAGTGAAGCGGAGGCAACACATATAACAATCAGTATTACGGCAGAAAAGACCGGGCCCCATGCCATTCCGTCCCCTTCTGTCATCATTTCGGCAGAAATAGCGGTAAGCGCCGCCGGGGTCCAGTCTAGCAGCGAAGGCAAGAGGCTATGGGCCAGCGACATTGCTGCTGCAGCCAGCAGTCCCAGAAAAGCAGCGGCAGGGCCGCGCAGCCATGCGCTGAACAGGAGCGTCAGCGAGACTGCGCACAGCAGCCACAGCCCATACAGTCCGGCCGCAGCCGCCAGATTGCTCCATAAGAGCGGGCCCATCAGCTGCTCTGTATAGTAGGCCGCCCCTGCTGCACCAAGCCCGAGGGCCATAACAAGAACGGTCAGCTGCGCAGCCCATTTGGCTGAAACAATAGCCGCCGGGGCCACCGGCTTGGCCAACAGCATCTCTATAGTTCCGCTGCTTCGCTCACCAGCCAAGCTGTTCATTACACCCAGCACAAGTATCAGCATGCCGATGGTGCCATATTGTCGAAGTGCCTGGGCCATTACCACAGCAGAACCGGGCATCTCATATCCCTCCAGCATGCCTGGAGGGACATTTCCCGAAGCTTTGAGGATTTCGGGCATGTAATAAGTCGTGAGCGGCTGCATAATACCAAGAATGATAAATACCACCGGAACCCAGATCAGCTTGTAGCTGCGCAGGGATTCCAGCATTTCTTTGTGATAGAGCGTCCAAATATTCCTCATGCCCCCACCACCTTCATAAACAAATCCTCCAAAGTGGAAGAGCCGGCTTCGAATTGCAGCAATGGAATATCAAGGTTTCCGGCTTCCTGAAGGATGATCTGCCGGGCAAGCTCCACATTCTTCACATTTAGGGTAGCGGACCCGGAAGAGACGGCTGACTGCTCAACAAATGATCTGTGTGCAAGATCCTCGAGCCAGCGCTGCGCCTTCTCTTCTCTCTCTGTAGTTAACCGTATGACCGGAATGCTATACTGTGAGCGAAGGCGTGACAACGCCCCATGCTCTGCTATTAAACCATGATTCATCAGAATAATATCATCACATATTTCTTCGGCGTCATGCAGAACATGCGTAGAGAAAATAACGGTGGTATCCTCCCGGATTCCCCGCAGCAGTTCCATGACTTCCCGGCGTCCGATGGGATCAAGTGCGGACACCGGCTCATCCAGGAGCAGCAGCCGGGGACGGTGAATCAGAGCCTGGGCCAGTCCAAGCCGCTGCTTCATCCCGCCGGAATATCCGCCGATCTTACGCCTCGCCGCATCTCTCAGGCCCACATGCTCCAGAACATCCGCTGCAAGTCCTGCTGCTTCTTTCGAGGATACGCCGTACAGCTTCGCAGCAAAAACAACGTACTCCTGTCCGCTCATCCAGTTATAAAATGCCGGAGATTGCGGCAAATAGCCAATCCGCTTGCGGTAATCCCCAACGGGACCTCCTTCAAAGGAAATCTGTCCCGAGGTAGGCTTAAGCAACCCCGCAAGCATGCGCAGGGTAGTCGTCTTTCCCGCACCATTAGGCCCCAGCAAGGCCACACACTTCCCTGCTTCAATATCAAAGGAGATCCCATCTACCGGTGTATGCCCGCCATAAACCTTGCGTAAATTGGCAACTGTCAGCAGCGGCATCAGTTATCTTTCCTTCCTACTGTAAAATAAGCAACGCTGCCCAGAAGATTGCCAAAAATCAAGATAATAACCCATAGCCACTTGGGCCCCCGGGTCTGCTCAGCCTTGCCCAGAGAAACCAGGCCGATAACGGCCAGCAGGACCTGTAATGCCAGCAGCGGCCAAATCAATCCCCATTTGATTTCTTCCATGACTGCCACCCGCCTTTTAAATTCTTCACCGGAGTTATGCTCCGGTTGATCAAAGCTTTCTGTTCGCCCTCTTCCGGTCAGGAAGGACCACGAACAACAGATAACAAATGAGGGGTGTAGGAATTCCGGTCAACCCCCATATCCCCCAAAACCAAGCCACTCTGCCCCGGCCGCGCTTCTGGGCATTACGAAATATTAATGTTCCTTGCAGCAGCAGCGCTGCAGCCAGACAACCCCACAACCAATAAGGCACGTCCTGAAGCTCTTTCACTCTTCCGCATCCTCCCGCCGCAGCCTAAGCCGGACCACTGCCAGGCAACCGAGCCCAGCGATTGGTACAGCCGCCTGCAGTATCCAGTAGATCACTGGCGCTAATCCCAAGCTAACCATGACAATGCTCACCATGAATAGCGCGACAAGCAAGAACATCTGGAGCTCTCTGCGGCGCTGATGCTGTCGGCGGAGAGCTTCCTCGGCAATAAGCCGCTTAAGTCCCGGCAAAGATGGCGGCGAAATGTCATCATACTGCGCATCCAGACGCTCAAGATCTCCTGACAGCATCTGCAGCAATTCATCATCCTTCTCAGTGTTCATCATCACTCAGCTCCTTTCGCAGTTGATTGAGTCCTGCTGCCACACGCGATTTGGCAGTGCCCGAAGGAATCTGCAGAATATCCGCGATCTCTTCATACCCGTAACCGTAATAGTGCTTAAGCAGCACCGCCATTCGCTGGACAGAACTCAGCCGTGAGAGCGCATCAAGCACTTCGCTCCACTCCAGGTTCCGGCTCTCAAAACGCCAGCGGATGGACCGTACACCCTCTTCCTGGCGTTTCCACTTCATTTCAAGCTTCCATCGGCGCTTCCTGTCAATATACAGCCGGGTAGCAATAGTAATCAGCCACGAGGAAAAAGACGAAGCTCCGTTATAGGTTCCGATCTTCTCCATGCACCTGACCATGGTATCCTGGGCAAGTTCCTCTGCGAGCAAAGGGTTCATGGTAGCCTTGACCAGGTATTTGTAGAGAAAGGCATAATGTTCCTGCAGCAGTACAGCCAGCGCGGAAGCATCGCCGTGCTGCGCTCTGATGATCCGTTCGTGCGTCCCGTCGCTCATCTGCTCCTCCATCTGTAGCTTTCATTCATTTGTAATACGGCTATGTATGGTTAATCGTTCATTCGCGGTCTGAATTATTTTGCAGCTCCCATAGTCTGCGCCGCCAGGGCTGAATCGCCCCTTTGCCGTGTGGGAAGCTCCAGAAGAGACATTCCTTCTTATCCTGCCCGCCCGTAGTAGAAATCGGCGCTTTATGCGCCTCTTCTTCATGCACTTCCTCTTCAGTATCTTTCATCCATTCCGCCCCCTAAACCCCTTATCCCGAAAAACAGACAAAAAAAGAACGCAAACCGGGATTATTCCACAGTCTGCGTGCTTCGCGAGGTTAAATGTTACATTTAATTAACATTATACTATCAACTTTGTAGTCACTTGTCCATCAGTTTTTTGTTCTAAAATGTCGATTCCGGCAGAAGCGGATCATTACATGGGAACGTAAGGATTACATTGCCGCTCAAAACCGATCGTTGTCCGCGGCCCATGGCCGGGAAATACTCTGACTTCCTCATCCAGGCGGTACAATTTGTTCCGGATGGAATCGATAAGGTCCCGTTCCCGGCCTCCAGTCAAATCGGTACGTCCGACCCCCAGTTTAAAGAGCACATCACCAGAAAAGAGATCACTGCCGCATAGGAAGCTGACGCTGCCGGGAGAATGCCCCGGCGTATGCATCACACGGAAGGTGAGTCCCAGCAGATTAAGCACCTGGCCATCTGCCAAATCATACTCGGCAGGTTCGGTGCTGATGGGCGGCGTAACATCGGGCCACATCAGCGAGCCATTCAGCTTGGGGCTGCCGAGCCATTCGCTCTCCAGCGTGTGTAAGTACACCGGACATTTCTTGGCCCGGCGGATCTCGTCAAGCCCGGCAATATGATCGAAGTGGGCGTGGGTCAGCAGAACAGCTTCAATCTCCATTTCCTGGGCAGCGCGCAGAAGAGCCGCGGGATTCGCACCGGGATCAATGATGACACCGCGTCCGGGATCCGCCCCGGTAAGCAGATACGCATTCGTCTGAAGGGGACCCAGATTATAGGAACGAATATTAAGCATCGCTTTTTAGAATCCGGAGATCAGGCTGCGCAGCTCTTTGGCAATCACTGCGTGCGACTCCGTTCCTTCCCCGTAAGCTTGGCCCATCGCCTTGCGGACTTCGGCGATTTTGCTCTCATAGTCAGGTGCCTCACGGTCCGGATTCTCCCGCTTGAACTCCCTCATCAGCGATTGCACATGCTCCGGACGGGGACCCCAGTGGCCCAGTACATAACCGCCTGTATCGGCAAAAATAACGATGGGCACTGATCTTCCGCCCATAGTCAGGAAATCATCCATTACGTCCTGATTTTCTTCCAGAATCAGAACCTCGGTTTTGATCCCTGCGGTTTCCAGAATGCGGAACACCACCGGCACATTGCGCACAACATCACCGCACCAGTCGGCAGCCAGTATCAGCACGCGCAGATCGTCCCGGTGATTCAGACTTTCAAAATACGCACGGTCATCCTGATCTTCCCAGGCGAATTTTTCGTACCACGATTCAAAAGCCTGCTGGTTCTTCGTCATACCTTCCACGAACTGGCGCGGAGTAAGGCCCTGACCAAACTTATGAGCTACATTCTGCTTCATACTGCACTACCTTTCTTCTTGGATTTGTACCACTTGAACAGGAAGTATATAACTATAATAGCAATGGCCGCTAGGATCAGCTCATGGGTGTACTTGGCGGCTACTTCATCAATGGTTTCCCACTTGTCGCCAAGTGTATAGCCCAAATAGACAAACAGCGCACTCCACGGAATTACGGCAAGTGTAGTCAGCAAAGTGAACTTGCCCAGCGGCATGCGCGAGATCCCGGCAGGAACCGATATGGCATGCCGCACAACCGGAATGAACCGGGCGGTGAATATGACGCCTGTGCCATACTTATTGAACCATTCTTCGGAATGGTCAATATGTTTTTTCTTGATAAAAATGTACTTTCCGTATTTCTCCAGCACGGGTCTGCCGCCATAACGGCCAATCCAATACACAAATATCTGGGCGATAACTCCGCCAACCGTACCAAAAAGCACCGCACCAAAATAATTAATTTCCCCCTGCGAGACCAGATATCCGCCAAAGGCCAGCACAATTTCACTTGGGATAACCTCAATCATAAGCCCGATCATAATCCCGAAATACCCAAGACTCTGAATCCATTCAAACAAATGCGAGATCAGATCAGAAATAACGTGCAAATGCAGCTCCTCCTCCCGTTTTTTCGCCGAATTCGCTTACGCCTAATTAAGGCTCTTGGCGATTCCGCTCTATGTACCCAGCTTCTCCTAGCCTATTCTAGCATATGCGGGCTTACGACTTCTACTTAAGGGAAACTGAAAATCCCTCCGGCAAGCAGGAAGCAGGCGCCTCTCCTTAAATAAGCACGGTGCCGTTCCAGCAAAAAAACGAAGGGAATTTATGACAAGATAAATATTCTTGTATTTAAAAATAGACGATTGACATAACTGTTCCGGAATACTTATTATATATTTAGATAATTATTTAAATATTGAAAGGCCGGATGAACATGAACGAATCCTTCAAGGCGCTGGCTGACCCGACCCGGAGGCAGATCCTGCGGCTGTTAAGGGAAAAGGATCGTACCGCCGGGGAGATCGCCGATTATTTTAATATGTCCAAACCCAGCATCTCGCATCATCTGAATGCTCTGAAGCATGCGGGACTGGTGCAGGACGAACGTCAGGGGCAATTCATTCTGTATTCGCTCGATACGACCGTGCTTGAAGAGGTGCTAGGCTGGTTCCTTGAGTTCACAGGTACTGGAAAAGAGCGCGAAACACATGGCCGCACAGAGTCCAAACCCAAACCGGTTAAGGATACACACAAGGAGGTTGATTGATATGAAAGACTTTAAATGGAAGTGGCAGGACACAGTGATTGTCATTCTGGGCGTTCTCTCGCTGGGTTATGCGCTGGCCAATTACGGCAAGCTGCCCGACCAGCTGCCTGCCCATTTTGACATCAGGGGAGAGGCCGACCGTTATTGGAGCAAAGGATCGGTTATCGCTTTTACAGGCTTTCTGGGCCTCATTTTCCCGCTGGCGATGCAGTTCATCAAAAGCGTTGATCCAAAGAAAGAGAACTACAGCAAATTTCAAAATGCCTACAAAATGATTCGTCTGGCAATCGCGGCTTTGTTCGATGCTATGCTCGTGCTGACCGTCTCTTACGGTCTGAATCAGAATATTCCTGCCGGCAAAATAGCTATGGTCGCTATTGGCCTGCTGTTTATCGTGGTCGGCAACTTTATGCCGCAGATCAGAGACAACTATTTCACAGGTATCCGCACTGCATGGACACTCGCCAGCCCGGAGGTATGGCGGAAGACGCACCGCTTCTCCGGTGTGATGTGGATGATCGGCGGTCTGCTGATCGCGCTGGGAGCATTTTTACCACAAAGCCTGTCCATCAGTATGATTATTGCCGCGCTGGTGATTGCCATCATCCTGCCCTTTGCGTATTCGTGGCTGATCTCATCCCGCACCAAGGCTTAAAGCCATCTTATTTATTTCGCAATCTGAAATGGTTCCAAAAGGCAGTCCTCTTTAGTGGAAAAAGTATCACTAATCGAACCGATTGGGCCCATGAAGGTACCCTATGTGGGAAAAAGTATCACTAATCCGGCTGAAATCACCCTTATGGAGTAAAAACCCAGGAATTAGGTGTACAAAATCCCACTAAAGGTTGTTGCCGACAGGATTTCAGCGAATTAGTTTTACTTTTTCCACTTAGCTTACGTTCTCCAATGCAACTTCGAGGTTCAATGATAGATATGGGGACGAAAAAACCCACAAAGTCAAGGCTCAACTTCCGGCTCGGTGCCCTCCCCGCTTACAGGAAGCATTGCCGTCCGTAAATAGCATGCAGCAGCACGTGCTTCCGTCAGCCGAAGGTCTATGCCTTCGGCTTCTTTTTGGGCGCCAAACCGGCGGTCATTATGCTGCAGCCCCTTGCTGCCTTCTTGTTCAATCAACAGACGGTACTCCCGCAGCAGCTCCAATCCGGCATCGGCGCTCTGGAGCGCCCCTAGCTCATCCCCGTCCTTCAGTTTCCGTACACTCATATCCAGCATTCCTTCGGCTGCTTCTACCCGTTTGACTACATTAAAAACATCCAGTGCTTCCCCTTTGCGCACCCGGTACAGAGCCGTTCCCGGATGTTTTCCGCGCATGGCCCGTTTAGCGAGTTCCCAGTTCAAAGCGGCATCTTCCGGAGCATAGCCCAGAGCCTTCCGGAGCAGGGCGCTTCCCTCCGGCTCCGGAAGCATCCGGGATAAAGCCGCAGCGGCCTTCGGCTGACGGGGGTTCCACTGCAGGGATTGCCGCAGCAGGGATATCCTCTCTTCTCTGTGGGAAGCACCCGCCGCCTGCTTATATAACGACTCCCCTTTCATCATTTGAAAGGACAACACAGACAGCGCTAGAGTGACGCCGCAGAGCAGTGTCACTAACGAAACTCTCAACAGAGGATGCTGCACTGCAAAAGGTACCAGCCGCCAGGGGTCTCCAGTGATAGGCGGCGACTTGGCAGAGACGAGGCGTACCGGTGAGTTGTCTGCGGCTCCAGCTGGCGCAGCGTGTAAAGGGAGCGGAGCTGCTGGCGCGAGGCCAGGCTCTGCTGCCAGACTTCCGGGGCCGCCTGTGATGGGCAGCGACTTGACAGCTATGTCGCGTACCGGTAAGTTGTCTGTGGCAGCGTGGTGAAGCTTCTCGGCACGGGCAAGCGCCGGCAGCAGGAGCAGCAGCAGCCAGACAAGGCCGTAGCTCCAGTCAAAATCGACGGCGCTATGCAGGGCAAGCGCCAGCAGGGGCGGCAGCAGCCTTGGCGCCCCTGCCGCCACCAGCCATCCTGCGGCCAACAGGAGCAGCAGGATTACCGCAAGGCCGACGCCTCCCAGGTTCAGCAGGAGGTCCAGGTAGCCGCTGTGCACCTGGCTGCCCACGTAGGGGCGGGACTGGGCGGCGAGATACGTGCTCCGCCAAGTCCCGCCCCCGCGCCCCAGCCAGGGCGCTTCTGCCGCGAGCTTCCAGGCATCGCGGTAGAACAGGCCGCGAGCGGCGACCGTCGATGACGGTCCGGTGATCCGCTCGCTCACCTGCAGGAGGACGGCGCTGCCCGCAGCCGTCCAAAGTGCCGCCGCCAGCGCTGCCCTGGCGGCATGCCACCCGCCTGCCGCGCCAGTCCGGCGGCGGCACAGCCAGGCGCCGCCAAGCAGCGCGGCGCCCCACAGTCCGGCCAGCAGAAGCAGGCCGGACACCGGCTCTACCGCCAGCCCGGTCCGGGCCAGCTGGCGGTAAAGCCATGCCGCGGCGGCCACAGGCGCGGCACCGGCAAGCAGAAGCGGCATGCAAAGCTGCCGCTTCCAGAGCAGGGCCGCGGCAGAGGCCAAGGCCGCGGCCAGCCACGCGCCGCGCGACTCGCTGAGCAGCAGCGCGGCGGCGCAGGGGAAAAGCGGCAGCATGCGCAGCAGCTGCCGCCCTCCTGCGCTACTGCACAGCCCGCTCAACTTTCTAATCCGTTTCTTGCCGCTCTGCTCCCACTCGATAATCCTGTGCGCAACGCCCCGCTCTCTCTGCATGTTTCTCGACCCGCTTATCCCCTTCTCGCCGCTCCACTCCCACTCAATAATCCTGTGCGCATTCCCCCGCTCTCTCCGCATGTTTCTCCACACGCTAGTCCCTGTCTTGCCGCTCCGCTCCCTAATCCCCTGCGCAGCCTCCCGCTTTCTGCCCTTCCGAGTACCTTCCCGCCCGCTAGTGCCGTTTTTCCCGCTCCGCTCCTTAGTTCCAGCGCCACGTTCTGCCGCCCGGGACTGTGCCCGCTGCACATGGACCGCAGCGGCAAACAGCCGCTCCAGCAGGAATACAGCCATGACCACCCCAAAGGTATTCGGATACTGCAGCAGGCCAGCCAGTCTGGCGCCTGTGGCGCTGACTTCAGGCGCTGCGGTGTATGCTACCGCATAGGGGAGCTTCAGCTGAGCGCATACTGCAAGCAATGCGCTTAAGCTGAGGGTCATTCCCGTCACATGCCAAATTGCCGCAAGAAGCCGTGCACCTTGGCGGTCAGCCGCACAGAAATAGGCCAGTAGGGCAAAAGTGGCATAAAATGCCCAGCGCAGCAGCTCATCCGCTGTATCTTGAGCAGACACTGGACCACGCAGACCCGCCCACGCGTATAGGACAAAGATTGCCAACGGGCAGCCCAGCAGGATCAGAGCCGGCTTATTCACCACAGCGATCTTAAGGACATGATCCCTTCCTTCATCATTGCGCGATGCAGATACTGCCTGGCCCCAGGCGCAAAAAATCCCGCACAGCACCAGCCACACTGTGAGAAACGGATAGATCTCTCCGGCAAAAAACATCCCCCTCAGCAGGGAAGCTGCCATGACCGCAGCGAATACTGCGCCTGTACAAGCGAAGACCAGCGCTTTTTTCTGGCTGTCCTGGTTATTCAATCTCATTCGGATTTCCCCTATATGAGTCAAGTTACCTCTAGTATTTCCAGAATATGCATAAACCAAAAGGCAGCACAAACAGGACGAACCTGCTCCCGCGGGGAAGCGGCCGTCCTGTCATGGCATTAATGATTCATCGTATGAAAGAGATTAGCCCTGCACTGTGCTTTCACCCGGCAGCAGATCAGTGCAGACGCGTTCAAGATACGGCTTCGCACCGAGAAAATCACGGAATGCGCTGTATTCGCGCCATTTGGCGGCATTGTCTCCGCTTGCGCCTTTGACCGCACGGATCAAAATGTTCTTCGGGGTATGCTCCATGTCAATGAACTCCAGCAGCTGTGTGCGGTATCCCATAAGGTCGAGCAGCTTCGCCCGGATCGCGTCGGTTGCGAGGGCTGAGAAGCGCTCCTTCAGGATGCCATGCGACAGCAGCGGATTCAGCACCCCGCTTTCGATCTGGGCAAACAGCTCATGCTGGCAGCAGGGAACAGACAGAATCACTGAGGCACCCCAGCGGACCGCTTTTTCCAGTGCTGCATCGGTTGCAGTATCACAGGCATGAAGCGTTACGACCATATCCACCTGCTCCAGCTCGTTGTAATCCGCGATATCCCCGACCAGGAAACGGAGTTTGCCGTAGCCGAGCTTGGCCGCAAGCGCGCTGCAGTGCTCAATCACATCGGCTTTGAGATCAAGCCCGACAATATTCAGCTCCCGCTGCTCGCGAATGGCCAGGTAGTGATACAGTGCAAAGGTCAAGTAGGATTTGCCGCAGCCAAAATCCACAATGGTCAGCGGACGGCCGGTTGGCAGATCGGCCAGCACATCCTCTACCATCTCCAGGAAACGGTTGATCTGACGGAACTTATCGTACTTCTTGGCCAGCACCTTTCCCTCGCTGTTCATAATGCCCAGTTCAACCAGAAACGGCACCGGCTCGCCTTCATCCAGCACATACCGCTTGCGACGGTTATGGTCCAGATTGGGCGCCTCCTGCTTGCTCGGTGATTTGGTCAGGATGGATACCTTATACTTTTTACTGATCAGCACTTGATAATCAGCCTCGACGGTACAGAGCAGCCCCTGACGAAACTTCTCTCTAAACAGCGACATTAATTCCGCCGCCGCAGACTCCGCCGGAATATTGCGGTGCTCGACCTTGGGACCGGTATAGTAGGCAAACTGGTAATGCAGCTTGCCCTTTAATTCAACGGGCTTCACCTGCACCTTGGTGTAGGTGGTTTCACCTTTGCTTCGCAGCTGGCTAAGAGTTGCCGTAATCAGTGTACGGCCGCTCATGACTTGTTCAATCAAAGCATTTAAAGATTCCACAGGGTACATCTCACTTTCGCCAAATAGAAGATAATTTATAGTATGATACTTAAGGTCTGCACGCATTCTATTGCACTTTATGCAGCAGATGCCCGATAAATCGGCTGTTAAACGGGATCTGTTGCAATCTCTGCAGTAGAATCCCCTGGAAAAGTTGTTTTTGGCCTAAAATCCGGTAATACATTGCACGAAATGCAGTAGAATGTGATTCATCGCTGAATCTTGGGCAATTCTATTGCAGAAAGTGCAGTCATGCAACAATTTCTCTGTTGTGATCTGTTGTGAACGCTACGGATTATAAGTTCAATCTATATAGTATAGCATTTTTTCAGCTGCAAAATTGCAGTCCGCGCAAGGCATCATTACTGTCTGACAGCAGCCGTACGTCTTTCCCATTCTTTCAGGCCGTCTCTGACCTCTTGTTCGGGAAGTCCGCCGAGTTCCAGTTCTTCCGGACTTTTCAGCAGCAGCCGGCTGTACAGTTCTTTGCCTTCCTGGACAACATCCTCTCCTTGCTCCCACAGCCTGTAGAGACTGTCTTCCGCCTTGGCGTAGCGCCCGAGCGATTCCATGTAGGACAGCAGCAGCCGCTCTGTTTTTGCCGGCAGACTGTATGCCTGGGTTTCTCTCAAAAGCTCGTCGATATCAGCGGGCATTTGCAGCAAAGTACGGTCAGCACCATGCAGATCAGCATACAAAAACAGATGCAGTGACCTCATGGCTCTGAACAGCCCTGCGTCCTTGTCTCCCGCCGCTGTATAGATGGCTCCTTCCTCCTTAAGCAGCCGGGCCACACCCTGAAGCTTATCGGATTCCACAACGCCCCCCAGCAGATACATATCAATAATATCCTCTACGGATAATGAATTCAGCAGCCGGGAATTCAGGCGGAAATGCCGGATCAGCAGCTCGTCAACCTCCCACAGGGCTTCGGTTGTCTTTTTCTCCTGCTTAAGCGTCATTACCTTGGCGACCATTGCGGTCATGTCCTCAATCATCCGCACGATGTAATCTCTCCGGAACATATTGCACACTCCTTCCATAGCTGCAGCACCTGGACTGCAATTCTTCCTTCAGCGGCCAGCTTTTTAAGACTGCCCTTGGGATTCATCTTAAACCATTACACCGCTTAGCGCTACTTGGCAAGTCGGAGCCATGCAGCAGCTCATTGCAGCGATTGTCTGTTGACAGATCTGCACAAGATGGAATACACTGCCATCAATACGATCTGTAATCCAGATCGAACTAAATTGCAGTACGGACTGATTCCAGATAGGAGGATTTACAGATGAATGAAGATAAGGAATATCAAGCTTCCATCCAGCGCCAGCCTCTGAAGGTGTCCCCCGAACAGGAAAAGCTGCTGGAAAGTGCACTGCGGATCAAGATCATGCATCTGCTGGCTGCAGAGCCCCTGACCTCCAAGCAGGTTGCCGAAAAGCTGGAGAAGACTCCGGGGAATGTCCATTATCATATCAGCAAGCTGTTTGAGGGCGGACTGCTGGAGCTTGTCCGGACAGAGGCTGCCGGAGGCATTATCCAGAAATTTTACCGTTCAAAGGCCACCTGGTTCCGTGCGGAAAATTTCAGCGGTTTTCAATTCCGGGCGGAGGATCAGGTGGACCATTTCACTACAAGACTGACCTTATCCCCGGAAGAGCTGGAGAGCTTCCGGCGGGAGATGATGGATTTCATTTCCTCCTGGGAATCCAGGGTTACCTTGGGGACTGAATATGGCGTTGACATCGTCATCGGACACTTAAGGACTCCTGAGCCGGAGGTGAACCCTTAGAGATGATGCCTGCAAGCACTTCTGAATCAGGTAAAACCAATCCGTTCCGCGGGTTTGCCGCACCTTTTGCCAAATCCCGGGCGTTCCCCTTTTTGTGGCTGGGACATCTGATTTCTTTCCTGGGAAGCTCAGTAACTATGGTTATTCTCCCTGTCCTGGTCTATTCCCTGACCGGATCTACGACAACCATGGGTGTCGTAATGGCTGTCTACATGCTGCCCAACATCCTCATGCTGCCGGTCTCCGGACACATTGTGGACCGTTATGACCGGGTGGGGATCATGATGCTGGCCGATATTTTCCGCGCTTTAATCATGCTCGCTACGGCCGTGCTGGCCTTGACCGGACTGCTCAGCATTCCGTTATTGCTGATATTAATCGGCTGCTATGGCCTGCTTGACGGCCTCTTCCAACCGGCATATGCGGCGGTCCGGGCTACTGTATTTACACCGGACATCCGGGTCACGGCAAACTCGGTAACCCAAATAACTACACAGACCGTCCGTTTGATCGGTCCTGCTCTCGGCGGGCTGCTTATCACTCATCTGTCGGCAGGAATCGGCTTTGGGCTCGATGCTTTTACGTATGTGTTCTCATTCATATGCTTAATTTATTTGCGCAGAGCGCTGATTGCCAGAGTGCGGACTGATGCATCCGGCACGGCCGGGTCCATGGCCGCTCCGTCCCCCTCAGCCGACTGGAAGCAGGATTTCATGGAGGGGCTTGCCGTGCTGCGCAGCCACCCCTGGCTCTGGATCACCATTCTTGCGTTTTCATTTATCAATATCTGTTATGGCGGAATTACGAGCATTCTGGTTCCGTGGCTCTTTAAAGTCCAGCATGGCTGGGACCCCTACCTCTATGGGCTTGCCGTCACTTGTTCCGGTGCCGGAGCCATCCTTGCCGGCCTGATCTTCGGGACCCGGCAGAGATGGAGCCGCCGCGGCCTGATGGCTTATGGCGGAGCTTTTATTAGCGGGGTGTCTCTCCTTCTCCTTCCCTTCGTTCCCAGTGCGGCGGGTGCTGTGATTCTTTTCTCCCTGGAGGGCTTCGGGCTCATGGTATTTATGCTGATCTGGGAGATCAGCATGCAGGAGCTGGTTCCGCAGGAAGCATTCGGGCGTGTAGCAAGCCTTGATCTCCTGGGCTCCTTCGCCCTGCTGCCGGTCGGCTATATTCTGGTCGGCTGGCTGGCCGATCTGATCGGCGGTGTAGCAACCATTGCCATCTTTTCGGGGCTGGGCATGGCCTGCATTGCGCTCGTGCTGAGCATTCCGGCTATCCGTAATTTCCAGTAATATACATTAGGCAGCCGTTTTAGATTTCAGTTTAGCGTTGCCTGTAGAACCCTTTATGAATCCTTCGGTAATTCCAAGTGGAAAAAGGATAACTAATTCGCCCGGGTACCCTGTTCTCCGCAGCTGAAGTGGAAAAAGGTTAACTAATTTAGCTGATTTCGCTCCTTACGCAGTCATACGACCCAATTAAGTTTCCTTTTTCCACTTAAATCTCATAATTATTGATTTTGGGGTGGAATAAGTTTCCTTTTTCCAACTATATAGAGTGAACTTAAGATATTTACATTAGGGACTTCGTCGGGACTCCGGAGAATGTTTGGACTTCCGGCCGCTGCCCTTCTGCAGATTTCTTGATTGTTACCGCTGTTCGCGGTGGAAATCCGCAGACTGCCTATGCTTTCGATGAGAGCTTTCCTACGGAAAGCTTTTAGGCGGACGCATTCGCTCCGTAAGTATCCAAACTTCCCCTCCATCCCTTTTCCCTTTTGTTCGTTTTTCAAGTTCGCTTTATATAAATAAGTTGAACTATAGTTTATCATTGTGGGGTATGGTCATAATAAAAAGAGGCAGTCCCGTTCCGTCGGGTGCTGCCTCTTTGGGGTGTTCTCTGCAGGATTTTGCCCCGCATAAGGTCTCTGATTATTTGCGCACAGCCGCATGCACATAGTCCTTGATGATTTCGGCCAAACGTTCAGGTGCTTCGTACATGCTCATATGCCCTACCCCGGATATGGTTGCCTGGGTGACATTTGGCTTGTTCGAGGTAAATGTCTGTTCCGGGGTCACCTTGCTGTCCTCTGCACCGGCTACGAGCAGCACCGGCAGTGCCGTAGCTGAGATCACGTCGCGGCGGTCAGGACGCTCACGCATCGCCATTGCCGCTCCGACTGCCCCTTGCGGAGGTGTTCTGTAACCAATTTCCTTTGTGCGTTCGAGAAGCTGCGGAGCAGCTCCCGGTGCAAAGAGGCCCGGTACCAGCCCATCCACAAAAGCGAAGATTCCTTCATTCTGAATCATGCTGACACTTTTCAGACGGTTCTCCCTGGCTTCCCCGCTGTCCGGATAACCGGTAGAGTGAATCAGACCGAATCCCTTCAGACGGGAGGCGTGGCGCTGGGCAAAGGAAAGCGTGATATAGCCGCCAAGGGAATGCCCCAGCAGATAACACTCTGGAATCTCCAGGGCATCAAGCAGAGACAACACATCATCAGCCATCTGGTCTATGCTGTACGCCCCGAGTGGAGCATCCGAGACGCCATGGCCCCGTAAATCCGGAGCGATTACCCGGTAATTGCCGCTCAAGAGCGGAATCACCTGCTCCCAGTAGCTGGAGCTTCCACAGAAGCCGTGCAGCAGTACAATAACGTCACCTGTGCCTTGATCACTGTAACAAATATTGCTTCCTTCACAACGAACAATTTCCATGGCAGCTTCCCCTCTTTCTATGTAGTAGTCAAACCCGGCCCGCAGGCTACTTGACGACCTGTGGTCTGAGACGGTTTGCTTGTCTTAATTATTTAAGCTATTTCTTCAATCTTGAAACGCTTTCCCGGTCTCCATCCCGAAACCGGCCGCAGCCGCCAGCGCTATCTGTTTGGCCATTACCATCACTCTGTGCAGGGGAGTACTCTGCAGCGTCCGGTATGGCCGTGGTCCATAGACATCTACAATAGCTGCCAAGCTGTAATGCCCCACTGCCGGAAGGTTAAGCCCCACCGATTGTGCCGGCCGCAGCGGCTCATCAGCCGTCAGGAAATAGCCAAGTGAAGCCGGGGGACCCAGACAGGCGTCAACGGCGATAACAATCTGCCCGGCAGGAATCTCCGCTATCCGTGCCTCCAAATTATCTGCGTCGCACGGAGAAGGCATTGTCCCGCTTACATGCGGAAAGCCTTGCTCCAAGAGCTGGCTGCCGGTCAGCGGCCCAAGCGCATCACCTGTGGACCGGTCTGTGCCGATGCACAGAAACGTGATCTGCTCCGGCGGATGCTGGGACGCGATCTCCCGGAAGAAGAATATCAGCCCGGAAGCATCCCTTTTCTTGCGTTTTCTGCTTTCCTGCTCCCTGATTGCCAATGTCCTTGCCTCCTTCTGTTTTTTATGGCACATGTATTGTTTTTAATTTAACAGATATCACCGAAATGGACAAAACAATGGTGTTTGCACCCTCAAACATGTTAGAATGTTTGAATTAATAATATAGAGAGGACTGTTAAACCCAATGGATTTATCGCAGCCTACCCAGGAAAATGTTGAATATATGATCGAGGGCATTAAGAGCAAGCTGAAGATGGCGAGTGCGGCAGCCATGCAGGCCTCTGCCTTTTCAGTGAAGAATTACGAGGACATTCTTGATATTTATGAAGTCGCGATGGGCAGTGACAGGCTGAGCATTTCCCAGGTGGAAGCGCTGGTCTCCGAGCTTGGACGCCTGCGGGACAAATAAACAGGAATACACACGGACAGTAGCCCCATCCTGACATCCACCGGCTGACGGATGTTTGGATGGGGCTCTCTTTTGACTCGTCCGCTCTGGAAACTATGGAAGGTCAATCAGTATGAACTCCGCGTTGCTGTCACTGCCCGTTCCTTTAAGGTGCAGATCACAGCTCTTGCGGATGCGGGCCGCATCGCCCGGCTCTAGCTGGAAGACTCCGTCCGAGCAAGCAATCTCCAGATGGCCGGAGATGAGATAGATATGCGTCCGCCTGTCTTCACGCTGCTGGTATTTCAGTTCCCGGCTCCGCTCCAGAGAAGACAGGTAGACGGTTACATTCTCATGGATCTCCAGCGCACCCTCTTCCCCTTTTCCTGATGCTACAGGCAAAAGAGTATTGGTCTTATGCTCTGCCGGATAGAACTTTGCATCCCATTTGGGCTGCCGCCCCGGCTGATCCGGGAGCAGCCATATTTGCAGAAACCGGACATGCTCACTGTCTGACGGGTTCGTTTCCGAATGATTGATCCCCGTCCCCGCGCTCATGACCTGAACACTCCCCCCTTGCAGTTCTGCATGATTGCCGAGGTCATCCTGATGCTTCAGCACCCCGGAGACTACATAAGTAATAATCTCCAGATCATGATGCGGATGCTCATGCATGCCTTGCCCGGGGCTAAGCTCATTGTCGTTATGGGCCAGCAAGGCTCCAAAGTGCGCATTGCTCGGGTCATCATAATCGGCAAAAGAAAAGCTGAACTCACTGTGTATCCATTCTCTATTCGAAGTATGGCGCTCTGCTGATGTAATGACTTTGATCATAATCATTTGCACCTCCAATGATGTAGGAACCTTATCCTTACTTCAGGGTATGGCCGCTTCTCAATTGATTGTTGTCTTAGGCGCTGTAATTATGTATTTTTTACCCGCATACCTTCCAGGTCAATCAGCATTATTTACTAAATAGTTCCATGCCAAAAAACCACCTTGCGGGGAACTGTGTATGGAACTGCAGCTCCCCGCAAGGCGGCCAATTATTGATGTGTACCGTCTATCCGCCTGACCCCGGTCAGCCTTTCATCGCGCCTGCAGTCAGGCCGTCAATCAGGAACCGCTGCAGAAATATGAAGAGCAGTGTTACCGGGAGAGCGACCAGAACCGCGCCTGCCGCGAACAGGGTGAACTCGGTGGAATTGCTCTGATTCACCATGCGGAACAGGCCAACAGCAAGCGTCCTCTTCTCCTCTGTGCGCAGAATAAGGTCAGCGAATATAAAGTCCACAAAGCAGCCGTTAAAGATCATCAGACTGGCATAGGTGAGCATTGGCTTCGACAGCGGCATCATGATGGAGAGGAACACTTTCATGTGGCTCGCCCCGTCTATCCGCGCGGCATCCTCCAGGCTTTTCGGGATGGTGTCAAAGAAGCCTTTGGCTACAAAAACGTTCGTAATTATTGAGCCGCTGCTATAAACAAGCACAAGGGCCCAGTGCGAATTCAGCAGCCCCAGTGTGTTCAGCAGCACGTAAATGGCAATCATCGCCATGAATCCCGGGAACATTTGCAATACCAAAAACGCCGTCAGCATACTTTTTCTGCCCGCAAAACGATACCGGGATATAGCATAAGAGGCCAGCAGTAAAAGAGAGGTGCCGATGAGTGTCGAGAGCGCCGCAACTTTGAGTGTGTTCAGGAACCACTGCAGATACTTGGTCTGCTCAAACAATTCCTGGTAATGAACTAAGGTCATCCTGCGCGGAATCAAGGTGTCGCTGAACAGGCTGTTTCCCGTCTTGAACGAGGACATCACAATCCAAAAAGCGGGGAACAGGCTGATGAAGCTAAGCAGAATAAGCAAGGCATAGCTGCCAATCGTTTTTGCGGCTTCCTCCGGTTTCCGGTTCATGTAATCATGTCCTCCTCTTTATAGGATCGTGTCCGGCGGTAGCTCCAGATGGAGAATGTGGCAACCAGCAGGAAGATGATAATTCCGATGACGGAAGCGAAGCTGTACTGCGATTGGTTCAGCGCCAATTTATACAGCCAGGTCACGAGCAGATCGGTGTCGCCCGCATACTGATAATGGGGATTGACCGGCTCTCCGTTAGTCATAAGATAGATCACGTTAAAGCTGTTGATATTGCCTGCGAATTGCATAATGAGAATGGGGGCGGTTGCAAAAAGCACCATCGGCAATGTGATCATCCGGAACTTATGCGCCGATCCGGCACCGTCCACCTCAGCTGCCTCATACAAGTCCCGCGGTATGGTCGTCAGCACACCGAAGGCAAGGATCATCGTAACCGGAATGCCGATCCACATGTTGGCCAGTATAACGGTGACTTTAGCCCAGAACGGGTCTGTCAGCCAAGGCAGGCCGTTCAGCCCAATCATCCCCAGATATTTATTGACCGGTCCGAACTGGTTGTTGAACATATTGCGCATCACGAGCAGCGAGATCATATTGGGAATGGCAAAAGGCACGATCAGCAGAGTCCGCCACAGCTTTTTGAAGCGGACGCGCGGCTGGTGAATGAGCACTGCGACAAGGACCCCTCCGATGTAAGTCGTTACCGTGGCGATCACCGCCCAGCACAAGGTCCATGTCAGAATACCGCCAAAAGTGGTGCTCCATACATCCAGGCTCAGCATCTTCTTAAAGTTGCCGAAGCCGACCCAGTCCACCAGATTAGCCGGGGGCAGAATCGGGTCCGCATAGTTTGTAAACGCCAGGAGGACCGAGAACACAAGCGGCAGGATCGTCAGAAAAACTATAGCCGTTAAGGGGATGGCCAGCACCAGATAGGCAAAATGTCTGCGGCCCATATACTTAAGCGATTGGCCAAAGGACCGGATCTGCTCCTGTCTCGCCCGCGCAGCTCCGACCATGAAGGCATCTCTGATATTCAGCAGATAAAATCCGCAGTACAAGAGCAGCGCAAGCAGGGCCATCAGGCCGTTAATCATCATGAAAATGGAGTGGTCGCCCTCTACCATCCGGGTCATTTTACCCACCTTGACCATGCGGCTTGGCAGCTCGCCTAATGTAATCAGACCGCGCAGATGACCGGTCAAACCATGGGTCATGAAATAGAACCAGGCCATACCCGTCAGCAGGAACGCCAGCCCTTTCAACCACTGCCTATTGTACATCTGGCCCAGGCCCGGGATTACAGCCGAAAGCACCGCTGCGCCTGTTTTTTTTGGCATAAGTCAAATCACCTGTCCTTTATTTCGACTCCAGATCGGACTGAATCGTCTTAACCGTCTGATCCATAGTCTGCTTGACATCAAGACCCGGATCATTCCACAAGGACACAAATGCGGCCTTCAAGGGTTCCCATACGGCGTTGATTTCTGATATGGCAGGCATTGGCACAGAGTGTTGGAACTGCTCAAAGAACCCGAGGGTAATGGGGTCATTTTTGATTTCTTGTGATTCTCCGGCTTCAATGCTTGCAGGGATCGCTCCGGTCATTTTATAATTTTTAAGCTGATTGTCCTTGCTGCTGGCAAAATGTGCGAATAACCGGGCAGCAACGGGATAAGCGGTATAAGAGTTAACATAATAGGATTTGACGCCAGAAAAAGATATCATTTCCTCTCCGTTAGGCCCTTTTGGAAGCGGTACCACACCGAAGTTGACATGATCCTTGAACGACCCTGTGGACCACGGACCGTCAATGTTCATGGCAAGTTTCCCTTCCTGGAAAAGCTGGGTTTTTACGTCAAAGGTGATATCTCCCGCATTCAGCGGCAGGATTTTTTTCAGGCTCTGGAGAAAGGTGAACCCTTTGATTGTCCCTTCATTATTCAAACCGATATCCTTTGGATTGCTATTGCTGTCGCCAAAAATATAGCCGCCGAAGCTGCCGATAAACGGATACGTATAATACCCGACAAATTCCCACATGATTGCAAATTTATTTTCTTTCGGTTTGTTGTACGTATTGGCAAAAGCTATAATATCATTCCAGGTCTTGGGGGCCTCGGGAACCAGGTCCTTATTATAAAACAGCGCATAAGTCTCTACCGACTTGGGATAACCGTACAGAACCCCATCATAGGATGATGCCTGCACCGCTGTCTCCACCATGCTTGCTTTCGTTTCCTCCTCAAACACATCATTGGGCAACAGCAGACCGGCTTTGACGGCCTGGCTGATCTGGTCATGCGGAAGGGTCAGCACATCGGCCGCAAGCTTGGCTGGGCCATCCGTGGCCAGCCGTCCCCCCTGATCGCCACCCGCCAATTCTTCAACGTTGACGGGGACACCGTATTTTTTTTCAAAATCGGCGGCAACCCCCTTCATGTACTCAAGCTGCTCCTTGGCTTCCCAAACCATCAGCTTCGCTCCCTGCTCCGGCTCCATTTCCGGATCGGCGGTATTCTCTGGAGCAGAAGTTTCGGCAGTCTGGTTGTTCCCGCCCTTCGGGCTGGGGGCAGTATTCGGGCTGTTGGAGCTGCAGGCTGTGGCCGTCATAACCAGAAGCATACATAGAACTACAATCTTTGATACCGCATTCATTTTGGAACGCTTAAATCTCTTCATGTACTCATCTCCCCTGTAATTACTCATTGAACAAACCTGTCACTCATACAAATTCAGGCAAATAAAAAAGGCACAACCCCTTTTGCACAAAGTGCCGAGGTTGTACCCTTACAGGTAACATTGCCTTTAATTTAGTGTATTAATGAAATACCCAAGTTTGTTTGCCATCATTTTATAATAACCGGAAATTCGAATGCAAGCGCTTTATTTTAAAAATCCCTCCGTTTTTCCAAGCTTTCCATATTGTTTTCTTCCGATTTCTGCCATTATCTAAGTATATCTCCATTTTCCAACCCTCCCGGCTTAACAAAAATAAGACGCTTGCCATAACCGGAAAACATGTGTTATGATGCAGGAAAATTTAAAGGCAATGAAACCGAAAGGGTTCAACCTCCACAATTGTGAGGTTGAACCTTTTTTTATGTTTGCTGCCGCGAAGGGATGATGTGGGTATGATTCACCTGGAAAGCGTTTATCACCGGATGGGCCAGAACTGGTCCTATGCCTACGACGAGACTGTAATCCATATTCGCCTCCGGACGAAACGGGACGATGTATCACGGGTAGATTTGATTTGCGGAGACAAATACGGCTGGGACAGAACCCATTCCGAATATGCGATGGAACGTCTGTCCAGCGATAATTTGTTCGATTACTGGCAGGCTGCCGTTCGGCCGCCTCACCGCCGGCTGGCCTATTATTTTGCGCTGCACCAAGACGGAAATACAGTATATTTTCTTGAAAAGGGGTTTCTGGAACATCCCCCTGAAATTATCTATGAGGGCTTATTTGACTTTCCAATACTGAGTCCTGAAGATGTGCACCAGCCGCCCGCTTGGGTGAAGGATGCTGTTTTTTATCAGATATTCCCGGAACGTTTCGCGAACGGGGACCCTTCCAATGATCCCGAAGGCGTATTGGAATGGGGGGGCACACCGAGCCCGACAAATTTTTTTGGCGGAGACCTGCAAGGCGTGCTGGAGCATTTGGATTATCTGTGCGCACTTGGCATTAACGCCATCTATTTTAACCCGCTCTTCGCGGCAACCACCAATCACAAATACGACACTGCAGATTATTTAAGAATAGACCCCCATTTCGGGACAAATGAACTGCTGAAAGAACTTGTGGATGCTTGCCATGCAAAGGGAATCCGTGTGCTGCTGGACGGCGTATTTAACCATTGCGGCCATACCTTCCCCCCCTTTATGGATGTGCTGGAGAACGGGCGCGCTTCGCGTTATGCTGACTGGTTTCATGTGAAAGAGTGGCCTCCCGTCGTAAACGGAGGAATCCCTACCTATGATACCTTCGCCTTTGAGCCGATTATGCCTAAATTTAACACAGCGAATCCGGAAGTCAAGGAATACCTGCTGAAGGTCGGCCGCTATTGGATTGAGGAAATCGGTGTGGACGGATGGCGCCTGGATGTCGCCAATGAGGTTTCCCATCAATTCTGGCGCGATTTCCGCACGATGGTCAAACAGATCAATCCCGATGCTTATCTCGTTGGAGAAATCATGCATGATTCCTTGCCATGGCTGCTCGGAGACCAGTTCGACGCCGTAATGAATTATCAGCTGACGAACATGCTGCTGAACTTTTTTGCCCGTGGGCAGACCAGTGCCGGGCAGTTCTCGCGGTCGGTCGGAACTTTACTGGCCAATTATCCGCAGCAGATTACGGAAGTCTCCTTTAATTTGCTGGACAGCCACGATACCGTACGTTTCCTGACCCTGTGCGGCGGGGATATCCGGCGTCTGAAACTGGCCTTTCTGTTCCTGATGACCTATCAGGGCACGCCTTGTATTTATTACGGGGATGAAATCGGCATGGATGGGGAGTATGATCCACACAACCGGAAATGCATGGAATGGGAACCCCGGAAACAGAATCAGGACCTGCTGGAGTATTACCGCTGGGCTATCCGGCTGCGCAAAGCGAACTCCGCATTCCGCAGCAGTGCGATTAAATTTCTTGAACACCCGGAGCACCCGGAGCTGCTTGTTTATGAACGGTGGGATGAGCACGACCGGTTCCTGGTAATCATGAACAACTCCGAACTTCCCATAGACGCCCACATTTCAGCGCTTAAACCAGAAAGCACCTGGATCAATCTGGAGCTCCAGCAGCCGGCAGACATCGGGGAACGGGGACAGCTCCAGCTGCCCGCCTACGGATATGTGATTCTTCGCGAGACTTAAGGATAGGCAATCATTTCAAGTGGTTTGCGCAATCTTTCCCATGCTTTTTTGCTGTTTCAGCCCATTCACCCACGTTTATATACGAAGTAAGAACCTACAGGCCACCCTGGTATCCAGATGACGGCCCAGGTCATTACCTGCAGCCGGGATGCTGGACTACAATAATCCAATGAGGAGTGATTGGAATGAATAAAGCAGAAACGGAATATCCGGTAGAGAGTGGAAGCACATTTTTCAAAGGAGTTTTTATCGGAGGTTTGATTGGTGCTGCTGCAGCATTGCTGTTCGCTCCCAAGCCGGGCCGTGAAATGCGCAGTGACTTGTCGGAAAAATTCTCGACCGCTACGGACAAAACCAAAGAGGTTGCCGGTGTCGTAACGGATAAAACCAAATCGATTGCTGCAACTGTTGGGGAAAAGGCTACGGACCTTGCCAGCACTGTGTCGGCCAAAGCTTCGGATATTTTCACCACAGTCAACGACAGCAAACAGCAAATAGCCGCCACTTTATCGGAAACGGGTAAAAAAATCGGTGATACGGTGGGGAGCGCATCCGCTGATGTCGCCTCTGACGTAAAAGACGCTTCCAAAGATGTTGCCGAAGAAGCTTCCGCTTCTTCCAAGGATATAGCGGATACGGCAAATGATGCCAAAGAGGAAGTTAAAGCCTCTTATAAATCCTCTTACTAATCTGTGGTGACCCGGGGCTTGATCTAAATGCAGGGAACAGCCAGCTCACTAGCAGCTGGCTGTTGTTATGTGAAAGATGGCTTCTTACTGGCGAATGAGGCTTAATTCCCTTATTAAAGTCCGGTTACGGGCTATAGAAAGCAGGTATGCCTTATGGGAGATGCGGGCAGCAACACGAAAAGGTACGAAGTGGAAGAGCATCCCTTCGAGCTGAGGCATGAGGTCAAACGGTTGAATGCCCGGCTTGATAAAATTGCTGATTCCCTGGAAAAATCGGAATTCAAGGATATCCTTGAAAACTATACCAACCCTAAAAAACGGATTATTACCAATCTGATGGCAGGCATATCCCGCGGTCTGGGACTCTCGCTTGGCACCTTTGTGATTCTCGGCTTACTGGGCTATATTCTCAGCCTGTTCCTGAATGTGCCGGTGATCGGAGAATATCTTGGTGAAATCAAAAAATATATTGATGCCAATAGCTGATCCCTCCCGGGATCAGCACCATCCGCTTATACATTTGCTGCACCCAAACCAAAAGGACATGCCCTATTCCCGGCCGGGAAGGGCATGTCCTTTTGGTTACAAGACTTATACAGGCTTATACACGTTATCTATATCAATAGGATGAATTCGCCATGATCTGCTTCAGCTTTTCTGTAGCCCGTTTTTGAATCCGCGATACGCTCATTTGCGACACTCCAAGCTTCTGGGCAATGGCACGCTGTGACTGGCCATCCTGGAAAGCCAGCAGCAGCACCTGCTGCTCCTGTTCTTTCAGTTGTCCCAGAGCCTGCTGCAGGTCCATTCGCTTCTCCACGGTCTCATAATCATTGGCTTCAGAGCTGATGAGTTCCCCAAGAGTAGCACCTGTCTCCTCTTGAGAAAGCGGGGAATCCAGGGATACGTAATGGTAACACTCTCTTCCGGCCAGGACTTCGACTGTTTCTTCTACGGTAAGATCAAGATAATGGGCAATTTCCTCAACTGCAGGAGAACGTTCCAATCTGATGGTTAGCTCATCAATGGCCTGCTGAACAAGGGCACCCTTCTCTTTGATCCTTCTAGGAACCTGTATGTACCAGGATTTGTCGCGCAGAAAATTTTTCATATGCCCGATCATGCTTTTCATAGCATAAGGCTCAAACGGAATTCCCAGGCTGATGTCATATTGCTGCAGCAGTCTAATCAGCGCCATTTGGCCTACCTGATACAGATCTTCATAAAGGTCAGGACGGTTGCGGGCAATCTTCCCGGCAGCCATCTTCACCATCGGTTCATATTTCCGGATCAAAGCTGTTGCAATTTCATTATCTTTGGTCTGCTGGTATTCCCAGATCAGACTTACCGCTTCGTTCATGGACTCAGGGGGAGTCACTTTTTCGTTCATACCTTCTCCTCGCTGAAATTAAGCCGTTTGGTCAGGGTTACGACTGTCCCTTTTCCTGCTTCGCTCACAACGCTAACGTCATCCATGAGCGCTTGCATTAGGTAAAATCCCAGCCCGCCTACCTGAACATCATTCAGCTCTTTGTCATGCAGCGTCATGCGTTCACCGGACGCATCCATACCGTCAAAGCTCTCCCCCTCATCTTTGACCGTGATGGACAAGGCACTTGATCCAACTTCAAAGATTACGTCAACCAAACCGTCTTCCTGACCGTAGGCATAGAGTACAGAATTGTTACAGGCTTCCGATACAGCTACTTTCATATCCTCAATGTCCTCATAAGTAAAACCCATCTTGGAGGCAATGCCATATAAATTCAATCTGACGATATCGACATATTCTGCGCTTGCGGGTAACTGAAGAACTACTTTTTGCACGTCATCACTCATCCTTAGTTCGATCCTTTCCTAGTGGGAATTCTCTTGGGGGGCAAAAAACTTGGAGATACCTGTCATGTCAAATAATTTCTGTATTTGCGGCGGAACTTCTTCGACCGAAAACTTAACATCCATTCCATGTCTTGCTTTTAAAATAGAGAGCAGAATCCCAATCCCTGTGCTGTCGATATATCTCAATTCCTTCAGATTAATCACAAGATCAAGCCCAGTGTCCCCTACGAGCGGTTCCATAACCAGACGAAAATCGGGAGCAACCGACAAATCGAGCTCACCGATTAAATAAACCGTGCTTACATTGCCTTCAGTTTCAGTTCTTGTGTGGAACTTTTCGCTTTTATTTGTATTCATAGACAATCTCTCCTGATAAATGTTTTCTTTACCAATAACCCTAAAGCTGTACCCTTGAAACAAAAAGCGCGACATTGACACACTGGTACTTATTGGATTATGCCTTAAAAAGAGTGGTATTCCGCTGTGTTGCCGGATGATCCTCACTAGCATAACGTGAAATAATCTGCTGTACACTGCTCATCTTCAAAGGCTTGCTAATGTACCCGTCCATTCCCGCAGCCGAACAGCGGTTTTGGACTCCTTCCATTACATTGGCTGTCATGGCGATAATAACGGCTTTGGTGGCGTTATGGCCGGAACTCTGCCGGATTTTGGAGGTCGCCGTTAGGCCATCCATCACCGGCATCTGCAGGTCCATAAAAATAAAATCGTAATCCTCATGAAGCGACCGCTCCACTGCCTGCTGTCCATCCTCTGCGACTGTGGTTTCATACCCCAGCTTATCCAGCATACTGACCATCAGACGCTGATTGATGGGATGATCATCCACTACAAGCACTTTTTTGCGCCATTGCTGACCGGATATACCGCCAGGATGCTCTTCTTCCTGAAGGTTTTTCCCAAGCTCGTCTTCAGGAACGGCAGTCTTGATTGTAAAAACAAAGGTTGCACCTTTTTCCTCCATGGATTCCACGCGGATTTCACCGCCCATCATCCCTACCAAAGATTTGCAAATGGCCAGTCCCAGACCTGTTCCGCCATATTTGCGGGTCATCGAGGAATCCAGCTGGGAGAAAGGCTGGAACAGCCGGTCACATTTCTCGGGAGAGATTCCGATGCCGGTATCCTTAATGGTAAACTCGACCGTTAATTTATTATCTTCCGAAGGCACGCTGGAAGCAACAAGATAAACCCCGCCCTGGTTGGTAAATTTAACCGCATTAGCCACCAGATTGATCAATACCTGACGCAAACGGGCCATATCCCCGTAAATCAGCCTAGGCAGCTTCTGGTCGATGAAATAGGCCAGTTCGAGATTTTTTTTGCCGGCTTCTGCAGAAAATAAGCTAAACACCTCCTGGATAGTGGTCTGCAGCTCAAATAACTGCTCCTCCATTTCCATCTTACCTGATTCCATTTTGGTGAAATCAAGAATATCGTTAATGACGGTGATCAGGGTATCGGCACTTTTACGGATAATTTCCGTGTACTCTTTCTGCTCAGGGGCAAGCTCTGTTTCCATCAGCAGATCAATCATGCCCACTACACCGTTCATAGGCGTCCGGATCTCATGGCTCATCATGGCAAGGAACTCCGTTTTGGCTTTGGCGGCAATTTCCGCCTCTTCCTTGGCCCTGGTCAGCTCTCCGTTTATTCTCTCCAGCTCCTGCGTCTTTTGCTGCAGAAGCATAGTCTGCATCTGATGTTTCTTGGTCGTAAGGTACATATCAACGAAGCCTTCAATTTTGGATTTCAGAATCTGGGGAATGAAGGGCTTGACCATATAATCAATCGCGCCGGCAGAATATCCCGCGAATAAATGCTCCGCCTCTTTGCTGTTGGCTGAGATAAAGATAATCGGAATATCCTTCGTTTTCTCCCTGGCTTTGATTAATTTGGCGGTTTCAATTCCATCCATACCCGGCATCTGTACGTCCAGTACAATCACTGCAAATTCATGTTTTAATAAACACCGCAGTGCTTCTTCACCGGAATTGGCTTTGACAAGCGTATAATGCTGGCTTTCAAGCACTGCTTCCAGTGCCAGCAGATTCTCAGGACGGTCATCGACAAGCAGTATATGAATCGGTTCTTGAACCCCCATTGGCCCCCTCCTAACCCGCTATTTATTTTTGCGGTATATTTTTTCTACTCTATCCAAGGGCTCGTAGCTGTCGCTGTACCTGGTGAAATGAATAGACTCCTTGGAACCGAGTACCAGGACTCCGAAACGGCTTAGGCTCTCATGGAACAGTCCGTGAACGTGATCTCTAAGCTCGTCGTTGAAATAGATCATGACATTACGGCAGAAAATTACATTGAATTCATTAAACGATGTATCTGTCGCCAAATTATGCTCTGCAAAAATAATATTCTTGCGCAAATAAGGCTGGAGAATCACTGAGTTATATTTCGCTGTATAGTATTCAGAGAACGCGCGGGTACCGCCCGCTTCCATGTAGTTCTTGGTATACTGCCTCATCTTGCTGATCTCGTATACGCCTTCCTTGGCCTGCTGCAGCGAGCGTGCGTTCATGTCCGTGGCATAGATGCGCGCTTTGTCATACAGCCCTTCCTCATGCAGCAGGATGGCCATGGAGTATACTTCTTCTCCGGTGGAGCATCCGGCATGCCAGATCCGGATATAGGGATAAGTCCGGAGCAGCGGGATGACCTTCTGGCGGAAGGTCAGGAAAAGTCCGGGGTCCCGGAACATCTCCGTCACCGGTATGGACAGGCTGTATACAAACCGCTCAAAGCAGGCACGGTCATGCAGCACCTTCTCCTGCAGTGCGGATATTGTCGGCACATTCTCCGCATGTACGTGATGCCAGATGCGGCGTTTCAGGGAAGGCAGCGCATAGTTCCTGAAGTCATATCCATAGAAGCGGTGTACACCGCTGAGAAGCAGTTCTATCTCAATCTGCTCCAGCTCCTGTCTGGTGGCGGTCTGGATCATTTGCTCTTCGTACCCGCGTTCCATCGCTGTCATTGTTATCAAGGCTCCCTTGCTCCTGACGTATTACCGGCACGGTGATATTTTATACTGTAATCCTATTACCCCAAAAGCAGGCTTACGAATACAACCACACACGCATTAGCGAAAGAAGCTGTTCCGTACTGATAGGTTTCTTCATATAATCGGAGGCACCGGCTTCAATACACTTGGCGCGGTCCTCTTTCATCGCCTTGGCTGTAAGCGCAATAATCGGCAGCTTCTGGTATTGCGGCATCTGCCTGATCCGGCGCATCGCCTCGTATCCATCCATCTCCGGCATCATCATGTCCATCAGCACCAGATCGAAGTCCTCCTGCTCGACCAGCATGTCCAGCGCCTCCCGGCCATTCTCCGCAAATTTCACTTCCATATGGTAACCTTCCAGTACGCTGGACAGAGCGAATACGTTGCGGATATCGTCATCGACCAGCAATATCTTCTTACCGTCAAAGAGCTCTTCTTTATTGTGCAGCTTTTGCAGGATTTTACGCTTGTCTTCAGGCAGATTGGCTTCCACACGATGCAGGAACAATGTGGTTTCATCCAACAGCCTTTCCGGAGAACGCACATCTTTAATGATAATCGATTCTGCATATTTTCGCAGCCTGGTCTCTTCCTTGTTGTCCAGATCCTTGCCGGTATAGATAATAATCGGCAGATCATTCAGCTCTTCATCATCACGGATCTGGTCCAGCAGCTCGAAGCCGGTCATATCGTCCAGCATCAGATCCAGAACCATACAGTCGTATTTTTGCTTGCGCAGTTCTGCCAGCGCTTCATGGCCGGTGGAGACTGCAGTGATGGCCACATCATCATGTCCGATAAGCTCCATAATGGAACGGCGCTGAATATCGTCATCCTCTACAACCAGCAAATGCTTCAGGGTGCTGGCTGTATAGCTCTCAATCTGTGAGAACGCCCGCTCCAGCGCTTCCCTGGTAGAAGGTTTTCTTAAATAAGCCATAGCCCCCATCATCAGTCCCTGCTTCACTTCATCATTCACAGAAATGACATGAACAGGAATATGCCGGGTCTGTGAAGAGCCCTTGAGCTCCCGGAGAATGGCCCAGCCATCCATAACCGGCAGCTGAATATCAAGAATAATGGCGTCCGGCAGATACGTTGTAGCCATGTTCAGACCGGTATCCCCCTGGAGAGCCACCAGACCTTTGAACCCGCGGCTCCGGGCCATATCGAGCAGAATCCTGGCGAACTTCTCATCATCTTCAATAATCAGGAGAACCTTGTCCTTGGAAGACAAATCCTCACGGTCATCCTCCACAACTACAGATTCCAGCGGTGCAGGCGATGCTTCCTGAGTATAGTCCTCCCCCCGGCCGCTATCATAATCAGGCACAGCATAAGCCTCTTGGGCGGCTGCAGCCTGGACCGCACCTGGAAGCAGGCTGTATTGGCCTTTAACCGGCAGGTACAAGGTGAAAATGCTGCCTTGGCCTTCGCGCGAATCCAGTCCAATGGCTCCCCCCATCAGCCGGGCAAGCTCACGGCTGATGGACAAGCCCAGTCCTGTACCGCCATATTTGCGGCTGGTCGTTCCATCCACCTGCTGGAAAGCTTCAAAGACAATGTCTGTCTTATCCGCAGGAATGCCAATCCCGCTATCCTTCACGGAAAGCGCAATATAATTGTACTCATGCGGAAGAAAGGCCGGCAGCTGTTCCTTATCTGCGGCACTCACCGAAAATTCCACAAAGCCCTCACTTGTAAACTTGAAGGCGTTGGACAGCAGGTTCCGGAGAATTTGTTTCAGGCGGTGGCTGTCCGTATAAATCGCATCCGGCAGCGGCTCGTCGAATAAAAGGCGCAGAGACAACCCTTTCTTGGCAGCCTGCGGTGCAAAATTCTGCTTCACAAAGGTTTTCAAATCGGTCAGCGGTATTTCTTCGTAGTTCAATTCCATTTTGCCGGCGTCCACCTTGGACAGATCAAGAATCTCATCGATCATTTTGAGCAGGTCCGCACCGGACATATAGATGGTATGTGCAAATTCCACCTGCTTCTCTGTCAGATTCCCTTCCTTGTTCTCCGTAAGCAGCTGGGATAGAATCAGCAGACTGTTCAATGGAGTGCGAAGCTCATGGGACATATTGGCCAGGAACTCGGATTTATATTTACTGGTCACTGCAAGCTGCATCGCCTGCTTCTCCAACTGGCGGCGGGCTTGCTCGATTTCATCCTTCTTCTCCTCAACCTCTTGGACCTGATCCTCCAGGGCCCGGGTTTTGGCGACCAGCTCGGTATTGTAGTGCTCCAGTTCTTCCTGCTGGCGCTGCAGCAAATCTTCGGAACGTCTGAGCGCATCCGTCTGCTCCTCCAGATTTTCGTTGGAGCGGCGGAGCTCTTCCTGCTGTGTCTGCAGTTCCTCCGACTGGCACTGCAATTCTTCGGTAAGCGCCTGGGATTCCCGCAGCAGCTCTTCCACCACAAGCCGCCGGCTGATATTATTCAGAATCACACCCAGGTTGTTCGCAAGCTGATGCAGCAGTTCATTCTGCAAGTTGCTGAGTGGTGTAAAGGAAGCAAACTCCACAACCCCCATCAGCTCATCTTCGAAGAGCACCGGATAAATCAGAATATGATCCGGGTGCGAACCTCCAAATCCGGATGTAACCGAAACGTAGTCCTCCGGAGCGTTGGCCAGCTTTATCGGCTTTTTGTCCAGCGCGCTTTGCCCCACAAGACCCTGGCCGATTTCAAAGCTGTCCTTAGGCTTCCCGCCTGCTTCACCTGCATAATAGGCGCTGCTGGAGAGCAGGTTCGGATGGTTCTGATCCTTCAGATAGATCGCCCCGTATTCGGCTCCGAGTACAGGAGTGAATTCACTGATAAAGGTCTGCGATACCTGCTCCAGCGAGCTGACCCCGCGCAGCAGTTCCGTCACACGGGCAATATTCGCATTCAGCCAGGCCTGATCGCTTTGCGCCTGCGCATAAGCCTTCTCCATCTCCTGTTTCTGTTCGAGATCGCCCGCCATGTTCTGAAACACCCTGGCCACCTCCCCAATCTCATCCTTGGAGGTAACCTTGATCCGGCGGATAGCCCTCATTTTGCCATTGCCAAAGCTCTTAATCATCATGGAAACGACATTAAGACCGCGTGTAATGCTCGGAATTACCCACAACACAACTCCAAGCCCCAGCAGCAGCCCCACAATCATAATTAAGGTCACCATTTGAATAGACCGCTCATAAGCAGCCTGAGCATTGTTGTTTTCCTCGGTCATTCTGAAGGCGTTATAATCCGAGAGGGCATTCAGGCTGTCCAGCACCTCATTCTGAATCTTCTGCCCCTCCGAATTCCGGTAAGCATTCGCATTCTGAAAATAGCCGGCGGAGAGCATATCAAGCGCTTTGTTCTGATAAGTCATATAAGCGGTGTACGCCGCTTTAATCCGGGTCAGCAGCTGCATTTCTTCCGCTGTTTCCGTCGACTCCTCTATCGCCTTCAAGTATCCCTCAGCTTTTTTGACTTTTGCCTCAATCTCGTTTTTTTGGGAATCGACCGAGAGCTGATCAGCATTCAGCATAGATGTCGTAAGAATACGCGCCATGTCGTTAACTTCCCCCCGGAGTCCTGAGGAAGAGCGGCCCTTGCTGTATCTGTCCTGAAAGCTGTCCAGCTGGCTGCTCATATAATTGAGCCGATCGTATCCGATAAAGGTCAGCGCCAGCATAATGGCGAGTATTGCGCTGAAGCCGATCAGCAGTTTTGCCTTTATTTTCATTCCGGATCTGTTCCTTTCTTCAGCGAAATCCATACCAGGCATTTATCATCGTCCCGCTCCTGATTAGGAGCCTCATTGAAGAAAGCGGCACGCATTGGCTCTTCCAGCCATTCATGCCCCCCATTCAAATGAGAGGTCATAAATTCCAGCTGTTCTTCCTGGCCGCCCTCGGCCATTTCCAGCAACCCGTCCGTATACAGCACCAAGTGGCCTTCATCCTCAAAGGTCAGGGTCTGCGGCTGGATCTCAATACTGTCGAATAAACCCACAGGATGGCAGTTGCTCTCCAGTAAAACCGGTTTGGCGGCTCCCCCTTCAAAGAAGAGCCCGGGCGGGTGTCCGGCATTCACGTAGTCAATGCGTTTCAGCCGGGTATCGATGACAAGATAGATCGCGGTAAAATAATACTGCACCAGCTGCTTCTCGATATATAGCTGGTTAAAACGCCGGTTCAGCTCCTGAATGACTTTCTCCGGCTGCACATAGGTGGTTACGGTATCCTTGAGCACGGAGGCCAAAAACATGCAGAACAGTGACGAGGAAATCCCGTGTCCCATCATATCCAGCAGAATAACGGCATACCGTCCATCCCCCAGGGGATACCAGGCATACAGGTCCCCCGCGAGTTCAAATGACGGCTGATAGATGGCATGGACTTCAAACGCCTCATCCTTCAGCGGCAGACTGAGAACCGCATTCTGCACCAGGGCGGCCAGCTTCAGCTCATCCTGTATCCGCTGATCCCGCTCCACATGCCAATCCTTCTCGCGTTTCAGGCGCAGCGCCAGCCGGATACGCGCCATCAGCTCAACCTTGTTAATCGGCTTGGTCACATAGTCCACAGCACCGGCGTCCAGCGCCTCCGCTAACTTCTTGGAATCGCCGACGGCGGTAACCATGATAATCGGGATATCCCGCAGATGTTCATGCTGCTGGACAACCCGGCAGGCTTCAATCCCATCCATCTCCGGCATCATCATATCCAGCAGAATCAAATCTATATCGGACTGTCTGGAACGCTTCTCTTCATTTTCTGAGCCGATACCCAGCAGTTTGAGCATTTCTTTGGCAGAAGCTGCGGTTATAAAATTCCGGTAATTCTCTTTTTTTAGAATTTCACGGATAATGATTACGTTGGTCGGATTATCGTCTACGATCAAAATTCTCAATCTTCTTCACCCCGCACGTATAGTGTGTCAACGTAAAATTCAGCAATAGTCCATTCTATCATACGATATTTAAACGGCTGGTTTCCATTAAACAATATACTGGAAGAAAGGCATGTTATCGTATTCAACAAAGTAACCTCCAGCACCACCACGTGTAGTGGGACTGGAGGTTACGCTATTGTTCCATAGGACTCTTCATACGAAAACAATCAGATTAATGCAGATTTTTTTTGGCGATCACGAGAACCTTGCCCGAATCAAGCTCTTTCTCGTAATATGCCGCTTCTGCGGCACTGAATCCCAGTGACGTGATCTTGTTCCGGAGCGCGTCACCCCGCGAGCGGAACATGTTGGCAATTGCGCCGAACAGCCCCTCTTCATGCAATCCCACTTCATTCGTATCCGCAGCATCCGCAATCCGGCCTTCGCGGTCCTCATTATGGCTGATTACATAGAGGTCATCCCTTGTGTAGCCGCTGCCCAACAGCCGGTTCACTTCTTCTATCGCCTGAATACCATTCTCCAGCAGCTTGGCATAAGCCTGCGTACGGATTGAATCCATGAAATCACGCTCCTTGTATAATATGAGAGGACAACGCTATTAAGATGGCTGAATTTCATTAACCATTTTATCGTCCTATTGAAACGCCTCAGGAAGAATTTCCGTCAAACAAATCAATACCGTCCCACTCACCTGTCTGGGAATTACGGTAAATTTTGAGTGCGGTAGTTCCTCTCATATATACATCTCCGTCCTCGGCAACAAAATCAGGTGTGCCCAGCAGCTGGGCGAGATTATTCTTATGCGGTTCAATCCGCTGGTCATTCAGATACAGGCCGTATTGTCTTGCTTCCATTGGAGTGACATGCACATACAGTACAGCCCCCTCACAAATTCCTGCAGACATATCGGCATAATGGTACTCCTGGCAGCCCTGCCAAGGATCTGGCGTAACCTCAAGCGGTGAGCCCTTAACCTGCAGCAGTTCTTCGAGCGGCATGTAGAGCGACACCCCTGCTAAGGAGTTAAAACTTCCTATATAGGGACTGATATTCACACTGTGCTCAAAGGACTGGACTACGGGCGGTTGCGGGTACATCCAAGCGGCAGCAACAGGCTCCTGTTGCGGAGATGCAGAAAAATAGGGAGAAAGGAGACCCAGCAAGAGAAGGATAACGTTCATTGAACCATCCCGCCTTTCATCAGGTTTCTGCTGCCTGTCATTGCCGCCGAGGGCTTTCCTCAGCTTTGCCGGTTAATGACGGAATTTCTGCCAGATGGCAGCAGCTGTGTCTACGCCTTTTAGTGCCATGGCGATCTTTCCTGGAGCTTTCTTGGCATTTACAGTCTCGTAGGATTTCACGGTCCGTTCTTCCGCAGGAGTAAGCGGAGTATTTTCTATAGATACAGCCTTGGCCTTTTCCTTCAGCTCACGCGATTTGCGGTATTTCTCAATTACAGTTACGGATACCTGCTTCACAGTCAGTGTCAATTCGTTCATGACATCGCCAAGGTTCTTCACGGAATCGACAATCGGATCAATCTTTTGAATTTTGTTTTGAACATCTGCGGTAATATCGTTAGCGTGTCTGACCGTTGTTTTCACTTCATACGTAAGCTCATCGATCGTTTTCTGAACTTCCTGCAGAGTCTGGCTGACCTTGTCGAGGGATTCCTTCGCTGATTTCAAGGTTTTAATTAAAAAGAAGACAAGTACGGCGAATGCAATCGCAACCAGTGCGACGCTAAGATCAATGATCATTTCCAAAACCCCTTCCAATCTTGAATGTCGGCTTGCTCTGCCTTGTACTGCATAGTTACCCTTACCGGAATGGGCCGAAACAAAATGTCAAGGGCCCCTGCTCCTTGTTTCAAAACAAAAGTCCCCGTTTAAACAATGACTACATTCGACTATATTCTTCATCACCGAAAGGATGACACATCATGCTAAAATGGTCGGTAATTCTGCTCGTCATAGCTTTAATCGCCGGTATTTTCGGATTCTTCAATGTTGTTGCAGCCGCTGTAGGCATTGCAAAGGTACTGTTCTACATCTTCCTGATTCTGTTCATCGTTTCACTCTTCATGGGACGCAGGGGAAGATCGTTGTAACCCCGGCCTGCTGTCTTCAACATAATCTGCATAGGCAGACCTCTGAGCCTGAACTCCTTTGGAGTTTCGGGCTTTTTGTGCGTTAAGCTTTCTGCTCCGCACCCCCCGCTTCTAAATTCCCTATATCTTATTCACATTACAGAAATTGTAGGCCTCGCATCCTCAACAGTGCTGCGTAAAATAAAAAAAATAATCCGATTGGTTCATAGGGTCCTTTTTCTGTTTACATCATATTAGCACAGATAAACATGGGAAATCCCACTACAACAACCAAACTTATCCTAGGAGGAATCACCGATGAAAAAATTCGCCAGCATCGCAGTAGCAATGGGACTTGTAGCTTCTTTTGCAGCAACGGCTTCAGCCGATGAAGTATCCGGTACCGCCGCTAACGCCACAACCGTAACAGGCAGCACTTATGGTGATAAATTCGAAACGGTAATCACGCAAACAGATCTCAAACCGGCAACACCTATGATTATTCTGACAAAAGCCACTCCTTTCCACCTTTCCGTGGGCAGCATGACTCCAGCCGGCTGGCTGAGCGCCCAGACCATAGATACTACAGGAGCTGTAACGACCGACAGCGCGGGCAATGAATGGAGAGAAATTTACACATGGCTGGGCAAAGCATGGATCAAGGTACCTTCATCCGCCTATGTAATCACTCCAGCCCTGTAATCACTCCCTCCATTGTAGCCTGGAACTCAAAAACATGCTGTGAAGCTTATCTACAGCTTTGATGGGGCCCGTAAACCGCGTCCTATACTCTCTCTGCGGGCGTACATACAAGCAGCCGGGCAGGATCTGTACAGATCCTGCCCGGCTTTTTTGCGGCTGCCAGTGAAAATCCGGCCGCGCCATAGAAATAGGGGCTATCCCTACAGTAGAATCATTCCACTGAAGGGATAGCCCCGCCAAACACCCGCCCTAGTTCACCCGTCACAAACTGTACTGCTCTCGCTTCATGCCCTACACTCTATATTTTAGCGGATGACCGAACCTCCGTAAAGGAAACGTTTCATCCAAGAAGCGCTTAATTTATCAACCCGTACGCCGCCGGAGGCCACGGAATAAGTCTGGAGCAGCTGGCCGTCACCCAAATACATAGCCACATGCGTAATTCTTGCCGTAGACTTGTCAATTCCGGCATAAGCTGAATCCGAGCTGCCTTTATAATCCATAAAAAACATCAGATCCCCGCGCTTGAGCCCCGAGATATCCGTCACTACCGTACTGTTCTGCTTGATCCAATCTCCTTGCTGCCGCGAATCGGCAGGAAGCTTCAGATTGGCTGCGTCCATGAAGATCTGCCGGATGAAATCGGAGCAATCGAAGGTGCTGGTATCGCTGCGGCTGGAGCCGAACTCATAAGGAGTCCCAAGATAACCCATACCGGCGGCGATTACACTCTCAATTACATTCGCCTGCGGAGGAGCCGTAGGCACCGGGGCTGGCGCCGGCACAGGCGTTGGGGCTGGCGCCGGAGTTGGTACAGGCGCCGGAGCTGGAGCCGGTGTTGCTGTTCCCCCATCCGCTGCAATGTACTGATCCGACGAGCTGGTATAACCAACATTGCCATTTGCCGTTCTCACCTTATACCAGTAACTATTCGTTTCTTCCACAATAGTTACCCGGTCACCTGTGTATAAATAGCCTATCACCTGTCCGCTGGTTGAGGGGGCCTCCCGAAGCCGGACAGTTGCTTGAATCACTCCCGTTTGAGCTGCCGGGGCTGCAGCCACACTGATATACTGCTCTCCCCTGCTGGTATACCCCACGTCGCCGCCTGCTGTTCTGACTTTATACCAATAGCTGTTCGTTTCTTCAAGAATGGCCACCTGGTCGCCTTTATTCAAATATTTCAGCACTTTCCCGCTTGTCGACGGCTCTGAGCGCAGACGGACAGAAGATATAATCACACCTGTTTGCGCTGCAGATGCTGTAATAGATGAATTAGCAGCAACAGAAGCCGCCTGCACCTGCTGAGGATTGAATACTCCGGATGACAGTGCAAGTGATGCCGAGACGAGCAGCGATGCTGCTATCCTTTTATGTGGTACGATCATAGAGTTCCCCCGGTTAGCGTAGTGAGAAATTCAACAACGTCGCGCGCTTCGTTAGTTGCTTTCTGCACTCATTATAGGCTTGACCGGGAATTGGAACATGCTCCAAATTTCACAAAAAAGCTTGCCAACTTATGGTAACATCCGGGTCTATAGTCTTGATTCCTCCTTGAATTTGGTGGAAATTACAGCTAACTAGGAGAAATTCAGGATATTATTGCTTGGGTTCCACATGAACCTGCACATTCATAATATTATGAAGCGTGCTCATCCGCTCCTCGATGGAGTCGCTAATCTCATGGCCCTGCATTACTGTAATCTCGGCATTGACTTCTACAACCACATCCACCAGCACATGGTTGCCGTGAACGCGGGCTTTTAAATCCTTGATGCCTTCGACTCCGGGTGTCCGGGCAATCGTGCTGCGCAGGTCCAGCAATCGATCCTGATCGAATCCGTCCGTCAGGCGGTACGTGGAATCGCGGAAAATATCCCAAGCCGTCTTCAAAATGAGCAAGCCGACGGCCACGGCTGCGGCCGAATCAATCCAGGGCAAGCCGAACTGCGCACCGACGATCCCTACCGCAGCACCTATGCTGACCATGGCATCGGAGAAATTATCCTTGGCTGCTGCCAGCAGCGCACCGTTATTAATCTGTCTGGCGAGCCGCTTGTTATATATATATACCCCCATCATGGCTGCGGCACACACCACCGCCACCCCGGCAGACCATAGCTGCGGGGTTTCTTTGGCCCCTTCAAACAAGGAGCGGACCGCTTCCACAATAACCTGAATGCCGACCATGGCCATGATAAAGGAAGCCAGCAGCGCCGCCACCGTCTCCGCGCGGAAATGCCCGTAGGTATGATCGGAATCAGGCGGCTTCCGCGAAATGCGCAGGCCGATCAAGACCGCCAGCGAAGCCACAATGTCGGTGAGGTTGTTGAAGCCGTCCGCCAGCAGCGCGCTTGAGCCAAATACATAGCCGCTGATCAGTTTGAAGGCCGAAAGAATGATATAGGCGATAATGCTGATCAGAGCGCCCCGTTCACCTTTACGAATATCATCATAGATATCAGCCACTGCCAATCCCCCCTATTGATCTCTATACGGTTCCGGAGCACCGGCAGATCATTCTTTGAATTATTCTTGCCCTTGTGGCAGCATTTAAAAACAATTAGAATGAAGGAAAGAACTTGCTACCTAAGGGGGTTACATAATGAGCGAGAGCAACGACAAACCAAAGATCAATCTGGCGGATGCCATCCGCCAAAAGCTGGAACAGAAGAAGCAGCAAACTTCCGCCAGACCCGGCTCCACGTTTCAGGCCGGTTCCGCCAAACCGCTGAAAAGCCAGAACAACAAAAAGCCCAACAACCAGCGCCGACGGACCGGAGGCTCATAGATCTGTTAGATTCGAACATAAACGGCTGCGTTATCCCTTCCGGGATGACGCAGCCGTTTTTCCTATGAACGGATTAGTGTTCAAAGCCTCATATATAGTTCTTACACCTCTACAGGATACATACGGGCGCGCATTTCCTTGATTTCCGGATTCTCCAGATATTCATCATAGGTCATGGTGCGGTCAATAACCCCTGCCGGTGTAATTTCAATGATACGGTTGGCAATCGTCTGGATGAACTGATGGTCATGGGAAGTGAACAGGATGGTACCGTCAAAATCAATCAGCCCGTTGTTCAGCGCAGTGATCGACTCCAGATCCAAGTGGTTGGTAGGCTCATCAAATACGAGCACATTCGCCCCGTTCAGCATCATCTTGGCCAGCATACAGCGGACCTTCTCGCCCCCGGACAGCACACTGGCCTTCTTCAGCGCTTCCTCACCGGCAAAGAGCATCCGGCCCAGAAATCCGCGCAGGAAGGTTTCGTCCTGATCCTTGGAATATTGGCGCAGCCATTCCACCAGGTTCAGATTCACCCCGTCGAAGTAACTGGAGTTGTCCTTCGGGAAATAAGCCTGGGTGGTTGTAACCCCCCAGGTATACTCTCCGGCGTCGGCTTCCTTCTCCCCCATGATGATGTCGAACAGCAGGGATTTCGGCTGGGAATTTGGACCGACAAAAGCGATTTTGTCGCCTTTATTGACCACAATGCTGAATTCATCCAGCATTTTTTCGCCTTCAACTGTTTTGGTCAGGCCGCTGATCGTAAGCAGCTGCTTGCCGGCCTCACGCTCAGGCTTGAAGTTGAGGAACGGATATTTCCGGTTCGATGGGCGGATATCGTCCAGCGTAATCTTTTCCAGCTGCTTCTTGCGGGAGGTTGCCTGCTTGGACTTGGAAGCATTGGCCGAGAAGCGCTGGATAAACGCCTGCAGCTCCTTGATCTTGTCTTCCTTCTTCTTGTTCGCGTCACGCTGCAGCGCCTGCGCAAGCTGGCTGGACTCGTACCAGAAGTCGTAGTTGCCGACATACATCTGGATTTTGCCGAAGTCAATGTCCGCAATATGGGTACATACCTTGTTCAGGAAGTGGCGGTCATGGGATACAACAATAACAGTGCCCTCATAATCCATGAGGAAGTTCTCCAGCCAGCCGATGGATTCCAGATCCAAATGGTTGGTAGGCTCATCTAACAGCAGGTTGTTCGGGCGCCCGAACAGAGCCTGGGCCAGCAGAACACGGACCTTCTCGTTGCCGCTGAGTTCGGCCATCTTTTTGTCATGCATCTCGCGCATAATGCCAAGGCCGATCAGCATCGCCGCCGCATCCGGCTCGGCGTCCCAGCCGTTCAGCTCGGCGAACTCCCCTTCAAGCTCACCGGCGCGCAGGCCGTCGGCTTCGGAGAAATCGCTTTTGGCATAGAGGGCATCCTTCTCTTTCATAATGTCATACAGGCGGGTATGCCCCATGATTACCGTTTCCAGCACCGGGTATTCATCATACTCGAAATGATTCTGCTTCAAAACTGCCAGCCGCTCACCAGGAGTCATGTGCACTTCACCGGTATTGGCTTCAATCTCTCCGGACAGAATTTTCAGGAACGTGGATTTGCCGGCACCGTTGGCCCCGATCAGGCCGTAGCAGTTGCCGGGTGTGAATTTTATGTTTACATCCTCAAATAGTGCGCGTTTTCCGTAGCGGAGTGTTACGCCGCTTGTACTGATCATTAAGCATTACCATCCTTTTCACTTAGGGTTCCGGCTCATTATAGCATAAATATAAGGGAAAAGGCCCGCAGATCACCCTATAAAGTGTAGTTTTGCCCTAAAAGTGGATGCAGGCGATTCTATGGGCCAGGCATGCGTTCCTCGGGATGCACAATCAGCGTTTCCCCGTAGGCCAGCGTGCGTATCCGCTCCCCGGCAATCCCCTGTGCCAGCCGCGCCTGCTCCATCCGGTCCAGCGCCTCACGCGCGGTGTCATCGGCCAGACGGAAGGTTCCGAAATGCATCGGAATCATCAGCTCTGCGCCAACATCCAAAAAGGCCTGAATGGCCTCCTCAGGGGTCACATGCTGTGAGCTCATGAACCATTCCGGCTCATAGGCCCCGATCGGCATCAGCGCCACATGCAGCTTGAAGCGCCTGCCAATCTCCTTGAACCCCGGGAAAAAGCCGCTGTCCCCGGCAAAATACAGATTGGGCGGCAGCTTTCGCGAGCCTCCGTCTCCCTGGGGATGCTTGCGGGGTTCAGCAGGCTCCAGCACAAAGCCGCCCCAGTGCGAGGTATTGGTATCGAACGGCGTCCGCCGCGTCCAGTGCTGCGTCGGGACAAAGGTCAGCTTCACCGCACCTACCTTTATCTCCTCCCACCACTGCATTTCCAGGCAGTTCACAAACCCTTTGCGCACCATCTTGCGCTTCAGCCCCACCGGCACCACAAGCGTAGTTCCCGCCTTGTACAGCTTACGGATAGAAGCGAGATGCAGATGATCGTAATGGGAGTGGGAGATCAGAATCAGATCCACGGGCGGAATCCCGCTGAGCGGAATCCCGGGCGGGGTAATACGTTTCTCAAACCCGAGCCGCCGGGCCCATACAGGATCGGTTATAATATTTACCCCTTCATATTGAAGCAAAAAAGTGGAATGCCCGATCCAGGTAACGGTCGTATCCAGACGGTTCTCCGACAGATAGTCCAGCTTTGGAGGAAGATTGGGTACTTTATAGGAGTAATCCTTTTTCTTCATCCGCCGTTCCTCGCGCCATTGGCGGAGCTGCTTAAGCGTTTTATCCGTACTGACATTGTCGATGTTATTGTAGCGTACTCTGGCCATTCCGTATCTCTCCTTAACAAGCTGCCGGAATATATCTCTTTTTTGTGAATTATAGGATTCCACGGCTCGTTTTGCAAAACGTGCGCTGAGCGCATATCCTTATTTAATTAAAAGTTTAACCATTTCGTACCAGGCTTAAGCGGACATATGCGGTCTGCCTTTTGTGTTGGGTGCCCGAAATGAGGTAAAATGCGGGTAAAGTACTTACGGCCAGCATGCCGTTCAAAGGGGGAGCCTAGCGTATGAAGATTACATTTATAGAACCGACTCCAAGTCCCAATACGATGAAGCTTCATCTGGATGAGACTCTGGAGCCCGGAGTCCGCCGTACCTATACACCGGAAAGCCAGCGTTCCGCCCCTTCCTGGGCGCGGGAAATGCTCACGATTCCGGGCGTTACCAGCATTTATCACGCTGCCGATTTCGCTGCACTGGAGCGCAAAGGCAGCGCTGACTGGGCCGCCATTCTCCGCGAGGTCCAGACCCGGTTCGGCGCAGAGGGCTTAAGTGCAGACTTCAACCTGGAGGATGAGAATGCCGGTGCACACTTCGGGGAATCGCAGGTATTCGTGCAGATGTTCCGCGGCATCCCGATCCAGATCCGCGTCAAAACCGGCGCGAGTGAGGAGCGCATCGCCCTCTCCGCCCGGTTCACAAAGGCGGTAACGGATGTCGCCAGCGCCGTACTGATCAAAGAGCGCAAGCTCACCGATTACGGCGTGCGGTACGGCGAGCCTGAGACCATCGCGCGCGAGGTCGAGCAGGAGCTGGAAGCGGCGTATCCGCAGGAACGCCTCGACTCCCTCGTGCAGCAGGCCATCGCGCACGGGGCCGGCGGCGAGTTCGTCGAGCAGCGGGAGAAGAAGGATCAGGCCGAGCTGCTGCGAGACCTGAAGGACGAGGACTGGCGCGTGCGCTACGCCGCGCTGGAGGACCTTGCGCCGACGGCAGAGCTCCTGCCGGAGCTGCGCGCGGCGCTGCACGACCCCAAGCTGCATATCCGCAGGCTGGCGGTCGTGTACCTGGGCGACATCCGCACGCCCGAGGCGATGGAGCTGCTCTATGAGGCGATGGCAGACAGCGCCCCGGCCGTGCGGCGCACGGCCGGAGACACGCTGTCCGACATCGGCGATCCCGCAGCGACGCCGATGATGACGGCGTCGCTCACGGACAAGAGCAAGCTGGTCCGCTGGCGGGCAGCGCGCTTCCTCTATGAGGTCGGCACGGCCGAGGCTCAGGAGGCATTAAGCCTGGCTGTGGACGACCCGGAATTCGAGGTAGGTCTGCAGGCCAGAATGGCGCTGGAGCGCATCGCCTCCGGTGAAGAGGCTGCCGGTACTGTATGGCAGCAGATGTCGGAGCGCCGGAGAACCTAACGCTTACCTGCCGTAATTTGTCATTGCTTGCCCAGGCAAGTTGCATTATACTAATCCCTGTTGTGTTCATATCATTATAAAGATAGCCTCATCATACCTAGGATGAGGTAGAGGTCGCGGATATAAAGAGTACGCGCGAGGAGACGCTATAAGAGCCGTCTGTGAAACGCCGCCGAAAGGAATATCCGCCGAAGTCTGCGCCGCTGCTCTTATTATGCTGCGCCGGCTGGGGCCGTTGCCGAAAGGTACGGAACTGTCACAGGGCATGGCCCGTCAGGAAACTGCGTCCAGGCACTGTGTTGCGCTATCTGAACAGGGAGTATGGTGCGGAGCTGTAAATACGAAAACCGCAGAATCTGTCTGCGGTTTTTTTACGCTTGCGAATGGATATGCTTCTTGGTTAGAGCCCTTGAACAGAAACATTATAATTCAGAGGGAGTGTCCTATTTATGCAAGTCAGGAACAACAATCAGCCGCACCAACCGGGGCAGAACAGCAATACATCCGCGCCGGGGCTGCGCAAAACCTTCAAGGCCAGACATTTAACCATGATCGCCCTCGGCGGCTCCATCGGAACCGGACTGTTCCTCGCCAGCGGCGGTGCGATCGCCTCTTCGGGTCCGGGAGGCGCCCTGCTGGCTTACACTGCTGTCGGCATTATGGTGTATTTTCTGATGACCAGCCTGGGTGAGCTGGCAACTTACTTGCCGGACTCCGGCTCTTTCAGCACCTACGGCACGCGGTTTGTCAGCCCCGCCTTCGGCTTTGCCATCGGCTGGAACTTCTGGTACAACTGGGCGGTCACTATCGCTGCAGAGCTATCCGCTGCCACTGTCATTATTAAGTACTGGTTCCCGGACAGCCCTTCCATCCTCTGGAGCCTTCTGTTTCTGCTGCTGATGTTCGGACTCAACTTTTTGTCTGCACGCGGCTATGGGGAATCGGAATACTGGTTTGCCATTATCAAAATCATTACCGTTATCGTCTTTCTAACGGTCGGTGTGTTGATGATCTTCGGTATTTTGGGCGGCAAGGCGGTTGGTTTCAGCAACTTCCAGCTTGGCGGCAGTTCTTTCCACGGCGGATTTTTTGCCTTCGTTGGCGTCTTCATGGCTGCGGGCTTCTCGTTCCAGGGGACTGAACTTGTCGGGGTCGCCGCAGGTGAGAGTGAAAATCCGCGCCGGAATGTGCCGCTGGCCATCCGCCGGGTGTTCTGGCGCATTCTAATCTTCTATATCTTCGCCATACTTGTCATCGGGCTGCTGATCCCTTACACCAACCCCGATCTGCTCCGCAGCGGAATTGATGATATCGGCGTCAGCCCGTTCACGATTGTCTTCAATAAAGCAGGACTTGCGATTGCGGCATCTGTCATGAACGCAGTCATCCTGAGTTCAGTGCTGTCAGCCGGGAACTCGGGCATGTATGCTTCCACCCGCGTCCTGTATGCGATGGCCAAGGACGGCATGGCCCCGCGTGCCCTCGGCAGACTCAACCGCCGCGGGGTACCTGTAGGTGCGCTGCTGGTTACCACTGCAGTCGGCATGCTGGCTTTTCTGGCCTCATTCTTTGGCGACGGGGCGGTCTATAACTGGCTGCTCAATGCATCCGGTATGTGCGGCTTCATTAACTGGCTGGGCATCGCCGTGTGCCATTACCGTTTCCGCCGCGCTTTTGTGAAGCAGGGACATTCGCTGGAGGAACTGCCTTACCGGGCCAGATGGTTCCCTTTTGGCCCGATCTTCGCACTGGTCCTATGCCTCATTGCTGTTTTTGGCCAGAATCTCGGCGCTTTCAACGGCGGAAGCATCGACTGGTACGGCATCCTTGTCTCCTATATCAGTCTGCCGTTGTTCCTGCTGATCTGGTTCGGCTACCGCTGGTTCCGCAAGAGCCGCATTGTCCCGCTGGATCAATGCGACCTAAGCACGCATCCGGAGTAATCCGCTTCTCAGAGCCGAAGCCGGGACCAGAAGCTCTCTCCGTCCGTATGAGTAGTGGTTGGGACAGAACATGCGAGGAGTTGTGCAATATTTTCTTAAATCAGGAACCAAAACGGCTGTGCCGTCCTCCACAGGACAGCGCAGCCGTCTTGGTTCTAGCGTTACCTGGAGAACGACTCTTCATGAATCCTACGGCAACTCTTTAAGTGGAAAAAGGTACACTAATTTGCCGAAGTACCCTACCCTCGGGCAGATGAAGTGGAAAAAGGGATACTAATTAAGCTCATTTCGCCATTGGACCAGAAATGTGGCCCAATTAGTTTTACTTTTTCCACTTCACTCTCAGGATTTCTTAATTTCCGGAAAAATAAGTTCCCTTTTTCCAACTAGCACCTGTGAGGAAGCCGGTAAAGACGGATCGCCCTATTCCTTCACGATCGATCCGCAGCCGTTACGGACAGGAGAGCCGTTATGGATAGAAGATTCGGCTATTCCGCAGGGACGGACTGAGATGCCTTTATTTCTCCCTTTCCCCTTGATTCCAGGCTCCATCGAACGTGATAACGTCTCCTGAGTCCGTAATTGTAGATAAAGTTAGATTTTTGGTAAAATAAGGGCTCCTCTGTCCGCTTCAGTCCGCTGATGGAGCCCTATCCTCCTGCATCGCGTATATTCCTGTGAGGCTTCCAAGATATCCACATTTTTTCACACTGTTTTACAGTTAAATAAGGGGAAGTCAGTTCCCCCAAAACATATAAATTTCTTTTAAAAAAGGGGATGCATTTGGAGCCAACCAGCTCCAGATGCATCCCTTTTTGATGATCAGTATCGTACATTCATTGCTTAACTTTCTGATCAGTACCCTACTGCCATTGCTTAACTTTCTGATCAGTATCGTACTCCCATTGCTTAACTCTCTGATCAGTATCCTACTGCCGTTCTTGCCTTTCTGCCCAGGTGACCAGGAAGGTTGCCCGCACAGATAAGATGGATGCCAGTCCCCAGGGCCATTGTTCTGTAGGCAGCAGCCCCTCCTTTCAGCCCCATCGGCTAGGTGTATCTATGCGGACTCACGTTCCGCTGATTCTCTGCAAACGGGCAATATACAAGGTGATCCGGACACACAAGCCGTTATTGAGGTGAAAAAGGCTGCAATCTCCCCGAAAACAAGGAAATAAGGGCTCTGTAGTCCGGGAGCGCCGAAAAATCCGTGTTTTCTTATAAATAAGGGCTTCTGTGTCCGGAAGACAGCCGGGGCGGGGAGACGCAAAGCGGATGGACATAGCGGGAAACGTTTGGCCAGGAGACGATCAGCAGCTAGGCACATAACGGGAACGTCCGGTCGGGAGACGATCAGCAGCTAGGCACATAACGGGAACGTCCGGCCAGGAGACGATCAGCAGCTAGGCCCATAGCAGGAAACATCCGGCCGGGAGACGCACAACAAGCGGCATTCAGCCAAAAAACACGCCAGCTGCCTACTTCCAGGTCACATAAACCTTCAAATCCCCGGTGTTGTCAAACGGGGAGCTGGTGTAGGCCAAGTTCTCCAGGCCTAAGCTGTAAAGCCCCTGCAGATCTATTTTGAGCAGTTTTTCACTGCCCCGGTAACGGAATAACAGGGATTGCTTGCCGGAAGCAGCCGCCTCACGCACGAGCGTATTCAGCTCTGCCGCAGAAGTAATCACCTCATCCTCCTCGTACAGCCGGTAATCGAGCTTTTTTTGAAGCTCCTGGTATACCGGCACGCTCTGCCCGCCGCGGCTGACCAGTTCGGACAGGGTCTGGGCATAGCCGACAGACGCTGCCGGGTAGGATTTGGTCCAGCTGTGGTCACGGCGCATCTGGGCGTCTGTCCTCATGTAGTAGACCGTGCTGACGCCACCCTCCGGGCTGGGAGTTGGATCGTCCCAGGTTGTGTCCAAATGGTACCAGCGTCCGTCCAATTGCACCAGATTCCAGGCATGTGACTGGGCAACGCCTCCCTCTGGTTTTGCCGTACCTTCCACAATTTTGTTCGGGATGCCTGCGCCAAGGAGCAATTTGTAGGTCAAAAGCGAATACCCCTGGCAAACGGCGCTGCCGGTCTGCAATCCTTCATAGGCGGTATATTTGCGGTATGTGTTATCATATTGCAAATGCAGCACCACCCAGTCATGGATCACCTTCACCTTCTGGTGCTGGTTCATTCCAGGGGTAATGATCTGCTGTAAAAGGGTTTTCACCTGCTTGTTCACCAGAGCCGTCTGCTGCAGCGTCTCCCGGTACGCCACCTGCACTGTTACCTTGGCCGACCGGCTGCTTCCGCGATACGAAAAAGCGTAGCTGTCGATAATATAATAGAGGTAAGGATCGCTGCCCATCGCCTGGTCAATCGCCTTCTGCACCTGGGATTTCAGGTTGGTTGTCTTGCCTTCGTATACGAACGTAATGTTCTCTCTGCGGTTATTCATGGCTGCAGTCAGCTTCTGGGCCATCTCCGCCCCCGATTGCAGCACCGCTGAAGTGCTGGCGGCGTAAGCATGATCCCAGCCCCAGTACAGGGCAGGCGGCAGAGCAGCGCATACCAGCATTCCTCCAAGCATGGCTTTGACCAGTGTATATCGTTTTTTCATATATGCCCCTGCTTTCTCTGCTGCAATGGATATGGATGAAGTTCCGCGTGTATACTCTATTTTATTAAATGCGGAAATACGGCATTACACGACTATAATATTTCAGAAGATCAGAAAGACCAACTGCGCCCTCCTGGTTATTATTATCGGTCCAGCAGGCCTGGTGAATAAGTCCGGCAGGCAAAAAAAGCGGTTTCCGCGCAGAGTAACCCTCTGCTGCGGAAACCGCCTTGATGCGCTTGCGCTTTAGTTCTTTTTATGCTGCGGGATCAGAATATAAGTTTCTCCGGCAATGGTCTCAAAAACAGCGCCCGCATCTGAAAGCGCCCCATCCGGTTTCTGCAGCGTTAGTGGAAGGCTGCCGGACACGCTGCACGGATAGCCATGCGTAGACACAAGCACTGCCCGGACCAGCTGGCCGCCGCTCCACTCCATATCAACGATAAAACCGCCGCGCGCCCGAAGTCCGCTGACCCGGCCCCCGCTCCAGCTCCCGGGAAGCGCCGGCAGCAGCTGCAGCCCGTTCTGGTGGCTCTGGAGCAGCATTTCGGCGATCCCTGCCGCAACGCCGAAGTTGCCGTCGATCTGGAAAGGCGGGTGGTTGCCAAACAGATTCGGCAGCGTGGCTGCCTCCAGAATCCGCTGCACACAGCGGTAAGCCTTTTCGCCATCCTGCAGCCGGGCATACAGATTAAGCAGCCAGGAGGCGCTCCAGCCGGTATGTCCGCCGCCGGACTCGAGACGCGTCTCCAGCGACAAAGCCGCTGCAGCCGCCAGCTCCGGCGTTTGGTCAGGGCTGATCACATTACCCGGATACAGGCCGTACAGATGGGAGACATGACGGTGTCCCGGCTCCTTCTCGGCAAAATCCCTGTGCCATTCCCGTATCCGCCCGTCCGGAGCGATCCCGGGATGCGCAAGACGGGCCCGCTTAGCGGTTAATTCCCTGCGGAATTCAGGCTCCGTATCCAGAATTTCCGCAGCCTGAATACAGTGGGAGAACAATTCGGCAATCAGCGACATATCCATAGCTGATCCGGCAGACACACTGCAGGGCTCCCCATCGGCGGTAAGAAAAACATTCTCCGGTGAGGTGGACAAGCCCGTAGTCAGCCGGCCATCCGGCAGCTCTACCAGAAAGTCCAGACAGAACAAAGCGGCTCCTTTGAGCACAGGAAATGCAGTGTCCTGCAGAAAAGCCCTGTCGGGGCGGAAGGCATAGCGTTCCCACAGGTGCCGGGAAAGCCACACGCCGCCCATCGGCCAGAAAGCCCACATGGACAGTCCATCGGAGGGGGTGGTCATCCGCCAGAGGTCGGTATTGTGATGAACGCTCCAGCCGCGCGCTCCATAATGAATATTTGCGGTGCGTCTCCCGGCCAGGCTAAGCTCTGTAATTAAATCCATTAATGGTTCATGGCATTCACCTAATCCGCACGGCTCGGCTGGCCAATAATTCATTTCTGCATTAATGTTCGTGGTATAGTTGCTGTTCCATGGCGGCTGAACATGCGGGTTCCAGATCCCTTGAAGATTCAGAGCCTGTGTGCCGGGCCGGGAGCCTGCGATCATCAGGTAGCGGCCATATTGGAACAGCAGCACTTCCAGGGCCGGATCTGCTTGCCCTTCGCGGTACTGTGCCAGCCGGTCATCGGTTGGCAGCTCCGCCAGAGAAGAAGCAGGGGCAAGTTCAAGACTCACACGCCGGAACAAGGTCTGGTGATCCCGGATATGGTGCAGCCTTAGCTCTGCATATGCTTGAGAGGCCGAAGCCAGCTGCTTGAGGCACAGCTCTGAAGGCACTGTGCCGCCCCTTCCCGGCATCTTGTCATACCCGGCAAAATCGGTTGCCGCCGCCAGCCGGAGGGTAACGGCGTTCGCACCGGAAACCGACAGACTTCCGTTCTCAGCCGTACAAGTGCCGCCATCCGTACGGATCTCCAGGGCCGCCGCATAACTTATGCCCAGGCCCTCTTCATACAAGACGGAGCGCGGATGGTCCCCCGTATAATTATCGGCCACATGTGACGGAGCGCGTCCGGTCATGATCAGTGTTCCGTCCGGAGTCATCCGGAAACAGGAAGGATGAGGCGAACTTAGCTCCGCGGTGAAATCCGGCAATACGTTCAGTTCTCCCCGGCCCTCCGCACGGATATGGATCGCTATAAGCTCATCGGGTCTGCTGGCGAGTACTTCACGAACGATCTTAACGCCTCCGGCGGTATAGGAGACGGCAGCCAATGCCTGCTCCAAATCAAGCTCTCTGCGGTAATCTTCTACTGGACCTGCGAGGTCGAACCTGATCTTCAGATCCCCTAACGGTTGATAGGATTCCGTACGTCTGCCGAGCATTTTGGCATCAATCAGCGCTTCCGCTTCCTTGTATTTCCCCTCCGCTACCAGCTGCTTGGCCGGAGCCAAATGGCGCAAGGCTTCATAATTGGTTGTATCGCGCGGGAAGCCCGACCACAGGGTATCCTCATTTAACTGGATCAGCTCCTCCTCCACTCCGCCGAAGATCATCCCCCCAAGCCGGCCGTTGCCCACCGGCAGCGCCTCTTCCCATACGGCGGCCGGTCTGTTGTACCACAGTTTATGCCGGCCGGTATTCCTGCTCTCTCCCACGTACATGCCTCCTGTCTGTCTCGTTAGGACTCAGTGATAAACGACATCTTCCTGATGTTACAGGGTAAACAGCAATCGGCGGGAAGCCCGGACTTACATTAGGGCTTCCCGCCGTCTTCATGCTTTTCTGAAGGAGTAACGACTAATTATTCATTCCACAGTTTCACACGTTTTTTAACCAGCTCTTCACGTAAATCTTCTGCCTTCGATACACCGGCTTTATCAAGTTCTCCCATGTAGGCATCCCAAACTTTATCAAAATCAGCCGGTTTGGACAGGATAGCTTCTGGAATACGTTTCCAGGTAATATCCTTCAGCTTGTTGTCAAGCACAACAATTTCGCTGTCGCCAGGGATAGTGATGTTCCAGGCAGCGCCCCAAGGCTTAACCTTGAATTCATCTTCGCTTGGAAACAAATCTTTCCAGGTGTTGGCTTTGTAGGCCGCCAGTGTTTCTTTCTCTACTTTATTGTAGCCTGCTGTAACTTGCTCAGGGAAACGGGTGGTATAGTAGCTGCCGGTCGGATCCAATACGCCGTCGCCATAGTGAGCGCTAAGCAGTGCGTAGCTGGAGCCGACATTTCCCAGTCCGGTTTCCTTTTGGAAATTGGTGGTGTCATTATATTTACGGTTATTTACATCTTCAGGGATGACGCGTTTGCCGTCAACAACGTTGTAGTGCTTGCCTTCGATCCCCCAGTTAATCAGCACTTGGCCTTCATCCGAAGCCAGGTAGTCCAGGAATTTAATGGCACGCACCGGATCTTTAGCATCTACGCTGATCCCGACTCCGTTGCCGGCCATAAAGCCTGTAGGCCAGAAGGAAGTATCCTTGTACTCCTCAGACAAGGTCACAGGGAAGTGTGCATATCCTTGATCCAGCTTGCCTGCAGCTTTCAGTGCTTTTTCTCCGTCTCCGTAACCCCAGTCTTGGTCAATCAGACCAATGACACGGCCTGTAGCAATCTTGGCTTTGTACTGGTCATATTTCTGAACGAAGCTCTCCGGATCAAGCAAACCGATGTCGTTCATATGGTTCAGCCAGCGGAAATATTCTTTCTCGGCCGGACGGCGGAAGTGATAGGTCACTTCTTGCGTATCAATATCAATCGCATATTCTCCATCATCAGGGGAACCTGTAGTAATGAAAGCCGGGTTGGTCACTGTAATGTACATGTACCAGTCATCTGCATTCAGAGTCATACCGATGTTTTTGTTGCCGTTCTCATCGGTCGGATGTTTTTCAAGGTAAGCCTTGATGACGTTTTCATAATCCTGAACGGTCTTGATTTCCGGATAACCGGCTTCTTTAACGGCACGGTGCTGAAGTTCAAAGCCGCCGCCTGCATCAAAATATTTGTTATCCACACCTGCATAGGTAGGAATAGCATATATCGCATGGTCATCATCACTGTAACGTGAACGTTTCAGGCCTTCTTCGCCAAGCACTTTTTTGATGTTGGGAGCATATTTATCAATCAGGTCCGTAAGATCCAGCATTGCGCCTGCATCCACGAGCTTGCTGATGTCAGTCTTGGCACTGATCAGATCGGGATATTCACCGCTGGCAGCGATCAGGGCTACTTTTTGTTGGGGATCACCGACTGCAAATTCCGCTTCTAGGGTCACACCTGTCTTTTCGGTAAGAACCTTCCCCACTTCATCCTGCATTCCTGTCCAGTTCGGGTTAGGGTCTGCACTGAAGTAAGTCATGGTCAGTGGAGAAGTATCCTCAGCCTTGTTGGCATTGTTTCCCGTATTCGCGGCATTTCCGGCTGCGTTATTCCCGTTATTACCGCCGCAGCCGGCGAGCAAGCCGAGCAGCATAACAGAAGTGAGCGTAATCGCCGATGCTTTGGCTTTTATTTGTCTATTCCTTGCCATGAATGAAACCCTCCTTAAAATTGTTAATCTATCGTATCACAGGTAAATGCCTGTTAATACCTTGTCCAAATGCGGTTTGCTGCAGGAAAACGGATATATCCCGGAGTAAATGACAGGGGAGACCTGCTCCCCTGCAACTGAAAATGTGACTAGCTCTTCACGGCTCCAAGCGTCATGCCTTTGACGAAATATTTCTGAATAAACGGATAGACCATCAGGATGGGCACTGTTACAACAATCGTAATCGCCATCTTGAGCGACTCCGGGGAGACCTGATTGGATGCCATTGAAGCAATATTGGAGCGGTAATCGCCGTTATTGCCGCTGGTTGTAGTCTGCAGGACCTTCATCAGCTCATATTGCAGCGTGGTCAGATGAGGGCTGGACCCGTTATACAGATACGTATCAAACCAGGCATTCCATTGGCCCACGGCCAGGAACAGCGAGATGGTCGCCAGCGCCGGCTTCAAAAGCGGCAAAATGACACGCAAGTAGATCGTGAAATCATTGGCCCCGTCCAGCTTCGCGGATTCCTGCAGCGCATAAGGCAAGCCGTCGATAAAGGAGCGGATAACGAACACATTGAAGGCACTAACCAGACCGGGAACAATGTAGACTGCAAAAGAGTTCATCATGCCCAGATCCTTAACCAGCATGTAAACCGGGATCATACCTCCGGATATATACATGGTCATCGCCAGAAATGTCGAAACGAACTTGCGGCCTTGAAAGTCCGGACGGCTGACGGTGAATGCCAGCATGGAGGCGCTGATCAACCCGAGCAGGGTTCCGGCGACGGTCCGTAAAGCGGATATCTTGAACCCTGTGACCAGCCCCGAGAAGGTGAAAATTTTCAAATAATTGTCCCAGGTAAATTCCCGGGGATAGATTGTGATGCCGCCGCGTACACTGTCCACTGAATCATTCAGCGAGATCGCAAGCACATTTAGAAAAGGGTATATCGTGACCACAATCACGATTAGTACCACGAGATATACGATGAAATCAAAAATCCGGTCTGCCCACGACTTTCCTGTAAGAGCTGTATTTCCCACAATAATATTCTCCTTTCACGAAAAGGCAATTTGCCGCCACGATTGGTTAAAGGGACCTTGTCTATTTACAGAAGGCTCTCTTTGGTTGTGCGTTTGAAGATTCCATTAATCGTAAACAGCAGAATTACACTGATCACAGAGTTGAATATATTGATCGCGGTACCGTAGGAATATCTCGCCATGCCCAGCCCGTATTTCAGAGAGTACAGATCGAGCACCTGCGAATAATCGGTAACGAGGTTGTTCTGAAGTAAAAATTGCTTCTCAAAGCCGATATTAAGCAAGTTCCCAATCGACATGATCAGCAGAACGATAATGGTCGGGCGGATACCCGGCAGTGTAATATGCCATACCTGGCGGAGCCTGCTGGCACCGTCCACCCGGGACGCTTCGTAGAGCTCAGGTCCGATACCCGAAATAGCCGCAAGATAAATGATCGCGTTCCATCCGGTTTCTTTCCACACATCCGATAAGGTAACGATTCCCCAGAAGAGATGGCCCTGGGCCATAAACTGGATAGGCGAGTCTATAAACCCTATTCCTAACAGGATATCGTTTACAAGACCATTTTCACTGGACAGCATTTTGGTTACAATACCGGCCGCAACCACCCATGATACAAAGTGGGGCAGATACGAGACGGTCTGAGCAAACCGTTTGAAAATGCCGAGGCGGACCTCATTAAGCAAAATGGCAAACGTTATCGGAAAAATAAAGCCTGCGACCAGGCCCATTCCGCTCATCGCCAGCGTATTGCGCAGCGCCAGAAGGAATTGCGAATCGCTGAACAGCGTCTTAAAGTGGTCGAAGCCCACCCATTCTTGTTCAAAAAAGCCGCGTGCGGGCTTGTACTTCTGGAACGCCATCGTCCAGCCCCATAACGGCAGATAGCTGAAGACGAATGCCCAGATTACAAAGGGGATCGACATCATCCATAAATACTTCTGATTCTTAAAGTTTCTCCAAAACCGTCCTCCTGAAGCAGGCTTTTTGTTGCGTTTTCGGGTATCCGGCGGGATTGGAGCAGTTGCTGTGTCCGCTTTCATAAAGCCCCCTCCTCTCTATGTCTATTATTCTAGAACGCTGTAAGCGATTGCAGTACCCTATAAATTTGATCTAAAATCAGATAGAAATTAGAGATTTGAGAACGCCCCCCCGTGAACCCTACGGCAACTCTTTATGTGGAAAAAGGGACACTAATTTGCCGGAGTACCCTATCCTCGGGCAGATGAAGTGGAAAAAGGGACACTAATTCAGCTCATTTTGCCATTGGACAAGAAAAGTGGCCCAATTAAGTTTACTTTTTCCACTTAAAGCTCAGGATTTTTTAATTTCCGGAATAATAAGTTCCCTTTTTCCAACTAGCACCTGCGTAGAAGCCGGTAAACAAGTGTTAGTTGGAATTAGGATAAGTATCTTTCAAAAAAAGCAGCCCGGCTGAAAGAGCCGGACCGCTTTTTTCAATGCAAACGCACTCATTTATTTTTGCGGAAGGAACTTGGGGAGGTCCCGACATATTTACGGAACTTTGCGTTGAAATAATCAGAGTTCATGTAGCCCACCTTCTCGGCCACTTCATATACCTTCATCCCCTGGGCCAGAAACTCTTTGGCTTTCTCAATCCGCACCTTATCCAGGTACGTGTTGAAATACTCGCCGGTGGTATTCTTGAACATCTTGCCCAGATAGGCACTGTTATAACTGAACAGCTCGGATAACGTCTCCAGCTTCAGGTTCTCGTTATACCTGCGCTGGATCAGCTCCGTAATTTTCTTGATCTCGTTCCCCTTGACGCCGCTGGTCATCTGCCCTGCGATCTCAGCCAGAAAGGCGACGGATTGCTCCTGAAGATCCTCAAGATAATGGCTCTGGTACAGCTCTCCAATCGGCGGAAAGTGCTTGACTGTATTATTGCGGATCTCCGGGTATACCGGCTCCAGCCTAGCTAATACCGTGCTGAGAATGCGCACGAAGGTGTCTTTGATCTGCTGCTCCTCTCCGCCTGCGGCGATCAGTCCGGCGCTGATCGCCTGTACCAGCGGCTCAATGGCCGCCCGGCTCCCGGTTTCGACGGCCAGCAGCAGACGGCTCTCCGCATCCGTCACCTGCTCTGTATCCGCTTCCCCGGAATCAGGGAACAACATGCCTGATGGATCTGCAGTAAGCATCATTCCTTTGCGATAAAAGAAGGCCCGCCGCAATAAGTCACGCGCCGCATTGAACGATTCCGCTGCTTCTTCCGGCCGGGGAACCGCCCCTCCCGCAGCAGCGGTGAAGTTGAACCCGCATGGGCAGATCAGCCCGGCGAGTTCTTCAATCAAGCGCTCCCGGCGCATCCCATCCTGCAGCGGCTCCTTCAGCAGCAGGCCGATATACGGCGGCAGCGTAAAAAACAGCCGGTCTCCGCTGCCGGAGAAATGCTGCTCCACAGCAGCAATGATCTTCCGTTCTTCCTCTTCGATGGCATGGGCAGGCGCAAGCAGCTCTATCAGAACCACCTCCACACGGCCGGGCGTAAGGCCAAGCGCAGCAGCCTGCTTGCCCGGATCATCCGCCCCGGACTCTTCTGCCGGCGGCTGCAGCAATGCACGCAGCAGACTCTCCCGGTTGCGGGTGGGCTCCTCTTCGTTCCAGCGGCTGAAGCGGTCTTCCCGGTCAATGGTTTCCCGCAGCTCCTTCAGGAGGGAGATCATCTCCTCCTCATCCACCGGTTTCAGCAAATACCCGTCGATCCGGTAGCCAATCGCCCGCTTCGCATAATCAAAATCGGCATGCCCGCTTAAGATCAGCACATGGCTTGTCGAGCCTTCGTTCCGAAGCTCACCGATCAGCTCCAGCCCGTCCATTCCGGGCATGCGGATATCCACCACAATCAGCTCGGGATCATGGATATGGTATTTTTCAAGGGCTTGCAAGCCATTAGCCGCTGTGGCCACTACTGTAAATCCCAACTGTCCCCATGGAATCAAAGCTCTCAGGCCTTCACGCAGCTTGGGCTCATCATCCACAATCAGCACTTTAATCATCATTTTGCAACCTCCATTGGGATGCGGAAGGAGATCCTGGTGCCTTCGTCCGGATGGCTTTCGATCGTCAGTCCGTACTTCTCACCATAGGACAGCTTTAAGCGGTCATGCACATTGCGCAGACCAATCCTTGCCCCTTCCTGCTCCTCCTGAGTCTCCAGCGTACTCCGTACCTGCTCCAGCCTGTCCTGTGTGATTCCTACTCCGTTATCCGTAATCGTAAATACGGCATGCTCCTGCTCATACCGGATCTCCACCGTCACCACCGCCCCTTCCAGGGTGTTGTCCAATCCATGAATGACCGCATTCTCCACAAGCGGCTGAATGATCAGCGGCGGCATGGAGAGAGATTCTATGGCCGGGTCTACGATAAAATGATATTTTAACCGCTCTTCATAGCGGAATTGCTGAATCTCCAAGTAACATCTGACCATATCCAGTTCCTGCTTCAGTGTAACCTTACTGCGCCCGACTTCAAGGCTGCTGCGCATCATTTGGCCGAGAAGGCGGACAACCCTGGCAATTTCCTGCTGGTTTTTCATATGGGCTTCCATTCGGATCGACTCCAGCGCATTGAATAAAAAATGAGGGTTGATCTGGCTCGCCAGCATTTTGAAGCGGATATCATTCTGCTTCTGCTGCAGCAGGCTGTTCTGCTCATTAGATACCTGCACTTCAAGCATCAGATCATGGATACTGCGCACCATGGAATTGAACTGCCGCGCGAGCAGCGCAATCTCATCCTTGCCGTCAATTTGCAGAGAGGTGTCAAAATCCCCTGTGCCCACCCGGTTGATATGCTTGCTGAGATGCAGCAGACGCCGGGAGAAGAGCGAAGAAAAGCTGAAAATCAGCAGGAAAGCCAATACTACGCTGATGGCGATGACCGAAAGCGCCAGCCGGATAATCCGGTTGGGTTCTTTGACAATGCTGTCAATGGAAAAGACTGAGACGACCCTTAGGGCGTTGCGGCTGGCCTGCGGACTCAGCTCATCAATCACAATTTGGGACGGCTCCCCCTCCACTACTGCCTCATAGCTGCCGCTCCCCCGCCCCAGCAGTTTGGTATCAAATGAGATATCGGCCAATGTCTTGCCTTCCCGTTCTTTCCGGTTCGAGGCAATAATATTGTTCTGGTCATCCACAATCATGGTATCAAATGATTCCTGGTTCAAAATGGACGTCAGCTTATTGCTGTTGACATTGATGACCAGCACTCCGGTTTTGCTGGACCCCTCCAGCTCTATTTTGCGGACAAGACTTAAATACTTGTGGTGATCCCGCTCGTCTTCAATATATTCCCAGCCTACCAACCCCTCATACCGCTGTGCGCGCTGATACCACTCGCTCTCTTTAATGGCCGGTGAAGGGTTAATCAGCTCCCAGTTATTAAGCAGTGAGGAGTTGTCCGTATATAGACGAATATTGCTGATCTCCGAATACAGCCGTATGTATTCCCGCACGTCTGTATAGTCCTGGTAAGCCTTCACCACTTCATAAATACTCTCATATTTTCGGACAGCCAATCGTTTCAGCCGGGTATCGTTGTTCAACCGGTAGGAAATATCCTGGGAGACACCAATAACCTCTTCCGTTCTTTTGCGGACCCGGTCTACGTTAGTGGAGGCTTGCTCCAGGGCATTGTCAAAGGCCATCGTCCTCATCTCAAAAGTCAGATACCCCCCTACCAGCAGCACGGGCAGCAAGGTCACCCCCAAAAAGGCAAGCAGCAGCTTATTACGGATTTTTATATCATTCATCAATTTGACGAACCAGTGAAACATGGCTTTACGCCTCCCCTGACCCTCTTTTTCCCGGTAAGGCTCCTCCCTTGGAATACACATACATTACAGAAATTCGCTGAAAACGGCAACAAAAAGCCCTCCGCGCGTAGCGAAAGGCTCTTGGGGATAAAGTGAAGCAGCCATTACAGCACGCGGGAAGCTATTTCCGGTAAGCCGCCAGTTTGTCGTTAAGTTCACGGGTTTGGCCGTATACTTGCTGATAGAGATGAAACAATCCGTTATAGACTTCAGCCTGCTGCGCATTGGGTTTGTACACTTCCGCAGGACGGATGAAGGCCTCTGCGCATTCACTCAGGGAGGCAAACCAGCCGCTGCCGTAAGCTGCAAGCATTGCCGCCCCCATAGCCGGTCCCTGCTCGCTCTCCAGCTTGATGATCGAGGCATTGAAAATATCCGCCTGCATCTGCAGCCAGGCTTCATTTTTGGCGCCGCCGCCGATGGCTACAACCTCGGTGATTTCCTTGCCGGAATCACGCACGATATCAATAGATTCACGCAGCGAGAACGTAATCCCCTCCAGCACCGAACGGGTGAAGTGGGCCAGCGTATGGCCGGCATCCATGCCGATGAAGCTGCCGCGGATATTCGGGTCAGGATGCGGGGTGCGTTCGCCGACAATATACGGTGTGAACAACAGGCCGCCGCTGCCGGCCGGAATGGAGTCTACGCCTTGAAGCAGCTCATCAAAGCTTTTATCCCCGGCAAAGGTTTCCTTGAACCAGGTAAGGCTGTAACCGGCAGCCAGCGTAACGCCCATGATGTAATAGGCATCCTTCTCTCCGTGATTGAAGAAATGCACCTTGCCTTCCAGGTTCAGATCCTTATTGCTCTCATAAGACAGCACCACCCCGGAAGTGCCGATGCTGCACATGGTCCGGCCTTCGCCAAGAATACCGGCACCAAGTGCGCCGCAGGCGTTATCTGCGCCGCCGGCGAACACTTTGGTGGAAGGCAGCAGGCCGGAAGCTTCGGCAATCTCAGGCAGCAGTGTGCCGGTCAGATCGAATGATTCCACAAGCTTCGGACAGAGTGAGAACGGCAAGCCGAAGGCCTCCGCAATTTCGGCGCTCCAGGTTTTGGCACCAACATCCAGCAGCAGCGTACCTGCCGCATCGGAGTAATCCATGGCATAGTCACCGGTCAGCCGGTAGCGCACATAATCCTTCGGCAACAGGAACAGCGCGGCCTGTGCCAGCACTTCAGGTTCATTCTCCTGCACCCACAGAATCTTGGGCAGCGTGAAGCCTTCCAGCGCACGGTTTCTGGCAATCCCGATCAGCTTGCTGCCGAGTGTCTGCTCGATCTTCCGGCACTGCGCCGTAGTCCGGGTATCGTTCCAGAGAATGGCTGGGCGCAGCACCTTGCCTTCACGGTCCACCAGCACCAGCCCGTGCATCTGCCCGGAGAAGCTGATGCCATCTACCTGCGAAGGGTCCACGCCTGAAACTTCGATCAGACGGCGCAGGCTGACCAGAGTGCCCTGTACCCAATCCTCAGGGTTCTGCTCGCTCCAGTTCGGCTGCGGACGGCTTAAGGGATACGATTCGGAATGCTCAAAAGCCACCTTCCCCTGCGGGTCTACCAATACTGTCTTTACCGCACTGGTACCAAGATCGACACCGATTACATATTTCATAGTTATCCTCCTAAAAGTTTTGCGAGCTTCTGCTTCCTGAATTTACTTCAAGCAAAACCCGCTTCGTAAGCATCTGCTTAGTTATATGAAGCGTTGCCTGTCTATTCATCAAAAAAGGGGCTGCCGAAGAATGCTCTCTTCAGCAACCCCCGTTGCGTTAGTGTTTCAGGCTTGACCTAAGTCCCGCTCTTATTGCTCAGCAAGGATGTATTGGTTGAGTGTAGCTCTCAGCAGTTCTTGACGTCCGGACTCATTCTTGCGCGGATTCTCATTGTTCAGCGCATAGTCAGCCAGCGAAGCCAGAGTGGCTTTGCCGGATACGATGTCAGCGCCAACGCCTTCAGTGAAGCTGCTGTATCGCTTATCGATGAAGTTCTCAAATACGCGGTCTTCAAGCAGCTTGGCAGCCACTTTCAGGCCTTTGGCATAGATGTCCATACCGGAGATGTGGGCCAGGAACAGATCTTCCGGCTCAAAGGAAGGACGGCGTACTTTGGAGTCGAAGTTGATTCCGCCTTTGCCAAGTCCATCGTTCTTCAGCACTTCATACAGCGTCAGGGTAGCATCATAAATGCTTGCAGGGAATTCATCGGTATCCCAGCCGAGCAATGGATCGCCCTGGTTGGCATCAAGGGATCCCAGCATGCCGTTGATGCGGGCTACGCGCAGCTCATGCTCGAAAGTATGGCCGGCAAGTGTCGCATGGTTGGCTTCAAGGTTCAGCTTGAAGTGCTTGTCGAGATTATATTTCTGCAGGAACGCAATCGTTGTTGCTGCATCGAAGTCATATTGGTGTTTGGTAGGCTCTTTTGGTTTAGGCTCGATCAGGAATTGGCCGTCGAAGCCGATTTCCTTAGCGTAATCTACAGCCATGCTGAACAGGCGGGCAATGTTGTCCTGCTCCAGGCTCATGTCGGTATTCAGCAGTGTTTCGTAGCCTTCACGGCCGCCCCAGAACACATAGTTGTCTGCACCCAGACGTTTACCCACTTCCAGGCCTTTCTTCACTTGTGCAGCAGCGTGTGCGTATACATCAGCATTGCAGGTGGAGCCTGCACCGTGCATGTAGCGCGGGTTAGTGAACATGTTGGCAGTGTTCCACAGCAATTTTTTGCCGGAAGCCTTCATGCCTTGTTCGAGGATATCTACGATAGTATCGATGTTGCTGTAGAATTCGCGCAAAGATGCGCCTTCAGGAGCGATGTCCACATCATGGAAGCAGTAGTAATGAAGGTCCATCTTTTCCATGAATTCAAAAGCTGCTTCCGCACGGGCTTTCGCTTTGTCCAAAGTGCTGAGTTTATCCCAGGCCCGGACTGCAGTTTCTGCGCCGAACGGATCGGAACCGCCAGCGGTTAGTGTATGCCAATAAGCCATTGCAAACTTCAGGTGCTCTTCCATGGTTTTGCCGGCTACGATTTCTTTCGGGTTGTAGAATTTAAATGCGTAAGGGTTGGTGGAACGGCTTCCCTCGTAAGAGATCTTGCCTACAGATTCAAAATAAGCCATTGTGAAATCCTCCTCGATATTTTGCTTCGCCCGCAAGCGTTTACAGCATCATCTTAACACATCTTTTTGACTTTGTATATTGGTTAAACAAAGTTTTTTGCAACTTTATTTTCCGCTGGCATGGCCTCCGGCCAGTCCCTTCAATTACGCGATTCTCTCTTCAGACTGTCTGCTAATCATGAACATAAAATACCCCTGAGCACTGCTCGCTATGCGTCTGCCGCAGCAAGACTTGCAGTCCCACAGCTGATAGACTCTCATTCATGCTTCTCCCTCGCTGTACCTGGTGCCGTAACCTTTCAGAATAAAAATGCTGGCGCTTGCCTGTTGCATTTTCCCGCGCATCACACTAGACTAAGTGGCATACTGTACATGAGAACGTTGCCAAGAAGGAAGTGTAAGACGTGAAGGTTACCGGTGATCAGGCGCTGGTCAAAAAAATCAACAAATCGATTATTTTACATACGATTCGCAAGCATTCTCCGGTATCCCGGGCACGGGTATCCGAAATGACGGGGCTGAATAAGGCCACCGTCTCCAACCTCGTCTCTGAGCTTTGCGGACAGGAGCTGGTTACCGAAGCCGGGCCGGGAGAATCAAGCGGCGGCCGCAAACCGCTGATGCTGCATTTCAACAGCATGGCCGGCAGTGTAATCGGCATCGAGCTGCAGGTGAAGCAATTGAAGGCAGTGCTGTGCGATTTGGGGGGCAGCACTCTTCAGGAATTGGACTGCCCGCTGGAAGTCCACGATCTGCCTTATGTCCTGGAGAAAATGAAGGCGATCATTTCAGAGCTGATTGCATCCGCCCCCTCCTCGCCTTACGGCATTGTGGGGATTGGGGTAGGTGTGCCGGGAATGGTCGATGAGCATGGCATGGTGCTGTTTGCGCCCAATCTGGGCTGGGAAATGGTTGATCTGCGGGCCATTCTGGAGCAGTCATTCGCAGTCCCCGTCACCATTGACAACGAGGCTAACGCGGGAGCACAAGGGGAGCTGAATTTTGGCGCAGCGCGCGATGTGCGCCATCTGCTCTATATCAGTGCAGGTTCGGGGATTGGTTCTGGAATCATTATTGGCGGAGAGCTGTACAAGGGGGCACGCGGGTATGCCGGGGAAACCGGCCATATGACCATAGAGGCCGAAGGAAAACCCTGCAGCTGCGGCAGCCGGGGATGCTGGGAACTGTACGCCTCGGAGAGAACCTATGACAATCCCGGGCTGGCGCTCCCCGCCCGGAGTACAACCGAGCTGGTCCGGTATGCGCATGAGGGACAGGAGGACACGCTGCGCCATTTCACAACCATTGGCGAATATCTCGGTATTGGGGTAACCAATCTGATCAACAGCTTCAACCCTGAGCTGATTGTGATCGGCGGCGCCCTGTCCGAAGCCGAGCCCTGGCTCGGAGAGCCACTGCGCAGAGTGGTGGCCGAACGGACGCTTCCTTATCACAAACAGCAGCTCGAAATCACCTTCTCCCGGCTGGGCAGCCGGGGAACCATGATTGGAGCAGGCTTTTCGGCAGTGATGCATTTCCTGGGGAACATCCGCGTGACGCTCTAGAGCAAATTGACGTAAATTCGCCGCAATTACGGAAGAATCAGGTACAGTCAAAGGAAGATCAATCCTATATAATAAGGGATAAAAGTGTGATATATGTCACCATACCCCTTTTTCTGAACGGAGAGAATCCATGACCTATGTTGATACGTCTGATATTTCGGCGCAGATGTTCATCACTGTGCTGCTGCTGCTGCTCATCATCGCTCCACTCATCAGCCTCGGCGTTCTCCGGCTGTTCCAGTCGAGGAAGAAATCGGGACTGCTGCTCATTGTCAGCGGAATTGCCGTGTATGCTCTTTTTCAAATCATTATGTACTTTATCTGAACTGGCGGATACTTTGCCACTGCAAATGGACCGAAACCAAAGCCTTAGTCAAAATAGCTGCCTGCCTAGCGGGGCAAAAAGCCACCCTGACGCTTCAACAACGGCATTTCTGCCGTTATTTCAGAGCAAACTGACCTCTAGCGCTTCAACAACGGCATTTTTGCCGTTATTTCGGAACACATCGACTGTTTGGGCTTCAACAACGGCGTTTCCGCCGTTATTTCGGAGCACACCGACCGTTTGGGCTTCAACAACGGCGTTTCTGCCGTTATTTCGGAGCACACCGACCGTTTAGCAGCGTCTCGAAGTTTTGTGTAAGAAGCGCACGTATCTTCTAAGGCTTTCGTCAGCTCGTTAAGTGGAAAAAAGGTCACTAATTTGCTCAAGCACTTTTCGCTCAGCAGCTTAAGTGGAAAAAGGGTCACTAATTCAGCTCATTTCACTCCTGACGAGGTAATATTGCCTAATTAAGTTCCCTTTTTCCACTTAAACCTCACAATTGTTGATTTTAGGGAGAAATAAGTTCCCTTTTTCCACTTGCTAACCTGCTGGATGGGCAGAAACATGCCTTTGTTTGGACAGGTCGGGCACAGACGGTGGGAACAATGGCAGAAATACTTTTGATTGGGCTGATCCGCCAGGGCTTCAGCAACTGCATTTATGCCATAATTAGCAAAAAATACCTATTCCCAACTTTATATACATCTTATCCACAACAGAAGGCAATCATCATTTGCTAAATAACAAAAAACCCGGTGATGACCGCATCAACCGGGTTGGCAATTCCTATGAACAAGCAATGGTCTGAATTATAACAGAACAGATTATACAGGAACAAAACTGCGAATCATCAAAGCGCATATTCCGCTTGGCTGCTGACCGGCAGAACACAGTCGAAGCGCTCCACGCCCGGATCCTTTTCGCTGAGGCTGGTGACCACAAATCCGCTTTTTCTGAAAAAGCCCGCGCCAGCAAGGTCCGTCTCTGCCCGCAGCATATCATTCCCTTGGCATCTCCGTAGCTCTTCGATCATTGCCCGGCCAATGCCGCGGCCCCGCAAGCGGGCTTGTACAGCAATATGCAGGAGTCCGATCGCCTCCCCCGGTTCATGACGGATGCCGGCCAGACCGGCCAACTCGCCATTTACGAAGGTGCCCAGCAATTCCCGGGAATCCCCGGTAAGATACCGGTCTACTTCTTCTGCGATCTCAGCAGCCCCGGCCTCCATACACTCTGCCAGCAGCCGCTCTACTGCATCTCTGTCCCAATAATTCTTTAGGCTGATTAACAAATGTCCCAGCTCCTTTCAGCAAAAATACAAGGAATAATAAATAGCATAAAGCAATCCGCTGCTCATATTTCGAGAAAGAAAAGACCGCTTCCCGTGTGGAAGCAGCCTTTTCCCTAATGCAGGCTATTTAGTGGAAATGATTATACGTTCGCCAATGCCTTGTCGAATTGGGTTTTGTTCATGCCGACAATCTTGAAGTCGCCAATGACAGTGACTGGCACAGCTCTCATCCCCATATCCCAAACCTGCTGGGCATAATCATCATTTTGTTCAATGTTGCGCTCCTCGTAGGAGATGCCCTTCTCGCTCAGGAAGCTTTTGACCTGACGGCAATGCGGACAGTTGGTTGAAGTGTACACAATTACATTTTCCATAGTAAAATCTCCTCCTAAAAGTTTTGTGAGCGTTACTTCGTGAATCAGCTTCGTACAAAACTCGCTCCGGAAGCATAGTCCAAGTTTTGTGAGCGTTGCTAATATATCAATGTTCTATATTGTAGCACCGCAGTGCCTGCTATACCAAGTTAGGGTTACAGAATAACCGCGCTGTGCTCCAGGCTCTCAATGTACTTCTCGGCATCCATTGCTGCCATACATCCGCTGCCTGCTGCGGTAATCGCTTGTTTGTAACGGGTATCCTGCACATCTCCGCAAGCGAATACGCCGGGAATGTTGGTTTCTGAGGTGCCTGGATTCGTTACGATATAGCCATTCGCATCCGTTGTAATCTGTCCGCCCAGGAACGCTGTGTTCGGGTGGTGCCCGATAGCGACGAATACACCGCTGGCTTCAATGAACTCTTCTTCTCCAGTCACGTTGTTAAGCACCTTAATGCCGTTCACGCCCCTGTCGCCGGAAGTCACTTCCAGCGGGGTGCGGTTGAGGCTCCAGGCCACCTTTTCATTGTCGCGGACGCGGTCCTGCATGATTTTGGAGGCACGCAGTTCTTCGCGGCGGTGAACAAGGGTTACTTTGGAAGCAAAACGGGTCAGGAAGCCTGCTTCCTCCAGCGCTGAATCGCCGCCACCAACCACTACGATCTCCTTGCCGCGGAAGAAAAATCCGTCGCAGGTCGCACAAGTGCTGACACCGCGTCCGATGTTGTCCTGCTCACCCGGAATACCCAGGTATTTGGCCGTTGCACCCGTCGACAGAATCAAGGTATCCGTAGTCAGCGCGCCCATTCCTTCCACATTGAGCTTAAACGGACGCTCGCCCAGTTCAACACTGTTGACCCAGCCTGTCACAAACTTGGCGCCGAAGCGTTCAGCCTGCTTGCGCATATTGTCCATCAGTTCCGGGCCCATGATCCCGTCAGGAAACCCCGGAAAGTTCTCTACTTCAGTAGTTGTGGTAAGCTGGCCTCCCGGCTGAGGACCTTCAATAACCAACGGATTCAGATTGGCCCGGGCCAAGTAGATGGCTGCAGTCAATCCGGCAGGTCCGGTACCAATAATGATTGATTTATACATGACTATATCCTCCTTGAGATGGACGGCTTGGTCGCCGGTTTATATTTCCTTAATTAAAATTATTATAATGTAGTACTAATTATGCTCACCTTAAGCGAATCTGTCAATATGCCAGACACAATGTAATCGCTCCATTTTGTGAACAATTCAATTTTAAACAATTAAATTTCTGGAATTGACAAAAAACTTGGACACTGCCGTCCTCACCGCAATAATCTCAGTCCATTAAGGATGACCAGAATCGTGCTGCCTTCATGGCCAACAACACCGAACGGAAGGGCAATTCCCTGTAAAAAGTTGCTCAGCATCAATGTAGCGATTACTGTCACGGCAAAAACCATATTCTGCTTCACAATCCGCTGCGAGCGGCGGGCCAGGGTAATTGTGGAGGCAATCTCTTCAATATTGTCGTTCATCAGCACGACATCGGCGATTTCAAGCGCTGCGCCGCTGCCCTTCATGCCCATTCCTATACCAACCGTCGCTGTGGCCAGTGCCGGGGCATCATTCACCCCATCGCCCACCATAACCACATTCCCGTATTGCTTACGCAGCGCTTTGATATGTGTTACTTTATCCTCAGGAAGCAGTCCTGCAAACACCAAGTCTACACCGGTCTGTCCGGCAATCACTTCCGCCGTCGCCGCGCGGTCACCGGTCAGCATGGCTACTTTTACACCCAGCTCCTGCAGTTTGCGAACCGCTGCAACGGCCTGCGGCCGCACCGTATCCTGCAGCGCAATCATCCCGGCAATCTTTTCGACGTCAAGAATCAGCGATACCGTCTTGCCTTCCTTCTCCAGCTGCCGCCGCAGCGTTTTCCACTGCTCATCTCCGTCCTCATTCCGTTCATCCAGCAGATTGGACTTGCCGATTCTCCACAGCCGCCCTTCGATCAGCCCTTCAATCCCCCAGCCGGTAACAGAGGTGCTTTCTTCAATCACATGCAGCACAAGATGCTCCTCCTCGGCCTTGCGCACAATCGCTTCCGCCAGCGGATGGCGCGACAGCTTCTCAATCGAGGCGCTGACTGCCAGCAGTTCAGTGCGGTCATATCCTTCTCCGGCAATAAAATCAGTTACCTGCGGAAGCCCCTCCGTCAGTGTGCCGGTCTTGTCAAAAGCCACCACCGAGGTTTTCGCCATGTTCTCCAAATGAACGCCGCCTTTGAAGAGAATACCTTTACGCGCACTTTTGGAGATGGCCGACAGCATCGCCGGCATGATGGAAGATACCAATGCACAGGGGGAAGCTACTACAAGAAACACCATTGCTTTATAAAAGGCCGCGCTCCAGCTCCAATCAAGCAAAAATGGCGGCAGAGCAATCAGCGCTGCCGTTGCAGCAACCACTACCCGGGCATAAATCGACTCCAGCCGCTTGATGAAGCGCTGCGATTCCGGCACCTCGGTTTCCGCTTCTTCGACCATCTTGATGATTTTGGCAAAAAGAGTGTTCTCCGCCGACTTGGTCACTTCTATATAAAGAGGGCCTTCTCCATTGATGGTTCCGGCAAATACATCGCTGCCCGCGCTTTTCTCAACAGGCAGGGATTCACCCGTAATGGAGGCCTGGTTAACCGCGGATTCCCCGCGATAGACCGTACCGTCTGCCGGAATAATCTCTCCCGGACGGACAAGCAGCTGATCGCCGACCGCGAGCAGATCAATCGCAACCTCGCTCATACCGCCTTTTTCAATCCGCACAGCGGTGGCCGGCTTCAGGGCCATGAGCGACGAAATATCTTTTTTGCTGCGTTCCATCGTATAGCTCTCCAGTGCTCCACTCAGAGCAAAGATAAAGATCAGCATCGCACCTTCGTTCCAATACCCGATTGAAGCCGCGCCCAGCGCGGCGGCAATCATCAGCAGATTCACGTCCAGGTCCCGTTCCTTCACCAGCGTCTCGACGCCTTCCTTCGCCTTGATCCAGCCGCCTACCGAGTAAGAAACAATATACAGCAGAATGGAGAAAATCTCCGACCAGCCGCTGACCGCCCAGGCAATAAGCAGAAGCAGCCCGCTACCGAGTGCTGCCTGCATTTCAGCATTGCTGAGCATAGCCTTGGGATCGAACCGGCGCGGCCGCGGAGTACGCGGCTGCTGGGCGCTGCCTTCGCGCGCCAGGGATTTAGGCAGTTGTTTGGATGTCGCTTGCATAGGGAAATCACTCTCCTGTTTCATTTTCGGGAATTGCTTGGGGTAAACAAATGCTTAGGAAAATACTTCGCAGCTTCTCCTACTGGCATACATGCTGACTGAGAATAACTGTGTCCTTACTGAGAATGAGAGCCATTATTAAGGCCCTTAAAATGACACATGCTGCCCCGGCTCAGCCGGGACAGCATGGTAAATGAGAATGATAATCGTTGTTGCAATTGTACAAATTTATTTCCTCAGTGCAACTTGTAGCTATAATATACCATGATCTGCGAAAAAGTAAAGCAGGAGACTAACCTGAACATTTTGGGGTAAAAAAAAGGCATCCCAAACCACTGATTAGCGGCTGCCGGGATGCCTTTTTTTTGCTGACGCTTACTGTCCGTGAACTTGCAAGGGCTACAGGATAACCTCTACCTTAACCATAGCTTTTTCCGGGTAAGCGGGCACTATGTTGCCTTCCAGCCGCTGGCCATCCACACGGATTTCCTTCACACCCTTGCAGTTATGTGAGCTGTTGGTTACAGAAATCTCGTAGAGGCAGCCGCGGAATCTCCGGTTCACCGTGAAGCCTTCCCACTCCGAGGGAATGCACGGATCAATGGACAGCCCCTCCAGGACTGGCTTAATGCCCATAATATACTGGGTAGCAGCAATATACATCCAAGCGGCAGTACCGGTCAGCCAGGATACGTTGGCCAGTCCGAACTTATCCGATTCCGGCCCGAACAGATTGGAGGCATAGACATACGGTTCTGCCTTATAGCGCCATATTCCGGCCTGCTCCATAGCGACGTTCGGAATCAGCTGGCGGTAATACTTGTAGGCCTGATCTCCTCTACCCAGCATACATTCCGCAATAATAGCCCAGGTATTGGCATGGCAGAAGACCGCGCCATTTTCACCCGTGCCCTTGTTGTAATTGGTCAGCGGGTCTGCAGGATCAGGGAAAGTGGTGATGGAAGGATGCAGCTTCTTAATGCCCAGCTCCGTATCCAGAATATCACGCACGCTGTCCATAGCCTGCACGGCTTTGTCTGGCTCGGCCATGCCGGACAGGGTGGCCCAGGTTTGCGCGTTGAGCCAGATTTTGGCCTCGTCGTGCTCATCCGTACCGAGGAAACGCCCGTCATCCATCACCGCCCGCCGGAACCACTGCCCATCCCAGCCCAGCGTGTTCACCAGGTCCTTCTGGTTCTCATACATCGCTTCATAACCTGCTGCATGCTCCGGATGGCCGGATGCCGCTGCCAGATCCTTCATGCGCAGCAGTACCGTCCCGAGCTGCATCGCCGTCCAGATGCTCTCCCCTTTGCCCTGGCGGCATACACGGAAAAGCTGGTCGTTCCAGTCCGAACGCAGCATTAACGGGAAGCCGTTCGGTCCCAGCCGGGAGGCGGTAAAATCGATGGCCCGCTTCAAATGCTCATACAGCGTGCCTTCGCCGCCGTCATAAAAGGGCAGGCTCTCCTGCAGAAATCCGGCATCCCCGGTCTCCGCGAGAATGTCCCATACCGCAAGCGCGGTCCACAGATGGTCATCGGAATGAATGCTGGTCACCGGGTCCCAGCCCTCATTCGGGAAGAAATAATGGTTCACATGTCCATCCTGATATTGCTGCCCCAGCAGCAGGCGGACCTTCTCTTTCGCCGCCTCCGGATCAAACGGGGCCACGGCCAATATATCCTGCGCGGTATCCCGGAAGCCTACACCCCGGAAGGTGCCGGTGGCATAAAAGGAAATATTGCGTGAGAAGAGGAAGTTCCGCTGGGCCTGATACGGGTTCCAGATGTTGAGCATCCGCTGCGCATCTGCATCCGGCAATTCGCAATTCCAAGCGCCCAGATAGCTGTCCCAGTTCTCTTTAAGGGCTGCATAGGAACGGGCGACGAAATCCGCCTCCCGCGAATGCTCAATAGCCTGCTCTACTTCCACTTCATCCATTGCCGTCCCCAGGAAAAAGTTCACGGTCCGGGTTTCACCGGGCTGCAGGGTCACCTGTACCTGGAGCGCGCCGCAGGGGTCCCCGCCCAGGAGCGTTGAGCCCGTGCAGCCTCCCTGCTCAATGGCTGCGGGATTGGATTCACTGCGGTAGCTGCCGATAAACTCTTCACGGTCGCCGTCGTAGCTGTGCAGCGGCGTATCGGACATCATGTATACCAGCGGCGTCTCCTCCGGCTTCGGCTGATTCTCAACACCGTATTTGTAGACCAGCGCTTCCTTGGGGTGATACTGCACCGATACCTGATGTTTGTTGTAGCACTGCCACTGCAGCTCGCGCATGAATTCCATCATGCCAAACTCGGCGTAAGCATACACATTCAGCACCTTCACCGCAGGGCTGTTGTTCGTCAGTGTCAGATTCCAGATCAGCGAGTTCTCATAGGGCCCGACAAAATAAACGGTCTTCGCAGCGACCTCATCCTCCTGAGCCTCGAAACGGGTATACCCCAGGCCGTGGCTGCTGCTCCATTCCTGCGGCTTCTGGAAGGCAGGCTCATAGGTAGGACACCAATAACGCCCCGTTCCGGCATCCTGGAGGTAAATATAGGGGCCGGAACGGTCTGTCGGCAGATGGAAAAACCGGTAGCGGGTAATCCGCCAGATCTGGGGGGATTTATAAAAAGCCACCCCGCCGCCCGCATGGGACAGCATGGTGTGAAACGTGCCGTTGGACAGGTAGTTCATCCATGGTGTCGGCATGTCATGACGTTTGAACTCGACTTCCTTCAGTTCGTCGCGGAACGTAAAATACTGGTCAAGCTGCTGCTCACGGACAACCGCTGCGCCTCCAGCGGTTTTTACTACGCCCTTCTTGTGCTCTTTAGAGCCGGATAGGCCGGCAGGACTTGCGGGTCCGGGTTGCTTCATCATAAGTTTGGCTCCTCTCGGGGTTGGAAAATGCTCACTTGGGCTCTACCTCATCCATCGTCAGCCGGTACTCCAAATCGTTCATATAAGTACCATCGCTATTCAAGAACACCATGCCGAAGGCAAAGTCCTCCCGGCCGCCCTGGACGATGGCAATCAGCCGGTTGATTCCGCTGCTCAGCCGGATCTCCTTCTCCGGGGCTGCAACCTGTTCCCCGTTCATATAAATCTCGAAGGCATTGTCCGATTGCACCTGCAGCCTGCCGGTGCGGACGTTTCCAGTCCTGCTGTCCTCAGACAGTGCCGGGAGATGCACAAAGCAGCTCAGGAACACCGGACAGCCTGCCGGGTCCGGAATCAGCAGTGTTCCGTCGGCGCGGCGTTCTTTTTTCTTCATCCAGCCGTACAGCCCCTCACCCAGATTGTTCAAGGAGAATTCAGGGTCGGTATAATAATCCTTCATGGCCTGATAGTCCACATACGGCGGACAAGGCAGCACCATTGCAGTTTCCACTGCCCATTCCGCATCCCCTTTATCACGGATCAGCAGCTCATCCGCGAAGGCGGCGCCCATATTTCCCAGCAGGCGGGTGTAGAGGCGCAGGCTTTTGTCGCTGTCCGCTTCCGTGAGCAGCTGCGAGCAGATAATTTCTCCCTCGCCTGCCGCGATCCGGATCAGAAAGCCTCCGGGTTCACGCGCCTTGTCGCGGTTCAGCTCGACCAGCGCCAGTCTGCTGTATTCTGCTGTGTGCTGCCCGGCAAAATAATCCTTCCAGGCTGTTCCCTCCACGCTGGTGCACAGCACCTCGGCGTCCGGGACTTCCAGCCTGTGCAAGGCCAGCTCCCGGTTCACTACATCCCGGGGCGAGAGAAATACCTTGTCGAACCCGAACAGGTCGACAGGGCTGAATCCTTGGACGGCGGCGTGCGCATAGTCCGCCTCCAGATGGTACGTCCCGTGCGGCGCGATGCGCACGGGACGGTCCAGCAGGCGGGCGAGTGCCTCCTGCCCGCCGGGCTCTGCCGGCAGCACCAGCACCCTGCTGCCGGCACTTGCAGCCTGCCGGACGGCCTCAGCCGCGCCCGGTCCGTTCAGCAGCCCGGCCTCCACCACGAGGAGGCCGGGACTTAGGCTGGATAAGCCTGCGGCGCTGTCCAGCCAAGTGCCCTTGAGGCGAAGCTTGCGGAGCAAAGCTTCCGCCGGGCTGCCGCTGCGGACCCATACCGCAGCGGGCACCGGTGCCGCAGCCGCGGGGACCGCGCGGCCCGCATAGCGGAGCAGGCCCCGCAGCAGCAGGCAGGCCTGGGGAATCCGGTGGAGATGATCCATGATCTCCAGCTGATTAGCCAGGAACATTCCTGCACCGTTCCGGTATTCCAGAAGCGGCGACCACAAGTCCCCGCCGTCGCCGAAATCACCGCTGCTGCATTCCAGCAGCAGGGTGAAATCCCCGGTTACCGGCTTCTCAAAAGCTGCCTTAATAATCGGCAGCGGCCCTTCCTCGCGGAGCTCCTCATGCCAGAACATCAGGTCCTCGTCGCCAAGACCCTGAAGTACAGGATGTTCATAGCTGCCCGCCTGGGCGCGGATGAACTCTCTGCGGACCAGGGGAAGCTTGCCGGGGGAGAGATGAAGCTGCTCCAGCAGCAGCAGCCTGCCTCCTTGCTGAACAAAACCCCTCAGCTTCCGGTCCAGCCCCCCGTCCATATCCGGCATTTTGCTGCCGACAATCAGCAGAATGCCGCCGGGCAGCTGCTCTATGGCTTCAGGATCTATGCGGTCCAGGTCAGGAACCAGAACTTTAATCACCTCATAGTCCCTATCTGAGCCTGTATAAACGGCGGGCAGCTCCAGTGCTACCGGAGCAGTCTTGCAGCTGCCGGACAGCAGCCTGTAGCTGAGACTAAGCTCATGCTTCAGTTCCCCCCCATGGAACAGCCTGGCCGCAAGCACAGCTTCCCCCTCGCCATCGACGGAATCCGGCATCCACTCCAGCCGGATACACCGCCGTTCAGCAGGCTCTTGCCGGAAGCTGAAGGCCCGCGTATGAACCACGCGTCCGTCCTGCTGAACGGTGCATTCAATGGTTACTGCTTGTTCGGCCAGCGTATCGTTATACACATCGAAGCTGCGGCGGATCGGCGAGTCGTCGAAAAAGCAGCGGTTATACTCGGCAGCTATCATCGTGACCGGTTTGAACGCCTCCGCCATGATATCGAAGGAGGGGTTGACCCGATACGCCGGGTATTCCTCCGGCAGCAGTCCGTTGTTCAGTGAAAGTGAGTATGCCGGAATAAGCACAGGCTTGGGTCCTGGTTCCGTCAGATCCGCAGGCGGCAGAGCAATATCCCGGTCCGGCATCGCCCGCATGAAATAATGGACGAAGTTGAAGGTGGAGATGCCGGACACCCCCTGGCGCCGCGCATATTCCACGAAGAGCCGCTCTTTCTGGGCAAGCCCGGCAGCACTAGCGTCCGTATCGCGGTATGCCCCAAGCCCCACGTACATGCTGCTGTTCTGCGGGCAGATGTACCACCAGCCGCCGTGTTCACCAAAGGTGAGCGGAACCGTACGGTCCCATTGGGAGATCGTTCCGTCGATGTTGTAGTGCCGGCTCTCTACCTCCGTAAGCTCCTTGGGGAGCAGCCGGTTATCCCCTTCGACCATGATTGGGCGGGTGGAATCCAGGTCCCGCATCAGCTTCATCAGGCCGGGAATATGCTGCTTGTAGCCGTCCCGGCCGTCGACCCAGCGCATCTCGTTCTGCACACTCCACAGGATGACGGAAGGATGGTTTTTGTCACGTTGCACCAACCGCTGCACATGTGCCCGGCAGTTGGCTATGAAATCCGGATGATTGGCATCCATCGATTTGCTGGAGCCATAAATCGCGGTTTCATCGACGATAAGCATCCCTTCCTCATCGGCAATCCGCAAATAATCGGACGGATACGGCTCGGCATGCAGCCGGATGCTGTTGACGCCCGCCTGTCTGCACATGCGGTACCAATTGCGGATATAGCCTTCTGTCTGCTGCGCCGCACCCTGGAAGTGCCAGGAATCCCCGCGCAAGTTAACGGGAGTTCCGTTCAACATAAACTGCGGACCTTCACACCAGAATTCCCGGAAGCCGAACGTTCCGGTGCGGCGGTCGAGAGTTTCCCCTCCTGCCCGCAGCTCAAGCTCCAGTTCATACAGATTAGGAGTTTCGGGACTCCACAGCCTGGCGTCCGGCCACGACAGCACAAACCGGGCTTTCTGCCACTCCCTGTTGTCCGCGTTCTCACATAATTGCCGGCCTTCTCCTGCCTGCAGAGGTACGGCTTCTGCACCAGCCTCCGCTTCAAGCACCGGCAACGCCCCTGGTTTCCGGTCGTTTACCTTAAGGAATACCCGCAGCGGTTCCGCATACGCGCTGCCGGATTCCGTACCAATTAGCGCGTCCACCTCCAGAAGGCCTTGGCGGAAAAGGGTGCGGATCGTAATATCCTCCAGCGTTACAAGCGGATAGCTTTCGAGGAATACATCCTGCCAGATTCCCCTTGCCATTCTGCCGAACCAGGAGCCTGCAAGCCCCGTAATCTTCCTGTCCCCGGAGGGCAGCACCGTTTGATCAAAGCTTCCGCAGACCACATGCAGGTGCTGCTCCTCACCCGGCTTCACCCGTGAGCTGATATCCAGCCGCAAGGGCAGATACCCGTCCTCCCAGACGGCGATCCGCTCGCGGTCCAGATAAACCGCCGCCTTTTGCATAATCCCATCGAACCGCAGGACAATCCGCTGCCCCAGCATAGTCTCAGGCACCTGGAAGGACCGGTGCAGCACACCAGCTTCCGCCGCATCCCATTCCCTTGGATAGCCGTATACATCCAGCGGCGCGAAGCCATGCTCTGCGACCTCTCCGAATTTTTTGCCTGATGGCTGCGGATAGCCGTGGCGCCAGCTGGAAGGAACCTGTACCTTGCGTGCCTCATACACCAGCCTTTCCGGAAGAGTCCGGTTGAGGGGCTGGCCGTAGAGCGGCATGAAATCCCATTCGCCGTTCAAACATATCGATGTGCGCATCCTTTTCACTCCTCTTTTTTGCCTGCGGGGACGGCTACGTTTAGCACCATAGTGAGCTTTTTCCAAATTTCCTGGTCAGGCTGCGCATCCCCCCACTTGATAAAATGCGGCTCCATAACTTCCCCCCAATGCTCCGGCCTGAGATTCGTTGTCAGCTTGCCGGAATACGGCACGGGTTCCACCGTCGCGGGCAGCTCGGAATAGAAGAACAGCAAATTCTCATGAAGCCCGATGATCCCGTACTTGTCCCCGTCTCCCGGACGCTCCTCCTGATACTGATAATGGTAATAGACATAGCTTGAAACCTGCTCCGGCTTCAAAACAGCCACCCTTCCAAAGGGTGTTCTTTCCCCTTGGCTGCGCTTCCAATACTCTCTGGAAACAGGCTGCTGATAATGAAAAATATCCATCATGGGCGCCCACCATCTCGGCTGTTCCCCTCCCGGCCAGACCTGGAGCAGTTCCCCGTTATCCGCCAACAGCTTCTCCGGTTCATGCCGCTCTCCGCCGCATTCATAATAAAGGAACAGCTCTTTGCCGCCCTTAAATATGCTGAGCCGGGTTACATCCAGCAGTTCCATACGTTCATTCAATTGTTGAAGCCGAGAGGGGAAAAAGGACTCCGGAACTCCGCCTTCCCTGCACTCGCCCCTGTATAAACAGCGCTGCATAAGCACCCTCCAACTTTGTGTCATCTACCTCTTCAGATTAGCGCATCCGGACGGCCGGTTCCTTGACGATCAAGCCCTTCTTTAGCATAATAACGACATGACAAATAAACTGTATGCACGGGATTTGGGACTGGAGCCCGGCTTTACTTTCCGAATTCAGAAATGCCCGCTTACCCATGACTATTATGTTCACTCCCATGACTTCTCGGAGCTGGTGGTCATTTTGGAGGGGAGTGCGATTCATATCATCGAAGGAAGGGAGTATCCCGTTTCTGCGGGACAGGTATTTTTTATTCACAGCGATATCTCCCACGGCTACAAAAATGTGCAGAATATTCAATACGTCAATGTAATGTTCCATCCCGATCAGCTGCTGCAGCTGCCTGAGCTGAAGCTCCTGCCGGGATTTCAGGCCTTGTTCTATCTGGAGCCGTTCTTCCGCAAAGAGATGTTCTTCAAGGGGATGCTCTCGCTGGAGCCAAGGCAGCTGGATGAGGTGAATCTTTTGCTGGACCGGATACTGGAGGAGCATGACCGGCAGTCAGACGGGTACCGGCTGATGATCCGCACCTATTTCACAGCGCTAGTCGGCACCCTCTCAAGGTATTACCGGCAGAATGGCGGCGGGACGGAGAACAAAGCGCTGCGGATCGGGGAGGCGATTACCTATATTGAGGAGCATTTTTTGCAGCCTGTCTCTTTGCAGGATCTGGCCGATCTGGCCTTTATGTCCAAGCGCCAGTTCCTCCGCGTGTTCACCCGGAATTATCATACGACGCCCATGGATTACATCATCCGCAAACGGCTGGACTACTCCTGCACACTGCTGCGCAATCCGGAGCTGTCCATCTCGCAAGTCGCGATGGATAGCGGGTTCCGGGACCATAATTACTATTCTAGACAATTCAAAAAAGTGTTCCTCTGCACGCCTTCCGAATACCGGACACATAAGGCCGGGCTGTAACGTGACGGCAGGCCGGAATCGGAGCCACGGGCGGAATTGAAGGCAGCCTTTGAAGAAAAAGTACGGGTAAAATGAACAGCGCATAAGTTGCTGAACGAGAGAACGCGCAATCGCTTGAAGACACATCACGCTTACGGATGGACAGTCCCCGCCCCGCTGCTTATCAAGCGCACACTATTGCACAACGCGGGGATGCTGGATGGCCCAAGCCATCGGGGAATCCGGACTTACAATCGCTGGATTTCCCGGTACTGCCCCGGCAACTTCCCTGCAGGGACGTATCAACGGCATTTTTGCCGTTGTTTCACGGCTAGCTGACGTGCTGAGGCTTAACAACGGCACTTTTGCCGTTGTTTTCACCGATCACGGCTGCGCCGCGCCTAACAACGGCACTTTTTAAAATGTTAAGGGAAAAATCCGCTTAGCTCTGTATGAAGCTCTATGCTGCCCAAAAAACCTTTTTTTTGAACTCATTGAAGCCAGATGACAATATGTCGTCTATGAACAAGACTTGCTAATCTCTGCGGACTCTGGCATTCTTCATAATGGAAACAATCGAGCAATCAGGAGGGTACGATGTTATGAAAATCAAACTTGATCTTTTTCCGGGCGGTGTTACTAAAGCGCTAACAACGAGCTGGGATGACGGTAGAATCTATGACAGACAGCTGGTCGCGGTCCTGAACCGGCATGGCTTGAAGGGCTCTTTTCATTTAAATTCGGGATTCTTTGGCAAGGACAGCTATATTACCAGGGAAGAAGCGGCCTCCCTTTATAAAGGGCATGAAATTTCCGCGCATACCTGCACTCATCCTTTCCTTTCCATGACCCCCCGTGAAGGCATTGCCGAAGAGGTTCTGAGGGACCGCGAACACCTGGAGCAAATCGCCGGGTATCCCGTTAGGGGCATGTCCTATCCGTTCGGCGATTACAATGACGGGGTGTTGAGCATTCTTCCTGCGCTGGGAATCGAATATTCGCGAACTGTACAGTCCCACGGCAGCTTCATCCTGCCGGACAACCCGCTGGCCTGGCATCCCACCTGCCATCACCGTGATATGCTGGCGCTTGGACAGCAATTCCTGGAGGAGAAGCCTAAGTACCCACGAATGCAGCTCCTGTATGTCTGGGGGCACAGCTATGAATTCAACGACAACAATAACTGGGAGGAATTAGAGCAGTTCGCCGGCATGATGGGCGGCCATGAAGATATCTGGTATGCCACCAATATCGAGATTGTTGACTATCTCTCCGCTGTCCGGGGATTGCGCTTCTCCGCTTCCCGGTCCATCGTCTATAACCCCTCAGCAGTGGATGTATGGATTACGGCAGAGGATCAAGTCCGCCAGATCCCCTCAGGCGCTACCCTGCAGCTGGATTGAAGCATCGGGCACTTGAGGCCGGCAGCTATATAAGTTGAACTTTAGTTTTACATTGTTCGTCACTGCGGGGAATGTTTGGACTTCCAGCCGCTGTTGTCGTAAGAATTTCTTGATTTGAACCGCCTTTAGCGGTTGAAATCCGGTGACTGTTTATGCTGAAGATAGCGAGCTTTCCTACGGAAAGCTTTCAGGCGGACGCATTCGCTCTGTAAGTATCCAAACTTCCCCTCCGCACTTCTTCCCTTTTATGAATTCTTTAAGTTTATATAGCAATTGAAACGTTTATCCGCCAGCGGGAGGCCGTCATCCGAATAAGGGATCAGGGCATCGGGATCGACGAGGATGAGATCGCCCGAAGGGGTAAAGATGCAAGCAGTGAACTACACACCACCTAAGAGGTGGGTGCTTCTTGGTCAATAGAGCTACTGCTCCAAGTTTACCCAAGCTTAGAGGCTAGTTCCTAGCCCAATCGTTGCCATCTTATATGGCTAATTGTATTAAGTTTTTAGCTGCGTTTACATCTCTGTCGTGTTGTACACTACATTCAGGACAAGTCCATTCACGTACCGCAAGGTTCTTCACTTCTGCGTTTTTATAGCCGCAGCAGGAACATCTTTGGCTGCTCGCAAAGTGTTTTGGGGCAATCATCAATTCTCTACCGTACCATTCTGATTTGTAAGTAAGCATCTCTCTGAACATGCTCCACGATACTTCGGATATGGCTTTCGCTAATTTGTGATTCTGCATCATTTTCTTTACACGCAGGTCTTCCATCACGATCACTTGGTTTTCGCGTATCATTTGGGTTGACGTTTGGTGCAAGAAGTCTTTACGCTGATTCGCTATTTTTTCATGAAGCTTGGCGACCTTCAAACGTGCTTTATTTCGGTTATGGCTTCCTTTCTTCTTTCTCGACAAGTCCTTTTGCAGTTTGGCTAATCGTTGTTCAGATTGACGAAGATGTTTCGGATTTGCGATCACTTCGCCACACGAAGTAATCGCAAAGTTTCTTAGTCCCAGATCTACGCCAATCTTCTTTTCTGTTTTTGGCAAAGGAGCGATATCTGTTTCTACCCGTACGGAGGCAAAATATTTTCCTGATGGTGTTTTGGATAGGGTGCAGGATTTGATTCGCCCCCAGAATGGACGATGTACCTTGATTCGGATTCTTGTCTTTAGTTTCGGAATTTTAATCGTTCCAGCTTTGGTGGCTATCGTTCCGTTTTGATTGTTCGTTGTGAAGCTATTGTTGTTCGTTTTCTTGCTTTTGAATGTAGGGAAACCCACGTTCTTATCCCGAAAAAAATGCCTATAGGCTTTCTCCAGGTTGAGCTGAACGTTTGCTAAGGCCAGGCTGTCCACTTCTTTCAGCCACGGGAATGCTTTCTTGTACCTGGCAGGTGTATTATGGAGCATTTTCTCCGTTTGTTTATAGTGTTCGATCTTATCCGCAAGCATTTTGTTGTAGATAAAGCGGACACATCCGAACACCTTTGCCAGATATTGTTGTTGCTCATGGGTGGGGTAGATCCGATACTTATGCGCTTTAAGTACGAACATGCCTCGCAACTCCTTTCCAGGAATTTACGAATCCATCATAGCACAAATGTTCGTATTTATGGAAGAAAATTTCCTTTAGATAAGAAAGACCGTTGCCATTCATCCCACCATTTTAGAAATGGGGGAATTCTGACAACTGATGGTTAAAGTTGGCGACAGTGTCGACAAGCTGAAGGAAGCTTATCCCGAAGGGAATCTGATTGGAATGGAGCGCCTAACGAAGAAGATGATTACCGGTATGCACCGGCAAACTATGTGGGTGTGATGCCCTTTCACATTAAGGATACTAAGATTGAAAGTATCCTGATGTACAAGCTTCTGGACTAAACTTTATAATTATAATTAAGGCCATCCGAAATGGATGGCCTTAATTACACTTCGCCTCTGGTCTAACGGGCTATTCACCCTTTATAATACTGCGAATCCGTTCAACCGGAGCCTTGGGCTTCCGGTCATAGGTCAGCAGCCCATTAATCTCCTGCTCGACATCGGTCAACTGGGTATAGCAGAAGCCTTGAATCACCGGTGAGGAGAACAGTATGTGCCTCCTTCGCATAGGCTTCCTTCGTATGCGGCTCCTTCATTGCATTAACGCTCCTTCTTGTGTAGATGACACAGCTTGCCGCCTATTTCACGTAAAATGTTGCATCCTGTTGATCTACAGCCGTTGATATAGTGGATATCTCCAGCAAGCCATTCCGGTGTCTCATATAAGCGCCCGGGATATTGTAGGATTCAAAGGAAGCCGCCCATGAGCCTGTCAGTCCGGCGCGCAGCTGCCAGGTTGCATCATTCTTGAACAGGGCAGAATTGTCGTTAGCCTCCAGCCAGACCTTCCCGTCCCTGTGACGGAGATAGAAGCCCGGTTTATTAACGGATTCGATAGACACAGAGGATTCATTCGCCAGTCCTTTGACCAGTCTCCACTGGGATTCTGCACTGTATTGTCCTCCGTCTATTCTTCCTCTCCCGTCCTGATATTGCACATAGCTGTGCATGTTGAAGCTCTCCAGCTGATTGACCGGAATCTCCGTATCTACCCGGACCAGCTTCCAGTTCTGGGTATCCAGACTGTTGGCTCCCCACTGAATGACCTTGGTTCCGGCAGGCGAGCCGCCCCCGGCGTTATCCAGCATCAACCCGCTGTGCCCGTTCATGACCGTGTAATAGCTGCTGCCCTTGTGGGCGAATTTCCACCGCTGGGTGTCCAGGTCATTGTTCGTCCCCAGGATGACCTTGGTCCCCGGAGCCGTGGCTCCGTCCGGATCCTCCCAGACCAGACTGTTGTTCACACTCATTCCCCGGAAGAAGCCGCTATTTCTGTAATCCAACCGCCACCACTGGGTATCCGCGCCAAGATCACTCCATTGGATGATTTCGGTACCGGCCGGTGAGCCGCCCCCGGCATTGTCCAGCAGCAGGTTATTATTCTGATTGATCAGCTTGTAGATTCCGCCGGATACAATGGAGGAATCCCCGTTCACCTGAGCCACATTGGCGCGGATTTCATTACGGTCCCCTACCTTCACCGTGTTGACTTCCAGCAGCATAGAATGGCTGAGGGGCAGAAGCGTACCGCTCCAGGCCGCAGGTGTGTTCTGATTGGAGCCCTTTACAGTAAGCGGCGCATCAACCTGGGTCCAGGTGGCGCCATAGTCTCCGCTTGTAAACATTTTATTTGCGGAGGATATCACATCGGTCATGCCGCGCACATATAATCTGCCGTTGGCCGTCCCGTTATCGATATAAGCAATCTCCGGCGTCTGGGAGGCGCGGTAAATCCCTGTACCAACTACGTTCCCCAGATCCGTCGCACTTCCCCAATCCACTCCGTTGGCTGACGTTTTATAACGGACTGCGAAATTCGGGGCCGCCCCCAGCATTTCAAAGAACATGAAATAAGTTCCGTTCTTCACCTTCACTACCCGCGGCATCCCCGGACGCCAGTCCCAGTTCGACGAATTGCCGACGATAATACTGTAGTTCCCCCAAGTCAGTCCTCCATCGCTTGAAATCTCCTGGGCGATGGCCTGATTATAGCCCGGCTGACGTTCATCCGAATAATAACAAATCAAACGCCCGTCGCTGGTTACCGAGAATTCCGGCTCCCATGTACGCTGGGTTCCCGCGGTCCCCCGCGCAGCCAGATTGCTATGGAACTGCCAGGTAGCGCCATTATCGGTACTTCTCCAAATGTGGATGGTATACGGAACCGAATTGTTCCAATCCGTCGACGCGAACAGCAGGGTTCCCGCCGGATAATCTCCGGCCTTCTGCGGTAACACATATAACGTTGTCATCCCTTGCTGATTCCGGTCCAGCCCGTAATTGTTGGGATCAATCTCACTGAGCAGAGACCAGGTCGCCCCGCCGTCCGTGCTCCGGTAGAACGGAAAAGCCTTCATGCCTGCCCAATCAGTATTTCCGGGGAATCTCCGGGTGAAGGTACTTAGAAGATTCCCGTTGTCCAGCTTCACTGCCCTCGCATAATACGGCTCCGGCTCCGCCGCACTGCTAGAGATTACCGTTCCTGTCGTTGCCGCCTGTACAGGCGCTACCGAAATTCCCATGACTAACAAGGCTGCGATTAGAGTCAATAGCATAGCTTTCTTCATACTGATCCTCATCCCTTCGCTATAAATTAGATAACAAGAAATGAATGGCCGCTTAGCCTATTCTCCTGACGGTGCCGCAATATCCTCATCAGCACTCACCGGAATGCCGAAATTCGGGGTTCTATCCTCCTTCCAGGTGAATCTCTGAATACAGGTTGCCCGCAGGCCCGCATCAGCACCCGGAGCGGGAAGAGCGTGATAGACAATCCAGTCCTCCTCTCCGTCCGGCGACACGGTAAAGCTGTTATGTCCGGTAGCATAGACTCCGTTCTCGACACTTTTGTGGAACACAGGGACTGGAGATTTGGTCCAGGAAGACGGTTCCATCGGGTCAGCCGACTCCTCCATGGTCAGTATGCCCAGCGCATAATCCTCCGACCAGGTGGTGCTGGCCGAATAGACAAGATAGATGCGTCCGTTACGGTGGAGCGTTACCGGTCCTTCATTAATGGCCATGCCCCCCTGCTTCTCCCAGTCCAGAGTTGGAGCTGTAAGCAGGACGTGATCCCCCTCCAGTGTCCATGGGTTACTCATTCGCATGATATAGATAGCAGAACCATAATCAGGGTAATGTCCATATCCGGCATACAAAAAATAAAGCTGTTCCTGTACCGTAACCACAGTTCCATCCAGGCCGGGAACAGGGGTCGGCAGCGCGCCCTTCCATACCCATTCGCCTTCCATCGGATCGGCTTCCCCGTTCTCCAGTACGCAAATGCGCCGCGATTCATCGCCTCCGCCGTCATTGGCGGTGAAATAGATATACCATTTACCATTTAGATGGTGAATTTCCGGTGCCCACAGGTTGTAACTGTACCGTCCATTGGGTTCCGGTGACCAGATGGTCTTCTTCCGGCCTTGGGCAAGACCGGTCAGGCTGGAGGATTGGGTTAGCCCCAGCCCTCCGGACTGTGTGTGCATGAAGTAATAATTCCCGTCTGTGTGCCTCAGTACCCAAGGATCGGCAGCGCGTGCGACGATGGGATTGCGAAATGTTTCTGTACCTGCCATGTTTTTTTCTCCTCATCTTATCGGTGTTATAGGTTAATCGTACTTACTGCCGCCGGACGCTCAGCCCTTCATCCCTGTCAAGGCAATGCCTTCAACGAAATATTTCTGTGCAAAAAAGAACACCAGCAGTGTGGGAATCAGCGCAAGCACGGAGCCGGCCATAATATAGGTCCATTGCGAAGTATAGAACCCCTGAAAGGACGCAAGAACCAGCTGCAGGGTATACTTTTCCGGCGAGTTGATATAAATCAGCGGTCCAAGATAATCGTTATAGCCTGCTATAAAGTTCAAGAGTCCTTGCGTAATCAATGCCGGCTTGGACAACGGCAGCATGATACGGAGGAAGGTGTGGAACGGATTCATTCCATCTACCTTGGCAGCATCCTCCAGCTCCCTCGGGATCGTCAGGAAGAATTGCCTCAGCAGGAATACGGCCGCTGCCGCACCGAACATCCCCGGTATGATCAGCGGCATCCAGCTGTCAATCCAGCCGATGTTCTTGAACAGCATGAAGGTCGGAATCATGGTGACCACACCGGGGATCATCATGGTGGCCAGCAGCAGTCCGAACAGCAGATTCCGGGCCGGAAAAAGTAGCCGCGCGAAGGCATAGGCTGCCAGCGCGCTGGTAAACAAGCCTACCAGACAAGGCAGCAGGATAATGAGCAATGTGTTTACAAATCCTTGAACAATATCGGATTCAAACAATACAAAATGATAGTTACTCCATTCAAAATGCTGAGGTATCCATTTCGGCGGCATTTCAAATTCCATTCCCTGCTGCTTCAGCGAAGTGGACAGCATCCACAGAAAGGGAACAGCCATAACCAGCGCTCCGGCCGACAGGAACAGATACGCGAACCCTTTGAAGGTACGCTCTCTGGCCTGTTTCTTGCTGCCCCAGGCGCCGTTTGCCGTTGTTGTTCTCGTACTCACGCGTATCCTCTCCTATTCATAGTGCACCCAGCGCCGGGAAAAGTAGAAATTCAGCAGCGTGACGGCCAGAATGATCAACCCGAGAATCCACGCCATAGATGAGGCAAACCCCATATTCATATACCGGAAAGCATTCTGGAAGAGATAGTATACAATCGTCGTCGTGGAATAGTTCGGCCCGCCTTCGGTCATAATCTGGAACCGCGGGTAATCCTGAAGCGCCCCGATGATGGCGGTGATTAGAATATAGAGTGTAGTAGGCGATATGCAGGGAACCGTTATATGGCGGAACCGTTGCCAGCCATTTGCACCGTCAATCTCTGCCGCTTCATAGAAGCTTCTGGGCACGCCCTGCAGAGCCGCGAGATACAGCACGATATTGATGCCCAGTCCGGACCATACCCCTTGAATGATCATGGCCGGCATCGCCCACTGCTCACTGCTGAGCCAGGCAGGCCCCTGGATTCCAGCTAGCTCCAGCAAATGATTTAACAATCCGTAGGTATCATTAAAGATCCATTTCCAGAGCAGCGTAAGTGCGATGACCGAGCTGATCGTCGGCAGGAAAAACATGGTCCGGAAAAAACGGATACCCTGGATTTTCTGATTCAACGCGGTTGCAAAGCCCAAAGAGCAGATCATGCCAATAGGGATGCTAAGAGCCGAATAGAGTGTATTGCGCAGAGTTTTCCAAAACAACTCGTCCTGAACCAGCTTCACATAATTGTCCCCGCCATTGAATACGGGTGTCTGATAACCGCTATAATCCGTGAAGCTTACATAGACTGAATAGCTGAGAGGGATGAACGCAAACAGCAAGAATCCCAGGATGGGTGCGGCAATGAATGAATATGCCCATAGATATTCCCTTCGTTTCATGATTATCCTCCATTACTCGAGGGTGAAGGAAAAGCCTGAATTCCTTCTTCTTCACCGGACTCACCTTCTGTTTACTTGAACAAGCCGGAATTCCCCTCTTTGATTGCTGCATCTATTTTGGGCTTCAAATCATTTAATACATCAGCTGCGGATTTCTTGCCTTCCCACATCGGAGCCAGCCCTTGAGCGAGCAGATCGTACCATTTGGCGTTAGGCAAGGCAGTCCATGGTCCTGAGACTTCTTTTTCCACCGCCTGGATGAACACCTCGGCATGCTCCGGCTTCTGACCCGGCTGCAGGAAGACATCCGTAGACGCCATGGATTTGAAGCTTGGGATGGAGAAGCCCATAAGGGATTGTTCCCTCTGCCCTTCCGGTCCGCCAAGATACTCCACTAATTTGTAAGCCGCTTCCACATGCTTCGTCTTGCTGTAGATAGCCAGTCCTACCGAACCGCTGATCCCGCCCCAGCCCTTGCCTGACAGCGGCGCTACATCCCAATCAAAGTTCAGCTTGCGGAATTCCGGTACCATCCAGCGGCCGCTTACCATCATCGCCAGCTTGCCTGTCTTGAACATTTCACTGTCGTTCAGATCTTTGAGCGCAGAAGAACTTGGAACGACTCCATGTTTGTTGGTAAGATCCGCTGCAAACTGCAGGGCATCGATGGTCTCCTGGCTGTTGCCGACGAATTCCTGTTTGTTGTCACTGAGGAAGCTGCCGCCGTGTGCCAGCACGAAGTCCTCCCACCAGACCGGTCCCATACCATATTGTGTTGTCTTGCCATTCTTGCTGACCGTCAGCTTCTTAGCCGTATCCAGCAGTTGCTCCATGGACATTGGCGTATCTGCGGACAGGAACGGAACATTCATTTTGGTGAAAATATCCTTGTTGTAGTACAGCACATGAGGACCAATATCCTTAGGCAGCGCATACAGCTCACCTTGACCATTAGCCGAGCCATCATAGCGGTAACGTTCAAGACCCGACGCCCACATGTCGGCGGTATCAATGCTGCTGTTCTTCAACAAATCCTCGATAGGCAGCAGCAGATCCTGGCTCACCCAGCGGCCAAAGTCGCCGTCCGGCACATACAGTACATCGGGGGCATTTCCTCCGGCTAGAATCGTATTCATCTTGCCTACGTAATCCCCTGAGGGAATGTGCAGATAATCAACTTTAATTGCGGGGTTCGCCTTCTCGAAGGCTTGAATCAGATTTGTAAATACCTCCTTCTCCGACGGATCGCCCCATCCGGCGAACTGAATCGTAACCTGTCCCTCGGCATTTGGGATATTTCCGGCTTCCGGCTCCTTCTTGCTGTTTCCACAACCGGCCAAGCCGCCGGTAAGCAGTGCCAAGGATAGGGACAAGAGCAGATACTTGCCGGAATTGCTTTTCGATACATTCATTTTTATTCGACACCCCTTAACTATAAATTTATTCCCTGCTCCTAAATTATTAGGGGAAATGCTATCCGGAACAATCATGAAAACGCTTTAGTTACTGATCAAAAAAATCTTAACTAAAAGCGTTTTCGACGGTCAAAAAAATAACCACCCTTAGGGATGGTTATTGGTCAATGTCTGTTCACCGACTTTTTTGCGCCATTCCAGTGGCGTGGCTCCCGCAGCTTTGACAAAAAAATGATAAAATCGGCTGGAGGATGTAAACCCGACCTCGTGAGAAATGATCTCAACCGCCTTATCGGTCTGCTGCAGTAAGCGCTTCGCTTCACGCAGGCGAAGATTGATAATGTACTGTTTTGGCGAAACGCCTATCAGCTCTGTAAATTTTTTGCGCAGATTGCTTTCGGACAGAAAATACCTTGAAGCCAGCTCGCTAACCGTAATCTGGGTATGATAGCCGGCATGGATCTCCTTCAATACCTCCTGGATGGTGAACTGGTCATTTAAGACATGGGGCAATAGCATGGTTACCCTGTTCCGCTGGAACAGCAGCAGGATCGTCTCCAAGGCTACCCGCATCAAGACATAAGAATCTGCATTATAACTCTCTAATTTCCATTCCTTCTCCAGCTGAATGAGGCTGATCTCCGCCCAGCGCATATCCTCTTCACTGAGATAAGCACTGCGAATCCGGTCCTGCTCCCGCTCTGCGTTATGAAAGAGGTACTGGCAGTATGCCGGCAGCTTGTCATGATAGAAATGTACAGAGATCCCCTGCCAGGGCTCGGTACAGACAAAGCCGTGGTGAAGCCGGGACGGTATCAGAATAAGATCCCCTTTGGACACCTTGATATTCTGTTCCGCCGAACTGTAATACCCTTCACCTTCCAAAATAAGAGTCAGTTCATCGTATTCGTGGGAATGCGACATAAAAAGGCCTTCACCCTTCTCGGCCTGGAAGGTATGGGGCATAAACCGCTCCATGCTGATCACGAAGTTTTTAGTATCATTTTGCATTGTATACTCCCCTTTTTGGATGTACCTGTGAAAACTCGCCTCACTATGTTCAATGCATAAGTATATTTTAGCACGAACATAGTTTTGTGAGAGAGGGGAGTGTGACTAAGTTCTCTAACGGTCCAGGTGCTGCATTGCTGCAGTGTTTACTCTAATCGGAACCACAGCAAAACAGCCGCAGGACACCGGCATGACCACGGTACTCAGCGGCTGTTTCATTGTTGTCTACCTTCTTCCGGAATCTTGCTTATTTGTTCACGGGTTACGGATTCATAAAGACACTGCTGCCCAATAGTGGCCCTGTTTGTCATACATAATGATCGCTTCGGTCAGAGTAAACAGTCCGCGCACACCGCCTGAGATTACTCTTGCCCCCAGACCCTCCAGATCCTTCGGCTCATCCAGCAGCTGCATACTATACAGGAACGGATCGTAATCCTCCCCTACACTGTAGGCCATAATCACCTTATGGTTGTCCGGTAACCTGGTTTGGGTAATGACAACTAAAGAACAGGAGATGATTAAGTATGCGGGACGGATCTATGAATACTCCCGCCACTTACCGATGCTACCGCTTCGGCTGAAGTGGGGGTTTCTGATGTCTCAACCTGAATTATTTCAGGATACTTAACACCAGGGGAGTTGACACGTTGACGGACTGGTTACCGTCCAACTCCTCTATCCCATCCGTACTCTTGGCAACTACGTTTGGGAATACTTTGCGCATAATGTTGGCAGCGCCGTTTACATCGGCATGGATGAACCCTTTATTACTTCGATACAGCCCGCGATGAATTCGCTTGCCGGAAAACGTCCATGTCCCCTCTTCGCCATAACGCGGCAAGGGATCGTGATCCAGAAAGCTGGCTTTCGACGTGTATGCTTCTTCCGTCAGTATGACCGCTATTCCCTGTTCAGCCGCCTTATACTGGATCATGCGGATCAGCATCTGGTGTGGGATGTGGCAGAACGACTGATTGTTTCGCCGTCCGATCGCCGATGATTGCTTCCATCTATCGTTATGTCCGATGACGATCGTGCCGATGCGTTTTTCCACGGCCAACCTAACCAGGCGATGACTGGCTTTGTGAAACAAGTCTTTGATCCGGAGGTAGCGTTTCCGATGCAGACGTTCCATCCGTTTGGAGGTGTGTAACCCTTCTCTCGGTTCCTTGCCTTGACGAAGAATTCCGGTATAGTGCGCTTTCATCTTGTTGTAATACTGGTTGATCGCTTTGACGATCTTGCCCTTCACGATCATCGGCTTCGAACCCGTTGTCGTGACGATGGTTGCAAGATTGTCTACACCCAAATCAATGGCCATAAGGTAATCAGAACGATTCACGTCCATAAGTAAATCAGAAGGTTTGACGTCTAGCACGTTTTCTTGCGCGGCTTCCTTCTCTTCCATTGGACAAGCGAAGATCAATTCGACGACATAGTGTCCATGGCTGGGCACTACACGTACCTGTTTCAGTTGTCCGTGGGCACGGCCCAGCTTGCCGATGTTAAGCTGTCGCCTGGTCTTGGGAAGCTTAAGAAACTTCCGTTCTTTGATCACGCAATCCTGATTGGAGAACACCACTTCTTTCACCGGACTGCGAGCGTAACCCGGTATATTCGGTTTGCCGGTGTACTTCTCCGGATGTTTACGATAATCCTTCATGCTCGCGAAGAAGCCGGTCCAGTTTTGAAACACCACCTTCATGATGCTTTGACTGCTCTGCGTAGGAAGTGCGCGATAATCGGGTTGATCCATCACTTTGAACAACGCGTCCAGAAAGGGGTAGGACACAAAGGGATTCTCCTGTGAAGGCAGCTCGAACAGGCGGGAACGATTTTGAAAGCTCCGTCTTTCATTCATTGCTTCGAGCCTTGTTTCCAGTGTGTTCATCACTTGTTGTTGCAATGGCTGAAGGGGCCCTTTTCGTCCAAAAGAAGTAAACACTTGCCGGATGTAAAAGTTGGTCGTATTGTACAGATTTCTGGCGTTCTGACACGCTTCATTTAGGTACGTAAACAACCGATGGCCCGGTTTGATCCATACTTGATGGGTCCTGTACATCATCGTTGAATCCGACATGACTTCACCTCCTTCCAATCACGGAATGCGAATGTATGTTCCGTTTTTATTATACCGCTAATAAAGATGGAAGGAAAGAACATCTTGCGGGCAAGTTCAGGAGGTCGCCGATTCACCTCACCGCTTGCAGAAGCGGGAGTCCTCTCGGCGAGTGCTGATAGAAGCTTTCACCTTCAAGGCCGACAAGCTGCTGCCGAATAACCCCGGGCTTCCGGCAGTTCTGTATAAACGCGCACTACAGGAGAATCCGGAAAGCGCAGAGCAGCTCTTCAATGATAACGGCTGGCGGAACAGCTGGGTGAACGGTGTATTCAGCTATCACCATTACCACAGCAATGCGCATGAGGTGCTCGGTGTGATGTCCGGCAGCGCCAGCCTGCAGCTAGGCGGGATGCCGGGCGCAGGGTTGAGGTCTCGGCCGGGGATGTCCTGGTGCTGCCTGCCGGTACGGCACATAAGCGGCTCACGTCCACGCAGGACTTCCGCATCACCGGCGCTTATCCCGGCGGAGCAGACTACAACACCCGCCGGGCCACACCGGAAGACTTCGCAGCGGCGCTCCCTGAAATCCGCGAGGTGCCGTTGCCGGATAGTGATCCGGTCTACGGTGAGGCGGGTCCGTTGTTGAGCATGTGGGGTAGTTCCTGATCGTTAAGCGATTTTTGAATACAAAGAAGAGGACATCGATTAAAATGTGCTCTTCTTTGTATTCATATCTGATGTCTCCGGTTAGCTAATGTTCTGGGACGGCTGCGAGACTTTGGGCATAGCAGCGATCTCAGTTACCTGTTTTGCCGGACTTCTCCATCAGTCCTGCCACGATCTGATCGATCGGATTCGTGAATAGAGCATACAGAATGGCAGCATTCTCTTTTTTGCTCAGGGCTTCTCTGGACTTGAAGTCAACTGCCCCCTTGGCATCAGCCTTGATGTCCGGACCGTATAATCCCAGAGCCACGGCCATCTTCACTGCCGGAACTGCCCATTTATCCGTACTATCGGCCAGCTTCACATCCTGGAACAGCTTATCTGGGTACTGTGCACTGAGCAGTCTCCACACCATGACCGCCGCCTCCTGGCGGGAAATGACCCGGTCAGGCTGGAAGTCTCCGCCCGCCGTTCCCTCAACCATTCCGAGTTCTACAGCCATTTGTATATAGCCGGCATCCGGATGTCCCTGCAGATCAGGGAACGCCAGCTTCACGGTCTTGCTCTCTTTGACACCGCTGCTCTCCATCATCAGCCGCACATACTCTGCACGTATAATTCCCGCCTCAGGCTGAAAGCTGAGCGCCGCATCATTCGGCAGATAGCCCAGCGATTGCAGCATCATAACCGGGGCAGCATAAGGATGGCTTGCAGTGACATCGGCATAACCGGCACCGTCCGGACCCTTCTTCTCATAGCTGTAAGGATTAAGGTACGGCTCTTTCAGATAAGCTCCTTGTCCGCCCGGCGTCAATTCAAAGCCGGTAAATTTCCTGGTAAGCTCATCAATGAACAGATTATCGTCTACCTGGCGCAGCTGGCGGATGCCCAGCAAGGCATCGCTAATGGTAAGTGCACCCTCTTGTACAGCAACTGTAGAGACCAGGCTCTTGAGACGGAGATCTGCATAGTAGCCTGTGAACGCCTCCAGAGCTTCAGCGCTCAGCGGCTGGGAGGCGTCCAGCTTCGCCGGTGCGGCATATTGCGGGAAGAATGTCTGGATGAACGCCGGGTAGAACAGCTCCCGCAGTGCGCTCCGCTGATTATAGGCAATGAACACCCCGGTGTTCTGCTCCGGGATCAGGAACATATAAGTGCTGAAGCCGATTAAATCGCCTGCTTTGGTGATAATCCTGGAGCTGCTGCCCGCACCGGTAAGCTGAATAGGTGCTTCGAAGCCGTAGGTGGTATTCGGCAGCAAAGGGTGGATGGAGGAACGGTACTCCTCCATGGAATCTACTGTACGTTCAGACAGAATGCGGCTATTCCCCGCAACGCCCCCGTTCAGAAAAGCCGTCATGAACTTGCCGATGTCGTCGGCAGTAGACAGCATGCCTCCATGCGGCATAACAGTCGGAGTTACTGTATACAGATCAAGCGCCTTGCCGGTAGCACCATAAGCGGTAGCAAGATCTTCTTTCAGCTTGCCTTCCAGCAGGAAGCCGCTTGAATCCATATTCAGCGGGGCAAACACATGCTTCTCCATGTAATCCTCATAGGGCTCGCCGCTGGCCTTCTCTACCACCAGACCAAGCAGCAGTGAGGCGAAGTTGTCATACATGTAGGAAGTGCCCGGTCACGGGACAACCGGCGGCATATTCCGCAGCACATAATCCTCAATTGATACTCCGGTATAGGTCTGGAAATCCGCTTTCAAATCGATTTTGCCTTGCTCTACCAGCTGCATGACGGCAGCGGCAGTGAAGGTTTTGGATACCGAGGCCATGCGGAAGACCGTTTCATCCGGGTCAACCGCTGTTTTGGCAGCCTTGTCCGCGTAGCCGAAACCTTCTTCAATCACCGTCTTGCCATCCTTAACCACAATGACAACCGCACCGGCAAGCTGCGCTTTCACCTCTTCCGAGCTAAAGAATTACTTGAGGAATGCTGCGGCATTCTCCGTCGTCAGCGGCTTGGCTTGTGCGGCAACAGCTGCCGGAGATGCAGATGCGGGAGGAACGGCAGACGCTTGTACCGCCGGGGACGCCAGAGTCAGAATCAGGGCAGCGGCAAGCACTGTCCTCGTCCAAAAGGCAGAACGGTTGTGCAACATTAACAACTTCATTCCACTCCATTTCCATTGAAATAACAGGCATAGATGTTTCTACGGCATTTTATGGAAATGTGTTCATTTAATTCCGGAGCACTTCTTCCATTTTCTTCAGCTTTCTGTAAATAACCGACCGGTCCACACTTAATTTCTTGGCCGCTTCTGTACCGTTTCCATAACAATCCTTCAGCACTTTTTTAACGGCCTTCTGAGAGAAGTCCCCTTCCTCTGCAGGTAGGGGATGAAACTCGGTTAGGCGAAGCCTAAATGCATTTTCTATTGTGTGTGCCCTTGGGCGTCAAAATCATCCTATCTTTTTCCAATAAGAGGATAGATGTTGGATGTTTGTGTGATATAATAGGAACATATGATCCGATTAAGGTGGTGACCTTTCGTGCAAATCACTTATCAGTTTCGCCTCTATCCAACTCCCAAACAGGAGCAACTCATGATTCGAACGTTGAGGTTGTGCCAGAAGTTGTACAATCGGGCTAAGGAGCAACGAGATACCGCCTACACTCAGGAGGGTAAACCCGTCACCTATGCCATGCAGCAGGACGAATTGCCCGCTTTCAAGAAGGAATTCCCCGAATATAAAGCCGTTCATTCGCAAGTGCTGCAGGATTGCCTGCGACGGCTGGATGATGCCTATCAGCGATTCTTTCGCGGGGAGGCGGGGTTTCCCCATTACAAGTCGGCCGACCGATATCTCTCTTTTACATACCCCCAGCCTGGTGCGGTAGCCAAGACATTGGCCCACGAGGGATCCGTCTATTTGTCCAAAATCGGCTGGGTCCGCATGCATGCACACCGTCCATTCGACCGGGCAAACGTGACCCAAATCAATGTAAAACGATATGCAGACGGGTGGATGGCAAATATAGGCGTGAAGCTGGCGGCCGTGGAAGCAGGCCAGTCGGTGGATGCGGCCGTGGGCATCGACGTAGGGCTGCGCATGTTTGCGGCGCTGTCTGACGAGACGAAAGTGGACAACCCGCGGCATCTGCGAAGAGCGGAGAAGCGGCTCAGACGCGCCCAGCGGCGGCTATCCCGCAAACAACGCGGTTCCTGCAATCGGCAGAAAGCCAAACGGAAGGTCGCGAAAATCCACCAGAAAGTCGCGCGGCAGCGCAACGATTTTTTGCATAAACAATCGTACCGCATCGTCATGAAGCATGATCTGATCGCGGTGGAGCAATTGAAAGTGAAAAACATGCTCCGAAATCGCCGGCTGTCCAAAAGCATCGCGGATGCCGGATGGCGAAAGTTCATGACGTATCTGTCGTATAAAGCGGAAAGACAGGGGAAGCGATTCGTACAAGTGCCTGCCCACGGCACATCGCAGACCTGTATATGCGGCGCGGATGTGCCGAAAACGTTGGCTATTCGGCTTCATGAATGCAAAAGATGCGGATGGGTGCAGGACCGAGACATCGTATCCGCTAAGGTCATTTTGCAGCGGGCTTTGAAAATTAGTGCATGATGGATCGATCGCCGTAGGGAGGGTTTGCCCCGAACGGGATGCATACTGCATCGAACGCTTGTGGAGATCATGTAAGACCTTTCTACAAAAAGGCAGCGATCGTCGAAACAAGAAGCCCCCGCCTCTATAGGCGGTGGGAGTATTCACTATAACGTCCCTCTGCTACTGCAGTGAAGTCTTTCAGAGCAGACAGGTGATGTTTATTCTTATCTATGAAGTGGTCGATGGCAAACCAATCCGCAATCTGATCCTCTTCCTCTTGGCTAATCCCCAAATATTCCGTAACCACAAGCCGCTCGATATAATTCCTCAGCTCTCTCGCATTCCCGTGCCAGGGCTGACTAAGTTAGGTTAGTGTGAAGCATCGGGCTTACTTATATGTTTATTTTCGGATGATCCGTCCTCTATACATCGGGCAAATTTCCAAAACAACAAGAAACCCGATTCCCCTGCATCCTGACGGCAGGAGAAATCGGGTTTTGCCTTTATGCAAGGCTTCAGCACTGACCTGCAGGAGCAACGAGTCTTGTGCTGAACGATCCGTTCGGACGGGTATCACACGGACGAACGCGGGACGGTTACAGCCTTCCTCCGGCGGCTGTATCCGCATGATCCTGCCGGGCGATCCACGTCAGGCAGGCTGCCCGCAGCAGCGCCTCGGTCCTCTGGCCCGCGCTGCAAAAGATCCCGCTAAGGCCGATCCGGTACAGATCGGCCAGCGCGTACGCCGCCGGTGCCCCGGCGGCGAGCAGTGCCGCCGCCGGCTTCACGCTGCGCGCGGCGGCCAGGATCTCCTCCGCCGCCTTGGCGAAGCCTCCGGCGGCGTCTTCCGGCGCGGCTTCGCCCGCCGCGCCGTCCAGCACCAGGAAATCGGCGATGCGCGCGATTTCCCCGGCGGCGGCGCGCTCCACATCGGGCAGGATCACCGCCCCGATGCGGCACGCCGCCGCGTAAGCGTGGCCGAGGGTCTGCTCGGCCACGCCCTCGATGAATTCGCGCTGCGCCGCGAATTCGGCTGCGCTGGCGGGATACGGCGCCAGCAGGTCCACGCGGCAGTCGCCGCCCAGGCGCTGGCGCTCCGCGACCGCCGCGAACAGCGCTTCAAGCTGCGCATCCTGCAGCGCAGCCAGCCTGGCCGGCTGATCGGCCAGCTCCGGCATGAAGGGCAGCATGACGGCGGCCCAGAGACCGTCCGCCGAATCCAGGAGCGCGGCAGCCGATGCGCGCAGCCGGTAGTAGATCCGTTGCAGAATCCGCTCCTCCTGCGCCGCAGTCTCGCTGAACAGCCAGCTGGCATAGAGCCCGTTCACCTCAGGGGCAAGCAGCCATTCGCCGCTGCGGATCAGACAGGGGCCTGCCGGCATGGCTCCGGCATCCTCCCGCAGGGCCGGCCGCTCCTCGCGCCCATCCCGCAGCACCAGAAAAGCCGGACGTTCCCCCGGACGTCTGACATAAGCACGGTTCAGCGGCTCCCTTATACTTGCGCGTTCCCCTTCAGCAAGAAACTCCGCAGCCGCAGAAGCCACTGTCGCCGATTGGCTCATCTCCACCCCAATGGTCCGGTCCCCGGCAAGATACTTGAACGGGCGCTCATTCTTATTCCGGTTTTGATCCTGCTCACGTTCACCCTTCATCTCCGCACCCACCTTTTTTAGCTTTGGATTACTGCCGGTGATCTCTTGGCTTGATGCTGCCGCCGGCATGGGATTACACTCATCTTATAAATACGGGAACCCTAAGCAAAATATGCAAGCGTTACCAATTAATCAGGGGCACCAAACCAGGAGAACAATGACGTTCTGCCGCCGCTCCCCCTTTTTAGGCATATGCTTACAAGGCAAGTGATATGAGTTAGTATTGCAGATAAGCAAAAAGGCCACTGTGCAAATACGCCGCTCTTCTTCCGGTGAACGGTTGCGTATGTGGGCAGTGGCCTGCATGAGGTGCTGAATCCCAGTCACCCGTGGGCGCTGAGAACCAGGCTTTGTAAAAAAACGGGAACATCAAATGTAATCCTGTATGCTGTATATCTGTATTAACTACTGTTGGCTGGCCGCGATAGCCTGCTCCAGATCATAGAGAATATCGTCGATGGCTTCCGTGCCGATGGAGAGCCGGATCAATTCCGGGGTTACTCCCGCTGTAATCTGCTCCGCATCCGATAGCTGCTGATGCGTGGTGCTTGCCGGATGGATAATCAGCGATTTGGAATCGCCGACATTAGCCAGGTGGGAGAACAGCTTTACGTTCTCAATCAGTTTAACACCGTTAGCCGCTCCACCCTTGATCCCAAAGGTGAGAATTGCCCCTTGTCCTTTAGGCAGATACTTCTGGGCCAGCTTATGGGATGGATGACTCGGCAACCCGGCATAGCTTACCCACTCTACAGCTTCATGCTGCTCTAAATACTGAGCCACCTTTAGCGCATTCTGGCTGTGGCGCTCCAGTCTCAGGTGCAGAGTCTCAAGCCCTTGCAGCAGCAGCCAGGAGTTGAACGGTGATATCGATGCGCCTAAGTCACGCAGCAATTGCACCCGTGCTTTGATGATATAGGCAATCGGACCGACTGCCTCCGTGTAGACCAGACCGTGGTAGCTAGGGTCCGGCTCAGTCAGGCCGGGGAATTTGCCGCTCGCTTTCCAATCGAACTTGCCGCTGTCCACAATCACGCCACCGATTGACGTGCCGTGCCCGCCAATGAATTTGGTGGCTGAATGGACAACGATGTCCGCCCCAAATTCAATCGGACGCAGCAAGTACGGACTCGGGAACGTATTATCTACAATCAGCGGGATTCCGTGCTCATGGGCGATCGCCGCCACGGCTTCGATATCCAGTACATTCCCCTGCGGATTGCCGATCGTTTCGGCATAAATCGCCTTCGTCTTGTCCGTGATCGCACTGCGGAAGTTCTCCGGGTTGTCGGAGTCCACAAAATGCACCTTAACTCCCAGCTTGGGAAGTGTTGTAGAGAACAGATTATAAGTGCCGCCATACAAACTTGCTGAAGAGACTATTTCATCTCCGGCCCCGGCAATATTGAGCACAGAAAAAGAGATCGCCGCTGCCCCGGAAGCTGTCGCAAGCGCACCCGCTCCGCCTTCAAGCGCGGCAAGCCGCTGCTCAAACACATCGGTGGTCGGATTCATAAGACGCGTATAAATATTGCCGAATTCCTTCAACCCAAACAAATTGGCCGCATGCTCGGCGTCACGGAATCCATAGGAAGTGGTCTGGTACAGCGGCACTGCACGTGCGAAGGTAGTTGGATCAATCTCCTGGCCTGCATGCACGGCTAACGTTTCAAAGGACAGCTTGCGGTCTTCTGACAATGGGTTTTCCTCCCTTTAAATGTGTAATGGTAAGCTTTAACAACTAAGAATTGTACCTATTCTCTCACAAACCATGTTATTTGGGAAGAAAAAATTCTCATTAATCCAATGTGATTTATTATCTCAGATAAAACCGTCGATCAGACTAATTCCGCACTGAAGAAACCGCTTGCATGAATGGATTTGAAAGTCTCTCCTAACCTTCACTGGCTCCTGCAAATCTCTCCCGCCGTAAATAAAAGTATACCAGATTGTCCACCAGTTCTTCCGCTCTACAGAACCCTAACGCAGCCAGCAGTCGAATGGATTTCTCATTCCCGGGGTCAACCGTAGCTTCGATAATTTCAAGCCCCATATGATCAGCGCCAATTTAGATTACAGGAATTAGCGTTTCGGTCATCAACCCCATGCCCCGGAACGCTCTGGAGAAATCACAACCAATTTCCGCCTTGCCCGGTGGACATGCCCTCCAGCAATGGTATCCGCTGGTTCCCGCAAGCTGCCCGCTCTGCTTATCGAATCCCCCGGCGGAGCCAGGGTCATGATGTGAAATTGGCTAATATCCTCGGCTTCGTAACCCCATTTTAACTCATTCCAAGATACTTTTCTCTCTCATCCCGCCAACTTGCCTGCATGTGACGAATTCAAAGGTGCCTTATCCTCTGCCCGCATCATGTATGTAGAATAGCTAATTGGAAAAAGGACACTTAATTTCTCCGAAAACAGCGATTATGAGGGTTTAAGTGGAAAAAGGAAACTTAATCAGGTCATATTCCCCTACAGAGAGCGAAATGAGCTAGAATAGTGATACTTTTTCCACTTAACCTGCAGAGCGCAGGGTAACTGACCCAATTAGTGGTATTTTTTCCACTTAACCCGCTAACAAAATCCTGGGAAGATACATTACTCTTCTACACCAACCCCTTGACGCTATCCATGTAGCCCGCATCCGCCGAATTCAAAAGCACTTTTACCTCTCATTTCACCATATCCCACGCATTCCCCACACCCGCTTACGTATCAGCGAACGTTATCTGCTAATTTCCACACACAAAAGGCCCCCGCCGCGAACGGCGGGGGGGGGCTGACAGGAACAATTGCCCCTTATGCTAACAGGAACGATTATTCCTCATGCTGACAGGAACGATTGTCCCTCAAAAGTTTAGTTATACGGTTCAAAGCCGGCTTCAGGCATCGTAACTGACCAGATAATGATGAAGCGCGGTATTATAGCTGCCAATGCTGTGTTCTATCAGCCGGCCTTCCCCGTCGTAGGAGTTGCGCAGGCGCTTGAGCACATGTGTGCCCGGAGGCAGCTCCAGCAGCAGACAGACTTCGGCAGCAGCCGGCTCCACAAAGAAGCGGTCTTTAAAATTCTCCAGCACGATGTTGTTCTCCTCCAGAGAGTCATAGAGCGATTGAATATCCGTGCTCATCTCCTTGGCTCCACCATCTGGCAGCGCAGCGGCAGTCAGGAAGTGCATCAGATGAATATACGGCTGTCCGTTCAGAATATAGAGACGTTCGATCCGCTGGCAGTAGGGTCCATACCGGTTGAATTCCTCCGTCCCGGCAGCATTCGCAATGAGCTTGGAGGACAGCAGCCTTTTTTCGAGCCTATGGCCTTCCTCGACCAGCAGCTCCGTAAATCTCTTGCCCTTGGAGAGCTTTTGATAAGAAGTATTGCGGGTAACTATCGTGCCGATGCCGCTTCGTTTCTGCACATAACCTTCCTGGGCCAGCTCCTGGACCGCGCCGCGGACTGTCATCTTGCTGACCCCGAATTCCTTTTCGAGCAGCGGCTCGGAAGGAATGATGCTGCCCAGCGGATAGATGCCGTGCAGAATCCGGTCTTTGAGGATTTTTTGGATCTGTTGATATAAAGGACCTTGCTTGCGTTTCAGGGACACGGGCCGTTCACTACCTTTCAACATCTAAGGTATGTTCCGACAGCGCCCGGAGCACCTCACCCTCTGTAAAAAGCGTAGTATCTCCTACAATGGTATGGGCCAGCATCGCCGCCGCCGCTGCCATATTGACCGTTTGCTGCGGCGGGTACTGCTGCAATTCCCCATGGATGACGGCACTGGCAAAAGCATCTCCGGCGCCGATCCGGTCAAGCACGGGAAAGGCCAGCTTCCGGGAAAACTCGAACCTGCCTTGATGATAAATATATCCGGTTAAAGAATGCGTATTGTTATCGTTAATCTCGCGGTGGGTTCCCGCTGCTGTTCCGATGCCGAAGCGCTTCACCACTTCGGGAATGGCATGCTTCAACTGTGTTATTCTATCATATTCTCCCGTTCCGATGCCAAGAATAAACCGCGCATCCTGCTCATTCATCATCACGGTATCCGCCAGCTGCAGCAGCTCTTCATAATGCGGGCGGGCAAGGGCATAGCCGTCCGGCCCCCAGAGCGACGGGCGGTAGTTGCAGTCAAAGACGACTTTGCCACCCGCGCTTTTCACCTCCGCAGCGAGCCGCTTCATCTGCCTGCGCACTTCATCATTCATAGCCAGCGTGATGCCGCACAAATGAAGGACATCTACACGGGAAGCCAGAGCAGCCATATCATAATTGCTCTCCGCTGCGGTGTTGAAGCTGCTCCCCAGCCGGTCTGTATAGGTGACCCTGCCGGGACGGACGCCGAAGCCATTTTCGAGAAAATACATCCCCAGATGTTTGCCGCCCCGGCTGACCAGAGACGTATCGATCCCCAGCTTGCGCAGATAAGCGACAGCCGCATCGCCAAGCGGAGTCTCCGGCAGAGTCGTAATGATGGCTCCGTTATGACCGTATCTGGCCAGCGCGGCCGTAACATTAACCCCGGTCCCGGAAAAAGAGTACTCCAGCCTGCTGCTCTGAACCAGCGTTTCATAGCCCGGCACCTGCAGCCGCATCATCACTTCGCCAAAAGCAGCAATCCTAGGCATATTGGTCCACCAGCGATTTCATGATACCAAGCAATCTGCGGACATCCTGCACGTTCGTATGGCCTGTGCCGGCATCAATAATGGAGGAATAGACATGCGGAATGACCTGCGGCACCCCTGCCTGAAGGGCAATTTCCAGAATCGGCCCGAAATTGTCCATATCGATGCCGCCTGTCGGCTCCAGGGCAAACCCGGCTTCTCCGCAGGCTGTAGCGACGGCACGGTACTCCTCCTCCAGCTTCAAGCCCTGCATGGGAAAATACTTGAGCGCATTGCCGCCCATATCCCGCACCAGGGCAATGGCGGCCTCCACGGGAACAATGGCCTGCGGTGTTATCCCCGAGCTGACAGGACCGGTTGATATGTTCACAAAACCCGCCTGCCCGCAGGGAGAAACCAGGCTGTTGATCCAGCTGTCCCAGGCTCCGAGATTGGCGCGGGTTGCCCCTACTGCCGGAAATACCTGGTTGATATGGCTTCCCGGATAGCTCTTCGCAATCTCCGCCACAACCGCCGCCTGGCGGTTGTCACCGGCTCCCAGGCCGATGGATACGGCATCCTGAATGTCCTGGCCGTATGCGGTCATGGCAGCGGCCGCTTCCTCTGCGGTGGCGTAATTTTTGGAGAGTACGCCAACCAGGACATGCCCTTCCGCAGCCGCAAAGACGTCTCTGGCATTCTCCATACTGCCTGCCAGCACATTAAGTGCGGCTCTGTTCCTGTACAAACGCTGCTGAATTTGACTCATTCTATTTGCCCTCCACAATTTCATGTATTCTGTCTATGATTACCTGAAGATCATCCCCTTGCAAAGACCGGGGATCGATATCGAAATATCCCTGCTTCACTCCATAGTCCCGTGTGTACACTGCAATTTCGCCCTCGCGCAGCTGGTCATTAACGGTTTTGGCATCCACTCCCGCAGCGGCGGCATCGATCTGGATGCGTCCCCGGAATATGGCTCTGCCCGCTTCATCCTGCACGATGCGGACCGAAACTCCGTGTAGTGTGCCCAGCGGCTGAAGCGCCTCAAGCGCTTTTTTCTCCACTTCACTGTTGTCAGGCTTGTCCTGGTATTCCTCCAGCGCCTGGAGCAGCCCGAAGGTGGTCTCTTTGCCGACTTTCATGCTGCGGCCGATCCCGTGCAGCTGTACCTTTACCCATTCGACATATTTTCGTTTGCCGGCAACGATTCCCGAGGTCGGGCCTTCAATGGCTTTGGAGCCGCTGTAGATGGCAAGATCGGAGTATTGGACATATTTAAGCAGATCCTCTTCCGCAGCCGCATCGACAATCAGCGGAACTCCGCTGCGCGCGGCAACCTCCCAGGCCTCTTCCACGGAAATCATGTTTTTTTGGACGGTATGATGGGATTTGACATAGAGTATGGCTGCGGTGCGTTCACAGATGGCTTGTTCAATATGCTCCTTACGGCCTTCGTTGGCATATCCCGCTTCAACCACCCGGCCGCCGCCCAGGAAAACCATCGTTTCCACAGGAGCACCGTACTGCACATTGTGGCCCTTCAGCATAATAATTTCATTCTTAAGCACAGGCTCCTGATGCAGGCGGAGGCTGAGCCGGGGATCACCGCCGGTTACGATGGCCGCCACCGACAGCGCAATGCCGCTGGATGCCGAATTCACGACAACCGCAGCCTCCGACCCGAGCAGCCGGGCAATATAATCCCCGGATTTATCCACGAGATCCGCGATTTCCACATACTGCTGTCCGCCTTGCTTCATCGCCTCCATGACGGTATCCGTCGGAGCAGAGACTCCGAGGATACTCATTCTCCCGCTGGCGTTAATTACGCGTTTCAGACCATATCTAGCATGTAATGAGTGACCCATTTGCAAAAACTCCTTTAGCCTCAATATAGTGGTCCGCAACCCGGACATCGCCTTCCGAATCCGTCAGTTCCTTCCGGCCTTCTTCCAGGGCAAACAGTGTCAGATTCGCCTGCTGTCCTACACTGATGCCTGCAAGCTCAGGCCTCTTAAGCCACAATGCCGCATTCCGGGTGACCGCATGGATAATCTCCTCCAGGCTGTAGCCCAGATAGAGAAATTTCGACAGCACATTTGACATGCTGTACACCGGCCCGTTCAGCCGGTTCCCCCGGTAGATATCCGTGCTGATCGTATTCAGTGGAATGCCCGCCTTCTTGGCCTGCCCGGCAATCCGGAAGGAAAAGCTTGCGGTGCCATGACCCACATCCAGATGAACTCCCTTTGCGACTGCCTCCAGCAGCCCTTGAAGCGGCGTGCCGTCCGCATGAAACAAATTATTGGACTTGCCGTTAAGATAATGGGTAATAACATCCCCCGGCTGCAGCAGTTCCAGCACTTCGGAGATTTCCGGCGGAGCGGAGCCGATATGCACCATCAGCGGAAGCTTCGTCTCACCGGACAGCGCCCGGGCCTGCTTGAGCGGCTGAATGCCGTTTTCTTTGACGACACTTTGACTTATGCGGGCCTTCAGCCCCACAATGAAATCAGGATAAGCCGCTGCCGCCTGCACAGCCTCATCCCGGTCAATCCATTCCAGCTGCGACAGCTCATCCGTACGCTCCAGACCAATCCGGGAGATATTCAGAAAAGCCAATACATTGGTAGCAGCGAGCAGGCTTCCAGCATAAAAAGCCCCGATCCGGTCCGCACCGCAGCTCCCGGCATCGACGATTGTTGTTACTCCCTGTTTGACACCAATTTCATCGATGTCATCGCCATAAGGATGCAGCTCAGGCACGGCATGTACATGCAAATCAATCCATCCGCTGGATACGTACAGCCCGGAGCCGTCCAGCATTGTCTTTCCTTCAGCCCGGCCTGCCGGTGTAATGGCGCTGATGATTCCGTCCCGGATGGCGATGTCAACCGTCCGCCCGTCAACCAGCTGCAAATTGCGCAGCACATTCTCTGTGCCCACTTGTTCCATCTCCTTCTCCATCCCCGGCTTCATAAATTAAAACCGGAGACTGCTTCAACTTAAAGATTATAATGTTATAATGTTTATATTAGCACAAGTATGATCCAGATGAGAACAGTGATTTAGAAATCCGCACATTTTAACACTGGAGGGACTGCTTAATGGTAAAGTTTGCACCCAAGTCAGCCTTGCTCACCACATTCCGGTTGAACTGGAATCATTTTAAATCAAAGCTGCTGCTGAAATACGCCTTTTCCTATATCCTTATGTTCCTGATTCCACTGACCGGCGTGACTATTTTCGTCTATGAGAATGCCGTGAAGGGCCTCCGTGTTGAAATTGAACAATCCAACGTCAACCAGCTCAATCAGGTAAAAAGCACCATCGATGCCCGGATGACTGAACTCCAGGAAATTTCGGGCAGAATCGCCTATGATAAGCATCTGACTCCATATATGGTCCGGCATCCCTATTACAGCCTGGAAGCAATTCAAGCGCTGGCGAACTACAAAGCCAGCAGCAGCATTGTGGAGGACCTCTTTCTTTATTTTCATGACGATGCCAACATTTATTCCTACCGCGGCCTGGCTGATCTTCATGTTACCTTCGATACCCTCTATCAGTTTGAGCATTGGACTCCGGAGGATTTACGGCAAGCCCTGAATGAAACCCGGCAGCCGTTGGTGCGCCCTGCTGAAAGCGTTACCGTCAATTCCCGGAAGGAACCCATGCTGGCCATGCTCGTTCCGGTGAAGCCGAATGATCCGTTTCCCTATGGAACGGTCCTGTACCTGATGAAAGAATCGAAGCTTACCGGAGTCATGGATTCCATCCTCAGCGATTTTTCGGGAAGCAGCTATATCTTTGGCGCCGGCGGCGAGGTGCTGACCGCGAACAGCCACGGCGTGAGCCTGCCCCGGGAGGAGCTGAGCACGTTATCCGCGCTCGAACCGGGTATTCATAATCTGGTGCTGGACGGTGAGCAGTATTCCGTCGTGTCTGTACAATCGGATGAAAATGGCTGGACCTATGTGACTACGATGCCGAGCTACCAGTTCTTCAGCCGTGTCGCCCATGTCCAGACTCTGATTCTGATTGTCTTCTGCATTACTGTGGTAACCGGCATCGCTGCCGCCCTGCTGCTGGCCAAGCGTCAGTACCATCCGATCAAGGACCTGATGGAATTCGCCAGACTGGGAAGCAGCGGCAATGACGCGCTCAAGACCCGCAATGAATGGGAATGGATCCGGCAGACGCTTCACGATTACAGCGCCAGGATTGATCTTCAGGAGCCATTCGTCCGCAATCAATGCATGCTGCTGCTGCTCAAGCACGGCAAGCCGGATGATCCCGAGATCGAGCAGATGATCCTCAGTGCAGGCTTCAGGCATCCGCAGGAGCAAGGGCTGTATTTTTCGGCTATTCTGTCATGGGATGACGCCGCGCCGGGCGGCAAGCCCTGGCATGAGCGCCATCTGCTGCAGGAAATTCTCAGCAACCTATGCCTGCCCGGTCCTGATGCCCAAATCTTCGGCGTCGAATTCTCGGCCAAGGACCAGTTTGCCCTGATTATTTCGCTTCCGGGCCATGAAGCCGGATCTGTCCAGAGCCGTATGGAGCAGGTTGTTGAAGCGATCCAGACCGTAATCCGCGACCACTCGCAGCTGGTGCCCAATATCGGTGTCGGTATGGCTTACCGGGACTTGGCGCGGGTCAATCAATCTTTTATCGAAGCTGCAGCCGCGCTGGAGCACCGGATGATCCGCCGCAGCGGATACGTGACGTATTTCGAGCAGCTGGCCGAACGGAACGCGCCCGCAGCGGACAATTTCTGGATTCCGCGCAAATCCATGCTGAAGCTGGAGCAAAGCCTCAAGCAGGGCAACGAATCCGTTGCCGTCCAAATGATTGCCGACACGATTGACACCATCAAGGATGAGCCGCTGCAAATTCATCTGCTGCGCTGCATCTGCTTTGATCTGCTGAACGCGTTTCTGCGCATTGCTTCGGAGCTTGGCATGGACGGCGTGTTCGCAGATATGCCGGGGCTGACCTCCTTCGAGACCCTTGAGGAGCTGGAAAGCAGGCTTCTGTCTCTGGCTGCTGCCATTTGCGGGCAGGTGGAGCGGAATACAGAGACTGGCGAATCTTCATTGATGGATGATATCCTGGCCTATGTGGACCAGCAGTTTGCGGACTATACGCTCAGCCTGGAGCATGTGGCGTTGAAGTTTGCCATTTCAACCTCTTATTTAAGCCGGAGCTTCAAAGAGAAGACCGGGACTAACTTCTCACAGTATATCTGGCAGCGCCGTGTGGATGAGGTGATCCGGCTGCTGGAGAATACCAGTGCGCCCCTCAAGGAAATCATTGAGCAGGTGGGTTACCTGGATGCGCCGAATTTCATCCGCAAGTTCAAAAAAGAAACCGGCCTGACGCCGGGACAGTACCGCAAGGACCATTCCTTGAAGCGTTCTGTGGCGAAAAGACCGGTATAAGTTGGCATAAGCCTCAGCCCTGCTTATTGCGCTTCCTGCAGGATATGCTCTACCAGTTCATCCAGGGGAACCGTCGCCAACGCAATCGCCGTATCCGTTACCCCGTAATAGATGTAGAGCAGCCCGTCCTTGACCACATTGCCGGTCGGAAAGATCACATTGGGAATCTGAAAACCAAATTTCTCGTAGTATGTTTCCGGCTCCATAATGAAATTATGCGTCCGGGCAATAATTTTCTCCGGCTGCTCCAAATCCAGCAGCATCGCCCCTACGCGGTAGACGATGTTCTCATCGACGCCGTGGTAGAGCACCAGCCACCCCTTGTCCGTGCGCACCGGCGGTGCCGAGCCTCCGATCTTCCGCGACTCCCAGGACAGATTCCCGGCGGTAGCAAGCAGCTTCGGTTCTTCCCAGTGAATGAGGTCCTCAGAATACGTAATCCACATGGCAGCCTTTTCGGTCCCGTAGGCTTCCCCCACGTATTCCTCCGGGCGGCGCAGCAGCACGAATTTGCCGCCTATTTTCTCAGGGAACAGAATATTGTCCCGGTCGTTGATATCCAGCGGTGTTGTGTCCGCCACGAACTCCCAATCCAGCAGGTTATCCGACTTCAGAATGGAGGACCGGGTCAGCCAATGGCCTTCCTCTTCTCCCCAGCCATCCGGGTATGTTGGAATGGAGCGCTCCGGGACGCCTGCCCCGGTCGGATAATAGCTCATGGCGCAGGGCCGCAGGGCGTAGTTCAGATAGAAGGTTCCGTCGATTTTGACAATCCGCGGGTCCTGCACACTGCCGTAAGGAAATCCCAGCATATCCGGCGTCACAATCGGCTCATCCTTCACATGGGTGAAGTTCACGCCATCCTCGCTCTCCAGCAGGCCCAGAAAGTTCTTGCATGGAGTCAGGGAACCGGCAGTGCGTTCGATCATATAGAATTTCCCGTTGTCGATAATAACTGCAGGATTGAAGACCGTAACCTTGCGCCATTCATAACCGCCCGGGACGACGATCGGGTTGCTCTTATGTCTTGTGATTTTCATATCTACTCCTCCTGCGAATGATGTTCGCGGTATAGTTTGACCGTCTGGACCTCATAAGGTTTAAAAGAAAGGGTTAGCGCTCCCCCGGCAGTATCCAGGGGTTCCGTCCCGCACTCCAGCAGATTTACCCGGCAGGCTCCGATATCCGCGGTCTGCCAATTTAGTGTGGCTGTACCTCTACCCCCTGTGGATTCGTAGAGCCTTACAATGATCCCGCTGCCGTCCTCCGCGTTCTTGATGGTATCAAGCACCACCGGCCCGCTCTGCAATCCCAGCCAGGCATAAGTGCTTGGATACCTGCCGGGATGAGGGTCCTCGCTGACCGCCAGCAGAGGTTCATTCAGCTCTGCCGCTGCCCGTACAACCTGTGCCTGCCGCCAATCCCCGGTATGCGGGTACAGGGAGTACGTAAACACATGCTCACCCCGGTCTGCCTGCCGGTCCGGCCAACGGGGTGAGCGCAGCAGTGACAGCCGCATGACTCCGTCATGAATGTCATAGCCGTATTTGCAGTCATTCAGCAGACTTGCACCATAGCCGCTCTCGGACAGATCTGCCCAGCGGTGGCCGCAGACCTCGAATTGGGCCTGCTCCCAGCTGGTATTGCGGTGGGTCGGACGCTCCAGCGCCCCGAACGGAATTTCATATGTGGCCTTGGCAGCCACAATATCCACCGGAAAAGCGGCCTTTAGCAGCTTATGCTCCTCTTTCCAGCTGACTCGGGTCTGGAAATCTACCCGGCGGCTGTGCCGGGGCAGGATGATTTCCTGTTCAATCAGCGACTGGTTCAATTGCCAGCGGAATTTCAGCACCGTCAGCACAGGTCCGCTGACAAGGACCTTCCGCTCCAGCAGCTCCGCCCGGCCCGCAGGCTGCTGCTCATAACGCGGGTCCAGATCCCAGGCATCCCATAGGGGAGGCGTATCATGGTAATATCGCAGCTGATTGCCGGTCTGACCGGGCGGAAGCAGCTCCCGTCCGGCGCTTTTGTCATACCAGCGGCTGATTTCCCCGTCTTCATTGAACTGAAGAATATAATATTCCGTCTCCCACAGGTCCGGAAAAGCGTCTCCGGCGCTGATCCCGGCCAGCCCGTTGACCGGTCCGGCTGCGCCTTCGGACGATTCCAGCAGAGCCTGTTCCGGCGTGATCGGCGGAGTTGGGGCCTGCGCTTGTGCAAGTGCTGGTACCGGGGCCGGTATCGGGGCTTGTCCCCTCCCTCGTTCCGCAGCTTCCCGCAGCCAGAATACCCGGCAGCCAAAGGCAGGGACCTTGCGGACGCGCACAACCAGCGTATATCTGCCGCTGTCTCCTTCCATGCTCCAGCATTCGCTGTCCAGCCGGCCCTCTTCATCAAAGGCCTGCACCGCAGCCAGGCTGCAGTCCCCCTCAAGCCGGATCAGCTCCGTCCGCTCCCAGCCCAGACTGTTGAAGGCCACGTAAGGACGGCCGGCACCCGAAGTATCCACCTTGCTTGCCAGGGCATGGAGAGACGTCTCCAGCACCTGCCGGCCCAGGCTGAAAACCTCGGCGTATTGCTCCCGTGACGTAGTGTAGACTTCAGAAATCGACGTACCGGGGATAATATCGTGGAACTGATTGAGCAGCATCAGCTTCCAGCCACCGTCAAGTTTCGGCTTCGCCTCCGCCTGTTCCAGAAGGCCCGCCTGTTCCGCCAGCACACTCCAGATTTCAGCCTGGCGGTACAAAATCTCTGCCTTACGGTTACTCCGCTTATTGTAGGCATGTGTTGTGAAGGTTCCACGGTGAAGCTCCAGATAGAGATCCCCATACCACTTGGGAAGCTCCGGCTGGCGGGCACCAATCTCTGAGAAAAAAGCCTCCGCCGTAGAGAACCCGCTGACCGGCTGGCCTGGCATCAGGTCCGTTCGGGCTACATACTCCAGCATTTCATGAGTGACGCCGCCCCCGCCGTCACCGTGTCCATAGAGCAGCATCAGTTCATTATGCCGGTCCTTCTGGGCATTGGACTGCCAGTGCTCCTGGACATCCTTCGGTCGGGTATGCTCGTTCACCCCATGATTCTGATAGGCTACGATCTTCGTTCCGTCAATGCCCACCCAGTGGAACAGTGTATGCGGGAAGGGGTTGGTATCATTCCAGCCCAGCTTGGTGGTCATGAAATAATCAATTCCGGCCTGCTTCAGCAGCTGTGGCAGGGACGCGCAATAGCCGAAGGTATCGGGCAGCCATTCAACCGTGGACCGCTTGCCGAATTCCTGCATATAGAAGCCTTGTCCATACAGCATCTGCCGCACCAGCGATTCCCCGCCGGGGATGTTCAGATCCGGCTCCACCCACATCCCTCCGACCAGCTCCCACCGCCCTTCGGCAATCCGGGCTTTGATCCGCTCATACAGTCCGGGATAATACGCCTTCGCGTAAGCATACAGCTGGGGCTGGCTCTGGGAGTAGCGGAAATCCGGGTATTTGTCCATCAATGCGCAGACCGTTGAGAAGGTGCGGCTGACCTTGCGCACCGTTTCCCGAATCGGCCACAGCCAGGCAATATCAATATGGGATTGCCCGACCATATGCATGATCCCTTCGGATGTCCCCGCAGACCGTTCCATAGACACCGCCGCACGCAGCCTCTCTTCAACCCCGGCGGCGGCATCGCCGCTGTACAGCAGATGCCCCTTCATATAGAGAGCATCCATGGCCTGCTCCAGCGCCTGCAGGGTACGTATGCGGCGCATATCGCCCTCAGGCAGCAGCAGAGCTGCTTCGTGTGCCGTCTTCACAGTATGCAGCAGGCTGTATACGGGAAGATGAACACGCACCAGCGAAATGGTGACCCCCTCCAGCGGCGGCTTGATCACCGCCTGGCGGTTCAACGGGTCCTCCGGCTCGGGCACCGGATCATAGAGCTCGATGTCCAGCGTAAGCTCACCCCCGGTACTGCCGGGGGGCAGCGAGATGAACCAGTGATTGCTGTCCAGGCCATGATAAGGCGCGCCATTAATGCTTAGGAGCCCTTCCCCGCGCCCGATATAGAGCAGTGCAGTCTCTTCCGGCGCCCAGCCTTCAGGGACCGCAACCTGCCGCTGAAGGAAATACGTGGTGCCGTAGCCGCCATCCAGCCGTGAAATCTTGTAATCCGGATGAAGCTCTTCTTCGTGCTCGTATACGCCCGGAGCGAGATAACGGGATTTGCGCAGTTTCCATTCCGTAAGCTCTATCCGTTCAGTCCACTGTCTCTCTGCAAGCCAGTCGATAAAGCGGTTTATACGCTTCATGGCTTAGCCCTCCTCCCGGACATGGAGCGGCGCGGTCAAATATTCTTCGGAGTGGGGCCCCACCATAAGGGTAAACTCCCCTTCCTCCACGATACGGGTCAGGTCTGCGGACACGTATTCCAGCTGTTCCCGGCCAACGCTGAACGTCACCGTCTGCGTATTCCCCGGCTCCAGGCGGATCTTGCGGAAGCCCTTAAGCTGCTTCTCGGGACGTGTAATCATGGATGCCAGATCTGAAATATATAACTGGACAACCTCGCTTCCCGCCCGGGTTCCCGTGTTGGTGACCTCAACGGATACAAGCGCTTCGCCATCCGCAGGAATGACGGCAGGCTGCACTCTCAGGTTGCTGTATCGGAATTCACTGAAGCTGAGGCCGTAGCCGAAAGGGTACTCGGCATTAAAATCCGACTCCAAATAGCGTTTGCCTCTCGTCCGCCGCTTGTAGTAATACACGGGAAGCTGGCCCACATGCTTGGGAATGCTGATGGTCAGGCGCCCGGAAGGGTTCACCTCGCCGAACAGAATATCGGCGATAGCATGTCCGCCCTCCTGTCCGGGGTACCAGGCTTCCAGGATGGCATCGGCATGCTCCGCAATCCATGGCTCGGCAATCGGGCGGCCGTTGATATAGACCACGATCAGCGGCTTGCCCAGCTTGCGGATCTCCTGCACCAGTTCAAGCTGCACGCCCATGAGGTTCAGCGTGGAACGGTCGATCCCCTCGCCGCATTCCATGTCGCTCCATGAATGTTCCGTCACCACCGAGGCACCGGTGAGCAGATCAATGGTGCCTTCGCCAAAATCCCTGGCACTGGAGCCGCCTATCGCCATGACGACGGCATCCGCCTCGGCTGCGCAGGCAAGCGCATGCGGGAAGCCTTCCCGGGAATCGCCCTTAATCCGGCAGCCCGGCGCATACAGCACTCTGTCCGGGTTGCCGCCCAGGGCACTGCGGATGCCGTCAAGTACGGTGACAACAGCCCCTTTGGGCTGCGGTGAGGTATAGTCGCCGAGCAGATTGTATGGCGCATCCGCATTAGGCCCAATAACCGCGACCCGCCTAATATTCTTGCTGAGCGGGAGCGTATCAGCCTCATTCTTCAGCATCACGATGCTTTCCCCTGCGATGCGGCGGGCCAGCGCGCGGTGCTCCGGCCGGCCAATCACCTGCCCAGCCCGCTCTGGATCAGCATAGGGACGGTCGAACAGCCCCAGCTTGAACTTCAGCTCCAGAATACGGGCGGCTGCCCGGTCCAGGTCGGATGCCTTCAGCCGCCCATGGCTGATGGCGGCGGACAGATGCTTCTCGAACATTTCCCCCGACATCTCCATATCGATGCCGGCCAGCAGCGCCTGGGCTACCGCAGCCTCACCGCTGTCCGCCGTGTTATGCCCGCTTGTCAGCATCCCCAGCGCTCCACAATCCGTGATGACGAAGCCTTCAAAACCCCATTGCTCTCTCAGCACATCCTGGAGCAGATAACGGTTGGTGGTGCAGGGAACCCCGTCAATCTCGTTATAGGCGGTCATAATGGATAACGCTCCAGCCTCCACCGCTTTGCGGAAGGGCAGGAGGTCCACCTCATGCAGCTCGCGAAGCCCCATATGCACGGGCGCGGAATTCCGTCCCCCTTCCGAGCTGCCATAGGCAGCAAAATGCTTCAGGGTGGCCATAACGGAATCCTCCCCATCGAGCCGTTCCCCCTGCAGTCCTTTCACCGCTTCTACACCCATGGCGGCGATGAGAAACGGGTCTTCGCCAAAAGTCTCCTCCGTTCTTCCCCAGCGGGGATCACGCACCACATCCAGCACCGGCGAATAAGTCGCCGCTCCGCCTTGACTGCGGGTCTCCAGTGCAACAGCCCGGCACATTTCCCGGTACAATTCAGGGTTCCACATACTGCCCAGAGCCAGCGGTACGGGAAATACAGTAGCGCCGATAGCCATATGCCCGTGCGAGCATTCCTCCCCGAACAGGATAGGAATCCCCAGGCGGCTCTCCTTCATGGCATAAGCCTGAATGGCGTTGACTGTCTCTGCCCCTTCCTTCGGAGACAGCCCGGTGTCCAGCGTCACGCCCGTCCAGGGGTCTGCGCGCAGGGTTCCATACAGCGAACCCACGCCGCCGCTGGCGATCCGGCGTTTGAAGGCTTCCGTCATGCCGGCAGTTCCGTCCGGGCGCTTCTCATAGCACTGCCACCCGAAAGGCTGGACTAATTGTCCAGCCTTCTCCGCAAGTGTCATGCGCGGCAGCAGATCCCGTACCCGATCTTCCACAGAGCATGTCTTATCCTTATAGATCATTTCTACAGCACCTTTCTGCTAACATGGCATGTCTTAGTTGGATTTCCAGCGGTCATAGGCGGCCTGGTTGATTTCGGCTACACGCTCTCCGCCCATTTTTTTGACGGTCGCCACATAATTATCCCAGCCCGTAAGCGGCTCGGCACCGGTGATGAATTTTGCCTCCATCTGCTTCACATACGTGCTCAGATCCGAATTCAGACTGCTGATTTCGGTCTGCTCTTCCACGGTAAGGAACAAGGCCGGGAATGGAATCCGTGCGCCTTTGTCCAGAAGCTTCTGCTTGGTCTCCTGCTCCACCCAGAGGTCGAAGTCTGTTTTCAGCCCTTTGTTAATATCATCCATGGACAGGGTTGGAGCCGGGATGCCATAGTTCGGTGTCAAGGTGGCCCGGAAGTCTTCCATTTCCTTACCGTCCGGCACAGGCAGGTACTGCTTGACCCGGTTCTCTTTATCCGTGTATTCCCAGAGCGTCCCCTCCGGCCCTTTATTGAAGAACAGCGCACCTTCGTAGGAGTAGAGATAATCTACCCACCGCATGGAGGCCTCCGGCTGCGGATTGCTCTCCGTAATGGCGAAGGCGCCGGTTGTAATCCCTCTGTTCTTGGCAATCGCCGGTGCGGCGACCGATTCGCTTCTCACTGGCGCAAACATCGGATCTGCGGTTGACTGCTCTCCGCCTTTGGTCATATAAGCATGCCAGTCGGAGAACAGGGCGACGCGGTTGTTCTGCGCCTTGGCCTTCTTCTGCTCCGCTGTCTGGGAGAAGCTCTCATGATCCAGCAGTTCCTCGGACCACAAACGGTTCATGTAGGTCAGATACTCCTTGTAGCCTTCCTCAAGCGGCGTATAGTGTACTTTGTCGGCATCATCTACATAGATTTCTTCTTCATAAATGCCGAAGGCGCCCAGCAGCCACGTGCGGATATCGCGCAGGTTCGCAGCGGCCGTCGTAACAGAAGAAATCGGAATTTCGTCCGCAACGCCATTGCCGTTTGGATCTTCCTCCTTGACCCGCTTCAGGTAGGTGTACAGCTCTTCCGTCGTTTCAGGCAGCTTGTCGATATTGAGCGCTTTCAGGAAATCCCCGTTGTACCACATCGGGTTACGGTACCAGTGCTGGCTGAGTTCTACCACCGGCAAAGAGTAGATATGCCCGTCCGGGGCAGTGATCGATTTGCGGACATCGGGGTTATCCTCCAGCAGTGCTTTGAAGTTCGGGGCATATTCATCGATCAGATCCTCCAGCGGAATCAGAATGCCCTGCTCCCCATAATTCATCTGCTCGGCAGTCGTCAGCCCGGCAGCATAAAAAATATCCGGGTAATCCCCGCTGGCAAACACCAGATTCTTCTTGGTCTCGAAGCTGTCTTTCGGCGCATTCTGGTATTCCAGCGTAATGCCGGTCATCTCCTGCATCTGCTGAAGCACAGGCATGTTCTCCCAGTTCTGAATCCCCACATCCGGTGCCATCATCGTCAATGTAACCGGCTCAGTAACAATCGGGAAGCCTTCCTTGTTCACTGTGATGTTGCCGTTGCCTTTGCCGTTGCCGGTACCGCTGTTCGCTTCCCCCTCATTGGATGAGCCGCAGCCTGCCAGCAGTGTCAGGATCATGGTCCCGGACAGCAGCAGCTTCCATGGTTTGCGTGTGGTCTTTTGCATAGATGATTCCTCCCTTATTATCATTACATTTTAACCGCTTACCCTTTTACAGAGCCAATCATGACCCCTTGGACAAAGTAACGCTGCAAAAACGGATAGACAGCCACAATGGGCAGTGTAGAGACGACAATGACTCCATATTTGATCAGCGATGCTGTCTCCGCCTTCGAGTTCATGGCCATGGCCACTTCGCCGTTAATCGCGGCACCTGTAGTCTCAGCCGACATTTCCTGAAGGACAAGAATCTGGCGCAGAACCATCTGCAGCGGATACTTGGCTTCGTCATTGAGATAGATCAGGGATGGAAAATAACTGTTCCAGTGGCCTACGCCATAGAATAGAGCCATTACAGCCACAATCGGTGCCGACAGCGGCAGAATAATGCGGATAAACAGCTTCAGATTGGTACAGCCGTCAATATGCGCCGCTTCCTGGAGCTCCTTCGGGATGGTCGTCTGAAAAAAGGTGCGGGCCACGACGATATTCCAGACCGAAGCGGCAACAGGCAGAATCAAAGCACCCATGCTGTTGATAAGGCCCAGGTTCTTGACCAGCAGATAAGTCGGCACCAGTCCTCCGCTGAAGAACATCGTGAACAGAATGAAGGCCATGAACAGCTGGCGCCCGACAAAATCCGATCTGCTGAGCGCATACGAGGCCGGCAGGGTGACCGCCAGATTAAGCAGAGTTCCCAGCACCGTGTAAATAATTGTGTTCAAATAACCATTCCATATCTTCGGATTCTCAAAAACAAGCTTATAACCGTCCAGTGTCACATTCTTGGGGAACAGCCACATGGCTCCCGAATTGACGTCCTGCGGCGAGCTGATCGAAGCGCTGAGAATATAGACCAGCGGATAGACGACAACCACCAGCGCAAGGCACAGGTAGACATAGGTGCTGATCAGAAACAGCTTGTCTCCCCTGGATTCTTTCATGGCAGTAACCAAAGACTTCAACTCCTTTCTACCAGAGGCTGTTCTCACTGGTGCGTTTGGCAATCCTGTTGACGGTAACCAGCAGAATAACGTTGACTACCGAGTTGAACAAACCGACAGCCGTCGAAAAGCTGTACTGGGCGTTGACCAGACCGGCGCGGTATACATAGGTGGAAATCACATCAGACGCCTCCATATTGAGCGAGTTCTGCAGCAGCAGAATTTTCTCAAAGCCCAGCCCCAGAATATTGCCCATATTCAAAATCAGCATAATCGTAATGGTGGGCACAATCGTCGGCAGATTGATATGCAGCACCCGTTTGAGCCGGCTCGCCCCGTCCACGATGGCCGCTTCATGCAGCTGGGGATCCACGCCTGACAGTGCCGCCAGGTAAATAATGGTCCCCCACCCTGTACTCTGCCAGACACCCGAGAAGACATACACGGTTTTGAACCAGGCCGGATCGGTCAGAAATTCCGCAGGCTGAAAGCCCAGGAACTCGATGACCCTGACAATCATTCCGCTGGAGGGCGATAAAAAGGTAATGATCATCCCCGCCATAACGACTACAGAAATGAAATGCGGCGCATAGGTAACCGTCTGGACTGACTTTTTGAAAGGGCCGTTCCGGACTTCGTTGAAGGCCAGCGCCAGAATAATCGGCAAAGGAAATCCGACCGCCAATTCATAGAAGCTGATGCTGAAGGTGTTCCACAGCAGATCCCAGAAAAAATAGGAATTAAAAAACCGTTCAAAATGGTCAAACCCAACCCACGAGCTGCCCGTGATTCCTTTGGAAGGCACAAAGTTCTTAAAAGCGATCTGGATGCCGTACATCGGGCCGTAATGAAAGATGAGGAAATACAGTAATGCCGGAGCCATGAACAGGTAGAGCTCCCAGTTTTGCCAGATCCTTTTGCCGAGGGTCTTATTCCCTTTCATTGTTCCACTCCTTTCTATGTTGGTTAGTCATGACATTAAGCCGTTTAGCTGCTTCGCATCTCCACATGCAACTCCTGCTAACGCTTACATGACAAAGTGTAGAGAACCAAAGTTCACACCGTAAATATGTAGGATCTGCATTGTCATGTTAACGGAAGGCAAAACCGCGCTGTATCAGCTATTGCCGCCCTTCTTTTTCTGCGTTGCCTCCTGATGCCGCCGCAGCGGAAATGTGTGAATTATGAACCGCTTCTGCGTCTGCAAAAGTTACATATTGTCGTCACGGGGCAGGTATGCAAACATTTGCTACGAATGCCTGACTAAATGATTGACTGACGATTAGGAGGTTTCTGTCATGACCCGTACAACCGCTCACCTGATCTCCCACACGCATTGGGACCGGGAATGGTACATGCCTTATGAGCGTCATCATGTGCTGCTGGCCAAGCTGATGAATGAACTCCTGGAGACCCTGGAAAAGGACGAGCATTATCGTTATTTCCATCTGGACGGACAGACCATTATCATTGAAGACTATCTTCAGATTCACCCTGAGAAAAAAGAAATTCTGGAGCGCTTCATCCGCGAAGGACGGATTGTCATCGGTCCCTGGTATGTGCTGCAGGATGAATTCCTGACCAGTTCAGAGGCCAATGTGCGCAATCTGCTGACCGGCCATCAGGATGCCGCGAAGTATGGAGTGATCTCGAAGCTGGGCTATTTCCCGGATTCTTTTGGCAATATGGGACAGGCCCCCCAGCTGCTCCGGCAGGCGGATATTGAGACTGCGGTGTTCGGACGCGGTGTAAAGCCGACAGGCTTTGACAACATGGTAGGCGAGCTGAACAGCGCAAGCTATGAATCGCCTTATTCCGAAATGTTCTGGGAGTCCCCCGACGGCTCACGCGTACTTGGGCTGCTATTTGCCAACTGGTACAGCAACGGCAACGAAGTCCCGGCCGGACCGGAGGAAGCCAAAGTGTTCTGGGACAAAAAGCTTGCCGATGCCGGCAAATATGCGTCCACGCCTGAGCTGCTGTTCATGAACGGCTGCGATCATCAGCCTGTGCAGCGTAATCTCTCAGATGCCCTGGAAACCGCCAAGGCGCTGTACCCGGATGTGGATTTTGTCCACTCCAGTTTTGAACAATATTTGGAGGCGCTTAAGCCCTCGCTGCCAGCCAATCTCGTGATTGTAAACGGTGAACTGCGCAGCCAGCATACAGATGGCTGGGGGACGCTGGTCAACACCGCTTCCGCCCGTATCTACCTGAAGCAGATGAATCAGCGGGGACAGACACTGCTGGAAAAAGGGGCCGAGCCTCTGGCCACGCTGGCTTATCTGGCCAGCGGACAGGCCTACCCCCACCAGTTGCTGAACTATGCCTGGAAGACCCTGATGCAGAACCATCCGCATGACAGTATCTGCGGATGCAGCGTCGACGAGGTCCACCGGGAAATGACCGGGCGCTTTGAGAAGAGCCGGCATGTGGGCGAAGCCATTATAGAGGAAAGCCTGAAAGCCATTTCCGGACAAATCGGAACATCCGGCGTGGCTTGCTGGGGAGCATCCGGCATTCCCGTAACCGTCTTCAACACGACAGGCTGGGACCGCACCGGGACGGTAAGCGTGGAAGTGATCGCCGCCAAGCGTTATTTCAAGGAGGGGCCGAATCCTGCGGCAATTGCCGAAGCACTGGACCAATTGCCGCTTGCGCTGGACAGCGGCCGGCTGGTGGATGCAGACGGACAAGTCCTTGCCTGCCGTGCGGAGGATATGGGTACCCGCTTCGGGTACGAGCTGCCGGACGACCAGTTCCGCAGGCCATACATGGCCCGCACACTCCGCCTGACCTTTGAAGCCGCACAGGTGCCGCCGCTCGGCTACAAGACCTACGCGTGGATACAGCCGCCGGGTGAGTCCGCCGGGGCTCCCGCCAGTCCGCTGACGCTCACGGAGTCCGGCATGGCCAACAACTTCCTTGCCGTTCATATCCGGGAGGACGGCTCCTATGATGTGACGGATAAGCGCACCGGCCGGGTATATGAAGCACAGGGCATCTATGAAGACTACGGCGATATCGGCAATGAATATGTGTTCCGCCAGCCGGAGGGCGATGTCCCGCTGACGACACGGGGTGTGCCTGCCCGCATCTCGCTTGTCGAGCACGAAGCCTACCGCATTACGTACGAAATTGTGCATGAATGGGAAATCCCGGCTTCTGCCGAGGCTTCGTTCGAGGAGGAGAAGCGGAAAATGGTTCCGTTCCGGCAGCGCAAGGCCGGGCGTTCCTCTGAGCAGGCACCGCTGCGGATCGTGACCCGGGTCAGCCTGGAGGCTGGCGGGCAAGGCGTACAGGTCACTGCCGCCTTCAATAACCAGGCCAAGGACCACAGGCTGCGCGTCCTTTTTCCTACCGGACTTGCTGCGGCCACCCATCTGGTCGACTCTGTCTTTGAAGCGGCAGAACGCGATATCAATCCGGCTCCGGATTGGATCAATCCGAGCAACGCCCAGCACCAGCAGGCTTTTGTCAGTGTGTCGGATGGCATGACAGGCTTCACGGTAGCCAACAAAGGACTGAATGAATATGAGGTGCTGCGCGATGGAAAAAACACGATTGCCATAACTTTGCTGCGCAGCGTGTCAGAGCTGGGAGACTGGGGTGTGTTCCCCACGCCCGAAGCCCAGTGCCTGGGTGAGCATACGGTAGAATTCGCCCTTTGTCCCCATGCCGGAGATGCTGTCCAGTCCGAGGCTTTTGCCTGGGCTTATCAATATCAAACCCCTTGGTTCGCCGTCCAGACCGGCTGGCAGCAGGGTTCATTACCTGCGGTATATCAGCCGCTGGAGTGGCAAGGCCGCACGCTGGCCCTCTCTGCGTTCAAAATGTCGGCGGCCCATGAAGACATTATCCTGCGGTGGTACAATCTGGCGCACAAGGAGCAGGAATTTACGCTGAAGGCCCATTTTCCCGTGGAGGCTGTATATGCCAGTGATATTCTGGAGCGGCGCAAGCCACCGGAGCAATTAGAAGAAGGGATGCTTCGCAAGGCTGTGGGCCCGGCCCAAATCGTCACCTGCGCGTTAAATCCGCTTCACCCCCAACCTTAAATTATGTTCAGGAGGAGTTTGACTATGAACCTGCCAGCTTCCATTACCCAATATCTGAGTGAAGCCGACGAACGGCTCGCCCATCATCCGAAACTGCAACAGTTGTTCCGCAACTGTTTTCCGAATACGCTGGAGACCACAACCAAGCTGCTTGACGACGGCACCACCTTCGTATTCACGGGCGATATCCCGGCCATGTGGCTGCGTGATTCCACCGAGCAGGTGCGCCACTATATTCCTTTTGCCAAAAATGACCCTGAACTCCAGCGCATCCTCCGCGGCCTGATCGCCCGGCAGATGTTCTATGTCAACATTGATCCGTACACCAATGCCTTCAATGAAACGGCAAGCGGCAAGCACTACCGGGACACCGATGACTGCAATCTGAATCCGTGGATGTGGGAGCGCAAATATGAACTGGACTCCCTCTGCTTCGTTGTGCAGCTGGCTTATATGTACTGGAAGGAAGCGGAGCAAACAGATATCTTCGATGCCGCCTGCTATCAGGCGCTGACCTCCATCGTGAATGTGATCCGCACGGAGCAGCAGCACGGGGAGAAATCCCCGTACCATTTTATACGCCAGACGCTTCAGGATACGGAGACTTTGTACAATAACGGGCGCGGCATGCCCGTCAACTATACCGGTTTGAGCTGGTCGGGATTCCGTCCAAGCGATGACAGCTGCGAATTCGGCTACAACATCCCTTCGAATATGTTCGCTGTGGTGATCCTGGGGTATATCCGGGAGATCGCAAGCGAGGTATACCACGATGAACGGCTTGCGGCACAAGCCGCACAACTGCGCAAGGAGATCGACTTCGGCATCCGTACGTACGGAATCGTGAACCATCCGAAATACGGCAAAATTTATGCCTATGAAACGGACGGCTACGGCAATTATTCGCTGATGGACGATGCCGGCACTCCGGGGCTGCTGTCCATTCCTTATATTGGTTATGTGGGTGTGGAGGATGCCGTCTATCAGAATACCCGCCGGTTTGCCCTCAGCTTTGACAACCCCTTCTATTTCGAAGGCAAGCATGCCAAGGGAATCGGCAGCCCGCATACGCCGGGAGGTTATGTGTGGCATATGGCGCTGTCCATGCAGGCGCTGACGGCCGACAATGATGAAGAAATGAAAGAGCTGATCGACATGCTCATCCGTACCGATGCGGGTACCGGGTATATGCACGAAGGCTTCCACCCGGACGATCCCTCCGACTTCTCGCGCGAGTGGTTCGCCTGGTCCAACAGCCTGTTCGCCACGCTGATCAGCAGGGCCATGGAGAAGGGGCTGGTCTAGAGGCCATGGTCTGCCAAGAACAAGGGAACTGCCGGCAATGCTGCGGTCAAGAATTGGCAGAGCATAAATTGACAAAGTATCTATTGGCAGAGCATCTATTGGCAGTGCATCTATTGGCAAAGTAGAAGCACACAAAATCACCCTGACGGTTACGCGGCATCACACTTAGCTGCAAAGCCTACAGTGCTTGAAATGTTGCTCATTGTGCAGGATTCTCGCCAACATAGCCAACATAGTCCAACATAGCCCGATTAGAACGAATATTGTTGCTCATTGTGCAGGATTCTGCCGTGTTGTCGCAATCAGGGTAACATCTTCCGCACAGTAAGCAGAAACGGTACCGTCCTGTAAAAGGACGGTACCGTTTCTGCGCGAATTAGAAGGATGATTTGCGGCGTGAAACATATAAATCCTTTGAACAAGTTCGCCTTCGCTGCTTCAACAACGGTATTTCTGCCGTTGTTTTCGGGCAAGCCGCCTAGCCAGGCGCAACATTTCCTCTCACATTTCTCCCGACTAGGCTAGTAACTAATCCAAGTGGAAAAAGTAAACTTAAATCGCTCCATCCCGCTTCCCCGCTAATGTTAAGTGGAAAAAGGACAACTAATTTGCCCCATTCGCCTGCTTACCCGTGAATTTGTTCATTTTAAGTTTACTTTTTCCCACTATTCCTTCTTTAAGAGGCTTTTTTGTTTCATTTAAGTATACTAATTCCACTTCACTTCATAACATTTAAACCCTTATATTTTAAGCAAAAACGGCTGCGCCATCCTTGATACAAGGAGGGCCGCAGCCGTTTGCCTGGTGTCAGTAGCCGCTCTGGCTTTGCTCGCCTTTGGCGATAGCCACACCCCCGCTGGTGCCGATACGGGTTGCGCCTGCGCCAACCATGATCAGCGCATCCTCCGCGCTGCGCACACCGCCGGAAGCTTTGACGCCGATGTCAGGGCCAACTGCGGCACGCATGAGCGCGATGTCTTCCTTGGTTGCGCCGCCGGTGGAGAATCCGGTCGACGTTTTCACGAAGTCGGCTCCGGCTTCTACGGCAAGCTTGCAGGCACGGACCTTTTCTTCATCCGTAAGCAGGCAGGTCTCAATGATCACTTTGGTCAGTGCTTTGCCGCGGGCTGCACCGACAACTGCAGCGATATCCCGCTTCACCAGTTCATTGTCCCCGTCCTTCAGTGCGCCGATGTTGATAACCATGTCCACTTCTCCCGCCCCGTTCGAAATCGCGTTTGTGGTCTCAAATGCCTTGGTTTCCGGTGTCGAAGCGCCCAGCGGGAACCCGATAACCGTGCATACCTTCACTTCAGGCGTATCCTTCAACACCTCGTGCGCTGTAGCAACCCAGGCCGGGTTCACGCAGACCGAAGCAAATGTATACGTCTTGGCCTCTTCCGCCAGCTTGATGATATCTTCTTTACGGGCATCCGCCTTCAGCAGGGTGTGGTCAATGATCCCGGATAGTGTGTTTGTACTCATTGTGAATTCCTCCATGATAATCGGTAGTAGACTTCGCATTCTTAGTAATCATACCAATACTATAGCCCTTTGGAAAGCTGTACGGCAGTATAAACAACAGCCCTGCTTCCCTAAGGAGCAAGGCTCTTGTTCACTTGTAACTGCGCAGGAGAAGGTCTTTCTTATTTCTGCGTCAGCGACTGTACATCGACAAATGGCGTAGCGCCGCCAGTGACGCTCGGGAGCACACCGTTCCATTTCTCCAGCGCCTTCTCCTGCACCTCGATTTGTTTCAGCTGCACCAGCTCCGGAGTTACCTCCTGCTTCTTGAGCCGCAGCGATTCGGCTTCCGCCTGGGCCTGGGCGATCTTCTGCTTGGCTTCGATCTCGACCCGCCGCAGATCATTTTCGGCCTTCAGCGCCTGCTGCTGGGCAACTTGCTTGGCTTCAATCGACTGGTTGAAGGCATCCGAGAATTTGAAGTTCACAATATTAATGTCATTTACGACCAGATCATATCTGCCCAGCCGCTTGGTCAGCAGCTCGCTGATTTCTCCTGCAACGAGATCACGCCGGGTGATGAGGTCCTCTGCAGGATATTTGGCAGTAACCTCCTTCACAATTTCCTGAATCGCCGGATTAATAATGACTCCATCGAAATTCCCGCCGATATTATTCATGAGATTATAGGCGGAATCCTTATTGACGGAATAGTTGACGGCCACATGCGTGGATACAGGCTGCAAATCTTTGGACGACGCGGATGTATCCGTCTCGGCCTTGGTAACCTGCGTATTGACCTGAATGACTGTCTGAATGAACGGAATTTTGAAATGGATGCCGGGCGAGAGCATATTGTTGTTGAGCTTGCCGAAGGTTTTGTATAGACCCACATGGCCGTACTCCACAGAAGTAAACGCGTTGCCCCCAATAATCACTACCAATAAGACCGCAACAACAATGCTAATAATTTTGCCTGGACGAACCTGCTTAAGTTTCGGGTTAACCTCCACTTTCATCTGCCTCCCTCTGAATTATGGTTAATCCTTAACGGTTACCTTTCTATACGGATGAAAATGGGAAATCGTCGCAACGAATATCCGGTTCAGCGGGAAATAGCAGGATACTTAAGAGCGCTCAGCAGATAAGGTTTTATATTTCAAAAAGAAAGAACCCTCCGCAAAGGGTCCTCTCTGCTAAAAAAGACTTATTATCTGGCGTGTCTCTGCCTATACCTTCACCTGGCGGATGGCTTCCCGCATGTCGCTCGTATTCGCGCTGATGGTCATCGAAGCCTCGTAGACCTCTTTGATCTTCTCCAGCTGAAGATCTGTCAGCTCACGGATCTGCCGGGTCTGCTCCGACACACCGCCGGCAATATGAGCCATGCTGCCTACCGTTGCAGCCACCTCTTCCGAACCTGCGGACAGCTGCTCTGCCGTTGCCGACACATCGGTGATCTGCTCAGCCACCTCACGAAAAGCGGCGGAGGCTTGCAGCAGGGCAGCTTCCGACTCCGCAGACATTCGCGCGCCTTCCTTGACTTCCTTGGAGACGTCCGTCATCTGCGTACCGATGCTTGCCGACGCATTGCCGATATGCAGCAATAAATCGGCGACCCGCTCCACCGACGCGGCCGAGCCCTCAGCCAGCTTGCGCACTTCGCCGGCTACGACGGTGAAGCCCCGCCCGTGTTCTCCGGCGCGGGCGGCTTCAATTGAAGCATTCAGCGCCAGCAGCTTCGTCTGATCCGCAAACTGCCTTATCGCAGCCAGCGCCCCTTCGATTTCTTCCGCATAGCTCTGCAGCAGCAGCGCGGTCTCCAGGGTCTGTCCGGTGGATAGGGAGATCGACTTCATCTGCCGGTTCATCTGGTGCATAGCCGCCTGGGAGGAATCCACAATCTCCAGTGCTTTGACTGCGGATTCAGAGACAAAGGCAGCAGATGCCGAAATGCGGGAGATGCCTTGCGCCATCTCGTCTATCGCCAAGGCGCTGCTCTGTGCCCCTTCCGTCTGCGAGCTGGCACCAGCGTAAATGTCTGCGATTTTGCCATTGACCGTTTCGCTCATCCGCAGCACATCATCGGCATTCCTGGCGAATGTCTCGGAGGAACCATAGAGAAGATCGGACGCCGTGGACACATGGGACACTATTCCCTCCACTCTTGTGTTCAGATCCCCCGACATCCGGAGCATCGCCTGATAAGCCGTTCCGATCTCATCCCGGGACTTCACCGGACGGGCGTGCAGAATCCGGGCTGCTTCAGCCAGATCGCCCCGGGCCATGGTACCCGCACTCTCTGTGATCGTACGCAGAGGGCGCAGGGCCCGGGACACGAACCAGGCCATGATGCCCAGTGCAGCCAGAGATAAGGCGAGAATGCCGCCGTAGAGCGGCAGGCTTTGCAGCAGAACATCCCGGGTCAATGTGCTGAGGACGGCGACATCCGTATCAATGCCCAGCGCACCGACCAACTTCCCCTGGCCGTCTCTCATCGGTACATACGCCGAGATATAATCCCCATATTCGGGGTTCTTGATCAGCGGCGTGCTGGCATTCTCTCCGGCAAGCACCGCCTCAACTGCGGCGTCCGGCATATCCGTATTTTCATTAATCGGCGAAGCCAGCGGATCGCCCTTGGGCCTGCCGTCAATCATCAGGAGCGGCTGATTCGCTTCATCAATCTTCACAAAGTATACATAACGGGCGCCGATCGACTGCCGGAACTGGTCCAGTTCAGCCCGCAGCGACCAGTACAGGTCAGTCTCCTGCGGGTCGTCCAAAAAATCGCTGAAGCGTCCGGCATCCGCCTGCGCAGCATAATGGCTGGCAATATTCATATTGTAGCTGCTGATCGTCCCTTTTACCGCTGATCCGGTGTTTACCCATTGAATGGCGATGTTTCCGGCAGCGATACAGAGAATAACGGCGGTCATGACACAGAAGATGCGGGCAATAAGTCTTTTTCTAACAAAAGAAAACATGGAGGCCTTCCCTTTCGTGCGCGGCAATTGCGTTCATAAAGTAGGGCATTCTTGATCCAGCAATGACAAATGTCCCTCTAACGGAAAATTTCGACAGCGTTTTTAAAAATCCTTTTTCCTGTATCAAAATATTCGCGCACAGGGCGGTTGCCCGAACATTCAAATTATAAAAAAGACCGCCCCAGCAGCCATTTTTGGCATTTGGGACAGCCTCTTAGTCTCACAATAACTATGATTCCAGCAATCCGACAACGGCAAGCGACAGAGAGTAGGGCGCAATGATCAGCAGCGTATCCAGGGTAAATGGAAGCTGCGGGAGATGGAATACCGGCAATGCCGGGGTGATGTCCCCCATATCGCCAACGGTTCTCACATCCAGATGGAGCACGATGCTGAGCACGGACACTACTATAATCGACACAAGCGCCGAAGGCACCGCCTTGGTGAACCGGGGAACGCTATAGATAATGAGCAGCGTAAGCACCACTAGAGCATACATCACCCAGCCCTTTCCGCTGAAATGAGTCAGCTGCGCCATAAAGATCAGAATAGCCAGCGCGTTGACAAATCCGGTCATGACCGGCTGCGGCAAAAAGGTGATAAATCTCCCCCGCTTCAGCATCCCCATAAGAATTTGCAAGATTCCCGCCAGCACGGTAGCGGCGAATAAATACTCTATGCCGTCTCATTGTACTTGACCTGCCATACCCTCCACAAAAGTTCAATCTGGTGTTGTAAGCGTTATTTATGACGATATTCCCGCTTTTTCTGCCCTATTCGTCCAAATTCTATATATTGAATTTTTTTGGCTTCAGCGGAGTCAGCGGTATAGTCCCGAAGCCTTGACTTCATTGAAGAAGGTATTGAACTCATCAATATTCAACTGCTGCGCAGCATCGGACAGCGCGGTAGCCGGATCGGGATGCACCTCCACCATGATGCCGTCGGCCCCGGCAGCGAGCGCAGCCTTGGCGCAAGGAATCAGAATGTCCTTGCGGCCGGTAGAGTGGGTCACATCGACCAGCACCGGCAAATGGCATTCCTGCTTGAGAATCGGCACAGCTGAAATATCAAGTGTATTGCGGGTCGATTTCTCATAGGTGCGGATGCCGCGTTCAATCAGCATAATCTCCATATTGCCCCGGGACATAATATATTCCGCCGCATGAACGAACTCATCCAGCGTCGCGGACAAGCCCCGCTTCAGCAGCACCGGTTTGTTCACTTCTCCGACGGCCTTGAGCAGTTCGAAGTTATGCATATTCCGCGCGCCGACCTGAATTACGTCCACATAATCAAGCGCCTCTTCTATATGCCGGGGATCGACGATTTCACTAATGGTCAGAAGACCGTATTCTGTGGCTGCTTCCCGAAGAATTCTCAGGCCGTCCATTCCCAGACCCTGGAAGTCATAAGGGGAGGTGCGGGGTTTGAAGGCTCCGCCGCGCATAACCTTCACTCCGGCCTTCTGCAGCGCTGCGGCAACGGTACGGGTCTGCAATTCACTCTCTACCGAGCAGGGTCCGGCAACCATCAGCGAGGATGGTCCGCCAACGGTTACACCCCCCGGCAGAACGATCACTGTATCTTCCGCGTGGTTCTTCCGGGCCACCAGCAGGGATTTCTTATGATCCGTACTTTGCAGATCAAGCGATGCGGAGAAAATCTGCTTGAAAAGGGTGCGGATGGTCCCGCTTGTGAAAGGCCCCTTGTTGCTTGCCACCAGCTTCTCCAGCATCTGTTTTTCCCGTTCGGGATCGAATTTCGGCACACCCTGCTTTTCTTTTACAGCTCCAATTTCCTGTACAACCTGGGCCCGCTCGGAGATCAGCTCCAGCAGTTGTCCGTTGATTTCATCCAGGCGGGCTCTCAGCCCTTCCAATTCCACATTGCTCATTACCTTCCACTCCTTTTTGTAAAATGAATTTGATGATGAACGCAAAAAGGCCCCCGTCGCAAGGGACGAGGAGCCGTGGTACCACCCTAATTTAGAAATCAATCACTTCTGACGGTTCAGCACATCAAACACTTCAGGCAGAAATCAACTCTATCTTACACCCTTTAACGCGGAGCGCGGGCCTCCCTACGCATACCTGCTGCAGCAGTGTACTTCAGGGGCCGACTCGGAAGTGAACTTCAGCGCAAACCGTCTCTTGAGGGTGCTCTCAGTCTCCGGCACACCTTCCCTGTTAAGATCCGTTCCCCGCGCTTACTCTCTCCGTCATCGTCATTTCATTATGGCTGGCACCTCAAATGTGCCAGTTTCTGCTATCTTAATCAAAATATGATCCACATGCAAGACATTTATTCACAATATAACCTGCCTCAGAAAAATTTGCCGACGATATTCGTAATCGCTTCGCTCCGCAAAGGCTTGCTGATATACTCATCCATACCGGCGGCCAGGCACAGCTCACGGTCACCTTTAAGCGCATTTGCCGTAACGGCAATAATGACCGGCTGCTTGTCTGGCGGCAGCGTTTCTTTGATCGCCTGCGTAGCTTCCAGGCCGTTCATGCGCGGCATCTGCACATCCATAAAAATAAGATCGTAGCTCTGCTCGCGGGCCATCTCCATCACCTGCAGGCCGTCTCCCGCAACATCGACAGAATAGCCGCGTTTCTCGAGAATTTTCCGCAGCACAATCTGATTGATTTCATTATCCTCCGCGACTAGAATCCGCAAGGACCGTTCGCCAGAGAGCGCTTCGTCCCCCTCAGTGCCGCTTGCGGAGTCTGGTAAGCTGCCGCTTTCCTCCCGGAGCTTCACGGTGAACACAAAAGATGCGCCTGTTTCTACTGTAGTATCCAGAGCGATTGACCCCCCCATCATCTCCACGAGCTGCCTGGTAATCGCCAGTCCCAGACCCGTCCCTTCATGCCGCCGGTCTATGAAATGATCCAACTGGTAGAAGGGCTCAAACAGCCGGCTGCGGGAGCTCTCGGGAATGCCAATACCGGTATCCGCTACGGTGAATTCAAGTGTTACGCTTCCCCCGGCTCGTGCCAGTACCCGCAACGTCACCTTAATCCCGCCGGTGTAGGTAAACTTCACGGCATTTCCCACCAGATTGAGCAGGATCTGCTTCAGCCTTTCCCCATCGCCGATCAGATGCTCCGGCACATCCGGACCGATGCTGACCTCAATCTTCAAGCCCTTTTTATCAGCTTTGTGCTGCAGCAGCTCAAGCACCGAATCCACACAGGGCATAAGCATAAACGGCTCTTCATGCAGAATGGTTTTCCCGGCCTCGATTTTGGAAAAGTCCAGCACATCGTTGATGATCGCAAGCAGGGTATCCCCGCTTTGGCGGATGATATCCAGATACTCTCTCTGCAGCGAACCCGGCTCACTCATTTCCAGCAGCAGATCGGTCATTCCGATCACACCGTTCATGGGCGTGCGGATCTCATGGCTCATCATCGCCAGAAATTCGCTTTTGGCCCGGTTGGTTTTTTCCGCAGCCTCTTTGGCAATCAGCAGCTTCTTCTGGTCGGTAATATCCTTAGCGATGATATAGAGGCCTACCGTCTCCTGGTTGATGATGATCGGTGCAATCGTAGTCAGCACCTCAACAGAGTACCCTTCCCGGTGCCAAATGTGGTCGATATTCACTTCTGCAGGGCTGCCTTCTTTGGAATAGGCAATTACCTCCCCAAGGTGCTCTGCGCCGATAATCCGGCCCACATTCATTCCGGCCAGCTCCGGGATGCTGTAGCCTGTAAGCTGGCAGGCCTTCTCATTCCCATTGATGATCCTCCCCTCAAGATCCAGGGAAATGATCGCGTCATGGTTATACTTTTTCAGAGAAGTATACCGTTCTACAGACTCCTGCAGCTTTTGTTCCACAATCTTGCGTTCTGTGATATCACGGCCTACGGCTAGCACACTGTACTGTGTGCCTTCTGCAATCAGCCGGAGCGTGAATTCAATCCACAGATAACGGCCGTCCGTATGCAGGACCCGAATCTGGACTCTCTGAAAATCTTGAGCTTCGGGGAAATGAAGCGCAGCCAGATCATCGGGGTGGATCAGCCCGCGGATGTCCCGGCCCACCAGCTGCTCTGAATCATAGCCCAGCACCTCGCTTACCGAAGGCGAGCAATATCTGCAGATATTGTCTGAAGTCGCATAATAGACCACATCCGAGATGTTGGCCACAATCTGCCGGTACAGCTTGTCCACAGGCGAAAGCGGCTCATCCGCCGGTTCTTCGGCAGCAAGCTCAGCGATATGGATTAAATAATACAGCTTCTCTCCGGTCGAAGGATTGCTGATAAGCGTCATATGCAGCTGCACCGGCACACGCGCTCCGGAGGCGGAGGACAAATGGACTGCACACTCGGCAAAAGGAGCTTCTCCAGCATCCAGAGCCCGCACCATGGCTGCATAGGATTCCAATGAATCCTCGCACACAAGCTCTCTGAGATGTTGTGACAAGAGCTGTTCCTTGGTAAATCCAAGCAGCGAAGTTACAGCCGGATTTACGCTGGTCCACTGCCCGTTAACGGAAAGGAATGCTACCCCGATCATTCCCGTTTTACATGCATGCTCAAAGTGGGAATATCCTTGTGCTTGCTGTCTTAACATGTAGTCACCGCCCGTTTGTGGAGTATCAAACGCAAGAATTTTATATAAAATCTTCAATATAAATATCTTGTATTATTAGGCGAAAGTCAATTGGTAATCTAAGCTTGGTTTCAATTGAACCAAACCGTTTTTCAGGCGGAGTTCTCCCCAGATCCACACCTAGCGCTGATTCCTTCCCTCTCTCATGAAATGGCTGCAGCATCACGCAATTCCGGCTAAAAGCCTCTCCACAGCCTCTGTCAGGGCCTTCACCTGAAAGGGTTTGGTAATATATCCGGAAAATCCCGTTTTCCGGGCCCGTTCGATGTCCGAGCGCTGGGCAAAAGCGCTGATCGCCAGCACGGGTATCGGACGGGTTAATTCGTCATTTTTGAGCTGGTCCATAGCTTCATATCCATTCAGGTCGGGCAGACCAATATCCAGAATAATCAGATCCGGCAGCATCTGCCGGGCGATCTGCAGACCAAGCGCTGCCGTCTCTGCTTTCAGCAACCGTACAGAAGGCAGGTTTTTTTTGAAGATATGGTGCATCAAAGCCATGTTGAGTTGATTATCTTCCACGTATAGCACTGTCTGCTTGTATTCTATCACCAGCTTGTCCCCCTAAATGTCCAGCGTAAGTCCTCTGATGAGACAGCCGAAAAAAATAAAAAGCCGAAGAAAGGGACCATTCCCCCTTCTCCGGCTCATGTTCGGCTCATTTGCATGTCCGACTCATTTCCGCCTCATATATGGTGATTACAGAAAAGTATAGGCTATTACGCTGGTATCTTTGTCGAAATCCCAATCCACGTAGATGTCGGCAAGCTCCTTGCCAAGCATCGGTGCAATCGTGGTGGTACCCTCCAAGTATCGTTTTTCCATCTTGCGTTTGGTTGTTTTGAGCGTGTTCTCATACCCGAGGCCGATCAGTTCCTTCTCCAGAGGAATCAGAATGCCTTCACGCTTAATAATCAGGGTGCGGGGACCCAGCCACCAGGAATCGGTATGGACCGGCTCCTTCTGCACCTTTCTGCTCACTTCGTTAATTTGGGCATGAACCTCATCCCGTCCGGCATAATCGTCAATGGCTACATCATCATTTTTGATAAGCGCAACGATTATTCCTGAAGCGTTATGTATCCCCCAATCATAAAAAAGCTCGCCGACCTCAATAGCCATCGTGTCCTTCAGGTAAGCTGAAAGCTCGGGAAGCAGCGATTTCATCAATAGCTCCCGTGTATACCGAAAAGCCTGTTCCTCTTCCTTGTTAAGCAAAAACCGCTCTACAGGTCCGATAAAATTTCGTATATGCAGTGCTATGCATTGCTTCCCGATAGAAGCATGTATAGACTCGGGTCCCTTCCCGAATCGCTCCCGAAGCAGTCTTCCTGCATAACTGGATAGTTGGCTAGTAAGTTCCGTAGTGCTCATTCAATTTCCTCCAGCAATTATATTCTTTTGTCTGTGTTTGCTAGTATGGGGAGAACTTACCTGCTGAAAGAAACGGTTAGTTCTCTTAAGTATAATATTATCCAACAACTTCGTATACAGTAAAATTAGTCTAGATTATTGACATTTTAAATTAAGTTGCGTACAATTAAATTACTATAAATTAATATGATGTATAATATGGAGGTTGAAACAGCAGTGAGTGTCTATCAATATAGTGCCCGCAGCATACGGGGCAAGGAAACCAGCCTGGAGCAATACAAGGATAAGGTGCTGCTCATTGTCAACACTGCCAGCAAATGCGGCTTCACCCCACAATATTCGGATCTGCAGAAGCTATACGAGAAATATCAGGACCAGGGGCTGCAGATTCTGGGTTTTCCCAGCAACCAGTTCGGGGAACAGGAGCCGGGCAGTAATGAAGAGGTTAATGTATTCTGTCAGATCAATTACGGGGTCAGCTTCCCTCTCTTCGAGAAAGTGGATGTTAAAGGAGAGCAGCAACATCCCCTATTCACCTATCTCACAGAACAGGCAGGGTTCGAAGGGTTTGATACCACGGATTCAAACGGTAAACTGCTGCACACTATGCTCCAGGAGCGTGAGCCTGCAGCGCTTGATAATGACGAAATCAAATGGAATTTCACCAAATTCCTGATTGACCGCCAAGGGAATGTTGTAAAACGCTACGAATCCCCCGTTGATCCGATGGATCTTGAACCGGCCATTCAGCAGCTGCTGTAGGCAAGCGGAGCCTCAAACAGGATTCCGGTTTTAGTTTTCTTTTTTATATAAGCATCCCCATTCCAGCCAATAAGAATTCCCTAATAAACAGTTCAAAAAAAGAGTGCCTGCGGCCAGCAGACACTCTTTTTTGATTTTTAGAGACGAACAAGCCTTACTTCCACCACTAAGCTTCTGTGAACACTCCGAAACCCTGACAAGCCATATCCAGCCAACCGATCATGTCAAAAATTATGCATATACCTCGGATCACGTATACTTTATTGCAACTGCCAGTCGCTGATATTGAAATCTTTTTTGGCCAGCTTCTCCTCCACCAGGAAGTTCTTCGTGCCCTCCAGCAGCTTTGTTCCCTCCTCAGTGAACGGCGTATCCTTGATGTCGCTGATCGGACTCACCTGCTTCACCAGCTCAGGGGTGGTATCGCCGATCTTGGCCAGGAACTGATAATACTCATCTTCATGCTGCTTCAGATCAGCCAGCGCCTTCTCACGGGCCGCATTCCACCATCTTTTGCTCTGTCAACAAAAATTCACAATTAGATCAGGTACCGCAGGTAGATATAGAGGCTTGAGATGACCATTGACAGCAGCATCAAGGGAAAGCCGACCTTCAAATATCTCATAAACGTGATGGGATATCCTTCTTTTGCCGCGAGGCCCGCTACAATAAGATTCGCACTCGCGCCGATCAGCGTCCCGTTACCACCCAGACATGCTCCAAGTGCGAGGCTCCACCACAATGGCTCCAGGTTGTGAATGCCCAGATTGCCCATCTCCTGAATCAGGGGAATCATTGTCGCTACAAATGGAATGTTGTCCAGAAAAGCAGAAGCTATCGCGCTCAGCCATAAAATCAGCATCGAGCTGGCTGCCAGGTTCCCGCCGGTAAGCTCCATGGCTTGGCCTGCCAGCTCTGCAATCACGCCTGTCTCCACGAGCCCTGATACAAGCACAAACAAACCGATAAAGAAAAAGATCGTCACCCATTCCACACTGGCAAAAGCCTTATGCAGCATCTTCTCTCCTCCGGTAAGGAGCAGCAGCAGAAAGGCCCCGGCCAGCGCCACTGTCGCCGACTCCAAATGAATCGCCTGATGCAGAAAAAAGCCGAGAATCGTCAGGCCCAGCACCCAAAGGCATCTGCGCAGCAGCTTGCGGTCCGTGATCATCGCCCGCTCGTCCATCTCCATCACACTCCGCTGCAGCTCGGGCGAAGTTTTCAGCTGCTTGCCGAACATGAGCAGAAACAGCGGCAAATACGCCAAAATGATGATCAGAATCACCGGAGTAAGGTTGCTGATAAATGACATGAACGTCAGCTCCTTCACGGCGCTGCCAATCATAATATTCGGCGGATCTCCTATCAGCGTTGCTGTTCCGCCTACGTTCGAGGCGATAATCTGCGACAGCAGAAAGGGCAGCGGGTGAATGCGCAGCTGCCTTGTAATACTGAAAGTGACCGGTACCATCAGCAGTACGGTCGTCACATTATCAAGGAAAGCGGAGGCCAGCGCGGTAACCAGCACCAGAGCCACCAATATTCGTTTGGGCTCCCCCTTGGCCAGCTTGGCCGCTTTTACCGCCACGTAACTGAACAAGCCTGTCTCTGCGGTAATCCCTACCATCATCATCATCCCTGCCAGCAGCCCAAGCGTATTGAAATCAATATGCTCAAGAGCGGTTTCCTGCGACACAATTCCCGCTGCAATCATAATCAGGGCTCCGAGCATCGCCAGAACCGTGCGGTGTACCTTCTCGGAAATAATCAATCCGTATGTAAGCAAAAATATCCCTATCGCCCAAATCCCTTGCTGTTCCATAATTCCTCCCGTTCAAATTTGCATTGCATGTGGTATACAATGTTAAAGCAGAGTCTGAATACAATCAACCTTATTGACAAATAGAGTAAATTTTCTTAAAATATTGGTGTGAGGGTCATCTCACAGTACAAAAGCAAAAAGTCGGAGATCCTCTACCGTACAAGTGAGGGATTGAAAAAGCCGGAGATTCTCAGCCGTATAAGTGGGAAACGGAAAAAGCCGGAGATCCTCTACCGTACAAGTGAGGGACTAAAAAAGAGTGTTAAGGGTAGCGTGATGCTACCCTTATTATTTTATTTGAGAGAGAAGTCGTCGTAAATGGGGATACATATAAAAATATGTGGAATTCATCCGGCTTATTTGGATTATCTACGGGCATACGATCCGCTCGTTAGTCTTGATCCAAAGCATAATCGGAAATTTGTAGGGATCATATTTGAAGTAAATGGTCATAAATATTATGCCCCGCTTTCTTCCCCTAAACCAAAGCATAGGACGATCCCGGACCGTGCGGTTGACGTCGTAAAAATTGACGGCGGAAAATTGGGTGTTATTAACCTGAATAACATGATCCCAGTTCATAAGTCGGCAATCATCGACATTGACATTTCTCATGTTGCAGACGTACAGTACCGTGGATTGTTAACTAATCAGGCATTATTTATCAGATCGAACGAACAAGCGATAAAGAAAAAAGCGAGCCGTTTGTATTCGATTGTAAAAAGTCAAAAACAGCCCAAACTTAATGCACGTTGTTGTAATTACATAGCGCTAGAGGCAGCTCTATTTGGATATAATATCGTGCCAGCAGCCTCTCAAGATGTTGCTGCGTCCAAAGAAGAATAGATTTATCTGTTAAGCCCCCTGTTAAGGAGGCTTTTTTTGCAATCCCGCTCGTAAACGAACCTGTCCCGCCCATAGCAAAAAGCGGCTCCCCCTCGCAGTGAGCCGCTTTTCACTCTATTCCTTATTGCATTCTAAGGCTCGCCGGTTCCTTGAACGCTGTCAGCTTCCCTTGGCTCTGCACAATAATCATCCCGCTCTCCAGCAGGGTAGGTCCAAACACTCGGCCTGAGGTTTGCAGCTGCAGGACAGGCTTCGCTGTAAGGAGATTAATCGCCATCAGCTTGCCGGAGGGCTCTGCCAGATACATGCCGTGACCCAGCAGGTCAAATCTGGCAATCTGTCCGCCTGAGGGATACGGCACCGGCGACTGATTAGCCGTCTTTATACCGTAAACAGCCTGAGCATTGCTGAAAAACACTCTTCCGTCATATGGACCTGCGGCGTAGTCCAGGGACAGCCCGCTGCCCGAAGCAGTGTATTTAATCGCTTTGACTTTGGAAGGGTCAGCCTCCAGAGGATAACTGTATAAGCTGTTTCCTTCCCCGATATAAATCTGTCCCCCGAGAAGCCAAGCCCTGCCCCCGCTGCTGATCACACCATTTACGGGCTCGGGATTGACCGGGTCAATATTTTTCGGGTTATACTCTGCCGTCTTCACCCGCTTGCCGGTTTTGGCATCCAAGCTGTCCAGGGTGGTCAAGGGCACCAGATCGATCAGATTGCTCAGCCGCTGAGACAACACTGTTCCATTCGCTGCCGTTAGCGGAAGAGCCTGGTTGTCTGCTTCCCATAGGTGCTTGCCTGTTGTCCGGTCAAAGGCATGCAAAACCATATACGTGTAAACCCCGGACGACGAATTTTGGGCAAATACCAGGTTGCCTTGGAATACCAGCGGGGAAAACAACGCTTCGCTGTAGTTATCCTTCCAGAGAAATTTGCCGTCCCCCAGACGGAAAGCCATAATATCGCTGTCTGCAGCATACAGCTGATCCTGATCAATGCTCAGCTTGCCTTTGGCTTTGACTGTGGAACTCCATTTGTTGCGGCCAGTGTCGGCATGCACGGCATATATCGTCCCCCCCTCAGAACGGGCATAGACTACCCCCTTCTGATAGAGCAGCGGGCCGAGAAGCTTGGCCCCATATTTCCAGGCTACCTTCCCCGTCTGCACATTGATCGCTACGGCCTGTCCTTTCTGAATGACATAGGCCTTCCCGCCTCCGGTAACTGCAGATCCCTGATTCATTGTTTCGTAATCCGCTGCCGCCGTATTCATATCCATAGTTTGGGTCCAGACGGTTTTGGCACCCGGAGTCGTCGCGGTCCAGTCATAATCACTGTTGTTTCCTATGTAAGAGGTATGCGAATCAGCCCAAGCCGAATGTACGGAGTACGGCGCAAACAGCAGGCTTAATCCGGCAATGATAGCGCAGGCCCTCTGCCTGACCTGTAATTTTTTCATCAAGCTATTCCTCCTTAGTTATGAGCCATTCCCATCGCCTTTCTCTAGACCCAGTATAACTTACCCTCTCCATAATTCAATAATTTCCCATTATACCTGCAGCCCCGCTCGAAATCCCATGGATGAAAACGGTAAAATCCAACACACTAAACCTAATCACCCCCTCAAACCGCGCATCAACAAACTTACGCTCATATACTTACATTTTGTAAGTCATTATGATACAATAACTTGTATTCCTCCTTTACGGACAAACGTACGGGCAAACTGCTCATCATGAGGTAATATTCTGAATAACAAGGGGTTAACAAGATGGACAAGCACACGAAAGAACAAGTACCGGAATTTGAATTTGGCCTATACACTTTAGGGGATATCGTAACCGACTGCCATACAGGGCAGCGGATCAGCCCGCAGCAGCGGATGAAAGAAGTCATAGAGGCGGCCAAGCTGGCCGATGAAGCGGGGCTTGATGTGTTTGGGGTGGGTGAGCATCACCGGCTGGATTTTGTCATTTCCTCCGTGCCGGTGGTGCTGGCCGCCATTTCCCAGGTGACCAGGCGGATCAAGCTCACCAGTGCGACAACGGTGCTGAGCACCATCGACCCCGTGCGGGTCTTCGAGGATTTCGCCACCCTTGACCTGCTGTCCGGCGGCCGGGCGGAAATCATCTCCGGCCGGGGTGCTTTTCTGGAGTCTTTTCCGCTGTTCGGGTATGATCTGGAAGACTACAAACAGCTCTTTACCGAGAATCTGGAGCTGCTGCTGCAGCTGAACCAGCGTGAAGTGATGAATTGGCAGGGGAATTTCCGCTCGTCGCTGAAGAATGCGGAAATAGCCCCACGCCCCTTGCAGCAGAAGCTTCCGCTCTGGGTCGGCATCGGCGGCTCCGCCGACAGCGCCGCACAGGCCGGAAGCCTTGGCGTTGGGATGGCGATTGCTATTCTCAGCGGCAGTCCGGAGCCGTTCCAGAACCTTGCCGATACCTACCGCCGGAGCGGAGCCGAAGCGGGACATGCCGCATCAGACCTGAAGATCGCCATCACCAGCCATGGATATATTGCCAAGACCTCACAACAGGCGCTGGACGAATATTACCCTTATTATTACAGCTACCGCAATGCCATCAGTCCGCATCCCGGTCAGGAGTACCGTGTCTCGCGCCGGGATTTTGGCCGCTTCGTATCTCCGGTCAATACACTGGCTGTCGGCAGCCCGCAGCAGATTATCGAAAAGATTCTCTACCAGCATGAGCTGTTCGGCCACAACCGCTTCATGACCCAGCTCGATATCGGCGGACTTCCGTATGCCAAGGTGGCAGCCGCTATTGAACTGCTTGCCACCGAGGTAGCTCCGGTTGTGCGGCGGGAAATTGCGAAGAAGAACAGCGGCATCTCTCCCGCGCGTGGACTTTGAACACCGGAATATTTACGTTTCCGACCGGTAGGATTTGCCAAGCTCTGGGCTCAAGCCAAAGTAATGGCGGAAATTATAGATCAGCGGGTTCCAGCTGGCCGGATCAATATGATGTTCACCGGCAACCAGTTCCTTATGGACATGCACTTGCACGCTTTGCGTCTCAACAATTGCAAAATGCGCTGCATCTTCCGGAATACGGATATGGTTCACCCGCGCTTCAATCTGGATCGGGCATTCAGCAATTCTGGCCGTTTGTACTCTAGTGGATTCGGCCTTTGTAAGTCCTGCGTAAGCAAATTTATCCTTTTCAAAAATAAATCCGGCCTCCTTCTTCTCAGCAGGAACCGGATTTTTTCCTGTGAGCCGGGCCAGCCCCTCCACCTGCTCCCACAGCGAAGCGTCAGGCAGATTAATCACGCACTCAGGCTTCCGCTGCAGGTTTTCCAGTGCTTTTCCGCCCGTCCCCAGGCCCAGAATAATATGCTCCCCCAAAGCCCATGAGGATGAAATCGGACTTATATTTACGGTCAGATCCTCATTGAGTGTCGTCAACAGGATGACCGGTGTCCCGTAATAAAGAATTTTGGGTTGTATAGTTACCGTCTGCCGGGGCTGCACAAAAGGATTCATCATCTTAAAATCTCCTCTGCAAATGTATTGATTGTATTGTAAAATAGAACTCTTACAATATTCATCGAAATATGGAATGCAGAAGGAGGCTATACCATGCAAGCCAATCCAGCCGTTGCCCAAGTGGCATCCCTGATCACAGAACCGTCCCGGGCAAGCATTCTGACCGCTTTGATGGGCGGCGGTCTCCACCCGGCCTCAGCGCTGGCTTCTGCCGCCGGGATCAAACCCCAAACCGCCAGCTTCCATCTCGGCAAGATGGCGGAAGGCGGCATACTTACCGTTCATACCCAGGGCAGACACCGTTATTATGGCATCTCCAGTCCGGAAATCGCCCAGGTGATAGAACTGCTGCTGTCGATCTCGCCCCCGGTGAAGGTCAGCTCACTCCGCCACTCCGTACAGGATCAGGCCATGCGTCATGCCAGAACCTGCTACGACCATCTGGCGGGAAAATTCGGGGTGCAGTTAACGGAGGCTTTGCGGCTTGAGGGGATTATTGCTGAGGAAGCGAACGGCTTCTCCGTTACAGCCCAGGGAGAGCACGCCTTGAAGAGGCTGGGAATAGATCTGGACCAGGTAAAAAAATGCCGGCGCGCTTTTGCCCCCAAATGCCTGGACTGGAGCGAAAGACGTCATCATCTTGCGGGGGCACTGGGCGCTGCTATCCTTCAACTTTTGCTGGACCGCCAGTGGGTGAACCGGCTCCCGCAGACGAGAGCGGTTGTTATAACCGCAGACGGCCAAAAAGGACTGGCAGCTGCATTTCCGCTGACCTTTTCAGTTCCTGTGTGACGAATTCTGCCCGCCTGCCAAGCAGAAACGGATTCGCCGCCCTTGGCCGGATAAGGTAGTTGTTTGGGGTTTCAGTTGGCTTCGCCTGGAGAACTCTGTTATAAATCCTTCGGCAATCCCAAGTGGAAAAAGGATCACTATTTTGCTTAAGCCCCCCTATTCTCCGCAGGTGAGGTGGAAAAAGGGTAACTAATTTAGCACATTTCGCCCTTTATCAGGAAATGTGGCCCAATTAAGCTCCCTTTTTCCACTTCAAGCTCACAATTGTTGATTTTGGGGAGAAATAAGTTCCCTTTTTCCAACTAGCACTGCTTCCCTGCTTCTTCGCAAGCGCCAGTTGGAAAAAGGCGATCGAATCCGGCTTAGCAAACAGCATACAAAATTCTGGCGTAATAATTTCAGAACAAAATTACTCCTGACCGGTGAATAACAACACGGAACTTACGGGCGCAGGGATTCCCCACCGCTCCAATATCAACGGGGCATGCTGAAGACGGATCGTTGTACTATAGACAGGCTTAGCATCTTTCGGCTTGCTTAGAGCTCATATTGTTATACCACATGCGCAACTCTTGCCCAGAGTATTGTTAAACCACATACACAACCTTGCCCAAAAGTCAGTTAAGACATGCTTTGGGAGCCGTATGATTATGGTGTTAGTCATTCTGCGGACACGATGAGCTCCCTTCACGATCTATCCGCAGCCGTTGCGGACAGGAAAGCCGTTATGGATAGAAGCTTCGCCTAGGCTCAATCGGACGATATAACGGCTCCTGAGTCCGTATCCGCTGAAAAAACAAGGTTTTAGGCAAAATAAGGGCTCCTCAGTCCGCTCCCTCGTATTTAAGGGGTATTCTCACGAATACTCACTCATTCGCAGGATCTCATCACAATGAAGTGGTGGAGAAGGTTAGTTTGGGGTGGAAAGGGAACCAACTTCTAAGATATCCGTATTTTTTGACAATGTATAATTTCAATATATAAAAAAAAGGCCCCGACATGAACCGGGGGCCCTATTTACGGTTAAGCAAACGAAGGTTTGTTATTATCAACCTTCCCGCTGATGAGTTTCTTGTATTCGTCATCTCCACCTTCAAGCGAAGGCGCAATATAGACATTGATGGCTGAAGGCGAAAGATTAGTGGGACTTCCGGTCCCTGCCTTGCGCTTCGTGCGGCCTTTGGCGCCTCTGCTGCTGCCGTTTGCGGTTCGGCGGACAGCACTGGACAAACTTACTGCATTCTTCATGTTCTTCATCGTGTCAGTCCCCTCCCACTAAATGATTGACGGTACGGAACAAATCCCGGTTGTACGCCACGACCTCGGTCAGATCCTCCGCAGATAATCCGTCGCTTCCGGAAAAATGCACAGAAAGGACATGCCTCTCACCTAAAGGATAGCATAGGATATAGACCTCAGCAACTTCTGTACGCTGAAAAAAGGTCCATTCCTTGGTCAGAAAAGCCTCTAGCACACCTGGACGGGAGCCCTTTTCTTCGTTCGGTGAAAATGGATAGGAATGCCCGCGTCCCACATTTCCGCCGACCTGCACCAGAGCTTCCTGCCCGCGGGCCTGCCACATGGCAGCACCGATCACCCGGCAGTGCTTGGGAGGCAGGAACGAATTGCGGACCGCTTCGCTGAGCGCCTGGTAATTTTCACGGTCCTCCGGAGAAGTCACATTACTATTATATTGCCAGAAGAAGTGAAGGATACTTTCTTTTCGCCTAAGCTCAAGCTTCAGCTGCTCCAGCTCCTGCTGGGGATCGCGGAAGCTGCCGAGCGCCTGAATGCTGTCGATGATCTTGCCGCAGCTGACATCCACAGCAGCCACGGGGTTCTCATGCTGCCATTCGTATTCCAGAGGCGTAAGTCCTGACAAATCCGAGAGCAGATGATATTCCTCAATATTCTCGCCGGGAATCAGATCCTTGCGGACCGGAACCTGGTCCGGCAGCAGGCAGAAGACGCGGCTCCGCCGCAGCCTCGCCCAGAACAGCCCCATTTCAAACTGTGTATTGTCACGGGTCACATAATAATATTTGCCGCGGATCCTCGCTACATCATCCGGCGAGAATACAAATACGGCAAAATCACTCTCATCCAGATGACGTTCGAGCGCTTCCATGGTGTATTCGTTTGCCCGGAAGGCATTGGCATACCACGGATTCACCTGGGCCTCCCGCTTCAGCTGCTCGTGGATGGCCCGCGCGTAACGGATAGATTCTCTTGAAGATCCAATGAATAATTTCGGTCTGGTCACGTCGGCACTCCTTTGTCGGCTTCCAATATGTAACAATTATACAGGTGAATGCAATTCTGGAACAGAGGCTGTTTTTCTTTTAAAATTTTAAGAGTCTGCTGTTTCCCTCCGACAGGAACGGGTAATAAACCTTTAACCTATTTCTGAAACGAGGATCTTACATAATATGAAAAAAACCTTATCCACTGCCATGCTGGCAGTCACTTTATTACTGTCCAACCCTGGACATCCTGAATCAGCCCATGCAGCCGGAGCCTACACGGCAAAGGTCTACGCCTCTTCGCTGAATGTGCGCAGTGAACCGGCCGCAAGCGCGTCTGTGACCGGAACGCTGAAAAGCGGAGCGCTGGTAACTGTAACGGACGAGCAGCACGGCTGGCTTAAGGTGCGGGCGGGTTCGGTCTCCGGCTGGGTTGCCGGGTACTATCTTAAGCGAACCGGCGGAACAGCTGGTCCAGCGTCCGGGAACGCAGCCGGGGCCGCTTCCGTGAAGACCTCAAGCCGCTCCTCCGGCAGTGCCGGCGGAACCGTACAGGTCACCGCTTCATCGCTGCGGATCAGGGGAGGCCCGGGAACGGGTTATAAAGTGCTGGGCTCCTTAAAAGAAGGGGATTCCGTCACAGTTCTGCTGCGTCAGGGAGATTGGGCGCGGATCCGCACCACGGGCGGAGAGGTCGGCTGGGTAGCAGGGCAGTATATTGCCAGAGGAGCCTCAAGCACAGGGAATACAGGAAACACGGGGAGCACAGGGAGCACCTGGAACAGCGGGAGCAGCAATCGCTCCGGAAGCATCCGCGGCAAGCTGATTGTCATTGATCCCGGACATGGGGGCAGTGACCCGGGAATGCTGGGCACAAGCTACGACACAATGGAGAAGGATTTGACACTGCAGACGGCTTTTTATGTGCGCGATTATCTGCGGGCAAAAGGGGCAAGGGTGGAGCTGACCCGCACGCGGGGGAACCAGAAGCCCTCCCTGTCACGGCGGGTGCAGATCGGGCAGCAGCTCCGGGCGGATGCTTTTGTCAGCATTCATTACAATTCTTCCCCGAAGAAGGTGTCGGGGACACTCACCTTTTTTTATTCGGAAAATAATGATCTGCGGCTGGCCCGCTCCATCGAGAACCGGCTCCGGCAGGGCATTGGTCTGAAGTCCAACGGCTTGTCTTTCGGGGACTATCACATTCTGCGGGAAAACAGCCTCCCGGCGACGCTGGTGGAGCTGGGATTTCTGAGCAACCGTTCTGACGAATCCATCGTCCGCACAGCGTCATATCAGAAAAAAGCAGCCAAGGCCATCGCCGACGGGCTGGCGGATTATTTTGACTAAATACAGAGGTTCCCTGCTTGCTACTCGATACTGATCTCCTTGATCTTAATCGTATTCAGCTTGCTGAGGTCAATATATTCATCATCGACTTTAACTAAAGGGGTCTCAATATCGTGGGGATTCAAGTAGACGATTTCACCGACCCGCCCATCGGTCAGAATAACCTCGCGGCCAACCGTCCGCTTCACAATATTCTCCAGGAATACCGAGACAATATGCGGGTCCAGCGCACCAAAGCTGCCTCTTCTCATCTGGTCAACGATGATATGGAAGGGCACAGGCTCATGATAGGGACGTCTGGAGGACATCGCATGAAAGATATCGGCGACGGCGACGATTTTGGCGTAGGCATCGATCTGTTCTTCCTTCAGCCCCAGCGGATACCCCCTGCCGTCATTCCGTTCATGGTGCTGCAGCGCCGTCAGCGTGATATGGGAGTTCGCTCCCGTGGTTTCCTTGAGCATTTCGTAGCCCAGAATCGTATGCTTCTTAACTAACTCATATTCATCCGGGGTTAGCTTGCCCGGTTTGTTCAAAATCTCGGAAGGGATTTTCAGCTTGCCGATATCATGCAGGGTTGCGGCCAGGGACAGCACCGACAGATCCGATTCGCTCATATTCAACCATCTGCCGATCAGTGTCGACAATACACCTACTCCGATGTTGTGCTGGTATGTATAGTCGTCCTTGCCCTGAATCGCATCAAATAACGCAAATATATCGGAATGACGGGATATTTCCTGAATCGCAGGCACAACTTCCTTCCGGATATCCGCGAGCGGAACCTTGCGGGAGATCCGGAAGGACTCAAATAAATCCTTCGATTTATTCACCACGTCGTAAGCCAGCTCCTTGCAGGAAGGTGCTTGTCCCTCTTCACCCGCAAAGATGATGTCGAGAATATTGATTTTTTGCTTGCGGATCAGCTCCAAATGTTCAGCATTCAGAATGCTGTTCGCGGGAATTACCGTTACCCCGTAGGAATTGATCAAGTCATTTTTTATTTTTTTGCCTAAATACCTTTCCATACCCCGTCCTCCCGAATCAACCGAATGAATAATTCCCTTATCTTTACTATCGGTCAAAAGCTGGAAATGCTGAAAGGGTTAAAACTGGAAAAATTGTTATGGACTCTCTCCCTGCTTGCGGTATTCCCTGGGCGATTGCCCGGTAGACTTCTTAAATACACGGCTGAAATATTTCTCATCCTCATAGCCGACCAGCTCCGAGATTTGCGACAGCCGCAGATTCGTATTCTGCAGCAGTGTTTTGGCTTTGTCTACCCGGAGGCCGGTCAAATAATCGGACAGATTCTCCCCTGTAATCTGCTTGAACTTCCGCGAGACATTCTCCCTGCTGATAAAAAAGCGTTCCGCAATATGCTGCAATGTCATATCCCGGGCATAGTTCTGCTGGAGATACTGCCGGATCTCCTCGACAAGCCAGCTGTCCGGCGTCTGGGCATTTCCCTCCGTCAGGCGCTGGAGCAATGTCTTGAGCTGGCTCCGCCAGTTCTCCACAGAAAAAAGCCCTTCGCTGTCATAGCAAAGCTCAAACGAAATCTCCCCGTCCGGCCGCAAGCGGCGGAGGACTTCCGAGATCTCCGCCTGAAGCTGCTGGAACTGGCTCTCCGTAAGCAGCGGCAGACCCGCCAGCTGATCTGACCACTCATCCACGACACGTTCCATTTTGTCCAGATCACCGGAGAGGACAGCGATTCTTAGCTTGTCCAACTGCGTTTCATATGCGTAGTTCTTTTCAGAACTACCTGTTCCAGACTGCTCCTGGAACAGATGAATCCGTCCTTCCCGCTGCAGCAGATTCCGCTCGCCCAGACTCTGCCGCGCCTGGCGGAAAGCCCTTTGCAGCCCTTCCGGAAAAGCAACCGGAAGGCTGAGGCCGATATCCATCTGCACGCCGTAAGTCTGTCTAATGGACTCGTTAATACGGTGCATCTCTTCTTCCGCCTCAGCAACAGCACTCCACAGCAGAAGAACAATATCCGCTCCGCCCTGCCAGCTGCGGAAGGCGAAGCCGTTCTGCTTGGGGGCCAGCACCTCGTTGCAGACATTCGCAAGCACGAATGAGGTCAGCCCCACATCGCCCTGAAATCTGTGCAGCAGCCGGCAGTCTGCCCCCTGGAGCGAGATGAGCGCAACCCGGCATTCAGCCACGAATAACGGCATACCCAATTCTTCACACAGTGAATTTCTTACTTCCTGAAAAGAAGCCTGCCCCGCCACCAGATCCGATAGCATCTTATCCCAGTAGAGCGGCCGCAGCACATTCAGCTGCATATTCTGGCGGTGCGCCTGGTGCCGCTCCTGTTCTTCCTCCAACCACAGCTTGAAGGCATGTTCAGCGGCGGCGATCAGCTGCTTGCTGTTCAGCGGCTTCAGCAAATAATCCGTTCCGCCGTAGACAATCGCCGGCTTCACATAGTTGAAGTCCTGATAGCCGCTGATTACGATAGTTTTGGTATGCGGATAATGGCTGTGCAGCCACTCCAGCAGCTCTGCTCCATCCATGAGCGGCATCCGCATATCCGTAAAGACAATCGCAGGCTGCTGTTCCTGCATGATCCGCATCGCTTCCTGCCCGTTCGACGCCTCATAAATATCTGTAATATGATACTTCTCCCACGGAACAAAATAGCGGATGGCCTCCCGCACATGCTTCTCATCATCTACGATCAGCACCTTCATTGTCCGCCGCCCCTTTCTGTAAGTGATTTATATGCTATCCAGCGGAATAAGGAGTGTAACGGTTACGCCGCTGTCCTCATTTCCGCTCAGGAGCAGCTGCGCCCCGCTGCTCATCTGCAGGCGGAGCCGGGCAAGCACATTGTACAGCCCGATCTCCTCACGCTCCGTTCTGCCGCTCTCTGCCAGTCCGGCCAAGATGGCTTCCAGCCGTTCCGGCGCAATTCCTTTGCCGTTATCCTTGACGGCAAGCATTAACCGGCCTTGGCCATCCAGCGCACACCTGATGGAGATGACCCCGCCCTGGATGCCGTCCGCGAAGCCGTGCTTGAAAATATTTTCCACAATCGGCTGCAGAATCATTTTGGGCACCACCACATCCAGCGCCTCCTCCTCCGCATCGACATCCAGGCGCAGATTCTCTTCACCGAACCGTTCCGTCTGCAGGATGACATAGTTCTGCACATGCTCGATTTCATCGCGGAGCGGGACCTGCGTGCGTTCAGTATTCATCGAATAACGCATCATGCTGCCAAGGGAATAGATGAGATCATACACCTTGGGCGCATTGTACCGCAAAGACAAGCTGGCGATGGACTGCAGGGCATTATACAGGAAATGCGGATTGACCTGAGCCTGCAGCGCCTTCAGCTGGTTGGTTTTATTCGCCAGTTCCAGCTTGTACTCATTGAGAATCAAATCGTTGATCGTCCGGGTCATCCCCGTAATCTTGCGCGTCAGCAGGCCGAATTCATCCTCCCGTTCCACATCCATACGCGCATCCAGCTGTCCGATCTGCACCTTCTGGGTGAAGGAGATCAGCTTCTTGATCGGTCTGGTGAAGCCAATAGAGATAAGCACTGCGCTGATTCCGCCCACGAGCAGAAACAATATACCAATACCTGTATTGAACCGGGTGATAACCCGGGCATCTTCGTACAGATCCTCATAGGGAACAAGCTTGATAATGCTGCCTTTGAACAACGGGTCCTCAATATGCCGGTACATGACAATCCCCTTAAAACCGTCCCTTTTCCAGGTAAAATGACCGCTGCTGCTGTTCCCGGGAAGCTGGCTCCAGCCCGCCTTAACCGGCTTGCCGATCCAATCGGGATCAGATGCGAATAACGCTTGCCCCTGATCATTTAACACATACAGGCGTTCCGTATCGGAATTGTACATGGATTTGACAATCCCCTCCAGCTCTGCAAGGCGATAGTCAATCGACAGGTCGGCCAGAACGTCGGAGCTTGGGGTCTTGTAAATTGGAAAATGGGCTGTAAATACCGGTTCAATCCCCGGCTTCAAATTAGGAAAACCGGACCTTATCCCATACTGGTGCTCTATATGGGTGACCTCGATGTAGGGGCGGTACGTCCCATCAAGGTGCTCACCCAAAGCATAGCGGCTGTTAGCCTCCTGGCGGAAATACCCGCCCCGCAGCAGATTGGACTGCTGCGCTGCCCGCACATACAGATGAATCTGAAAAGTATTCCGGTCCGAGAGAAACAGGTTGGAAAGCTGGGTGGAGATCACAGCCCGGTTATCCGGGACTGCGGAGCCGGGCGTAGCATCCTGCTTGCTTTTGGAGGTGAGCAGAACGGTATAAAAAGAGCTGGGCACATTGATTCCGCTGTACAGCGACATCGCCCGCTGATTCATACCGCTGAAGTAGCTGCTCAGGTTGGCCTCCCCGAGCGTCAGCAGCTTCGTATTCTGCTTCACGGACTGCTCCGTGACCGATTCCTTGGTATAGAGATAAGAGAACGTAACTGAAATCGCTGATGGAATCACAGAGGCCAGCAGCACAAGCGCCATCAGCCGGGTCCGTATGCTGTTTTTGAACATGCTTTGTCCTCCTGTAGGTTTTGCCGAAGGTTACTTCTTCACGTATACTACTGTGCCGAATATCCGCTGCGCAAGCATCCCTGCAATATAATCCACTTTTATCATCATCAAATTGAGTGTTAGTCATACTTGCCGGTTCCTATAATGAAGATGTGAACCCGAAGATTAACTATATAAAAAGGAGACTCCATATGAGAAAAGCTCTGCGTCTGCAACGAGGCTGGGGACAGCAAATTATTTTCCTCTGGCCCGCCCTGCTCTTCTTCCTGACCATTGTGGTCACACCCTTCATTCTCGGCTTTTACTACTCCTCCACCAATTGGAACGGACTGGATTTGGACAAAGCGGTCTGGACCGGTGCGGACAACTGGAAACGGATTTTTACGAATGATGACAAGTTTTGGGACTCCCTCTTCTTTACTTTACGCTTCACGGTAGTATCCGTTATTGCAGCCAATGTCCTGGCACTGCTGCTTGCATTCCTGCTGATGACGGCGCTGAAGACCAAAAAGGTGCTGCGCACGATCTTCTTCATGCCCAATGTAATTGGCGGCATTCTGCTCGGTTACATCTGGCAGTTTATCTTCACCAAAGGTTTCGCTACCATCGGCGAGATGACCGGTATTTCCTTCTTCCAGCTGCCTTGGCTGGGTACAGCGGGCACCGGCTTCTGGGGCCTCGTGATCGTGTTCGTCTGGCAGACAGCCGGATATATGATGGTCATTTACATCGCCGGATTGGCCGGAATTCCGAAGGATCTGATTGAAGCGGCCAAGATCGACGGGGCACGCGCTCCGCAATTGTTCAAGAGTGTCTATGTCCCGCTAATCATGCCATCCATCACCATCTGCCTGTTCCTGACCACTTCCAATGCCTTCAAAATGTTCGATCTCAACCTGTCGCTGACCAAAGGCGGACCGGGAACCTCAACCCAGTCGCTTGCCTACAACATCTACGCGGAAGCACTGATCAACAACCGTTACGGCCTCGGGACCGCCAAAGCGCTGCTCTTCTTCTTCGCCGTCTCCCTGATCACCGTCACACAGGTCTGGCTCACCAAACGGAAAGAGGTGTCCGCATAATGCAGACTAGCAGATATCGTCTGAACCATTTCATCCTTGAGATATTCGCCATTCTTCTGGCCGTGGTGTTCCTGTCTCCGTTCTACCTGGTGCTGAGCAACTCGGTTAAGAGGCTGAAGGAAATCCTGATTGATGCGGCATCGTTCCCGCAGGTGTTTCACTGGGATAATTACTCCAAAGTATGGGATGCGATCAATTTTCCCCAGGCGTTCTGGAACTCCCTGCAAATCACAGTGCTGAGCGTAATCTTCATCGTGATGTTCAGCTCCATGGCTGCCTACCAGATTGTCAGAAAGCCGTCACGCTTCAATTCCTTTGTGTTTCTGCTGCTTGTATCGGCGATGATCATTCCGTTCCAGTCTCTGATGCTGCAATTGGTCCGGGTGACCAGCATGCTGGAGCTGCGCGGTGAGCTGTACGGCATTGTGGCCTGCTATCTCGGCTTCGGAATGCCGCTGTCCGTGTTCCTGTTCCATGGCTTCATCAAAAGTGTGCCTATAGAGCTGGAGGAAGCTGCACGTGTTGACGGTTCAAGCCCCTATGGCGTTTTCTTCAAAATCGTCTTCCCGCTGCTCATGCCGATCATTGTTACCGTCATTATTCTGAACACCCTGTGGATCTGGAATGACTACCTGCTGCCGGTGCTTGTCATTGGAGGTAATAAGGACCTGACCACACTGCCGGTGGCTGTTACCAAGTTCTTCGGCCAGTACACCAAGAAGTGGGATCTTGCTCTCGCCGGACTGGTCATGGCGATTACGCCGATTCTCTTGTTCTTCCTGTCTCTGCAGCGTTATATTGTTGAAGGTGTCACCGCAGGCTCCATTAAGGGTTAGACCCTCTGCAATAATATCCACTTTTTTGAGCAAAATATTAAGTGTAAGCTCATTCAAATTTGCATTACGATCAGGTTGTAGGACCACTAGACCAGGGAGGTTATACTATGAAAAGAAAGTTCGCATTTGTTATCGCAACCGTTTGCACACTTATTATCGCAGGTTGCGGCAATGGCGGCAATAATAATTCCGCAAACGGTGGAAACGCTGTCAACACAGGAACAGAGACGGCTGCACCCGAGACTACTAAAGCCCCGGCCAAGGATGTAACGATCAAAATGTTCCAGTTCAAGGTCGAAATTGCCGAGCAGTTAAATGCGCTGGCCGAAGAGTATGAGAAAGAAACCGGTGTGAAGGTTGAAGTGGAAACACATGGCGGCGGTGAAGACTACGGCGCGCTGCTCAAAGCAGAGCTTGCTTCCGGCTCTGAACCGGAGATCTTCAACAATGGCGGTTATACGGCCCTGGTTCCATATATGGACCGTGCCACCGATCTGTCGAACGAGCCCTGGGTGGCCAATCTGATTCCAACCGCCAAAACGCCGGCTACCGTCGATGGCAAGCTGTACGGGATGCCGATGAATGTTGAAGGCTACGGACTCATCTATAATAAGGACCTCTTCACCAAAGCAGGGATTACAGAAGAACCCAAAACACTTTCACAGCTCAAAGACGCGGCAGCCAAGCTGAAAGCCGCAGGCATCACGCCGTTTGAAGCGACCAATGAGTGGTGGTCCATGGGGATGCACCTGGTGAACGTAGGCCTGGCTCATCAGCCGGACCCGAAGAAATTCATCGATGATCTCAAAGCCGGTACCCAAACCTTTAAAGACAATGCGGTGTTCAAGCAATGGCTTGACCTGGTGGATGTGATCTTTGACAATGCACAGGATAATAAAATGACTACAGATTATGCTACACAGATTGCAGACTTCGCATCCGGCAAAGCGGCCATGATGATGCAGGGCAACTGGACGCAAGGGGATATCGACAAGATTGATCCGGACCTGAACCTCGGCCTGCTCCCGCTGCCGATCAGCGACGAAGAAGGAACCATTCTCGTAGGTGTGCCTAACAACTATATTGTGAACAGCAAATCGGCACATCCGGAAGAAGCCAAAGCATTCCTCAACTGGCTCGTGAGCTCGGAAACCGGCAAGAAATATCTGACTAAGGAATTCAAATTCATCCCCGCTGAAACCAACGTTGAAACGGATGCAGCGGATATCGGCCAGGTCGCCGTTGCAGTGCAGGAGCAATCCGATAAAGCCCTCGGCTGGAACTGGGATATGTTCCCAGACGGGGTGACTCAAGGTTTCGGTGCAGCTATGCAGGAATACCTGGGCGGCCAGCTGAATCACGATCAGCTCCTGGAGAAGCTCGACAAATCCGTACAGGATATCGTGAAGCAGTAATCTTACCTCCATTCAGCAGAGCCTAGTCTTCAGCGCAAATAATCCATGCTGGGCAGCTAAGCAGAAACGACTTCGCCGTCCTTTTGAGGGACGGCAGCGTTCCAGCGGGAACTTTCTTATCTTTCAAAAAAGCCCGCCTCCGGTCATCCATTCAGGTACAACCTGACAGATGCCGGGGGCGGGCTTTTCCTAATCCTAAGAATCTATTCCCTTAGACTCGATAGATGTATTTACTGCAGTTAAAAGCAAATTTACCATTCGTTTTTAAGCGCTAGCTGTATTGGGTGCACTTAAACATCGCAAATGGCATTCTTTTCTCGAAACGATAGCTTTTTAAGTGTACAGAGTACAATTACAACGGATTAAGCGAGTAATTACTAACTTTTAATTGTATGAAATACAGTTACGCTCTTGGTTGGAAGCCTTAGACAAACATCTCTACAATCAGGAACAGATTCAGCGATACAACGAGTGCGGAGATGATCCAGCCCAGAACCGTAGTAATCCGGTGGTTCACCAGCCCGTTCATGATTTTGCGGTCACTGGTGAAGATCACCAGCGGAATCAAGGCAAAGGCAATCCCGAACGAGAGCACCACCTGGCTCATGACCAGGGCGCTTGTAGCATTGATGCCGAAGGCGATGATGGCCAGCGGAGGAATAATCGTAATCGCCCGCCGCAGGTAGAGATTGATTCTTTTATTAATGAAGCCCTGCATGACCACATCCCCTGCCATCGTCCCCACTGACGAACTGGAGAGTCCGGCAATCAAGAGACCCAGTCCGAAGGAAACCGCAGTAACCGGTCCTGCCAAATGGCGGAACTGCTCAAAAGCGATATCCAAATCCTCGACCACTAAGCCGTTCTTGAAAAACAACGCGGCGGCCACAACCACCATCGCCATATTGACCGCACCGGCAATCAGCATGGCAATCAGAATGTCGATGAACTCCAGCTTGAAAATCTGTTTTTTCTCCTTGTCATCGATTCCGACTACGCGGCTCTGTGTCAGCGAAGAATGCAGATAGATCGCATGCGGCATTACCGTCGCACCCAGGATGCCCGCAGCCAGCAGAATGCTGTCAACGCCCTGGAACTGCGGGGTGAAGATCCCGGCGGCGACTGCCCCGGCATCCGGCTTGGCCATGATGACCTGGAACGTAAAGGCCAGTACGACAATCAGCACCATACCGGCGATTCCGGCCTCAAGTGTGCGGTACCCGCGCCGCTGCAGCTCCAGAATGGCGAATGAACCAACAGCGGTTATCAATGCGGCTGGCAGCATCGGAATGCCGAACAACAGATATAGTCCGAGCGCTGCCCCGATAAACTCCGCCAGATCGGTAGCGATAATCACCAGTTCACTCTGAATCCACAAAAAGATGGATACGCCCTTCGGGAATCTCTCCCGTGCTACCTCGGGCAGATTCTTGCCGGTAGCTATGCCAAGCTTGGCGGACAGCGATTGAATCAGAACAGCCATCAGATTCGACGCGAATATAACCCACAGCAGGAGGTAACCATATTTAGAGCCTGCTGTAATATTGGTGGCGAAATTCCCGGGGTCCAGATAGGCTACAGAAGCGATAAAAGCCGGGCCCAGGAAAGGAAGGAGCCTCTTCAATCCTTTGACATCCCCGTTCAGCACTGCCTGCGCGGTGAGTTTGTTTTTTTGTCTGTGTATCATTGGAGGTGTTTCTGCCAAATTTTGCTCCATCATTATCAATCCCTCCTCTTGCCCGGAAAAGTTGTCTATACACACGAAAGTTTCCCTGGTGCAACATTTAATTTAGTTTTATTATAATCTGTGTTTTGAAAAATGTAAATGCCTTTACGAAACTATTGCTTGGCATCATTTCCATACCCTATTTATTAACCCTTGTGCGCTTAATGTTTCGGGGTGCAGGCAACACTCATGCGAATATCTCTTCAGCCTAGAGCAGGTTACTTTATTCTTATGTAACAAAGCCCCATAAAGTGAAACTTCAGCTCATCTGCTTCTGCTTAAAAATTAACGGGCGGGGTCCGGGTCACCCCCGGCTCCCGCCCGCTGCTATTACCTGTCTCTTCATCCCATTCACGGCGGCTTATTTCCCGCTCTTCCACGTATCCTTCAGCGGAACAATCCGGTTGAAAACCAGCCGGTCTTCCCGGCTCAGCTTGTTGTCGACGCAAAAGTATCCCTGGCGCATAAATTGAAATTTATCCTCAGGCTTGGCGCCAGCCGCAAAAGGCTCCAGCAGGCAGCTCAGCATCAGCCTTATGGAATCCGGATTGATGTACTCCTCCCAGGTTTCGCCTTCCGCCTTGGGGCCTTCATTGTCTTCCAGCAGCTTCTCATACAGGTATACCTCTGCCGGTATGCCATGACTGGCCGAGACCCAGTGCAGGGTGCCTTTGACCTTGCGTCCACTATTTGCCCCGCCGCTTTTGGTCAGGGGATCATAGGTGCAGCGCAGCTCGCGGACCGCACCGGTTCCGGCATCCTTGATGACTTCGTTGCATTTGATGATATAAGCCCCCTTCAGCCGGACCTCACCGCCCGGAACCAGCCTGCGGAAACCCGGCGCCGGTTCCTCCATGAAATCATCCCGCTCAATGTAGACAGTGCCTGAGAACGGCACCTCTCTCACACCCAGCTCCGCATTTTCGCTATTATTGGCCAGGGGCAGCCACTCTGTTTCCCCCGCCTCGTAATTGGTAATTACGACCTTTAGCGGATCAAGCACGGCCATTATACTTGGCACACTGGCTTTGAGGTCCTGTCTCAGGCAATGCTCCAGCATCGAGAAGTCCACCATCGTCTGGTTTCGGACCATGCCGATCTCTCTGACAAAGCTGCGGATGCTCTCCGGGGTAAATCCCCGTCTCCGCAGACCGCGCAGTGTGGGAAGCCGGGGATCATCCCAGCCGTCCACGTAGTTCCCCGCAACGAGTGCTCTGAGATACCGTTTGCCGGTAACCACCCCTGTCAGATTGACCCGCCCGAATTCCCTTTGCCTAGGGGCTTCTTCAATGCCCAGTTCCTCCAGCACCCACTCATAGAGGGGGCGGTGGTCCTTGAACTCAAGCGAGCATAAGGAATGGGTAATCCCTTCAATGGCGTCCTGGATCGGGTGGGCAAAATCATACATCGGGTAAATGCACCATGCATTCCCTGTACGGTAATGCTCCGCATGGATAATTCTATAGATCACAGGATCACGCAGGTTGATGTTCGGTGAAGACATATCGATTTTGGCCCGCAGCACCCGGGAACCGGTGGGATAAGCCCCTTCCCTCATCCCGCTGAATAAGCGGAGGTTCTCCTCCACGGACCGTTCCCGGTAAGGACTGTTTTTTCCCGGTTCCGTCAGTGTGCCTCTGTAGGCGGTCACCTCTTCCGGCGACAAATCGCAGACATAGGCTTTGCCTTTGCGGATTAAGTTCAGCGCGCTATTGTAGATTTGCTCCGAATAGTCCGAGCCGTAATAAATATGTTCTCCGGGGCTGCAGCCCAGCCATTCAATATCCTGAATGATCGCTTTTACATATTCCATGTCCTCTTTGAGCGGATTCGTATCGTCGAAGCGCAGATGAAAGGTGCCGCCGTATTTGTGCGCAAGCCCATAGTTGGTGTGAATCGCAAACGCACTGCCGATATGCAGATATCCGTTCGGCTCCGGCGGGAACCTTGTGCAGATCTCCCTGCTGTAGATACCGGACTCTATATCCTCCTTGATCAGCTTATCCATGTAGTTTTCCGCTGCTGCGGTTTCCATTGCATTGTCGTTGCCCATGTGTGAACCCTCCTGTATGAATGTGATGACCGCTCTGAATCTTTCCCAACAAAAAAGAACCCCACCTCCAAGACGTATGGTCTTGGGGACGAGATTCTCGCGGTACCACCCCAGGTTTATTAATATGTCGCCATATTAATCTCATTAAGTACGGCATTGCCGGCAGGCAAGGCTTATACTCTAGCTCTGTAACAGGAGCTCCTGTCGCACCATCCCCGGCATCTGCTAGTTCCGGTACGCCGCTCAGAGACTTGGTTCAATACACCTTTCTTTACCCCTTTTCAGCGTCCGGGGCTCTCTGTAAAAGAACGGATATATCTACTCTTCTCCTCATCGCATTTGATTATAATTTCTTGTATTTTACAAAATAACTGCGCTGCTGTAAAGGCAGCCTCAGTCCCCGCTGAGCGCCGCCAGAAGATCCAGTGCCTCCTCATGCTCCGGCTCCAGCACCAGCGCCTGGCGGGTATACTCCAGCGCAGCCTCCAGATCCTCAAGCTCATAGCTGCAGATGGCCAGGCAATAGAGCACTGTGACGACCGGCTCATCCTCCGTCTCCCGCAGCGATTGCGTCAGAAAACGCCGCGAGTCTTCGTACAGTCCCATCTCGAACAGCAGCAGCCCGCTGTCCAGGGCGAGATCATATTTTTGCGGCATCGGATAAAAGCCTGTCCACATCCGGTCGATCCCCAGCTTCAAATCGAGAATCTCCTCATCGCTGGCATCTTCCAGCAGGCCGGAAATCCGCTCGGCACTCTGGATGAACAGCTCGGCATCATAGCCGCCCAGCCGCCAGAAGCCCAGAATCTGCTGCAGCCCGATAGTATCGTAGTTCTGGTCGATCCAGAGCTTCAGACTGAAGAAGTCATCCGGCCCGAAACGTTCAATGAACCTGCGGTAGGCCAGACGGGCCTGGACATGGCGCAGCGGCTCCTCCAGCATAAAGATGCAGCCGACGTTCAGGTTCTTGTAATGATGTTCGGTAAATGAAGCCAATGCGCCTTTTTGTTCAAAATAGCACACCAGCGCATGATAGTTGGCTGTAAGTGAGATGCTGCCATGATGGATCAGCTTCGGCGGCTCAGCAAACTCCCAGTTCTCCAGCCGGTGGTCGCCCTTGTCGGCGGTCAGCAGCAGGAAGCCAGACCCGGACAGCGCACTCAGCCGCTCCATACATTCCAGCGCCGCCGCCGGGAAAAGCACATGCGAATCCTCCAGCTTCTCCTGATAGAACGCGATCACCTCGCGGTACGGGTAGAACTTCTCTTCATAGCCTGCTGCCCGGCGGTAGTGATACTCGGGAATCAGATCCCTCAGCACCTCGGAGGGCCCCATCGTGTCTGACTGCTCCGGGTATTGCAGCGATACCTCGCACTCATATATTTTGCCTTCATCCACATAGAGCAGCTCCTGCGGGATACTGTCAAAAAAGTAGTTGGCGATCACCATCAGCGGCTGTGCCAGCATCCCCGGTGTAATCACCCTTCCACTTTCTATAAGATGCAGCTCGGTATCCGCAACAGCGTCGAAACGCGCGAAATCGAGGATGCCCTGCTCTACAAAAGGGATCAGGCCGGGATGCTGCTGCCAGCCGGTGATATTTTTCCACGGAAGATCGCTCATGACATAGGTAAACGGAGGCAGCGGCAGCCCCGCATAATCCACTAATTCACACAGCTTCTGCAGCACATGGAACGCGAGGCGTCCGGCACCTGCACCCAGCTCCAGAATAATGACCGGCTCCGTGGTGTGCCCCATCCCCGCCCGGTCCTGTAAAAAACCAAAGATCATCTCTGCATAGCTGGTCCCGATCATCGGATTGCTCGTAATATACTGCGGAACCTGGTCGTTTTTCCAGGCCTGCATCCCCAGCTCTTCATAATATTTGCGCTGCAGCTCCCATATCGGGGCTTCGCTGAAGCGGTAGCGTATTGGTCCGCTGTCTGTCATATGTGTATACCCTGCTCTCTATAATCTTCTGGTTAATGTTCTCTTAGTGTCCCAAATCAGCTGTCCGGGAATTATAAATGACATACTCAGCCGCTGACGGAATGTTCACTGTGAACGCTAACGCCGCAGCCTTAGCCGTCTGGCCGGCCGGACCCGGGATCTTCCGGATCGTTGCTTGCCCTTGACTGTCGACAGCGATCAGCTCCAGCGCTGCGCTTCCTTTGGGAATAATGAACCCGGATGTGTTGATCACACTCAGATTCAGCCGGTATCCCTTGCCGGATGGCTCCTGCGTCAGTACCGTCGGATACAACGGATTGTAGTTCTCTCCAGCTAGGCCCGTAAATGGTGTGACCTTCAGCCATGGCCCCGTCTGCGGCAGAGTGAATCCCTGTCTGCCCTGCACCACCAGTATGGGGCGGTCGATTGTATTCAACATATTCTCCCAGCGGATGGACTTCAAGGCTCCCAGCACAGGGCTCATTGGCACAAAAAGCACACCGTCACGCAGCACCGGTGCCGCCTCCAAGGAGAACGCCGTTCCGTCAGCGGCTTCTGCTGTAGTTTGCCCGGGCCTGATATTATACACAGTGCCGCCGAGAAGTGAAACCGAAACGCTCTTCGTCTGGGCATTATACACCAGCTGCGCGCCAAGCGCTTTCGTGAACGGGCGGATAGGCACCATTAATTTACCCGATTGCGTATAGGGCGCCAGCTTTCCCGGGAACAGCACATAGTTGTCGTTGATCAGTATCGGCTGAATTTGCTTCCCCGCTGCTGGTGTGGCACTTGCTGCTGAAGATGTTGGCATGTAGACCGTTGATAAGAGACTGGCAAATAGCAAGATGATTAAAGCTCTGATTCTGCCTAACCGGTGGACCCGGTAGCCCGGATAACTCATTTTAGATCCTCTCCTTTATGAATGGAAATACCAAATATAAGTCCATTATTAAGAATCCATCTTCGGGCGGTCTCTGTCAATTCCTGATTTGCAATTGTGGGCATCTTCAAACGGCCTTCCGGCATATATTCTCTATTGAGCAATTGCAATCAGGAAAGGAGCCAGACCCATGGAATCCCCGGAACATGGTTCAGCCAAAAAAGCAGGCATTCCCCAGCCGATACGCAGCGACGGCGCAGGCAACGTAGACCTTGGCCCCCGCGATGTGATGCGGGACTGGGAGAACCCGGATATGTTCATCCCTCCGGTTACGGACAATGGACTCATTCCCAATCTGAAATTCTCTTTCTCCGACGCCCATATGCAGCTTAATCACGGCGGCTGGTCCAGGGAGGTAACGGTTAGAGAATTGCCCGTTGCCACCACACTTGCCGCAGTTAATATGAGCCTGACTCCGGGCGGCGTACGGGAGCTGCACTGGCATCAGCAGGCCGAATGGTCCTATATGCTGCTTGGGAGCGCACGGATCACAGCGGTGGATCAGAACGGCCGGAACTTTATTGCCGATATCGGCCCGGGGGATCTGTGGTATTTTCCCCCGGGTATTCCCCACTCCATTCAAGGGCTTGCGGAGGGCTGTGAATTCCTGCTTGTTTTTGACGACGGTACGTTCTCCGACCTCAATACCCTGTCCCTCTCTGACTGGTTCGCCCATACGCCGAAGGAAGTGCTGTCGGCCAATTTCGGGGTGCCCCCTTCGGCCTTTGACTATCTTCCGAAGGAGCAGGTCTACATCTACCAGGACCAGGTCCCCGGCTCCCTGCAGAGTCAAAAGGTACAATCTCCCTTCGGCGAAATTCCGCTGAGCTTCAAGCACCGGCTGCTGGCCCAGCCTCCGCTGAAAACGCCGGGCGGAAGCGTGCGGATCGTTGACAGCTCGAATTTCCCCGTCTCCAGGACGATCGCCGCAGCGCTCGTCGAGATTGAGCCGGGGGCGATGCGTGAGCTGCACTGGCATCCGAACAATGATGAGTGGCAGTATTATCTGGCCGGAGAAGGCCGCATGACGGTTTTTGGCGGCAACGGTGCCGCCCGTACCTTCAATTACAGGGCCGGAGATGTCGGCTATGTTCCTTTTGCTTTCGGACATTATATCCAGAATACCGGCAAGGAAACCCTCTGGTTCCTGGAAATGTTCAAAAGTGACCGCTTTGCCGATGTTTCACTGAACCAATGGATGGCGCTTACGCCTGAAGAGCTTGTCAGCAGCAATCTGAACGTGGGGCCGGAGCTGATAGATGCGCTGCGCAAAATCAAATGGCCTGTCGTCACCTATCCAGGATATGGCGGGCCGGAGCGAAAAGCATGAGGAGGAAGGAGCACAGGTTCCACAGGAGATCCATTCAGCAGCATAATGATTCAGGGGATGAAGTAATAACCTCAGTTATCCCTTCATAGTCTGTATTAGGGGAACAAAGCAGCTCCTTGGGAGAGGGGATGCGGTCCGAAGAGCCATCCTATACTTAAGGATTGGAGGCCGGACCCCTATGAGTACAGACCAGCTCATTGCCTTGCTCGTTCTTGTCATCATGATCGTGCAGCTTGCTGTTGGCAAAAAAAAATCCTAAACACAGCACTACTGCATCCGCCTGCCGCCCATACTTAATGGGTGGCGGGTATTTTTTATGGCCCAATCCACTTACTAAAGTTGAGAAACATTAAAAAGTATAGTAAGATGAAAATACGAAAAAAAGGAGGCGGATTGAAATGTCCGAGATGGAAAACAGTATGGAAATCGGCATCAGCACATTTTTGGAGACTACGCCGGACCCGGTGACCGGCGAGGTCATCAGCCACGCCGAAAGACTGCGTGAAGCGGTAGAAGAAATTGTACTCGCCGATCAGGTCGGCCTGGATGTATATGGTATCGGGGAACATCACCGCATTGACTATGCCGGCAGCGCCCCTGCTGTGGTGCTCGCTGCGGCGGCGGCTATGACAAAGAATATCCGGCTCACCAGTGCCGTTACTGTATTGTCTTCGGATGATCCGGTGCGCGTCTACCAAGCCTTCTCAACGCTAGACGGCCTCTCGGGCGGCCGGGCGGAAATCATGGCGGGCCGGGGCTCTTTTATCGAATCCTTCCCGCTCTTCGGCTACAGTCTGGATGACTATGATGAATTGTTCGAAGAAAAGCTGGAGCTGCTGCTGAAGATTAGAGCCTCGGAAAAGGTTACCTGGCGCGGCGGTCATCGTCCGGCCATCAACAACCTTCCGGTCTATCCGCGCGCCGTCCAGGACCCGCTGCCGGTATGGATTGCCAGCGGCGGCAATCCCGAATCTGCGATCCGGGCAGGCATGCTCGGCCTTCCCATCGCGTTCGCCATCATCGGCGGCATGCCGGAGCGCTTCGCTCCGCTGGTCCAGCTCTACAAGGACGCTGCCGCCAAAGCCGGGCATAACCCCGACAAGCTGCAGATCGCCACACACTCGCATGGCTTTGTCGGTGAAACCACCGAACAGGCGGCCGCTTTGTTCTATCCGTCGACAATGGCCCAGATGAATGTGATCGGGCGCGAACGGGGCTGGGGCCAAGCCTATAACCGTGCGACTTATGACGATGCCCGCAGCCTGCGGGGTGCCCTCTATGTAGGCGATGCCGAATATGTCGCCGAGAAGATTCTGCTGCTGCGCAAAAATCTCGGCGTTACCCGCTTCTTCCTGCATGTAAATGTCGGCACCATGCCGCACCGCGAAGTCCTGCGCGCCATCGAGCTGCTGGGCACCAAGGTTGCCCCGATTGTGCGCCGGGAGCTTGCGAAAGGCGCTCTGTAAAAAAGCTGCCTGACCTTAGAACAAAACGGCTGTGCCGTCCTCCACGGGACAGCGCAGCCGTCTTGGTTCTAACGTTACCTGGAGAACGACTCCCCATGAATCCTACGGCAACTCTTTAGGTGGAAAAAGGTACACTAATTTGCCGGAGTACCCTACCCGGGGCAGATGAAGTGGAAAAAGGGACACTAATTCAGCTCATTTATCCATTTTTCGAGAAAAGTGGCCCAATTAAGTTTACTTTTTCCACTTCACTCTCAGGATTTCTTAATTTCCGGAAAAATAAGTTCCCTTTTTCCAACTAGCACCTGCGAGGAAGCCGGTAAAGACGGATCGCCCTATGCCTTCGCGATCGATCCGCAGCCGTTACGGACAGGAGAGCCGTTATGGATAGAAGATTCGGCTATTCCGCAGGACGGACTGAGATGCCTTTATTTCTCCCTTTCCCCTTTATTTCAGGCTCAATTGAACGATATAACGGCTCCTGTGTCCGTAACTGTAGATAAAGTAAGATTTTTGGCAAAATAAGGGCTCCTCTGTCCGCTTCAGTCCGCGGATGGAGCCCTATCCTCCTGCATTGCGTATATTCCTGTGAGGCTTCCAAGAACTGAATAGATTTTTAGTTTAGCTATGCCTGGAGCACCCTTTATGACCTCAATTAAGTTCTCTCCTATGTCCCCCCGCAGCAATCGCTCCCGCCACTTGGCCGTTCACCCTATTTATTCGCCAGTTTCCGCAAACCGCTTAATGCGCTCGCCCACTTGGTCGCGTACCCTCTGGAAAACCGCCCACTTCTCTTCATCCGTTCCCTGCGCTTTCGCAGGATCATCGAATCCCCAGTGCTCACGTCTCACCTGTGGCGGTGTAACCGGGCATTTATCAGCAGCATCCCCGCATAAGGTAATGACAAGGTCTGCGTTGCCCAGCAGTTGCGGATCGATAATATCAGACGTCTGTCCCGATATATCAATGCCCACCTCGTTCATAGCTTTTACGGCTTTCGGATTCAGACCATGGGCCTCTATTCCTGCGCTGTACACCTTCCATTCATCGCTCAAGTATTTCTTGGCCCAGCCTTCGGCCATTTGGCTCCGGCAGGAGTTTCCTGTACACAAAAAGTAAATGATTTTCTTGTCCATAAGTTGCAGTCTCCTTTGTGTCTAGAATAGGATCAACGTTATATAGAGGCCAAGCAGCGTGATGAACAGCGTGGGAATGGTCAGGATAATACCTGTTTTGAAATAGGTCCCCCAGGATATTTTCAACCCTTTGGTTGACAGCACATGCAGCCACAGCAGCGTTGCCAGAGAGCCGATCGGTGTAAACTTGGGTCCCAAATCAGAACCGATAACATTCGCATAGATTAAAGCTTCCTTGATCAGCCCGGAGGTATGCGTTGCATCAATCGCCAGCGCATCTATCATCACGGTAGGCAGATTGTTCATTACTGAAGAGATAACAGCAGCAATAAAGCCCATCCCCACGCTCGCAGCGAACAGCCCCTGATCGGCTACAGCCTGAATCACATCAGCCAGGACATCCGTCAGACCGGCATTGCGCAGACCATACACGACAACATACATGCCAATGGAAAAGAATACAATCGCCCAAGGCGCACCCTTCACTATTTCCATTGCATGCACATTAGGACTCTTCCTTGCCATAATGAGGAAAAAGATTGCGACAACCCCGGCCACGGCCGACACCGGAATGTTCAGGAATTCACTGACGAAATATCCAGCCAGCAGAACCGCAAGCACAAACCAGGACAGCTTGAACATCTGTTTGTCTTTAATAGCCTCTTCCGGGTTTTTCAGCTGTGAGCTGTCAAAATTCCGCGGGATACTTCTTCTGAAAAAGAGATACAGTACGAGAATACTTGCCCCCAAGGAAAACAGGGTAGGGATTAGCATACGGCCAGCGTATTCCATAAAGGTCACTCCGAAAAAATCCGCCGATACGATATTCACCAGATTACTTACAACAAGCGGCAATGAAGTGGTATCGGCAATGAATCCTCCGGCAATGATGAACGGAAAGACCTTCTTCTCATCAAAATCCAGCGCACGGACCATAGCCAGCACAATCGGGGTTAGAATGAGCGCCGCACCGTCGTTGGCAAAAAACGCGGCCGCCACTGCCCCAAGGAGCGTGACGAAGAAGAACATCCGGGTACCACTCCCGCGTGCGGCTCTGGCCATGTGCAATGCAGCCCATTCGAAGAAACCAATTGTATCGAGGATTAAAGAAATCAGAATGATCCCGATAAATGCCAATGTGGCATTCCAGACGATCAGGGTGACATCGATAACATCACCAAAGCGGACTACACCGGCAAGCAAAGCAAGTATCGCCCCGCCGCAGGCAGACCACCCAATGGACAGATTCCTGGGCTGCCAAATGACAAATACCAGTGTTACTACAAAGATAAGACCTGCTAAAATCCCCAAAAGTTAACCTCCAGTGTACATCCGGAATTCATCCGGGCCTTTCAAAAACCGTCTTGATTAATGCAATAATTCACAGCAAACCGTCACCTGTGTTTTATTCAGCACGGCCAGGATGGTGGAACTATCCGGTGTGAGCTGAAGTACGGCCTGGATATGGGGCTTGTCCTCAACATTAAGGGAATAGTGTATCCACTGGCCTCTCTTCTGTTCCTTGACGATGCCTTTGCTTCTTAATTTCCGCAGGTGCTGGCTGATGGCGGGCTGGGAGATGTCAAAAATCTCAACAAATTCGCACACGCACCATTCCCGTTCCTTTAACAGAGACAGCATCAGGAGACGCGTTCTATCACCTAACAGCTTCAGGTCATCAGCAATCCTCGACATATCTGCAATGACAGTAGTTTCCTCCATGACAGCCTCTCTCCATCCTCAGTCATATAAGCCTGTGCTTATATACTAAACGAGGTCTTCAAAATTGACAATCCACAAATACATATGACCCACTTCGGACGTGTGTTCAAGGAAATCACCGGCCTGCCACCGCTGAAATACCGCCAGACCTACTGGCACATTGAACAGCTTAGTTACGGTGTGAAATAGGAGTATAATGAAAACGTTGAACGATAAAAGCAAAAAACCCGCAGAGCAGCAGGCTTTGCGGGTTTTCTGCACTTGATATATTTTTGGATCAACAGCTAAATCCGTCACTCACTGCGCAGGGCAGTAACCGGATCCTTCTTCGCGGCCATCTTGGCCGGAATGAATCCGCCGATCATCGTAAGACCCACACTGATCACACCCAAAATTAGCGCATGCAGCGGATTCAGCTGGGCGACATTCGACAGCTCAGTCAGATTATAGAGAATGGCATTTACCGGAATCGTCAGCAGGTAGGTAATACCTATCCCCAGGAGGCCTGAGCAGGCTCCGATAATAAAAGTCTCGGCATTGAATACCCGTGTGATATCCTTCTTGCGGGCACCCAGGGCGCGCAGGACTCCAATCTCCTTCGTCCGTTCCATGACGGAGATATAGGTGATGATCCCGATCATGATCAGCGACACCACCAGGGAAATCGCCGCAAAAGCAACAAGCACCATCGTAATCCCGTCCATAATACCGCCGGATATATTGGTGACGATAGCGGCCAAATCGGTATATTTCACCTGATCCTTGGTATCACGTCCTTCATTCCATTTATCCAGATAAGCCGTGACCGATTCCTTGGCGCTGAAATCAATCGGGTACAGCGAAACCGAGTTAGGGATGTCCGTTGCCCCCAAAGACGCCAGCACATCCTCTTTAGTTAAGGAAGCAGCGCCTCTTGCTGCACCCGCACCAGGGGCCATCATCAGCGGATTTGTACCTGCTGCTCCGCCGCCCGCAACACCATCAGACAATGCCTGGCCGGTCAGCACATTGAAATCTGCTTTTTCCTGCGCCAGAACAATTTCCGATTTCTGTGCATCTGCTATAAATGAAGCGGCAAGCTCATCCGAATAGGCGATGCCCGGAGACAGCGTAGATATGCTTGAGCCTTCCTGGCCCCGCAATACCCCAACGATGTTCAGAGTCACTGCTTTTGGGCTATTGTAGAGGTCCATTATATTCGCAGCTGTTCCGTTTACGGTAAACTGCCCGCCGTTCTTACGGTAATAGTCATTGTTCATAACGAGCTTCAGTTGTTTACCAATAAGATCTCCCAGACCGATACTCTCTGCCTTATAATCCAGCCCCAGGGCATGAACCGCAGCATCGGTCAGGCGGTTGTATTCGTCCACGATGAGTACAACATCCGTCGGCTTGGCAGGGAAGGTTCCTTCCAGCACATCATAATATTGCTCCAGATAGCTCCCCGCCTCACTCCCCTGTTTGCTGGGATATGCGGTGAAGCTGATATTGTTTTTGTCCAGTACAGTTGCCTTATCCCCATCCGAAACCAGTACATTCATATTCACAGTGCGGGTATAGGAAATACCATCAATAAGCTCCGGGTCAATCTGATTCAAATACCCGATATATTCTTTGGTGAGCACATTTGTATGCTGCGATGAATTCTCGCTGGGATCATAGGGGTATAGCTTTTTCTCTTTGGGGTACGAGGGAAGCTCCGAGTCTTTGCCGGCTGGCGGTCCCAGTTCTACATTTATTGGCGTCTGAGAAATCTGGATCGGGAAGTTGGAGAGCGCCCCCGTTTCATAGGTGTTGATCTGCTTATCGAATCCATTCGACAAGGACAGGATCAAGGCAATGCCAATGATTCCGATACTTGAGGCAAAAGCAGTCAGGCCCGTCCGCCACTTCTTGGTCGCGATATTTTTCCCGGATAATTTCAGGGCGGTAAAAAAGCTCATGCTGGTTTCCTTCAGCTTATAAGAGCTTGAGGTCTTCTGATTCGCCAGCGGGTTGCTGTCCGAAACCGCATGACCGTCCGAAAAACGAATGACACGGTCCGCATAGCTCTCAGCCAGCTCCGGATTATGCGTAACCATGATGACCAGCTTATCCTCCGCTATGGTTTTGATCAGCTCCATGATCTGCTCACTGGTTTCCGTATCCAGCGCCCCCGTCGGCTCATCCGCGAGAATAATATCCGGATTGTTGGCCAGGGCCCGGGCAATCGCTACCCGCTGCATCTGTCCGCCGGAGAGCTGGTTCGGCTTTTTGTGGACATGCTCCTTGAGTCCGACCTTCTCCAAGACTTCAAGCGCCTTGCGGTGCTTCTCGGCTGGGGTTACCCCGCTGAGTGTCATCCCCATCTCCACATTATCCGTGATGCTCAGGTGCGAAATCAGATTATAGCTTTGAAAAATAAAGCCAACACTATTATTGCGGTACGCATCCCAGTCACCGTCTTTGAAGTGCTCCGTTGACTGCCCGTTGATAACCAGCTCTCCGCTGTCATACTGATCCAGCCCGCCGATAATATTCAGCAGTGTTGTTTTGCCCGATCCGCTTTGGCCCAAAATCGCAACAAATTCACTTTCCCTGAAATTCAGATTCACCTTATCCAGTGCAACCTGCGTGAAATCTCCGGTCTTATAGCTTTTCGTGATGTTTTTTAATTGCAGCATCTTATCCAGTCTCCTTTTTCTATCCCTGTACTCTTTGCTCTCTCTATTCTTTCTCTGTTCTTGTCTTGCTGGCCCCAGTATAAACGCTAAATATAAACTAAACCTCAACTTCGCAGTTGAGATTCACTTGATGTTCATGCTGTATACTTAATCCATCTATATACTGAACCCTATGAAGCATCCCGGGAGGAAACCTCATGTTTAATATTCTTGTAGTTGAGGATGACAGCAAATTACGGCAGCTCTTCTGTACAGTCCTGACCAAAAATGGATACCGGGCAATCCCGGCAGTTAACGGCGAGGATGCACTCACGGTACTGGATAAGGAATACATCGATTTGATCATCTGCGATATTATGATGCCGCTCATGGATGGCTACGAGCTGACGCGGACACTCAGAGACAATAACAATAATCTTCCGGTTCTTATGGTGACTGCACGGGAGACCTTTGCCGACAAACAACAGGGATTTCTCGTTGGAATCGACGATTATATGGTGAAACCGATCAATGTAAATGAAATGCTTCTGCGTGTGGGGGCGCTGCTGCGGCGTGCCAAAATTATCAGCGAACGCCGAATTGAGTGGGGAGCAACCATACTGGATTATGACGCTTTAACCGTTATCCAGGGACAGGAGAGCATCCTTCTTCCGCAGAAGGAATTTTATTTACTGTATAAACTAATCTCCTATCCGAATAAAATCTTTACCAAACAGCAGCTGATGGATGAAATATGGGGAATGGATACGGAATCTGACGAGCATACGGTGGTAGTCCATATTAACCGCTTGCGCGAGCGTTTCAGGGAGAGCACTGACTTTGAAATTGTCACCGTAAGAGGACTCGGCTACAAGGCGGTGAAGCTGGGATGAGGATAAGCCCCCCTAAAAACAGAGGCTTGTGGTGGCATTTTGTATCGTTGGTGTTTGTAATTGTTGTGTCCTTCCTTTTAGTCATGGCGATCTTGGCTTATCTATATATCCGTCTGGGCAACGATGCCATGCAGCATAGAAATCCTTTCCCGCCGGTCCTGACCATTATATTATTCAGCCTCGTCATCGGGACGACGATCACAGTGACCGTAGGCCGGAAAATATTGGCTCCCATCGCGGATCTGATCAAGGCGGCCAAGGAAGTCTCCAGAGGAAACTTCGATATTCATCTGGATGAATCGCACCGGGTGGGCGAAATCAGCGACGTTGCTCACCACTTCAATATTATGGTTCAGGAGCTGCGCAGCATTGAGACGCTCCGTAATGATTTCGTGGTCAATGTGTCTCACGAGTTCAAAACACCCCTTGCGGCGATCGAGGGGTATGCCACCCTTTTGCAGGATGACAGCCTAAGCAAAGAAGAGCATGACGAATACACCGGCATGATTATAGACAGCGCCCGGCAGCTGTCCGCCCTATCCGGCAATATCCTCAAAATATCCAAGCTGGAAAACCAGGAACTGCTCACAGAACAAACAGAATACCGTCTGGATGAACAGCTCCGGCAGGCATTGTTATTGCTGGAATCGGCTTGGGAGCCTAAGCAGTTGAACCTTAACATTGATCTGGACGAGCTTCACTATTATGGCAATGAAGAGCTGATGATGCAGGTATGGCTCAATGTGCTTGGCAATGCGATCAAGTTCACGCCGGAAGGCGGAGAAATCTCGGTTTCTCTCCGGCCCGATGGCCCATGGATTTCAGCAGTCATAGCCGACACAGGAATAGGAATGACCCCGAAGGTCCGTAAGCATATTTTCGAGAAATTCTACCAGGGCGACCCCGCACGCTCTGCCGAAGGCAACGGCCTCGGCCTGCCTTTGGTTGCCCGTATTATCAGCTTAAGCGGAGGAAGGATTGAGGTCAGCAGCGAGCCGGGGGTGGGGTCGGCTTTTACGATTAAGCTGCCTGGGCCAGTCAGTGCAAAATAAGCATTTAGGGTCATGAGCGTTTACACAGAAACACAAATAAGGATGTCTCCGAGGCATTAGCTTCAAGACATCCTTAAACGGGTTGTCAAATTATATTAAAAGATAATCTTGCATCGCATATTGGCCGCCATTAGACTTGATTGCCCGGAAAGGGGTTATTCTTTAACGCCTCCCAGCGCTACGCCTGCGATAATGTACCGGGATAACAGGAAGTACACCACAAACAGCGGTAAAGCCGTCAAGGCCAGCCCCATATAGATCGAACCAAACTCTGTCTTATAAATATCGCCGCGCAGTAAGCTCACCATGACCGGCATGGTATACTTTTCCTTCTGTGTCAGCAAAATCAGCGGCATGAACAAGTTGTTCCAATTGGCCACAAAGGCAAAGATGGCTTGCGTCGCCACGGCCGGCATCATCAGCGGCAGGATGATCCGGTTAAAGGTTCTGAATTCGCCGGACCCGTCTACGCGCGCTGCTTCTACGATCTCTATCGACAGCGTTGCGAGCAGGTATTGGCGCATGAAGAACACCACCGCCGGGGCTGCTATTGCAGGCAGAATCAGCGGAAGAAAGCTGTTTGTCCAATGTATTTTATACATGAACTGATAGAATCCGATGGCACTTGCCTGTGAAGGAATCATCATCACACATAAGATAAAGGTAAAGAATGGTTTGCGCAGCTTCCAGTCATACGTCACAAGCCCATAGGCCGCCAAGGACGAGAAGTAGACAGTTAAGATAGTTGCCGAACTGGAGATAGTAAACGAATTCAGGAACCCTTGTATAGGGTCGAAGCTCTTATCGAGCAGCACCCGCAGGTTGCTCATCATATGGGTCGAAGGAAGCAGTGACAGACCGCTTTGGATTTCCGCTGTAGAGCGGGTAGCATTTACAAACATGATCCAAAAAGGGAGGATACTCAGCACCGCCAAAAAGATGCAGACGATATAGATAATCGTCTTGTTTATCTTTCGGGTAACGGTTCCGTTTTTATGATTGTGGTCCATCTGCTATACCTCCCTCACGGCTGCTGCTTTGGCAGATTTTTTATAATTCTTTTCCGCTTTCTTCATTCTACCCGCGTCGCGGTCACGCATTAGATAGAACACCAATCCAGACAATATGGCCGCAATGACGAACATGATCATGCTCGCGGCTGCAGCGCGATTGTACATATAGCTTCCCTTGAACGCCTGCCCATAGATGAACATGGACGTGGTAAGCGTGGAGTCGTCCGGTCCGCCCGCAAGAAACAACTGTGGAATATCGAACATGGTCAACCCGCCGACCATCGATGTAATCAGCGTAAATAGCAAGATGGTACGGAGGCTCGGCAGCGTAATACGGAAAAAGGTCTGGAATCCGTTGGCGCCGTCAATCGCCGCAGACTCGAAGAGAGCGGGATTTATGCCCATAACACCTGCGACAAGAACGATCATGGTGTTGCCGTACCACATCCAGAACTGGATGAACGCCACAATGCCCCGCGCTGTTGTCTTATCCTGAAGGAAGAAAATCGGAGCATCGGACCATCCCAGCATCTCAAAAATACTGTTTACGGGCCCCATCGGATAAGCAAACAAACTGCTGAAAAGCACGGCGATTGTACCCGCTGTGATAATATTCGGCATATAGAGCAGAACCTTGAACGCACCTTGTCCCTTTATGTTAAGGCGCTTGTTCGTGAACCAGGCAGTGAGCAAAAGCGCGAGAACGATCTGAGGAATGAAGTTGACGATCCAGAGCAACCCGGTGTTGATTAGAGACTTCCGGAATGAGACGTTATCAAAAAGGAGGTCTTTGAAATTCTGAAACGGGTTATCCAAAATATGAACCGGTTTGGGTATCAGCCCCTGCATATTGGTGAACCCGATGACTGCGGTGTATAAAATGGGATATAACGAGAAGATCAGAAATGCCAAAACAAACGGCAACGTGAAGATATAGCCGAATTTTGAGTAGTTCACACCTTTGCGGCGCATGCTCTCACCCCTTTAGTTATATGAAGGGACGGGATAACTCCCCGTCCCTCCGATTCTTTCTTATTCGCTATCGATACCAAGCTGGTCTTTGACCTGCTGCTTGAAGGTTTCAATCGCTTTAGCGCGGTCTTTGTTGCCCGCAGTATATTCGCGTACTTGCTCGCGCCATAGCTTGTTAATCGTTTCGTCGTACTGGGTCAAGTTCTTGCCGGAAGCGTTAGCGTTGGCCGGAACGAACACATCGAACATGTTCTGTCCGCCGAGCAGCGGAACTTCGCCGTTAGACTTCGCCATGACGACAGAGGAGGCAACACTGTCCTTCGTGCCTTGCTCGCCCTCTTTCATCGTTCCGTTAGCCCAGTAATATTGGAGCCCGGTTTCGGAGGTATCGAGCGTCACCCACTTGATAAAGTCTGCAACAGCCTGTTTCTTGGCATCATCCTTGGTAACGTCTTTGTTGGCAAGCAGCCAGGTGCCTCCCCAGAAGAAGCCTGTCGGCGGTTCGGTAACTGCCCAGTCGCCATTCGTGTCTTTTACTTGTCCGCTCATCGTATAGTTTATGAGCCAAGCGGGACCGAAGAAACCGAAGACCGGCTGGGCACCGGAGCCGGACATATCTGCGTACCATGCTTCCGTCCAGTCCGTCGTATCGTTGTGATAACCGTTATCCTTCAGCTTCTTGGAGAGATCAAGGAACTCTTCACGCTTCGGATCGATATGCAGCTTGCCATCGACAATCCAGCCTTTCTCAGAGCTGTTCTCGATCGCGTGCCAAATATCGCCATCTCCGGAAACGATGCCATACCCTTTGGCTTTTAGCTTGGCAGCCGCCTCATAGAACTTCTCCCAGCCAGGTCCAACTTCATTCTTGATAGTGGCCGGATCATCTGATCCAAAAACATCCTTGGCAATCGAGCGGCGATAGATAAAGGCTCCGCCGGTCGCCTGGTAGCCGAGTCCTTTCAATTGCCCGTCTTTGCTGCCGATGTCAACCGAATATTGGGCAATACCCGCATCCTTCACCATCTGATCGTCAAGGCCCAGGTCCGCATAGTTAGCAGCATAGCCGGATGCATCGCCTTGCGTATATTTGAGGACAAACGCCGCTTCAGCCGCAAAAATATCCGGAGCATCCTTCCCGCCAGCGGCCAGAGCCTGGTCAAGAGCAGGCTGATACGCGCCATCCGTGGTTGCAATCACCGTAGTTTTAAATTCCACATTTGCGTCGGGATGAGTTTCCAGATACTTTTTGCTCATGTTTGGAATCTCGTCCGTGAAGCTCCAGAGATTGATGGTGACCTTCGAGCCATCTCCCTTGGCTGGTGCCGCTGATGCACTGGCCGAAGCTGCTGGAGCTTCGCTTGGACTGGATGAGTTAGATTTAGAATTCGAGTTTCCTCCGCACGCTGTAAGAGCAGTTGTCATCACAAGCATAGTAGAGATCCCTACTAAAACACGTTTCATACTTTTCATACTTTGCCTCCCCTTTATATTGATTCCTCGGCTTTGTGTAACCGCATACATAATTATAGAACCGATGGTCCGCAGGCATAAGGAACCGATCATTGGGTAAAATTCCACTTTTATTGGATTTCGTTCAGGCAGCCGCCGCCCTATGACCCGTGACTGGCTAAAAATAAACACCCCGGGAAGGCACCTGTTAGGCGCCTTCCCGGGGTGTATTTGCTGTCTAACAAAAAAATGTATACGAAAAGAACTGGGCTAATATCAGAGATTGCTGGATTTGTTGCGGAAATAGTTTTGAAGAAATTCTTTTGCCCTCGCGGATTTAGGATGATTGAAGACCTCGTCCGGAGTCCCCTCTTCAACAATTTTCCCCTTATCCAAAAAGAGTACCTTGTTTGCTACTTCATATACAAAACTCATTTCATGGGAAACGAGAATCATCGTTTGACCGGTAGCCGCTGTCTTTTTGATGGTTTGAAGCACCTCGCCCACCAGCTCAGGATCAAGAGCTGAGGTGGGTTCGTCCAGCAACAGCAGCTTGGGCTTCATGGCAAGAGCCCGGGCGATGCCAACACGCTGCTGTTGGCCTCCGGACAGATGCTTGGGATAATAATGAGCCCGTTCGGAAAGCCCCACTTGCTCCAATTGCTCTTTGGCAATTTGCGAAGCTTCGCGATCATTCATTTTTTTAACGATCTTCAAGCCTTCCTTTACATTATCCAGCGCTGTCCGATGCTGAAACAGATTGAAATGCTGAAAAACCATCGCTGTTTGCTTCCGAAGCTCCAGCCGCTGTTTGCCCGTAATCGTACTAAAGTCGATCTTGAATCCTTCCAGATCCAGCACACCTTGATCCGCTTTTTCAAGGCAGTTCAACGCACGCAAAAATGTGGATTTGCCCGCACCGGACGAACCGATCAAGGCCACGACATCTCCCTTTTCAATCTCAACCGAAATATCGTCCAGGATTAAATTCCCGTGAAAGGATTTGGATAAATGGCTTACCCTGATCATCAGATCTCCCTCCTTCCCCAAGAAAACCAACCGCCACGGTTCACTTTTTGCCCAACGGGGTCAGGAATTGAAAATCTTTTCTCCAGATATCTAAGAATTTGTTCAATAATAATCGTCATGACCCAATAAATAATGGCAAGTGCGAGGTAAACTTCAAAAAACCGGAAGTTGCTCCCTGAAATAATTTTACCTTTCGCGGTCATTTCGATAACCCCTGCAACAAACGCTAAGGATGTTCCCTTCAACAATCCGATTAATGCATTTCCAAGCGGCGGAATCGCAACGACAAGCGCTTCAGGGACGATGACTCTTCTCAAAACCTGGAGATAAGTCATGCCCAGTGATTCGGCAGCTTCGATCTGGCCTTTATTCACCGACTGCAGAGCAGCGCGAATGGTTTCGGAATTGTAAGCTGCTTCATTGAACGCAAAAGTAACCAAAACAAAAAGCATTGCAGGCACAGCATTGATGTTGTAATCTGTCCCGTACTGCTGATTAATGAATTTTAATAACAACGGAATACCATTATAGGTCAAGTATAACTGAACAATGATTGGTGTCCCCCGTATGAACGAGATAAAGACAGTAACCAGTTGACTCAATACAGGGATTTTTTTCATACGGATCACTGCAAATATCAAAGCAAACACGAGGCCGACTATCATTGAAATCACAGTGATTTGCAGACTCACAGGAAGAACCTCTAACAGACGAGGAATTGATGTGAACACCGCGTTAATATCAAAAATCTTTCCCATGAAGTTTTACATTCCTTCCATGTTCATTTTACACGAAACGGAATTATTTCCATTTTTTAACGTTAAAAAACTTTCCTTCGCAGACAATTTCCGTATTATAACGTTCTTTACTTACGGCATTCAGCCTTTCAACCAAGGATGCAGCAGCTTCTTCGGAAGCCAGCACAGGCAAACCGCGCTTGGTCACAGTGGGATGAGTAAGCCTAAGATCAATCGGGATCAGTTCGTAGTCAAACCGGTTTTCCTCCACACTAAGATCAAACGATACCAAAAAGTTCTCCGAAAACTTCCGGTCACTATAGAAGCCCTGCCAGTTTCCTTCGCTGTCTTTGGTTCTATTTTTGTGCAGGGTAGATGGAGATTCATTCTCAGCATAACCGTAGGCCGTGAACATTTCTGGAGAAATAATCGATTCTCCTGCCTCAAACTCCATAAACAGGCTGCCCAAGTTATAGAAAATGGGCTGTCCCTGGTACAGTTCCACGCCTCTGGTAAAGTGGGCGCCATGTCCGAATACACAGCTCGCTCCCGCATCCACCGCACCACGCGCAAAGGTTTCGATAAATTCTGCGGGGTAATCCGAATACCAGTTCTCATTCTCCCCTTCATGCGTATGCAAGCTTACAAAAACAAAATCACTACGTTCCCTCGCATCACGAATTGTCCGGAAAATTTCCTGCTGATCCTGTTCATGCGCCGTCGTTTTGACACGGGACTGATCTCCTTTTTCAAAGGTCAGGTATCCTTCGAACAGAGAGCCGAATTCATAATGATTTTCCGATTTGCTTTTGTAGGTCTCGATTCGTTTGCCTATCTCCATGCTTGGAGCGATGCCGATTCGTTCACTGATCTCTTTCAGTGCTTCGAAATCCTGATCATTAACGACATACGTACGGGACCAGCGAAGAGGATTAACTCCCGGACGGGCCGGAACCCCGTTTCCGGGGTTGGATGCTGCAAATACTTCACTTCGCGTCACATCAATGGTAATGATCGCAATACGGCCGTCTGCTGTATCCACAAACACCGGCTTACGGGCTTCGTGCAGACTCATTCCAACACCCAAAGGGATCAAGCCGCGTTCTTCCGCCTCTTCAATGGTGTCAACAAGTCCTTCAACCCCGTAATCACCCGTGTGATTATTCGCAAAGCTGACATAACGAATATTCAAATGCCCAAACTCGTCCAGCGCCTTGGGCCGCACACTTGTCTGATAGCCGCGGCCTGCAGCCGGAGCCGTATTTTTTCTGGGCGTGACGAACTCTGCATTGGTAAAAACCTCATCAGCTCCCTGCAAAAGAGCAAGAAGCTCCGGGTCCATGGTTTTATATAAATTGCTGCTGGAGAACAGTGCATCTCCTGTGACTAGAAATTTCATGTCCTCACCTTTCTCCTGTTACTCCATTAATTCTTTCTTAGGCAAGTAATCGCCGCCCAGTTGTTCTTCGCTAATTTTCAGCAAAGTTCCATCATTATAAATTTCCTTGATTCTTTTGTTGACTGCATCGAGCAGCGTACTGTCTGCAGATTTGGAGAACAGGATATAGGAACCCGGATCGCTGTTTTCAGTAGAGAAAGGAACTACCTTCAGGTTGGTAAAACCATGCTCTTTAATCGCCTTTTCGGCTGAAACGCGGGAAATGATGCGCACATCATACCGCCCTGCTTCAATCCCTTCAAACTGCTTTACGAAGTTTTCGTCGGTATACATAATTTCTGCTTTGGCATCCGGATGATCCGCGTTATAATTTTCCAGCAGTGTTGCGCCGGAGTTGCCTACTTCAGTCACAGCCTTGTAGCCTTTCAGATCTTCAACGGACTTGAGGGTATTGTCATCCTTGCGGACAACGAACACATTCGCATTTTCAATAATTGGCAGAGAGAAATTGTATTTACTGCGTCTTTCCGCATTGGAGCCAAAATTATTTGCGCCCAATTGGAAACGTCCATTATCCAGGCCTGTCAGAATGCCTTCGAATTCAATGGCCTGAACCTCCAATTTATATTCGGGAAGACCTTCAAAAATAGCCTTCATAACTTCAACATCGTATCCGGTCAATTTGCCGTCTTTATCATAACTGAATGGATTGCTAACCCCGCTCGTCGCCGCAACGATGGTCTTCGAGCCTGCTCCCGCATCGTTTTGCGCTCCGGAGCCTGCCTCACTTTTGTTTCCGCAACCCGCAATAATAACTCCCAGCAACAATATAAATACACCTGGCAAAAATCTCTTTTTCATTGTAACTTCCCCCTCGTTTAGTAACGGAAAAAACCATGATCCCCAACTTATCATAGTAATTTAGTATGAAAATATTATGTCACGGGGTATACACTGTGTCAAGGCACAACGGCAGTATTATGACGGAAAATGGCGAATTACGTCGACGATTTAAGATAGGAAACGGGGAACCGTTCAGAAGAAACAGCGGCAGCTAAGGACGAATAAAGTCCTGGACTGTCGCTGTTGCGTTGAACTAATATTTTCAGTTAAAACTGCCTTGTTTAGGCCTGCGCTTCTACGCCGTTGTCCGAAATGGGGACAGGCTTTACCAGTCCTTCTTCTCCCAGACCCTGCTTCTCCAGCGGAGCAGCATCATTATTCCGTGCAGCCATTCGTCCACCGTAAATGCTGCAATCCATATGCCAAGCAAATAGGCAAGCGGCACTGAGACCCCCATTCTATCTGCAATCTACTATGCACTTCAAACTGTGGACCGGCAATTGTTTCAATTGATTCACAGCATTATCCATTTTTATACTGAATGATTCAGTGCCTGAAAGTCAACGACGTAATCTATGCCGTAGATGTAAAATAAGAACTAGTACATAAAAAAAGCCGCTAAGTTAGCGGCTTTGCAGGCGGGATTGAAATTTATCATTCTTTCAGGCTGCTCTCTAGATGTATTTGATCAAAGAAAATAAAGGAATAGAGTGAATTTCACTCTTGCGTCGCTTCCAATGATATGTTAGCAGCGTAGATCAGTTTAGCCATTTCAATAACACCCTCCAATTTTCAGTTTCCAACAAATGCGTTCTGGCAGTGCGAGAGTGGTGCTTACTATTCGGCCTACATTTGAAAGAGAATTTCTTGGTCTTTTGGAAAACGGAACATTAACGCCGTTGCCTGACGGACACCGCTACCTTACTGTAGCAGAAGAGTTGGAAAATTACGCGAAGACGAATTATCCGGGGATTAAGTCGGCAAATTCACCAGAGGATGCCCGCCCCTTACTGACAGACAAACAAAAGAAGGCCTGGGAGGATTTGCAACATATTGCAAAGCTGCTTTCCGAGTATTTTAAAGAAAATAATCAAACATATCCCGATACCGGTGGCAGACTTGTAAATGTCGACTCGATTTCTAGTACCCTTCAACCTTATTTAGGAAAAATAGGTTTAACTGTTTTACCGGTTCACGATCCTTGGAATTTACTTGTTGGAGCAAGATCGGCGTTTTAGTGACCCTGACTACCCACTGTATAAAAGATTTGGCTACAACTCAATGGATGAGTTTATGGATGGTTGGGATCTTCTTTGATCCTATTCGCCATGAGTACACCTTGATCAGACCGATTGTAGACCCGGAAACAAATCTGCTTTTTTACAACTATTGTCCACTGACCCATAGAAAGAAACCGCGGCGAAAAACAGAATTTTAACGAAATCAATGTGGCTTGAGGTATTGGGAGAGATGTATTCCATGAGAAGCTGGTGAATTACAGCTCATTGGAACGGGATGAGTTGTGGAAACGGGTTGCACTTGCATGAGCAGTGGCAAAAAATCAAGAAGCAGCCGGTTGAAATTCGCGATCAGAGCATTAAGTTTGCGGATTCCAACGTCCCCCAGCCACCATCGCGCGCAGTCGTTTCATATCGGCGATCGGCGGCAGGCCGAACATCCTTGCATACTCACGGCTGAAATGAGAGGGACTGTCATAGCCTACCTGAAAAGCGGCTTCCGCCGCATCAGCAGTTTCGGATAACAGCAGGCGCCGCGCTTCCTGCAATCTGATTCTTTTCTGATACTGCAGAGGGCTCATCGCTGTGACTTCTTTAAAATGTCTATGCAACGATGAAGGGCTCATATTAGCCAGCTCGGCCAGCTCCTCGATTCGCAGCGGCTGGGCATAATTCTGCTTGATTTGCTCGATGACCTCCTTGATCCGGTAAGCGCTGCTTCCCTCCACAGCAATCTGCTTCAGCACATCCCCCTGCTGCCCTTTCAAAATCCTGTACAAGATTTCACGAATGTACATTGGTGCCAAAGCTTTAATGTCCTCAGGTGTCTCCAATAACCGTACAAGCCTTATAGCGGCATCAAGAAGGGAAGTGCTTGTTTGGCTGATAAACAGCCCGCGCCTGGAATCCGCTGGTTGAACCGCGCGAAGTTCGGACTCCTCCAGAATCTCTACAATTTGAGCAGGCTTAAAATCAAGCCTGAAGCACAAGTACGGCACATCGGATAAAGCTTCAATAATCTGCCCCGATACCGGCAAATCAACCGAAACCACAAGATAATCCGAAGGTCCGTATTGGTATCTCTCCTCTGTCAGCATCACTTCTTTTTTACCCTGGGCAACGATGCATAAAGCAGGTTCATGAACTCTATAGATTGGCTCGGTGATCTTCGAGCTTCGAATACAGTATAAGGATGGTATGTCCGTCGCGTGAACCCCTTCCCCGGGTGAGAACCGGTCAATAAGCTCCGCGAGTTCTTTCTGTTTTTGTATAAGGTTTGTTGTTTTCGGCACGTTTCCCCACCTTCCATCTCAGAACACTTACTACAGTTATTATAGCTTCTTCCTTCTGTTTCGTTTAGTTGCTTGAAAGGAATGAGCAATCTTTTGCGATGAATCTTCTATCTGTCCATTTTTCAAGTGCCTCATAATATCTATAGCGGCTGTAAATGATTAAAGGAGAAGATTGCTTATGAAGATAAACACTGATTTAAACAATATGAACTCCGGGAACAACAAGCCGTATGTAGGGATGTGGGTTACGGCGGACGATTATATTCGTCATGAACTATTGACGAACGGCCGGTATGACGAGGCGCGCGGCAACCGAAAAAGCGCCTACACAGGCAGTTATACAATCACGGGCAACCATATCGATTATGTCGATGATACAGGCTTTACCGCTGACGGGGAATTCCGGGACGGAATTCTCTATCATGCCGGTATGATTCTGTTTCGGGAAAGCAAGGAGGATTGAGGAGATATGGATAGAAGAGTCTGGATTTTAACGATTGCCGCCTTTGTCGTCGGTACGGTCGAGCTGGTCATTGCGGGCATTATCGAAATGATTGCCCAGGACCTGCAGGTTTCCGTTGCGGCCGCGGGACAGCTCGTTACCGTATATTCTCTTGTGTTCGCCCTCGGATCACCGGTTATTATTAGCTTGACGGCCAATATGGAGCGGCGCAGGCTGCTCATTATCGCGATGTGTGTGTTTTTTGCGGGGAATATCCTGTCCATTATTAGTCCGAATTTTACCCTGCTCCTGATTTCCAGAGTAGTGCTTGCCGCAAGCTGCTCTGTCATCATCATTCTGTCCATTACATTGGCGGCCAGCATCGTGCCTCAGGCATTAAAAGGCCGCGCAATCGGCATTATATTCATGGGTTTGAGCGCTGCCCTGATGCTTGGCGTGCCGCTCGGCACATGGATTGGCGATCGCTGGGGCTGGAGAATGACGTTTGTCTTAATCGCCGCACTTACATTGATTGTGGCTTTATGCGTACAGCGCTTTCTGCCTAAAACGCCGCCGCAACCGTCAGTTTCTCTCCGGACACAGCTTGGCACGTTGAAGAGCTCCAAGATTCTCTCGGTCCATTTGGTTTCCATACTGCAGATGACAGGTCAATTTACGATCTATGCATATATTACGCCTTATCTGCAAACAACAATGGGCTTATCCGCACCTATAATCAGTCTGGTGCTCCTGGTTTACGGCCTCGCCGGAATTGCCGGTGGCTGGATCGGCGGCTGGTCCTCCGACAAGCTGGGGCCGCGGAAGACGATCATCCTCACGCTCGTGCTGCATGCCGCAGCGATTCTGCTGCTGCCTTACGCCGTATCCAACTTGTTCAGCTTATTGCTGGTGGTCGCTGTCTGGTGTACCTTCAATATGGCGCCAAGCCCGGCCATTCAGAGCTATCTTATCGAGACGGCTCCCGAATCAGCGGATATTCAGCTCAGCTTCAATACTTCGTCGCTTCACATTGGAGTCGCACTCGGCTCCATGATAGGCGGCTTCGTAGTGAGCCAATACAGCATTTCCGTCAATCCTGTAGCAGGCGGGTTGATTATACTCTTATCTATCCTCTCCGCCCTCTACTCGATGACAAGAAAGAAAAATCGCGAAGCTGTAGAGCAAGCCGTTTAAAATAAAGTGGTTCAGTAATACTTCGAGGGAATGATGAAAGATTCTACAAAATCAAGGAATGACAGAAGGAACGATCCATTCACGTCGAACGGTGTCCTATCCTGATTTACGTTCGTCCCACCCCCAGAAGCAAATAAAAACGGGGCTACCCGAAGGCAGCCCCGCACTGGAGTCATGTTGTTTAATCTGGATGTCAAACTTTATTTTCACTGAACAAAAGATTTTATAATACCTTAACCCCTTACTCCACCGTAACGCTTTTCGCCAGGTTTCGTGGTTTATCGACATCGTGGCCCAGGGCCAGCGAAGCGTAGTAGGCGAGCAATTGCAGCGTAACTACGGACAATGCAGCGGTCAGCAGCGGCAGGGTCTTAGGAATCACGAAGGCTTGATCGACGGATTTCAACAGGTCGGTAACGTGCTCTTCGTGCGTAATCGCCAGGACGTCAGCGCCGCGGGCTTTTACTTCCTTGATGTTGCTGACGGTTTTCTCCAGAACGGATTCCTGGGTGGCCAGGGCAATCACCGGAACGCCCTCTTCGATCAGCGCCAGGGTGCCGTGCTTCAATTCGCCCGCAGCGTAAGCTTCGGAGTGAATATAGGAGATTTCTTTCAGCTTCAGCGAGCCTTCCTGAGCAACAGCGTAATCAACGCCGCGGCCAATGAAGAACAGGTGCTTATGTTCAGCAATCTGCTCAGCGTAGGTTTTGATCGCTTCTTTTTGTGCGAGAATTTGTTCTACCTGCTCTGGCAGGGATTGCATAGCGGCCAAAATCTCAGCGACCTGTGCTTCGCTCTGAGTACCGCGCACTTCAGCCAGATACAGACCAAGCAGCGTGAATGCAATAATCTGTGAAGTGTAGGCTTTGGTGGAAGCTACGGCAATTTCCGGTCCAGCCAGGGTCACCAGCACATCATTAGCTTCACGGGCAATGGAGCTGCCCACTACGTTAGTAATTGCCAGTACATGCGCACCGTTCGCTTGCCCTTCACGCAGCGCTGCCAGTGTATCCGCAGTTTCGCCGGATTGGCTAACTACGATAACCAGGGTTTCCGGTGTAACGATCGGCGAACGGTAACGGTATTCCGAAGCGATATCATTTTCTACAGGAATACGTACCAGGGACTCGATCAGATTGCGTCCAACAAGTCCTGCATTATAAGCCGTACCACAGGCAACAATCTGGATGTTGCGGATGTTCTTGATCTGCTCTTCCGTCAGGTTAAGCTCTGGCAGAATCACTTTGCTGCCTTCAGCATTCGTACGTCCACGCATCGTATCGCGGTATGCTTTTGGCTGCTCGTGGATTTCTTTCAGCATGAAATGCTCATAGCCGCCTTTTTCTGCGGTAACTGCATCCCAATCGACAGTAATCATTTCCCGAGAAATAAAGTTGCCTTCAATCGTCATCAATTCGACAGCATCCCGTGTCAGTACAGCCATTTCGCCGTCGTTCAAAATATATACGTTGCGGGTATATTCCAGCAAAGCGGGAATGTCGGACCCGATAAAGTTTTCGCCCTCACCCAGACCAATGATCAGCGGGCTTGCTTGACGCACAGCCACCAGTTTGTCGGGCTCATATTCAGTCAGAACTCCCAGTGCAAATGCACCGCGCATGAAGGTGATCGCTTTTTGTACAGCTTTTACAATATCACCATTATATTCGCGGGCGATCAGGTGGGAAATAACCTCCGTATCCGTTTCGGAAGTAAAGTGGCATCCCCCGGCAATCAGTTCTTCCTTAAGGTCAAGGTAGTTCTCCACAATCCCGTTGTGTACGACCGAGAACTTCTTGCTCTCGTCGGTGTGCGGGTGGGAGTTCTCATCGGAAGGTTTACCATGCGTCGCCCACCGTGTATGCCCGATTCCGGCGCTGCCGGTAAGTGGAGTTGCTTCCAGTCTGGATTCCAGGTTCGCCATACGGCCTTGTGCTTTTACAACCTGAAGGCCCTCTTTGGTAAATACGGCAATCCCTGCCGAATCATAACCGCGATACTCCAGCTTCTTCAAGCCCTCTACCAAGATCCCCTGCGAATTCTGATTCCCGATATATCCTACAATACCACACATTATAATTTCCCCCGTCCAATTTATAGTGTGGGCGGCATAAGGAAAGAAACGTGCCGTGCGGCATGTTTTTGAGAAAAAGCAAATATTCTGTTGTATTTCAGGCTCACCAAGTTCACACGATTACGCAATCCTTAAAAAAGAACAGTATCCGTTTCCCTTGTATCTATGTTCATGAAATGCACAGTCTTCTCCTCTGCCGCAGCAGAACGCTCTGTGTTTCTCTCCGTTACTGCACTAGCCCATGAAATGAAAAATAACTTCTGGTTGCACCCACAGAAACGTTGTGTGAAAGGTCGCCCTCGCATTTTCCGCTTCCATTTACGGCTCTGGTGCATCACCGGGAGGTCCCCGCCGAACATTTCGAACACCTCCACCTCGTCAGCTTACATCTGCCGTGATCCGTTCAAGCCTTGCCCTATAGGCAACTGCTGTCCCTTCTCCCCCGCGCAAGATCAAGCTCTGGCGCTTGCTGTTGCCAACCTTACTATCCCCGCTTTCCTTCTGGAATGACACTTAATCTATTATATGCACCTTACATCATTTTTGCAACGCTGTATTACAGGAATACTTTTGACAGTTCGCACAGAAGAATGGACATAAATTTAAATATTCAGCCGCTGAAGCAGATCAAGCACTCCCTCCACCGGCTGAACAACTCTAACATTAATCTGATTAATTACACCAGTTCACGCTGAACAACATCAACAATGTGGCCAACATAAAGATCCAGTTCCGCCTTATCCGGACCTTCCGCCATCACGCGGATCAACGGCTCTGTACCGGAAGGACGCACCAGCACACGGCCATTATCGCCGAGCTTGCCTTCCACTTCCTGAATAGCCGCTTCAATCGCCGGATTGTTCGGATAGTTGGTCTTATCCTGTACGCGAACATTCACCAGCACCTGCGGATATTTGGTCATCATCGATTTCAGCGCACTGAGCTTCTTGCCCGATGACTTCATTGTTTCCACCAGCTGGATCGCGGTCAGAATACCGTCACCTGTTGTGTTGTAATCCAGGAAAATCACATGTCCGGACTGTTCCCCGCCCAAATTGTATCCGCCCCGGCGCATTTCTTCCATCACGTAACGGTCACCAACTGCGGTCTTTGCTGTGTTCAGTGCCAATTTCTCTGTCGCTTTGTAGAATCCGATATTACTCATAACTGTGGACACAATGGTGCCATCCTTAAGCTTGCCGGCACGGTTCATTGCATCTCCGCAAATACAGAGGATAAAGTCTCCGTCGACTTCGTCGCCATTCTCATCAATGGCAATCAAGCGGTCAGCATCCCCGTCAAAAGCAAGTCCCAGATCCGCACCCTGACGCAGAACTTCCTCTCGCAGCGTCTCCGGATGTGTGGAGCCAAAGCCGTCATTAATGTTCAGTCCATCCGGTTCCGAACCGATGGCAATCACTTCCGCCCCCAGCTCTCTGAACAAGCGCGGCGCGAGTTCATAGGCTGCTCCATGGGCGCAGTCCAGTACCACTTTAAGTCCAGCGAAGCTATGGGAAATCGTTGTTTTAAGATAGTCCAAATATAAATATTTTGCATCATTATCTATGCTTACTGTCCCCAGACCCGCACCTACAGGGCGCGGCAATTCATCGATTTCGGCATCCATCAGCTCTTCAATCCGCAGCTCGGTTTCATCTGTCAGCTTGAAGCCGTCTCCGCCAAAAAACTTAATCCCGTTGTCTTCAACCGGATTATGCGAAGCAGAAATCATCACTCCCGCATCAGCCTTCAGCAATCTGGTGATATAAGCCACCGCAGGCGTGCTTACGATGCCCAGACGAATGACCCGGGCTCCAATGGACAACAGGCCCGCTACAAGCGCCGATTCCAGCAGTGGACCCGAAATCCGCGTGTCCATGCCTATAACCACCTTGGGCTTCTCCACATTTCCTGCCAATACATATCCTCCGCAGCGGCCGATGCTATAGGCCATTTCTGCAGTCAATTCACGGTTTGCAACTCCGCGCACGCCATCTGTACCAAAATACTTACCCATCTGTTTTCTCCTTTAGAATACGCTGCTTCAGCTTAATGAATTATTGTATGAATGAATTCTTGTTTCGTGTGCTTCTGACTCACAGGTTAGACGCCGACCGGCTGAAAAAGTTACGTTCCATCCGTACTGCTTACATTGTTGCCAACTCCGTTAAGAGCACCTGAATTAGCGCCGTTCTCCGGTACTCCTTCGGAAGGGGTTGGTGTGGCTGTAGGATCAGCAGTGTCCGGACTCTGTGGAGGTGCTGTGGGGCTTTCTTCAACGAAGGCTGGCTCCGTAGTTGGCTCAGGGGTCACTGCTGCACTGCTGTTATCCGGCGTCGCTGTGGGTTCCGGCGTTGCCGGAGCCAGCAGTTCTACCGTTGCCGTGAGCCGTTGCGAAGCATTCGCGAGAGCAATGAACCTGGGCAGCGAGACATGCAGCGTTACGGCATGGTTCCCGGCCTTGAGGCCAACAACATCCGCCACCACACTGATATTATTTTTGTCCAGCTGATTCAGTAAAGCCGGGGCTCCAGATACCGTCAGAGTAACAGCTTTGCTGGCTGGATCTGTGATCCGGGCGGATAGCCCGTTGTCTACCCCCTCCAGCTTAATGGGGATATTATCGATGGTTTTCTCGGCTACTTCCGAGGTCACTACAGAGACATTCAAGACTGCAGGTTCAATCTTCACCGTGCCTTCCGGAGCAGGCAGCTCCAGCTTCAGCTCTTTTGTACCTGCGGAATCTATTGCGCTTAAATTCAGCGTTGCTTCATAGGAGGATAAACCGGCTAAGGACTCTTCGGTTCCATATACCGTTACTGTGTCCTGCTCGGGCAACACCCGGGACAACGCCAACGCTCCTGGAAGCTGGCCGGTAAAGCTGATGTCAAGCGGCAGGCTTTTGAATGGCATAGTGACCGGCAGATCCACAGTAACAGTGGACGGCTCGATGACCGCATCCTTAATCTCATTGCCGCTGCTGTCAACTGCGTACAGCTTCAGCTTTTTATCCTTAATCGTCTCGCTTTCACCATCCAATTCAATGGTCCCCTGTACCTTGGACACCTTGCTAAGCTCACTTGAAGCCAGCGTAACCTGCGCTTCCGCTGGATCTATGACAGGAGCACCCACCTGATAACCCGCCGCCGGCTTCCCTTTAGTAACGATGGAAACAGGAAAAGACTTGGTATTCCGCAGTTCCACACGGACATTCACTTCATTGGGGTTAATATCCTGCAGCGTCACTCCGCTTGGAAGTGAATAATGAAGCGGCAGTGTGGTATCCCCCGGTTGAATGTTGCTTAAATCAATCCACACTTTATACGCATCCGAAAATTTATAGGTAAGATCCGATTTTTTGCCCAGGACCTCGAGCCTGACGCTTACGGCATCCTGGGACGTGATTACATATTTGTCCTCATCGAATCCTTTGACCTCTATCTTAACATTTTCGATAATTTTGGACTCCTTGTTGACCGTGGTCTGGCTGGTAGGTGCAGTATCTACATGGACAATGGTCCACAGGATAATCGCAAGGGCAAGGGCAAGAATTTTGTTAAAATTGTTATTCTTCATCCACTTATCCATTGTTCTTATCTCCCTTCCGTTTCCAGAAAGCGGAGCTTTTCTCCTTGAGCGATGAAGTGGCACGCAGCTCCTCATACAGCTTGGAGATCAAGGACTCTTCCTTAATATCGCGCACGATCTGCCCGTTAATCGCCAGCGAAATCTGTCCGGTCTCTTCCGAGACTACAACGGAGACAGAGTCGGCCACTTCACTAATCCCGATCGCGGCGCGGTGGCGTGTCCCCAGCTCCTTGCTGATAAACGGATTCTCCGACAGCGGCAAATAACAGGCGGCAGCGGCAATCTGCCCTTCCTGCATAATCAGCGCACCATCATGCAGCGGCGTGTTCGGAATAAAAATATTGATCAGCAGCTCGGAGCTGACCACAGAGCGCATAGGAATACCGGATTCCGTATATTCATTAAGCCCGGTAGCTCTTTCGAAGACAATTAACGCCCCTATTTTTCGCTGCGCCAAATAATTCACAGCTTTAATGACTTCACCGATCAGCTTGCTGATCTCTTCATCGTTCTCGGCAGCCCGTCCAAAAAACTTGCCCCGGCCAAGCTGCTCCAGCCCCCTTCGCAGTTCCGGCTGAAAGATAATAAATATCGCAAAGATCCCGAAGGTAAAAATCTGGTTCATCAGCCATTTGAGGGTATACAAATCGAGCAGTGTGCTCAGTGCCCAAATCACAACCAGCACCAGAATCCCCTTGAGCAGCTGAACCGCCCGGGTTCCGCGCACCATATTGAGCACTTTGTAAATAATATAGCTGACGATCAGTATATCGATTATATCTTTAATGGAATCTTTCCATGTCATGTCTGAAAAATAACTCATGCCAAAACCCCCGTCAATTCATATTAGCTGGGTTTATGTAAAATGTCTGTAAGTTCTGTAACATATCTAGGTTATAACGTTCCAGCCCAGGTTGCAAGTTTAGACCCGCAGGGATTCACCGCATGATATTTCCAGGCAGCAAAAAAGCGCCATCTTTCCGGAAAAAGAGGCGCAAATGATATTTCTGCTAAAAGTGACCAAGTGTTATTAACGGTAGGCAACTTCAGAGAACATGTTCGTCACTTTATACCAGAGCCAACTTACCGCTTGGTCTATGCTTTTGACTTGCCCGGAGATATGGGCTGTTGAAGCCTGATACAAGGAACCGTCGATCACCGTCACATTGCCGTTCACTTCACCATACACCTGAGTTTTTCCATTCTCCACCGTCAGATCACCGGATATTGTTTTGCCGGAAGGTACAATAACCGTATCACCCTTGATGACAACCTGTTCCAGGTCACTTCCCCTGACAACAAGCTGCCGATCCTGATTCCAAAAAGTAACGGAGCTCATCAGCATTACGAGAATAAATACGGACGCCGCTGTAAGCGCAGGATGCCGTTTGATCCAGGTAATAAAAGCCCGCTCCTTCTTGACATGCGGTAATGAATTCATAATCCGGCCTACAAGATCCTCAGAAGCCACAGGATTCTGGTGCATCAGGGAAAACATCAGCATATCGGTCTGTTCCAATTCTTTGAACTTGGCACGGCAATCTGTACAGGATAGAAGATGCTCCTTCAATTCCCTCTGCTGCAGTTCGGGCAAGTCGTCATCCAGGTAGTCGTGCATCATAGAGACGGCCAGTTTGCATTCCATAGGAGCCAATCCTTTCATGAGTGCTATTTAATTATTACATGGCAAAGGGGCAGAGCGCATAAGACTTGCTTAACTTACATACGTCGCTGCCCGTCAGGCGTTTCATAAAAAATAATCTATTTTTACATTTTGGGGCCTAATTTTTTACGTAAAAATTCCCGCCCGCGGTGCACGCGGGTCTTAATCGTAGTTACAGGCATATCCATGACGTCACTAATCTCCTGAAGAGATAAATCCTGCAGATAACGCAAAATCATCACCGACCTGTATTTCACAGGCAGGCTGTCGATGGCCTCATAGATCAGACTCTGCGTCTCGGAGAGCAGCAGTTCCGTTTCCGGGGTCACATTATCGCTGGGGATCATGGAATAGCCGTCAATCCCCTCCTGGTCATTCATCTCGGCATCCAATGAATACGTCGGCCGCCGCTTGCGGAGCCGGTCAATACAAAGGTTCGTGCCGATGCGGTAGATCCAGGTTGAAAATTTCTGTTTGTCATCGTAACGGTCCAAATTCCGGTATACACGCAAAAACGTTTCCTGAACAATATCCTCTGCCTCATGGCGGTTGTTCAGCATCCGGTAGGCCAAATGATATATTTTGTCTTTATATAGTTCCACAAGCTCGGCAAATGCCCTTTGGTCGCCCTTCAAGGCGAGCTTTGTCAATCTGCCTTCCAAATTCTCCACCTGTTAACTCCCCCAGACTTGCCGCCCTTGGTCGTTCATCTCTTGATTGTCCACGGTACAAGCTCTTAAATCGTAATTCAAGTTTGTGTAAAAATCAAGGATAGTATTGTTACCTTCTATATATATTGGGCAAAAATAATTGCACAGTAGGGGCAGGTGGATACGGCGGCATTCCTAAGAATATTTGGACTTCCGGCCGCTGTTGTCTCCAGATTTCCTGATTTGTACCGCTGTTCGCGGTTGAAATCCGGAGACAAAGGCGGTCGCTGACGCTCCTACAGTTCCAAAATTCTTCTCCATGCCTTCTCCTCACCTATACCCTAGAGTTACTTTGCCGCTCTGCCCAAAATCACATCGGCAACAATGGGCAGGGGCAAAAGGCAGGAAGCTGCTTGATCCTTGCAGCTCCGTTTTTTGAACCCGTCCCTACCGGATTCCCAAGTCCCGGTTACCAAAACAAAATCCCCGTCCGGCCTCCAATACAGAGGCAGACGGGGATTGGGAAGCGGCCGGGCCGGCTTCCAGGTCCACTATAATATCAGCCGGTATTCCGCAGTCCGGCGGCAATGCCGTTGATGGTAAGCAGCACCTCGCGCAGAAGCTCGGCGTCATCGCCCTCGGCTTCACGAAGGGCTCTCAGCTCAGACAAGAGCTGCACCTGCAGGTAGCTGAGCGGATCAACGTAAGGATTCCGCAAGCGAATGGATTCCTGGATGACAGGAACGTTATCCAGAATATCCTGCTGTCCGGTGATTTTGAGAATCAGCTCGGAGGTCAGCTTGAATTCCGCTTCGATCTGTCCGAAGATGCGCTGACGCGCCTCCTCATTTTTGCCCATGCCGGCGTATTCCTTGGCAATAATCAGATCCGCCTTGGCAATCGCCATTTGCAGAGTATCAATTAACGTAGTGAAGAACGAAAATTTTTCATACATATGCTGCATGATCTTCAGGTTCTCTTCCTTGTCGTCGTAGAAGCTCTGCAGCCCCGTTCCGGCAGCGTACCATGCAGGAAGCAGGTAACGGCTCTGTGTCCAGGCAAAAACCCAAGGGATCGCACGCAGGTCTTCAAAGCGGTCGCTATTCTTTCGTTTGGAAGGACGCGACCCAATATTAAGCTCTCCAACCTCAGGAAGCGGCGTCGATTCCTTAAAGTAGTTCAGGAAATCCGGATCACGGAAGATCAGGTCCTGATATTTGCTCAGTGATACTTCAGAAATCCGGGCCACAATCTCTTCCCATTTAGGGTCGTACAGATCAGCCTGCGGCGATCTGGCATTAATCGCTGCCGTGATCAGCGCGGAGGTTGCCTGTTCCAAGCTGCGGTAGGCGATTCCCTGCATCGAGTACCGTGAGGAGATGACCTCGCCCTGCTCTGTAATCTTAATGCCGCCGCCAATCGTCGAAGCTGGTTGAGCCAGAATACTGCGGTTCAGCGGCATGCCCCCACGGCCAAGGGCTCCGCCGCGGCCATGGAAAAATTTCAGTTTGATGCCGAATTCATCCGCCGTAGTTGTAATTTCCTTGAGTGCCACCCGCAGCTCATAGTTAGCGGTAACTACGCCGCCATCCTTGTTGCTGTCCGAATATCCCAGCATGATCTCCTGCAGGTCATTCATCGCCCTAACCGCATCACGGTAGATCGGCAGGTTGAGCAATGTCCGCATGATTTGCGGTGCATTATGCAGATCGTCAATGGTTTCGAACAACGGCACAGCCTGAAGTGTGCAAACAACAGTTCCATCGTTGTCTTTGCGGAATAAGCCGACTTCCTTGGAGAACACCATAACCTCCAGAATATCGCTCGCGGCTTCAGCCATACTGATGAGGTAGCTAGTGATACATTGTTTGCCGTACTCCTCTTGCGCCGTAAAAATGGCACGGTACACAGCAAGGCATTCCTCCGTGCTTTCGCTGTAGGTCTGATACGGCGAAGTCAGCGGACGCGGATCATTCAGCAGCTTTTCCAGAAGCCCGATCTTCTCGTTCTCCTGCAGCTTGGCATAATCCTGCGTAACATTCATTTTGGCCAGGATCTCTGTCATGGCATTTTCATGCTCCTGGCTGTGCTGGCGGACATCAAGAGTCGCGGTATGGAATCCAAACAGCTCTACCTGACGAATCAGTTTCTTAATGTAGGTATCCGCAACATAGTCGGCATAGTGATGGCGCAGACTGCGGTCAATCACATTCAAATCATCTATAAATTGCTCCGGTGAAGCGTAGCGCTCAGGTGTACCTTTTTTCTCATCATCCATAACGTTCTGTGTCTTCGCGATCATATAGGCAAGCTTAATCCGGTACGGCTCATTATCATTATGCCAGGATTTCGCCTTATCCAGTTGAATAATGTCCCGATCCGATTCAATGGATTGCAGCAGTTCCGGCGTTACTTTGACGATGCTTGTACTAAAGCTCAGATACTGCATCAGTTCGCGCATAATGCGCTGATACTCCCGAATCGCCAGCTTGCGCTGCAAACGCAGGGTCTGTAAGGTCACAGCCGCGGTTACTGAAGGGTTGCCGTCACGGTCTCCGCCGATCCACGAGCCAAAACGCAAATAGGTTGGAACATGCCAATTCTGGCCCGGATAATATTTGCTCAGACATCGTTCAAGTTCTTGATACACATCCGGCAGCACCTGAAAAATCGTCTCATGGAAATAGTACATTCCATTGCGGACTTCATCCAGTACCGTAGGCTTGCGGTCACGCAGTTCATCCGTCTGCCACAAGGTAATGACTTCATTCAGCAGCTTCTCACGCAGCTGTTCGCGTTCCCGGAAGGTCAGGGTAGGGTTATCCAGACCCATCACGTCATCGGAGATACGCTTATGAATATCAAGGATCGCCCGCCGCATGGCTTCCGTAGGGTGAGCTGTCATGACCAGCTCCAAAGACAGGCCGTTCATGATCTCATGAACATCCTCGTGTGAGAAATCCCGCTCGCGGAGCTCCTGAATCGCGCTTTCGATAGAACCAGGCTGTACAGTCTCCCCGGCTGAACGTTCGTAGTCGCGTTTTCGGCGAATCCGGTGGTTCTGCTCGGCAATGTTCACCAATTGAAAATAAATAGCGAACGCCCGTATCACCTGGTGTCGATTCTCAGGATCAAGTGAATTGATTAGCTCCTTGAATTCATTGTGCAGTTCAGGCAAAAACAATGAGCGCAGCGATTTGCTGGTTTCGCGGATCTTCTCTACGATCTCCAGCAGTTCGTTGCCGCCTTGGTGAACCAAGACTTCGCCCAAAATATTCCCCAGGAACCGTACGTCACGCCGCAGCAGATTGTTTGAGTTGCTTTTGCTCACGGCAGTCGTAAGTTCGGTCATGCTGCTCCCCCCATCCTCTTCCGGATCAATGCTTTTAACATTGTCTATTTGAAGCTTTCCTCATATCATACAATAAAACTGCCCGGAAATCTCCAACTTTATTACGCGGTAAAGCGATACAGCAATTACGATTATACACCAATCCAGCTGTTTATACAGTCTAAAAAAATATATGTAGCTCTTCCTATTTATGCTGCCTGATCTGCGTCGGGTTTATGTAGTTTTGGTGTGATAATATATCACGCAGTCACACAAAAAAAGCCAGCTCCAGGGAGCCGGCTGTCAATTAAATTCACGTATTATTTTTGAGTGGTTCCCGGGCGGTCATTGAAGGCTAATTCAAATAAACCTGTCGCGGATAATCCGGCAAGCCCCCCTGACCATAACCGGAGCGTAAGCCCCAGATCGGTAAAAGGATACGCAGCAGCCCCTATGAGCAGCCCAATCCCAAGTCCGATAAAAGGCACGGCATTGCGCGGAAGATTGATATTATTTTTGATCAACTGCACCAAGGCAAGTGTAAATACCGCTAATACCGATGCAAAAGCCAATACATTATCCAGAATACCAGTTTGGATCATAAAAATCACTCCTTTAAGTTTCGCGTTTACCGCTCAAGTATGTTAATGTTTCCAATTCAGGGTAAGTATTGCTGATTATTCATAATATACAGCTGCGGTTATTCTAGCGGCCACTTGTAATCTCAACGGTTCGGGTAACCGGATCATAACCGACTGAAGCTCCCAGCGCCTCCGCTACAGCACGTACCGGCACATAAGTTACACCGTGCTCTAACCGGCCGTCGGCTATTTTTGCGCCATTTACTTTTACTATGGTAATCACATCACTATTCAGATTCTGTTCCTCCTTAGTCCTTCCGTTGATTAGCTTATACGCCGCTTCCACCGCTTGTACTGAAGGCTGTGCTCCCGCTCGCAGCTTGGAAAGCGTCAATCCGAAGCTCATCTGAAAATGGGGATAATCCTTCAGACTCGTCCAGTCTCCACCCCATTCAAAACCCAGCCGCTTAGCCTGCTGCACCACCTCCAGCCAATCCGCTGCCTGATCATTGTCTCCGTCGCGCGCCATGTCCCAGGACACGCTTGAGCCATTCGGCAGCAGCAATGCAAAATCAACCGCCAAGCCATAATTGTGGTAGCTCTGTCCTCCCCGGGCATTAGTAACAATCGCCCCCGACTTCGTGCGTCCTTGAGCATAGAGCGCATCCTGCTCAGCAGCCGTCCGGAGCCCTTGCGTAATGAGGATCGGGACACCGCAGGCGTAACAGCGTTCGATTAGAGCACCCACTGCTGCGAGTACGACGGGATGCAGGCCGATTAGCCGGGGAGCGGATTTATTTTTGATTTGTGTCAGGGTCAGCATGGCTTGCTCCTCCCTTCTTGCCCTCCTGGAGAACAATGAACAAATCCTGACGTTTCGTGAACACCAATAAGGTTAGGATGAGCAGCCCAATTGTGGTTCCGGTCTGGGCAACCGCCAAGGCCTCTGTTTGGAGTGATGCCAGCACAGCACCTGCTCCAGGCACTGCGGTGAAGCGAATCCACAAGGCGATTGCCATTTGGACGGTGTAGGCACTCAGAAAGAAAAAGGCTGCCACCATAAACAGGCTGACCGCCTTTGCCCGCAGACGTCTGCGAAAATACAAAAAAAGCGCAGCTATCAGCAGCAGCGCACAAATCAAAGACATCGAATATGCAATTAACAGCAAAACATCAATTACGCCCATTGTTGACACCCCGATCATAGATTAGAAATTCGGCAAATCCGTTATTTTGGATCTCCTCCTGAATCTCTTTGGATACGTCCTTATATCGAAGGATAGAGAACATTACCCGGGCCGAGGCTTGGGTCAGCTCCCTTTCCTTTTCCCGGTGCAGGGGCGATAATCGTTTGATCCATCTACTCAGCACGTTATCCTCCCCGATCTTCTTCATTTACTACATTCACACCGCTTGATGTGTAATCAACTTTCAGTCTCTGCAGCACTTCAAGCGTGGGTGCCATGAAATCTGAGCGCTCTTTATCCAGAATATTTTGCAGACGGTCCCGGTCTTCTTCAGCCCGTTCAAGCAGTTCACGCGGCACCAGATTCCCTTTGACAATCGAGCGCAAAAGCACCAGAACAATCACCAGCAGGATCAGGGCCACGATATAAGCCAGCCCATATTTATCAGCCAGGGGAAGAATTTTCTCCAAGTTTGCTACGTCGTTGCTGTTCATTGTTTCACCCCTTTCTTTTTATATTAACTGAACTTGTGATTTTTCTATTTTGGGATTGGCCGTGACTCCAGAGAATGTTTGGACTTCCAGCCGCTGTTGTCTGCAGATTTCTTGAATGTATACCGTTTATAACGGTTGAAATCCGCAGACAAAGGCGGACGCTAACGCTCCTACAGTTCCAAACTTCCCCTCCGCACTTCTACCCTTTTATTCATTTTTCAAGTTCATTATATATTGATGTACAAAAACCCCCGGGTCCCCGGGGGCAAAATAAAAACGCCATAGCAGGCGCTAGCGTTTATCTATACTTCTTCAGTCAGGAACTCAAGTCCGTTATCCACCAGGATTTCTTTTACGCCAGCTTTCAATATTGCTGGAACTTCAGCGAACTTGGTTTTCCCCAAGATTACACGCTGTGCGAAAAACATAGTCATTAAAAATCACCTTCTTCCCATTTTGACCTTCAACCATATAGAGCAGGCTGGTTATTACTGATAGACCCTCATCGCCATCTCTGCAATGATATCTTCAATAAAGTCAGCCCTCTCAGACAGAGCATTGTTTTGCGACTTCAGCAGAAGATTTTCCTTTTGGAGCTGTTCAAGCCCAGTAAGTTCCGGCGGCTTGTTGGCTTCGGCTTCCTGGTAGGCTTCCCAAGCGGCTTGCAGCTCGGCTTCTGTCGGCTGGGGCTTATCCAGGTTCCAGACTGCGATATAGGGTCCACGCTCTACGATATCGTAATCCTCACCCTCAGTGAGTAGGTTGTAGTCGATACCGTAGCGATAATGGACGTCCTCTGCTGGTTTCTCGCCTTCTTTCGGCGGCTTGATCTCGTAGCGGACTCGGCCTTTTTCCTCGGCTCCGGGCCGCAGGATGGGTTCCGGGCCGTTGTCCCATACTTCAAAATCTTTATTCGGTTCCGCCGTTGGAAACAACTGTTCTATAGCAAGCGATAAAATCATTTCATCATCTCCATTCTTTTTATGCAACTCGCACAATTTCAAGGTGGGTTGTATCCATGCCATTTACTATGGCAACGGAATACATGTCTGTGTATAGCTGTATGGCAGCAGTCTGTCCAGCTGGGAGATACAGGAATATGTCTCCTGATAAGAAAGTATGTGTGGTCACAGTCGTTGTTAAAACATCCGCAATCCATCTGCTAGAACCATTTTGCAGTATACCGAGTTGATAAGTGGCAGCCGGGGCACTCTGTAACTGGACAGCCGCTTTGATTTTATACCAACCTGTTTGTGGACTAGTGAATACTCCCGTAGTGGTGTTGTACCCGCTTTGTTGATTGGTGGAAATTACATATCTAAGCAAATTCCACGCGGACGCGGTGGTTGTTAAACCTGAAGCCAGCCCGCCGCACCACACTATTGCTCTGATGTCATGTGTATTATCTCCCCATGGGTTAATAACACCGCCGTAGGTTAAAATTCCGTTATCACTTGAATCTCCGCTAGTACCTGTTACACGAGTTCCTGCCGCTGTGACTACAGAACCGAGAACACTTCTATTTCCCCAAGTGTTTCCTGAACCTGTGAAATTCTCGATATACGCAACGCTGGCATTAACGGCATTAACTGCAATGAATTTGTTGGAAAAATTACATGACGTTGCTCTAATATTGCTTAAATTCACATCTAAACCGGCACCTGTTCCTGCGGCGACAGTACTGTTTATATTATTGATCAAGGCACCGACGCTTGATATTACTGAAACAGCATTAGTACCACTAGGGGGCAAACAGTTGAACCCATTTACTGTAACAAAACATGAGTTGCTGTACATTTTAATTGCATCTACCGTTCTGCTCGTAGATACAACACTGTCACCCATCACAGCTATTTGACCAGATCCTGAATATCCAGATAGACTAATAATCTCTGCATACGTACCAGCCGCAACATTTACTGCCACAAAATGGTTGACGGTATCAGGAATCATACTAACTGCCTTTTGAATCGTCCTAAACGCCCCACCCGCCGTATTCGCCAATCCATTATTACCGTCGTTCCCATCCGTACGCACATAATAGGTAATATCCGCTGTCGTCTGCTGCGGGGTGGTCGCCAAAGGCGCTTTACTGTTGAGTTGTCCTTGTATCCCGCTGGTCACTCCATCCAAATACCCAAACTCCGCATTCGATACAACGCCAGTGCCGATCTTGGTTGCATCGATTGCCGCAGCCGCGTTAATATCCGCGTTTACAATAACCCCGGGAGCAATCGCGGTAACCCCATCCCCTGTGCTGGTCACATCCCCGGTATGATTGGGATGTACATATTTATTGGCTCCGGCCGCTACTCCGTCCAGCTTCGCCTTATCCGCTGCGGCCATCAGTCCGGCAGCGCTAGCAGTGGCTGCAGCTGTGGAAGCCTTAGCATTCCAAGCGGTGCGTTCCGCCGCTGTAATATGCTTTACCGTATCCACGGCATGATCCTGCACATTTTTAACGGCAGTATCCAAAACATCCATATTACCGTTCAAATCGGCGATATCGACTATATCTGTGCCATCCGGCTTTTTCAGCCCCAAATTGCCCGTAGTCTGCATAGTTCACACTCCTATTCGTATACTCTTAATTCATTCCATGTTCTGGCGTGCGCAGCATTCCAGGTGAGTGACTTCAGCGAATTCCACCAGGTATAGCTGTACACAAACTTATAATCCAGATGTGCAGGCTTAATCTCTTCTATGATTTGGATTAACCCTGCCATGTTCTCCGGGATGCCCAGCGTCCCTACAAAACGCACCTCAAAGCTGTATGCTCCCGGCACCTCCACAACCTGAACATCCCCTCCGGAAAAAGCGGACGCCGTCCGCCGGATCATCTCCGGCGTAGTGGTCCCGCTTCCGCGCAGCTTGGCCTTGATCATTTCCCGGCGGGCGGCATAGGATTTGGTATTGTCCGTGGTCAGGGCCAGCACCTTCTCCCAGCGCGCAAGCCCCCAGGTTGCCGACTCCACATTCGTCTGCAATGCTGAATCCTCTATCGAATAGGCCAGCTGTCCGCATTCCGCAGCATGGCTATCCTGGATCTGCTCCATCTCAAGTACACCCTGATAATACTCCGGCAGGTATTTCATCAGGTCAGGCTTGCTAAATTCCGGCCCGTCTTGTGTCGCGGGACTGGAAGAATAGCTTATGGTCCCGTATAAATTCTCGCCATAGGTCATAGTTACACCCCTTTAAGCTGATTCCAGCTCAGCGGGCCTTTAGGCATGTACTCATGCGTATGAGCCGCTGGCGGATACACCGCCGGCTTCCCGTCTACCCCTGACCAAGGTACGGTATCCGCCGCCTGCGCGTAATCCACTTTGCCGTTGTTGTTGGTGTCATAGATGCTTTTCAGCATATCACCGGTGCTTTGTGAGGCTACGAGCAGTTTGTTGACAGTGCCCGTACCGATGTAGAGCTTGCCTGTATCGGTGCAGAACCCGAGTTCGCCAACAGCAAGAGTTCCCAGTGCGCTTTCTTGGCCGCGGCGGATTTGAATTAAAGTCTTCAGAGCCATTATCATCGCCCCCTAGAATGTGCCGCCGTCAATAGCACCCACCATCAGCCGGTTGCCATTAACTGTGTCGTATACGATGCTGCTTCCATCTACATTGGCCGCTACACCGTTCGCATCGACGGTGATCCCTTTGCCGGCGGTCACTGCAATCGCATCGGCCGTCACACCAATCCCGTAGCCTGCCCCAATGTTCAGTGTTACTGAATCGGCTTGTCCGCCCCCGGTAAGGCCATTGCCGGCTGTAATCGTCTGTAATGCTCCACCCGTACGAACCCAGGCACTGCCGTTCCAGCTGTAGATTTTCTGCTCATCGTCAACATAAGCCGTCCAGCCCACAGCCGGTGTATAATACACCCATGCCGCAGATTGATACTCGGCAATTTGACTGGTTTTGCCCGCCCAGACGCCTGTTGCCGCCGCAGGAATAATGTAACGGTCGCCCTCCGCAGGACTCGCCGGGGGAACGGCCAGATTCTGGTCCTTCACTGAACTCTGCGGCTCGATGTTATGCTTGGCCAGCTCGATCTCATTCCTGATTTTTTGTGCTGACCACAGATCGGTAATAGCCGTTCCCGCATCATTGATTACACGGTGCTTGGACGCATCGTCGATATGGGTTTTGATCTCAGCTGCAGTTTTGATATTTGTACCGTCAGAGATCTTATTTATATGTCCTGCCGTGATGTCTGCCTTCAGTACCTTGGCATAGGTTGCCCCATCGGCAACCTCGTCCACTGACCCTGTCAGATCACTCAGCTTCTGCACATTGATCCGGCGCCAGGCCGCGCCATCGTCAAAATACAAATAGCCGCTGTTCGTTCCGCTGGTTACAATGTATACCCGCCCCGCAGAAGCGGCTGCCGGACGTGAAGCCTCCGGACCGGACATCGCCCGGCCCACCATGGAGTTGGAGGTGCCGTCACCAATATAGACTTCCTTGGTATCTGTGCAGAAGCCCATCTCGCCCGCCTGCAGAACTCCATAAGCAGCAAGCTCCGCCCGGGTGCCGCGTTTTACTTGAATGGTTTGTGCCATTTTACACCTCTCTTCTAAAAGATCCTCCGTCTATGCGTCCCGTTGCCTTGTAGCGTTCAAGCTCCCTTTGGGCAGCAGTCAGCCCCCACTGCAGGACATTGATGTCATCGGCTTCCACAGTATCGCCCGGTGTCTCATAAGTGACATAGACTTCAGGAACCTCGGCAAAAATCTTAATCATCCTCCGCCAAGGCGTTTCATCCGGAAAAGAAACTGAGAAATTCCGCAGCTCCACTCCGCTGTAACGGGAACCTGTGTACACCGCAATGCTCTGGTTGTTAATGTTGTCATGTGCGAGCAGACCGCTGTAAACCCCATCTGTAAGGAACAGTTTCTCCTCAACAACATAGCTGCCGCCGTTTGCTTTTTTGTTCAGCTTGTCCGTAAATTCATCAATCTGCTGCGGGTATCCCATCACCCTACACCTCCAGCACGACGCTGCTGAACAGCGGCACTTCAGTTTCGCTTAGAGTGACATTGCCCGTTACGCCGTTCAACTTCAGCCCGCTATAGTCCACAACGCCTTCTGTATCCAGCAGCAGTGAACCTATTACAGATTGGCTGATATAGGACGCAGTAAAGGCCTTTTCCTTGCGGTATTTCTCCAGGATCTCCTTAAAAGCATCGATTACCTCCTGCAGACTATAACCGGAAGCAAGTGTAACCTTGGCGCTCACGCTGATGCTTTTCCCGGCTGCAGCCGCCACAGTCACTACCGCACCCACCGGCGCTTGGCCTTCACCCTGTCCAGAGACAGGATCGATATATTGCTGCACCTGCGACACCAGCAGTTCTGAGGCAGGCCGCTTCGCGGCATCCACAATGACCACTTTCACCGTCTTCGGTCCATTCCATAACGGAAAAACCCGCGCTCCCCCTACGCCGTCTATTTGCAGCGCCCATTCCATATAATGATATTTGTTGCCGCTCGTTGACGGGCGTCTGACCGACTCCAGATAACGCTGGCGCAGCGCCTCGTCATCCTCGGCATTTTCACCGGGAATCAGCAGGGCTGTTATCTCTCCGCGTGCCAGAACAGGAATATAATCAATAGGCAGCAAGGAGCCAAAATACCGGTTGCCTTCCTCCCCCGCTGTTTCGCTCTCCAGCCTGTAGGTTCCCGGAGCCAGCTTCTCCACCGCCGTATAATGCAGCAAATCGAGCGAAAAACGGCTGCCCAGCGGAACATCCAGCAGTCCACTCGCGCTATTATAGAACATTGCTTTGAGCTCGGCCTTGCTTGCGGCACGTCTGGTTATTCCCGACCAGGCAATGCTGCGTTCCAAATATTCACCAGTAGCCGTATCCGCGAAAAACAGATTGCTGTTTACATCCAGCTCAATATACATCTGAGCCATTTCGGCGGCCGCCGGAGCCAGCGCATCATAAATGATGCTGCCTTCACGTTTATCCAGGCTGGATGGCACACGGTCCAGCATCCGCCCAAGCAGAGCCTCGAACGTCTGATCTTCATACACCCTCACTCATCTCCTTTCTTAGCTCGAAATTTCCGTACTGGGTAATCACCTTGCAGCTAAAGCTCAGATTATCTCCGTTAAAAGAAACCTTAGTGTCCTCCAGCCCGATAATCCGCTCATCCTGAAGCAATGCTTCACTAACAATACGCCTGATTTCAGCTCTCACCAGCAGCCTGTCTTTTCCCAGCACAAGACTCCACTCAGTCCCGTAATCAGAACTGTAGATCAGATGCTCATAACGGTCTGTCCGCAGCATTTTGGCCACTGCCTGCTGCACTGCTTCAAGGCCGTCCAACCGGCTCGTAATTCGTTTTTTGTCCCAATCCATTCTGTAGGTCAGACTGGACATTTCAGTGTTCCCCAAGGAGGTGTCTCCTTCAAGAGGTGCGGTGATCGGGCCTGCATTTCCAATTACGGGTATCATATCGGATCCACCAGCCTGTCCAGTACAACGTAACTCTGCCCGCCCTGCATCCGGACCATCAGGACACGGTCCCCCTTCTCAAGCCCCCGGCGCAGAACAATTTCCCTTCCATCCCATTCGAGCTTGCTCTCCATGACGGATTCGGGAAGAACCAGAGCGGCTCCTGACAAAATAAACCGCTGGTCCACCTGAATCTGCAGCGGTGCTGCCACGGTTACCGTCCCATACGAAAAAGCCACAGGGTTGGTACTCCCTACGGCGCCGAGACTTGCTTTTTTTATAATATCGAGCATTATTTCTACACCACCTTTATATCCAGGGACATGGTATGCTCCCCGCCAGAAATCTTATGGCTGCATTGCTCCACCAAAAACAGTCTGGTGTCCAGCGCATCCAACAGCACATAAATCAGGTTGCCTGCACGAACCCGCAGATCGCCTATGGCCTGTACGGAAAGACTTGTTTTTTCCCGGTTATGCAGCTTCAGCAGGTTGTCTGCGTTCTCTTGAATCTGTGCGGCGTTCGCCTTGTCATCGGCTTTTTTGTAGAGATGCAGAATACCCCAGCGTTTCACATTCTCCGGGTCGCTGACCGGGTAGAACTCCCGCTTGCCGCTCTCTTTGTTGTCCTTATAGAGATAGATCGTATTGTAGGTATCGTCATCAATGCTTTTTTTGAGCGAATAGTCATAAAGATAATGTCCTGCTCCCAGCACCAGATCAAGCTTCATCGAGTCCATTCCCCGCAGCGTCAGCTGGCCGAAGTCATCATAAAAAGCCATTAGCCGCCCCTTCTTCTCCAGCTCACCGCCAATAGCCCTCATAATAATATCCAGCAGCTTCTTATCATCTTCTATTAAAGAAGGCATGCGGTATGTGGTTTCTTCAAGCACTCCGGTCTTCAATCCGTAGTCCTTGGCAATTTTTGAAATGAGCTCACTGGCTGTAACATCCTGAAGCACGTAGCTTCCGTTGCCGAGCAGATAGCGGATCTGGTCATAGGCCGTCAGCTTGATCTGCTGATCACTCCCGGTATCAATGCTGAACACGAACCCGTAGAATACATTGATGCCATCTTTGCGGAACTGGACAATATCCCCGTTGCTGATCTTAAATTTGGGGTGCTGATAGATGCCGCTGTCGATAATAGTCATGTCCAGCGTTGCCGGCTTGCCTGCCCGGGACGTCTTCCAGGAAAGATCTGAGACAATCCCGGCAATATCCCACAGGAGCCCTTCTTTATTTTTCAACAGCAGTTCCATACGCTTTCCCTCCTACGGCAGCTTAAGGACTTTGCCGATGGGGAGCTTTTTCAGCTCACTGTCCTTGATGCCGTTAAGCTTCTGTATCACCTTATATTTCTGACCATCACCGAGAATCTTCTTGGCAATGCTCCACAGACTGTCGCCCGCTTTCATCGTGTACGTTTTGGGGACCGCTTTATCACTCGCCCGCTTTGGCTCTGCCTTAACTTGGCCCTTGACGATCTTTACAGGACTGGCCTGGTAGAACACGTACTTTTTGAGGGATAGTGAATACTCCACGTCACCGGAGGTGCCCGCGCTAAGCTTCCAAGTAAAGCTCTCGATACTCATGGCCATATTCAAGGCCAAATCATTCGGTACGGCTGAGTGATCCTGCTCCCCCTTCAAGTTCACCCCGGACAACACAAACCGGATCGGCCTGCGGCTCTTCATCCATTTCTGGATCATCTCCACATATTCAAAAGGCCGCAGCAGCCGGTTAGGCCCCTCACTGCGCACCAGCACAAAAGGATAATGCTGCGCCGGGAAGATACTCTCAATCGTGATCTCCGTCAGCTTCGGGTAGGCAATGGCATTGATTTCACCCAGATCGACTATGGTATAGCTTTTGCTGTCTCCCGACTCTTTGATTTCCAGCGTCTCCGGATTCACAGGCAACCGGAAGAGATCCTCCAGCTCATTAAAACTCAAGAAAAAACCGTATTCTTCCACGTTACGTATACACCCCCTGGGCCGTAGAGACAAATTCCTCATTCAGCTTTTGCCCGATCTTGTTGATGATCGTATCGATGTCACCGGCATTGTTGATGTTCCCGGTAGTCACCTGCACTGTAGGCGTCAGCTCCACAAAGTTCTGAATGGCCTGAATCTCCGCCAGCTCGCGCATCATTTCAAGATCCTCACTGGAGATGTCTACGGTGTCGTTGATGGAGCCGACCTCATTTACCCTGTTCACATTGTTCAGGTTGCCGCCCTGATTGGCAAAAAGACCGGCAGTGTTCTGAATCTGTTGCCCGCTTGCTGGCGGTTTTGTTAATTTCTTGGCATCGCGCCCTTTATCAGAAAATGCACTCGAAATACTTTCGACCTTGTTGTCTGTCCATTCTTTAGCCTGTGTATAGCTGGAGTTAAAAGCATCTTTCGTATCCACATACTCTTTATGCTTCGTTTCCTGCTTAGTGATATCCTCAGGAGGCTCCAGTGTTTTGAATTCTTTACGGTACTTATCCACCAGCTCGCTGGCGGCATGGGGAACCTTCAGCCCATCCAGGTCAAGCTTGATCGTGCCGATCCCCATCTTATCGAAGAAAGGAATTTTGCTTAACGCTTCAGCCATGCCGTTGAACTTGTCAACCACCCAACGGATCGCCTCTACCATAACCTTCACAAAACCATCAGCAAAGCTCTCAACACCAACCGCCATATTATAGAGGACATCCAGCGTACCCATACCTAAGCCATATAACAATTGCTTCACAAAAAGAACAGCAGTATTAAATCCATTAACAATGCCATCCCAAACCACATAAAATCCATTTTGCAGGCCTATCCAAATATTTTGGAAAACCGCCATCAACCAGCTGAACGCCCCCGCGATAGCCCCTACAACCTGCCCCGCCGATATCCCCAGGTTCTGAAAAATTAAGATCAGACCCGCGATTACCGCAATCACGATTAGAATCGGCCAGTTCGCAGCCAGCCAGGCTGCAGCAAGCAAATATACCTGAACGATCATTGCCGCCAGATAGACAACCGCTATCGCGATAAGAATCGGCTCAATAATCGCCCAATTCTCCTGCACTACACCAACCAGCCATAATAATCCATCCACAATCATCCCGATTACATTGGCTATCACCAAAAAGCCATTTGCCAATGCGTCAATCGTTGGGGCCAGTTGGCCGGAGGTGAGCGCTTGATTCAGTGTATCCATTACAGGCCGCAGGGCCCCCAGCGCCTTTACACCGATTTTGCCCATTGCCGCATCCACATTATCATTCAGCTTGTTCCAGTCTGCAATATCTCCTGGTTTTACAGCAGCCTTGACTGCCTTCTCCCCGAAAGACTTAATCTTGTTGAACGGGGTAACCCAGTCCGCAGTCTTCAAAAAATTCAGTATCTTGGAATCTGGCTGTGGCGGCGTTGGAGGGACCGGTGGAACCGGAGGCTCTTTTTTCAAATTGATCTTGGGTGTAGGTAAGGGTTCAACTTTAATTTCAGGCTTCTTTTCTTCTTCCTTTTCCTCCTTTTTTTCTTTCTTTTCGAACCCTTTCCACCATTCCACCTCTTTGGCCTTTTCTTCTTCCTTCTTAGCCGCCTGTACGGTTGGAGAAGCATTCAGCATACGCACCCCAAGCTGCTGGGACTGACTGGCCTGCTGACTTTGTCCGACAACAATGTCTCTGGTGACCAGAATCTGCGGCGGCATTCGCTTGAAGCCTTCCAGCAGCGTATCATTAATATCCAGCAAAGATTGGTTAACTTTGTCCAAAGTGCGGTTTAATTCATCGCTGGAGCGTGTAAGTGCGGCTTGCATTCCCTTAATCGAACGATTGGCAAGATCCAGCTTGACACCAATGCGCTGGGACTGTTTATTTAACACTTTCCAGATCGCAAGCGACTTGACCGGAAGCATCACGGCTTTAGAAACATCTATTCTCATTCTTCCACCCCCTTCATCGCCTATCTCCTCTTCCCCTTGCTCCGCGACTGCTCCCGCTTCTCCTTCTCCACCCGGACAGCGATCATCGCATAGATGGCAGCCCGTTCGCGTGCGGACAGCTTCATCAGTTCATGCGGTAAAATATGCAGCTCATGGAGGGCGTAGTAGGCCAGGTTGGCCTCACCGTCGCCTCCGTTAATTAGTTTTTTACTTCTTCCACCAATTCGTTCATATCGGTGGCGAAGCCGTTGAGCGCCTGAACCCGTTCACCAAGCGCAGCGAATTCGCCGGGCAGCAGCATTTTACGCAGCAAGGCCTCTGCACCAAGCACATTATAGGAACGCTGCAGTTCCGCATTTTTCAGATCGGGGTGCACTACGCTCGAAGTCATCAACTTGGCCATGTAGTCATTGGGATCAATCTCAGAGGTATACACCCCACTTTTCCCTTTAACCTTGCGGGTAGCCGCCTTGCGGCATTCCTGGTTCTCATCCTCGGTCATGCTGCGCAGCTTCCAGGCCACGGGTTGGCCCTCTTTATCCTTAAAGCGCTGGGAAACCACAAATTCCTCCGTTGTATCACAAGCCACATTTTGCGCAAAAAACATACTTAATTCACTCATGATGATCCTCCTATAAGTTTATGGGTTTAAGTTTTACCGTACAGACAGAGAAGAGACCCGCCGCCTGCCGCGTCCGGGCCGTTCTTCCTCAGATCTGTATTTCTCTTATTACTGAAGTGCAGGGCTGCCAAAGGCCTGGGCAATCTGTACATCCTCAAAGGTAAAGCTGACTTCTTCCTCCAGAGCATCCGACTCCGTATCCAGTGAAGCCATAATCACGCTGTCCAGGTTAACACCTTTCAGAATGATCCGCTGTGCCCCGACACTCGATGAAGGATCATCATTGGTAACCTCGATATCGAAGTACTGATCCACACCTGTATGCATGTAGTCAAGCATCATTTGACGGAAACGGCTGGTCATATAAAAAATCGTCATCGTGCCGCTGCCCGACCATCCGGTCGCTTTATGCTGCACCCCCCGGCGTCCAAGTGTTTTCACTTCCGCTTTTGTTTTCTCTACGGTAGCTTCAAGTGTTTTTACATAGAACATCTCTTCTGTTTGTGTGCCAATCACAGCATAAGCCCGGCCTTCCTGGCCGGAAAGAGTATCGCTAGCCTTCAAAAATGCCATCTTAGACCACCTTCACTTTCATATATACTTTTTCTACGGAATCGACCGGTTTTACAGCCACATCCACAACGATGCTGTCACTGTCCGTACCGGCAGCAACCACAACATCCGTCTGGGCCTTAAAATCTTCAATCGCCCCGATATTCTGCAGATCATTCATATAAGTCGCACATTGCGACCAGAACATTGTCCGGCCATCTTCATTATTGGCAACCTTGCCAATGTAGTACTTTTCAAAGATAGACTTCAGATCATTTGCAATTCCATCCAGCACACGGAGTACACGGTTTTTGGAGAAGGCTCTGCCTTTATCCGGAGCATATGCCGTAAAAGTGTTGATATCCTGCTCTACCACAGCCCGGCCGCCGCTGTAAGTGAAGAGGAATTCACCGTTCAGCAGGGCATCTGTTGTCTCAGAATGGCTGAGGCGCACATCGGCGTCTACGGCATCATCATAGGCTTGATAAGTTAGAGACTCGTTTACGGCAGCAGCAGCCGAGGCACCGGCTACCCAGGCAACCGCATGCTCACCATCAATTGTAGTCCCATCGCTGAGTACTACCCCATTTTTCACACTAATAATGCCCTCATGGCCGGCAGCAGCATAATCAGACACTACAGCCTGTACCTTTTTGCCTTCCATATCCCGGAGCCGTTTCACAAAAGCGCTATACAGCGCCTTCAGTGAATTGTCCTTGGACAGCAGCCCGACGGTCTGAAACTCTTGAACTTCAAGGGCACCCAGGAAATCACTATGCGCAGCGTTCGTTACTGTACCGCCCGCTCCACCCGCAAGACGTATACCTGCCGTCAGGGTCAAGCCCTCAGTCCCGTTCTTCTGGAACGTAACATAATCGTTAGCTGCGAGTTCATCGGCGTCGCCGACAGTTTGTTTGTCCAGCTCTGTTCCAGCCAAGAGTGTTTTTACATCGAACAAAACATTATTTTCAATATTTTTTTCAATGATTACAGAGATATCATTCCCGCGCTCGCCGCCGTACTTGGCCGTAACCTGCAGACCATTATTCGTTACCGTTGCTTTCACGCCTTCATTCAATCGGTATAGCAGCACAGTGCTGGCCCGCTTCAGTGCTTCACGTACCGGCAGCAGGGTGGGATGTCCCAAATCGTAGCCAAGCAGCTTTTCAAAATCCTCCTGGGCCGTAATCTTTGTAATGACTCCCGGTGCTCCCCACGAAAGAGAAAGCGCGAGCGCTGTAATGCCGCGTGTCCCCATTTTTCCAATTGCACTCTGATTTGATGCTACATTCACGTACACCCCAGGGCGCACCTTATTTTGCGTTGTCCATGTTCCACCAGCCATTAGATAACCTCCTTATTTAAAAAGCTCTTCAGTTGCTCTCTTGCTTCTTCCAGCGTGTAGCTCTGATCCTCCAGCAAAATAACATTCAACACATCTTTTTCCCCCGGGGAAAAGTGCAGCGAGTTTACAATCTGCTTTGTGCTGAAGGCTGTATCACTAACTTCATTTGTATTCATTTCAGCCTTTCTCCTCCCGTCATATGCCTCATAGGCACCCTCTCCACTGCTGCAGTTTGCAGATAGATCATGAAATCAGCCGTAAACAACGGCCCTTTCCCTTCTGTGCCTGCCTCCCAAGCCTGTCTGATTACGCGAAAAGCCTCGCCTTCACGCTCCATTGAAGCCAAAGCTTCACTTAATCCATCAGCCATATTCTCCGCATTTAAGCGGCTGCCTTGTTCATAACGGATACCAAAACGATAGACCGCCAGATATCTGCCTTCCCGCTGCCTGTCCAGAGTTGCCGAGATTAATCCAGGCTCAAAATAAGCACCCCGCGGCTTTTCCCCGCTGACATATACCGGTAAGTCCGGAAAGTAGCGGCCAAGAGCAGCGTTGATCTGATTCCGTAATTGTTGTACAGACATATTAAGCATCCTTTCCTGACCCTGCTGGCACGGTCACCCGATGCCATTTACCTTTAAGTCCATTAATAATTAGCCCTGTATCCCCCCTTAAATTAAAAACGGATATATCCCCCTCTGCAGGAGTAATATCCGCTTTGTATTGTGGCAGGTGCCAGAAGAAGCTTTCACCGCAAAAAATCAATCATTCGTTTTTTAACGAGGCTGAATCCTCGGAGCATTCATGCTCCTGCGGTGTCCTTCTGCTTTATTTGCCATGCTAACATCATACCCCCTTTATTTCCGCATGGAGCCGGTATTAGGACGAGATTAGAGAGAACATTGAGAGGATTCCGGGCGGTTTTTAGGCGGTGATAACTTAAGTCCCTTTCGGTGGCGGCCAAGGGTATCTACCTCCCCAACAAAAAAGCTGCATCATCCCCTCGGACAATACAGCCTTCGCTTTTTATTTTGAACTTCAGTGTTCTATTTATTTTACCCTCCGCTTCCTTAATATACGCTGGGCAGTCTCCTGCTCTTCAGCTCCTCTTGCTTCATGGATGATCCGTTTTTCATTAGTGAATCGAGCGATAACAACCCCAGGTCCGTCAGCGCAAGCGCCATCTTGTAGAATGCCTTTGACCGTATTTTAACATAGGTATCCTTGCTGACCGGCGGATCAAACACATGATTGTACACGGTGTAATCATATACCTCATCTCTACGCATATAGCGTTCCCGCACGAGCTGCTGCTCCCGCTTGTCCAGCCTGTCCACTACAGAATCCAATGCAGCACAGTAGGCTCTTCTTGCGGCAGGAACATCTACGTTATGAGCGGCGATGGTCGCAGTCTGGTCAGTAATGGTATGGGTCGGACCGTGAAATCTCTCGGAGTAAGAATACGTTATCCCCGCTTCCTTCGCTTCAAAAGTAACCGTCTTAAAAATACGGTACTTCTCCAACATGCTCTCTATAGTGGTTTGAGTACGGCGGCGGTCCAGTTCAGGTAAAGAAGATAAATTCATCATCATATATACACTCCTTTGCATTTGGGCTGGTTTCGGATGATTATTGCAGAAGTTTCCTGTGAGATGTGGTAAAATTCTTCTTGTTCGTATATTGTTCGCCTTTTTCAATAATATACCACCTGATTACCAATTCCGTAAAATCCCATATAAGGCCGTTTGGAAGGAGAAATTAGCTATTATCACGATTTATCTTAGATAAACGACTTGTATTACCTTTTGGCATAATTGTTCACTTTATGTTTACCTATTGACAATAATAGCTTATATTATTATTAATAGAGCAATAGGCGATAAGGAGTGATCAACGATGGCAGAAGAATTCGGCAATTATCTGAGACAGCTTCGGGAACAAAAAGGGCTGACAATCAATCAACTGGCCTCTCTTGCGGGCATCAGCGGTGCGCAGATCTCCCGGATCGAAAACGGACGGAGAGGGGTGCCGAAACCAGCTACCTTGCGCAAGATCGCAGAGGCTGCTGATGTCCCCTATGAGGAGCTAATGGAACATGCAGGCTATTTATCCGAGGATATGCAGAGCGGTGCTGAGGATAAGGTTCCCGAATGGGCCACAAGTAAGGATAAGCGGGATTTCCGCAAAATGCTGGAGGATGACGGGGAGCTTATGTTTGACGGGATTCCCTTGAATAAAGAAGACAAACAGCGGATTAAAGATGTGCTGACCGGCCTTTTCTGGGATGCCAAGCAGATGAACAAAAGAACTATACCCAAGCACGATTCAAGCGGCGGCAAGAGTTGAATAACATCACATACATTATTATGCGCGGGTGAAGAATATGGATGAGATCATCAATAAGTTGATCAAAAAATATAAAACGAACAGCCCCTTCGAGCTCTCCAAAGCACTGGGCATTCATATTCGGTTCATGAACCTTGGACAGAGTACGAAAGGCTTGTATTACCGGAAGCTTAGACGAAGATTTATCGTGATTCATAATGAGCTTCCTTTGGAGTGGCAGCGTTTTGTTTGTGCGCATGAGCTCGGCCATGACCGCCTGCATAAAGGAATCAACCGGTTCTTTCTGGAGGAAAATTCTTATTTTTCACCTGGCAAGCTGGAACGCCAAGCTAATTTATTTGCCATCAAGCTTTTGTCATCGGGGAGTTCACCCGAACAAGAGGAGCCTTTATTGCGCTATTACCTGCGGATTGGCATCCCACCGGAAGTCATCTTTTTTTTAGATGAGTAGAGAACGTATGTTCCTCCACTCCACATGACAATCAGACTGAGATTCCGCTATTTGTCCTATCTCCCCTTATTTTAGGGCTCAAACGAACAATATAACGGCCCCTGAGTCCAAATCGGCCAGGAAAGCAGGCTTTTTCGCAAAATAAGGTCTCTGCTCAGTCCGCTTCATTCCACTGATAGCACGTAATCCTCCTACATCGTCTATATCATCTGAAGCTTCCAAGAACCCTCATGGTTTAGCATTACATAATTTCCGAACCCACAAGAAAAGGAAAGCATAATTTCCCAATACAAAAAAACTCTTACAAAAGTAAGAGTTCATTGTCAGCTCACAAGCTGAGTTATCGGGATGACACGATTTGAACATGCGACCCCCTGGTCCCAAACCAGGTGCTCTACCAAGCTGAGCTACATCCCGAAGCGTATAAAATTATGGAGCGGGTGATGGGAATCGAACCCACGCTATCAGCTTGGAAGGCTGAAGTTCTACCATTGAACTACACCCGCACAGGTGTAAAATCGGGATGACACGATTTGAACATGCGACCCCCTGGTCCCAAACCAGGTGCTCTACCAAGCTGAGCTACATCCCGTTAATATATTCCTCATAAATAAAAAATGGCGCGCCCTGAGAGATTCGAACTCCCGACCTTTTGATTCGTAGTCAAACGCTCTATCCAGCTGAGCTAAGGGCGCAAAATCAAAATTATGGAGCGGACGACGGGAATCGAACCCGCGACCCTCGCCTTGGCAAGGCGATGCTCTACCGCTGAGCCACGTCCGCAAATAAATGGTGCGCGTGAAGGGACTTGAACCCCCACGTCGTAAGACGCCAGATCCTAAGTCTGGTGCGTCTGCCATTCCGCCACACGCGCATGATACTGATAAAAGTGAGCCATGAAGGACTCGAACCTTCGACACCCTGATTAAAAGTCAGGTGCTCTACCAACTGAGCTAATGGCTCCCATTTGGCAGGGGATATAGGATTCGAACCTATGATGACGGAGTCAGAGTCCGTTGCCTTACCGCTTGGCTAATCCCCTATGATGGATACCTATAGTATGCCCACAATCACTTTCAATATGAGAACGATTATGGTGGAGGCTGAGGGGTTCGAACCCCCGACCCTCTGCTTGTAAGGCAGATGCTCTCCCAGCTGAGCTAAGCCTCCATATGTATGGTTGTCCTCAAGGGAAAATAATTGGTGACCTGTATGGGATACTCTCCACTCCGTTACGAGATTGCGAAGTATTCCTTACGAAGCCGGTGCTTCAACGAACCCCATGGATTCTCATCCCAGAATTCGAAGATGTAAATTGGTGACCCGTATGGGATTCGAACCCATGTTACCTCCGTGAAAGGGAGGTGTCTTAACCCCTTGACCAACGGGCCGCAAAAATTTGTGGAGCTCTCAACCGGATTCGAACCGGTGACCTCTTCCTTACCATGGAAGCACTCTACCTACTGAGCTATGAGAGCATGGCTCCCCGAACAGGACTCGAACCTGTGACAACTCGATTAACAGTCGAGTGCTCTACCAACTGAGCTATCAGGGAATATATGCTTGGCGGCGTCCTACTCTCCCAGGACCCTTCGGTCCAAGTACCATCGGCGCTGGAGGGCTTAACGGTCGTGTTCGGGATGGGTACGCGTGGAACCCCTCCGCTATCGCCACCAAACGGGCACTTGCGGTGCAAATGCTTCAGGAATTTGATCGCCTGAAAACTGAATCCGAAACGAAAACTGCATTTTAGTTATTTGGATAAGCCCTCGACCGATTAGTATTGGTCAGCTCCACACGTTGCCGTGCTTCCACCTCCAACCTATCTACCTCGTCGTCTTCAAGGGGTCTTACATGCTGGGAAATCTCATCTTGAGGGGGGCTTCACGCTTAGATGCTTTCAGCGCTTATCCCGTCCGTACGTAGCTACCCAGCCATGCTCCTGGCGGAACAACTGGTGCACCAGCGGTACGTCCATCCCGGTCCTCTCGTACTAAGGACAGCTCCTCTCAAATTTCCTGCGCCCACGACAGATAGGGACCGAACTGTCTCACGACGTTCTGAACCCAGCTCGCGTACCGCTTTAATGGGCGAACAGCCCAACCCTTGGGACCTACTTCAGCCCCAGGATGCGATGAGCCGACATCGAGGTGCCAAACCTCCCCGTCGATGTGGACTCTTGGGGGAGATAAGCCTGTTATCCCCAGGGTAGCTTTTATCCGTTGAGCGATGGCCCTTCCATGCGGTACCACCGGATCACTAAGTCCGACTTTCGTCCCTGCTCGACTTGTGGGTCTCGCAGTCAAGCTCCCTTCTGCCTTTGCACTCTTCGAATGATTTCCAACCATTCTGAGGGAACCTTTGAACGCCTCCGTTACTCTTTAGGAGGCGACCGCCCCAGTCAAACTGCCCGCCTGACACGGTCCCCGTACCCGCTTAGGGTACCAGGTTAGAACCTAGATACGATCAGGGTGGTATCCCAACGGCGCCTCCACCGAAGCTTGCGCTCCGGCTTCTACGGCTCCCACCTATCCTGTACAGATCGTACCCAAATTCAATATCAAGCTGCAGTAAAGCTCCATGGGGTCTTTCCGTCTTGTCGCGGGTAACCTGCATCTTCACAGGTATTAAAATTTCACCGGATCTCTCGTTGAGACAGCGCCCAAGTCGTTACGCCATTCGTGCGGGTCAGAATTTACCTGACAAGGAATTTCGCTACCTTAGGACCGTTATAGTTACGGCCGCCGTTTACTGGGGCTTCGGTTCACAGCTTCGGAGTTGCCTCCTAACCGCTCCCCTTAACCTTCCAGCACCGGGCAGGCGTCAGCCCGTATACTTCGCCTTGCGGCTTCGCACAGACCTGTGTTTTTGCTAAACAGTCGCTTGGGCCTTTTCACTGCGGCCCCCTCGGGCTATTCACCCTACCGAGGCACCCCTTCTCCCGAAGTTACGGGGTCATTTTGCCGAGTTCCTTAACGAGAGTTCTTCCGCGCGCCTTAGAATTCTCTTCTCGCCTACCTGTGTCGGTTTGCGGTACGGGCACCTTCTCCTGGCTAGAGGCTTTTCTTGGCAGTGTGAGATCATGACCTTCGCTACTGTAATTTTCGCTCCCCATCACAGCCCAGCCTTACGGTGTGCGGATTTGCCTACACACCAGCCTCACTGCTTGGACGGACATCCATCAGTCCGCGTCACTACCCTCCTGCGTCACCCCATCGCTCATAGCGGATTACGGTGGTACAGTAATTTCAAACTGTTGTCCTTCGACTACGCCTGTCGGCCTCGCCTTAGGTCCCGACTTACCCTGAGCGGACGAGCCTTCCTCAGGAAACCTTGGGCTTTCGGCGGATCAGATTCTCACTGATCTTTTCGTTACTCATACCGGCATTCTCACTTGTGTAATGTCCAGCTGTCCTTCCGGTCAACCTTCAACCCTTACACAACGCTCCCCTACCCCTGATGCAAAGCATCAAGCCATAGCTTCGGTGGTGTGTTTAGCCCCGTTACATTTTCGGCGCAGAGTCACTCGACCAGTGAGCTATTACGCACTCTTTCAATGGTGGCTGCTTCTAAGCCAACATCCTGGTTGTCTGTGCAACTCCACATCCTTTCCCACTTAACACACACTTGGGGACCTTAGCTGATGGTCTGGGCTGTTTCCCTTTTGACAATGGATCTTAGCACTCACTGTCTGACTCCCGGCAAGAAGTCCATGGCATTCGGAGTTTGACTGAGCTTGGTAACCCTTGCGGGCCCCGCACCCAATCAGTGCTCTACCTCCACGACTCCATTCACCGAGGCTAGCCCTAAAGCTATTTCGGGGAGAACCAGCTATCTCCGAGTTCGATTGGAATTTCTCCGCTACCCCCACCTCATCCCCGCACTTTTCAACGTACGTGGGTTCGGGCCTCCAGTGCGTGTTACCGCACCTTCACCCTGGACAGGGGTAGATCACACGGTTTCGGGTCTACGTCCACATACTCAATCGCCCTATTCAGACTCGCTTTCGCTGCGGCTCCGGCTTCTCACCTTAACCTTGCATGTTAAACGTAACTCGCCGGTTCATTCTACAAAAGGCACGCCATCACCCCTAAAATGGGCTCTGACTTTTTGTAAGCACACGGTTTCAGGTTCTCTTTCACTCCCCTTCCGGGGTGCTTTTCACCTTTCCCTCACGGTACTGTTTCACTATCGGTCGCCAGGTAGTATTTAGCCTTAGCAGATGGTCCTGCCGGATTCATACGGGGTTTCACGTGCCCCGCACTACTCGGGATCCGTCTCGGAGAGAAAGCTATTTGAGCTACAGGGCTTTTACCTCTATCGCGGGCCTTTCCAGACCTCTTCGCCTATAACTTTCCTTTGTAACTCCATGTGAGACGTCCCACAACCCCAAGGAGCAAGCTCCTTGGTTTAGGCTGTTCCGCGTTCGCTCGCCGCTACTGACGGAATCACTATTGTTTTCTCTTCCTCAGGGTACTTAGATGTTTCAGTTCCCCTGGTCTGCCTCTTCACACCCTATGGATTCAGATGTGAGTGACTGCGAATTACCACAGCCGGGTTTCCCCATTCGGACACCCCCGGATCAAAGCTTGCTTACAGCTCCCCGAGGCAGTTTCGTTGTTCGCCACGTCCTTCGTCGGCTCCTGGCGCCTAGGCATCCTCCGTGTGCTCTTATTAGCTTAACCATCGCGTAGATCGTTTCGCTTGTTCGCTCCGCTTGGACTCCGATCCTGTTCATGATTTACATCATTCACAAAGGGATCTCCGCCCAAAAGTCGCTGGACAATCGAAAATCTTCGCTTTCAGCATACTAATAACTATTTAAAACTTGTTCACACAAGTTTTAGCTAAAAGATGTTCTAAAACGCATTTTCGTTTCGGTATCCAGTTTTCAAGGATCAAGTTCTTGCATATACTTTTTGAAACAAGTTTGGTGGAGCCAAGCGGGATCGAACCGCTGACCTCCTGCTTGCAAGGCAGGCGCTCTCCCAGCTGAGCTATGGCCCCATACATTCACCCCAAAAAGTGAGGTGCAGCTTCGAGGTTGATTCCGAGTACTTTTCGGGGACCCCTACTTACTTATGTTGTTATATGGTGGGCCTTGGTGGACTCGAACCACCGACCTCACCCTTATCAGAGGTGCGCTCTAACCAACTGAGCTAAAAGCCCATATAACATATATAACATAAGGAAATCAATCAAAGGATTGATTGTCCGCTTGGCGGCGTCCTACTCTCCCAGGACCCTTCGGTCCAAGTACCATCGGCGCTGGAGGGCTTAACGGTCGTGTTCGGGATGGGTACGTGTGGAACCCCTCCGCTATCGCCACCAAACGTATACGAAAGAGACTTGCTCTTTCAAAACTGAACACGAGTGAGTGTTCGAACCCGAGGGTTCTAATGGAAGCTTACACTTCCGATTTGAATGTTCTCATTGCAGAGAACAATTCTCCATAGAAAGGAGGTGATCCAGCCGCACCTTCCGATACGGCTACCTTGTTACGACTTCACCCCAATCATCTACCCCACCTTCGGCGGCTGGCCCCCTTGCGGGTTACCCCACCGACTTCGGGTGTTGTAAACTCTCGTGGTGTGACGGGCGGTGTGTACAAGACCCGGGAACGTATTCACCGCGGCATGCTGATCCGCGATTACTAGCAATTCCGACTTCATGCAGGCGAGTTGCAGCCTGCAATCCGAACTGAGACCGGCTTTGCTGGGATTGGCTCCACCTCGCGGCTTCGCTTCCCGTTGTACCGGCCATTGTAGTACGTGTGTAGCCCAGGTCATAAGGGGCATGATGATTTGACGTCATCCCCACCTTCCTCCGGTTTGTCACCGGCAGTCACTCTAGAGTGCCCAGCCTTACCTGCTGGCAACTAAAGTCAAGGGTTGCGCTCGTTGCGGGACTTAACCCAACATCTCACGACACGAGCTGACGACAACCATGCACCACCTGTCTCAACTTTCCCCGAAGGGCACCTAATGCATCTCTGCTTCGTTAGTTGGATGTCAAGACCTGGTAAGGTTCTTCGCGTTGCTTCGAATTAAACCACATACTCCACTGCTTGTGCGGGTCCCCGTCAATTCCTTTGAGTTTCAGTCTTGCGACCGTACTCCCCAGGCGGAGTGCTTACTGTGTTAACTTCGGCACCAAGGGTATCGAAACCCCTAACACCTAGCACTCATCGTTTACGGCGTGGACTACCAGGGTATCTAATCCTGTTTGCTCCCCACGCTTTCGCGCCTCAGCGTCAGTTACAGCCCAGAAAGTCGCCTTCGCCACTGGTGTTCCTCCACATCTCTACGCATTTCACCGCTACACGTGGAATTCCACTTTCCTCTTCTGTACTCAAGCTGCCCAGTTTCCAGTGCGACCCCAGGTTGAGCCCAAGGTTTAAACACCAGACTTAAGCAGCCGCCTGCGCGCGCTTTACGCCCAATAATTCCGGACAACGCTTGCCCCCTACGTATTACCGCGGCTGCTGGCACGTAGTTAGCCGGGGCTTTCTTCTCAGGTACCGTCACTCCGGTAGCAGTTACTCTACCGGACGTTCTTCCCTGGCAACAGAGCTTTACGATCCGAAAACCTTCATCACTCACGCGGCGTTGCTCCGTCAGGCTTTCGCCCATTGCGGAAGATTCCCTACTGCTGCCTCCCGTAGGAGTCTGGGCCGTGTCTCAGTCCCAGTGTGGCCGTTCACCCTCTCAGGTCGGCTACGCATCGTCGCCTTGGTAGGCCGTTACCCCACCAACTAGCTAATGCGCCGCAGGCCCATCCTTTAGTAGCAGATTGCTCCGCCTTTCATCCCAAACCCAGGAGGGTCAAGGAATTATCCGGTATTAGCTACCGTTTCCGGTAGTTATCCCAGTCTAGAGGGTAGGTTGCCTACGTGTTACTCACCCGTCCGCCGCTAAGCTTACCCCGAAGGATAAACTCCGCTCGACTTGCATGTATTAGGCACGCCGCCAGCGTTCGTCCTGAGCCAGGATCAAACTCTCCAATTGGTATTGAAAAGAGCGATAGCTCATTTTGAAACATCTGACGAGAATTTGCATTCTCTGATGAAATTTCTAAAGCGTGAAACACGCTGTGAAACTCATCTGTTTTGGATTTCACTTGTGTGAAATCCCACTCACTCGTTGTTCAGTTTTCAAAGATCAATGTCTTTTTCTTTCATCGTCGCTTGTCAGCGGCGACCTTTATAATATATCACAGCGCCTATGCATTTGGCAAGCGTTTTTTTCGAAAAAAGTTTTTTTCATCTTTGCCTGCCATTTGCCGCTCTCCAAAACATTGAAAAGGAGCGCGAGATATAATGTATCACAGCGGCTCCCTTTTAGTCAACCTATTTAATTAAAATCAAAGGTTCTAATGTTTAGACTGGGAATAACGTCCTCCCCATGCATACTTGGACAGCTCCTTCTGCGGTGCAAACCGTGCATACATCCGAAATACAGTCTTATATCGATTGGCAATAGCATGCCTGATATTGTGGTCCAAGCGCTGATCACTTAAATCAAGGAGCATTTCATCAAGCTCTTTACGCAAAACATAGTCCAGCTCCTTGCATTCCTTCTCGTTGAACAACATTCCCAACATATGCTTGGCCTCCTTCATGAAATTAAGTCCAACAAAATCCGTAAGCGCCGTTGCTTGTGCAATTGAAGATAGTCCATTGGAGGGGAAGAGAGGGTTATATATCCACTTAAACTAGATTAACCGGAGCGTCGTGTCTGTAACCATAATTATAAAAAAATTCCTTATGGCTTTCTCCGAAAACCCCGCATGCGTTCCTCCCCGGCAAAACCCAAAATCGGATGCCTTTAATGTTATGCTCATTTCTGTGGAATTTTATGATAAAAGTGAAAATGTAATTGTGCTCTCAATGATGGCCGCTACGAATAACAGGATCACTATCCATATGGAGGCTCTTAAGGTTTGGCGCATAAAGGCCGGCCACGCCCCGCTTCTCTTTTCTCTTGCCGCAGCTGAACTGAATAGATCGGAGATTACATTCCAGCCAAACTGCAAACCAAAGGCACAGGCGATGATGATGGCCGGAATTTCAATAATCCCGTGGGGGAGCAGCCCTTTGACAATAAGGTCAAACAAATCCATGCCTTGCATGGCCGAGATATGAATCAGATAGCCGATTACGCCGCCATTAATCAATAAAAACAATGCAGGCAGGATACCAAAAATAGCACCCAGGAAGATTATGAGCACGCCTTTGATGCTGTTGTTCAGAAATATAAATTGAAAAAAGCTCCACTGCGGATGTGCGGATTCCTTGAGGCTGCCGCTGATTTTACTTAAACCCTCCAACTGGCCGGAAAGCAGCTTTTGCAGACTGCCGGTGCCAATCCAGCCTATAACTCCTCCCGCCACAAATAATAAAAGTGCGAACAATAAGGCCTTGCGGATGGTAGATAAATCTCTGGCGAAAGCGGGAAAAGATAGCATAATTACCTCCTGAAAGTATGTTGGACATATCTAAGGTCATAAGCGCCCTGTACGAGCATACATTTAGAACAAACAAGCATTTCGCATGGGAGAGGAGCGCTGACATTATGAATTCTTTTTATGTATTCAGCGGCAAAAAGATAAAACGGTTCATTTATATCTTTGCCGCTGCGCTTCTTGCTGCCGGTGTCGTCTATGTCGAGAGAGGGAATATTACCGTTTTTTCGGAAACGGCCCCTTCCGCCATTTACAGTGTGCCGACGGAAAAGAAGCTCATCGCCTTAACGTTTGACATCAGCTGGGGAGAGAAACGGCCCGGACCGATTCTGAAGGTGCTCGAAGATAAAAAGGTAGATAAAGCGACCTTCTTCCTCTCTTCCCCCTGGAGCAAGACGCATCAGGAAATCGTTACAAGCATTAAAGACGCAGGCTACGAAATCGGCAGCCACGGCCACAAGCATGTGAACTACAGTGCCTTAAGCAATGAAGAAATAAAAAACCAAATCACCACAGCCCATACTGTATTGACGGAGCTAACCGGGAAAGAGCCAAATTTGATCCGGATGCCGAATGGTGATTTTGACAAAAGAGTGCTTCAGGTGGCAACCGATCTGGGCTACAAGGTCATTCAGTGGGATACTGACTCGCTGGATTGGAAAAACATCGGCGTGGACAATATCGTGAGACGAGTGACCAGCAAGGCGCATCCCGGTGATATTGTGCTTTTGCATGCCAGTGATTCCTGCAAGCAGACCCATGAGGCCCTTCCTCAGATTATCGATAATCTGCGCAGCCAAGGTTATGAATTTGTCACTGTCTCCGAACTAATCAGCCAGGGCAGTGCTGAAGGTAAAGAAGTCCGGGATTCCGCCATGTTAAATGATGGTTTGGAGGATGCCGCCGGGATGTAGAAATCAAGGTGGTATCGCAGTGCTCCTGGTGCAGATGCGGGCCAACAGTTATTAATGTCTTGGAGAGATGAGCTGCGAAATATCGGGTGTGGGGGTATCCAGTTTCGGGTAGCTCAGATCCAAGCCCTCCAGGGTTTTGACAACAATGGCTAAAGCCAGGTAATTGCGGTACCACCGGTGATTGGCCGGAATCCAGTACCAGGGTGCGGTATCTGTACTGGTTTCCTTGAAGACATCATCATAGGCTGCCTGATAATCATCCCAATACTGCCGCTCCTGCAGATCACTGGCATCAAATTTCCAATGTTTGGCCGGGTCCTGCAGCCGTTCCTGGATCTTTTCAAGCTGCTTATCTTTGGAAATATGCAAAAAGAGCTTGATGATGGTTGTGCCTTCTTCAGCCAGCATAGCTTCAAACTCGCGAATGTAGCGGAAGCGGCGCTTCCTTTCTTCTTTTTTCAAAGTTCCATGCACGCGCGGCACCAGAACATCCTCATAATGCGACCGGTTGAACGCGGCGATGTATCCCTTGGGCGGCGTCTTCATATGCACTCTCCATAGAAAGTCATGCGCCTCTTCCTCCAGAGAAGGTTTCTTAAAGCTGGTGACCATGAACCCCTGAGGATTAATGCCGGAGAAAATGTGCTTGACCGTGCCATCCTTTCCGCTGGAGTCCATTCCTTGAAGAATGACCAGCAGGGAATGCTTTTTCTGGGCAAAAAGGATATCCTGGAGTTCGGCTAGACGCTCTTTGAGCTTTGCCGTTTTGGCTTCCGCCTCTTCCTTGGATTTAAAGTCCCCGCTCTCGTCGGGGTCGAGTTTTTTCAGGACAGATTCATTTGTGTCTTTTATCATATAGCGCTTGATGTTCATATATTCCCTCCTAGTCGTCTCAACCGTTTTTTAGTTATGTAACTGTTCTTAAAGATTAACCTGATGCTTCCGATTTTAATCGGATTAAGTTCGGACACCAACGCCGTCCTGCTTATATTTTCAACAAAACCCCGACTTCTCATGACTGAGGACCGGGGTTTATGGGCTGCAGCTTATGCGGATATCGGCTTCAGGATACGGTGCAGCATCAGAATTTGGAATGCATTGCAGGCAACCAGCGGAATCACAATAAATACAGTAGCACTGTCCACCCCAATCTGAAGTACGCCAATGATCTCAACGATGGTGATGGCTGTCATAAAGAAAAATGTCGGAATCCAGGCTGTGAGGTTCGTGCTCCGCACTTTGAAATAAGCAACAATAAGGGCAGTAAGCAGAATGCCGATGCCTAAAATCCAATCGGAAGAAACATCCCGTCCGCTCCCTACAAAGGTACGCAGAAAAATCAGCTCAAGCAGTGCAAGTACCGCCAAAACTACCTGAACGTATTGCCAAACCCTCCGCGGGAACACCCCGATTCCCATGTAGTTCAGAATCAGATACGCAAAAAACCCCAGTTGGGCGTAAACGCTCACAAGCATACCGTAGCCAAGGAGAATCAAAGGGTAGATCAAAGTATCGGCTGTGCTTTTAAAATGAATGGTGCCGTTTACGGTCTGCAGTGCCAATCCGGCAATGACTGCCCCTCCAGCCCCGATCAGGAGCGTCGTCCAGAATAAAAAAAACCATTTCTTTATATTCAGCCTGTTCACCTCCCACATGTCAGATTTATTTTACCAAGCTTACCGACAAAAAACCATTGCCAGGCAACATAAAAGCTTGTCTCTGCGGCATACTACATGCAGGAATCCTATAAAGGAGGGCAGCGCCAATGAAGTGGAGGACTTTGTGGACTGGAAGCTTGGTGCTTAGCATGGTTATGGCCTTAACGGCATGTGGAAGCGAACAGAGCGGTTCCTCTTCCGGACAAGTCAGTTACAAGGAAATGAAGACCATGGTTGTAGATATATTGAAAAGCGAAGAGGGAAAAAAAGCCGTCGAGGAAGCGATGTCCACTCCAAGCTCCGGCACCGAAGGAACCAGCACCAGCGGATTAAGCATGAAAATGATGCCGCTGCAAACCACTGAACAAATCCGGGTCGCGGTAAAGGACACCATTACAGCACCGGAGTACCAGAAGGAAATTGAAAAAATCATGACCGATCCGAAGTTCGCAGGTGACTTTGCCAAAGCGGTCAACTCACAAAGCAAGGAGCTTCACCTTCAGCTAATCAAAGATCCAACATACCAAAAGTCAGTCGCCGAAATCATGAAATCACCTGAAATGATGAAGATGTTCCTTGATCTTACCAAAACCTCCGATTACCGCAAGCAATCCATGACCATCATGCAGGAAGCCATGCAAAATCCATTGTTCCGCATGGAGGTGCTCGATCTTCTAAAGACGGTGGTGCAGGACGAGCTGCAGCCTAAGGTAGAAAAAGGCGGGGAAGGTAAAGAAGGACAGGGAAAGGGGCAGGGGCAGGGCGGAAAAAGTAAACAAGGCGGCGATGATTCAGGCTCCTAAGACAAAAGAGGCCCTCCCGGTAAAGGGAACGGCCTCTTTTGGTTTACTGCTCATTGTTGGCGATCAGCTTGTCAGCAATTTCAGCGAACAGCTGCGCCGTTGCGGTCTCCGCCTTATATACAGACGGTGAGAAGTCCGGTTCTGAAATGTGATTATCCGGTGCACCCAGAGGTATTTGGGCCAGCAGCTCCGTATGCAGGGTTTCCGCAAGTCTTGCTCCGCCTCCCCGGCCGAAGATATAATCCTTCTTTCCGCAGGACGAACATTCGTAATAAGCCATATTCTCAATGACTCCAAGGATCTCATGATCGGTCTGCAGAGCCATTGAACCCGCTCGGGCCGCTACAAAGGCTGCTGTCGCATGAGGGGTGGTAACGATGATCTCCTTACTGTGCGGAAGCATCTGATGGACATCCAGTGCCACATCGCCTGTACCTGGCGGCAGATCGAGGAGCATATAGTCAAGCTCGCCCCAGCCGACATCGCTGAAGAACTGGCGGAGCATTTTGCCAAGCATTGGCCCTCTCCAGATCACGGGGCTATTCTCGCGGATAAAAAAGCCCATAGACATAACTTTTACTCCGAAACGTTCTACAGGAATAATCGTTCCTTCTTCCACGATCGGTCCTTCTTCAATTCCCATCATATCCGGAATGCTAAAGCCGTAGATATCCGCATCAATCAGTCCGACTTTTTTGCCTTTCCGGGCCAGTGCGACCGCCAGATTAACGGTTACAGTAGACTTGCCTACTCCGCCTTTGCCGCTGGCAATCGCGATGAAGTTCACTCCTGAATCCTTATTGATCAGCTCGTGCCCCTCAAGGCCCGCTGCGTGGCCTTTTAGCGCCCCGCCCTGTTCCGGCTCCGGCTTGTCCTCCGTGCTCTCTCCGCGAAGGATAGAGCGCTCATAATCGGTTGCATCACGCAGCCGGATATGAATATTGCCCGCGCCTCCTTCTGTCAGCAGATCACGAACCTTCTGCTCGAGCTCCATACGGCTTTTCTCATCGGTATCCAGACATACGAGCGATAGGGAGATCCGGTCTTCTTTGACCATGATATCGCGAATCAGCTGCAATTCAATAAGGCTTTTTCCGGATTCCGGGTCAGTAAGCGGCTGCAATAGTTCCTGAATTTGTTCCCTGGTCAGCATGGAAAGCACCTCAATTTTCTCTCCGGACGGGTAAGGCTCCGGTATTTTGGATCTATTATAACATTACCCTTCCGCAAAACGTAGTAACGGCTAAGGCTGTTCCGAGGCGTACCGCAAAATCCCGCGGTAGATGCTGGTGGCCACCTTCCGCTGGTAGACATCGTCTCCAAGCAGCGCCGACTCCTGTGGATGGGACAGGAAGCCAACCTCCACAAGCACAGCAGGCATTTTCAAAGCTTTCAGCAAATATACAGTATTTACAGTCTTGGCTATCCGGTCGGTATTCTCAAGTGTTGCTTTCAGCTCAGCCTGCACAAAACCCGCTAAAGCTTTGTTGCCTGTGTGATTCGGGTAATAGAAGGTCTGGGCACCGCTCCAGCGTCCTGAAGGCACACTGTTCATATGCACACTTACAAACAAATCTGCCCTCTTCTCTTCAATGCTTCTTACCCGTTGCTTCAGGTCTTCTGTTTTCCGTTTGGCGTACCCCTTCGTATCCTGCCGGGCCAGGTCGTAATCCCCTTCACGGGTCATAACCACTATCGCTCCCGCCTGCTGCAGGTAATCCCGCAAATATAGAGAAACCGAAAGGTTGATATCCTTCTCAATCAGGCCCTCCCGGCTGACCGCTCCCCCATCAGGGCCTCCATGCCCGGCATCAATGGCAATGACTTTGCCCGACAGCGGCAGACTCCAGTAATTCAGTGTTTTGGCGGTTGGCATATCATAGGCAATAATACCGATCATCACCGCCAGCAGGACAGCACCAAGCATGCCTTTTTTAATGCTGCTCCACGAGATCCAGACCGAGACTTTCCCCTGCTTTCGGCCAGACATAACAAAGACCCCCTCGTCCCGATAGATTCTACTCATCTATATGGGACAAGAGGGCCAAATAGTACTGGCTATTTAGGATTGGGCGGTGACTTCCACAGACATTCCCTCGATGAGAATCTCTGCTACTTCAGGACGCGTAAACTCCGGAGGCGGACACTTGCCTTCCCGCAGAAGTCCCCGGACCTTGGTGCCTGAAAGCGTCAAATGCTGATCCCCCGGATGCGGACAGGTTTTGCTGGAAGCCATGTTTCCGCATTTTACACAGAAGAAGCTGTGTTCAAAAAATAGAGGAGTGATTCCCAGCTCTTCCGCCGTGAAATTCGAGAAAATCTCTTGAGCTTCGTAGGTGCCATAGTAGTCACCCACCCCCGCATGATCGCGGCCGACAATAAAATGGGTGCAGCCGTAATTTTTACGCACCATCGCATGAAAGATCGCTTCCCGCGGTCCGGCATAGCGCATGGCAGCGGGGAACACGCCTAGAAAGGTGCGGTCCTTTGGATAATAGTTCTCCAGCAAAGCAAGATAGCTCTTCATGCGCACATTCGCCGGCACATCGTCAGACTTGGTCTCCCCCACCAAAGGATTAAGGAATAACGCATCCACAACCTCCATAGCACATTTCTGAATGTACTCATGAGCGCGGTGCACCGGATTGCGGGTCTGAAAGCCTACAACGGTTCTCCAGCCTTTGTCAGCAAAGATTTGCCGTGTCTGTGCGGGATCGAAGTAAAACTCTTTGAACTTCTCAGGCGCAGGACGGTTCAGAACGGTAATAGGCCCTCCAACATAGGTTGACGCTCTAGCCAGTAATTTGCTCACACCAGGATGCGCAGGGTCCGTCGTTTTGAACACATTCTGCGCCTCAAACTGCTGATCCGCCTCATAAATACTCTCAATATCGAGCAGTCCATAAATAACCCCGTCTTCCTCACCGATCAGCGACACTCTTTCGCCCACGGCAAGCCCGGAAGCCGCTTCATCCTCGACAGACAACGTAACCGGGATGCTCCATACCGTGCCGTCAGCGAGACGCATGCTTTTGACAACGGAGTGGTAGTCTTCTTCATTCAGAAAGCCCGTAAGCGGCGAAAATGCACCGACCCCGATCAAATCCAAATCCGATAAAGTCCAGGTATTCACAGGTATTGATTTGTAACCTGAAGCCTGCTGAAGCAGTTCTTCTCTGTGTGCGCCTTCAGCTACACGTCTAATCAGTGTTCCTCCATGAGGAAGTATCGAAGTCATTTATGCGCTCTCTCCTTCTGTGCAATTCAAATTCTGTTCTTATTTATGCAGTCCGCATTCTGTTTTATCTGAACCTGACCATCTGCCCGCACGCGGATCTTCACCCGGCATAACCGCCCGTGTACATTGTTCGCACCCAATACTCGGGAAATTGCGATCATGCAGCGGGTTATAAACGACATCGTTCTCACGGATATAACTCCAGACATCCTCGGAAGTCCAGTTGGCAATCGGATTAAACTTAACAAGACCGAACTTATTGTCGTATTCGACTTTTTTGGCATTGGCCCGGGTGGGTGCCTGGTCACGGCGGATTCCTGTAATCCAGGCATCATACTGCGACAAAATCCGGGTAAGCGGCTCTACCTTGCGGATTGCACAGCATTGATTGGGGTCGGTGCTCCACAGCGCCTCGCCATATTGAACGGCTTGCTCTGCCGGCGTAATCTGCGGCGATACACGGACAAATTCCATACCGTATTTATCGGCCATTATATCTCTGGTCTCATACGTTTCTTTAAAATGAAAATCCGTATCCAGATAAAAAACATCTGTGGACGGACTGACCTTCTGAAGCATGTCTACCAGCACTACATCTTCGGCACCGAAGCTGCAGGCAAAGGTTATATTAGGAAAAGTCTCTACAGCCCAGCGGATGATTTCCTCCGGTGTTGCATGTTCCAATTCTTCGGCTTTGACTCTGATTAAATCTTCTTTCTCCAATAAGTTCATTATTATATTCCCCCATCCTGGTATTCCGCATAACAAACAAATCCGCTAATTCCAACTAATCTTATATGGAATAGTATAAGACATTCAGGGCTGAAGTCAATAGTTTTATCCATTTTGGGTGAAAGTTGTGTACAGAGTTTGAGCGCTACTGCTTCCAGGTGTTTCTGAACAAAAAAGTACCCCGCCGGCAATCCGGCAGGGCCAATGTAGACATGAATGATTATGATACATACTAACTCGGGATATCTGTAGTATAAGGGAGAAATGTTTTTGGAGTATTTTGGGGAATGGGTGGTTTCTTAAAAATCCCTCCACCCGCATAGCGGGTGGTTTTTTGTTTGCACGCTTCGCGTACTCAACTCGCTGAGGCCCTCATAAAAACGCCTATACGGCGGTTGCTTTTGTAATCTCTTTAGCTTGTTTATCTGTGATCTTTTTGGTGGTTACAAATACCTGCAGTTGCTCCCCTGTATACAACCCCGCGTCAAAGTAACGCTTAACCAATGCGTACCAGTTCATTTACAGCACACCTCCTTCCACGAGACTCAGGAGTAAAGCAGCCTGATCCTTCTCCACTTGATTTTGCCTTGTTTGTGTCTGCACAAGCTCCAGTAATAAAGTTGCGTTTTCCGCCTCTAAACGAGCCATTCTTTCAGCGTCAGTCTCTGGTAACTCCGGTACTGGTTGTGCTTGTAATTCCTCCCATGCCCTTTGTAACTCTTCGGTTGTAGGTTTCGGGGTATCCGTCTCCCACACTCCGATGTATGGTCCTTTTCCGTCACTGTCATCCCATATTTGAAAGTCTTTTTTAGGCTCTAAATCTGGATACAGGTACACCATCGCGTCAAACATATTCATGATAATTGCCCTCCTTTAGTCCGCTAGTTTCGTAATGTGCAAGTATCCGGCATCTGTACTTGAACCCCACAAATTCGTTCCGCCGAAAACTTCGACTCTAATGTCCAATGCCCAACCAGCAGTCAACCATATCATAGCTGTGCCATTTAATGACAGCGTGTTACCATTGCCTGCAAGTGTCGCAAGGCTCTTATGGAACGCATTATTAACAAAAATCTTTAAATTAGCACTTGCATTTGTATTTATTAAGCCTTTTACAAAAGAGGAAACGAAATACCAACCATTTGTCTGCGCGGTGTATGTCCCGTTTGAAAATTCCCCCCTGGCATCCCCTTCTTTTGTCGAAAAAAGCAACTTCGTCATGACGTTTGAAGCGATAGGAGTATCAGCCGACAAACGCGCGGATACTAGCGGTTTATAACGATATGCATTCCAAAAATGGGGCAGCGACACCATTCCATCAGAAGTGGTTTTGAAATACGCGTCCCCATTCAATTGGAAAGGAAGCTGACCATTCGAATAAAAATCAAGTCGTCCATCGGTAACCCAATTGATCCCGGTATCGCTGTCGCCAATAGGTAACGTAAGTGAACTAGATGCACCGTATGCGGTATTTTGGGCAACCCATAATTGTGTGTTGGTAACGATGCGTCCGCCTTGAAGTGATAGAGTACCGTTCCCCGTTCCGTTTCCACCATCTGCTATGATTCTTGCGTCGAAGTCACCGGCACCTGAAGTATGAAAGTCAATGTATGACACGCCCCCTGAGCCTCTGTTTGCTCCAAGCTCTAAGAAAATGGAGTTACTTCCATCTGCTAGAAGAAAGTCGCCGGAATGGTGCCCGTCCAGCAAGTCAGCATCTAACTTGCTGCCTGCACCATCTACAGTCAATAGCTTGGCAAGTACATCACTAGCTGTATAGGAACTAAGCGGAAGTGGGACAAACCCCAAAGACGCGCCCATAACAGGATTTTTGTGGACACCTACACCTACACCGCCCAAAACAACTACAGGCAGCGCAATCTGAACGACATCGCCAGCGGTGGCGTGTATATAAGGCGCACCATTACTGTAACCGCTGCCTGCGCCAATTACATTTTCGATGTGCATCCATCCATCGGCGCTAGTTAGCTGTACAGGCGCGGACTGGATCACTCCGTTCTTCCGAAGCCTGAAGTCCTTATCTATTACTACACGTGTCCCCGTTTTTAATCTAATCCAAAAAGATACCGTGAAACGACTAGCGACTCCACCCGCAGGCATGCTACTACAAGCGGTCATCAAATAGGCTGTAGGAACGGTTGCATTAGGACCATATGTTCCAGGCCCCATTGTGTATGAGGCGATATGATACTCTGGGCCATATCGAGTACTTCCACCAATCGCGGTCACTAGACTGGCTACATCGCTGTTTAGTGAACCTGCTGCACCACCGTAGGTTGAGTTGTCATATATAAATTTCCCGCCATCCGCTACAGACGTTCCGTTCCATGATGAGAAAAAGGTGCTATTCGCAAAAGCGTCGGAACATTTGTAGTCCTTTGGGTCATTTTCAGGGCCTACGAATCGTCCGGAATCTCCTAACATGTTTATGACTCCACCGTAGGTCAGTGTATCGGCTAGGGTTGATTTTAATGCATACTGCGTGTGCGGGTCTCCTGTGGAGTTATGCGTATCTGCGTGCCAATACTCACTCCAGGCGCTCCAGGCAGCATTGTTTATCTTGCTTCTTCTGAACTCTCGTGTCGTCCCAGCGCTTGAACTTGCCACCCGGGCAACTTGAAATATCCAATTTGACCCGTTATAGGTGCCGCCATCACTCACAGTAACATCCAAAGTGCCCCACAGACCAGCGACAGGTGAGTTAGCGACGGAATCTGAGTAAATATATTTTCCATGTACAAGCGCTGCACCAGCGTTTAGGTCAGCAGATATCGTACCTGCTGCTTTGCGCTCAAGTTCACTTACTTTGAATCCACCATGAAGCTCTGTGTTTAGCCCTGGAACCATTGTGTTAGATGCGACTACAAACGGGGCTGACCCACTGGGTGCACTTGATACGAATTGTACGCCAGTTAGGTTTCCACTTCCATTTCTCACAGCTACCGTATTGGCAATTGCGGAGAATGATATACCATACCCGCCAACATACTCAGCATTTAAGTTAGGGACTAATGCGGTGGTAGATGGTCCACTGGAGTCGATGACTTCCGCCCAATTTCCCCACACATCGTTAGGATAGTAAGCCATCCTGCACTTTACAGGAGCTTTGACATTATACGGATAAAAGTATTGAATTGCGGACACTCCGCTATCGTATCCCCTAATGGTATGAATTGTGCCATAGGTGCTCGGCCATCCATTACCACTTGCATTTAGGGCAAAGAATATACTCGAACCCACCGGATATGTTGACGGTAGAGCGGCGGCTGTTTTGTAATCATTCGGGTACGTCGCTGGGTGCAGATGATCTTCTCGCGCATACTTTTTCGATGTGCCGACTAGCCCAGAATTGTTGAAGTCACGCCCCGGCGCAGCGGTTCCGGCCTGATTCAGCACAAATTCTGCTGTAGCTAATTGTTTAGTGCTTGTATCAGCCGCAGGTGTTGGGCCTGTCGGTGTCCCAGTCAGAGTAGGAGAGTCTAAAGGCGCCTTGGCGTTCCATGTGGTTCGTTCTGCTGCCGTAATGTGCCGGATGGAATCATCCGCGTGGACCTTGGCAGCCTCCAGCGTTGTGGCTGGTGCTGTCCGCCAGGAGGATTTACCTGTAATGGATTTGATCATATTTGCCAGCAAGCCCAGCAGAGTAGTCGGCGTACCAGTGTCTCCAGTTGGGGCTGCGGCGTCTGATATGGTCCGATTACCAATTATCGTATCTGTAGCCGCACCATCCATAAGCTGACCGGCTCCCACTGCCTTATCCCCAATCTTTGCTTGCGTGACTACCTTCGCTCCTAGCTGCGCCGTACCCACCGATGAGTCAGCTAATCCTGAAGCTGTTATCTTTGGTCCATCCCCAGCTACTCCAGTATGTTTATGACCAGTCGATACATTAAACTTTGCCGTGACCTCGGACTCCCGAGCGAAAACAAGCGAATCATCAAGAGTTGCTGTAATATTCGATGCTGTTCCCACAACAACAATACAGTCAAACACCTTTTCAATAATGTCCGTTCCACCGCCGGGGGCGATATAATCCGCCGTTACCCCTGCATTAGCATAAGCATATAGAATTTCCCCAGCGTCCGGATCCTGCGCGAAAACCCCAACCTCCCGGAAATAAAATCCGGTTGTGATATCGGCATTTGAAAGAGAGGCACCTATTACCGCTTTATTCGGTGGTTGCGTCTGAAGACGGGTGATAGATAGGCTCTTTTTTTGTGATATCAGAGCATTCATCGCGGGGATGGACTGCCCGCTCAGTACCCCATCTCCGATGGCTATGCGAGTATATTTGAGCTGCGCCCCCGCCTGCGCCTTGCCTTGTAGCACGAGGCCTTTATTTGTTAATGTCATGCCGCCAAATACTGCCACATGTACCCCTCCTTAAATCGTAATCGTTTCTCCAAAATGCAAAAAACCGCCGAAGTATAACGGCAGCTCTTCTGCTTGTGATATTGTGACGCTATCCAGGACGGCGGACAGTCGTTTGACTGCATCCACCGCCGAGACAAACTCCTGCGCCCGGATGGTGGTTACATCGGCGTTGTTGGTCACAACCCGGAAATGATACGGGTCGCCACCGTACTGCCACCACTCCTCCACCGCGCCCTCACCAAAAAGTATTGCAATCAGATCCTCGACTGCTCCCGCCGTACCTTTATGCCGATGGAATGCAATCGCATTTTTGATCAGTAACCGCTTTTGATCCAATGGTAAATCCGGATCATAATAAGGTGGGTTGTATTGCCATGCCAGTTCATCCGTTTCCGCATCTGTCCACTCCGCTGACCGTCCGAAGATATCCAGGGCTGCAATCATGTTGGTTATCCCCTGCAACTGTGTATCCAGTGCGATCGCTGCAGCAGCCATAGCAGAATCATTGCGAATGGATGGCGGCATCAGATCAAGCAGGCTTACTGTCTGTATATTAATCATCAACCAACCCTCCAAAGGTGATTGTCGTAGTGCCTGTCTGGGCAACCTGGGTTGCGGTCAAGATCGTATATACCGGCGCTGTTGGCACTACCCGTTGCGCTCCGGCAGCCATGATGCGGCTGATCAGCTCCGATGGATTAACATGCCGCCCAAGCTTGACCTTTTGCCACCGTTGATATGCAGTGACTGCCGCAGAAATCTTCTCTTGGATGCTTGAAACCTCCGAAGCCCGACTGCGGCTGATGTAATAAGTCACAATCGTGTTATAGCTTACCGGTTGCGGCGCACTCACTGTAACCAAATCTGTTAATGGCCGGATGCCCCTATCTTCCAATGTCTCGGAAATGGAATCCAACACATCCTGACTAGGTACCTCACCATCTGCAAGTAAAGGAACGACGGTTACGCGTCCTTCTGCTGGTGAGTAAGCATGTACATCTATGATTGCGGACGAAGCTGACTTTGCCCAAAACTCATATGCTCCCTGTGGGCCAGCTGTTGAATAAGATTCAGGCGCATTTCGAATACGTTCTTTAAAAGCTTCATCCGTTTCTGCAGCCGCTCCACCGGAACTAATCGTCAGATTGCTCACAGACTGGACAAAAGGAAGCGGATCCATTAGAACATTAATCTGTCCAGGCAAAAATCCATTCCCTATAGCTCCTGGATCGGAGCATACTGCTGTTGCTATACCGGCCGTCTCACCCGCTGGGATCTCTACATACTCAGTAGTTGAAAAAAATATCGAACCGTTACCACCTTGCGCTCCAACACGTGTTCCTGTAGGGATTGAGGTAGCCGAGGCCAGCGGAATGGATAAAACGAACTGTAGTGTGACAATTGCCGCTGATGCATTCAGCCGCTCCGAACCCTGAAAAGCCCCCATGTGATCAAGGACAGCTCCAGAAGCGTAGCGCAGCAAATTCCCTTTAGCCGTCTGGTTGATAAGCACCTTCTGCTGGACAATGATCGCTGCAAGAGAAGACAAAAAAAGCCGCACCGGATCGGCGGGCTGCAATGAGCGTCCAGCAAGGCCTTCATATACAGTGATCACATCTTGCTGGATGGCAGCGGCGTCCTCTTCAGAAAAGAGGATATCCGGTAGTTCAGCATATTCCAATTACTATTCCTCCTCTACCAGTGTATATTTCACCACAACTGCCAGGCAGCCGTTCAGAGAATCTTTTATATCATCCTTAAAAGAAATCTCTGATACCGAGGCGCGTGGCTCTTGTTCTGTAATAGCAGTGATAACCTCTGCGATCAAGCGTGATTCGGCGATGGATGCCGGCTCATCAATAATAGTGTAGTCCAAGCCAATTCCCCGGGCCAATGGTGCGCACCCCCGTGGAGTAGTGAGAATAGTTCGAATATTCTGAGAAACTTCTTCTTCCACCGTTTCCGGTGTGAAATTGATATGTGTAGGCTGCGTCATATCCACGGTATATATCATTTTACATACTCCTCAAGTGAAATCGTGACCTGTGCGTCCAAAACATTACCAATGCTGTCCAAGGTATTCCAATCCTGAGACAAACCAGTAATGACCCAAAGCCCTACGCCCACATATTTGCGCCCGATGATCAAGGGCAGAGCTTTACCGGCACGGTCCAATTCCGTGAGCTTATCGAGCTCCTTGCGGGGATTAAGACCGAGGGCAGCGGAAAAACGGACTGAGAACGAGACCGAATCCGATCCAGGACCAATGAATTCCTTTTTGGGCTTCTTTCCAATAATGTCATGCTGTGCCCACCGGCTAGAACTGCTGCGCTTAAACTCATCAATGGTTCGAATCGCTCCTTCCGCGACAACAAAAATGACAGGCCCCAGGCTGCCGATCTTGTTCATCCTATAGTCAATATTATTATCCGGCTTGCTTTGGAGATGGTTTAGCTGATCCACACCCTCCATTATCATGCCAATCATGTTCATCCTCTTACACCCCGCCCTTCGTGTTGAATACGTCGGCCGATACTATGCCTGTTACAGTCAAATCACCTTCGATCTTCATCCCGCCGGTCCCTTTGATATTCAGTCTTTTCGCCGTCCGGTCATAATAGACATAGCTGCCGTCTTCAAACCACACCCCGCGCTGATCTTTTGTACCGGAAGGCGGGTCATCTTCTGCAAAATAAGTCCCCAGACAAAATCCGGCCGAACGCCCGTTATCCAAAAAAACACACAGTACTCTCTCGCCAGGCAGCGGGATGGCATTGCCACGCCCCCAACCGCCCGGCGTAATGACCGGCAGCTCTCCTGAAACCATATCGTCACGATCTGCAAAAGTAACCCTGACACTTCCCGCCACCGCATCTGATGTTGATACCCGTCCAATTAGGATCATCTTACCACCCCAATACTTTGCGAATTTCCAAATTAGTTGTATAACCACTACTTCCAATTGAGTGCTTTGCGGATTCAATAATATATTTCCCATCAAACCGCTGCCATCCCTTGATATTGATAGTTAGTCCTGTGACCATCCGAATATCTCCCATCAGAGAAAGGGTCCCTTTCCCCCCTTCTTTATTTCGCTCCCGCAGCCTTTTACGGGCTAATCGCAATGCATCAGCCTTAGTATCAACTTGCTCGTTGATCTTAAGTACAGGTCCATTCTTTGGTGCACCGTTAGGTGTGTAAGTTGCTTTGAGAGGTTCTTTGCTCGTAGGAGGAGTATAGGTAACCGTACATGCCCGGAAAGCTGCATATGCAGTGTTCAACGCAAAGCTATAACCCGTAACATTATCATCTCCCCGTACAATCGTTGTAATTGCTTCTTTTTGTTCATACACCATTTCATCAAAGAGAATCAGACTTCCTCCAGATACTTTGATTGCTATGCCTTCTTGAGTAGCTGTGTTCAACAAAAAGGCCAAATCCGACATTTCCGACTGCTCCAGACGTTCATAAGAAGGATTGTCCTGAGCCTCATATATTAATTTCAGGTTAGCACGCTTAGCAACTTGAGCGGCTACCGTTTTTAAATTGGTTTTTTCCCAACTGCGTGAACTGCGCTGCATCCGAATTTCTGAACTGATAGGAAGTGAGACCGCCTTAATGGATATAGTGTCAGGGGGACCATTAAAATCAATACTGTCTATCTCAAATGTTCCAAGTGGCAACTTTTTGTTTTCTCCTGGCTTATCCCAATTGATGGTTCGAATTGAAGCATTAATCTGATCACCTTCAACCGGTACCCAAGGGCCTTGCCAATTTCGTTCCCTATCCTCAAGCGAAACAGTAAGATCATCTAGAGAGCCGGATACAGCATCATTATATTGAAAGTCGGTCAGAGACTTTGCGATGTCCATCGTGATGTCCTTTCCGTTATACTTAAGCTCCAGCACCGCCCTGCGTGCGTCTTGCATCCATTCCAACTTACTCTCACTCCCTTCGCCAAGGAGGCAATGAGTTGGTTAATTCAGAAGGTAAATTTGGCACTTTAAGAACGATATTTCCAGAAAAAATACTGACGTCAGCTTGTGTAGGGTTAGCATTTAAGAGCAATGTCATGAATTGAACATCTCCATATAACTTGAACGCGATTCCGTCCCAAGTATCACCTTGCACGGTTCTATAGATCATTGGAAGCTCACCCGCCTTTGTTGTTGGACCATGGCTTTGAAGCGGCGTTCAAAGCTATCCTCCGTCTGCTTCAAGGCCTCACGCAATTGTTCGACCATAGATTTATCACCGCCCTGCAGTGATACATTCGGTGCCCAGGTTACATGAATATCCCCTTTACCGCTGAACCCGTCACCGTAGCCCATCAAATCATTCGCCTTTTCTAATAGAGAGCGTGATCGCTGTTTACCATTCAAAGGAATGGCAATTTCGGGACCCGCTTCGCCAAATATAGATGGGACGTTAGCAATTCCTCCTTCAGCATACCCCTCAAAATCCGGATCATGCAGTGCCCAATAAATTGCCTTCTGACCGGCTTTAGTTTGCGAATCGGGTTTGCCTTTGGTTTTAATCATCGCTTGGACATCGTTCCACTCATCATCCGAAAGCCTGAAATTCGGAATCTGCCCAGTCTGCTCCCATATGAGCTGCAAATTCACTTTCTTTTCAGCAGGTAGTTTATCCACCTCCGCATTAAGATTAACCATGTAACTCATAGCTTGATTAAATTGCTTTTGCTGGGCAGCGGACATATCCTTGTATTTCTTGGCTTGTTGCTCCAGAGTGCCTCCCAGGTCAAGCTCGATCATTCGTTTTTGTAGATCGTAATAGGAGGAAAAGCTATTTTCAGCCTCGGTCATCTCACTTTGGGTTTTCTTAATCTTGGTATAATACTTATCAAATGAACCTTGTATTTTTTCGTAGTCTTGTCTAACTGTTGCAACAGCAATACCAGCATATCCACCATAATCTGTACCTTGAGCCTTATTGAGATTCTGCAGCACCTCATCTACTTGTTGCTGCTTCTGCTCATCATTTCCCTGACCGCCCATAATCTCATCCAGTTGATTCATGTATAAATGATAGTCACGAAATGATACTTTAGACTTCTCATAATCAGAATTTTGTGTGCTGAGGTTTTTGGTCAATTCTGAATACCGGCTTTCCAAATCAGGCAATTTCGCTTGTGCTGAAAGTGCGTCATGTTCCATCTCGCGACGGCTCATTTGCTCATGGGCTTTTTTAATATCCCCGACTAACCCCAACTGCTCGCGGAATTTACTATTCTTAGAGCCTTCTGCAGACAAAATATCCGGATTCATTTCGATAAGCTCTTGTTCTACAAGCTGTTGTTTCCTTCTAGCCTCAGCCAATTCGTCCGCAGGAGTTTTGGCATTTTTAATTTTTTGGGTCAGACGGTCATATTCCGTAATGAGATTCTGAGTCCGTTTGCTTGCATGGTCGATTTCTGCATAATTAGAGTAAGCTTTGTCCAATACGTCCCCCATATTCAAAAGCTCACGCCGTGCATCTTCCTGGTGCTTCTTATAAGCAATAACTCCGGCAGTGAGTAAGCCTACACCTGCTACGGCGATACCAACTGGATTCGTGAGCAACCCCAGCGCACTGGCGATTCCTCCGGCTGCTCCACTAGCCCCTCTGGCCGCAGTAACGATTTTAGAAAATTCTTGGACAATCTTCACTGTTTTTGTAGCCAGCACCGCAGCAGGAACTGTAAGACCGATTACCATCAGCGACTCCTTATTGTTGGAAACCCAACTGGTCAATCCCTGAAGTGCAGGCATTAAGCTTTCCGTTAAGGGAATTACAAGGTTTGCCTGCAGTTCCCGTCCCATTGCAGCAAACTGCTCCGAAAGAGTACTATCTTTTATCTCAGCTGCTTCTTCCAGGGTTTGCCTGGTCATATCAAACTCATTTCGGGTTTGACCAAGCGCCAATACTGCCTTGTTGCCCATGTCTTCGAACTGAGATCCGAACAAGGAACCGGCAAGCTTCGCCTGATGAATCGGCTCCTTGATCCCCTTTAATTTAAGAATAACCTGCTCCATCGCTTCCTTGCCGGTCATAGATCCGTCTGCCAATCCTTTAAAGATTGTATCACCGGTGCCCAGCGTCTTTTGCAATTGAAGCATAGCCTTGTTTGCGGAATCCCCGCCCGACTTAAGATCTCCAACAAGTGCAGCTGCGCTTGCCTTCCCTGCAACTTTTACAAGTTGAGCGAATTCTTTCGATTTCGTTCCACCACTAACAAGTGCTGCGCTGAATTTTTTCAGTTGCTCAGGTGCAAACAGCTCATAAATTGCAGCCTTTGTGGAATCCGAGCCGTTTTTAATTGTTGTTCCGAATACTTTCACAGTATCGGCAACACCATCAAGCGAGCTCGCTCCATTCTCCATGCCTGCACTCAATAATTCGAACATCTCGTCGGCAGAATACCCCATTTTCTTGAAATCAACACTGTATTTCTCTATTGCATTCAAGAGGCCGCCGGATGTGTTCAGCCCCTTTTGAGCGCCTTGGGCCATAAGATTATACGCTTGTTCAGAGGAGATACCGAATTTTTGCATCATTGAATCAACTGCTTGCAGAGAGCCAGTTATGTCCTCTTTAAAGACATCACGATACGTCATGGCTGTCTGTGTTGTCTTCTCCAATTCATCCCCTGTTTGCTGCAAAACTTGCTTCACAGCTCCTACGGCGTTACCAATATCCTCAAAGTTTTTACCGTAATTCTGACTGTACAGGTTATTGGAGATTTCCTTCATTTCTTTCATTTCCTTCGAGGACATTCCGGTTTCAGCCTGTAGCTGCGCCATCGCCTCGGAAGATTCATTCACAGCAGTCCATACCGCCTTCAGCGGTTCCACTGCTTTATTAAGCATTGAGAAATCAATTTCTTTTACTGCATTTTTAAGTTTGTCGCCGAATCCTTCGACATTTCCACCTGCATCCGCGATGCTGTCATCTGCCTGTTCAACCTCTCTTCGAAGCGTATCAAAATAACCGCGCCTGACCATCTCCTGCAGCGCCTGATCTAAACCTTGAACCTGGTGTTCGGCCTCCTCGACCGACTGACGAAAAGCAGGAGTCACGAGCGCATTCAAACGGAAAACAATCTCATAAATGCTGCTGCTCAAGCTGCTTGTCCCTGCCATAGGTCACCTCCTTCCTTTAATCCGGGTCACCCTCTCGACCCAATCCCCCAGTTCCTCAAGAGGCAAGGCAAGGAAATAAGGAATAGGGGTATGGGTGAGCATGGCTAAGGAGACAGCGATGTCTTTGATCCCATCGCCGTCCCCGCAGCCTACAGCAGCAAAAAACTTTGCGCCCGCAAGGTCAGTTTTGTAAAGTCCTTGGCTGAAAGTGCTCTTATCAATCCAACATGAACGCCTGCAGCCTTTGCTACAATATAAGCCTGATAGGCTTTATTGGTTTCCTTGATTAGTTCCCCGCTTGATTGCCGGGCTGCTTCAGCTTGATACTGCCTGTCACAGACAAGGATGTCCTCGCCAGTCAGTTTATCGAAATCAATATTCAGGCTCTCAATAGTATTGCCTTCAAATGTAACCGGTCGGGCAAAAGTATATAGTTCCGCCACAACCTCCCCTATACTGCTCTCTGTTTCCATTGCTCATCTCTCCTTATAGGCCCAGATTGGCCTTGGTGGTAGCAAGATAGTCTACATCATTTACTTTATGAATATAGTTGTATTTATCGATTTCCAGCACTTCAATGCCATCCAACGACACTTTCAAATAATTCACTGAAAAGTTATTGGTGGTATCCATCACTGCGGCGGTATCGAGGTTTCCGAGCGTTAAGCCAAGTGGTCTTGCACGGACCGTAACCTTGAACGGTACCTCACGGTATTCACTCGTTGCCGTGTCAAATGTCTGAATCGAAGCCCGAAGGTCCAGCGTATGAACCTTTGGTGCTAAGAGCGCAGCTGCCGCCTTTTCAATCGTACGCCACTTAAGCGCCAAACTCATCGCTCCCGTATGGCCTGGGGAAGGGGCGGCCATTTCACCCGCGATTCCTCCCCCTTTAACTGTGTCCACCAGGTAAGTAATTTCCGGCAATGTGGCAGTTGCCGTACCCAAGTAATCTGTAGCGTTCAAGTACACCGAATAATCAATAACTCTTTCTGATCTTTTAGTCATATTTCTCCTCCTTTTACGCTACCAGCGCAGCTAAGTATGTTGTGTCGTATTCAAGCAGGAATGAAATCTCTTGTGCCGGTCCAGGCGGTGTGATGTGTAAATGGAATGTAATCTTGCCGGCCATCAATTCCGTTACCGGATTTTCAGACTCATTAAAATCTACCCGTGCTCCCAACAGCGCACCGGATGCAACCAGGCCATTAAGCCAAATATTTACCGAATCCGTAACCGCTGCAATAAGTCGCTTATTCATTGGATCATCAACCTTTTGCATATAGGTCATAATCAGACTATTCCCGATCCAGTTAAACATGCGGCGAACCGGAATGAAGCTGTCTTTGGGGTCCGTTACCCCCGGATAAGCCCCTGTGTTGTTCCCCCAAGACTTCCAGCCGCTCGTTCCAAGATTAACTGCTGTTACAATCCCTGAACTGTTAAGGAAGCTTGCCTGGTCAATCCCTAAAAACAGACTTGTCCCGTCGGAAAGAGTGGTACCATCTGCTTGCAAAGTTTTGTTAGATGGCGATACAAAAGGAACTCCACCGTTATTGGCATCGGTTGCGGCGATAAGTCCTGCGAGTTGCGTAGAGAAATGGTATTGCTTATCCCCCAAGGTCAGCATAGGGTAAGCTGCAATCTGGAGAGGACTGGTATAGCTGTTATCCGACTTCCATGAGCCAGCCGCCGTATAAAGCTGAGCAGGATCAATATCTGTCAAAGCCATTGCCTTGAAGTTGCCATTGATATTTCCCGCTTTTGCCTTCATAACCGCAGCGATTGCAGGTAAATGCGACCACCCCGGAGCCAACAGTATATCAGGAAGAACGCCAAAACGAGGGTAGGCTTGATTTACTAGTTCAAAACCGGTATATTCACCGGACTGCGTCACGCCTCCAATTACATCATCAGCCTCCACTGCATCCGGATCCAGTTTGTTATAACCAATGGACAACTGGCTCACATTTGCCGCTATAGCACCAGTTGACTTCGTTGTTATAATGACATGCCCATTATCATCAAAAGCAGCAGTATAATCGGTGCCTGGCACATAAGCCGATGCTCCGTCTGAAGATTTGACAAGGAGCGTTGACAGCAGAACCCCCTCTGCCTGCAGGATAGCCACTCGGTTACTGACAGCAACCACAGCAGGTGTGACTGTCGTCTTATGTGTAGCGGGGTCAAGCACATTCACCAGTATCAATGGAGCTTTTTCATACAAGGCAAAATGAGAGTAAATTAATTCGCTCAGCGTATAATGTGACCAGTCATCACTATACCCTAGTGCAGCCACCGCTTCCGCGTAAGTATATGCGAGTACTGGAGTGTTCACTGGCACGGCCGCAGTAGCCAAATTAACGGGGGATGTCCCTACTGCAAAAGGAATACCACTTGTTGCCTTTGTCGGTGCCAGAACCGATGTGGATTGTTCAATAATAGTTACACCATGTTTAGAAGCCATTGATTAAATCCCCTTTCCTAAAAGCCTTTGATAAACTACATATTCAGCTGTTCCGGTTTGAACAATACGGTCTTGTACAGCCGTTATTTCTGCTATCGGTACAATCAACTCAGACACATCCGGCTTTTCAGCCAACAGTGGCTGCAAATAAGATGGAATACCGGATCGGAAAACGGTGGATTGTAGCAGTTGTCCACCTGGCAGGTTTGGTCCCAGATAGATTAAGACCTGTTTTTGTTTCTCTTCTTCAAGACCAACCATAGTTTTCAAGGTTTGATTTGGAATCACCTGTACCATATCAGCTTCCACCTGCTCATTCTGATGCTTGTCCTTATTTATATTTCGGCTCACAATTGTACCTCCTGTCTAATTTGGGGCAATGCCCAGGTAGTTGTTAGTTCTCCACCCCATTCGGATGAAGAATGCTCCTCGTTCATTTTCCATTTCCAGCTACCATCCATAGCAAATTTCTGCTCAAGGACTCGCTGACGTAAAAGTAATATGCGTACCCGATCCATCAAATTAAGCAGATCGATTAAACCTGTACTATCCTCGGACTGTGTTCCAAAAAACAGCTTGACTTGAATCTCATCTTTGCTGGTGGCTCCTTCGCCTTCCGCTGGCAGAATCATAATTACTGGGTACCCCGCGCTACTGGCAGTACTCTGATTCAAATAACCCAGAAGCACTGTTGGTATAGGCAGCATGTCATCAGCTAATTCCTTCTCCAGGAATTTTTTTATAGCCATGATCAATAAAGTAATTGTCACATTTCCCCTCCTAGCAGTTAGAATCTTTTTTCAAAACAGCAGAACACAATTTTCCATTTTATCATCTTTTCTACACCTCCTTTGCTGGCGTTATTGTCAGCTCAAAGCTTTTATTTGTCTTTGCATCTATTGAGGGCTTTCACTAGACAATTAATCCATTTTATATTAATAATTCCTTTTATGGCACATTAATTCTTCCCGTTCATTATCGAGCAGATTTTTCTTTGCGCCCGCTGGATATATTCACTTACACTGCCTGCCGAAATCGTGAGCATCTCAGCGATGGCAACATGCGAAAACCCCTCTCCGTTAGCCAGCATGTAGCACTCCCGTTCCCTTTTGCTTAACAGTGCCATTATATATTCCAGTCGTAACTGCTGATCCTCTGAGAGGCCTTCTGAGTTGACCGCATTAGTATGAGTATGTCTGGTGAAAATTTGCATACGCATTGGTTCTAAAAGAATTTCCCGCTCGTAACCGGCTCTCCGTTCTATACCCCTCTTGTTCCCCGGCTGCCGACCAGTGCTCAGCCACTCTACAACATATTCGCAGTCACTGATCATACCAGCGATTACCTTTTTATCATCCGCATCAGCATGCCTATATAATTGTTCTGCTCCCCTCAAGGAAATTTGATAATCTGGAAGCATGTCATCTACAAATTCCGAATATGAAAATAACGGCCGATCTACATACATATTGTTCATGCTCATTCCCCCAATAATTATGAAATACACTCAATAATACGCAATTTCGTATTTTGAATTCATGATATGCTCAATATCGTATATTGTCAACTCAAAATGCACTTAATAATACGATAATGCATATTTACTTTGAGAACCAAAAGCACTAAAATGATATTAACAATACGAAGTAGCGTGTTACTTTGATGTTTTTGAGGAGGAGTATTTGTGCAGAGGGCTGAAGTCTTAAAGAAGTTAATCGAGGAAACAGGCCTGAACACGAAAGCTTTTGCAGAAAAGGCGGGCCTTCCCTATACTACTCTTAGATCAATCTTAATGCGGGGAGTAGGGGGCGCATCTGTCGATAATGTAATTAAGGTTTGCCGTGCTTTGGGTATAACTGCCGAAGATATGGAGCGTTTGGCTTCCGGAACGAACCAAGAAGCTGTAACTCCAATGCTGTCTGAACTTTCTGAATTTGAGGCTTTCCTAAATAATCCGGAGCATGGGCTTTTTTTTAAAGATTATTTGGAGGCTCCTGAAGAACGCAAACGGGAAATGTTAACCTTTTGGCAATTCATCAAGGATTTAGAGAAGAAAAAATCGGAGTTTCCAGGTGAGAAATAAATTATTTTGCGTAAAATCGTGGTTTCAGCCAACGAGCTGATTCCTCATACCCAATATACGAACATACATTCCCATCATGGAGGTTTTTTATGTTTATACATTATAAAAAAACACATCTGGAGCATTTTGTGGAACAAATTTACATAGACCATCACATTCAAATTCCGGAAGATATCACGATTGAAAAACTCTCTACAGAGCTGAATATCTACGTAGAGTACGCACCTATCAGGAGTAGAGCCTATGAATCCAATTCGGGTATACGCTGCATACTTTTGGATAATCGAATAACACCAATGAAGCAACGCTTCGAATTTTTGCATGAGCTCTGTCACATACTGCGACACGCAGGCAATCAAATGGTCCTTCCTAGCCCCTTTATTAAAGCCCAGGAGGAAGATGCAGAGAAATTTCTTCTTTATGCAACTATGCCTTTTTTTATGATTCAACCAGGTGCATTATCTGATGAATATGACGTTGCTATCCATCAGCTTTCCAGTATCTTTGGTGTATCCAAAGATATGGCTAAAAAACGTTTCGATCAAATCCTGCGCCGCGAGTATGAAGGAGAACTTATACCTGATGCTGGTGGTCGACAATTATCAAGGAGAAAGAATGCTGAGCCTAATCAAGATAATTATGAGACTAAAATATTTGCTTATTACGATCCTCACAGCACTTTAGATGGACCGGACCAACTTATCGTTTGTCTTGATCAGAAGACTCTGTTAAGCCAACATGAATGGGTAGTCCCTGTCGAAGAACGGTTTCAAGAGATTGACCTCGAATCATTGAAGAATATTGAAATCGAGTCCGCAACAAGAGGCGATTTGATCTGCTTTGATGGACAATTAACCTTACAAATTCACCAGCTTGTCTACAAATATGGTTTATCAAAACGAAACTTTGTGCTGCAAATGAGGGATATTGAACAGATCCTTGAGGCAGACCAGAGCTCCGTTAGAAAGTTTCTATGATAAAAGATAGGACTACAAAATTAACAAAGCCTCTGGCCCTTTGGGCCAGAGGCTTGATATGCAAGAGATCTTAACGTTTCGAGAACTGAGGCGCACGACGTGCAGCCTTGAGGCCATATTTCTTACGTTCCTTCATGCGTGGGTCACGAGTCAGGAATCCGGCTTTCTTCAAAGATCCACGGTATTCAGGATCAACTTTCAGCAAAGCACGGGCGATCCCGTGACGGATTGCTCCGGCTTGACCCGAAATCCCGCCACCGTGAGCAAGAACGATTACATCGTAGTTGCCCAGTGTTTCAGTCAGGTTCAAAGGTTGTTTTACGATCATCTTCAATGTTTCCACACCGAAATATTCGTCCATCTCACGTTTGTTAATGACAATGCGTCCTTCACCCGGTACAAGGCGAACACGTGCTACCGAATGTTTACGACGACCTGTCCCATAGTATTGTACTTGTGCCATGAAACTGTCCTCCTCTATTCTTATCCGCGAAGTTCGTAAACTTCAGGTTTTTGTGCTGCATGTGGATGCTCGGCGCCTGCATATACTTTGAGTCTCAGCTTCATGTGATCCCCTTGGCGAGTCTTAGGAATCATGCCGTGTACGGCAGATTCAATGACACGTTCCGGTTTGGTCTTCAGCAGGTCCTCAGCAACAGTAACTTTCAAGCCGCCTGGGTGCATCGAGTGACGGTAGTATTTCTTATTTTGCAATTTCTTGCCGGTCAGGTGAATCTTCTCAGCGTTGATAACAATTACGAAATCTCCCGTATCAACATGTGGAGTGAATTGCGGTTTGTGTTTGCCACGGATCAAAGCAGCGGCTTCGCTGGCCAAACGACCAAGTGTTTTGCCTTCGGCATCAATAATGTGCCAATTGCGTTCAACTTCGTTCGGCTTCGCCATATAGGTGGTACGCATGAATGTTTCCTCCTTGTTCTCGTACGAAAATCATCTGTTTCGTATATCTAAGTTCTCATTAAATTACGATTATGTGAGTTAAAAAAAGCTTGGTTTTGGCATTTCCTTGATCGGGGCTGTGGGATAGCCATCAAGAAAACACAACTTTTATATTACAGCATAAACATAACAAGCGCAAGTGATTTCTAATTTTCAATGCATATTTTTTTATAAAAATAAATGCGTTGAACCCTATAGCCCTGCCTCGTCATATTCCACGCTCCACAGTGCCAATCCCTGAGCTACAGCCGTAGGCCCCGCTGCCGCACGGTCACAGGCTGCAAGAATATCCGCAACCGCCTCCGCACGGATTTTGCCTTCACCCACATGTATCAGCGTTCCCATTATAATGCGGACCATATGCTGCAGAAAGCCGCTGCCCGTAATATAAGTGTCAATCACTCCCTGATCAGCAGTCCCGTTCCGGCACATACTACGGTCAACCTCCATATGAGCCTCAAAAATCGTCCGGACATGAGAAGTCTTTGTAGACTTTCTGGACGCGAACGACGTGAAATCATGGGTACCAATGATATGGGCCAAACCTTGCTGCATTGCCGGAAGGTCCAGCTTCACCGGATGATGATACTGCAGGCGCCGTTGAAAAGGGTCCGGGAACCGGTTGCCGTTAATCGTGTAACGGTAAGTTTTGCGCTTAGCCCCTCTGCGGGAGTGGAACTCAAGCGGGACCTCCCGTGCCTCAGTGACTACGATATCCTGCGGCAGCCGGGCATTAAGCGCCAGACACCACCGCTCAAGCGGGATTTTAGAAGCAGTCAGGAAATTGAACGGCTGGCCATAGGCATGCACCCCTGCATCTGTCCGTCCTGAGCCCGTAATCTTAAGCGTCTCGCCGGTTAGATGGAGAATGGCATGTTCCAGATGGTCTTGAATCGTATTGCCCTGAGGCTGGGTCTGAAAGCCATCATAGCGGGTGCCGTCATAATTGACCTTCATCAACAGATTACGCATTCCGTTCTTCCTTTCACCATTTCCATACTGCAGCAGCTGTTCGACATTAAAAAAAGAGCCCCGGCGGGAGCTCCTTCTACTCTATACAAGGTGATTCCCGCGGATATTGCACAGCAGGGCTCAAATGCCCCTGCAGCACAATAACGTTAATACATCTCTGCCCATACTATTCACAAGTATGTGCGTTAAGGGGTACATCCGGAAATCATAACTTGTGATCCTACGCGCGGTCTACCAGTTCAAGATAAACCATAGGCGCAGCGTCGCCACGGCGAGGTCCCAGCTTCAGGATACGAGTGTATCCGCCTGGACGCTCTGTGTAACGAGGAGCAATATCAGCGAACAATTTCTGGATTGCATCCTGCTCACCATCTACAGTCTCGCGACGAACAAATGCAGCGACTTGACGGCGGGCATGAAGATCGCCTTTTTTCGCTTTGGTGATCAGCTTTTCAGCGATGGAACGGACTTCCTTCGCTTTAGCTTCTGTTGTCTGGATGCGCTCATAAAGAAACAGATCCGTTACCATGTCGCGGAACAACGCTTTGCGCGCACTGGAATCACGGCCCAATTTTTGGTATGCCATTTGTTTTCCCTCCTTTACTCAAGCAATCTGCCAGCTATTCTTCTGTACGGAGTCCCAGTCCCAGTTCCTCAAGCTTCTCTTGAACTTCTTCCAAAGATTTGCGGCCCAGGTTGCGGACCTTCATCATATCTTCTTCCGTTTTCGTAGTCAGCTCCTGTACGGTATTAATACCGGCACGTTTGAGGCAGTTGTAAGAACGAACAGAAAGATCCAGCTCTTCGATTGTCATCTCAAGCACTTTTTCTTTTTTGTCTTCTTCTTTTTCCACCATAATTTCGGCGTCTTTCGCTTCATCCGTAAGACCTACGAACAAAACGAGGTGCTCGTTCAAAATTTTGGCTCCCAGGCTTACAGCCTCTTCCGGTCTAATACTGCCATCCGTCCAAATTTCCATCGTCAGCTTGTCGTAGTTGGTCACTTGACCGACACGAGTGTTGTCGATGCCGTAATTCACACGGGAGATAGGCGTATAGATGGAATCCACCGGAATAACGCCGATGGGCTGATCTTCGCGTTTGTTACGGTCCGCTTGGACGTAACCGCGGCCACGGCCTGCAAAAATTCGCATGTGAAGTCTCGCGCCAGGTCCCAGCGTTGCAATATGAAGATCCGGGTTCAGGATCTCAACATCGCTGTCCGCACGGATATCACCTGCGGTAACGATGCCTTCACCTTCAGCATCAATCTCGAACACTTTCTCTTCATCTGAATGAATCTTCAGGGAAAGAGCTTTAAGGTTCAGAATGATCTCCGTCACATCTTCCATTACGCCAGGAACGGTCGAGAACTCATGCAGAACGCCGTCAATTTGGACCGAAGTCACTGCGGCTCCCGGCAGGGAGGAAAGCAGGATCCGGCGAAGCGAGTTCCCCAGAGTCGTGCCATATCCACGTTCCAGCGGTTCAACTACGAATTTCCCATAGGTTCCTTCATCATTGGCTTCTACGGTCTCAATCTTCGGCTTTTCGATTTCTATCACGAGTGTACCCCTCCTTCAAACGTCGCTCCTATATGAAACTGTCACCCCATCAGGTGCATCATGTAGTATGCCTAAACACCTATTATTAGCAGATGCGTCAGAATTATACCACAATCACAATTCTGATTTCATTATACGCGGCGACGTTTCGGCGGACGGCATCCATTGTGAGGAACCGGAGTTACGTCTTTAATGAGGTTTACTTCAAGGCCAGCGGCCTGAAGGGAACGGATGGCTGCTTCGCGGCCCGCGCCCGGTCCTTTAACCATAACTTCAACGGACTTCATGCCGTGTTCCATAGCTGCTTTAGCAGCAGTTTCGGCTGCCATTTGCGCTGCAAATGGAGTCGACTTACGGGAACCTTTAAATCCTTGACCGCCGGAGCTTGCCCAGGAAATTGCATTTCCGTGAGGATCCGTGATCGTAACGATAGTGTTGTTGAACGTGGAACGAATATGTGCCACGCCGCTCTCGATATTTTTACGGTCGCGACGTTTGGTACGTACGACTTTTTTCGGTTTAGCCATTGTCTCTTATCACCCCTTCTTATTTCTTTTTGTTTGCTACCGTACGACGCGGGCCTTTCCGGGTACGGGCATTTGTTTTGGTACGTTGACCGCGAACAGGCAATCCACGACGGTGGCGAACACCGCGGTAGCAGCCGATCTCAGTAAGACGTTTAATATTCAAGGAAATTTCACGACGCAGGTCACCTTCAACCTTCACTGACTTGTCGATCATTTCACGCAATTTGCTGACTTCATCTTCCGTCAAATCACGGACACGTGTGTTAACGTCAATGCCTGTTTCATTCAAAATTTTCTGGGAAGTCGTTTTACCGATTCCGAAAATATAAGTCAAGGCGATCTCAACGCGTTTATCACGTGGCAAATCCACTCCAGCTATACGAGCCATTTTACGCTACACCCCCTTCTTAACCTTGTTTTTGTTTGTGTTTCGGATTTTCGCAAATTACCATAACAGTCCCTTTGCGGCGGATGACTTTGCATTTTTCGCAAATGGGCTTTACAGAAGGTCTTACCTTCATGTTAATTACCTCCTCAAAGTTTTGCGAAGCAAAACTTTTGTTGTAGTTCCCATCTATTTACGGTAAGTTATACGGCCTTTAGACAAATCATAAGGCGATAACTGCACGACCACTTTGTCCCCGGTTAGGATACGGATAAAGTGCATCCGCAATTTCCCGGACACATGGGCAAGTATTTGATGACCGTTCTCAAGCTCTACCTTAAACGTTGCATTCGGCAACGGCTCAATGACCGTACCTTCCACTTCAATGACATCTTCCTTAGCCACAGTTAGTCTCCTTTCTCATTAGCACTTTTTCCAGCAGGCTTACCGTACTTCATGACTGCAAAACGCAGTTTTCCGTTCGTCACCCGGCCGGTTTCTTCCAAACTGTCTACAATCTCACTGCAGATGAAGGGTATGAGCTCCAAATGCTGAATATTCTTCTTCTTCGGCGCATCAAACTTGCGTTTGTCCCCATCTGCAATATATACAAATCTGCTATCCACAACTGCGATAACAACGGCAGCCTCTCCGGCATCCTTGCCTTTGAGAATTCTCACGATTTGACCAATCTGCGGGCTGCTCCCAATATTCATGAAGATCACCTACGCATTCAGTTTTGTGAAAATTTCCATGCCGTCCGGTGTAACAGCTACTGTATGTTCAAAGTGAGCACACAATGAACCGTCTACCGTAACGACCGTCCAGTTATCTTCCAGCGTTCTGACATATCTGTCCCCTGCGTTCACCATCGGCTCAATCGCGAGTACCATACCCGGCTTCAGACGTGGTCCGCGGTCCGCTATGCCATAATTCGGAATTTGCGGTTCTTCATGCAGTTCTGCCCCAATGCCATGGCCAACATACTCGCGCACGACGGAGAACCCGGCATCCTCGATGTATTGCTGAATGGCGTGGGAGATTGTAAACAAGCGCACATCCGGTTTGACTAACGCCAGTCCTGCGTACAAGGAGCCTTCCGTGACGTCCAGCAAACGCTGGGCTTCTTCGGAAATGCTGCCCACACCGTAGGTCCAGGCGGAATCACCGTGATAACCGCGGTACTCTGCACCAATATCCAGCGTAACAATATCGCCTTCGATCAGTTTACGCTTACCCGGAAATCCGTGCACCAATTGTTCGTTGACTGAAGCGCAAATGCTGGCAGGAAAACCGTTGTAACCTTTGAAAGACGGCACAGCACCTTGACTGCGAATGTATTGATCGGCGATTCTGTCGAGTTCTCCAGTCGTAATGCCTGGCTCAATAGCCTCAGCAATCAGCCGGTGACTCTCGGCAACAATTCGACCAGCTTCCCTCATAAAGGCAAGTTCCTGTTCGGATTTACAAATGATCATTACATTAACCCCGCAGCAAAGATACGATTTCGGAAGTAACGACATTGATTTCGTTTTCCCCGTTCACCTGACGCAAAAGACCTTTATTGTCATAAAACGTAAGCAAAGGCGCTGTCTTATTATCATACTCGTCCAGGCGCTTGCCTACGCTCTCTTCGTTGTCATCCGGACGTTGATACAATGCACCGCCATCAATGTCGCAAATGCCTTCCTGCTTCGGCGGGTTGAAAATTAAATGGTAGGATGTTCCGCAGACGGTACAGATCCGGCGCCCGGTAAGACGCGCCATCAGCAGTCCACGGTCCACATTCAAGTTGATTACATGATCCAGCGAACGATTCAAGCGGCTCAAGATATCTTCCAGCGCTTCCGCTTGCGAAAGGGTTCTTGGAAAGCCATCCAATAAAAAACCTTTTTCGCAATCGGACTGCTGCAGCCGTTCTTCAACAATTCCAATGGTCACATCATCAGGTACAAGCAAGCCTTGATCGATATAAGATTTGGCCTTCAATCCAACAGGTGTACCTTGCTTGATTGCCAAGCGGAAGGCATCTCCCGTCGAAATATGAGGAATACCAAGCTCTTTTACAACTACAGCTGCCTGTGTCCCCTTGCCTGCCCCAGGAGGGCCCATGAATAAAATGTTCACGATTTCTCTTCTCCCCCCAAAAGTTCGCCACCAAGCAAGAAACAGCACAATAGGTGCCGGAAAGTCAGTGAGTTCATGCTTCTCCGGAACCTATCGACTATTTATTGATGAAGCCTTTGTAATGGCGTTTGATCAGTTGGCTCTCGATCTGCTTCATCGTATCCAGTGCAACACCGACTACGATCAGCAGGGCTGTACCACCAATCTGTACCTGCCGAGGCAACCCGGACAAAGAACCGAACAATACAGGCAGGATAGAGATTACAGCCAGAAACAGTGCACCGGACATCGTCAGGCGTGACATCACTCTGGTTAAATACTTCTCAGTTGCCTTACCTGGACGGATTCCTGGGATGTAACCACCATTCTTTTTCATGTTGTCAGCCATTTGCTGGGGATTCATCTGAACAAACGTATAGAAGAACGTAAATCCGATGATCATGATCACATAAAGAACCATGCCTAGCGGCTTATCATGAGCAAGATTGTTGGTGACCCATTTAGCCCATTCATGAGTTGACCAAAAGCTCGAGATTACAATCGGAAATTGAAGTAGCGAAACGGCGAAGATAACCGGAATTACACCTGCCGCATTAATCTTAAGCGGGATATGTGTATTCTGTCCACCGTACATTTTGTTACCGACCACTCGTTTAGCGTATTGTACAGGGATTTTCCGGATACCTTGCTGTACAAAGATAACCCCTGTAATAATCGCTACAATCACGATCAGTATAATAACGACTTTAAGAATATTCAGGAACACCTGATCCGGCTGAATAAAGCTTGACTGTGCCGTAGTGGTAATATATCCCGGGATGGCGGCGACGATGCCCGCAAAAATCAGGATCGAAATCCCGTTTCCTATTCCCTTTTCTGTTATCTGCTCACCCAGCCACATCAAGAACGATGTTCCCGCCGTCAATATGATCGCGATAAGCAGGTAATCCGCAAAGGTTGCATTTGGAATCATCTCAGTTCCATATATCCGGTTAAACCCGATCGATGTAGCAAAAGCTTGAATCAGACCGAGTACTACGGTGCCGTAACGGGTAATTTGCGCCAGTTGCTTTTTCCCGTGCTCCCCTTGTTTAGCCCATTCGGCAAACTTAGGGACAACATCCATCGAGAGCAATTGCACGATGATGGATGCCGTAATGTACGGGTAAATACTGATCGCAAAGATTGAGAAGTTTTTGAGCGCTCCGCCCGAGAAGGTGTTCAAAAGACCCATCAAAGCTTCGCCGCCCTGATTTGTTGATTCCAGTACTTCTTTGTTCACACCAGGAACCGGTACAAAAGAACCGATGCGGTAAATGATCAGAACGAACAGGGTAAACAGGATCTTTTTGCGCAAATCTTCAATATGCCATATATTCTTAAGCGTCTTGAACATTAGATCACCTCGGTTTTACCGCCGGCAGCCTCGATTTTCTCTACCGCAGATTGAGAGAACTTATTTGCTTGTACAGTCAATTTAACGGCCAGTTCGCCATTACCGAGAATCTTAATGCCGCTTTTGGAATTCTTAACAACACCAGTTTCAATCAGCAACTGTGGAGTCACTTCTGTTCCTTCAGCAAAGCTGTTCAGATCTTCCAGGTTCACAATCGCATACTCTTTACGGGTAGGATTGATGAAACCACGTTTAGGCAGACGACGATAGAGTGGATTCTGTCCACCCTCGAAGCCCGGACGAACACCGCCGCCGGAACGGGAGTTTTGCCCTTTATGACCGCGGCCGGAAGTTTTACCGTTCCCGCTACTTGGACCACGGCCAACGCGGTTGCGTTCTTTGCGTGAGCCAGGAGCTGGAGCAAGTTCATGTAACTTCATCGTTTGCACCTCCTTATTTTTGTTAATTTATGAGAGGCGTTTAGCCTTCAATTTCAGTAACGGATAACAAGTGGCTCACTTTGTTGATCATCCCGCGAATTGCAGGAGTATCATTGTGAACTACGGACGAGTTGGTTTTACGCAGGCCGAGCGTCTTAACAGTAACACGTTGTGTTTCCGGACGTCCAATCACGCTGCGTACGAGGGTGATTTGCAATTTTGCCATTGACGTTCCCCTCCTTAACCGCGCAATTCTTCGACAGATTTGCCGCGAAGCTTCGCGACCTCTTCAATGCGTTTCAGGCGGGAAAGTCCCTCCAGAGTTGCATTGACCATGTTCATGGAATTCGAAGAACCCAAAGATTTTGTCAAAATGTCGCCAACGCCTGCCAATTCCAATACCGCACGAACAGGACCGCCGGCAATAACGCCAGTACCTTCCGATGCTGGTTTCAGCAGCACGCGTCCTGCGCCGAAATGTCCAGTAACCAGATGGGGAATCGAAGTTCCTACGATTGGAATGTGGATCAGGTTTTTCTTGGCGTCTTCAATGCCTTTACGGATGGCATCCGGAACTTCGCCGGCTTTACCGATACCTGCACCGACATAGCCGTTGCCGTCGCCCACAACAACAAGTGCGCTAAAGCTGAAACGGCGTCCGCCTTTTACAACTTTTGCTACACGGTTGATGTGTACAACTCTTTCTGTCAGCTCTAAACTGTTCGGATCTATACGCAAGTCGTTAACCTCCTTTTAGAAATATTCTAGAATTCAAGACCAGCTTCGCGAGCTGCGTCAGCCAAAGCCTGAATCCGTCCATGGTACAAATACCCTCCGCGGTCAAATACAACCACAGTATGTCCTTTTTCTTTGGCGCGCTCAGCGATCAATTGACCCACTTTGCCTGCAGCTTCAACGCTGCCGCCATTCCCGATAGTAGCGCTCAGATCTTTATCCAGTGTCGAGGCAGATACGATTGTAACACCTGTCACGTCATCGATCAGTTGAGCGTAGATGTGTTTCGAAGAACGGAACACGTTCAAACGCGGACGCTCAGCAGTTCCCTGAATTTTCTTGCGAACACGCAGGTGTCTTTTGAGACGAGCCTTGTTTTTATCCTCTTTTGTAATCATGACTTCCCTTTCACTCCCTTCAGTTTGCCGTAAACAGCTTCACTTTAAGATGCACGGGGTATCTTACAATTAAGGCTCAGCCGATTATTTCTTCTTACCGGCTTTACCTTCCTTGCGGATGATACGCTCGCCTTCATATTTGATACCTTTACCTTTATACGGCTCAGGTTCGCGTACGGAACGGATCTTGGCAGCATATGCGCCAACACGTTCTTTGTCGATCCCTTTAACGATGATCTTGGTGTTCGCAGGAACTTCGAACTCGATGCCTGCTTCCGGTGTAATTTCTACCGGATGGGAGTAGCCAACGTTCAGTACGATTTTATCTCCGGATTTGCTTGCACGATATCCGACCCCAACCAGCTCCAGAGATTTCGAGAAACCTTCAGTCACACCGCTAACCATGTTGTTGACAACGGAGCGGGTTGTGCCGTGAAGTGAACGATGCAATTTGTTGTCCGACGGGCGAACAACGGTGATTTCGTTATTTTCAACTGTAACCTTCATGTCTTTATGAAGCTCACGAGTCAAAGTGCCTTTAGGACCTTTTACTGTAATAACGGCGTTGTTCAAAGTGACATCTACACCGCTAGGTACTGCGATTGGTTTGCGACCAATACGAGACATGTGTTGCACCTCCTTATCTTGTGACGTTTATTACCAAATGTAGCAGACAACTTCTCCGCCCGATTTAGACTGACGAGCTTCCTTGTCGGTCATAACTCCCTTAGATGTGGAGATAATCGCGATTCCAAGACCGCCGAGTACACGAGGCACTTCATTGCTCTTCGTGTAAACGCGAAGGCCTGGTTTACTGATTCTTTTAAGACCGGAGATAACGCGCTCCTGGTTCGGGCCGTATTTCAAGAAGATACGGATAATCCCTTGTTTGCTGTCTTCAACGAATTCAGCATCACGGATGAAACCTTCACGCTTCAGAATGTCCGCGATTTGTTTCTTCATTGTCGAAGCAGGCATTTCTACTGTCTCGTGACGCACAGTGTTGGCGTTACGAATACGAGTAAGCATATCTGCGATAGGATCAGACATAGTCATTTGTGTAAACCTCCTTCCCGTTTATAAACTTCTTACCAACTTGCTTTTTTCACGCCAGGAATCTGGCCTTTATAAGCTAACTCACGGAAACAAATTCTGCAAATTTTGAACTTTTGCAGTACCGAATGTGGACGACCGCAACGCTCGCAACGTGTATATGCACGTACTTTGAACTTTGGTTCGCGTTGTTGTTTAACTTTCATTGAAGTTTTTGCCACTTAGCCTGACACCTCCTAAACATTTTCGGAGAAATGGATGAACCGTCCTTATTTTGTGAAAGGCATTCCCAGCTGAGTCAGAAGCTCGCGGGATTCCTCATCCGTCTTAGCAGTTGTTACGATAACGATGTCCATACCGCGTGCTTTGTCTACTTTATCATATTCGATTTCGGGAAAAATCAGTTGATCCTTAAGACCAAGTGTATAGTTACCGCGACCGTCAAATGATTTAGACGAAACCCCACGGAAGTCACGTACGCGTGGAAGAGTTACGTTAAGCAATTTGTCCAGGAAGTAATACATGCGGTCTCCGCGCAGTGTTACTTTAACCCCGATCGGCATATTTTCGCGCAGTTTGAAACCGGCGATGGATTTTTTTGCTTTGGTGATTACCGGCTTTTGACCAGCGATCAGTTGCATATCGTTTACTGCAGCATCAAGTACCTTGGAGTTTTGAACAGCATCACCCACACCCATGTTGATGACGATCTTCTCGATCTTAGGCACTTGCATAACAGTTGTATAGTTGAACTTCTGCATCAAAGCAGGTGTAATTTCATTCAGAAAACGTTCTTTCATTCTTGCCGCCATGAAGCTTTACCTCCTTTCTTTGGGACTGTATTAGTCGATAATCTCTCCGGATCTCTTAGCTACCCGAACCTTCTTACCGTTATCGAGCACTTTGTAACCAATACGTGTAACCTTACCGCTCTTCGGATCAATGTGCATTACGTTAGACACATGAATCGAAGCTTCCTGCTCGATGATTCCACCTTGTGGATTCAGCTGGTTCGGCTTCTGGTGTTTTTTCACCATGTTCACGCCTTCTACCAGGACGCGGTTTTCACGAGGATAAGCAGCGATGACACGGCCTTTTTTACCTTTGTCTTTCCCGCTGATCACAAGCACCACATCATCTTTTTTCACGTGCAGTTTATTGTTATGGGATTCCAGAACTTTTTTCACTCTAGGCATTTATTACACCTCCTATGACGCTTTTTGGGACATTCCCTTTAGATTACTTCCGGTGCCAAGGAAACGATCTTCATGTAGTCTTTATCGCGAAGTTCGCGAGCAACTGGTCCGAAGATACGTGTTCCGCGCGGGCTTCTGTCGTCTTTAACAACAACAGCTGCGTTTTCATCGAATGAAATGTAAGATCCATCTTTACGGCGAACCGAACGTTTGGTACGTACAACTACCGCTTTAACAACATCACCCTTTTTGACAACGCCGCCTGGTGTTGCTTGTTTAACGGAACAAACGATCAGATCACCGATTGCTGCTGTACGGCGTCCAGTACCACCCAGTACGCGGATACACATCAGTTCCTTCGCACCAGAGTTGTCAGCCACATGCAAACGTGTAAATGGTTGAATCATTATTAATTTCCTCCTTCCGATCAAGCTTCATAGGTCGTCTTAGATGATAACCGCTGCTTCTACCACTTCAACCAGTCTCCAGCGTTTGTCCTTGGACAATGGACGAGTTTCCATGACTTTCACGATATCACCGATTTTTGCAACATTTTCTTCATCATGTGCCTTGAATTTCTTCGTGGACTTGATGCGTTTGTGGTACAAATTGTGCTTTTTATAGGTTTCAACAGCAATTACGATGGTTTTATCCATTTTGTCGCTGACTACTTTACCGATCAGCACTTTACGTGCATTACGTTCTTCGCTCATAGTTAGCCTCCTTCCTGATTACGGATTAAGAATCCGCCGTCACTTAACTGATCCCAAGTACTCTTTGATGGATAACGGTTTTAGCACGAGCTATTTCCTTGCGCACATCACGAATCCGAGTCGGGTTATCCAGTTGGCCAGTTGCCAATTGAAAACGGAGATTGAAGAGCTCTTCTTTGAAACCAGCGATCTTCTGTTCAATCTCGGCAGTGGTTAAGTTGCGAAGTTCATTAGCTTTCATTTGCTTCACCACCCAATTCTTCACGTTTCACAAACTTAGTCTTTACAGGCAGCTTGTGAGCGGCAAGACGCATCGCTTCACGAGCGATTTCTTCCGACACGCCTCCGAGTTCGAACATAATCTTGCCCGGTTTTACTACAGCTACCCATTTCTCAACGTTACCTTTACCACTACCCATACGAACCTCAAGAGGCTTCTGAGTAATAGGCTTATCTGGGAAAATCTTGATCCAAACCTGACCGCCACGTTTGATGTAACGTGTCATTGCAATACGTGCAGCTTCGATCTGACGGTTAGTAATCCAAGAAGGCTCCAGAGCCTGCAGACCGAATTCACCGAAGTTGAGTTCAGTACCGCCTTTTGCCATACCCTTCATGTGACCGCGTTGTTGCTTGCGGTGTTTAACGCGTTTTGGTACCAACATGATTAGTTGCCTCCTTCCTGAGCAGCTTGTTTCTTAGCTGGGGGAAGAACTTCTCCACGGTAGATCCATACTTTTACACCGATACGGCCGTAAGTTGTATGTGCTTCAGCCGTTCCGTAGTCGATATCGGCACGAAGCGTATGAAGTGGAACTGTTCCTTCGCTATAACCTTCTGAACGGGCAATCTCAGCGCCGCCAAGACGTCCGCCGACTTGAGTTTTAATTCCCTTTGCGCCGGAACGCATAGTTCTTTGAATTGCTTGTTTCAGTGCACGACGGAACGATACGCGACGTTCCAATTGTTGTGCAATACTTTCAGCAACCAGAATTGCATCCAGTTCAGGGTGTTTGATTTCATTGATGTTGATGTGCACTTTTTTGCCGCCAGCGATAGTTGTAACTGCGCTGCGAAGTACTTCTACTTCTGCTCCGCCTTTACCAATTACCATACCTGGTTTAGCAGTGTGAATTGTAACATTCACCCGGCTTGCCGCTCTTTCAATCTCGATGCGGGAAACAGAGGAATCCTTCAACTTGCCTTTAAGGTATTCCCGGATTTTGACGTCTTCCATTAAAAGAGTACCGAAATCTTTGCCTGCATACCATTTAGATTCCCAATCGCGAATAATACCGATTCGGAGTCCGACTGGATTTACCTTTTGACCCACGTGTTATCCCTCCTTATTTCTCAGATACCACCAAAGTAATGTGGCTGGTACGTTTATTGATCCGGCTTGCACGGCCCATGGCGCGCGGACGGAAACGTTTCATAGTAGGACCCTGGTTAACGAAAACTTCGCTAACGAACAAACTGTTCACGTCCATAGAATAGTTATGCTCAGCATTGGCAATTGCCGAGTTAAGCAGTTTCTCCACTACTGGAGAAGCGGATTTTGGAGTGTGGCGAAGAATTGCAATTGCTTCCCCCACTTGCTTGCCGCGAATCAAGTCAACAACCAGTTTCGCTTTGCGAGCGGAAATCCGCACCGATCTTGCATGTGCTTTTGCTTCCATTGTTGTCCCTCCTCTCAAACGAAGACCTTAATTATCTTCTGGTTTTCTTATCGTCACCCGCATGGCCTTTGTAAGTACGTGTTGGCGCGAACTCGCCCAACTTGTGCCCTACCATATCTTCCGTTACGTATACAGGCACGTGTTTGCGGCCGTCATATACACCAAACGTATGTCCGATAAACTGAGGGAAAATAGTTGAGCGACGGGACCAGGTTTTAACAACGACCTTCTTATCTGCCGCGTTCAATTCCTCAACTTTTTTCAGCAGGTAGCCATCGATAAACGGCCCCTTCTTTAAACTGCGACCCATGTATGAATCCTCCCTTCATCCGGTTCTTCAAAACCGCGAATCGACGCTTCGCGCTAAGCTAACTTACCAGAAGCGTCTTATTTTGTGCGGCGGCGAACGATATATTTATCAGATGCCTTGTTTTTCTTACGCGTTTTGTAGCCGAGGGTTGGTTTGCCCCAAGGAGACATAGGCGATTTCCGTCCGATTGGAGCGCGGCCTTCACCACCACCGTGTGGGTGATCGTTCGGGTTCATGACAACACCGCGCACTTCTGGACGTTGGCCAAGCCAGCGACTGCGTCCGGCTTTACCGATTTTGATCAATTCATGATCTTCGTTACCTACGGAACCGATCGTTGCGCGGCATACGCTGAGGATTCTGCGTACTTCACCGGAGTTCAGGCGAACGGAAACGTATTTTTCTTCTTTACCGAGCAGTTGAGCTTCTGTACCAGCAGCGCGAACCAGCTGTCCGCCTTTGCCTGGCTTCAGCTCGATATTGTGGATAACTGTACCTACCGGAATGTTTTCCAGAGGAAGGCTGTTACCAATTTTGATATCGGCTGCAGGGCCCGACTCTACTTTATCCCCAACTTTAAGGCCTTTAGGAGCAATGATATAACGTTTCTCTCCATCAGCATAGTGGATCAAAGCAATGTTCGATGTACGGTTCGGGTCATACTCGATTGTAGCAACGCTACCTGGTATGCCGTCTTTAGTCCGTTTGAAATCGATAATACGGTATTTACGCTTATGTCCGCCGCCATGGTGACGAACCGTAATTTTACCTTGGTTGTTGCGTCCTGCCTTTTTGCTCAGAGGCGCAAGCAACGATTTCTCTGGCTGGTTTGTTGTGATTTCTTCAAACGTAGACACGGACATTGCGCGTCTTGCCGGAGAGGTCGGTTTGTACTTTTTGATTGGCACTATATTTCCCTCCTTACTTCACAGAATTTATTCTACCGCTTCAAAAAACTCAAGCGGCTTGCTGTCCTGGCTAAGCTTAACGATGGCTTTTTTCCACTCCGGAGTGTAACCGGAATATTTGCCGTAACGTTTCAGCTTGCCGGGTACGCGCATTGTGTTCACACTAACTACTTTTACTTTAAAAATAGCCTCAACAGCTTTTTTGATTTCGGTCTTGTTAGCACGGATATCCACTTCAAAAGCGTACTTCAATTCGCTCATATATTCGGATGTGCGTTCCGTAATCACCGGACGTTTGATAATATCACGAGGATCTTTCATTACGCGAACACCTCCTCTACCTTCTGAACTGCTTCTTTAGTGATAATCAGTTTGTCGTACGTCAGTACGTCAAGAACATTGATGCCGTCAGCCGCCAGGAATTTCACCCCAGGGATGTTACGAGCGGAAAGAGCTACATTATCGTCATAGCTAGGAGCTACGATCAGAGCTTTGCTGCCCACTTTCAGGTTGTTCAGGATTGCTGCAAATTCTTTCGTCTTCGGAGCATTCATGGTCAGGCTATCCAATACGATAATGTCATTCCCGATAACTTTCGAGGACAAAGCGGATTTGATGGCCAAACGGCGAACCTTCTTAGGCAATTTCCAGGAATAGCTGCGTGGTGTTGGTCCGAAGACAACGCCGCCGCCTTTCCATTGTGGAGAACGGATGGAGCCTTGACGAGCGCGACCTGTACCTTTTTGTTTCCAAGGCTTACGTCCGCCGCCACGCACTTCAGAACGTCCTTTTACTTTGTGTGTACCACGGCGCAGGGAAGCTCTCTGCATAAGCACAGCTTCGTGCAGGACATGCACATTCGGTTCAATACCGAATACTGTTTCGCTCAGTTCAACTTCACCAACTTCGCTACCGCTGATATTAAAAAGTGTTACTTTTGGCATTTCATGTTCCTCCTTTCTTCAGTAATTATTTCTTTACGGTTTCTTTAACTTTCACGAAGCTGTTTTTAGGGCCCGGAATTGCGCCTTTAACCAGCAGCACGTTACGTTCAACGTCTACCTTGATGATTTCAAGTCTTTGAACCGTTACAGTCGTATGACCCATATGTCCTGGCAGGCGTTTGCCCTTAGGAACACGGTTAGCTTGAATGGAACCCATGGAACCCGGTCTTCTGTGATAACGCGATCCGTGAGCCATTGGTCCGCGGCTTTGGCCCCAACGTTTGATAACGCCTTGGAAACCTTTACCTTTAGTAGTGCCAGTTACGTCAACAAATTCGCCTTCAGTGAAGATATCAGCCTTCAGTTCTTGTCCAACCTCGAGAGCCCCGAGGTCAACACCGCGAATTTCACGAACGTAGCGCTTAGGTGTTGCATTTGCCTTTTTGGCGTGACCCTGTTCAGGCTTGTTGGAGCGACTTTCCTTTTTGTCGGAAAAGCCCAACTGCACTGCTTCATATCCGTCGATATTCAGGTCTTTCTTTTGCAGTACCACACAAGGTCCAGCTTCGATAACCGAAACGGCAATTACATTACCTTCTGGAGTAAACACTTGAGTCATACCGAGTTTTTTTCCTAAGATACCTTTCAATGTTGACACCTCTTTTCTTTCCTAGTTACTTAGTAATATTACAATTTGATTTCGATATCTACACCGGACGGTAGATCCAAGCGCATCAAGGCATCCACAGTTTGTGGTGTCGGATTCACAATGTCGATCAGACGTTTGTGAGTACGCATTTCAAACTGCTCACGGGAATCCTTGTACTTGTGTACCGCACGGAGAATAGTAATAACTTGTTTCTCAGTTGGCAACGGAATCGGCCCGGATACACCAGCACCCGAACGTTTTGCTGTTTCAACGATTTTCTCTGCGGATTGATCAAGAATTCTGTGGTCGTATGCTTTCAAGCGGATACGAATTTTTTGCTTTGCCATTTTAGTCCCTCCTTCTATCGCCCAATTTATTATCGGACATACTCCGTGAAAATTTTCTGACGTCGGCCTCATGGCAAAGGGGCCGGGTGTGTCAGTAACCTCTCACATCATCGCAACGTCTCAGAACAACATTTATTATTATATATAATAGGCGGTAACATTGCAAGTGAAAACAGAAAAACAGTGCATAATTTTTTCAGGCACTGTTTTCTTTCTATTATTATAGAAGTTATTGGGCAATGGACACTGTTATGGTTTAGAGATCATCTGTAGCTTTCTTAAAGTACTCCGCAGATGCCGCTGTTTGTGCTGTGCTTGATCCAATCCCTTCGATGGTCTGAATCAACACTTTAATCTCTTCTTCTACGGTCACTATCTCCTGTGTGCTAACCTGCATGGATTTCACAATGTCGCTGAAAAGCTGACTGGTCTCTATGGATTGAAGCCTGCCGCTTTGGGTCAGCTCCTGCACTTTCCGGATTTCCTCAACGACCTGCCTCGTGAGACTCCCTGATTGCTCTGTCAGCTCCCCAATTCGCACAACTGTATTCTTCGTATCCTCCGCCAGGCGGCTTACCTCTCCGGCAACTACACTGAAGCCTTTGCCATGCTCACCTGCCCGTGCTGCTTCGATGGTGGCGTTAAGCGACAATATTTTAGTCTGATCAGCTATATCCTGGACTGCAGCCACAATCTTTTGAATCTGCTTGGATGAGCTGCTTAGCTCATTCACTGAGCGCTCCATAGCATGCGTGCTCTCATAGATCAGGTTAATCTGTCCTGTAAGACTATCCAGATGTCCATGACCTTCTGTGGCCATTCCTTGCGATTCCAAAGCAGATGCGGCCGTACGGCGGAAAGTATCGTTCACTTCATTGCTGCTCGCAACCAATTGCTCTACAGCAGCATTGGTATCAATGCTCAGATCTATTAGCTCGCCGCTGAATTCGGCAATTTTTTGCTTTAGTTCATTTTTCACTGCCAGATACTGCTCTTCTTTCTCCCTGATATTTTCTTTCTCATAAGCTTCCAGAACCAGCTGTTGCTCCAGATTTAGCAGCTTGGTTACCGTCTGAACAACTTTGAGCCGTTCATTATCCTTACCGGTCTCATTGTAGATGACAGTGATAAATACATTTTGCAGATTCTGAAAAGCGGAAAGATACCATTTGGGCTCAAGCCCAACTCGCTTATGTATTTTGGCAATAGTCAGACGTTTGGCGATATATTCTTCATTAATAGTACCTTCAAACATTTCGATAATATGCTCACGCAAGGTTTTTTTGAGCCGCTCTATACTGCTGTGTTCCAGAATGATCGTCTGCAGCTTATCCACACCCAGCACCGTCTGATAAAACTGGTCGGTAATGTAGTCGATATCTTTCTCGACGATTGGCTTCATTTGCTGCAGCAGCTTCAGATCTTCTACAGATAAATCTATCATTTTCATTTGCTCATTCAACTCATCATGGCCTTCAAGGGTATAAAAGGAACTTCGCGGTAGAGATGAACCTTCATTATTAACAGTTGAGGGGGCGGCGAGGTCTTCCTTATCAGCATTGCGTGACGAAAATCCATGTTTAAAAGAAAACGGCCTTTTTTCCATACCCAGCTCCCCCATATTTCTAATAATTTACATTATTATATAGAAATATTCTACCTTATAAGCCGGCGAGATGTAAAGAATTTTAAATATTATTCTGTAGAAAATTGTCGCTTAATATGGAATGTATCGCAGTTTATTGTCTGAAAATGTCGAAGTTAAGGTGGAGTTTTTCATTGATGAGGCTCAAATCACTTTCTATATATAACAATATGGAACTTCCTCTCTCAGCACCCTCCTATTTGGCAAAGGGCTTCCATATCGATAATTTCCACACTTCTTTTGCGTACAGCAATAATATTTCCGGCTTCTAATTTGTGCAGCTTGCGGCTTAAGGTTTCAGCGGTAGTTCCAATCATGGCTGCGATTTCCTTTTTTGCTGAAGGAAGTTCAATCACTTGGTTTCGGGTTGGAGAGAACGGCTCTGTTTTGTTGCTATATGTCAATTTTACCAGCAGCCTTGCAAGCCGCGTTTCCACCTCAAACATATGCATGACGCCTGCTGTCTCCTCTGCCTGCTGCAGCTGCTCGCTCATGGACATCAAAAAACTGAACGCCAAGGAAGCATTTTGCTCTAAAAGAGGCAGAAAATCTTTACGCCGCAACCGGCATACCCTTCCACTTTCTACAATCTCCGCAGTAAAGTTATTCCGTTTATGGTGCAGCAGCGCGAACTGCCCGAAATAATCTCCCGGAAAAAGATATCTCACCACATGCTGCTTTCCCTCTTCATTACTTTGGGTCAATTTAATGAGTCCGTTTTTCACCACAAACAATGAATCCGACTCTTCGCCCTCTCTGAATACCTGCTGGCCTCTATTATAATGATGGGATTCAATGATAGCTTCGATCATCTCCAGTTCTTTGTCCGAAAGACTCTCAAACACCGGCACCCCCCGGGCACAAGATAATGACTCACAAGCATTGCAATTCATCATTTTTCTCCCTCCCTTTCTTCTCTGCTATTTCACCATAACAAGGATTCTAAGGAGCCCGAGTGATTGGCCGCACAATATTCCGGAAAAATTGATCTGCATCAAGGAAAAGTATCTCTTTCTCCCGCAAAATCAGAGTATAGAAATAGAAACTTAAAGGAGCTGAAGCTCAAAAATATTGGGACGAAGAGTTGCCGTAAAAGCGATCAAATGTAATGCTACCGGCCATGAACATTGTAAATATGAGGTTAAGCTGTAATTGCAGCAAAAAAATAATTGAAAGCAGGGATTAGCATGGAGAAAAAAACAGTAGCGGAAGCAATTCAGTATCATGAGGAGCATTTTACGAAGAGAGTGCTTTTTCAAAAAGGCGACAGCTTGGTATTTGTGCTTAACTTTATGCCCGGTCAGCAGTTGCCTGTCCACAAGCACCCTGGAGCCGAGGTATACCTCTTAGCCTTAAAAGGAAAAGGAAGCATCCAAGTGAACGAAGCGGATTATGCTTTTGTGGAAGGAGATATTCTCCATATTGCCGGTGATGAATCCTTTGCCTATACTAACACCAGTGATCAACCCGCAAGTTTGCATGTTGTCTTAAGTAAGACTCCTGCGCCCATGTACGCCAAGGAGATCTAAAATACATTTGCAGCTCTGCTTTCAGTTATTTGAAAGTGGAGTTTTTTATACAAGCGGGAAACATATAAATCCTTATAATTTGAAAAAACAGGGACTCTTCGTTAGAAGAATCCCTGTTCTTGGGTTCAGAACTATCCTAACGGATAGAACCGGATTATTTTTGGATGGAAGCAACAGTACCGGCGCCAACTGTACGTCCGCCTTCGCGAATGGAGAATTTAGTACCTTCTTCAATAGCGATAGGGGAGATCAGTTGTACGGTTACAGTGATGTTGTCACCAGGCATAACCATTTCAGTACCTTCTGGCAGGTTGATGATGCCAGTTACGTCAGTTGTACGGAAGTAGAACTGTGGACGGTAACCAGTGAAGAATGGTTTGTGACGTCCGCCTTCTTCTTTAGTCAGAACGTAGATCTGAGCAGTGAACTCAGTGTGTGGGTTAACGGAGTTTGGCTTAGCCAATACTTGTCCGCGTTCGATCATGTTGCGGTCAACACCACGCAGCAGGGCTCCGATGTTGTCACCAGCTTGAGCGGAATCCAGCAATTTACGGAACATTTCAACGCCCGTAACAACGGATTTTTTCTTGTCTTCGTGGATACCCACGATTTCAACTTCTTCTCCGACTTTAACTGTTCCGCGTTCTACACGGCCAGTTGCCACAGTACCGCGGCCAGTGATGGAGAATACGTCTTCGACAGGCATCAAGAAAGGCTTGTCAGTATCGCGTTCTGGAAGCGGAATGTACGTGTCGATCGTTTCGAACATTTCAACGATCTTCTGTGCATAATCGCCATCAGGGTTCTGCAGAGCTTCACGAGCGGATCCACGGATGATTGGAGTATCATCACCTGGGAATTCGTATTCGTTCAGCAGATCGCGTACTTCCATTTCAACCAGTTCCAGAAGTTCTTCGTCTTCAACCATGTCGCATTTGTTCAGGAATACGACGATGTAAGGAACGCCTACCTGGCGGGACAACAGGATGTGTTCGCGAGTCTGTGGCATAGGGCCGTCAGCTGCGGATACAACCAGGATTGCTCCGTCCATCTGCGCTGCGCCGGTGATCATGTTTTTAACATAGTCGGCGTGTCCAGGGCAGTCTACGTGTGCGTAGTGACGGTTAGGAGTTTCATATTCAACGTGAGCTGTGGAGATTGTGATACCACGTTCGCGTTCTTCTGGAGCTTTGTCGATCTGGTCGAATGCTACAGCAGCGCCACCGTATTTTTTGGACAATACAGTAGTGATTGCAGCAGTCAGAGTTGTTTTACCATGGTCGACGTGACCGATAGTACCGATGTTAACGTGCGGTTTGTTACGTTCAAACTTTGCCTTTGCCATTTGAACAGTTCCTCCTTAATGTGGGGTTCCTTATATTTGAGCCGCCCGCCTACATGCAATTCTTAGATGACTGAGTTTGATATCCGGACGGCAAGTTAAAAAATGCGATTACTCTGCGCCTTTGTTCTTGGAGACGATTTCTTCAGCGATAGTCTTAGGCACTTCTTCGTAGTGAGAAAGTTCCATCGAGAATACGCCGCGTCCTTGAGTACCGGAACGGAGTGTTGTGGAATAACCGAACATTTCGGAAAGAGGCACCTTCGCACGGATAATCTGCGCTCCACCACGGGAATCCATACCTTCGATTCTGCCGCGACGGGAGTTCAGCATACCCATTACATCGCCCATGTATTCCTCAGGAACAGTTACTTCCACTTTCATGATTGGCTCAAGCAGGACAGGCTTACACTTGTCTTTGGCTGCTTTGAGTGCCATCGAGCCGGCGATTTTGAACGCCATTTCGTTGGAGTCAACATCATGGTAGGAACCATCTACGATGGTAGCCTTAACGTCTACAAGCGGGAAGCCTGCAAGAACGCCGTTTTTCATTTGCTCTTCAATACCGGCAAGTGCAGGAGCGATGTATTCTCTAGGAACGGAACCACCGACAACTTTACTTTCGAATTGGCTGCCAGTACCTGGTTCGAGAGGTTCGAATTCAACCCATACGTGACCGTACTGACCGCGACCGCCGGATTGGCGAACGAATTTACCTTCGACGCGTGCTGGTGCTTTGAATGTTTCACGGTAAGCAACCTGCGGTTTACCCACGTTGGTTTCTACCTTGAATTCGCGGCGCATGCGGTCGATGATAATGTCAAGGTGAAGCTCACCCATACCTGCCAGGATGGTTTGGCCAGTTTCTTCATCAGTATGCGCACGAAGAGTTGGATCCTCTTCAGTCAGCTTACCTAGAGCAACGCCCAATTTATCTTGGTCAGCTTTGGTTTTTGGCTCAACTGCGATTTCGATAACCGGATCAGGGAAGTTCATCGATTCCAGGATAACCGGATGTTTCTCGTCGCAAAGTGTATCACCGGTGCTTGTGTCCTTCAGACCAACGGCTGCCGCGATATCACCAGCATATACGATGGAGATTTCTTGGCGGCTGTTCGCATGCATCTGCAGGATACGGCCGATGCGCTCACGTTTGTTCTTGGTAGCGTTAACTACGTAAGAACCGGATTCCAGAATACCGGAGTATACACGGAAGAACGTAAGTTTACCGACATAAGGGTCAGTCATGATTTTAAATGCCAGTGCTGAGAATGGTTCTTCATCCGAAGAGTGGCGAACCGCTTCAGTACCGTCATCCAGATGACCTTGAATAGCAGGTACATCCAGAGGAGATGGCAAGTAATCAACAACAGCATCCATCATCAGCTGAACACCTTTGTTGCGGTAGGAGGATCCGACAATTACAGGGAAGATCTTAACTTCACATACGCCTTTGCGCAGTGCAGCCTTGATTTCATCAACTGTAATTTCTTCGCCTTCCAGGTACTTCATAGTCAGATCTTCGTCGAGTTCTGCAACCTTCTCGATCAGCTCGAGACGGCGCTCCTCAACTTGTTCCAGATAATCAGCCGGAATGTCCGTTACTTCGATGTTTTGGCCCAGGTCATCTTTGAAGATGTGAGCTTTCTGCTCAACCAGGTCAATAATACCAACGAAGTCGTTTTCGGCGCCAATTGGCAGTTGAATGGCAACTGCATTGGCTTGCAAGCGGTCACGCATGCTTTCTACAACGTTAAGGAAGTCCGCGCCGATGATATCCATTTTGTTGACATATGCGATACGGGGAACACCATACCGGTCAGCCTGTCTCCATACAGTTTCAGACTGAGGCTCAACGCCCTCTTTCGCACTGAAAACGCCTACTGCCCCATCCAATACACGAAGGGAACGTTCAACTTCAACAGTGAAGTCAACGTGTCCCGGAGTATCAATGATATTGATGCGGTGACCTTTCCACGAAGCAGTTGTAGCGGCAGAAGTAATGGTGATTCCGCGCTCTTGTTCTTGTTCCATCCAGTCCATTGTAGCAGCACCCTCGTGAACTTCACCGATCTTGTGCGTACGGCCTGTGTAGAATAGAATCCGCTCAGTGGTAGTAGTCTTACCAGCATCAATATGTGCCATGATCCCGATATTACGTGTATTTTTCAAGGAGAACTCTCTTGCCATGAAATGGGTCTCCCTTCAAAATATAAGTTATTTGAACGGCTTTAGATCCTACCAGCGGTAGTGAGCAAACGCTTTGTTCGCTTCAGCCATTTTGTGCGTGTCTTCGCGTTTCTTAACGGAAGCGCCTGTGTTGTTGGAAGCATCGATGATCTCAGCCGCCAAACGCTCTTCCATAGTCTTCTCGCCGCGGTTGCGTGAGTAGTTCACGAGCCAACGTAATCCCAGAGCAGTACGTCTCTCAGGTTTAACTTCGATAGGCACCTGGTAGTTAGCACCGCCGACACGACGAGCTTTAACTTCCAATACCGGCATGATATTCTTGATGGCAGCTTCGAAAACTTCCATCGGCTCTTTGCCAGTACGTTCTTGGATCAATTTAAACGAATTGTACAGAATGCTTTGAGCGACACCTCTTTTACCACCCAGCATAATACGGTTGATCAAACGGGTAACCAACTTGCTATTATACAATGGATCTGGCAATACATCTCTCTTAGTAACTGGACCTTTGCGTGGCATGGATATCCCCCTTTCTTAAATGTTTATTATTCAGGTCTTGTAATCTTATTTCTTAGCTTTAGGACGTTTCGCACCGTATTTGGAACGAGCCTGCATCCGGTTAGCTACACCTGCTGTATCCAGAGCGCCACGTACGATGTGGTAACGAACTCCCGCAAGGTCCTTAACTTTACCTCCGCGCAGCAATACTACGCTGTGCTCTTGAAGGTTATGTCCGATCCCCGGAATGTAAGCAGTCACCTCAAGACGGTTCGTCAGACGAACACGGGCATACTTACGAAGTGCGGAGTTTGGTTTACGTGGTGTCATTGTGCCTACACGAGTGCATACACCGCGTTTCTGCGGAGCGCTCAAGTTTGTAGCCTCACGCTTCAGGGCGTTGAACCCTTTTTGCAGAGCGGGAGATTTGGACTTTTCGATTTTGGCTTGACGGCCTTTACGAACCAATTGATTAATAGTTGGCATGTTGTGCCACCCCCTTCCTGAAATGATAATCCATTTACGAACATTAAGTCCACAGACCCAGGTGGTTCATAAAAAGACAAATGAAAAGTCTTTGCTTCCGGTGTGTACCCCCGGCACAAAAACAATTTCCTTGCTATTGTTTTAAGACGGCTGCCATAGCAGCACCAACTTCTATACCGCAGGCTTTGCCCAAGTTCAGCATGGTGTCCACGTAAGTGATCTTCACGCCCTGTTTGTTGCAAAGCATAACAATTCTGGAAGTAAGCCGTTGATCTCCGTCCTCCGCCACATAGACTTCTGCAGCTTGGCCCAATTCTACCGCCTTGACGGTTTGTTTGGTACCGATCTTGACCTGAGCATCCTGCAATCCCATATCATCAGTCATAATAAAATATTACCTCCAATGAATAAGAATAACGCGGCTACTCACGCACCTTAGACATATTAGCATTATCATCGGATGATGTCAAGAAAATCAGCAATAATTTTGCTGAAAATTACAGCAGCCAGCCGCGCCACGCTCCCCTAAGGAACCGTGACGCGATTAAACTGCTCATGGTGATTCTATTATTCAGCAGGTACAGTTTCTAAGTCTTCCAGCAGGTTTTCTTCATTCGGATCGCTCAGTTTGACATTGCGGTAACGGTTCATACCCGTACCGGCAGGAATCAACTTACCAATCAGAACGTTTTCTTTCAAGCCGAGAAGTTTATCCACTTTTCCTTTGATTGCAGCATCTGTCAGGACACGAGTCGTTTCCTGGAAGGACGCCGCAGACAGGAAGGAATCTGTCTCAAGGGAAGCTTTGGTAATCCCGAGCAGCACTGGCTTAGCGACTGCAGGCTCTTTACCGGTAAGGATGGCTTCCTTGTTGGCAGCTTCATATTCATGGATATCCGAGAAAGCGCCCGGCAACAGATTTGTATCGCCGGCTTCGATGATGCGGATTTTACGCAGCATCTGCTTGATCATAACTTCAATGTGCTTATCATTGATTTCTACGCCCTGGTTACGATATACACGCTGCACTTCCTGCAGAATGTAGTTCTGTACCCCGCGGATCCCTTTGATGCGCAGCATTTCTTTTGGATCGATCGAACCGTCTGTCAGTTCATCTCCAGCTTCAATCTCCTGGCCTTCACTGACGCGCAGACGGGAACCATAGGTAATGGAGTAGGTCTTGGATTCTGCTTCACCTTGAACCTCGATTTCGCGGCGGTCCTTGGTTTCACGGATTTCCTTGATTACCCCGTCAATTTCGCTGATTGTCGCCTGTCCTTTAGGGTTGCGGGCTTCAAACAACTCCTGAATACGCGGCAAACCTTGCGTGATGTCATCACCGGCAACACCACCGGTATGGAACGTACGCATGGTAAGCTGGGTTCCCGGCTCACCGATGGATTGAGCGGCGATAATCCCTACGGCTTCACCGATATCCACATGTTTGCCCGTTGCCAGATTGCGTCCGTAACATTTTTTGCAGACCCCGTGACGGGCACGGCAGCTCAGCACGGAACGGATTTGCAGCTTGGTTACCCCGGCATTCACGATCTCCTCAGCCTTATCGGAGTCAATCAGATCGTTCCGGTTAACAATGATTTCCTTCGTTTCCGGATGGCGGACAGTTTCAAAGGAGTAACGTCCTTCAATACGGTCGTACAGATCCTCAATAACTTCCTTGCCATCCTGAATACGGCTGACAGTGAAGCCTTTATCGGTGCCGCAGTCATCTTCACGGACGATAACATCCTGTGCCACGTCAACCAGACGGCGGGTCAGGTAACCAGAGTCCGCTGTACGCAGCGCTGTATCCGCCAGACCTTTACGCGCTCCGTGAGTGGAGATAAAGTACTCGAGGACGGTAAGGCCTTCACGGAAGTTCGCCTTGATCGGCAATTCAAAAATCCGTCCGGACGGCGTAGCCATCAGACCACGCATACCACCCAGCTGTGTAATCTGCGATTTGTTACCGCGCGCCTTGGAGTCCACCATGAGCATGATGGAGTTGAACCGGTCCATCGATTTCAGCAGGATGTTCGTCAGATCATCCTTAGTCTTCGACCAGATTTCAATAACACGGTCATAACGCTCATCATTGGTAATCAGACCACGGCGGTATTGGTTCGCAACCACATCAACCTTGGCTTCCGACTCTTTAAGAATGGTTATCTTTTCTTCAGGTACAATAACATCCGATACGGCTACTGTTACACCGGAACGGGTGGAGTACGTGAAGCCGAGCTGCTTGATTTTATCCAAAATCATGGATGTTTGGGTTGTATGGTAGATTTCAAAGCAGCGGGCAATAATCAGCCCCAAATATTCCTTACCTACAGCACTTGCGTCCGGCAGGCTCAGAATAAGCTCGCGGATATCCGCGCCTTTTTCATAAATAAAGTACTTCTCTGGTGTGCCTTGCAGCAGGTTGGTCTTAGTTGCTTCGTTGATATACGGGAAGCTGCTCGGATAGATTTCATTGAAGATAATCTTACCGATCGTCGTAACGAGCATTGCGTTCTGCTGGGCTTCGGTGAAGCATGTTTTGCCGAGAGCTTTAGCAGGAATGGCTACACGTGCATGTAGGCCTGCGGTTCCACGCTGGTAAGCTGATACAGCTTCGTTCACCGTGCGCAGAATCATACCGGTCCCTTTTTCTTCCTTGTTGTCCATGGTCAAATAGAATGTACCAAGGACCATATCCTGGGAAGGGGTAACTACCGGTTTGCCGTCCTTAGGGTTCAGGATGTTGCCCGATGCCAGCATAAGAATACGAGCTTCAGCCTGAGCTTCCGCTGACAGTGGTACGTGCACCGCCATCTGGTCACCGTCAAAGTCAGCGTTGTAAGCCGTACATACGAGCGGATGCAGACGAATGGCATGACCTTCAACCAGGATCGGTTCAAATGCCTGAATCCCCAGTCTGTGAAGCGTAGGTGCGCGGTTCAGCAGAACCGGATGCTCCTTAATAACATCTTCAAGCACATCCCAGACTTCAGGGCTTACACGTTCAACTTTACGTTTGGCGCTCTTGATGTTATGGGCAAGCCCCTTGTTCACGAGCTCTTTCATGACGAATGGCTTGAACAATTCAAGCGCCATTTTTTTCGGCAGACCGCACTGGTACATTTTGAGATACGGTCCTACAACGATAACGGAACGGCCGGAATAGTCAACGCGTTTACCGAGCAGGTTCTGGCGGAAACGTCCCTGCTTACCTTTTAGCATATGGCTGAGCGATTTGAGCGGACGGTTACCAGGCCCGGTTACAGGGCGGCCACGGCGGCCGTTGTCAATCAATGCGTCCACGGCTTCTTGGAGCATACGTTTCTCGTTCTGCACGATAATATCAGGTGCACCGAGATCAAGCAGTCTCTTCAGACGGTTGTTCCGGTTAATTACACGGCGATACAGATCATTAAGGTCAGACGTAGCAAAACGTCCGCCATCGAGTTGAACCATTGGACGAAGCTCTGGAGGAATAACCGGAAGCACATCCATGATCATCCAGTCAGGCTTGTTGCCGGAGTTGCGGAAAGCCTCGATTACTTCCAGGCGCTTGATCGCCCGGTTGCGGCGTTGGCCCTGAGCTGTACGGAGCTCTTCTTTGAGGAACTCCAGTTCTTTATCGATATCGATATCCTGAAGGAGTTTCTTAACGGCCTCGGCACCCATACCGGCCTGGAATCCGTAGCCATATTTTTCACGGTAGCTGCGGTATTCTTTCTCGGACAGAAGCTGTTTCTTCTCCAGTGGTGTTTCACCTGGATCAGTTACAACATAAGATGCAAAGTAGATGATCTCTTCAAGCGATCTCGGGGACATGTCGAGGGCCAGGCCCATACGGCTAGGAATCCCTTTGAAATACCAGATATGAGAGACGGGTGCTGCCAGTTCGATGTGACCCATGCGTTCACGGCGAACCTTGGCACGAGTTACTTCAACGCCGCAACGGTCACACACAACGCCTTTGTAACGTACACGTTTGTACTTGCCGCAATGACATTCCCAGTCCTTTTGCGGTCCGAAAATGCGCTCGCAGAACAAGCCCTCTTTTTCCGGTTTCAAAGTACGATAGTTAATGGTTTCCGGTTTTTTCACTTCTCCGCGGGACCAAGAGCGAATTTTTTCCGGAGATGCAAGCCCGATCTTCATAAATTCAAAACTGTTAATGTCCAACAAGGAGCAACCCTCCTTAATCTCTATCCTGATTTATTACCGCATAGGCCCTCTCTTGACGGTTAGGTCAACAGAGGGCACGGTTCATTTACATGAAATCACTCTTGATCTGACTACTCTATTCCAACTTCCGCGCCTTCCAAGTTAAGGCTCAGCTTGTCGCCTGACGTCTCGTCCTCATCGTCCAGTTCTTTCATCTCAATCTCCTGCTCATCACCGCTGAGGATCTTGACATCCATACCAAGCGACTGCAGTTCCTTGATCAATACTTTGAACGCTTCAGGCACGCCAGGTTCCGGCAGGTTCTCGCCTTTGACGATGGATTCATACGTCTTCACACGGCCAACCACGTCATCGGATTTTACCGTCAAGATTTCCTGCAGTGTATAGGCGGCGCCGTAAGCTTCAAGCGCCCATACTTCCATTTCCCCGAAACGTTGTCCACCAAACTGGGCTTTACCGCCGAGAGGCTGCTGGGTAACGAGTGAGTAAGGACCTGTGGAACGGGCATGAATCTTATCATCAACCATGTGCGCCAGCTTGATCATGTGCATGACACCGACAGTTACTTCACGCTCGAAGCGCTCACCTGTACGTCCGTCGTACAGCACAGTCTTACCATTGCGCTGCATGCCGGCTTCTTCCATCGTATCAAAGACGTCATACTCGCGGGCACCGTCAAATACCGGAGTAGCTACATGGATGCCCAGACGAAGAGCAGCCATACCAAGATGGACCTCCAGCACCTGTCCGATGTTCATACGGGAAGGAACGCCCAGCGGGTTCAGTACTACCTGTACCGGTGTACCGTCCGGCAGGAATGGCATATCTTCCTCAGGAAGAATACGGGCAACGACACCCTTGTTACCGTGACGTCCGGCCATTTTGTCACCCTCAGAGATTTTACGTTTCTGGGCGATGTAGACACGAACCAGCTGATTTACACCCGGAGGCAGCTCATCACCGTTCTCACGTGTGAATACTTTGACGTCAACGATAATACCATCACTACCATGCGGAACACGCAAGGAGGTATCGCGAACTTCACGTGCCTTTTCCCCGAAGATTGCATGGAGCAGACGTTCTTCAGCAGTCAGCTCAGTTACACCCTTAGGAGTTACCTTACCTACAAGGATGTCACCGGCATTGATTTCCGCACCAATGCGGATGATGCCGCGTTCGTCCAAGTTGCGCAGTGCTTCTTCACCGACATTTGGAATATCACGGGTAATTTCTTCAGGTCCCAGCTTCGTGTCACGAGCTTCGGATTCGTATTCCTCGATATGAATCGAAGTGTATACATCTTCCTTCACCAGCTTCTCACTCAGCAGGATCGCATCCTCGTAGTTGTAACCTTCCCAAGTCATAAAGGCAACAACTACGTTGCGGCCCAGAGCCAACTCGCCCATTTCGGTGGAAGGACCATCCGCAAGAATGTCACCCTTCTTCACAATGTCGCCTCTTTTAGCAAGCGGACGCTGATTTATGCAAGTCCCTTGGTTCGAACGCATAAATTTGTGTAATTTATATTTAACGATATCCCCTTTGACTTCTTTGCCTTCAACCATCTCAACCCGGCGCAGCCAGATCTCATTGGCAGAAGAGCGTTCAATAATACCGTCATATTTGGAGACAATACATACGCCGGAGTCCTTAGCGGACTTATGCTCCATTCCTGTACCGACAAGCGGAGCCTTCGGAATCAGAAGCGGAACGGCTTGGCGCTGCATGTTAGATCCCATCAGTGCGCGGTTGGAGTCATCGTTCTCCAGGAACGGAATGAGCGCCGTAGCGACCGATACAACCTGTTTTGGCGAAACGTCCATGTAGTCAACACGGTTACTAGGCATAGTCGTGATGTTGTCTGAATCCTTGTTGTAACGGACGATAACCATATCTTCCTTAAAGGTTCCATCTTCATCAATCTGCACGTTTGCCTGCGCAACTACATAGTTGTCTTCTTCATCGGCGGTCAGATAATCGATATGCTCTGTGACCTTGCCGGTCTTCGGATCCACCCAACGGTACGGAGCTTCGATAAAGCCGTATTCATTGATGCGGGCAAAGGTGGACAAGGAGTTGATCAGACCAATGTTCGGACCTTCCGGTGTTTCGATTGGACACATCCGGCCGTAGTGACTGTGATGCACGTCCCGAACTTCAAAGCCCGCGCGTTCACGGGTCAGACCGCCGGGTCCGAGTGCAGACAGACGACGCTTATGCGTAAGTTCTGCCAGCGGGTTCGTCTGGTCCATAAACTGCGACAGCTGGGAGCTGCCGAAGAACTCTTTAATGGACGCGATGACCGGACGAATATTGATCAGGGCCTGCGGAGTAATTGCATTCGCATCCTGAATCGACATTCTCTCACGCACTACGCGTTCCATACGGGACAGCCCGATGCGGAATTGGTTCTGCAGCAATTCACCTACGGAACGCAGACGGCGGTTACCCAAGTGGTCAATGTCGTCTGTGTTGCCGATACCGTGCAGCAGATTAATAAAGTAGCTGATTGAGGATATAATATCAGCCTGGGTAATATGCTTAACGGATTTGTCGATATTGCCGTTGGCAATCAGCTTGATAACCCGGCCTTCTTCGATCGGCGAGAATACATCGATCGTTTGCAGCGGGATATCTTCACTGTCCAGCACTCCGCCGGTAACACGGTAGGTCTTGGCAGCGACATCCTTCTCAAAATAAGGAATCAGCTCATCAAGAAGTCTGCGGTCAACCATTTGTCCGGATTCCGCCAGAATTTCTCCAGTGGATTCATCAACCAAAGGCTGTGCCAGACGCTGGTTAAACAACCGGTTCTTAATGTGCAGCTTCTTATTGATTTTGTAACGGCCTACATTGGCCAAGTCATAACGCTTTGGATCGAAGAAACGTGCAACCAAAAGGCTCTTGGCATTATCCAGTGTCGGCGGTTCACCCGGACGCAGACGCTCGTAGATTTCAATAAGCGCCTTCTCCGTGGAGTCCGTATTGTCTTTATCCAGCGTATTGCGAATATATTCATCATTACCCAGCAGTTCCAGGATTTCAGCATCACTGCCGAAACCGAGAGCACGCAGAAGTACTGTAACTGGAATTTTACGGGTCCGGTCGATACGGACATACATGATATCCTTAGCGTCGGTCTCCAGTTCAAGCCAGGCCCCGCGGTTTGGAATTACTGTGGCGGTGTAGGTTTTTTTGCCGTTCTTATCTACTTTCGTGCTGAAATAGACGCTTGGAGAGCGAACCAACTGGCTGACAATAACCCGTTCCGCACCATTGATAATAAAAGTGCCGGTCTCCGTCATCAGCGGGAAATCTCCCATGAACACTTCCTGCTCTTTGACCTCACCGGTCTCCTTATTAATGAGCCGCACCTTCACACGTAGAGGAGCCGCATATGTTACGTCCCGCTCTTTAGCGTCGTCAACCGTATACTTCGGTTCGCCTAGGCTGTAATCAATGAACTCAAGCACCAAATTCCCTGTGAAATCCTGGATTGGCGAGATGTCCTGAAACATTTCACGCAAACCTTCCTCCAAAAACCAATCATACGATTTTTGTTGGATTTCGATCAGGTTAGGGACCTCGAGTACCTCTTTAATTCTCGCATAGCTCCGCCGAGTGCGTCGACCATACTGAACAAGATGTCCTGCCAACTTTACTCACCCCTCATGTCTACTCACTTAAAAATTGATTGCGAACCCTTGTTTGGACCCGTATAATGGAACCATAACATAAGGATTCAGCCATAAATAAAGAAAAGCCCTTATCGAAATCTTCGAAAAAAGAGCGCATCTTTTCCACGGCCAAAATACTCCTTATCCGTAGATTTGCCTAAAACGTAGGTATTATACGTCACCAAGCAACAGTTTAAGCGCTATTATCTATTGGCCCGGCGACCTTCGCCGAGACAGGAACATAGAGAACTGAATTCGCAAAAACTTGCCGTACGGCCTGCGCTTACCGGGCGACAATATATTACTTGACATTTCAGCAAACTAAAGACATGGAGCCTAGCTTAATACTGACATTTTATAATAATAACACTATCGACAACACATGTCAACAGGTTATATATTTTTATTTCCGGGCCTTAATGATCCGATAACCTTTATCCTTGCCCACCTCTTCTACATCCCCAAACAAACTTTCAAGCTTGGCTGCCGCCGATGGCGCTCCCTGCTTCTTCTGGATAACCAACCACAGCGTTCCGCCTTCATTCAAATGGTCATAAGCCTCTTCAAAAATCTGATGCACCACTGCCTTACCGGCACGAATCGGAGGATTAGTTACAATCACATCAAACTTCTGTCCCTTCACTGCAGAGAGTACATCGCTCTCCATAACAGTAACGTTGTGAACCCCATTGTTCCGGGCATTCTCACGGGCAAGCTCTACGGCCCGGCTGTTGATATCAATCAGCGTGACATGTCCTTTGGGTGCCAGGTAAGCCGCACTGATTCCAATGGGTCCATACCCGCAGCCCACATCAAGCACAGCCGATCCATCCGGAATCTCCATGGCTTCAATCAGTACACGGCTGCCGTAATCAATGTCTCCTTTGGAGAAGACACCGGCATCGCTGGTAAAACGGAGGCTTTTTCCTCTCAGCACCGTATCAATGGTACGTCTGTCATGACGTGCATCCGGTTGCTGTGAGTAATAATGCTGCGACATATAATCCTCCCTTTCGTTCTGCTCTATCTGGCAAGACATAACTTATACAGCAACCCCCTTGAACAAGTTCAAGGGGGTTGCTAGAGAGCCGGGAGCAAGCATAACGCCCATTCCCGGGTTAATCATAAGGCTATACTACTTCAATTCTACAGCTGCGCCTGCTTCTTCCAATTTCGCTTTCACAGCTTCTGCATCTTCTTTGCTTACTTTTTCTTTGATTGGCTTTGGAGCGTTGTCTACGAGGTCTTTAGCTTCTTTCAAGCCCAGGCCTGTGATTTCGCGAACGATCTTGATAACGTTGATTTTGGAAGCGCCAGCGCTTGTCAAAATTACGTCGAATTCGGATTGCTCTGCTTCTACAGCAACTGCAGCGCCTCCGCCCATTGCTACTGGAGCTGCAGCGGTTACGCCGAACTCTTCTTCGATTGCTTTAACCAGGTCGTTCAGTTCCAATACGCTCATGCCTTTAATTTCTTCCAAGATTGTTTCTTTACTCATGATTGAACCTCCATTTTACATTTAAATTTGTTTGGTTTAAAAATTATGATGCTGGAAGCAAAGGCTTACGCGCTTTGTTCTTCCTTGTCAGCGACTGCTTTAACTGCAAGCGCGAAGTTGCGCATTGGAGCTTGAAGCACGCTAAGCAGCATGGACAGCAAACCTTCGCGGGAAGGAAGCTCAGCCAGTGCCTTCAGTTGGTCCGCATCGATGACACGGCCTTCTACAACGCCACCCTTAAGTTTCAGAGCATCGTTCTTTTTAGCGAAATCGTTCAGAATCTTGGCTGCTACTACTGCGTCTGTTTCGCTGAAAGCGACCGCTGTAGGACCAGTCAGAACCGCATCGAGTTCAGTCAGTTCAGCCGCAGCTGTTGCGCGACGAACCAATGTGTTCTTCAGGACTTGAAAATCAACCCCGGCTTCACGAAGCTGCTTGCGCAGTTCAGTCACTTGGGAAACATTCAATCCGCGGTAGTCCGCAACAACAGTAGAAACACTGTTCTGCAGTTTGCCAGTTACAACATCAACCGCATCCTGTTTAGCTTGGATTACTTTTGCATTTGCCAATTGTATACACCTCCTGAAAATTATGTTATGACGATTCTTTCCGGGGAATGCTCGCCGTTCCTACGCAGGCATTAGAAAAGCCTCCGCAGATTCACGAAGGCTTGATAAAACGAAAGTGGTCAGGCAAGCGCCATACACTTCTTGTTTCTATCACAACACCTCGGTAGGAAATTAAGCCCTGCGGCACCTACTGTCTACGGTAAGCATATTCAAGTTCAAGAATGATCACCTTAAAGTTCACAACTGTTACAGACTATCAAAGATGACTCCAGGAGTCAACCTTTATTTATCTGAAAGCAGTGGTGTTCACACGAGCACTCGGTCCCATAGTGGACGAAACTGCGATGCCTTTCAGGTATACACCTTTGGCAGCTGCCGGTTTCGCACGGTTAAGAGCATCGATCAGAGCTTTAAGATTATCGTTCAATTGTTCAGCATTAAAAGACACTTTGCCGATAGGCGCGTGAATTTGGCCTGCTTTATCAAGACGGTATTCGATTTTACCAGCTTTAATTTCTTGAACAGCCTTGGTAACGTCGAAAGTAACTGTGCCGGCTTTAGGGTTAGGCATGAGGCCTTTACCACCAAGCAGACGGCCGAGCTTACCGACTTCGCTCATCATATCAGGTGTAGCTACGCAGACATCGAATTCAAACCAGCCCTGTTGGATTTTGTTGATCATATCCTGATCGCCTACATAATCCGCGCCAGCAGCTTCTGCCTCTTTCGCTTTTTCACCTTTTGCAAATACAAGCACGCGTTGTGTTTTACCTGTGCCGTGAGGCAGGACAACAACACCACGAACAGCTTGGTCTTGTTTACGCGGGTCTACACCCAGACGAACTGCTGCTTCAACGGTTTCGTCGAATTTGGCAGTTGCCGCCTTTTTCACAAGCTCTACAGCTTCTGAAGGCTCGTAAGTCGCTTCGCTGTTGATCAGCTTAGCGGATTCCTGGTACTTCTTACCATGTTTAGCCATGAAATGTTCCTCCTTTGTGGTATTAGCGGAAATCCCTCCCACATATTACGGTCATGCAAGACCGGTTCACCGAAAACATATTAGTCTTCGATTGTGATCCCCATACTGCGGGCAGTACCTTCAACCATACGCATTGCAGCTTCGATAGAAGCAGCGTTCAGGTCAGGCATTTTGGTTTCAGCGATTTCACGAACCGCTGCGCGGCCCAGCTTCGCTACTTTTTTCTTGTTTGGTTCACCGGATCCTTTTTCTACTTTTGCAGCGATGCGAAGCAGAACGGCAGCCGGAGGAGTTTTGGTGATGAAGGTAAAGGAACGGTCTTCAAATACTGTAATTTCAACCGGGATGATCAGGCCAGCCTGGTCGGCAGTACGAGCGTTGAATTCCTTACAGAATGCCATGATGTTGACACCTGCTTGACCTAACGCCGGACCTACTGGAGGCGCTGGATTCGCTTTCCCTGCAGGAATCTGCAGTTTCACCATTTTGATAACTTTTTTAGCCATGAGTGACACCTCCTTGCGTAAATAGTGGTATTCGAACGCTATATAGCGTTCTCCCACAAGAAACCCTTGCGACTGTTATATTTTCTCCACTTGAGTGAAATCCAACTCCAGCGGGGTTTCCCGTCCAAACATGTTGACATGCACTTTGATCTTGCTCTTGTCAGCCAAAATTTCTTCCACGGAGCCCACAAAATTCGCAAAGGGACCAACCATAATACGTACGGATTCCTTGATTTCGAAATCAATCTTCGCTTTAGGTTCAACCATGCCCATATGCTTCAGAATTTGTTCAACTTCTTCCGGAAGCAGAGCGGTAGGTTTGGACCCGGAACCTGTCGAACCAACAAATCCGGTAACGCCCGGCGTATTGCGGACCACATACCATGAATCATCAGTCTGAACCATTTCGACCAAAACATATCCAGGGTAAACTTTACGCATAACGGTTTTTTTCTTGCCGTCCTTGTTTACCAGTTCTTCTTCCATAGGAACAAGAACACGGAATATTTTGTCTTCCATGCCCATAGACTCAACGCGTTTTTCCAAATTGGCCTTAACCTTATTCTCATACCCGGAATAGGTATGAACAACGTACCATCTTTTTTCCATATCAAGCCACCTGGGACCTCTCTAAATAATCGCTTCAATCACAGCGGAAATACCGATGTCCAGAACCCAGAAGTAAAGAGCGATCACTACAATTGTACCGAGAACGATCAATGTGTAGTTCTTCAATTCCTTACGGCTAGGCCAGCGAACTTTTTTGAGTTCACTCCAGCTCTCAGTGAAAAAGGAAAACAAAGACTTGAAACTACGTTTCACGCCGACTACACCTCCAAAGACTATCTGGTTTCGCGATGAGGAGTTTGCTCGTTACAGAACTTGCAAAATTTCTTCATCTCCAAGCGGTCGGGGTGATTTCGCTTGTTTTTGGTTGTCGCATAGTTTCTTTGTTTGCAACTTGTACAAGCCAAAGTGATAATTACCCGCATGATGTGCACCTCCCGAAGACGTCCTTCTAATCTTAAATTAGAAGACGCAAATATTGATCCTAAAAAAAGCCGCGAATTTAGGCCTACCTAAAACACTTTAGCATAATGTCAACCACTGTGTCAACGAAAGAATTCCCCCATCGCATTGGGTAATTTCGGGTGCTGTAGCCATGTAGAGCGTGTTGTCTTTGGTCTTAATTTTTCACATCAAATCGCTGTCTAGTAAGACCAGAATCCATAATTGCATGAACCCTTTTCAGATTCTCAAGGAGAATCTTCCGGTATAGTCTGCTGAAACGAAAGTTTTCCTTGGTTGTGCTGCGTTCGGCATGACTTATCCATCTCTACTTAACATTATGGAGCATTTGCACTGCGTGTAAACCTGCTGTCAACGGGACGGACTGCAATTCTCTTGTCAATTCAGTTGAAAACGGCACAAAACACTAAAAAAGACTCGAGTCCCGAGCCTTTCCTGTACATTATATCATCAATTGTCACGCACTTCCAGATATCTTTCCAATTTACGTTTCACCCGCTGCAAGGCGTTGTCAATCGACTTCACATGCCGCTTCAAGTCCTCTGCAATCTCCTGATAGGACCGTCCGTCCAGATAGAGCATCAGAACTTTGCGTTCCAGATCGCTTAGAATCTCCGCCATCTTATCTTCCAGACCGATGAATTCCTCCTGGTTGATAATGAGCTCTTCAGGATCCAGCACCTGGGTTCCGCAAATGACATCCATCAGGGTCCGGTCGGAATCCTCATCATAGATCGGCTTGTCCAAAGAAACATAGGAATTGAGCGGAATATGCTTCTGGCGGGTAGCCGTCTTAATAGCAGTTATAATCTGCCGGGTGATACAGAGTTCAGCAAAAGCCTTGAACGAAGAAAGCTTGTCGCCCTTAAAGTCACGGATTGCCTTATATAGGCCAATCATGCCTTCCTGTACAATATCTTCACGGTCTGCCCCAATCAAAAAATATGAACGGGCCTTGGCTCGGACAAAATTACGGTACTTGTTAATCAGATGCTCCAATGCGCCACTATCGCCACCACGGAAGATCTCGACAATTTCTTCATCACTTATGAAATCATACTCGGACAGCATTAATTCCTTGAGGTCGACACTCACCAAGAATCCCCCCGGCTGCAACGCAAGACACATCGTTACTTCGCGAAATATAGGATCAGTATATATTATGTTACCTAACACCGTCAACCGCAGATTGACCAAAAACAATCTTCAATAGCATATTATGGTATTTTATCGGAAAACGCTTCATTCTCCAGCCTTCTTACTGACGCCGCCAGTCTTCGAGACGTCTGCGGGTCTCTGGCGGCAGTTTTTCTTCCAGGGAATGCCTTGTGGAGCTGATGTTTTTGGGCTCGATCACCTTTTTGACCTGCTTCTGGCTCTCTTCGATCTCAAGCCGCAGTTCCCTGGCCGACAGCCGCAATGCCCCTTGAGCAAAAATGACGTGCTGCTCCACAAAATCGCTGGTGGCCACGTAAATCTGCCGTCTGCGGTGACTGAACTCACCGACCAGCCGCTCAATGCATTCATCGGCCGTTTCTTTTTCCTTGGTGAAGAACACCTGCACTTTCCCCTGCACAAAAGACCTGCCCAGGCCCGGCACACGGTAAGCATCGAATACGGCAATGACGCGCAGCCCGGAAAACGCCTGATAATCTGCCAGCATATCCAGCAGCCGGTCCCGCGCTCCCTGCATTCCTGAGAGTGACAATTCGGCAAGGTCAGGCCAGCCGCCAATCATGTTGTATCCATCCACAAGCAGAATATCGCGCCAGTCGGCCATAACTATCCTTGCTGATGCCGGCGGCGCAGCACCTCGTACATGATAACGCCTGCAGCGACCGAAGCATTTAACGAATTGATCTTACCGGCCATAGGCAGCTTCAGCAGAACATCGCATTTCTCCCGGATCAGACGGCCCATTCCTTTATTCTCGTTCCCGATTACCACCGCTACCGGACCTGTAAATATATCCGATGCATACAGATTCTGATCCGTATCCACATCGGTCCCTACTACCCAGACTCCCAGCTCTTTGAGGCGGTCAATAGTCTGCCCAAGGTTGGTTACACGTGCGACGGGCACATATTCAACGGCTCCTGCAGAGGTTTTGGACACAGTTGCTGTAATCTGTGCAGACCGTCTCTTGGGAACTATAACTCCATGCACACCCGTGCAATCAGCGGTACGCAGAATGGAGCCCAGGTTGTGAGGGTCTTCGATTTCATCCAGCAAAAGCAGAAACGGAGGTTCTCCCTTGGCTTCTGCCGCTGCCAGAATATCGGCTACCTCTGTATACGCAAAAGGTGCAGCCTGTGCAACTACCCCTTGATGCTGCACTCCGGGTGCAAGCTGGTCCAGCTTTCTTTTGTCCACATGCTGAATCACAATTCCCGCTTTGCGCGCTTCGGCAATAATGGGTGCGGTCAGATGCTTTTGCGCCGTTTCGGCGATCCAAATCTTATTGAGTGTACGGCCGGCACGAAGCGCTTCAAGCACTGAATGCTTGCCGGCCAATACTTCCTCTTCTGTCTTCAATTCTTCCATGTTCATGCCTCCTGTTCTCTAAAATATATACCCGTGCAGCCTCACTTAGGCCGATTCATCATGTATTGTATGCTGCTGTCAACAAGCTCCCGGATTCTGGCCTGCTGGCCTGTGTAATATAAATAACCGATCAGACACTCAAAAGCAGTAGCATGCCGGTATTCCAGAACATCCGCATTTTTGGGGATGGTTCCCGATTTGGCATTTCTTCCTTGCCGGGCGACGTCCTTCTCTTCATCGGTAAGCTCCGGCTCCAGGTACGCAAGGATCGTGCTTTGCGCTTTGGCCGAAACCAGCCCGGTCGCTGTACGGTGCAAATGATTCGGGCGAAGATTCGGCAGCGAGATCAAATACTGGCGTACCGCCACTTCATAGATAGCATCCCCGGCATATGCCAGTACGAGCGGAGAGAGCAGCCGGGCCGGCTTGGAGGGCTCATAGGGAAACCAGGCACTCTCCAGATTAAACGGCCCGCTCATTTGCGCCGCCACCGCATGCCTTGCGGGGTATCCTCAAGCAGAATACCCATGGCATTCAGTTCATCGCGGATCTCATCGGAACGTCCCCAGTTTTTATTCTTGCGCGCTTCGGCCCGTTCAGCGATCAGCCTCTCCACTTCCTCGCCGGCAGCCTCTTCCTCATTCTCCGGGGTCAGGCGCAGCACAGCATTCATCTCGGTAAAAGCCTGCAGCAGTGCCGAGAAGTCTGCGGACAATGCTTCCGGATTCGCAAGTGTATTATTCGCAAGGCTTACCCAGTCAAACACGGCGGTAATAGCATCCGGGGTGTTGAAGTCATCCTGCATTTTAGCATGGAAATTGGCTACAATCGCAGCCAACCGCTCTGTGATCTGTTCGCTTGCCCGGCCTTTGGCCCCTTCCGGATCAAGCTCAAGCCGGTGCTTCACATTGCTCTCCGCGAGAGCGATGCGCTCTGCGCTTTTTTCTGCGGACAGCATGGATTCCTCAGTGAAATTCAGCGGGTTGCGGTAATGGGTGGAGAGCATGAAATAACGGATGGCCCCCGCTTTGAAGCGCTGGCGGATATCCTTCACCAGCAGACCGTTGCCGAGCGATTTCGACATTTTTTCGTCACCGATATTAATGAACCCGTTATGCATCCAGTAGTTGGAGAGCGGTTTTCCGGTCAACGCTTCGGTCTGGGCGCATTCGCATTCATGATGCGGGAACTGCAGATCCTGTCCGCCGCCATGAATATCAATAGTATCGCCAAGAAATTCACGGGCCATGGCCGAGCACTCAATATGCCAGCCGGGACGGCCTTCGCCCCATGGGCTGTGCCAGTGGACCTCTCCAGGCTTAGCTGCCTTCCAGAGGACAAAGTCCTCGGGTTTTTCTTTGCGTGAATCCACTTCCACCCGGATGCCGAACTGCAGTTCCTCCAGATTCTGGCGGGACAGCTTGCCGTAATCGGCAAATTTGGCTGTGCGGTAATAGACGTCGCCGCCGCTCTCATAGGCATAGCCTTTATTCTCAAGCTCCTTGATGAACTCAATAATCAGCTCCATGCTCTGGGTAACCCGCGGGTTCATCGTCGCTGATTTTACACCGAGCCCGGCCAGATCCTCCTGGTAGGCAGCGATAAAAATCTCCGCAACCTCAGCTACTGTAGTCTTCATCTCCTCGGCCTTGCGGATCAGCTTGTCATCCACATCCGTGAAGTTGGTCACATAATTCACTTCGTTCCCTGTCTGCTCCAGGTAATTCCGGACCATGTCAAAAACAATGACCGGTCTGGCATTTCCGATATGCATGTAGCCATACACGGTCGGTCCGCATACGTACATCTTCACTTTTCCTGATTCCTGTGGAACAAATGTTTCCTTGCTGCGTGTCATTGTGTTATAGATTTGCAAAGCCATCTTTGTTTCCAACCCTTTCTGCGTGGCCCCGGTTTCTCCTGAAGAATCCCGGTGTGCTTTAAATTTCGTAATCACCAATATACTGTTGGCTTTCCAGCCGGCGCTGCTCTTTTTTCTGCTTGTCTTCCGTACCGAGTTGCTCTCTGATCTCTTCGATCTCTTTTTGCAGGAAACGCAGTGAATCGACAAGCGGGTCCGGCATCTTGGTATGGTCGAGCCTGTCGGATACCCGTTCCCCATTGCGCTTGACCACCCGCCCAGGATTGCCTACCACCGTACTATTGCTTGGCACCTCACGGAGAACAACCGCATTGGAGCCGATATTGCAATTATCGCCGATCTGGAACGATCCCAGTACTTTTGCGCCGGAGCCAATGACCACATTGTTGCCTACGGTCGGATGACGTTTCCCTTTTTCTTTACCCGTTCCCCCTAGCGTTACTCCCTGATAGATAATTACATCATCCCCGATTTCACAGGTCTCTCCGATTACAATACCCATTCCATGGTCAATGAACAGGCGGCTGCCGATCGTTGCCCCCGGATGAATTTCAACACCGGTCATGAATCTGCTCACCTGGGAAACGATACGCGCAAGTGTAAACCAACGCCGCTTATAAAAAGAGTGGGCTATCCGGTGTGCCCAAATCGCATGAAGTCCGGCGTAAGTGAAGACAACCTCAAACCAGCTGCGGGCTGCGGGATCGTTGTCGAATACTGCCCGAATGTCCGACTTGATATGCTTAAACATCACGGTTCCCCTCTTCTTTGACTTCCCGCCTCCTGTTTACAGGTACGCAAGGAAGGTATTGTCTGCAGCCCACGTTCTCTCTATGTGTATGCTGTGAGCCTTGGCTTTCGCGTACAACTCTCCCCAAATTTCAACAAAAAACGCCTCTGCAGCATAAAGCTGCAGAGACGTTTAACCGCGGTTCCACTCTGCTTGGACATGGCCTTTTGTACTGGTCAGTATTTCCGGCCAGCAAGTGCCCTGTGTCCCTCTTGGCGTCTGTAACGGCAACGTTCCCGGCACGGTCTAACATTCCTAGCAGGAACGCTCAACCGTGCAGCTCACAGGCGCATGTTCTGCGGCAGACAAATGAATAACTTCCAGCCTGCAAAGGAGATTCCTTAGCGGTTATTCTCTCTGGCAATTGTCTTTGTACGCGTACTTTTCCTGATCCCAGCTATTATTATTATTCTTCTATCTTAGCTAAAAGACAACGGACTGACAAGGGGTTCTCCGCCTTGCTGTCCCCGCTTAAGCCCCTTTGATCTGCGATTTCAGACGTTCAATGACCCGGTTTCGGCCCAGTAGCACGATGGTAGCGTTTAAATCACGGCCATGCGTTTGTCCGGTTAAAGCGACACGAATCGGCATAAACAGCGCTTTGCCCTTATGTCCGGTCTCCTTCTGCACTTCCTTAATCAGAACGGCCATGTTGCTGGCAGTAAACTCACCGGTGGCTTCCACCTTGGCCAGGAAAGCGGACAGGACCTCAGGAACCTGGCTTTCGGCCAGAATCTGGGCGGCTTCTGTTTCAAGCTCTACATGGCTGCGGAAAAACAGCTCTGACAACTCCACGATATTCGACGCGGAAGTCATCTGCTCCTGGTACAGCGCCACCAGACTTTCCGCCCAAGCCTGCTGTTCCTCATTCAGCGATGCCGGCAATCTTCCGGCTTGCTGCAGATGGGGAATGGCCAAAGCCGCAATCCGCTTCGGATCGGCATGCTTGATATAGTGGTTGTTCAAATGCGCGAGCTTATTCGTATCAAAAACAGCCGGACTCTTGGAGAGACGGTTCGCGGTGAAGATAGAAATCAGCTCTTCTTTGCTGAAGATCTCCTCCTCGCCTTCCGGAGACCAGCCCAGCAGAGCAATGAAGTTGAACAGCGCTTCCGGCAAATAGCCGAGCTGATCATACTGCTCGATGAACTGAATAATGGATTCGTTGCGTTTGCTCAGCTTCTTGTGGTCATCACCGACAATCAGCGTCATATGTCCAAACAGCGGCGCCTCCCAGCCAAGGGCCTCATAAATCATCAGCTGGCGGGGTGTATTGGAGATATGGTCTTCGCCGCGCAGGACATGGCTTATTTCCATCAGATGGTCATCTACAGCCACAGCGAAGTTATAGGTTGGTATTCCATCCTTCTTCACAATGACAAAGTCGCCCATCTCTTTGCTATTAAAAGAAATGCTGCCCTTTACGATATCATCAAAGGTATAAGTGCGGTCCTCCGGTACACGGAAACGGATGCTTGCAATGCGTCCTTCCGCTTCATACGCCTTCTGCTGCTCCTCGGTCAGATTCCGGTGCTTGCCGGAATAACGCGGAGTCTCGCCGCGTGCAGCCTGCTCTTCACGTTCCGCTTCCAGCTCTTCTTCGGTGCAGTAGCAGCGGTATGCAAGACCGCGGTCAAGCAGCTCCTGCCAGTATACGCGGTACAGATCCAAACGTTCAGTCTGGCGGTATGGTCCAAATTCACCACCGACATCCACGCTTTCATCCCAATCCATTCCCAGCCACTTCAAATATTTGAGTTGGCTTTCTTCCCCCTCAGCAATGTTGCGCTTTACGTCCGTATCTTCGATCCGGATAATGAATTTGCCGCCCAGATTGCGGGCGAACAGATAATTGAACAATGCCGTTCTGGCATTTCCGATATGTAAATGTCCCGTAGGGCTTGGTGCGTAACGCACCCGGACTTGATCTGCCATGTCAATCCCTCCGCTTCATAATGGTGAAAATCAGGCAATGTGCAGCCATCTCAAGATGATATCACATCTTGGAGCAGACAGACAATAGATTGTGCCGCAATTCCTTCTCCGCGTCCGGTGAAGCCAAGCTGTTCGGTGGTGGTTGCTTTTACGTTCACCTTCGATGTCTCGGCACCCAGTGCACTCGCAATAATCTCGGTCATTTGCGGGATATACGGCGCCATCTTTGGCTTCTGGGCAATAATCGTGGAGTCGATATTTCCGAGCTTATAGCCGCGCTCACGGGCAAGTGCCCACACCTGCTCCAGCAGCTTCAGACTGTCCGCATCCTTGAACGCCGGGTCGGTATCGGGAAAATGCCTGCCGATATCGCCAAGCCCCAGTGCGCCCAGAATGGCATCGCTCACCGCATGCAGCAGCACATCGGCATCGGAATGTCCAAGCAATCCTTTTTCATAGGGAATGGTGACACCGCCAATAATGCATGGCCTTCCTTCCACCAACTGGTGTACATCGAAACCTTGTCCTACAGCAATCATGTTTGTACCTCTCCCCTGCTTCTTTGTGTAAATTCTGCGAAATCAAGATCCTCCGGTGTGGTGATCTTAATGTTGGCATAGCTCCCCTCCACAACAGCAACCGGAATACCGCTGCGTTCCGCGAGACTGGAATCATCGGTGCCGAGAAATCCGTCACGCTCTGCCGATTCGTACGCTACAAGCAGTTCGGACAGACGAAAAGTCTGCGGGGTCTGAATCGCCCACAGACTTCGCCGATCCGGTGTAGACAGCACCTTGCCATCCTTGTCCACCTGTTTGATCGTATCTTTTACCGGTACAGCAAGCACTGAGGCACCAATCTCCCTGGCATGCTCATAGCAGGCTGTGATTTCGTTAATCTGCACAAACGGACGGACCCCATCATGCACCATTACCCAAGTTGTCTTGAGGTGTCTCAGCCCTAAATGCACGGAATGCTGGCGTTCGGAGCCTCCGGTCACTACAGATACCACTTTGTCGAGTCTGTAGGCCTTAACCCACTCCTGGCAGCGGTCCACATCTTCTTTGCCTGTAACCAGTACGATTTCAGAGATCAGCGGATGCCGCTGAAATACCTCCAGGGTATGCACGATAATAGGTTTCCCCTGCAGCAGCAAGTACTGCTTGCTCTCCACAGTCCCCATTCTTGTTCCTCTGCCTGCCGCCACGATCACGGCGCCTACACTGTTTGACATTCTGCCCTTCTCCTGTCTGCACGTATACCCCCATCATAACGTGTTTGGCGGCCATTTCCAACCCGCTGGAGCAGCTTTCACAGTCCCGGAACCGTTTATTGCGCTTTTTCCATCAGCTTTGGCTTGGCAAAGATCATCCGTCCCGCCGAAGTTTGCAGCACACTGGTGACCAGAACCTCCATGGTTGTACCGATATATTCACGCCCGCCCTCTACCACAATCATGGTTCCGTCATCCAAATAGGCAACGCCCTGCCCGTGCTCCTTGCCATCCTTGATCACTTGCACAATAATCTCTTCACCGGGGAGAACCACCGGCTTCACCGCATTGGCCAGGTCATTGATATTAAGAACCGACACTCCCTGCAGTTCACATACCTTATTCAGGTTAAAATCATTGGTGACCACCTTGCCGCGCAGCACCTTTGCCAACTTGACCAGCTTGCTGTCCACTTCGGAGATTTCTTCAAAATCACCTTCGTAGATCAGAACCTTCACATCCAGCTCTTTTTGGATTTTGTTCAGGATATCCAGCCCGCGCCGCCCGCGGTTGCGTTTCAGCAGATCCGAAGAATCGGCAATATGCTGCAGCTCCTCCAGAACGAATTCCGGGATCACGATGGTTCCCTCGATAAATCCCGTTTTGCAGATGTCGGCAATCCGTCCGTCAATAATGACGCTTGTATCCAGAATCTTGTGTTCTTCCAGCCCGCGGCCTTCCGGCTCAGGTGCTTGTCCCCAACGGCCGGTTGTCCACAGCGAAGCCAGCTCCTCTTTCTTTTCCAGCCCAATCCGCAGCCCCATATACCCGAACGTAAGCGTAGCAGCCACCTGCAGCAGTTCTCCTGCCTTTCCAAGCCAGGTCATTGCAGGATATAACAGCAGGGATAACAGGAGTCCTCCCGTAAGCCCTGCAGTACCTGCAGCCAGTTCATTCATCGGTATGCGCGAATAATACTGCACCGTTTCCCGCAGTTTCGAACCTCCCCATTCCGCGCATAAAGTCACCGCAAACAAAAAAATAATGGCACCCAGCACCGCAAACAAAATACTGCCCTGCACGGGCAAGCTGTCTCCCAGTTTGTCCATTCCTGCCGGGAATCCTCTTTCTGCCGCATGGTATAGCGTATAACCTGACCAAGCTCCGCATAATGCGGCAAGCATTAAAATTAATTTTTTCCACATAACCTTTGGCACCTCCTTTTATTCATCCAAAAATGATCTGTTCCTCACCAGTATGTTCCAATTTTTGGGACGATAATCCGTGAGCCTGTTATTTTTTCTGACAAGAGCCATCAGCTCCAGTAAAAAGATAACCGTAAACTTCTATTATTTGGTTGAAAACAGGGGGAGGCCTGACATATAATGAACTCAATTACGAACCCAGGGGTGAATGGAAAATGAGCGCACCAAGTTTACAGGCCTTCCAGGATCAAGTCTCCGAACTGCTGCTCCGTCACCGTAGTCTTCTGGATGTAATGTCCAAAAACGGGCAGAGCAGCGCTTCCGTCAATCGTGCAGTCGTCAAAGCTATTACCGAATGCGGCTGTATCCAGCTGCACGCCACGAAGCAGGTATTTGAGCCCGGTTTGGGGCTTGAACAAGCCAAGGAACTTGCAGGCACGCATCTCCAAGGGGAACTGTGCGAGAACTGCCGTGAGGTGGTGGCCTCGGAGCTGGGACGCGAGCTGTTCTATATGTCTGCCCTCTGCAATTTGCTTGATATTAATATGGACGAGGTTGTAGAAAAGGGATCGCAAAAATGCGCCACACTTGGATTGTTTAATTTCTCCTGATCCGCATGATGCGCTATTTTCCTCCACTCAATCCAAAAAGGCTTTGCCATCCACTGATCCCAGGGAACGGCAAAGCCTTTTGCGTACGCATATTTGTAAAACCCTAATAATAACTGTGATCCACTCTGCCCTGCAGCAGCCGATTATCCATTCTTGGATTGATATACTTTATCTTCTGCGCGGCGTCTGCGGCGGTGACGGCGGCGGGCCGTCAGCCGGTCGATATTTTGCTTAAATCCATACAGCGCATATAACGCAAGCAGTACAAAAATCACCTTGGAGATTTGTTCCGGAAAAATCACAGCAACCGCAACCGCGATCACAATAACTACAGGAGAGCCTACAACTGCCTTTTTGGGCAGGCCAACCTTTTTGAAATTGGGATATTTAACCGTGCTGACCATGAGATAGGACAGCAGCAGCGTAGCAACAATCATATACGGAGCCGACACATCTTTATGAAAAAGCGCCAGTGTAGCCAGCACCCCGCCCGCAGCAGGAATCGGAAGCCCTACAAAATAACCCGGAATGCCGGGACGGACATTGAAACGGGCCAGCCGAAGCGCACCGAATACCGGAAAAATCGCTGCTACAGTCCAGCCTAATGCAGAATTCAAATCCTGCAGGCTTGTAATATACATGATTAGAGCAGGCGCTACTCCGAACGAAACGACATCGGATAAAGAGTCCAGCTCCTTGCCAAATTCACTTTCGCATTTCAGCGCCCGAGCAACACGACCGTCCAGCCCGTCTAACAGCATAGCGATAATCACCATGATAGCGGCCATGCTCAGTTTACCGTCAAACGCCATCATGATACCAAACATCCCAAGCATTAAGTTACCAATGGTAAATAAACTCGGAATTGATTTTTGTATCATTTCTTCACCTCTGTTTTCTTACTGTGAGCCATTACGTCTTCAATATTACGTGATTGTATGTTATTTACATTTGTCTGTCAATAAGAACTTGCTTCTGCAGCCGTTTTAGTCCGTCCTGAATATTGCGGGCACGCACTTCTCCGATGCCATCCACCTCATCCAATTCGGCGATGCTGGCTGTCATCAGGTTAGGCAGCATTTCAAACCGTTCAACCAGATTATGGATGATCACATTCGGCAGCCGCGGAATTTTGTTCAGCAGACGGTATCCGCGCGGCGTCACCACTTCCTCTGAAGAAATCGCCGTAGAGGAATATCCAAGCAAACGGGCAATATGATTATCGTCCATGAGATCATCATCGCTGGTGCGTTTGAGTCCGGCGATAATTTCGCGGATTTTGTCCTCCTGCTCCTCTCTGGCATAGTCTCTGTACAGAAGCCATGCTTCTTCCTCTGTATTTCCAACCAGTTCTTCCATTTGCATACTGATAAGACGCCCTTCATTGCCAAGCTCATTGATATAGCGCTTGATCTCCATCTTAATCCGCAGCACCATTTCCACACGCTGTATCACTCCGACTACCTCAGCTACAGTGACAATCCCCTCATATTCCGAAGCGGAGAGATTAGTCAGGCTCTGTGTGAGCACGGCTCTATATTTTTCCAGCGTTTGAATCGCCTGATTGGCCTTGGCCAGAATCGATCCGATTTCTTTGAGCGCATACCGGATGGAGCCCTGATAGAGCGTGATGATGTTCCGCCGCTGGGAGATGGAAACTACAAGCTTGCCTGTCTGCTTGGCAACACGCTCGGCTGTCCGGTGCCGGATGCCAGTCTCGATGGAGGAGATGGAGGAATCAGGAATCAGCTGTGTATTCGCATAGAGAATCCGCTTTAAATCCTCGCTTAATATAATCGCGCCGTCCATTTTGGCCAGCTCATATAAATAATTGGGCGAAAAATCACAATTGATGGAAAAACCGCCATCTACTACTTCCATCACTTCAGGACTATATCCGACAACAATAAGCGCACCTGTCTTCGCGCGTAGCACATTCTCCAAGCCTTCCCGGAAGGGTGTTCCCGGCGCCGCCATTCTGAGCAGGTCATTCATATTTTCTAATTCCTTCATTGTTCAGTGCCCCCTAATCTAACGCGACCGCTAGTGCATCTGCTACGGTGCTGACGCCAATAATCTGGATATCCTGCGGATGCTTCCAGCCTTTCATGCTTTTTTCGGGCATTATGACTCTCCGGAAGCCCAGCTTGGCAGCCTCCTTGACGCGTGTTTCCGCGCGGGAAACGCCTCTTACTTCTCCAGTCAGTCCAACTTCGCCAAAAAAAACATCGTAAGGTTTTGTCGATATATCACGGAAGCTGGAAGCAATACTGACGGCAACCGCCAGATCAATGGCTGGTTCATCCAGCTTCACCCCTCCAGCAACGTTGAGGTAAGCATCCTGGTTCTGCAGAAACATCCCCATCCGTTTCTCGAGAACCGCAATAATAAGTGCCATTCTTTGATGATCCATGCCCGTGCACATCCGCCGCGGGGAAGGGAAATGGGTGGCGGCTACCAGCGCCTGAAGCTCGACAAGCACGGGTCTGGTGCCCTCCATACTGGCAACAACGGCTGATCCGGCTACTCCCAGCGGGCGCTCCGACAAAAAGAGCTCCGAGGGATTCTCCACCTCGGCAAGGCCGATTTCCCCCATCTCAAAAATTCCGATCTCATTCGTGGAGCCAAACCGGTTTTTGACCGCACGCAGCAACCGGTACGTGTGGTGCCGCTCCCCTTCGAAATAGAGCACACAATCGACCATATGCTCCAGCATCCGCGGTCCGGCAATGGCCCCCTCTTTGGTCACATGTCCTACCAGAACCGTGGCAATTCCGCGAATTTTGGCAATCCGCATGAATCTTGTTGTACATTCCCGAACCTGCGTCACACTGCCGGGCGCGCTTGTCACTTCCGGCATAAATACGGTCTGGATGGAGTCAATGACAAGAAATTGGGGCTGGATCTGTTCAATGGCTTCTTCGATGCTCTCCATATTTGTCTCACACAGCACATACAGCTCTGCCGACAGCGCCCCTAGGCGATCTGCACGCAGCTTTGTCTGCCGGACGGACTCTTCTCCTGAAATATACAGTACACGCAATCCCTGGGTGGTCAGCGCATGGGAGGTCTGCAGCAGGAGCGTCGATTTACCGATCCCTGGATCACCGCCTACCAGCACCAGCGAGCCGGGCACAATTCCTCCCCCAAGCACACGGTTAAGCTCACCAATGCCTGTCAGGATACGCGGCTCCTTATCACTTTCTATATTTATGATCGATTGCGCCTTTTCTTTACTCTGAAAAATCGGTGCAGTCATACCTTGTGTTTTAACTACGCTTTCCGTCTCTTCCACCATGGAATTCCATGCCTGGCAGCCGGGACACTTACCGAACCACTTCGGCGATTCATAGCCGCATTCGGTGCAGAAAAATTTCGTTTTTGGTTTGGCCATGTGTGCTCCTATCAGTCTGAACTGACTAAAATTGCGGATAATTTACTCATACTCAAAGTTTACCATTTCTGCACACTGAACGGAAGGTCACTTATGATCTACTTTTTTACAACCTTCTCATTAACCTTCCTGAAACATAGCTTAATTAAACATCGGTATATGACGCGAATTTTATTATATTCAAAAAAGCTCCCGCTCCTCTATACGGAGGAGCGGGAGCTTTGTTTCAAGTACGCAGCTGTTATTCGGTTCCAACCTCATTTTCCGTAGTGACGGCTATCGGCGGTTCCACTGTGGTTACCACAAGCTCACCGTTTACTTCATCAATCTTGAGGGAATCCCCCTTCTTGATGTTGCCCTTCAGCAGCTCTTCGGAAAGACGGTCTTCGATATGCTTTTGGATGGCCCGGCGCAGTGGACGGGCACCAAAGGCAGGATCGTAGCCTTCTTTGGCCAGGAAGGCCTTAGCGCCATCTGTAAGCATAAAGTCCACATCATATTCACGCAGCCGCTTGCGCAATTCATCGGACATGAGCGTGACGATTTCGGCAATATGCTTTTCCTCCAGGGAGTGGAAGACAATGATTTCGTCAATACGGTTCAGGAACTCAGGGCGGAAGCTCTTCTTGAGTTCTTCCATGACTTTGCCCTTCATGTTGTTGTAATCCGCTCCTGCATCCTGCACCGCTGTAAATCCAAGCGTCGAGTTCTTTTTGATTGCCTGTGCCCCAACGTTGGAGGTCAGAATGATCAGAGTGTTGCGGAAGTCGACTACACGGCCTTTGGAATCGGTCAAACGGCCGTCTTCCAGCACCTGCAGCAGAATATTGAATACCTCCGGATGCGCCTTCTCAATTTCGTCCAGGAGCACTACAGAATATGGCTTGCGGCGGACCTTCTCGGTCAATTGTCCGCCTTCTTCATAACCGACATACCCTGGAGGCGCCCCGACCAGACGGGAAGTGGAATGCTTCTCCATGTACTCCGACATATCGATACGGACAACCGCATTTTCATCACCGAACATTGCTTCTGCAAGCGCACGGGCCAGCTCGGTTTTACCTACCCCGGTTGGTCCGAGGAAGATGAAGGAACCCATAGGACGTTTCGGGTCTTTAAGACCTGCACGCGCCCGGCGCAGTGCCCGGCTGACAGCCTTCACGGCTTCATCCTGGCCAATAACACGTTCATGGAGCAGAGCTTCCATATTCAGCAGCCGGTCCGTTTCTTCTTCCTTCAGCTTGCTGACAGGAATACCTGTCCAGCTGGCAACCACCTGAGCAATATCCTCTGGCGTTACCTGGGAATCGGTACGTCCCTGTTTTTCTTTCCATTGGTTTTTGGTAGTATCCAGTTCCTCACGGATCTTCTGTTCAGTATCGCGCAGTGCAGCTGCTTTCTCGAATTCTTGGCTCTGCACAGCGGAATCCTTTTCCTTGCGGATATCGTCCAGGCGCATTTCCAGTTCCTTCAGATTTGGCGGGATAGTGTAAGAATTAAGTCTTACCTTGGAACCTGCTTCATCAATCAGGTCAATGGCCTTATCCGGCAGGAAGCGGTCAGAAATATAGCGGTCGGAAAGCTTCACAGCTTCCACGATGGCTTCATCTGTGATCTTCACCCGGTGATGGGCTTCATAGCGGTCACGCAGACCGTAGAGAATTTGCACGGCTTCTTCCGGAGAAGGCTGATCCACTGTGATCGGCTGGAACCGGCGCTCTAGCGCGGCGTCCTTCTCAATGTATTTGCGGTATTCATCCAGCGTGGTAGCACCAATGCATTGCAACTCTCCACGGGCGAGTGCAGGCTTCAGAATGTTGGAAGCGTCAATGGCGCCTTCCGCACCGCCTGCGCCGATCAGGGTATGCAGCTCATCAATGAAGAGCACAATGTTCCCTGCCTGGCGAATCTCATCCATAATTTTTTTGAGGCGGTCTTCGAACTCACCGCGGTATTTCGTGCCGGCAACCACAGAACCCATATCCAGGGTCATTACGCGTTTGTCACGCAGAGTTTCCGGAATTTCGTTGTTGATGATCTTCTGTGCCAAACCTTCGGCGATCGCTGTTTTACCTACCCCGGGTTCACCAATCAGCACCGGATTGTTTTTGGTCCGGCGGCTGAGCACCTGAATCACACGCTCAATCTCCTTGCTGCGGCCAATGACCGGATCAAGGTTGCCGTCTTTGGCATAAGCGGTCAAATCACGGGCCAGGCCATCCAGCGTAGGCGTGCTGACATTGGCTGGCGTCCCGCTGTGGCTCGAAGTAGCTTCGCTGCTGCCCAGAAGCTGAAGCACCTGCTGGCGGGCTTTATTCAGGCTGATTCCGAGGTTATTGAGTACACGGGCGGCTACACCTTCGCCTTCACGGATCAGACCGAGCAGAATATGCTCTGTTCCGACATAAGTGTGGCCCAGCTTGCGGGCTTCATCCATCGACAGCTCGATAACCTTTTTGGCACGAGGAGTATAAGCAATGTTTGTAGGCTGTTCTTGTCCCCGGCCGATCAGTGTTTCCACTTCGTCCTGGATTTTCTCAAGACCCAGACCCAGACCAATCAAAGCCTTGGCGGCGATGCCGTCTCCTTCACGAATCAGTCCGAGCAAAATATGTTCTGTCCCAATGTTGTTGTGTCCCAAACGAACGGCTTCTTCCTGCGCCAGTGCGAGCACCTTTTGTGCGCGTTCCGTAAATCTTCCAAACATCATATCTCCTGCACCTCCACGGATAATAAATATCTATAATTAATGTTGTGATCCCAGTGTCTCCCGGAGCAGCTTCGCCCGGTACATATCGCGTTCGGTGGCTGTCATCTCGTCTCCGAACATCTTTTGCAGAAAGCCCGGCTGTGTCTTCACATTCAGCTCGTTGAGCACTGAAATCGGCGGTCCTTCCAGAATCCCAAGATCGACTCCCAGTCTTAGGTCAGAGAGCCGCTGTGCGGACTCCTTCAGCTCCATCACCGCTGCATAAGACAAAATCCCGTAGGAACGTTTGATTCTGTCCGTAATCCGCAAAGCGGAATCGGCCAGCAGCCGCTCCCGGGCATTGCGCTCATGTTCAATAATCTGGGTGACTACGCTGTGCAGATTCTCGATAATCTCATTTTCCGTCTGTCCAAGCGTAATTTGGTTGGAAATCTGAAAGATGTTCCCTACTGCTTCGCTGCCTTCACCGTAAATTCCTCTTACTGTGAGTCCCACCTGATTCACTGCGGATAAAATCCGGTTGATCTGGTGAGTCATGACAAGTGCAGGCAAATGCACCATCACCGAGGCGCGAAGCCCTGTACCTACATTAGTAGGACAACTGGTCAAATACCCTCTTCGGTCATCAAAGGCGTAATTAACCGCGCCCTCAAAAATATCATCAATGGCTGTCGCCCTTACCCAAGCCTCTCTAACCTGCAGACCAGGGAACAGGCACTGAATGCGCAGATGGTCTTCTTCATTGATCATGATGCTGACCGACTCATCCTCGTTCAGGATCACTGCGCCGCCCCGGGAGTCATTGGCCAGATTAGGGCTGATGAGGTGCTTCTCCACAAGCACTTTTTTGTCCAGCTCATCGAGCTCATCCAGCTTCAGCAGTTGAAAGCTGCCGAAATCCGCGGCTGCTTCCCCCTGAAAAACAGGAGCAAGCTGCTTCATTACCTCTTCCGACTGCTCTGCCGAAGCCAGCAAAGGGAAGGGAAGATGCTCCAGATTGCGGGCGATCCGCATCCGGCTGCTGATGACAATCTCGGAATGGCTGCCTCCGCAGCGCATCCAGTCACTAAGGGCTTGTTCGGTAAACCGGAGACTTGACATGTCTTATCCCCCCTATATATCAAAGACTTTACTCTTGCGGCATTTCTTTTTCAAGTTTTCGGATCTGATCCCTCAGCTCAGCTGCAGTCTCAAATTCCTCCTCTGCGATACTCTGCTGGAGCTCCTGCTTCAGCTCATCAATTTTGCGTTTGCACATGATCTGTGCTCCGGCACGTTTGGGAAGCTTGCCGACATGAGCGGTGCTGCCATGCACCCGTCTGAAGAGCGGGTCCAGCGTGCTGTCAAAATATTTATAACAGGAGCTGCAGCCAAAACGCCCAAGCTTGCTGAACTGGGAGTAAGTCATCCCGCAATTCTCACATCGCAGACCCTGTACAGTCTGGGCTGCCGCATTTTTTTCCTTGCCGGCTCCTTCCAGATCCAAGAGACCTGACAGCAGGCTGTGAATAGAGAACCCTCCGGCAGTTCCTGGAATCAGCTCCCCTTTTTCACGCGCACAGCTTTCACAAATATGAAATTCCGTCTTCTCCCCATTCACAATTTTGGTGAAATGGAGTGTCGCCGGTTTGACCCCGCATTCCTGGCAAAGCATAAGCGGTGTCCCTCCTTCAGATTTGACCGTTATTTGCCCAATAAGGAGATTAGCATGGCCTTCATTAGCTTGGCACGAATCTCATCCCGGTACGGCAGATTAACCGTCAGGCATTCCCGGGAAACAGCGGCACGCATGAGACACGCTTCACGCTTGGTTAGAAACCGGGCCTCCTCCAGCTGATAAATCAGTCCTTCGGCGGAATTTTGATCGATATCCTTTCCTATTGTAGAATTGAGATGGGCATACAATGCCACATTCTGCGGAAGCTCGAAACGCTGAATCCGAATATAGCCGCCGCCGCCGCGCTTGCTCTCAACTACATAGCCCTTTTCCAAAGTAAAACGTGTACTGATGACATAATTGATCTGAGACGGTACGCATGAGAACTGGTCCGCCAGGTCATTGCGCTGAATTTCCACCGTACCTTCGGGACTTTCATGCAAAATATTCTTCAGATATTGTTCGATAATATCAGAGATATTACGCATCACTCATCCTCCAGTGTTCAAAACTTATAGTCCCTCTTGTTGCACTTCCGTCCGGCAATGATCTCTAAGAACTTAACCCAAGTGCATCAGCCCGAATCGGAGTGAACCCGGCGTTAAGCTTCATACAGCATCAAGCCGGAGGTATACCAAAAAAGCCATTCATGAAGAGCCTGCCGCCATTGTTGTTGCCTCTCATCAGAGAACTGATTCCGATCAGAGAACTGATTCCGAGCTGCGTTGACTTTGACTTTCTTTGACTTTTTTCATATTATAACACATTCTCACTGAATTCCAAGGGGTTGCTTTTATTTTTTACTTTTTTTGCCCATTGTATTCCTTTCTTTCTCAACAAGAGGTGAATAAAGCGAGAACAAAAACGGCTGTGCCGTCCTCCACGGGACAGCGCAGCCGTCTTGGTTCTAGCGTTACCTGGAGAACGACTCCCCATGAATCCTACGGCAACTTTTTAAGTGGAAAAAGGTTAACTAATATGCCAGAGTACCCTATCCTCGAGCAGATGAAGTGGAAAAAGGGACACTAATTCAGCTCATTTCGCCATTGGACCAGAAATGTGGCCCAATTAGATTTACTTTTTCCACTTAACTCTCAGAATTTCTTAATTTTCGGAAAAACAAGTTCCTTTTTTCCAACTAAATAAGTTGAACTTTAGTTTTACATTGTGGGGTATAGACGTCACTGCGGGGAATGTTTGGACTTCCAGCCGCTGTTGTCGTAAGAATTTCTTGATTGGAACCGCCTTTTGCGCTTGAAATCCGGTGACAAAGGCGGACGCTACCGTTCTTCCAGTTCCAAACTTCCCCTCCGGACTTTTACCCCTTTTCTGAAGTTCTCAAGTTCAACTTATATAGCACCTGCGAAGAAGCCGGTAAAGACGAGCCCTAAACTGCAGGATCAGAAAAAGTCAAACAGCGCTGTTTTGGCTTGAGGAATAACCTCTTCCAGCCATTCAAGCCCGGTTGGGCTTGCATTAAGCTGCCCGTACTTCGCCAGTTCTCCAGGCCGTTTGTAGCCCAGCAACATCACTGTGAGTGCTCCAATGGTGCAGCTGCAATCAGCAGCAGCCTGTTCACCATCCAGACGCTCTAACGTTGACGCACCATTCCCTGCCACACTCCATAACCACAACCCGTTATTCCAAGGGGCATGCTCATCTTCAATATACAGGGTTCTACTCTCAAGGCTGCTGCGGCTCCGGAAGGTAAAATTCTCTATAAAAGCCCGCGCATTCACAATCCGCGCCATAAAGTATGGATAATTCTCCTGCGGAATCCGCGGGTCTGGCAGCAAATAAGGAAGAATATCATCAGAGGGCACCAGCTTGAGCGAAGCTCCAGTAATCATCGAATCGTGGTTAGCCAGAAATGTCCACAAGCCTTTACGCGCCTGTTCGTTCAAAAAGATAAACTCATCAATAACCAGTTCATTGTTGACTATTTTATACAGCACATAGCCTTCCGGCTCACCAAGCTTTGAGTAAAAAACACTTTGATGCGTGTCCGCATCCAATACTCTTTGCTTCCACCACTCCTGATCACGCTGCAGGGTTCCATTGTATTCAGCGGCAAACCGGCTGTACAGCCCTTCCAGTATTTCCAGAGCGGCAGAATCACGTTTTACACTGCCCTCAATTTCAGTTTTTCGCGGAAATTTGTCCACAGGGATAGAATACTTTTTATACTCACAGTAGACCTCCCAGCCGAACTTACGGTAAAAGGGGATCAAAAACGGATGCAAAAAAGACAACGTCTGCCCCGACTCGTTCATCGTTTGCAGCGTATGTGATAAAAGCTTGGCCACAAGCCCCTGCCTGCGGTTCTCCGGCCATGTGGATACTCCGGCTATTCCACCCATAGGAAATGCTTTGCCTTGTATGTAGGCCTGAAGCGGAAGCAATTTCAATTGAGCGCCCAGCGTCCCGTCCTCAAAGACTCCCCATACTCTTTCCGGTCTAAACTTCTGCCTGGCCTCAGCTCTGGCTTCATCGGCAACCTTATATTTAAAAGCATATTCGGACAAGCTCAAGCTCGCTTCAAATTCCTCAGCATGCAATTGCCTGATTTCCACTTCCGCTCACCTCATCAAAGTTAGTATTAGTACTCTCTACGTGAGTATAGCAAGCAAAACGCATCAGCGCTATTCTGCCGGAGAAAATCAGAATTCCCACAAGTTATCCACAGATAAAACACGAAACAAATCATGTCCACCCGGTATTATGCTTCCCTCAATAAGTTATCCACCATTTCCAGAACATTATCCACATAATCCACTTTTTATCCACAAAAACCGTGAATTATTAGGGTTTTCTCTTGACTCATCCACATTCTTATGTATTTAAACAGGAGATTTAGTGTATAGATGGCTTACTGCAATTGTATCCACATGTGTGCAACTTTTCTGAAGTTGCTGAAAATTATCCACAACTTTTCCACAACCCTGCACAACGCAAAAAAGCCACTGTCAGTAACTCAACAGTGGTCATGTGCTTGGCGGCGTCCTACTCTCCCAGGACCCTTCGGTCCAAGTACCATCGGCGCTGGAGGGCTTAACGGTCGTGTTCGGGATGGGTACGCGTGGAACCCCTCCGCTATCGCCACCAAACGGGCACTTGCGGTGCAAATGCTTCAGGAATTTGATTCCTGAAAACTGAATCCGAAACGAAACTGCGTTTGCCCTTCATCTCTTCGGGGCCCCCGGAAAGTACTCGGAATCAGCTTCGTCAGCCTCTTCTTCACTTTTTGGGGTAATTTTTTGGATAAGCCCTCGACCGATTAGTATTGGTCAGCTCCACACGTTGCCGTGCTTCCACCTCCAACCTATCTACCTCGTCGTCTTCAAGGGGTCTTACATACTGGGAAATCTCATCTTGAGGGGGGCTTCACGCTTAGATGCTTTCAGCGCTTATCCCGTCCGTACGTAGCTACCCAGCCATGCTCCTGGCGGAACAACTGGTGCACCAGCGGTACGTCCATCCCGGTCCTCTCGTACTAAGGACAGCTCCTCTCAAATTTCCTGCGCCCACGACAGATAGGGACCGAACTGTCTCACGACGTTCTGAACCCAGCTCGCGTACCGCTTTAATGGGCGAACAGCCCAACCCTTGGGACCTACTTCAGCCCCAGGATGCGATGAGCCGACATCGAGGTGCCAAACCTCCCCGTCGATGTGGACTCTTGGGGGAGATAAGCCTGTTATCCCCAGGGTAGCTTTTATCCGTTGAGCGATGGCCCTTCCATGCGGTACCACCGGATCACTAAGTCCGACTTTCGTCCCTGCTCGACTTGTAGGTCTCGCAGTCAAGCTCCCTTCTGCCTTTGCACTCTTCGAATGATTTCCAACCATTCTGAGGGAACCTTTGAACGCCTCCGTTACTCTTTAGGAGGCGACCGCCCCAGTCAAACTGCCCGCCTGACACGGTCCCCGTACCCGTTTAGGGTACCAGGTTAGAACCTAGATACGATCAGGGTGGTATCCCAACGGCGCCTCCACCGAAGCTTGCGCTCCGGCTTCTACGGCTCCCACCTATCCTGTACAGATCGTACCCAAATTCAATATCAAGCTGCAGTAAAGCTCCATGGGGTCTTTCCGTCTTGTCGCGGGTAACCTGCATCTTCACAGGTATTAAAATTTCACCGGATCTCTCGTTGAGACAGCGCCCAAGTCGTTACGCCATTCGTGCGGGTCAGAATTTACCTGACAAGGAATTTCGCTACCTTAGGACCGTTATAGTTACGGCCGCCGTTTACTGGGGCTTCGGTTCACAGCTTCGGAGTTGCCTCCTAACCGCTCCCCTTAACCTTCCAGCACCGGGCAGGCGTCAGCCCGTATACTTCGCCTTGCGGCTTCGCACAGACCTGTGTTTTTGCTAAACAGTCGCTTGGGCCTTTTCACTGCGGCCCCCTCGGGCTATTCACCCTACCGAGGCACCCCTTCTCCCGAAGTTACGGGGTCATTTTGCCGAGTTCCTTAACGAGAGTTCTTCCGCGCGCCTTAGAATTCTCTTCTCGCCTACCTGTGTCGGTTTGCGGTACGGGCACCTTCTCCTGGCTAGAGGCTTTTCTTGGCAGTGTGAGATCATGACCTTCGCTACTGTAATTTTCGCTCCCCATCACAGCCCAGCCTTACGATGTGCGGATTTGCCTACACACCAGCCTCACTGCTTGGACGGACATCCATCGGTCCGCGTCACTACCCTCCTGCGTCACCCCATCGCTCATAGCGGATTACGGTGGTACAGTAATTTCAAACTGTTGTCCTTCGACTACGCCTGTCGGCCTCGCCTTAGGTCCCGACTTACCCTGAGCGGACGAGCCTTCCTCAGGAAACCTTGGGCTTTCGGCGGATCAGATTCTCACTGATCTTTTCGTTACTCATACCGGCATTCTCACTTGTGTAATGTCCAGCTGTCCTTCCGGTCAACCTTCAACCCTTACACAACGCTCCCCTACCCCTGATGCAAAGCATCAAGCCATAGCTTCGGTGGTGTGTTTAGCCCCGTTACATTTTCGGCGCAGAGTCACTCGACCAGTGAGCTATTACGCACTCTTTCAATGGTGGCTGCTTCTAAGCCAACATCCTGGTTGTCTGTGCAACTCCACATCCTTTCCCACTTAACACACACTTGGGGACCTTAGCTGATGGTCTGGGCTGTTTCCCTTTTGACAATGGATCTTAGCACTCACTGTCTGACTCCCGGCAAGAAGTCCATGGCATTCGGAGTTTGACTGAGCTTGGTAACCCTTGCGGGCCCCGCACCCAATCAGTGCTCTACCTCCACGACTCCATTCACCGAGGCTAGCCCTAAAGCTATTTCGGGGAGAACCAGCTATCTCCGAGTTCGATTGGAATTTCTCCGCTACCCCCACCTCATCCCCGCACTTTTCAACGTACGTGGGTTCGGGCCTCCAGTGCGTGTTACCGCACCTTCACCCTGGACAGGGGTAGATCACACGGTTTCGGGTCTACGTCCACATACTCAGTCGCCCTATTCAGACTCGCTTTCGCTGCGGCTCCGGCTTCTCACCTTAACCTTGCATGTTAAACGTAACTCGCCGGTTCATTCTACAAAAGGCACGCCATCATCCATATAGAGGACTCTGACTTTTTGTAAGCACACGGTTTCAGGTTCTATTTCACTCCCCTTCCGGGGTGCTTTTCACCTTTCCCTCACGGTACTGTTTCACTATCGGTCGCCAGGTAGTATTTAGCCTTAGCAGATGGTCCTGCCGGATTCATACGGGGTTTCACGTGCCCCGCACTACTCGGGATCCGTCTCGGAGGGAACAGGGTTTAGGGTACAGGGCTTTCACCTCTATCGCGGGCCTTTCCAGACCTCTTCGCCTACCCGGTTCCTTTGTAACTCCATGTGAGACGTCCCACAACCCCAAGGAGCAAGCTCCTTGGTTTAGGCTGTTCCGCGTTCGCTCGCCGCTACTGACGGAATCACTATTGTTTTCTCTTCCTCAGGGTACTTAGATGTTTCAGTTCCCCTGGTCTGCCTCTTCACACCCTATGTATTCAGATGTGAGTGACTGCGAATTACCACAGCCGGGTTTCCCCATTCGGACACCCCCGGATCAAAGCTTGCTTACAGCTCCCCGAGGCAGTTTCGTTGTTCGCCACGTCCTTCGTCGGCTCCTGGCGCCTAGGCATCCTCCGTGTGCTCTTATTAGCTTAACCATCGCGTAGATAGTTTCGCTTGTTCGCTCCGCTTGGACTCCGATCCTGTTCATGATTTACATCATTCACAAAGGGATCTCCGCCCAAAAGTCGCTGCACAATCGAAAATCTTCGCTTTCAGCATACTAATAACTATTTAAAACTTGTTCACACAAGTTTCAGCTAAAAGATGTTCTAAAACGCATTTTCGTTTCGGTATCCAGTTTTCAAGGATCAAGATATTCAAGACATAACAAATAGATGAAGTTTGTTGGTGGAGCCAAGCGGGATCGAACCGCTGACCTCCTGCTTGCAAGGCAGGCGCTCTCCCAGCTGAGCTATGGCCCAGCAAATTCCATCAAAACCGAACAAATGGATACGCGTTAAGTATCTGGAAGCAAAGCTTCCGATTTGAATGTTCTCATTGCAGAGAACGATTCTCCATAGAAAGGAGGTGATCCAGCCGCACCTTCCGATACGGCTACCTTGTTACGACTTCACCCCAATCATCTACCCCACCTTCGGCGGCTGGCCCCCTTGCGGGTTACCCCACCGACTTCGGGTGTTGTAAACTCTCGTGGTGTGACGGGCGGTGTGTACAAGACCCGGGAACGTATTCACCGCGGCATGCTGATCCGCGATTACTAGCAATTCCGACTTCATGCAGGCGAGTTGCAGCCTGCAATCCGAACTGAGACCGGCTTTGCTGGGATTGGCTCCACCTCGCGGCTTCGCTTCCCGTTGTACCGGCCATTGTAGTACGTGTGTAGCCCAGGTCATAAGGGGCATGATGATTTGACGTCATCCCCACCTTCCTCCGGTTTGTCACCGGCAGTCACTCTAGAGTGCCCAGCCTTACCTGCTGGCAACTAAAGTCAAGGGTTGCGCTCGTTGCGGGACTTAACCCAACATCTCACGACACGAGCTGACGACAACCATGCACCACCTGTCTCAACTTTCCCCGAAGGGCACCTAATGCATCTCTGCTTCGTTAGTTGGATGTCAAGACCTGGTAAGGTTCTTCGCGTTGCTTCGAATTAAACCACATACTCCACTGCTTGTGCGGGTCCCCGTCAATTCCTTTGAGTTTCAGTCTTGCGACCGTACTCCCCAGGCGGAGTGCTTACTGTGTTAACTTCGGCACCAAGGGTATCGAAACCCCTAACACCTAGCACTCATCGTTTACGGCGTGGACTACCAGGGTATCTAATCCTGTTTGCTCCCCACGCTTTCGCGCCTCAGCGTCAGTTACAGCCCAGAAAGTCGCCTTCGCCACTGGTGTTCCTCCACATCTCTACGCATTTCACCGCTACACGTGGAATTCCACTTTCCTCTTCTGTACTCAAGCTGCCCAGTTTCCAGTGCGACCCCAGGTTGAGCCCAAGGTTTAAACACCAGACTTAAGCAGCCGCCTGCGCGCGCTTTACGCCCAATAATTCCGGACAACGCTTGCCCCCTACGTATTACCGCGGCTGCTGGCACGTAGTTAGCCGGGGCTTTCTTCTCAGGTACCGTCACTCCGATAGCAGTTACTCTACCGGACGTTCTTCCCTGGCAACAGAGCTTTACGATCCGAAAACCTTCATCACTCACGCGGCGTTGCTCCGTCAGGCTTTCGCCCATTGCGGAAGATTCCCTACTGCTGCCTCCCGTAGGAGTCTGGGCCGTGTCTCAGTCCCAGTGTGGCCGTTCACCCTCTCAGGTCGGCTACGCATCGTCGCCTTGGTAGGCCGTTACCCCACCAACTAGCTAATGCGCCGCAGGCCCATCCTCTAGTAGCAGATTGCTCCGCCTTTCATCCTTATCCCAGGTGGGTCAAGGAATTATCCGGTATTAGCTACCGTTTCCGGTAGTTATCCCAGTCTAGAGGGTAGGTTGCCTACGTGTTACTCACCCGTCCGCCGCTAAGCTTACCCCGAAGGATAAACTCCGCTCGACTTGCATGTATTAGGCACGCCGCCAGCGTTCGTCCTGAGCCAGGATCAAACTCTCCAATAAGGTTTTTTCGAGCGGCCGCTTCCTTGAATTGCTCCAAGAAAATAACCATCCGAAATGTTATTAAAAGAGCGATAGCTCATCTTGAAACTGACGATTCATTATATGAATCTCTTAAAAATTAACGCGTTCCATTTGTTCAGTTTTCAAAGAACTTGCTCCCGTCAACTCAACACTTCGTGTCAAGCGCAGGAATTAGATCATATCATGTTTCATTGTATCTTGTCAACTTATTTCTTCTGCGCTCATTCATTCAGCGCCGATGCCTCATAAGCACAAGAGATAATATATCACGCCACTAGGGTGATTGCAAGCTTTTTTTATAAATAAATGAACTGGCGCATAATTTGTACGGATAGGGCACAAATTGATTTCCATAATACAATACTTATGGCTAAAATAAAGCTTAATGAAAGCCAGCAATCACTCACATTATTAACCAGCTCGGAAAGGAGAACTGATGAATAATAAGACCATATCGTCCACAGCACCAATAATCAAGGAAGAGCAGGATCAGCGCCACCTGCAGCAGGCTACTATCTACCGTATTTTGCTTGCTGTCAGCTTTGTTCATTTATTTAATGATTCTATTCAAGCGCTGATCCCGGCCATGTTTCCTATCCTGAAGGACAATATGCTGCTTTCTTATGCTCAAGTGGGATGGATCGCTTTTGCCCTGAACATTACGTCCTCAGTAATTCAGCCTGTTATAGGCTATGCCGCTGACCGAACGCCGCGGCCTATCCTGCTGCCGCTGGGGATGTGCTGCACCTTTGCCGGAGTGTTCCTGCTCGCTTTTGCCGGCAATTATGCGCTCGTGATCTTTTCAGTGATGCTCGTCGGATTCGGATCGGCTGCGTTCCATCCGGAAGGGATGCGTGTGGCTCATATGGCTGCGGGTCAGCGAAAGGGATTATCCCAATCCATCTTTCAGGTTGGCGGCAACGCCGGACAGTCCCTGGGCCCACTCTTAATGAAATGGGTATTCATCCCCTTTGGTCAGATGGGCGCGCTGGGGTTCACTGTCATTGCCGCAGCTGGCATCGCTGTTCAGACCTACGTGGCCAAATGGTACCGGAAAATGCTGAACGAAGGATATACCTTCCGTAAAAAATCTGCTGCACGAACGATTGATCCTGCACGCAGCAAAAGCATTTTGACCGCCACTATTATTCTGGTCTTCCTTGTATTTGTCCGTTCCTGGTACGGCGCCTCCATTGGCGGCTACTATGCCTTCTACTTAATGAAGAATTATGGGATGACCATTGATGATGCCCAGATCTACATTTTTATGTACCTGGCTGCCGGTGCGGTTGGCACATTCTTTGGCGGGCCGCTTGCGGACCGTTTTGGACGGCGGAACCTGATCCTGCTCTCGATGGTGGGAACAGTCCCCTTCGCATTGGCGCTTCCTTTTGTAAATCAGACCTTTGCGCTTGTCCTGCTGGTTATCTCGGGTTTCATCCTGTTGTCCAGCTTCTCCGTGACGGTAATCTATGCACAGATGCTGTATCCGGGAAATATCGGCACGGTCTCCGGCCTGATTACCGGACTGGCTTTTGGACTCGGCGGTATCGGTTCTGTTGTCATTGGTGAGCTCATTGACCGGATTGGCATCACGACAGTATTCGTGGCCTGCGGATTCCTCCCGTTGCTTGGTCTGCTTGCCCTGCTGCTCCCCGGAGACAAAAAGCTGGAAGAGTGGGCGGCTGAATAACCTGCTGAGCGCGAACTTCAAAACCTCTTTATAGCCTAGTCCATCCTTCTTGTCTGTTGAGAAAGATGGGCTTTTTGACGAATGTAACAGATGGCAGCGGCAGCCAAGCAGAGAATTATTCAACAGCCGATTTTTGCGGTACAATTAGTTAAAAGTTGAATGATTCGTCATAGCAGTAGAGCTAGAGGAGGGACAGCAATGGGGAAAGCTTTGGCGCGGGTCCGCAAAGGCTACGGAAAAAAGCTGGTTTCCATTCACAAGTGGAATGCCTGGCTGGTATTGTTCCTGGCAGTAAGCGGATTGCTGCTGGTCGGAGGGTTCTGGCGGGAGCTGCTTGGCGAAGGAAGAGTGTGGCTGAAGTGGGCGCATATCGGATTTGGGCTGGTGCTGCTAGTACCGGTCATTTATTATTTACTCCTTGCGGCCAAACACTGGAAAAGACTGAAGGGCAAGGGCCCGCAGAAGGCCAATGTGATTTTTGTGCTGGTTCTGCTGGCCGGCTGGATCGTTTCCGGAATTGTCCTCTGGCAGTTCAGACTTGCCGGTCCGGGGGCGGCCAATAGCGCTCTGCTCATTCACGACCTGCTCACCTGGATTGGGCTACCGATCATGATTTACCATTCCATTACCAGGGTCAAATGGCTGAAGGAGCCCAAAAAGCGCTCCATTGTGCCGGAAACGGCTTTGGAGAGCAAGGACAAGATTATAGGCGGAACTCAAAAGCCCGCAGCAGCACAGGGGCCTCAGCCGATGTACTCACGCCGCGGGTTCATTAAAGTTGCAGTTGGCGCAGGGCTGGCCGTTACGCTTGGCCCAACTTTTGTGCGCTGGATCGGCAAATCCCTTCAGCTTCCGGGTGCTGCCGAGTATGCCGCGAACAATGCCAATAATCTGCTTCCCGATCCGGTACCGCTGGCCGATTCTGCGCCTCCCGTCGGAGGTGGAGCGGAAGGCAGCTTCCGGGTGTATACCGTTACGGATATCCCTGCCTTCGATAACAGCAACTGGTCTTTTACCATCGATGGCCTGGTTGACCAAAAATTCACTTGGAATTGGGAGGAATTCGTCAAGCTGCAGCGCGAGGTGCAGGTCAGCGATTTTCACTGTGTTACGGGCTGGTCGGTATATAAAAACACCTGGGAAGGGCTCCCCCTCGCAAAGCTGCTTGACATGGCCGGTGTAAGTGAGCAAGCAGCGATGGTGAAGTTCTATTCCGGCGATGGAGTTTACACCGATTCACTGACGCTGGCTCAGGCCCAGATGGAGGATGTAATGGTCGCCGTGATGCATGACGGCAAACCCATCCCGAACCAGCTTGGAGGCCCCGTACGCCTGGTGACTCCGCAAATGTATGCCTATAAATCAGTGAAATGGCTTAACCGGATAGAGCTTATTGACGAGGACCATGTCGGCTACTGGGAACAACGCGGTTATGACAAGGATGCCTGGCTGCCAAATGCGAAGCGGGTATAGACCGGCAGTATGTCTATCGTCTTGTGCTCGCATACACTTTGTTCATCACAGCAGAAAATAATCCGGCCGCCTTTCCACTGCCGGCGGTCATGGAGTTATCCTTATCTGTACGGTCGAATCCCATCCATACAGCTGCTGTTAAGTCCGGGGTATAACCGACAAACCAGAGGTCGCGGTTGGCCTTGCCGGTGACACCAGGCAGACCGGCCTGGGTCGTGCCGGTTTTCCCGGCTACCGGAACGTTCATGCGCGCCTTTGCCCCCGTCCCGTTGTTAACGACGTTACGAAGCATAACTGTCATACTTGCTGCGGTCCTCTGCGAGATGACTTGACGCTGTGCAGAAGTATACTTGTACAATGTTTTCCCTTCTGCATCAGCAATGCTTCTTACGGTATGGGCTTCGTGAAAGGTTCCTCCACTCGCAAACACACTGTAAGCCTGCGCCATCTTGAGCGGAGACACTCCGGTATGCAGTCCGCCAAGGGCAATTGACAAATTATTGTCTTCCGGCGGCAGCGTTACTCCAAGCTTGGCCGCGAAAGAACGGGCGTTTGCAATTCCCACCTGCTTCAGCAGCCAAACGGCCGGAGCATTAATGGACTGCTGCAGCGCCAATGCCATATTGACTTGTCCCCGGTAGATACCATTCAGATTATCGGGACTATAATCTCCGTACCTTTCCTTCCGGTCGGGAAGAATACTCTCCGGTGTAAAACGTCCGCTTTCCAGCGCGGGTCCGTAATCGATTATTGGCTTAAAGGCTGAACCAGGCTGGCGGGCATCGATAATAGCCCGGTTAATACCGCCTATACTTGGATGGCGCCCGCCAGTCAACGCCACAACATCACCAGTGTTATGATTGATTATAGCCATAGCAGCTTCCACTTGCTGCGTTGTACCGTCCGGGGGGAAGAATTCAGGATTACCGAAAGTCTCTTCCAGCGCCTGCTGTGCACCGGGATTCATTCCGGTCACTATCGTGTAGCCCCCTGTCCGCAATTCCTCTAGCGGCTGTCCGGTGAGCCGGGAAGCTTCCTTAAGTGCCGCATCCATATAAGAATCGCCTATCCTCTGCGCTCTAGCTCTCTCTACAGGCTGAAACTCCTTGCTCATCGCAGCAGCCATTTCCGCATGGGTAATCAATCCCCGCTGCTGCATCATCCGCAGTACAAGGTCTCTCCTTCCCTTAGGCCGCTCCCCCTCCGCCTCAGGGTTGTATACAGAGGGCCCTTTGGGAATAGCCGCCAGCGCAGCAATTTGCCAGATCTCCAATTCTTTCAATTGAGTTATACCGAAATAATATTCCGCTGCTGACTTTACTCCATATTGGCCGTGGCCCATGTAGATTTGATTGAGATACAGCTGCAAAATCTCCTGTTTCGGTAGCCGCTTCTCCAAGGCCAGTGCAAGGGAGGCCTCCTTCAGCTTGCGCAGCATATTTTTATCCCTGTTCAGATAAAGATTGCGGGCAAGCTGCTGGGTGATGCTGCTGCCTCCCTCTGAGGCGCTGAGCTGCACCGTGTTGTGCAACGCAGCACGAAGGATTCCCGGGTAATCCAGTCCCTGATGGCTATAAAACCGCTGGTCCTCGACGGCTAAAAAGGTCTCGACCAGCAATTCCGGCATCTCTTCCAGCCGGGCCGTTACTCTGTAGCCTGATTCGGGAAGCGGGATTCGGCGCAGTACCGTCCCATCCGAGGCAAGAATTACACTGGATTGCGGAAGCTTCTGCTTTTCGGGATAACGGTCAAGTACAGTACTTCCGTATTGATGGACATAAACCAGTACAACCAGCAGCAGTATGGCAGAGACTACCGCAAGGTCAAAAGCAGTATAAAAGACATGCTGCAGCTTGCGTACGACTCTGGTATCCGGCCTGCTCATGACCGGGCCATCAGGTTCTCCAGGAACCCTTCCATCCCCATCGCCTCTCGTTGAGCCGCTTCTATCTGCGGAACCAGCTCTTGCGCCTGTTCTTCCGCTGCGGCTTCATGCAGCAAACGCAGCAGCGTTCGTGTTCTTAGTATCAGAGCCATAAGCGCTTCGCTATCCAGTACCGGCTCATCCTGCTGGCTGATCCTATGACCAGTCTTATCCGCTAACTCCGCCGTGTCCAGTCTCTTGATTCTGCGCAGATTAGCAGCCAACTGGCCCAGTTCGCCGCCGCTGTCCACCTTCAGCTCCCCGACGGAACCCCGGCTGGACAATTCCTCTGTTGCCTGCAGCAGGCTCTTGAGATCATCGGATATTTTCTGCGAACGCAGCAGAAAGATTCCGGTAAACAGGGCAGTGAACAGCAGCACCGCAAGCGGCCTCCGCCCGATATGATTCGTCATCCAATGCAGGAGCCGAATGCAAAAAGCTGCAGATTCGGCGCCATAATGCGAGTACAGCAATGCAACCATCCAATACGCGGCAGCGAGCAGCATTCCGCTGAGCAGCACACTTCCTCCAAAGATATACAGATAGCCGGAGCGTACCGTATTGAATTTTTTCAAAACCATTCCCCTCCTAGTCACACAGGCAATAACCGCCTTATGTCAACTAGACTACCGGCCAATTCTTAAGAAGCAGCGGCCAAAATGCTGAAGATTTTCTTAAGAAATCTTAGGCGAGCGGGTAACGTGTAATAAAATCTGTCCGGTACATGTCGCTTGCGGCTGAGATGACCCCCTTATGGCGTTCGACGATCCCCTTGGCAATAGCCAGACCCAGCCCGGAACCGCCCGTATATTGTGAACGGGAGCGTTCAGCCCGGTAAAAGCGTTCAAAAATATGCGGAAGATCGCTTTCCGCAATCCGTTCACCAAAATTGCTGATCCGCACCACAGCTTCATCGCCTTCACGGGACAGTCCGATCTCCAGCCTCTTGCCCTCCCGTCCATACCTTATCGCATTGGTAATCAGATTTTCGTATGCCCGCAGCAGTTCATAAGGGGCGGCCTGAATCCATAGCGAATCGGTCTCATCCACCAGTTCGTAGGTCATGCCTGCCCGGGCCAGCTCCGGAACCGCTTCTTCCGCCAACTGGCGCATAAAGGCCTTCAAATCCAGACGTTCCGGCACAAGCGGGAGTCCTCCGCTGCTGACACGGGTATACTCGAACAGATCATCAATGAGTTTTTGCAGAACCAATGCTTTCTGGTAGGCAATATTCACGTAATAGCGCAGTTCCGTCTCTTCCCGGCAGCGGTCCTGCTCAATATACTCAAGATAGCCGAGAACGGATGTCAGCGGGGTGCGCAAATCATGGGATACGCCTGTAATCAGCTCATTTTTGGCAGCGACCGTCTTGCGTTCTTCCAGGAGGGAATGCTGGAGCCGTTCAGACATGATATTGATGTTCTCCGCCAGCAGGCCCAGCTCATCCGCCGTCCGGACCTCAATCCGGTGCGACTCTCCCAGCTTCGTAATCTGCTGAATGCCGCGTGTGATCTCCTCCAGATACAGAACTATTTTCCGCGTATAGATAAAAAAGAAAAACAGAAAGCTCAGAATACCGGCAGCAGTCATTACGGGAACTGAGCCAATATGATTAATAACCCATCTCAGGAGCTGTGAATACGCCGCTGACGGCGGAGAAGGATTCAAATAGACGAGGGAATTCACCAGCCGGTACCCTCCGATTAGCAGAATTGCTCCCGAGACAACGCTAAGTATAAACGCCCATATGAATTTCCAGCGGATTGTAGTTACATATTTGGCATTCACCCATTCTCACCTCAGGCTTTCAGGACGGCCTGTCCAATTTGTAGCCGATTCCCCACACGGTCTGTATATAGCGGGGACGCTTCGGGTCAAGCTCTATTTTCTCGCGGATATTGCGGATATGTACCATCACGGTATTGCCGCCATCCAGAAAAGGATCACTCCAGACATTCGTATAAATCTGCTCCATGCTGAGCACCTGCCCCTGATGTCTGGCCAGCAGCTCCAGAATGGAAAATTCCCGGGGGGTCAGCTTCACCTTGCGGCTATCCACACTGACCTCATGCTTCGCGATGTCTACCACCAAATCTTCGAACACCAGCTCATTCTCGTTAGGTTTCACCGGAGCCTCCTTATTGAACCGATGGTAGCGGCGCAGCTGGGATTTGGCCCGGGCCACCAGTTCCAATGGATTAAACGGCTTTCCTACATAATCGTCGGCCCCTATGCTCAGCCCGAGAATTTTGTCCATATCCGAATTTTTGGCGGAGAGCATAATAATCGGCATGTTCTGCTCTTCACGGATCTCCATACAGGCTGCAATTCCGTCCATCCTGGGCATCATTACATCCATAATAATCAGATCGACGGTCTCTTCTCTCAAGTAATCCAGCGCTTCCATCCCGTCATATGCCTTGAGCAGCCGGTATCCCTCATTGCGGAAGTAGATGTCCAGCAGATTTACAATCTCCTTCTCATCGTCAACCAGCAGGATTGTTTCTTGTTTCATAGGCAAGTATCCTCTCTACCCCAAAAATACCATTCCCCACTATTTTATATTAAAGATCGATATGACAAAAAGCCCTGCATCCGATATTTTTCGGATCAGGGCTTCAGAAATGCCTGTGTATTCAACTGCGATGCCTAACTCTCCAACAGCCGGATCAGTTCTTCTTCATCCTCAATCACCTGAATGCCCAGCTGCTGCGCCTTGGCCAGCTTGCTGCCTGCTTTCTCGCCGGCGATGACGAGATCGGTTTTTTTGGAGACACTGCCGGAAACTTTGGCACCCAGCGCTTCCAGACGTTCTGCCGCTTCCTCGCGGGTAAGCTTCTGCAGCGAACCGGTCAGCACGACCGTTTTGCCGCTGAAGAAAGAATCGGTACTCACTTGGCGCGGAGCCTCAGGTGCCTTCGCTTCCACCCCTAGCTCAAGCATACGGTTGATACTGGTTACCACAAAGGGATCGGCAAAAAAGCTGACAATGCTCTCAGCAACAATGCCCCCGATGTCCGGAAGTCCGGACAGTTCCTCGGCAGTTGCCTTCATGACCCCTTCCAGGCTGCGGTAATGATCCGCGAGCATTCTGGTGGTCGCCTTGCCGGTGTTCGGGATCCCCAGCGCATACAGGAAAGACGCAAGATCCCGTCCTTTGCTCTCCTCCAGCGCTTTCAGCAGATTCGCCGCCTTCTTCTCTCCAAAACGTTCCAGCTTGACAAGCTGCTCAAAGGTGAGTTCGTACAAATCAGCAGGCTCGCGCACAGCCAATTCTTCATATAGCTGACCAGCCGTCTTGTCACTGAAGGTTTCGATATCCATCGCATCCCTGGAGGCAAAGTGAGTAATCCGTCCGATGATCTGCGGCTTGCAGTTCAGCTTATTGTTACAGAAGAGGTGTGCACCGCGCATTTCCAGCGGGAAGCCGCAGGCCGGGCAGTCTACAGGGAAAATAATCTCCCCCCCGTCACTCTCTTCTGTGACTTTGCCGAGAATTTCCGGAATGACATCATTGGAGCGGCGGATGAACACACGCGTACCGAGGGCATGCTTGAGATTCTTCCGTTCAATATCTCCAACGTTGTTCAGTGTACAGTTCTGGACAGTCACGCCAGCCAGCTCAACCGCCTCAACCCGGGCCAAAGGAGTGACCTTGCCGGTGCGGCCCACGTTCCAGCTTACCGACTCCAGAACGGTTGTGGTTTCTTCTGCCTCGAATTTATAAGCCACCGCCCAGCGCGGGAACTTGTCCGTATACCCCAGCACCTCGCGGATGCGGAAGTCCGTTACCTTAATAACCGCCCCATCGATCAGATAGTCAAGACCGGAACGGCTCTCTTCGATCTCCGCCAGCTGCTCGGTGACATCATCAAACTTATCGAAATAAGTAAGATACGGATTGACCTTAAACCGGTTGGTCCGCAGAAAATCCATCATTTCCTGATGGTCGGAGAACTGCACACCTTCTGCATAACCTATATTATAGAAAAAAGCGTTGAGTCTTCGTTCCGCCGTAGTCTTGGGATTCAGGTTGCGCAGCGCCCCTGCCGCCCCGTTGCGGGCATTCTTGAGCGGTTCCGCAGCCCTTGTGTTATAGTCGGCCAGCACAGACAGATTCATAATCCCTTCACCCTGCACCTCAATAACGCCTTCCTTAAAAGGAATCGTCAGAGGAACCGATTTGATCGTCTTCACCTGGGCAAGAATGCCTTCCCCGGTCACGCCATTGCCGCGTGTCGCTGCCTGTACCAGCGTTCCGTCACGATAGGTCAGGTTCAGGGTCAAGCCGTCAAATTTCAGTTCCACCGCGTAGCAGGGCTCTGGAAGAGGGTTTTCCGGATTTTTGCTGTTGTAATCATTCACAAGCTTCAGCACCCGCGTGTGCCAGCTGCGGAGCTGTTCAATATTCTGCGCCTTATCCAGGCTCCACAGCGGGGCCAGATGCCGGTGCGGGGTGAAGCCTTTCAGCAGCTCTCCCCCTACACGCTGTGTAGGAGAATGAGGCAGAATGATGCCGCTCTCCGCTTCAAGGGCCACCAGCTTATCATAAAGGACATCGTACTCTTTGTCGCTGACCTGAGGCGCATCCAGCGTATAGTAGTGATAATTATATTGATTCAGCTCGGCTACGAGCTCTTCTATGGTGTGCATAACATCCATCCGGGAACATCCCTCCATCAAATAGTGTCCTACGGTTAGCGTGGTCTAAAAACGCATTCGTTAATCGCAGCCGAATTATTCGACTTTGGTAATGGGCGCAAAGCCCGCCAGCAGCCGCTTCACACCCACCGGCGCCGGAAAAGCAATCTGCAGCTCCGTATCGTTGCCGCTGCCCTTCACGGACACAATGGTGCCGGTGCCCCATTTGCCGTGGGAGACCTTGTCGCCGGCCTTGAAGTCGCCCGGCGCCGCCGCTCCCGGAGCGCGCTGCGCGCCTCCGGTGGCCACGGTCACGCGGCCCGCGCCAGCCGCCGCGGACGCTGTGCTGCCGCCGAAGCCGGCGTTCCCGCCGCCTGCCGGCGCATTCCCGGCAGCGCTGCTGCGGCTGCCGAAGTTCCCCCGGCTGCCGCTACCGAAGCCGCGGCCGCCATAGGCACCGCCTACCTCCGCGCCGCGGCGGAAGCGGTCCGGGGCCCCGCCGGTATCTTCCTTCAGCTCCTCCGGAATCTCGTCCAGGAAGCGCGACGGCGGATTCGCCGTCGTCCGCCCGAACAGCGTGCGCATCCGTGCACAGCTGAGGAACAGCTGCTTCTCCGCACGGGTGATCCCTACGTACGCCAGCCGCCGTTCTTCTTCCAGCTCATCATTGTCCTGGAAGGCCCGGCTGTGCGGGAAGACGCCCTCCTCCATCCCGATAATGAAGACGGTCGGGAACTCCAGCCCCTTGGCGCTGTGCATGGTCATCAGCACCACCGCATCGCTGCGCTCCTCATCATCGTTCACGCTGTCGATGTCTGCGATCAGCGCCAGATCGGTCAGGAAGGACACCAGCGACTTGTCCTCATTGTTTTTCTCAAATTCCATCGTTACCGACAGGAATTCGTCGATATTTTCCAGACGGGAGCGGGATTCGAGGGTATTCTCATTCTGCAGCTCCAGCCGGTACTGGGACAGCTCCAGAATCTTCTCCGTCAGCTCCGTCACGGACAGGAATTCCACCATCCGGTGCAGTGCCTCGATCATATCGTAGAACTCTACGAGCGTATTGCGCGTCCGTCCCGCAAAACCCAGATCATCCACCGTCTGCAGCGCCCGGAAGATAGACACCCCTTGTGAAGCAGCGGCTGCAGCCAGCTTGCCCACCGTCGTATCCCCCAGCCCCCGCTTGGGCACGTTGATAATCCGCGTCAGGCTGATGTCGTCATCGGGATTAGAGAGAAGACGCAGATACGCCAGCAGATCCTTAATTTCCTTGCGGTCATAGAACTTGATCCCGCCGACAATCTGGTAAGGAATATCCGATTTGATCAGAATTTCTTCTATTACACGCGACTGGGCGTTGGTACGGTACAGGATGGCATGGTTCTGGTATGACTGCCCTTGCTGTACATTTTTGCTGATTTCCCCAGTTACAAAATAACCCTCGTCATGCTCAGAGTCGCCGCGGAAAACCTTGATCTTCGCCCCTTCCGCTGAATCCGTCCACAGCTTCTTCGGCTTGCGTCCGGTGTTCAGCGCGATCACGCCGTTGGCCGCATTCAGAATATTGGAGGTTGAGCGGTAGTTCTGCTCCAGCAGAATCGTCTTCGCTTCGGGATAATCCTCTTCGAAATTCAGAATGTTCGTGATATCCGCCCCGCGCCAGCGGTAGATCGACTGGTCGCTGTCGCCGACCACGCAAATGCGGTGATGGCTGTCCGCCAGCATCCGGCAGAGCATATACTGTGCCCTGTTCGTATCCTGATACTCATCGACATGGATGTATTTGAATTTCTTCTGGTAGAAATCCAGCACCTCCGGCACTTCCTTGAACAATTCAATCGTCTTCATAATCAGATCATCAAAGTCCAGCGAGTTGTTGCTTTTGAGCCGCTTCTGGTACATCGTATACACTTTGGCCACGAGGCCCTCCAGATAATCGCCGATTTTCTGCTCATATTGCGCAGGTGTGATCAGTTCATTCTTCGCGGCACTAATCATGGCCTGGACAGCCTTAGGCTCGAACTTCTTCGTATCGATGTTCAGATCCTTCATGCAGTTACGGATAACAGACAGCTGGTCCGTGGAATCCAGGATAGAAAAGTTGGAGGTGAAGCCAATCCGCTCGATATCCTTGCGCAGAATCCGCACACTCATCGAGTGGAAGGTAGATACCCAAATATCCCGGCCCTCCGGTCCTACCAGCTTGGAGACACGGTCCTGCATTTCCCGGGCGGCCTTATTGGTAAAGGTAATCGCCAGAATCGCCCACGGCGGCGCTTTGCGGTTCGCAATCAGCCAGGCAATACGGTGGGTAAGCACACGTGTCTTGCCGCTGCCCGCTCCGGCCATAATGAGCAAAGGGCCTTCAGTGGTTTCTACAGCCTGACGCTGTGGAGGATTAAGCCGGCTTACGGCATCCTGTATGTTAACAAGTTGCATGTGTGACATGCTCCTTTCTAAATATCACGAATTAAAATTCAATCTGCAGCGTCTGCTTCACCGCCTGTACGGTAAGCAGCGCCTGCTGCAAATTCTGGTAGATCACATTGCCGACCACAACAGTATCACACAGCGCAGCAGCCTGCCCGGCTTCAGCCACGCCTGTAATCCCCCCGCCATAAAAAAGCTGGCTATGCTCCACAGTCTCTCTTACTGTGCGCACCGTATCCATGTCGCCGAATGCACCGCTATACTCCAGATAAATCACCGGCAGACTCATCAGCTTGTCCGCAATTTGTGCGTAAGCCGCTGCCCCTTCCCCGCTCAGCGAGCTGTCAGCTCCTGTAAGGCGGGCTACGGAAGAATCGCCGTTCAATACGATGTAGCCTTCGGTTAGCAGCTGCTCCCACGGAATCAGACTCCCGTAGCGTTCAATCGCCCGGCGGTGATGGCCCAATATCCAGTCGGTATCCGGGCTGTTCAGCACCATTGGAATCATATACAGATCAAAACCCGGCACTACTGCCTCTAAATCCGAGATTTCCAGGGCACAGGGCAGCTCATACTGACGCACTCTGGCTAACAAAGCAACCGTATTTTCATAGGTCACTCCGGTGGAGCCTCCGACCAGTATCGCATCCGTCCCCGACAGGCAGACCGCCTCCAGCTCACGGTCCCCCAGCTCACGGTCCGGGTCCAGCTTAAATACATGCCTCCATGGCTGTATCTTTTGCCGCATTTCTATCATCTTCGTCCATCCTCATTATTCAACCGACTTAGGTTCAAGCACCTGTTGGCTCAGGCTAATATTTCATGCCAAAAACACTTCCGCTGCCGCAAAAGCTGTATCTCTAGTCTATGTCAGCACAGAGGGGGTGTCAATTTAAAGAACGGAAAAACACGAACATTTTTTCGCCTTTTGTTGCATCCTAACGAAGCCCCTTGAACGTTCTTAAATCATCTTCAGAAACAAAGTCTGTATAGAAGCCGTCCACACCAAGGCGCGAGAGCTCCACGATTTCATTCTCCTCATTAACCGTATTCACATAGACGCGGACTCCGGCCTTTTTCAGCTTTTGCACAAAGCTCTTGTTGGCCCGGTCGGACGGCATGGTGATGTCTACACCGCTCTCTTTTGCAAAATCGGTTACCTGCTCATCGCTGTCCTGCGATTGGTAGAGGGTATACAGCACTTCCGGAAAAACATGGACCTTATTGATTACACCCAGCATGTCCTGATTGTAAATCTGCGGAACCACCCGTTCCAGCAAAGCCGGATCACGGCGCTCCGCAGCCTCGGTCAGCAGCCTAAACTGCTGTGTTACCCGTTCCGGGTTCGTCTCTTTCGTATCTGTAACGATATAGGCATCCGGATATGCCTGCATGAGATCTAGGATTTTATCAATATCCAGCGGAGAATAGATATCCAGGATGGGACTGTTCATAAACTGGGCATATTCCAGCACAGTGCCTTGCTTGGCGGCAGGCAGTACCGTTTGCTGTCCCAGCAGCCTGCTCATATTTTTGGACCACTCATGGCGGGCAACCAGCTGACCATCGCTCGTAAGCATTAAATCGGCCTCAAACACACGGGTTCCCTGCTCATAATTAGCCACAAAAGCTTCCAGAGTATTCGTATACGCATGCCCATTGACGCCTCCCATAGCGTGGGCAACGATCCGGTGAGACAGAAAGCCGGCTGCCGGTTCTTTATCCCGGTCATCCAGTGTGATCACCAGCAGAGAGATCAAAGCGAAAATCATGACGACTGTAGCAATAATCTTTGTGTTTTTCATAGATGCGGTTTCCTTTCCAACACATGGAGTAGAAACAAAAAGAAACGGCTGTGTCTTTCCCGGATTCAAGGAAGGCAACCGTTTCGGCAGTTAAGATTATTAGGAAACAACTATAAGTTCAGTAAGCATTTTTGAATCCGTTGCGGATGGTTTTGAAAATAATCCGGATATCGAACAGCAGCGACCAGTTCTCGATATAGAAAATATCATGCTTGATCCGCTCTTCAATAGAGGTGTCACCACGGAGCCCGTTGCTCTGTGCCCAGCCGGTAATTCCCGGACGTACATGATGCTTGACCATATATTTCGGAATTTCACCGCGGAACTGCTCCACAAAGTAGGGACGTTCCGGTCGGGGGCCGACCACACTCATCTGGCCAAACAGCACGTTGAAAAATTGCGGCAGCTCATCCAGACTGGTCCTGCGGATAAAGGTACCGAACTTGGTCCGCCGGGGATCGACCGGAGTACTCCAGCCCGTATCTTCCACCCCTTCCTGCTGCATCTTCATAGAGCGGAACTTATACATCATGAAATTGCGCCGGTTCAGCCCCACCCGCTCCTGCTTGAATATGACCGGACCCGGGGAAGTCAGACGCACACCCAGCGCCACAAGCAGCATCACAGGCGACAAAATGATAATGGCGAACAGTGAGAAAAGAATATCAAAAGCACGTTTGGCCAGCTTATTGCCGGTCATATCCAGCGGAATGTCACGGACATTGATCATCGGCATGCCGGCAAAATTATCAAAGTAAGGCCGGGCCGGCAAATAATCGAAGAAATCAGGAATAATCAGCGTCCGCACCCCGGCCTTCTCACAGGCGGCGATAATCGCCGGGTATTTGGAATGGGCATCCAGCGGAAGGGCCAGGATCACCTCGTCCACCGGCAGCATTTCCAGCATCCCCGGCAGTTCATCCACGGTCCCCAGTATCGGCTTGTAGCGCTGCTCTTCAATGTCATCCCATGTATGAAAATCATCCAGAAAACCAATGGTTTCATATCCCAGCTCCGGGTACTGCACCAGGTTGTTGTAAAATCTTTTACCCAACGTACCGGCACCTAGAATCAGGACAAACTGGCGGTTAAGGCCTTTTTCGCGCAGCGATTTCAGCATTTTCTTCAGCACATAGCGGTACAGCATAATAGAAAGGACGTTAAAACCCATATAGATCGCAAGGTATTGCCGGGATACGTCAATTTCCTTCAGAAAAAACATTAAGCCAAGCAGCATAAAAACAGCCATGATATGGACCTGGAAAATCTTAAGGAACTCATCGACGAAACGCTTCTTGCGCTTTGGCAAATACAGCGAAAGTACAATCCCAATCAGTACGGCAATACCGCCGTAAATAAAACTCCAATACGCATAAGACTCAATGGGCAATGTCTCGGAGTATTCCAGCCAGCCGCTTCTGAACTTAAGCCACCAGGCGGCCAGAAAGGCCAACTGAATCACTAAAAAATCGGCAACCATATACAGCTGTGTTAAAAACCTCTGATTACGGCGAATCATAATCTCACCTCAGCATTCGATTCCGTTCTTGAACCCGCTTCTGCGGTACTTGTAAGAGTCTGCGCCGGGGACGGTGCAGTCCGGGGACGGATCAGGGCATTACGCACCAGAGAAAGTGCGAACTTCACGCCCACTCCCGCATACACCGCTCCATTTATCATACTGTTGTACCGCTTGCTATAATGCTTGCGGTGAAATAAAATCATCGCCCGATGAAACTCATAGACGATCTTGAACGGCCTGCGCCGCGCGCTGCCGCCCTTCAAATGTATGATGGACGTCTGCGGATAATAATAGATTCCCCATCCGGCCTCCTTAATCCGGAAGCACCAATCCAAATCCTCACCGTACATAAAAAAGTCCTCATCCAATCCGCCCACCTGCTCAATCGTCTCCCGCCGCAGCAGCATAAACGCTCCGACCAGACAATCTACAGGATAATCCTGATCAGGATCAAGGTAACCTAACTGATAGCCATTGAATCGCGGCCGGTCCGGGAACAGCTTACTGAAGCCGAAAGCATAATAGAAGGAAGCAGAAGGCGTAGGGAATCCCCGCTTGCAGGCCTTATCCAGCGAACCATCCGGCAAAATCACCTTACAGCCCGAAGCTCCAAGATCCGGCCGGCCGTCCATAAAGGAGATCATCGTCTGCAGCGTGTCCTTCAACACGACCGTATCCGAATTCAGCAGCAGCACATACCGGCCTGAAGCCACCTCCATCCCCTGATTATTGGCACGGGCATACCCGACATTCTCAGAGTTGGCAATCAGCATCACACCGGGAAATTCCCGGCTAATCCGCTCAACCGAGTCATCCCGCGAGTTATTATCTATCAGAATAATTTCGTAGACAAAATTAGTTTCCGAATCATATACCGACCTCAGACAATCCATCGTCAGGCGGCATGTGTTGTAATTTAGCACAATAATACTGACATCTACACTCACTGCAATACTCTCCTGACAAATATAGTAATCTAACGACAATTATTATAACACAAAAACCTCCCTGATAGGCGCAGCCTGTGTGGGAGGTTTTTGCAGAGTGATTTGTTAAGAAACTATTTCCTGATTGTTACTGCTGTTTACGTAACTGCCAACCTTCACTACTAAAGTTATCTTTCCACTGCCTTGTTACCTTGGCTGGTTTTACCTGCTCTGAGGCTCTTAACCTTCGCCTGAATATACTTCCGTTTTTGCTTTAGATTCCGTCTCTGTGCCCAAAATGAACCCCAGGCTCTAATTAGCTTTGGTTCTCTTAAAAGCATATATCCGTGCGCTGCGGCCTCGTAGGGCAGAGAATAGAGAAAAGTCGAAAACAACGTGCGCGCAGGCTCGTTTTTATAGATCATTTTATAACGGTTAATATAAGAATTTCTCCGGATGAACATCGGCTTGCTGTCGCGGCCCGACGTTTTCCAGCCCCGCTCATGGTAGCCGACCGCCTCTGCATCGTAGTAGGCCAGCCAGCCGAATAGCTCTGCCCGCCAAGCCACATCCACATCTTCCTTATATGCAAAAAAATCCGCATCAAAAAACTCGCCATTCACGCTGATATCCTCAATCATCCGGCGGGAATACATCGCCGCTGCACCAGACACCCCGAATACAACTCCTGATTCCGGCCACTGCGCAGCAGGCTCTCCGGCTCCACGGTCAAAGGCGCGCCGCGCCCTGTTCATCCGCAGTCCTGTACTGTCTACGAGGGAGTGATCCGCTTTTAACAAAAGCTTGCCTGTGGCACTGCCGATCCGGGGGTCGGCTTCCATCCCCGCAATCAGGCGGGAGATATAATCAGGTTCCAGCGTCAGATCCGGGTTAAGGACCAGTACATAATCTGTATCCGTAGCCGCAATAGCCTGATTGTGAGCGGGGGCGAAGCCGGTGTTGATGTCGTTTTCCAAAAGAGTCAGGGAAGGAACATGTACCTTCGACTTCAAGCCACCGTCCGCCCCGCCTTCCAGTTGCTGTGCTGAATGGGCTTGCGCGGCGAGTGTATCGCTGAACGCTCTCACCCTGCCCGCGCAGCCGTCTGCCGAGGCATTGTCTACCACAACGATCTGCTGGACGGGATAGTCCTGGGCATACACTGCGGTCAGACAATCCACAATGTCATCTGCGCTGTTATAGGTAACAATGTGTACGCTTACTGTTTTGTTGTTGATTTTATTACTGATGCTGCTATTGAATTTGTTGTTCATAAGTGACCTCGAGTTTTGGTTTTTAAGAGGTACTGGGCGGTCCGAAGACTGAACAGCTACACTCCATTATACCGAAAACAAGAAGGGGCGGCTATGTGGACTTGTAGCAGGAATCCATTCACTTACCACCACTCCACAAGGAGCCAGGACGCTTGCTCATGAAACGCCGTTCCATTCTTCAAAGAAGCAGCAATAATTCATACGCAAAAGTATATTTTCACAAAAAAACTCCCAACCCGCCAGTCGCGGTTCAGGAGTCTCCGAAATTAGTGATATAAATTATTTTAGCTCAAACAAAAAATCTCTCAATCCTTCACGCCATGGCCGTATATCCTGAAATCCGTTCGTCCGGATGGCCAAGTGCTCCATTACCGAATACTGAGGGCGTGGTGCTGGACGTGGAAACTGCTCGGTTGAACATGGCTCCAGCTTGGCAGTAAACTTCAGCCCCAAGATGTCCTCTGCTTCAGCGAAGATCGCCTGTGTGAACTCATACCAGGTACAGAACTCCGTATTCGAAGCATGGTAAATGCCGTATTTCTCGGTCTGAATAAGCTCAAGCAGAAAGTTAGCCAAATCAACGGTGTACGTCGGTGAGCCCTTTTGGTCGTCCACCACCTGCAGCAGCGGCTTCTCCTGCCCCAGCTTCAGCATGGTTTTGACAAAATTGTTGCCATATTTGCCGTATACCCAGGAAGTGCGAACGATAAAAAACTTGGAGGATAAGGACTGTACCAAGACTTCTCCAGCCCGCTTCGACTTGCCGTAGATGCTCTGTGGATCGGTATTATCATATTCATGGTATGGCTGAGTGCCCATGCCGTCAAAAACATAATCTGTACTGATGTACACCAGCTTTGCCCCCGCCTTCTCAGCAGCAAGCGCCACATTCCGGCTGCCGGTGGCATTGATCAGATACGCCGCATCTATGTCTGTCTCAGCAACATCTACCGCAGTATGAGCAGCACAGTGAATGACAGCATCCGGTGCGAATCCACCAATGATCTCCACACATTGATCGAGATCGGTAATATCCATCTCCTGACGGTCGCAGCCCAGAACCTCATGACCCTGCGCTTGAAGCAAAAGCACCAAATCCTGACCCAACTGCCCGGCTGAGCCTGTAACAAGCACCTTCATCTTTGGCATTACAGCGAATCCCCCAGACGGCTGCCGTACTGGAGCTCAGCATATTTCTGGTACTCACCAGATTGTATGCGGGTCCACCATTCCTGGTTATTCAGATACCACTGGATTGTTTCCTTAATCCCCGTTTCAAAAGTATGCTTAGGCTTCCAGCCCAGCTCTCTCGTGATTTTGGTTGGATCAATGCCATAGCGGCGGTCATGCCCGGGACGGTCCTGAACATAGGTGATCAGCGAGTCCGGTTTGCCCAGTTCCTGCAGCACCGTCTTTACAATATGAACATTTGTGCGCTCGTTGTTCCCGCCAATGTTGTACACTTCGCCATTCACACCTTCATGAATAACCAGATCAATCGCACTGCAGTGATCCTCAACATACAGCCAGTCACGGATATTCATTCCATCACCATACACCGGCAGTGCCTGATCCGCCAAAGCCCGCGAAATCATCAGCGGAATCAGCTTCTCAGGGAACTGGTAGGGACCGTAGTTATTGGAGCAGCGGGTGATATTCACCGGCAGACCAAATGTCTCATGATAAGCACGCACCAGCAAATCCCCTCCCGCCTTGCTGGCGGAATACGGACTGTTCGGAGTAAGCGGCGTTTCTTCCGTAAACAGGCCAGTCGCCCCAAGCGTTCCATACACCTCATCTGTGGAGACCTGAACAAACTTGGTCACGTTATATTTTTTGGCCGCATCCAAAAGCACTTGCGTCCCCAGCACATTCGTCTTCACAAACACATCGGGTTCCAAAATACTCCGGTCCACATGCGACTCCGCCGCAAAGTTGACCACAACATCAACGCCCTGGCTGAACAGCACATCCATCGCCTGTACATCCGTGATATCAGCCTTGGCAAACGTATAATTCGGATGATTCTCAATCGACTTCAAATTTTCCAGATTGCCTGCATAAGTAAGTGCATCTACATTGATGATTTTGTACTCCGGATGTTGCTGCAGCATGTAAATTACAAAATTGCTGCCGATAAAGCCGGCCCCGCCGGTAACTAGCAGTTTCATGTGTTTACCCACCTTTTATTTTAATAACATTAATAGTTTCAAGTTCAGTATCCTTTAATAAAGTTCACTTCATTTCATTCATAAAGGATTATTCCATAATATGCTACAGTTATAGTGTATGTAATGGTATTAGACCACTTGAACTTGAATTTAATACCTAGGTGTTGAAGTGAATTTATTCTGGCAATAGGTCGAATGGTTATGATCTTAGACAAGCCCACACCCATCATGCTGATGAAATCCATCTCTTTCTTCATGAACATCCTAGGCTTCAACTGCCTTTTTATGCAAGAGCGCCCAGAACCAAATCCGAAATTGGAGTTTGAATATCCATAGAACCTAGACATAATCAATTAAAATGAGAAATTTAAATAGCTGATTTTCTAAAAACGAATTTCGATATAGCTTTGATTTTTGAAGAAACTGATATTTCTCTCTTATTGATTTTCGATCTTGAATAAATAATTGTAGTTGATCGAGTTTCTCAGCATCTAATAATTCAACATAGGTCTTGTTAAACTCCACTGCTTGCTTTTTCAAAAGCTTATGACCTGAATGGTTACGAAAGCTTCTCCATTTACTCCGCAACTCGTGAAGAATAGTTCGATGACCACCTATAACATTATTGTTATGCTGCCTATAATAAATCGTTGGCCGCTCGTCATAATATACTTTGCCAAATGCAGATACACATAGGTAGACCCACCAATCATGCATTTGAAGGTTTTCCATATTAACTGTTTTAGAGACAATTAAGTCTCTTGCTGCTTTATTAATAGCCATGGTTGCACCTACAGCAATATTTTGAACTATAGCATTGTAGAAGTGTGGATCCTTTTTCGGAGGAGCCGGCCATACTTTAATCGGACTAAGATTTTGATCTGCTAGCATTGTAGGTGAGAAGTACATTCCAGCCGTATCACATAAATGCAAAAGCTGCACCGATCTTTCAACTTTATCATTCATCCAAACATCATCTTGATCACAAAAACAAAAATATGATGCATCTAAGTCAGCTGAATGCATTAAATTAAAAAAACTTTGGATAACCCCTACATTACTACCTTTAATGAAGCGAAACTTGTCAGGATACATACCCATAAACTTCTGAATTATGAGTACAGTGTTATCGCTTGAACCATCGTCACGAATAAGGATGACTATATTATGATAGGTTTGTTGTAATATACTCTTAAGCTGTTCTTCAATATATGCTTCGCCATTATATGTCGACATCAGAACTTGTACTTTATCCATTTTCCCACCTACTTTTAATGAGTAGTGAAAGACTACCCTCTTCATTGTTAGATTATAGAGCACTTCAAAGTGGTACGAAAGTTTTTTCACACAACAAAGAAGAGCCCCTACGATAGTAGCAAAGGTCTCCAATTAAACTGTTAACTTTAGTAAGGTTAACAAATTACTTCAACACAATTCTCCAGGAACGTAACTCCAAGAAACCACTCTCGAATAGCCCTCTCATTGCTAATTAATTGCCACTTCGAATTGATTAGACTTACTCAATAAACTATTTTTTATTATCATATACTCTGACTTCTAAAGATTGCGAACGGAAATTCTCAAAAAAGCGCTTCGATATTACTGCATTCACATACTGCGGACTGTAAAATACTGTGTTTTCCTTCTCACAGTAACGCATATGTAATTATTATTTGCAACAATAAAAAAGTCACGGATTATCGTGATCAAGGCGTGTATGACGAACTTTATCCAACAAAAGACGCGGCAGTATATGGCGTTGAAGATACCTGACCGAACCGCACACTCTGTGGAGATTACGTTTGAGGGCGCAACTAGTCAATACCCGAACTGTACGTTCCAAATGCTACAACCGACCGAGTTAAAGAATTTGCTTGTTACGCAAAATTGGAAGCTATTCATGATGTAAAAGTCCATTTTCCGAACTATTAATCTTCCCTGCAACGAAGCTCCAACGAAAACGCAAATGGCCTACCTCGATAATCCTCCCCCCAAAAGAACATGACTTCGCTGCCATTACTTTCCGAAGCCATTCAGCTAATTAATAACATCCCTCGCAAATGTCTTGGATAAAAGTTTGCTGACGAAACTTGCATAATAGAACTGCCGCACTTAATTTACCAAATTGTCATAACATCAGACATCCACCATAGCAAGGGAAACTAACTTAATCCCATTTTATTTAAATGCATACTTCTTATTTAAGAAATAATTCACTACCGGAACAATTACAATAGAAATACAATGTCCTATCAAATAACTAGTTACAAGCACATTTATAAAGAAATAAATAATTAACATATTAAGAATTTGTCCAAAAACAGAAACAACAAAATACTTCTTAAAGATGCTAACCCTTGCTGTTTTATTAAAAGTCCATTTCACATTCAAAAAAAACGATACAATCAATGAACATAAGAAACCAATAACAGAAGATAGTAGAGGATTTAAAAATAATCTCTCTGTCATTATCATTAATACTACAGTATGGATAATTGTTCCTATGACTCCTATAAAGGCATATCGAATAAACATTGTATTTGTAAAATCCCAAACAAGTTTCCTAACATTATTCATTTTTTTCACTCTCTACTTGTTTTTTTAAAATAGCAATTTCTTGTGTTAGCTGTTTAAGATTATCTGAAGCATCTGATAATGCTTTTGTTAATGTATATATTATAATGAGTACAAACACGATTGCTACAGTAAATAATGCATTTACTGGATCTTTTATATAAAAAACTTTTGAGATTATATCTAGTAAACCTGGAAAGATAGACAATACCAAGCATGATACTATTGTAAAGATCCATACTAAAGCATACTTTAAATTCAGCTTGTAACTTCTAATATTCCTCAAAAAAATCACTAAAACCCCTATACTTATTACTATTAATAATATTTGAAGTTGCGGTGCCATCAAGAGCTATCCCCCTATACTGCTTTGTTTTCACGTAGTCGGTCTATTAGAATTGCTAGAGTTACTTTCAACATATAATATATTGATCTCTTAATATTAATAGATGAAATTCCTTCTTTACGTGCCCGCATTTGTACAGGCACTTCTTCAATCCGATGACCTAAACGCAACAGACACATTATTGATTCAGGTTCTGGATAATCTTTAGGGTAATAATTTGAAAATTGTTTTATTACTTTAGTATTACAGGCACGAAAACCAGAAGTTGGATCACTAATCTTACTACCACTCAAAAGCTTCAAAAGATTCGAAAAGAAGCGTATTCCAATTCTTCTGAATTGTGTGGACTGAAAACCTTCGTTAGCTATATACCTTGAACCAATAACTAAATCTGCTTGATCTTGAACCAGTGGTACTAATACGGAACTCAAATATGAAGGATCATGTTGACCGTCTCCATCAACTTGTACAGCAATATCATAGTTATATTTATAAGCATACTTATAACCGGTTTGAACAGCGCCGCCAATCCCCAAGTTACATGGTAAATCTATAACTATTACCGAAGACAAATTACACACATTTGAAGTTTCATCCGTCGAGCAGTCATTAATAACTAAAACATCTAATAAAATTTCTAGCTGCATATTAAGTTTATACGACTCTATTTCACCAAGTAAATTCTTTATATTCTTCGCTTCATTATATGCTGGAATGATCAATAAAACTTTCTTCATATAATACCTCCTGACAGTTTTCTTATAAAACTGTATAAGTACGAATAAACTTTATATATAAATATTGAAAATCCAATAAATACAAATGGCATCAAAGTTATGTTGTATCTATTAAATGCAAAGAACATACTATAGACATAAGTAAAATACAAAATGCTTGCAAAAAGGTAAAAAGACTCCAGTTTATTCTCTTTATTTCTTATCATAGAATAAATTATTCCTATAGAACTACACAGCAAAATAATCAAGTGACTAGTATGAACAAGATTTGATTTTATATCAAATATCGGTATCCAATAAAAAGCATAATTCCACATAATTTTTGGTTTTAGCACTATATGTGAATACAAAAAATCCATTGGATTTTTATCATACCACTCGACTAATCTTTGTTTTGCAACCTTTTCTTGAAGTTCAAATCGTTCATACCAACTCGTTATCTTATTATGTTGTTCTATGTCGTTAATCGTATCATCTAAACTTATAGTATCAGGATATCCCACACCTTGAAAACTCCCAAGTAATAGAGGATTACCCACCCCAGAACTTAATGGTATAAACTTGTCAAACTCTACGTAATTCCTAATCCACCAAGGAGCTAGAAATACAATTATAATAATCGCAGCAATTCCACCATGTTTAAGCAATAATTTCACTGGATATTTCTTTAAAAGGAAATATATAGCAAAAACTAATGGGTATAACGCTACTGCCGGTCTAAGGTACACAGAAATCAAATAAAATACAGTTAATAAAATTAGATACTTACTTTTTTTCTTTTCTGCTAAAACAAGAGAATAATACACCATCAACAATAGAGATGTGGTATAAGGACTTTCAGTGAGTAGTAAGTTATCAGTAACAAGTTGTGGTATATAGATAGCCAGGAAAAATGCGGATAATAATGAGACGAACTCATTTCTGGTAAGACATCTAGCGATTAATGCAACCGTAAAGACCGAAAGTACGCCACATAAAATCATAAATATTTTAGCAGCTGTCATTCCTATACTACCTTTTCCGAATATTAGGATAATGCTAGCTAATAATACCGGCATACCAGGCATTATATGTGTTGTCAACTCATTGGGATCATGGTAGGTCAACTTTCCTGATGAAATTAAATTAATCGCACTTTTCCAATAACCCATATCATCACTGTTCAAACTTAACCCATAACCATAATTCAACAAAACCAATATTCGTGCAACTAATGCAACAAATATAATACCCATTAATATTTTTTTATAATTTAATTCCAATTCACACTTTATTACATTCATATTATTCTCCTCTTATATATTGTTTCTATCATGTTATCCATTCTGCTTTTTCGCTCTATACCCATAAAACACCATGTGCAGAAAATACAGATTAACTCGTTCTACAAACTCACAATATGTTATTTCATTTAACATTGAATAATATCGATAACAATATTGAACTATTCTCTGATTATTTATACTCATTCATCTATTGCTAAATTAATTACTTTTTTTATTTCATTGAATCTTTTGATCCAAGTATTATCTCTCAAATACTCATATGATTCTTTAACTTCATGTGACCCACTAATCATTTTATTAATTTCACCTAACACCTCATGCTTGTCCCTATATAAACTTACATACTCATAAAATTTCTCCGCTTCCGGGTATCTTATACAGAAAATCGGCTTATCAAACATAATATATTCATATATTTTGACAGGATCAACGGCTTCTATCAATTTATTTACAACAAAAGGCATTATAAATGCATCAACATCTCTCACATGAGTAACAAGGGAATCATGACTAACTGCACCGATATAAGTAATTCGTGGATGGAGAACCTTTTTAACTGTACTAGGACCTATAAGTTTAAATTCAACTCTTTTATTTTCGGATAAAATATACATAAGTAAATCAAAATCGAACCAATCACTTATTGTACCAACATATCCAATTACATACTTACTGGTTTCACTATATCTGTTAACTATTTGTAGGTACTCATCTTTTTTATCTAGCCATTTTTGACTAACTGCATTATTTATTACATATATTTCTTCATCTCTAATATATTCTACATAACGGCTTTGAAGCCGTTCTTTTAACGTACTTGATGAAGTAATAATCATCTTTGATTTGCAAACCAATTGTTCCTCCAATTGCTTATGTTTACTGAGGTCTTTCTTATGTTCAGTAAACTCTAAATAATCATCCATACAATCATAAATAATATTGCTATTATTATTGATATGTTTAAAATCAATGAAATTAAATATAATAGGTGAAGTCACCCATATAAGGTCATATACGGAAAAGTCTATGGATCGGATTTTCTTATTCAATAAACATTCAACTTTTTTTATAATCTTTAATTTCCCGGAATAAGGCAGCTTGTATAATTTGCGTATATTTAATTTTTTACAAACCTCTTGTTTTTTATATCTGCTACTATTGGCAACTTGTTTTATATATATTAAGTCTACATCGTAGACCGCAGATAATTCCTCTGCAATAAAATGAGGTCTCTGTTTTGCCCAATTCCAATCTATATGCATTAAGTATGCAATTTTAACCATATAGCTTACCGCTCATAAGATTATTCCAATCCTCTATGAATTGATTATATTGCAGTTTAGATTGGTGGTTTTTTAGTGTTGTTTGATAATCTTTATAATGCCTATTAACTTCTGCTAACTTAGATACCGCTTCTTCTATATTTCCGATTGTGTACAAAAATTCATTATCACCTGAAACAAGTTCATTATGAGCCACTATGTCTGATAATATCACTGGTATATCACTGCATATCGCTTCTGCAGCAGAAAGTCCAAAAGTTTCTTGAGTTGATGAAGATATAAATATCCCTCTATGATTTCTAACCATTTCAAAGATTTTATGAACATTTTCAAAAGCAATAGGGGGCATAATAATAGTTCTTCCCCTAACTTGATATTTTTCCAGTAATGAAATTAAATCTAATTCATGTTTAATTACGTGGCCAACAAGTACCAGAATCATGTCATCATCAATATTCTGCTTATAATAAGAAAAAATTTCTATAACCTCTTCTACATTCTTAAGTTTGTCCATTCTTCCCAAATAGAGCATCGGTTTTTTATTCCATATCTGTTCGAAATGCTCACTTTTATTTGTAGGTGCAATCACAGCATTAGAAATTTTGAAGACTCTATCTGTATAATTGTTAGTAACCTCTTTTATTAAAATATTTCTGAAATGATTGCTTGGAACAATGATACCTGCAATATTTTGAGGTAATCTACGAATATATGCTCGATTATCTTTATATGCAGTGTGGCATTCTATAAACACTTTTTGATTCGAATTAACCATGTCAAAAATTTCGGGTGTATCAACTGAGAAAATAAAATCGTATTTTGCTTCATCAATTGTATCAACCACTTGAATAAAACTACCTAACGCATTTCTCTTAATATAATCTTTAAATTGTGATAATCCACCACTATCATACATAAAATAAATATCATATATAACGGGACTATTGTATTCTTTAAACGCATGAGCTCTATTCAGAAATACTCTTTCCACTCCGCCCATTGTTGCCCATTTATATACATTAAGAATTCTTAGCTGTTTCATAATGATATATCTCCGTATTATAGATATTTTTATATTCCATCATCTTTTTAAAACGTTGATCCCAAGATGATTCATTCAGAAATGTTTCAACAACTAGATCATTGTCCTCTTTTGGATCCTTATATACTTTATAAATAAAATCAACTATCGGGATTTCATCACTATATAATAATGTATTTGGAAACAACTCAAGATGTGGAATTCCCGTTACAATTACCTTTAATCCAAAATAGATATATTCATAAATTTTTATTGGATCTACAGCTTCAGATAATTTACTTTTTTTGAAAGGTATCATCCCTATATCCCAATTCTGAATATACTTATATAAATTTTTCGGTTCTACTTTTCCAATATATTTAAAATTAGAATATTTTTTGAGGCTGCTGATCGTAGCTTCTTTAGCGCCGTATCCAATGATCTCAACAAAAATCTTCTCATCCTTAAGCATTTCTTCCACTAATCCCCAATCGAACCATGATTCAGTCAGATGGCCAAAATATCCGAGCGTGATTTTATTAGAAGAATTTTTTTTTCCGGAGATATATTTATTGTTTTCTCCCAATAAGTCTTTGTAATAGCCATTACCAATGCATATAATATCCCTGCGCAAAAAACTAAATTTTGCCGATAATGGAGGGGATACAGCTACAACACTCTCCACATTGATAATCATTTCTTCCTCTAACTGTTTATTATACCATGCAGCTTGTCCTACTTTGTTGAACTCTTCCCAATCATCCATAATGTCATATATGGTACTATACCCAAGTTCTTTAATACGATATAAGGCGGTATTCCATTGTTCTGAAGGTATGTTCAATATAGCTTTTTTGTTACCTATTTCATTCAATAATTGCAGCTTCTCTATGTTTTCTATAAACTCAAACAAAGGTATCTGGAAGACGTTTGGATACACTTCTTTAAATGCATCAGGGATTATTTCATTTTTATTCCACTGCCATACAACAAATAAAACTGCTTTGTTATCTTTAGATGAATATTTCGCTAAATTTATTGTTCTTTGATTGTATAACTCATCAAACTCAAATGCTGAGGGAATAATAAAGAAACCATTTATTTTATTTTCTTGATATTTTTCATTAATATGGCTATACAGTGTATCAATATTTTTATTCTCCTTGTTTTGAGATGTTGGTTTAGTGATTTTATGTTTAATTTGCCGACACAATGCATAAAAACCATGTCTTTTCCAAATCCGCAACCCTTTATAAGCATGTTTGATGATTGGTATATTATCCCTTATCTTGTAATATTTCCTAGATAACTTATATATATTTGAAGATTTAATCTCATTAACCTCAGTATCTAATCTATACTTTTCTGCTATCAACCATTTTTCTTGTTTATCGAAAAAATCCAGCCTTTCTTCATACGCTAATTTTTGCGAAATAGAAGTGTTTAGTTCATTTTCCAGGCTATTCACTTGTTCTATATATCTAATTCTTTCATCGTTAAGTTTATCTGTGTTAATTATATTAGCATGAATCAATGCTAACTGTTCTTTGTTTGTTTCTATCAAGTGATTTAAAGTGATTTCAATTCTCTCGTTCTTCTCTTTTAAAGATGTGTTCTCAAGTTGAATTGCGTCCAATTGTTTCTTTAAATCACTATAATTATAAGTTAATGAATTAATATAATCTTTTAGGGTTACATCTTTCTTTCTTTTCTGATTTTCTTGGTTTCTTTCATAAATCACCAAAAGTTGCTTTCCAGCCCAAAAAATATTTTCTTTTATTGAACAATCATATTCCTGAGCATAAACAATAGTAAAATCGTTATATTCAACATTAAAATCCTTATAATCAAAAGTATGAAAATGCTCTCTGAATCTTTCATATTCCTGAAAGGGAATTAATATGACAGTATATTGGGAGGATATTCTAAATAATTCTCTGATAATATCAAATGGATTAATAAAATGCTCTAAAGTATTAGATGAGAATACTACATCAAATTTCTTATCGATAGATTTAATATCTGCTTGGATAAATGTTTGTTCTGGATAATATTCTTTTGCTTTCCGTATAGCTGATTCAGAAAAATCAATACCCGTGAATTTGGTGTTAGGAAATAATTCAGAAAAAAAATTCGTGCAGTCTCCTTCTGCACAACCAACATCAGCAAAAGTTACCCCTTCTGATAAAACATTCTTAAACCAATCTGGGAGCATCTCAATAGCAATGCCCCCAAAGTATAACGTTTGTTCTCTCCCTGAATAGGAATCCCAATTCGTTTCAAATCTAGAATCCCAGTATTCTTTACTATTAACTAAAAACTTATCTTCCACTGGTTAGATTCACCTCTTTATTCAACAATATACGATAGGGCGTATGAATGACTCCAAAGAGTTGCTTTGTCGTTATTGACTTAAAATATGCTGCCCCTTCTATAAAATCGTAATATTCTGGTTGTATTCCTTTACGATTTTCGAGTGCGGCTACGAGAATATAGTCTCCTTCTGTTAGGTAATTAACAAATTCAAAGGTCAATTCAATCTCGTTAGATGTAGATGAAAATATAGTTTTTTTGTCGTCATGAGTTGTAAACACAATTAAATCCAGTCCCATTGTATTCTTAATTGAGATCGCTGCACTAAAATGCAATAAGTCAATATCTTCCGGAAAAGAAAACTTAAGGATGATTCTAACAATCTCACCATGTTGAAAAACTGTTGTAGTTCTTCCCTTTTCGTTGATTAAAGCCACACTCTTTATTGAATTCTTATGAGTACCCCACCTATTTATTGCATCAATTTTAGTGTCCCCAATCATTTCAACAGGTTCTCCATCACGCAAGCCATTATCTTCAAGCGTTTTTATATCAGGCTGTCCCGATTCTTCTGAATTCATAAATTCCATATATTCCGCTGTCACGCCTAGTGTATCACCAAAAGCAACTAGATTACCTTGATGCAACCACATAGCTTTATCGCAAAATTTACGAATACTAGATACGTCATGCCCTACGAACAGTATTGTAGTGCCTTTGGCTTTCAACTCTTCAAACTTTCTGAAGCATTTTGCTTGAAATTTCATATCCCCAACCGCTAGCGCCTCATCAACAATTAAAATATCAGGTTCAACATTAATTGCTACAGCAAATGCTAGTCTAGCGAACATTCCACTCGAGTATGTTTTTACAGGCTGATATATAAAATCACCAATGTCGGCAAATGTTAAAATATCATTTAGTTTCTCGTTCATTTGCTCTTTACTTTTCCCTTGGATTGTACCATTCAAGTATATATTTTCTAATCCGTTATACTCTTGATTAAATCCTGCACCGAGTTCTAATATTGCAGAAACAGACCCTTGAATTTGAACACTACCTGTTGTCGGGGTGGAGACGTGTGATAGTATTTTCAATAAAGTAGATTTCCCAGATCCGTTTCTACCAATTATACCTATTGTTTCTCCCTTGTTTATTACCAATGAAATATTATTTAGTGCATGGAAATCAGATGAGAACTTTTTCTTAGTCAAGCTTAGTGTTTCTTTTAATCTATCTCCAGGATTTTTATAAACTCGATATATCTTAGAAAGCTGATTAATTTTAATTATTGGGTTTGCCATAGTTACTCCTTTCAAATCAAAGCACATCGGAAAAATGTGGGCTTAATTTTTTAAATAAAGTAGCACCGACTACTAAAAGAAATCCAGTAATTAACCAGAAATAAATAGTCAAATTATAATGGTGCCAAAACCAAATTTTATTGATCAATGAGTCGCGATACCCTTCAACAATGTAATACATTGGATTCACTTTAAATATCCAATGAAATTTAGTTGGAACCTGATTAAATGACCAAAATATTGGCGTGAGCCAAAAACCGAACTGTAGAATAATATTCACAACTTGTCCGACATCTTTTAAAAAAACATTAAGCGCAGATACAACCCAAGATAGTCCTGTAAGAAAAAGACATAAAATAAATGAATAGTAGAATATCTGCAACTGATATAAATCTATCGGTCTTCCATAGCAGTAATAAATTATTAAACTCAACGCGATAAATACAATATGAACTATTAATGCAGACACAATTTTAACAACAGGCAATAAATACGTATTAAATGAAACTTTTTTGACTAAAAAACTATTTTGTTCTATGGAAGTAGTAGCTGATGCCAAACTTTCAGAAAAGAAAAACCACGGTACTATACCCGCTAAAAGCCATAAAATAAACGGCGCATTTTCAACAGGATTATTTCTAAATCCAACTTGAAACACGAACCAATAAATCAGAATCAATAAAATCGGTTGAAAAAAACCCCAAAAACTTCCTAACGTTGATCCAAGGTATCTAGCCTTGAAATCTTTTTTTGCAAGTTCTTTAATTATATTTTTTTGTTTAAAAATACTAAGGGTATACTCAAATATCGTCATAACAATTCTCCTTCTAAGTTACTATCTCCAATACATATTAACAACTCAAACATTGGAGAATCGTTTTCATTCTTACTGTGATTATCTTAAAGCTCCAACGAACTATACTCCGTATGATACGACTAAGTGCTCAAGACATAGTCTGGTAGTGTAATAAGTTCATTGTAATTCGTTGATGATTGGGTAAGGATCATTATTTAGAAACTTCTACTGCTGCAAACCATAATTACGAAACAGCATTAACGGTTTATGATAAAATTGGAACGCAGTCATCGCTGCATTCCCGAAGGAACTGCTTACTGGTCGGCCATGTAATATTCCAATTGACAATCATTTTGAACATTCTTCAAATTATCTATTATCAAGGAAAATGCGCTAAAATACCAGATAAAGAACAGCACCAATCCACATAAATTCCCCCTCATCGATATTTCAGGAAATTCATGCCCTTTATCCAAAAGATGAATTTATACTGACTCTGAATATACTGATATGCTAAAATATCCTCGTACCTACAAGAAAAGGAGATTAAAACGTGTCGAAACCAGTATACGGTAAAAATGCTGTGCAGTCGAGAAATGTTGAAAAGATATCCAGCCCGGTGTGGGCGTTGGTTGTTGCTTTTATTGTGTTTTTGGTGTGGACCCCATTTCAGGTTGGATTGTTTAATGGGCAGCAGATCGACTATGAAAAGCCGATTTATGTGGCATCTCTGCTCAGCGGCCTGCTGCTGCTGGTCTGGATCGGCTTGTACTATAAGAAGTTCAAGCTGGAGGAGCAGCGTGACTTGCTGGCTGTGGCTTCGCTGCTGCTGCCGATAACGTATGCTCTGTCGCTATTTGGCGCTGCTTCGCATTATATGGCGATGAACATTCTCTTTATTCAGAGTATGTATATTGCAGTATTCATTATAGCGTTATATTTGCTGAAGCAAAAGCAACTAAATGTTGTCATTCAAAATGCCGTACTGGCCATTGCCTATTTTATCGTGGGTTTTGGCTTGCTGAACTGGCTGGGGGCCTGGAAATTCGCCGGCGGACTGGTTGGCTGGTTCTCAGACACGGTGCAAGGCGGTAAATATTTGGATGCGGTTATGACCGACTCAAACGGTCTGCGGCTGACCTCGATCTTCCAATATGCGAATACATACGCAGCTTTCCTGATGGCTTTTCTGTTCGTAGCTGTCTTTGCATTGGTTCGCTCCAAGAAATGGTATGGGACGCTGACTCACGGATTTATGCTCGTGCCGATCATTGTTTCTTTGCTGCTGACCTTGTCCCGCGGCGGATTAGTTATGCTGCCTGTTGTCTTCATTCTGCTCCTGCTGTCTCTGAAGCCAGTGAAGCAGATTCTCTGGATTATCCATCTGGGAATTGCCGGGATTGCCTCGCTGGCGATTGCAAGCCCGGTGACCAATCTTGGAACTGAACTGAGCACGGCCTTTACCTCTTCTGCTGCTCTTAAAGGCTGGGCTTATCTGCTTGGCGCCTCCGCCGTTGTTGCCGCACTTGGCTGGGTAATCCAGCGCTTTGTGTCACCGTGGCTGCAAACTAAACTAGGGGGCTGGGAATCGCGCAAGCTTGCTGGTCTGTGGCTGCCGCTCCTCTCAGTTGTACTTGTTGCCGTAGTCGCATTTTTACTGATCGGAACAAGCGCACGCACTATTCTCCCTGCTAACATGGAGACACGGCTGGAGAACATCAACTTCAAGCAGCACAGTGTACTGGAACGTATTACTTTTTATAAAGATGCTATGAAAGTTGTAAAAGATTATCCCATTATTGGCGCCGGGGGTGGAGGCTGGGCTTCGCTCTATGAGCACTACCAGGACTACCCGTACACAAGCCGCCAGGCGCATAATTTCTTCCTGCAATATTTGATAGAAGTCGGAATTGTCGGATTTGTTGTCTTCATGGGCTTTATCGGCTACATTTTCTATAAATACATTCGTGGATACCTTAAACGGGACAAAGATGAATTTGATAATGGATTCATTTTCTACATCATTGCTCTATCGATTCTTATTCACAGCATACTAGACTTCAATCTCAGTTATGCCTTTATGGGAATTCTGGTGTTTATCGGCCTTGCCGGAATGGGCGCCGCCATGGACAGCAAACCGCTGCGCCGGAACTGGAATAAGCCTGGTATGCGTTATGGTTACCTTGCAGTCCTGGCTATCGGTATAATCTTTATGTTCTTCCTGTCGGTTAGTGCGACCGGCTCAAGCAATTCGGTAATGAAAGCCAAGCGGTTGATCGGTGTCAGCCAGTCCTATGAAGAGCTCAAGGCACCTTTGATAGCAACCCTAAAAGACCGCCCTTATCATCCGGAAGCAGCAGCTTATCTGGCCTCCATGGATCAGCAGGTTTTTAATCAAACTAAAGATGAGCAGTACTTGAACGAAGCGTTCAGCGTGCTGAATCGTGCGCTCAAGGACGAGCCAAATAATAAGATTTTGCTCACTCTACTCGCTTCCACTTATGACTTGAAAGGTCAAAACGATCTCGCATTCGCCGTCTACCGGGATAACGCAGATAAGTTCAACTGGGATATTGAATGGTACGAAGCACTGATCAGCCGCTCCCAGGCGTTAGCACGTGCGGCAAATGCCGAAAAAGATGAAGCCAAAAAGCAGGAATACCTGACCACGGGTTTGGATGCCTATAAACATGTAACTGCTGGTGTAGAACATCTGAAAACTCTGCCTCCAGAGCAGCTGCAGGGCCGGGCGTTCTCGGTAACACCAACGATTGCCCTGAATGCCGGTAAAATGCAGCAGATGGCAGGACAGAATGACGAAGCAGCAGCAACCTTAAAGCTTGGGCTTGGTGATGCTTATGCAGATGTCGTAAATAACGGAACGCTCTGGGATACGACCTGGTACAGCTCGCTTATTGCCCGCTCCTATGATCTGGCTCAGCAAGCTTTCACCCAGCAGGATGCCACCGGTAAAACAACATACCTGAATGTCGGTCTTAGTGCCTATAATCAGGTGCAGGCTGACTTACAAGTCCAGTCGCTTGCCGTACCTCCGGCAATTGCGCTGAACGCTGGCAGAATCCAGGTGATGGCGGGTCAGATTCAAGCAGCCTCAGAGACCTTAAAGCTTGGGCTGAGCGAAAATTATAACGATGCCACTAACCGGGAGATGGCCCGCTGGTACCTGGCAGCCTTGAAAAAGGCTGGCCTTGATCAAGATCAACCGGTCTACGACAAACTGATTGCCGCAGATCCCGCGGAAGCTGCACAGATAGATGCTATTGTGAATACTCAGTACCAATAAATAGGATTGTAAACAAAAAACGGTGTCGTCCTTTGATAAGGATGGCACCGTTTTGTGAGAGATAAGAGGAATGTATTAATCTTCTAAGTTGGAGATTCAATAGCTGTTTCAAAATCAGAAGAGCGCCTTGCTGACTGTGTTCAGCGGGGCGCTCTATTTTGGACCCGAATAATAATTAGCTGAAGATGAATTCTCTAGTTTGAAAGCTGCCGGCCTTCTTACCTCGCCGCTTTCAATGCTTCGCTGTTAATCACCTCTTTGAGGTAGTCAAGCAGGCCTTCCTTGAGTTCCTCATGCTGGAGGGCATAATGAATGGTCGTCTGGATAAAACCCATTTTCTCGCCGACGTCATGGCGTTTGCCTTCGAAATCATAAGCAATAATGCGTTCCACTTCACTCAAGCGGGAGATGGCGTCGGTCAGCTGGATTTCCCCGCCAACACCTACCTGCTGCTCCTCCAGCATGTCAAAAATACGCGGAGTTAGGATATACCGCCCTAGGATCGCAAGGTTGGACGGTGCTTCCTCTCTCTTTGGCTTTTCAACCAATCGGTTGGCCTTATATACCCGCTCAGCCAGTTCCGTACCATCTACCAGACCGTATCGGGAAACGTCCTCCCAAGGCACAGGCTGAACGCCAACAATTGAGGATTTGTATTGTTCGTAAACCTCAATCATCTGTCTCAGACAAGGCTTATCCGCTTGGACAATATCATCCCCGAGCAATACGGCAAACGGCTCATTGCCAATAAATTTGCGGGCACACCAGATGGCGTGTCCCAGACCTCTTGGTTCCTTTTGGCGGATGTAGTGAATGTCAGCCATTTCAGAGGATTTGCGTACAGACTCCAGCAGCTCCCATTTCTGCTTCTCCGCCAGGTTGAATTCCAGCTCGAACGAATTGTCGAAATGGTCTTCAATCGCCCGTTTGCCTTTCCCCGTTACGATGATAATATCCTCAATGCCGGAGGCAACCGCCTCCTCAACAATATATTGGATGGTAGGCTTGTCTACTATCGGGAGCATTTCTTTGGGCATTGCTTTGGTCGCGGGCAGAAAGCGGGTACCAAGACCAGCCGCGGGAATAATTGCCTTACGGATCTTCATGACAGGACTCCTTCAATAATCTTCCCTCATTTTCATTATAGCGCTAAAGGAAAATGGCATATTTACTTTAATTATAGCAGTTCTGGTTTGATTTTGGCAGTGTGGTTATTGGAGAAAGCAGGCCTAGATTACGAAAAAGGCCAATGTGCTGGAGAGCTTGTCTGCAAGTCTCTTCAGCACATTGGCTTGGGTTATTCATAATAAGGCTGCAGACTGCCGTATCGATAGAACCTGCGCATATTTCCATTTCGGCTACCGATTGTAACTGCAGAGAGTACTTGAACACCAATTGCTGTTACATGGTCTGATTGGATTCTCTGGCTACAGAAACACTGATAGTGCTTATCCCCGTAAACGTACCGTGTTCAGGCTATCCAGAACCAATTCGGTCCGCATCCAACCGGGCAAAAGCAGGATCATGGCGTTCTGTCTGCCGCAAGTTCTACTGATAACCCAACCGTTTCCAGCTTACTTTGCATTTACCAGTTGTCCACGCGTCACTCCGAGCTGGTTGGTGGCTTTCAGGCTTTTCCATACCTGTGTGCCGGAAATCTCTCCGCGCAGCGCACGGCTGTAAAGGCTGATGACCTCTGCGACCTGCTCCGGGGTTTCTTCCAGAAACTCAACTCGAAATGAGTTCACGCCCAGCTCACGGAAATTATTCAAGTATTCCGCACCGGATTGTTCAACCGCGTTGTAGACGGTGTTGCGGCAGCCTTCGTCAACACGGACAGGATGAGCCATGCCGATACGGTCCTGCAGGGAAGCACGCTGCTCCTCGCAGGGACGTCCGCAGTTCGTATAGTCTGTGCCTTCACTCATGAAGGTACAGTAGACGCAGTGCTCTGTGTGGAACATCGGCAGATGCTGATGAATTACAACCTCTATACGCGAGGTGTCGCTGTGTTCCAGCAGATCGACCATCTGCTGGATGTTCAGGTCGTAGGACGGTGTAATTCTGTCACAGCCTGCTTCCAGGAACAAATCCACTGCCCGGTGGTTCGCGATATTCAGGGAGAAGTCACCGATCAGGCGCGGATGCACGGCATCCGGCTGCTCCATGCGGCGCTTCAGGTAGTAATAGAGCGCACCTGTATTGCGCACCAGGACAGCATCCGGCTGCAGGCGCAGGATGTTGGCATGGTAGCCGTTCTCGCCGGGCATATGAATGCGCGGCGTGGCCAGCGCAATGCTGGCCACCGCAGCCCGTACAGCGTCCACCGCTGCCGGGAACTGCTTGATGAATTCGAAGTCGGCGTAAATGTTCGTTACGCCGGCTTCAAGGGCAGCCTGCACCTGCGGCAGGCTGCGGCACAGCGCGGTAAGCTCCGCTTCACCGCCGCGTGCACCCGCACCATCCCGCACAGCCGGGATGGTGCTCCCTGCGGCGCCCCTGCGGGAGGCGCCGCCGTAGACCTCTACCTCCCGTTTCACGTATACGGGAGGTTTGGGGCGCTCGCCCGCAAGCAGCTCCACCGCCTGGCGGCGGATGCTGTTCAGCTCGCGCATAGGCACAATCACGTCGCCTTCCAGATGCGACTCCAGTGCCTCCAGCTGGAATACGGTCCCGCCCAGGCGGCCGAATTGCTCTTCCAGCAGGGCGGCATCCATCGGACGCTTCTGCGCGGCTTCCAGCAGCAGCTCCGAATTTACGCGGACCGTGACGTTCTTCTGAACGTCGGTCCACCAGGTGGCCAGCGGTTCACCGACGCGGCCCTGTGCCTTCACGCGCACCGGGAAGACCCGGTAGGGCTTCTCCGTTTCATAAGACTGGCGCAGCGCCTTGTCGAGCGCCGGGTCATTGGTTTTCCAGATGCGGTCGCCGACATGCAGGCGGCGCAGGTCTACGTCATTGCGGCCGGGCACAATGTCGAGAATCCAGCCTTCTCCGGCCTCGCCCTCGAGCTTCACGCCTTTGCGGCGCAGATCGTAGACGCGGCCGCCTTCTTCCTTCTTCGTCGGATCGCCGGCATCAAATACAATGCCGTCCCCGCGCTTCAGCGGGGCATGAATACGGCATACGACACCATCGCGCAGAATCTGTTCGACGGTCCCCAGATAGACCCCCCGGCTTTTCGGAAACGTGCCGTCAACCAGCTTTTTATTATTCGTCCCTTCGAGGAATCCGTGCGTGAAGCCGCGGGAGAAGCTTTGCTGCAGCTCGCGGATGTCTTCCTTGGGCGCCGGGGACCAATTCCCGTCAAAATACCGGTCAATCGCCTTACGGTACTTACTGACCACGTTCGCTACATATTCCGGGCTTTTGAGGCGGCCTTCAATTTTGAAGGAGGTTACCCCTGCCTCGATCAGCTCCGGCATCAGATCAATCGCCGCCAGATCCTTAGGTGACAGCAGATAGGTGACATCGCCCATCGGCTTGACTTCACCATCCACCATCAGGTCATACGGCAGACGGCAGGCCTGCGCACATTCCCCCCGGTTGGCGGAGCGCCCGCCCCACATTTCCGAGGTCAGACACTGGCCTGAATAGGAGACACACAACGCGCCATGCACAAAAACCTCCATCGGCAGGCGTGCCTGCTCTCCGATCGTACGGATCTGCTTCAGGTTATTCTCGCGGCCAAGCACTACGCGCTCCAGCCCCCAAGGCTTCGTGAACTCCACCGCCTCAGGTGAAGTAATCGTCATTTGGGTAGAACCGTGGATCGGGAAGTCCGGTGAAATCTCGCGGATCAGTTTAACCAGCCCCAAATCCTGCACAATGACTGCATCTACACCTGCATCCACGCAGGCATCGATTAGCTCTTTAGCCTCTGCCAGTTCGTTTTCAAATACCAGTATATTAAAGGTCAGGAACCCCTTCACACCATAGCTGTGCAGAAACGCCATAATCTCCGGCAGCTCGTCCATGCGGAAATTGTTCGCTCTCGCCCGTGCATTAAACTTCTCTACGCCAAAAAAGACAGCGTCCGCCCCGTTCGCCACCGCCGCACGCATGCAGTCCCAGTCACCTGCCGGAGCCAGCAGCTCCACGTCTTCTCTGCGTATTTCTTTCTCGTTCATTTATATCCTCCCAAACCGCCTTGCCGGCGGGTCATTTACAGCTTTTTAACTTATTAATTGTATCAAATATCACAGCCATCTACCAGCAAAATAGAAACACTTGGATGTAAATTTCAACTCTGAGACATCTTAATATATATGTGTTCTTGCCCTAATAGACAAATCAAGAACATACAGCGTAAAATATGAATGGAAAGAATGAATACGCAAGAGATTACACTGTTCAAAATTCATATGGAGCAAGGAGAGTTGAAAACGGTTATGAAAGGTATAATTCTTGCGGGAGGAAGCGGCACCCGCCTTTATCCTCTCACAATGGTGACCAGCAAACAGTTACTGCCCGTCTATGACAAACCCATGATTTACTATCCTCTGTCTACGCTGATGCTCGCAGGCATCAAAGAGATTCTTATAATTTCTACCGCTGAGGATACCCCACGTTTTAAAAATTTACTCGGCGATGGCTCCCAGTTCGGAATCTCCCTGCAGTATATTGTTCAGCCTAATCCAGATGGACTGGCTCAAGCTTTTATTTTGGGTGAATCGTTCATCGGTGAAGACTCGGTGGCTATGATTCTCGGAGACAATATATACTATGGGAACGGTATGACCAAGATTCTAAAAGAAGCTGCCAGGAAAAAACGTGGTGCAACCGTTTTCGGCTACCATGTGCCCGATCCCGAACGCTTTGGTGTGATAGAATTTGACGGAGAGGGCAAGGTTCTCAGCGTTGAAGAAAAGCCGGAGCACCCTAAATCCAATTATGCAGTTACCGGCCTGTATTTCTATGACAATCGGGTGGTTTCTTTAGCTAAAGAAGTGAAGCCCTCACGCCGAGGGGAACTAGAAATCACCTCAATTAATGAGGCTTATTTGAAGTTGGGAGAACTGGATGTTGCCCTGCTCGGACGCGGTTTCACCTGGTTGGATACCGGAACACACCAAAGTCTGGTCGACGCCACCAATTTCGTCAGAACAATCGAAGACCATCAAGGCATTAAAATCTCAGCACCTGAAGAAATTGCTTATATTAACGGCTGGATTACAAAGGAACATCTGCTGGAATGCGGACATAAGCTGAGCAAGACCGGCTACGGGCAATACCTGATTAAGGTAGCTACCGGCAAAATCCAATTTTAAAAAGTAGAGAGAGTGAATAAGATGAAGTTTACCAAAACCAATCTTGAAGGCGTCCTCGTTGTCGAACCGGCACTCTTTGGAGACCACCGCGGCTGGTTCATGGAAACCTACAGCGAAGCAAAGTTTCAGGAACAAAATCTTGCCTATCAGTTCGTTCAGGATAATCAATCTTATTCGGCCGTTAAGGGGACCCTGCGCGGACTCCATTTCCAATTAAATCCAAAAGCGCAAACCAAGCTCGCCCGCTGCACACGGGGATCAATTTATGATGTGGCAGTAGATATCCGTCAAGGCAGCCCTTCTTACGGCAAGTGGTTCGGGATTGAACTAACGGCTGAGAACAAGAAGCAACTGCTCATTCCTAAAGGCTTCGCCCATGGTTTCATGACGCTAACCGAGGAAGTGGAGGTCCAATACAAATGCGATGAGCTGTACGCACCGGAATGCGACGGGAGTATTTTGTGGAATGACCCTGACATCGGTATTGAATGGCCGATCGACGTTACCCCTGTGCTGTCTGCTAAAGATGAGAATGCACCGCTGCTTAAGGACGTTTCACTTAATTTCGTCTATTAGAAGGTAGTGTGCTGTAGTGCTTGCGGCAGCTTATTCTAAGACCACCCCCTCTTTTCAGCAGATAGACGGATTCAGTACAAAAACATCCCAGACCCCCGGCGGCTGGGATGTTTTTTTATCTGGTATTGCCCCCTACTCGCCTCCCGCAAGCCGGAACGACTTCAGCGTCTTATCCAGATCGGCCTGCTGTACGGAAGTCGCGTTGGCGTCGTTCAGGGTTACGGTGAGGGTATAGACCAGATCATTGTTGCCAAAAACCACTTGCTGCGTTTGCTCAGGGATGCCGCCTTTAGTCTGGCGGACAGTCAGCAGGGTCGCAGGAACTCCGGCGAAGGTGGTTTCCTCTACCTTGATGAGCTGCGGGCCTTTAGGGTCGTTTTTGCTGTTCTTGTAATAGCTCTGCAGCAAACCTACGGCATAGTCTACTGAACCTTCCGGGCTCACATTGATCAGAAAACGCCCGCCGGTGAAGCGGTACTCCACGGTCTGGGTCTCAAAAACATCCTGATACGGTATCCACAGCCGTGGAATATCGATGCTGTAGCCGTAGGTTTTGGAGCTTTTGGTTACAGCCTGGCTGCGGAGAGCCGGGTAATCCTCCGTCTCCAGTCTGCCGAAATTCTCTTTGATCCGGTCAAAATCAATATCTATGGAGCTTAAGATTGTCTTGAACCTCGCCTTGTCCTCGTCCTGCCCCGCCGCAGCCAGATATTCCACGTAATAGCGGTACCCGGACTTTTGCAGCAGGATCTGGTATTTGGTGCTCCAGCCGCTGCCTGGATTCAACCTCGTTTCTTTCACGAGCGCCGGTTCACCGGAAACTTCCGCCTTCACAGCGTCCTGTATGGCGTAGGCGCCGGCCACATAGGTGTCTTTTATCTGCGAATCCAGATCTTTGCTCCAGCTCTCCAGCGTAGACCCTGACGGGGCGGAAGTGACCTTTACCCGCAGATAGCTTCCTTTTGTGCTCTCGTAGTTGAGGTGCTGGTCATCCATACTCCAATCCGCAGGCACCTGCAATGATAAGCCATAATCGTCGTTGTAGCCTTCGCGCAATCCGTTTTTGACCGTTGAGAGATCGCGGATGCTTTTATCTTCGGCGTTGAATGAAGGTTGGAATGAGTTCAGCAGTGAAGCATATTTGTTCAGATCCTTGTAATTGGCTGCCGTATCGTCGGTCAGATAGATTTCAAACAATCTTCCGCCGTTATAATACTGCCTGCCTTCCCATAAAGCACCGCTGGTGTCCTTACTGACAATACGCGCGTAGGGCACTGCCGCATCCGGAAAAGCCCCCCGGTCCAGCACAGTCTCCCCGCCTTCTTGCGCCTCACGGACCAGCCTGTCCAGCAGTTCTTCCGGATCTGCGGCTTTTTCGAGCGGTGAGGCATGAACCTCCAAGTAATACTTATTCTCCGTACTCGTAAAGGTGGCTACACTTTCATTGCCGCCACTGTCACCGACCACAAGACCCGGCGGATAATTCAGGCTCCAGCGATAGTAGCTGTTGCCTATCCGGGTTTTGCCGACATCGCTGTCAATGCCGCCGGTTTCCGGCGCGTCTTCTTCACTCGCTGATGAGGTAAGTGTCACCAGCAGCCCTCCGCCGCTTACGGGAGAGATGCGCGCTCCCAGCACTCCGGCCACAAAACGCAGCGGTACCAGCAGTGTTCCATCTACGATACGCGGTGGAACAGGCAGTGTGACTTTGACTCCATCCTTCCAGGCGGTTGTGCTGCCAATGGTCATCGCCCCGGTATGGGGTCCGTACATCACTTTCACCACATCGTCCCCTTCAAGGGAGACTGTGCTGCCGAAGGCTTTTTTGAATACTCCCAGCGGGACGAGCACCACTCCGTTTTCCTCTATGGGCTTTTGAATCACAGCCTTCTCACCGTTAACGGTTGCAGCTGTGCTCCCGGCCTTGAGGCTCAACTGCAGCAGCTTCTGCTCCGCCGCCTGTACTTCCCGGATGGGCAGCCATGCCAGCAACAGCAGCACTGCCAGCAATGTGCAAATCCCGCGACGCAACATTCTGCTTACAGTGGTCTGTGCCTCCACCGGGGATCTGTTATTCCTCTGTATGTGCCTCAGCATCTCCATCTCCCTCCGCCTCCCCTCCGCCGATCAGCGGGTCACCTTGACCGAGCACCAGCTTGCGGGTCACAATATCCCCGTCATGCTGCATCAGCAGCTTCACTGCCGTACCCGGCTTGTAGCCTTTGAACCATTCGTTGATATCCACCAGCGACGCAACCCGGTGACCGTCGATCGCATACAGCACGTCGCCTGCGGCAATCCCCGCCTTTTCCGCTTCCGCAGACACGACCTTCGTTACGGTCAGCGGGTCCTGTGCAGGCAGCCCGACAATCGCAGACCAGCTCTCCTCCAGCTCCAGGCCCAGACTGGGGCGTTTCACCTCTCCGTATTGGAACAGCTGATTCATGATGTACTGAACCGTATCCGCCGGTATGGAGAAGCCCATATTTTCAACGCCAACTGCGGCGTATTTCAGGCTGTTCACCCCCAGCACCTCCCCCTTCATGCTGACCAGCGGACCGCCGCTGTTGCCGGGATTAATCGCCGTATCGCTCTGGATCAGCCTGTAGGCGGCATCCACCGCACGGTTCAGTCCGCTCACCACGCCTACTGTAGCCGAGTTCCGTAATGAAAAAGAGATCGGTGTCCCAATCGCAATCACCTTTTCCCCCACTTGAATCTTATCCGCTGCATTGGCAAACCTGGCAGGCTTCAGGAATTTGGCATTGATTTTGACCAAAGCCAGATCACTGACCTCATCCAGATAGGAGGCGGTAATGTTGTAGCTTTTAGCGTCTGATGTTACCACGACCGCATTCTTCAGCCCTTTGATGACATGGGCATTGGTTATAATCCAGCCGTCCGCTTTGACTATAATGCCGGAGCCATGGGTCAAATTGTACCGGTCATCCGGTCCGCTGCCAGGGTCACCCGTAAATTTGCCGATGATGCCCACCACCGAGGGGGACACCGCCTTAATAATCTGCGGCACGGCATCGGCGGTGACCGCTGTATTCTTTTTGCTGATGGCTGCCGCAGCGGCCACCTGACTGAAATCCCCGTCAACGAAGCTCTTAACTTCCCCCGCAGCCGGACTGCTGTCCGGGAACGCGGCTTCAAGCGCTGAAGGTGTACCGCCTCCCGCCCCGAATAGCAGCACCCCGCTCAGGAGCAACATGCCAAGGTGCTTTTTATACATCCTTTTCCCCCACTTCATCAAGCTTTCACCGGCCCTCTCCCTGTCTACAAAACTCTAAAAAATGCTTAAGTGCACTCCTGCACAATGATAAAAAGACGCCTTCAGCCACGCCAGCGGCGGTAAAGGTGTCTTTTGGGAATTTCCGACTCTGCAATTGTCTCTTTTGCCTGTACCAGGGGTGATTTTGACCCTTCCTAGCTTAACCAGTTCATCACCATTGCATAGTCCGAAACCACGAATACCAATAGGCTCACGACTCCAAAAGCAATAGCGAATTTGTTCTTCTGGGGTGCCCGCAGCAAGCGGATCACTCCAATAAAGATCAGAATGGTGAACAAAATCATAAACACATCGAAGGTATGAAATTTAGACGGCTCTTGCACGGCAGCTTCAGCAAGCAGCATGGCATTACCTCCCCGAGAGTATTGTCAAGCAAGTTCATCTATTCCATATCTCCTTCTATGTTATCGCTACCATTTGAGTGACGCAATAGAAAATGCTTAAAAAATTATGTATTTGTCACAAAAATATTATCCGGGGCGAAATTATGCGGCACAACAGCAGTTGGGGACCTTCATTTGCATGTGTGCATTCTTTGTCAAAGAGCTTGCTTATATCATTATTTAACGAAAATATCCTTCTTTGAATCTTATGGTGGACATGCTCTGCTTATGCCTGTCCGAACTATCAGCAAGTCCTTATTTATTCATAAACAATCGTTATACCCTTTGCCACAACCCTCACTGCCTGTGACTCCGCACCTGTGTTACCATCGGGCTTATGAGCGTATACAGAAAGGATGTTGGATATGGCTTACGAACCGTTATGGAGTGCTGCTCCCGAGAAACTTAACAAGTTCGAATTCGTCAAACTGCAGAAGGACGGGCTGGATGTGATCCGCACCATTATTGAAAAATATGCCTTAGAGGGCTACAGCTCCATTCCGGCCGATGACCTGGATCTGTTCAAATGGGCCGGTGTATACCAGCAAAAGCCGCGTGAAGGACATTTCATGATGCGTGTGCGCATTAATACAGGCATTATGACCTCAGACCAGGCCAGAACACTGGCGGAAATCGCCAGGCGGTACGGCCGGAATCTAATTGATGTAACTACGCGGCAGGCTATCCAGTTCCATTGGCTGACGGTTGAGCATCTGCCGGATATTTTCAAGCGGCTTGAAGCCGCAGGGCTGTATTCCTTCGAAGCGTGCGGCGACTGCCCACGGACCATTGTCGGCAACCCGCTGGCAGGGATTGATAAGGATGAACTGTTTGATACCACGGGTATAGTCGAGCAGTTGAATGATTTTTTCATGCTGAACCGCGATTTCTCCAACCTGCCGCGCAAGTTCAAAATTTCTGTATCGGCCAACAAGTTCAATAATGCGCAGGCGGAAATTAACGATTTGGCTTTTACACCTGCGGTAAAAGTCATTGATGGCGCTCTAACCCAAGGGTTCCATCTGATGGTGGGCGGCGGACTCTCAGCCAAACCTCATCTGGCGCAAAAGCTGGATGTCTTCGTGAAACCGGAAGAAGCGCTTAAGGTAGCTGCCGGGGTGGTTACCCTGTTCCGTGATTACGGCTACCGGGAGAAACGCCACCATGCCCGTCTGAAATTCCTCGTCGCCGACTGGGGTGCCGAGAAATTCAAAGCGAAGCTGATTGAAGCCGTAGGCGAGCTCCCATCCCGCGGCGAAGACCAGACGGTTGGGTGGCAGGCCGCTTTTTTTGACGGTGTGCATCCCCAGATCCAGGAAGGCCTCAGCTACGTAGGCCTGAACGTTCCAGCCGGCCGCTTGAGCAGCGATGAGCTGGAGCAGTTGGCCGGGCTGGCCGATCAGTACGGCGAAGGTAAACTCCGCACCACCATGACCCAGAACATAATTATTAGCGGAGTGCCGGATGATAAGCTTGAAGCTCTACTGGATGCCCCGGTGCTCCAGCGGCTGTCGCCAACCGCCAAAAACTTCATCAGCCGCACCGTCGCCTGCACCGGCAATGAATTCTGCAACCTGGCTCTCGTGGAGACCAAGCAGCGTGCGGTCAGTGTTGCTGCATATCTGGATGAGCATATCCATCTGGATGAGAAGCTGCGCATTCATTTCGTTGGCTGTCCCAATGCCTGCGGGCAAAAGCAGGTTGCCGATATCGGTCTGCAAGGTACGCTGATCAAAACACCGGAAGGCATGACCGATGCATTCGATATCGCAGTAGGCGGGACGCTCGGCTGCGGAGACCGCGGTCCTGCGGCCGAATTCGCCCGCCCGCTGAAGGGCCGGGTAAAAGGAGACCGGGTAGGCCCGGTTCTGGAGCAGCTCATCTCCTTCTACACTGAGCAACGGCAGGAGCAGGAGAATTTCTATGCGTTCACAAACCGGGTAGGTGTACCGGCATTTCAAGAACAGCTTACTGCTATTTTGGAGACTGAGTAATACGACTACAATATCCAAGGGGTACTGTAATTTGAAATATATCGAGTTCGGTATAGGCAACCGATGGATGCTGCGGACGGAAACTGAATGGAGTGACGGCACAGAGACTGAAGAAAAGGGAATTGTGCCTCCTCTCAAATTCCATTCGTTGTATATAAGAGTATGGATAAGACAAACTGTATGGATTATGGATAGTAGAGAAGGCTTCAAGCGTTCCAGAAAAACACGCACTGCCTTCAAAATTATCATTGGGATCAGCAGTTATTAAGAAAGCTGCATGTATGTAAAAGGGCCGTAGTGTATTGCTACGGCCCTTCCTATGCTTCGATTACAGGACAGAAACAGTGCTGTCGCTGCAGCCATATGCTATCCGCTATACCATGTCCGAAGTCTGCAGCTCCAGGGCCTTGGTCCGCTCTGTATCGCGGATCAGTACGGGCTTCAGGTATTTCCCGGTGTAGGATTCCTCCACCTCGATAATCTTCTCCGGTGTCCCCGTTGCAATCACTGTACCTCCGCCGCTTCCGCCTTCCGGTCCCATGTCAATGAGATAGTCGGCAGTTTTGATCACATCGAGATTATGCTCAATGACGAGTACGGATTCGCCGGAGTCCACCAGACGGTGCAGCACCTCAAGCAGCCGCCCGATGTCATCCACATGCAGCCCCGTTGTCGGCTCATCCAGAATGTACAGCGTCTTGCCGGTACTGCGGCGGTACAGCTCGGAAGCCAGCTTCACACGCTGCGCCTCGCCGCCAGACAGGGTTGTTCCCGGCTGGCCGATATTGATGTAACCTAATCCAACGTCCAGCAGAGTCTGCATCTTGCGGTGAATCTTCGGAATATTCTTAAAGAATTCAGTAGCATCTTCTACGGTCATCTCCAGCACATCGGAGATGCTTTTCCCTTTATACTTCACTTCCAGTGTTTCGCGGTTATAGCGTTTGCCTTTGCAGACCTCGCAGGGAACATAGACATCCGGCAGGAAGTGCATTTCAATCTTGATAATCCCATCCCCCCGGCAAGCTTCACAGCGTCCGCCTTTGACATTGAAGCTGAAGCGGCCTTTCTGGAAGCCGCGCACCTTGGCTTCGTTGGTCTTGGAAAAAAGGTCGCGGATATCATCGAATACACCGGTATAGGTGGCCGGATTGGAACGCGGAGTCCGGCCGATCGGCGACTGGTCGATATCAATGACTTTGTCCAGATTTTCCAGACCGCGGATTTCCTTGTGCTGCCCCGGACGGACCTTCACCGCTTTGTTCAGCTGCCGGGCCAGACTCTTGTAGAGAATCTCATTCACCAGCGATGATTTGCCAGAACCTGATACCCCGGTTACCGCTGTAAAGACACCGAGCGGAATTTTGACATTCACATTCTTCAGGTTGTTCTCCTTGGCGCCGCGGATTTCGATCCAGCGGTCATCTGTAGCACGCCGTTTGGAGGTAACCGGAATAAACTTGCGTCCGCTCAGGTACTCCCCGGTCAGGGAATTCGGGTCATTCATGATCTCCTTCGGGGTGCCCTGGGCCATGACCTGGCCGCCGTGAATCCCTGCACCCGGACCAATATCAATGATATAGTCAGCCGCCATCATCGTATCTTCATCATGTTCGACTACAATCAGGGTGTTGCCCAAATCGCGCATATGCCCAAGTGTTGAGATCAGCCGGTCATTATCCCGCTGATGTAGACCGATACTTGGTTCATCGAGAATATACAGCACGCCCATCAGGCTGGAGCCAATTTGGGTCGCCAGCCTGATCCGCTGCGCCTCACCGCCGGAGAGTGAGCCGGCTGCACGGCTAAGCGTCAGATAATTCAGTCCCACGTTGACCAGGAAGCCCAGACGGCTGCTGATTTCCTTGAGGATCAGGTGGGCAATGGCTGTTTCCTTCTCACTCAGTGCAATATTGTCAAAAAATTGGAGGCAGTCGCCAATCGACAGATCAGTCACATCGGCAATATTACGGTCATTGACCGTTACGGCGAGAATTTCCTTCTTCAATCTTTTGCCTTTGCACACATGGCAAGGCTTGGCGCTCATGAAGCCTTCGATGAATTCGCGGATGCCATCGGAGGCGGTCTCACGGTAGCGCCGCTCCAGGTTGGGGATAATCCCCTCAAAGGCAACGAGCGCATCCTTCCGCTGGCCGAAGTCATTTTCATACCGGAAGCGGATCTTCTCGCTGCCTGTACCGTTCAGCAGCTTATTCATATGCTCTGGTGACAGACTGCTCACAGGAACGTTCTGCGGAATTCCAAAATGCTCGCATACGGATTTCAGGAATTGCGGGTAGTAGTTCGAAGTGCTGCCTGTCCAGGCCAGAAAAGCGCCCTCTTCAATGCTTTTCTCCTGATCAGGGATCAAAAGGTCGGGATCGACAACCATCTTCATCCCAAGTCCATCGCATTCCGGGCAGGCTCCGAAGGGGCTGTTGAACGAGAACATGCGCGGTGCAAGCTCCTCGATGCTGAACCCGCAAACCGGGCAGGCAAAGCTCGAACTGAACAGCAGTTCCTCCTGGCCGATGATATCGACCAGAATTTGCCCGCCGGAAAGCTTCAGCGCAGTTTCCAGAGAGTCAGTCAGCCGCGTCTGCACATCATCCTTGATCACGATCCGGTCGACTACAACCTCAATGGTATGCTTCTTGTTCTTCTCCAGCACGATATCTTCAGTGACTTCACGCAGCTCGCCATCCACACGTACACGGACAAAACCCTGCTTCGAGATATCACTGAACAGTCCCTTATGTTCACCCTTGCGGCCGGAAATCACCGGCGCCAGAATCTGCAGCCGGGTTTTCTCAGGATACTGCATGATCCGGTCCACCATCTGCTCAACGGTCTGGGACGTAATCTCGATGCCATGATCCGGGCAGTGCGGATGCCCGATCCGGGCGAACAGCAGCCGCAGATAGTCATAAATTTCCGTTACCGTGCCCACGGTCGAACGCGGGTTGCGGCTTGTTGTCTTCTGGTCGATGGATATTGCCGGAGACAACCCGTCAATGGAGTCGACATCCGGCTTCTCCATCTGCCCAAGGAACTGCCTGGCATAGGCCGACAGGGACTCAACATAACGGCGCTGTCCTTCAGCGTAGATCGTATCGAACGCCAGCGACGATTTGCCGGAGCCGCTAAGTCCCGTCAGCACGACGAAGCGGTCACGCGGAATCGTTACGTCAATGTTCTTGAGATTGTGCGCACGCGCACCTTTAATTACAATATTTTCGTTCGCCAACGGTACCTCTCCTTTATAAAAGCCTATTTCAAAATATTTTCGATCCCTCCCAAACCCTCCCTTAGCCAAGGGAGGGCCCCAAGGGTTGCACCCTCTGGACACCCGCAAGGCTGCTGGCGAGAGAGCTGGAGAGAAGGGACCTAGCTAGTGTGACGATAGGAGCGCTTGTCCCTACGGGACCGCTGAAATGTGGGTGCTCCAGGGAAAACCGCTGTCCCTTCGGGATGCGCAAAGTGCCTTAACTGCGGGCTGTCCCTTCGGGATGCGCAAAGTGCCTTAACTGCGGGCTGTCCCTCCGGGATGCGCAAAGTGCCTCAACTGCAGGCTGTCCCTTCGGGATGCGCAAAGTGCTTTAAGTGCAGGCTGTCCCTTCGGGATGCGCAAAGTGCCTTAACTGCGGAGCTGTCCCTTCGGGATGCGCAAGGGCGACATTTATTTAAAAAGAACGGCCGGGACAGCGCCGTCCTGTACTTGCGGATCAACCAAGAGTGTGGCTTGGGTGTATTACTCGGCCCGCAGCTCCAGAAGTGCATCGCGCAGCTCAGCGGCGCGCTCGAATTGCAGGTTCTTGGCGGCATCCTTCATCTCAGCCTCCAGACGCTGCATCAGGCTTTGGCGGTCCTTCTTGCTCATCTTGCCGCCCACGCCGGTGAGATACTCTGCCTTGGACTCGGCGACCTTCGTCGCCTCGATGATATCGCGCACTTTCTTATTGATCGTTGTTGGGGTGATGCCATGCTTCTCGTTGTAGGCAATCTGCGTTTCCCGGCGGCGCTGGGTTTCGGTCATAGCCTTTTCCATGGATTCCGTGATATGGTCACCATACATAATTACTCGGCCGTTAGAGTTGCGGGCCGCACGGCCAATGGTCTGAATCAGCGAACGCTCCGAGCGGAGGAAGCCCTCCTTGTCGGCATCGAGAATCGCAACCAGGGATACCTCGGGCAAATCAAGCCCTTCCCGCAAGAGGTTGATCCCCACAAGAACATGGAAGGTGCCCAGCCGGAGATCACGCAGAATCGCCATGCGCTCCAGCGTCTTGATGTCGGAATGCATATAGCGCACCTTGATGCCGATTTCCTTGAAATAATCGGTCAGATCCTCGGACATTTTCTTCGTCAGGGTTGTAACCAGCACACGCTCGTCACGCTCCACCCGTTCACGGATTTCGCTGATCAGATCATCAATCTGGCCCTCAGTCGGACGCACCTCAATAATCGGATCCAAAAGACCGGTAGGACGGATGATCTGCTCAACCATAGTGTCGCAATGCTCCAATTCGTATGGGCCGGGTGTGGCTGACACATATACGATTTGATTCACCTTGTCCTCGAATTCCTCAAACTGCAGCGGCCGGTTGTCGAGCGCGGACGGCAGGCGGAAGCCATGCTCCACGAGAACGGTCTTGCGTGCCCGGTCGCCGTTGTACATCGCCCGGATCTGCGGCAAGGTCACATGGGATTCGTCGATTACAATCAGCATATCATCAGGGAAATAATCCATGAGTGTATACGGTGTTGCTCCAGGCTCACGGAAGGTAAGCGGTCCGGAATAGTTCTCGATACCTGAACAAAAGCCGACTTCCTTCATCATCTCGATATCGTAGCGGGTGCGCTGCTCCAGCCGCTGGGCCTCCAGCAGCTTGCCGGCGTCCCGGAGTACAGCCAGCCGTTCTTCCAGCTCCCGCTCAATATTAACAAGTGCCACGCGCATCGTTTCCTCTTGGGTAACAAAGTGGGAGGCCGGGAAAATCGCCACATGGTCGCGTTCCCCGATCAGCTCTCCGGTCAACACGTCAATTTCGGTAATGCGCTCGATCTCATCACCGAACAGCTCTACACGGATGGCATGCTCGCCCTGCGAGGCCGGGAAAATCTCTACCACATCACCTCGCACACGAAATGTGCCCCGCACAAAGTTAATGTCGTTGCGCTGATACTGGATATCCACGAGCCGGCTCAGTATCTGGTTCCGCGGCTTCTCCATCCCCACCCGCAGCGAAAGCAGCAGGCTTCCATATTCCTTTGGCGAGCCGAGGCCGTAAATGCAGGAGACGCTGGCGACAATAATAACGTCACGCCGTTCGAACAGGGAACTGGTCGCGGAGTGACGCAGCTTATCTATTTCTTCATTGATGCTGGAATCTTTCTCGATGTAGGTGTCGGAGGAGGGAATGTACGCCTCTGGCTGGTAGTAATCGTAGTAGCTGACGAAGTAGTCTACCGAATTGCTTGGAAAAAACTCCTTGAACTCACTCGCCAGCTGAGCAGCCAGTGTCTTGTTGTGTGCAATAACCAGCGTAGGCCGGTTCAGCTTGGAAATCATTTGTGCGATGGTAAAGGTCTTCCCTGTACCCGTCGCTCCCAGCAGCGTCTGGTGCTTCTTGCCCTGCCGGATGCCGTCTACTAATTCTTGTATGGCATGAGGCTGATCGCCCTGGGGTGTATACTCGGACTCCAATTGAAAAGTCTGCGTACTGACGACAATATCACTCATTTGCCCGTCTCCCCTCTATCGTCTAAAATATATGAATATATTATAATTGTGGCCCGATGATTCTCTCTCCATACTGCTCTGAAATATATGGAAGATAAGAATACTTGTTCCCGTTTATTATACAGTGTTGCCCAGATTCATGCAAACCATAATATATAGAAATTTAAGGAGCTTGAACTAATGGATATCACTTCAATTATCGGCCTGCTGGCTGGTCTGGCTGCGCTGGTCGGCGGCTTTTTTTGGGAAGGCGGAAGCCTGTCCGGGCTGCTCCAGCTGAATGCAGCGCTTATTGTGTTCGGAGGTACGCTTGCCGCCGTTATGGTCAGCTTCCCGGCCTCCAGACTGCGTTCCGTGCCTGCGGCGCTGCGGCTGGCTTTTGGCAGACATGCGGACACTACGGAAGAACAAGCCGAAGAGCTGATCTCCATGGCAGCCGTGACAAGACGCAGCGGTGTACTGGCCCTGGAGAAACGAGCCGAAGAGCATCCCGACCCTTTTACCGGCGAGGGTCTTATGCTCATTGTGGACGGTACAGACCCCGAACAGGTCCGGCAGATTCTGGAGCTGGAGATGGACGCCAAGGAGCTGAAGTACGAAGGCTATGCCAAAATTTTTGAAGCCGCAGGCGGTTATGCACCCACCATGGGCATCATCGGCACAGTCATGGGGCTGATTCGCGTACTCAGCAATCTTACCGATCCCTCCAATTTGGGAGCATCGATCGCAGTTGCCTTTACGGCAACGCTGTATGGGGTAGCCAGTGCTAATCTAATATTTTTACCCATTGCCTCCAAAATCAAATCCCGCAGCCAAAGCGAGCTGGGTTCGATGGAGATGCTTATGGTAGGCATTCTTGCCCTGCAGAACGGGGACCATCCCCAGCTTGTGCGCAAAAAGCTCCGTTCATTCCTGAACCGGTCCGCCGAAGAACGCAGCACCGGCAATACACGAGGCCTGTCATGAGACAAAGAAACCGGAGAAAACCCCGCGCGGGAGGCCGGGAAAGCCGCGACCGCTGGATGATCACCTATGCGGATCTTATTACGCTGCTGCTGATTTTTTTCGTAATTTTGTATGCGATGAGCAGTCTGGACACTCAGAAATTCAATATTGTGACCGGTGCCTTATCGGACACCTTTAAAAGCGGAAATCCGGTGCTGGAGGGGGGGAACGGCGTACTGGATGGTCAAAAAGGAATAACGTCCGAAGGAACAGACAACGGGCAGAAGGGTGAACCCGGAGATGCTGCTGAATCCGGTATGAATCAGAAGCAGCAGAATGCAGGCGGCAGCCCGGCAGCCAGCCCTCCTCCAGAAGCCACACAGCCCTCGGCACGTGAACAGGCCTTCCGCGACCAGGAAGCGAAGCTCGCTGCACTGATGGGCGTCATCACCAAATATGTTGAAGACAATAACCTGGGCGACCAGATTTTTGTGGCGGACAAGCCTCAGGGTATCGCAATTACGCTCAGTGACCGCTATCTGTTCGATGCCGGCAGAGCCGAGCTCAAGGCGCCGGCGTTTCCCGCGCTGCGGCAGCTGTCAGGCCTGTTCCGCGGGATTGGGGCCACAATCAGCATCGAAGGCCATACGGATGATACCCCCGTATCGGCAGGCTCACGTTATAATGACAACTGGGAATTGTCCGGTGCCCGCGCCCTTTCGGTGCTGCGCTTCTTTTTAGATAATGAGGGCCTCAGCCCCGGTAAGTTTCAGTATGCCGGATATGCGGATACCCGCCCTGCTGCCAGCAACTCCACCCCGGAAGGCCGGCAGAAAAACCGCCGCGTTGAGATCACAGTCCTGCGGCAGCTTCAGGAAGAAGAGTAGCTCACCTGTCAACTCTGAGAGCAGCAGGACTTCCCCCTCCCGGCATTCCACATTAAAATATCACAAAAAGACAGACCTCACACATTAGTAACACTTAATGTGATGAGAAAGGTCTGCCTTTTTGGTGAGCCGGAAAACCGCTGTCTTCCGGGTATTTATTCCCCGATTAATTCGCGGTAAGCTGCCGCATCAAGCAGCCCGGACGCCGCTTCCGCAAACTCCCCGCTGATTTCCAGCTCAAAAATCCATCCGCCGCTGTACGGCTGATCGTTAATCAGTTCCGGGCTGGCTTCCAGTGTGTCATTGATTTTGGTCACAGTTCCCGATACCGGGGAGTAAAGCTCCGACACCGTCTTGACGGATTCAATGCTGCCCACGCTGTCGCCCGCAGAGATAGCTGCCCCAACCTCAGGAAATTCCACAAATACGATATCGCCAAGCAGATGCTGGGCATGATCCGTTATCCCGATACGCACTACGCGCCCTTCACCCTGCTGGGCCCATTCGTGCTCTTCGCTGTACAGCAGGTTGTCTAGCACTTCACTCATTCTTAAGCCGCCTCTTTTCCAAATTTGGAGTTGTAAAATTAGTTATAGACTAAGTTATCGCGCCGCTCAATGTCAATATAACTAACAGGAAAATAAAATTTGTCATCTTTTTGACGTTTTTTTGTTGACAGCGGAGTTGTATACCCGGTTTAATGGAGTCAGTAGAAAACAATACGGTTTGCGAATGATGGCATAGGGAGAGACTGTCTCACAGGAAGACAGCGCCGAAGGAGTAAGCCCGGGAGGGTGAATCTCTCAGGCAAAAGGACCTTTGCCGGACGCATCTCTGGAGAGCTATCGGGACTCTGCCTCGCAGGGTCCGGATCACCAACGGGGAAACCTGCACGCCGGGCGGCAGGGTAACTCTCAGGTACCAAGGACAGAGCGAAGGACTTATATGCGGGTTATGCATATTTGTCTTTCGCCTGTCCTTTTTCGCATGTAATCAGACAAGGGAGTGAGCAGATGGAAGCCTTGAAAAGAACGCCTTTTTACGATCTCTATTCCGCCTACGCGGAGTCCAGATGTATTGATTTCGGCGGCTGGGAGCTGCCGGTGCAGTTCACGGGAATCGTGAAGGAGCATGAAGCCGTCCGCCGGCAGGCCGGACTGTTCGATGTATCGCATATGGGTGAATTCATGGTCAGCGGCAGCGGCTCTGAAGCCTTCCTGCAGCTTATGACCACCAACGATGTCAGCCGTCTTCAGGATGGCGGTGCGCAGTACACGCTGATGCTCTATCCAACCGGCGGAGTCGTCGATGATCTCCTGGTCTACCGCCTCGGCGAAGAGCGCTACATGCTGGTCGTCAACGCCTCCAATATCGATAAGGATTTCGAGTGGCTGCAGGAGCATCTTACCGATGAATTCAGCGGAGTGACGCTGACAAATGTCTCGGATGAGACGCTGCTGCTCGCGCTGCAGGGGCCTCTGGCCGAGACGATTCTGGCCGAAGTAACCTCAGCTCCCATCGCGGAGCTTGCCCCCTTCCATTTCATTGAGCGCGCCGTAGTCTGCGGCGTAGAGGTCCTGCTCTCCCGCACCGGATATACCGGGGAGGACGGATTCGAGCTGTACGCCCCGCAGGACACAGCGGCTGTGCTGTGGAACGGCCTGCTTGCCGCAGGTGCCCCGCACGGCCTGACTCCCGCCGGGCTTGGCGCACGCGATACGCTGCGTTTTGAAGCAAAGCTGCCGCTGTACGGCCAGGAGCTGTCGGCGGATATTACACCGCTGGAAGCCGGAGTCCAGTTCTTCGTGAAGTTGGACAAAGCCGGTTTCATCGGCAGAGACGCGCTGCTGAAGCAGAAGGAATCCGGACTGCCCCGCCGCCTCGTAGGCCTCGAAATGATCGACCGCGGCATTCCGCGCTCCCATTATCCGGTCTATGCGGACGGGGTCAAGATCGGGGAGGTCACGACAGGCACACAGTCCCCAACACTGAAGCGCAATCTGGGCCTTGCCCTGTTGGATGCCGCCTATACAGAAACCGGAACAGAGGTTTATGTGGAAATCCGCGGCAAGCAGCTTAAGGCGGCCGTGGTCAAAACGCCATTTTATAAAAAGAGCCAAGGAGTGAAGCCGCAATGAAGCACCGTTATCTGCCGATGACCGAACAAGACCGCAAGGAGATGATGGAGGCGGTCGGGATTCAGTCCGTGGAGGAGCTGTTCGCCGATATTCCGCAATCCGTCCGCTATCATGGAACGATGCCGATGTCAGAGGCGCTGGATGAATACACCTTGCTGCGCCATATGAAAGAGCTGTCGGACAAAAATGCCAGCTTCGACACCCACGCCAGCTTCCTCGGCGCCGGACTGTATGACCACCATATCCCCGTTGTCATTAATCATGTCATTTCCCGCTCGGAATTCTATACGGCATACACGCCTTACCAGCCGGAGATCAGCCAGGGTGAGCTGCAGGCGATCTTTGAATTCCAGTCCTATATCTGTGAGCTGACCGGCATGAAGGTCGCCAATGCCAGTATGTACGATGGCGCAACCGCCTTCGCAGAGGCCGCTGTGCTTGCCGCCGGTGCCACGAAACGCAAAAAGCTGGTCGTCTCCCGGACCGTACATCCGGAAGCCCGCCAGGTGCTGCGCACCTCTGCAGGGGCTTGGGGCCTGGATGTTGTAGAAATAGACTACAAAGACGGAGTGACGGATGGGGCGAAACTCGCCGCCGCAATTGACAGCGACACGGCTGCCGTGCTCGTGCAGTCGCCGAACTTCTTCGGCGCGATAGAAGACCTGGGCGCCATTGAACCGCTGATCCATGCCGTCAAAGGCCTGCTCGTGGTCAGCGCCAACCCGCTGGCTCTCGGCATCCTCGAAACGCCGGGCAAGCTTGGCGCCGACATCGTTGTAGGTGACGCGCAGCCGCTTGGCATTCCGGCTTCACTCGGCGGTCCAACCTGCGGCTTCTTTGCCGTAGCCGAGCCGCTCATGCGCCGCATGCCGGGCCGGATTGTCGGCCAGACCGTTGACCGGAACGGCAAGCGCGGCTTCGTGCTGACGCTGCAGGCCCGCGAGCAGCATATCCGCCGCGAAAAAGCGACCTCCAACATCTGCTCCAACCAGGCGCTGCTTGCGCTGTGCGCTTCCGTCTATCTGTCCGTAATGGGCAAAGAGGGCATGCGCGAGGTTGGGGAGCTGAACATCCGCAAGAGCCATTACGCAGCCGGCAAGCTCGGGGAGCTGGCCGGTGCTGCCCTGGCGTTTACCGCACCGTTCTTCAATGAATTTGTCCTGAAGCTGCCGGAAGGCGCAAGCGTCAGCGGGATCAATGCCAAGCTGCTGAAGCAAGGCTACCTTGGCGGCTATGATCTGGGCCGGGATTATCCCGAGCTGGCCGGACATATGCTGGTTGCCGTGACCGAGAAACGAAGCAAAACGGAAATTGACCAATTTAGAGGCGCACTGGAGGGCTGTATATGAAACCGGAACAAAGTCTGATCTTCGAGCTGAGCCGTCCCGGCCGCTCGGCCTATTCCCTGCCGCAGTGCGATGTTCCGCAGGAAGAAAGCATCGATGCGCTGATTCCGGCAGGGCTGCTGCGCAGCGAGCCGGCAGTCTTGCCGGAGGTATCGGAGGTGGATGTCATCCGCCACTACACCGCGCTTTCCCGCCGCAACTTTGGCGTCGACAACGGCTTTTATCCGCTCGGCTCCTGCACGATGAAATACAATCCGAAGATTAACGAGGATGTCGCCCGCTTCCCCGGCCTGGCCAAGATTCACCCGTACCAGCCGGAAGAGAGCATTCAGGGTGCACTTGAGCTGATGCATACGCTGCAAAAGGATCTGGCGGCCCTGACCGGCATGGATGCCGTGTCCCTGCAGCCAGCCGCCGGGGCCCATGGTGAATGGACCGGGCTGATGATGATCCGCGCCTACCATGAGAGCCGCGGCGAAACCCGCTCCAAAGTCATCGTGCCCGACTCCTCGCACGGCACGAATCCGGCCAGCGCTTCCGCGGCCGGACTGGAAACCGTAACGATCCCTTCCAACGATAAAGGGATGGTCGATCTGGCGGCTCTGAAAGCAGCTGTCGGCAGCGACACGGCGGCCCTGATGCTGACCAACCCGAGCACCCTCGGCTTGTTCGAGACGCAAATCGTGGAAATCGCCCGGATTGTACACGAAGCCGGCGGCCTGCTCTATTACGATGGAGCGAACTCCAATGCAATTATGGGCATTACCCGCCCCGGCGACATGGGCTTTGACGTTGTGCATTTGAATCTGCATAAAACCATGAGCACCCCGCACGGCGGCGGCGGCCCGGGAGCCGGACCAGTAGGCGTGAAGGCGAAGCTTATTCCGTTCCTGCCGCAGCCGACAGTGGTTCAAAACGAAGACAGCAGCTACTCGCTGAACTACGGCGGCCCGGAATCCATCGGGCGCGTCAAAGCCTTTTACGGCAACTTCGGCATCCTGGTCCGTGCCTACGCTTATATCCGCACCTACGGACCGGATGGACTGCGTGAGGTATCCGAGAACGCTGTGCTGAACGCCAATTATATGATGCACCGGCTCGCACCGTATTTTGAAATCCCGTATCCGGGTGTCTGCAAGCATGAATTTGTCATGTCCGGCAGAAACCTTAAGCAGTACGGTGTGCGCACACTGGATGTCGCCAAACGGCTGCTGGACTTCGGCTACCATCCGCCAACGGTGTACTTCCCGCTGACAGTAGAAGAGTGCATGATGATCGAGCCGACCGAAACCGAAAGCAAGGAAACGCTCGACGGCTTCATTGAAACGATGATTCAGATCGTGAAGGAAGCCCAGGAAACACCGGAAATCGTTATTAATGCTCCGCATACCACGGAGATCAGCCGTCTTGACGAGACACAGGCTGCACGCAAGCCGGTGCTGAACTGCTCCTGCGGCTAAGCTTTTGACAGTGCAATAAGCAGCGCGGATACGCCGTCCTTCTCTAAGAACGGCAGCGCAATATCACTCACAGCGGCTAATCCCGAAGTCATTCCCGGCTTTTTTGCGGATTAGCCTTTTTTTCATTTACAAAAGCTTCTTGGCGAATTGGGAACGGTCACTTACATTCATTTTAATATAGATACTCTTCACAACATAGCGTACGGAGCCCTCGCTGATGCCCAGCGTGTTGGAGATATGCAGCGCACTTTTGTCGGAGAACCACAGCAAAGCGACTTCCTTCTCTCTCCCCGTCAGCTTGTAGTTGTCCAGCACCTTCTCCCGTCTGAATTTCTGCAGACCCGCATTGTTAACCATTCTTGCTGCACGAACTGCCTAAGCCGCAGCCGGAGTCTTCTCTTGTGTCCGTTCCTTAGCGGACTTACGGAAATACAGCAGCTCATAGATAGCCGGTACAACCACCAATGTCAGCAGTGTAGCTGCGGTCAAGCCGCCGATGACTACAATTGCAAGGCTCTGGGAGACAATGCTGCCCTGCTCGGAATGCCCGAACAATAGCGGCAGCATGGCACAGATGGTTGCGATGGCCGTCATCAGTATCGGACGCAGCCGGGTTCTGGCGGCCTCGATAATCGACTCGCGTACGCTCATATGCTCTTCATTCTGTTTGATGCGGTCGATCAGCACAATCGCATTGGTAACAACGATACCGATCAGCATCAAGGCTCCGAACAAGGCTGTGAAGTCGGGAGTTACACCGGAAATAATCAATGCAACCACTGCTCCGATAGCCGCAAGCGGCAGGGAGAACATAATGGCCAGCGGTGCGCGCAGTGTTTTGAAGGTCAGAACCATGATCAGATAGACGAGACCGATGGAGATCAACGCTGTCATGCCGAGGTCATTGAAGTCTCCGGCCTGGTCTGCCGAGGCTCCGCCTGCGAACAGTGTTACCCCTGCGGGCAGGGTAATGCGGTCTGTTTGTTTTTGGATATCTGCCCCGATGGCCGATACTTTCTTCGGATCAACTTCGGCGGTAATGCGCACATAAGGCTTGCCGTCTTTATGGTAGAGCATGGCTGGCTGGTCGGTGACCTCAAGAGCCGCCAATGTTGAGAGCGGCTGAGGACCCCCGGCAGTCATAATCGTGATATTCTCCAGATCCTTCTGCCCCTTCGGCTGCAGCACAGGCTCCAATACCACTCCGGCAGGCGAGCCGTCCAGTTCTATCTGCCCCAGCGGAACCGGATTCAGCATCGCCGCCAGCTGCATGGAAATTTCCTGCGCATTGGCGGCAACCGGGTTCACCTTGAAAGCGAACACCGGCTTGGTATCCTCCATGTTGCTGGTAACCTTTTGTACACCGTCTACTGTTTTCACTTTGGCAGCTACGGCTTGGGCCACTGAATTAATAGACTTCAGGTCATCTCCAACGATATCTACGTATTCACTGGTCGAGCCTCCGCCCATCATGCTGGACTCATTGGCAGTCAGCGTTGCACCCGCATAGGATTTCTGCCACCCGCGAACCTGGTCCAGAAATACCTGCGCATCGGCATCCTTTTTCATCATCACGGTATAATCCACCTGGGTCAGCGAGGTCACACTCCCCCATTGTGCCGAGTCGGCACTGTTGCCGGTCATCATAATTACAGTTTCGGCCTGCGGCTGTTTCATGAGTTCGGCTTCCAGCTGTTTGCCTTTTTCCAGCACTTCTTTCACCGGAACGTCATTGGGGTAGACCAATTGAACGGTAACATTGCTGGCATTCGAAGCATCCAGCGCCCCTTTGGGCATGGTAACATAGGCGGCAACGGAGCCGACCAGCAGCACCAGACCCAGCGTCAGCGTAATCCATTTATGGCGCAAATTCCATTCCAGAAAATGGCCAAACCGTCTGGACGGCTCATGCTCCTTCAGGGAAGAGCTGCGCAGCAGCCGGGAGCTTAGCAGCGGAACCACAGTCAGCGCCACTACCAGTGAAGTCAGCAGCGAGTAAGTTACCGTCAGCGCAAACGGAAGCAGGAATGCCTGCAGGCTTCCATTCAGCAGACCCATCGGCAGAAATACAGCAACCGTAGCAATTGTCGATGTAGTGATTGCCCTTGCGACCTCACGGGTGGCACTGATAATCATGTGAATGGAGAAGGGCTCCTTCTGCATCCTGCGGTGGATGTTCTCAATGACGACAATGCTGTCATCGACCAGCCGCCCGACGGCGACGGCCACGCCGCCCAGCGTTACAATATTCAAGGTAATGCCGGACACGTCCAGCAAATAAAGTGTAACTGCCAGTGACAGCGGAATCGATACCGCGGTGATCAGGGTGGCGCGCACATTGCGCAGGAAGACAAGAATGACAAGGGTTGCAAACAAAGCGCCGAGCAGTACTTCACGCATCATGCTGTTAACGGAGGTGACGACCATATCCGAGGTGCTGAAGATGACGGCGACCTCTGCATTTTTAACCGACGCAGTCAGGTCTTTTGCAACGTCACGCACCTTACCGCCTACATCGACTGCATTGGCATTGGCTTCCTTCGTAATAACAGCGAACAATACATCCTTGCCGTTCGAACGGCTGACGCTCTCCTGATCCGTCACCGCTTCCACAGCAGCGATATCCTGCAAGGTAACGCCGGGTGCGACCGGCAGCTTTTTCAGCGTATCGATGCTGTCAATCGAGGAAACCACATTCACATTTCCCGTCTGCCCGCCGATGGTCTGCTCTCCAATCGAAGCCGATACGCTTCGTCCCTGCAGCAGTCCCAGCACCTGGGCTGTTGCTATGCCTTTTGCAGCCATCGCCTGCGGATTAAGCTTCACGTTGACTTGCGGAGCCGTTTTGCCGTACAGGGCCACATTCGCTACTCCGTCGATTTTTTGCAGCTCGGGAAGGATGGTCTCTTCGGCAAGCTTCAGATTATCCTTGGTGATCCCTTCATCGAAGGACACCGTGAGCTGGGAGATCGGAATCATCGAGGTGTTCAGCTGCACAATGAACGGGTCCATAACCCCTTCGGGGAAATGCAGCGCGCCGACCGCCTTCTCCACCTCCTGTGCCGCATCCTTCATATCGGTTTTGCCATCAAAATAAATATCCACCTTCGCATAGCCGTCTCCGGAAGTGGACATCTGCTCGGTTTTGCCTTTCACGGCTGAGGTAGCCGCCTCAATCGGCTTCGTCACATTCGCCTCCATGGAATGCGCATCCTGGCCCGGGCCGAGCACCGTAACTGTAACCTGAGGATTATCGGCCTCCGGCATAAACTCCATTGGCAGCGAGGTATAGCTCAGGACCCCCACCACAAGCGCCATAACAACCAGAAGCCCCACGGCCCCCTTGTTGCCGAACGACCACTTTGTTAACCATGCCATTTCTCTTTTCCCCTTCCAGTCATGAAAAAATAGGTTTTGTATGTCTGATTCTTATGTATAGCTCACTTAGCTAAGTGTAGGGCCTGAAGGCCATCTCCAAAACCGCCCGGCGATGGGTTTCGCTCTCGTTCTCCAGACCAGGGACTTCTCCTTCCAGAGATAGAGCATTCTGGTGCAGCGTTAAATCCACACAGCACAAAAAAGCCCTTCTTCCTTAGAAGAGGGACTAAATAAGCAAGCCTAAGTGGGGTTCAGTTAGCAGAAATAACCTTACTCCAGATAAAACACCTCACGCAGCGGCACCATCGGCGTTTCCTCATTGAAGTCAAAGGAGCCTTCGACCATCTTCGAGGTAATGGCATTCCATCTGTTGCAGGCCTCACTCTGGGCGATGTAGGCAAAAGCCGCTTCCGTGTCGTTGCACTCAAAGCAATAAAAAAACTGATTGCCGTGCTGAAAAATAGAATAATTCGTAATTCCGGCCTTGGAGTGCTCCTGCAAAATTTCCGGCCAGGGATTCAGGTGCATCTGCACATACTCTTCCAGACTCTCCTCTTTAACCCGCCAGGTCCAAGCCAATTTGTTGCTGCCCATGTTCTCATCCTCCCATTGAATTAATAACGCTTTCATAGCGCTATTACAATAGATTTCTGCGGATAACTTTTGCAAGTAGTATACCATAATTTTTCTTGATTCCTATGATTCTTGAAAAAGGAAACAGCCTGCCTCTCCGGCCCCAAGCCGGATATAGCAGGCTGTTTCTATCCCTTTGATGACAGGGGCTGCAAGCCTAAGCGCTGATCCCCGCCTCATTCGGACGGAGAATGGCCGAGCCAAGCGCCAGCAGAACCGCGGCCATGAGCCCCAGGACGGCAAAGGGCAGCCATAGCTCATTCCAGCTTCCACCGGCTGCAGCGATATCCACCGCTTGAATGGCCCATTTCTGCGGCACGAAGTTAGCCGCTTTTTGCATATAGTCCGGCATCACCGAGATTGGCCAGAAGCAGCCGCCCAGCATGCAGGTCGGTGTAAGAATAAGGGCATTCAGCATACCTGCGTTGCCGGGATTGCGGACCAGCCCCGCCACGGTGCTGGCAATCCCCATCGATACCAGCATAAAGGCTGCAAGAACAAGGAAGTACAGGTACATCGGAACCTCATAATCATAACGCAGCACCCATTTTCCGAGCGTCAGCACAACGGCAATCTGGAGGATTCCCACCATACAGCTGCCCAAAAAATTACCCAGTGCAATTTCATAAGAACGGACCGGGGCGCTGAACATCCGCATCATGGTCCGCCCCTTGCGGTCATCCATAATCAGGGAGACGGTGCTTGTTACCAGCCCCATGAGGAACATGAGTGTCAGCCCAGTAATGACGCCGAGCGTTTGCCGGGGGTACAGATCATAATCTGTACGCGTACTTCCCACGTTATGCTGCTCCGCCTGCTTCAGGATTTCGCCAAGCTTAGCCTCTGCATCACCCGCTCCTCCGTTAACGGCGTTTACGGTCCGGGCAGTGTCCAGCATTTCACCCGCAATGGTGTTCACTTTCATTTTGACCAAAATCGAGGTTTCTGACGCTCTAAGCTCGTATACGCTCAGCTCAGGCTGCTGTCCATGGGCAAGCTGGGCGGTATACTCCGCCGGAATCGATATTCCCGCTGCGCCTTCCTGCTGAATAATGCCTTCTTTCAGTGCCGCTTCATCATTGCGGGCAATCAGCTTGTAATCTCCGGTGTTCTCAAGTTCAGCCAGCAGATGCCGCCCCGCTGCACCAGTGTCCATATTGCTGTACAATACAGTTGGCTTGTCGCCTTCCATCCCTCCGGTAACGGAAATAATGGCGGCGATGACAATACTCGGCAGCAAAATATACGTAAGCATGCCTTTGCGGGACGCGATCGTCCGCTTGACCATATTCCAGGCAATCGCCAGTATTTTATTCATGGTAGCCCACCTTCCAATATGAGAGAATCGCTCCGCAGAGCATCACCAGACAGATAACCGATATCATGAGCAGATTCGGCGTAAGCTGCGGCAGCCCCGAATGCAGCATCATACGAATGATCGCCTGCAGTACCCAGTGGTTAATGGTGAAAGCACCCAAGGTATTTACCCAGGAATCCGGAAGAGGAGCCATTCCCCCGCTGATAAAGGTCATGCCTACCGTAATTAAACTAATGATGCTTCTTGCGCCCGCCGCCGTTTTGCTGAACATGGAGACCACAATGGACATCGTCATGGAGGCGATAATCATCAGCAGACAGAACAGCAGCAGCAGCCCCGGCCGGTTGCCCCAGTAAACACCGAACAGCCAATCGCTGAGCAAAATAATCGCCAGGCACTGAATAATGGATACGATGCCTACACCGAGCATTTTGCCGATGAACAGCTCTGAGGCTTTGACCGGCATGGAATTGATCCGGTGGAGGGTATGGTTATCCTTTTCGCTGAAAAGAGAGTTCGTGACTGTCATTCCGCTAAGGAGCAGAAACATCAGCAGCATGGATGCCGCATAGAATTGGGAAGCCGTATAGGTTCTGCCCCCGTTGTTAAGATCGCCCAGCTTGACGGCTTCACGGTCCTCTGAAGAGGGGGTGGCAACCGCCAACGCCTGTGGTCCAAGAGCCGCTGTCGCTGCCTGTTTATAATTTACCGTGCTTAGAAAATTGTCAAAAGCGGTTCCCGCCGTCATATTATCCGTGTGGTTCTTGCCGAGAATAAATTCGAGCTGTGCCTTACCGCCCTGCTGCACCTCGCTGTCGAAGCCGTCGGGAACAATAACCGCATAGCCGTATTTGCCGGTACGCAGCCCACTTTCAGCCGCCTGGCGGTTCTCTGCGTCCTGTGGAACAATAACCTTCTGGATGTCAGGCAGCTTCAGAAAAGCGGCAATCATCGCTGACTGCCCGTCACCTGCTGGATTAACTACCGCCACCCGTACAGGTTCTATCTTGGTTGCGCTTTTGACACCGACCACCCCGGACAGCGAGGCGCCCAGAAGAAAGATCAGCACCAGCGGCAGCAAAAACATATTCAGCAGCATCGAGCGTGAGCGGAACAATCTGCGCAGCTCGTATGTCATAATCGTCCAAATGTTCATTTCAGCCCTCCTCCTCTAGTCCCGCAAAGTCCGCCCGGTCAGGCTGAGAAACAGGGTTTCCAGGTCCGGCTCTTCAATATTCAGGGAAGCAATAACCCCTTCATGCTTGGCGAAAATAAATAAAATGTCCTGCAGCTCACTTTGCGAGGAAGGTAAATACAGCTCTACTGTATCTCCGTTCAGTTCGGCGCGGTTTATCCGCGGATGCTTGCCCAGCTCCTGGATCAAGGCCGGCGTAATATGAGCAGCCTTCACAACAATCCTTTCTTCATGGGCTACCCGCTCCCGCAGCTCACGTTCGGTTCCGCAGGCAATGATGTGGCCTTTGTCCATAATCGCTACCCGGTCGCATATAGCCGCTACCTCCTCCATATAGTGGCTCGTATAGATGACTGTTGAGCCTAGCTTGTTCAGTGCCTTTACCGATTCCAGAATGTGATTGCGCGATTGGGGATCAATGCCCACGGTCGGCTCATCCATAATAATCAGCTTCGGACGGTGCATGATCGCACAGGCGATGTTCAGCCTTCTTTTCATCCCGCCGGAGAAGGTGGACGGTTTGTCCTTTGCCCGGTCACTAAGTCCGGTGAAGGCCAGCGCCTCCTCAACCCGTTCCTTTAGCAGCTTGCCGCGCAGGCCGTACAGCTTGCCGAAAAAGCTCACATTTTCTGTTGCGGTCATATTTTCATATAAGGCCAGCTCCTGGGGAACGAGGCCGATGCGTTTTTTGACCTCTAGCGGTTTGCTCAGGACCGACAGTCCGTCAATCACGATATCGCCGCCGTCAGCCTTCAGCAAACCGCAGATCATGCTGATGGTAGTGCTTTTCCCCGCACCGTTCGGGCCGAGCAGGCCGAAGATCTCTCCTTCCTGAATGCTGAAATTCACGTGATCTACCGTTAGTTTTTGATCATACCGTTTCACCACATCGCTTAGGACTGCAAATGCCATCTTCATCTCTCCTGTTCCTATGTGCTTCTATGGATTTATTGTAGCGTAAGATGGAGGCTCCCGAAGGTACGAAAGGTCATGAATTGGAGGTGACTTAAGTCATCTCCTGAATCAGCAGGTTCTTATGCTAAGATAAACATAACAACCTTATAAAGGATGACCTCCATTTGAACAGAGAAATGAACGTCCTGCGCTATGCGCTTATGATCATCCCCGCCCTGATGGCTATCTATCTCTATGACTATGCGGACTATGATCTGTTTACTTTCCATTTCCTTTTGCTGCTGCTGGTTGCCGCTCTTGGCGGGCGGCTGTCGGGTCCTTTTCGTGCGCTGGCCTGCGCCATTGAGCTGCTTTATACGGCCTGGCTGTGCTGGCATTATGGAGATCTGATGATTTTTCCGGCCGTTTCGGCAATGTTGAATTACTCCCGACTGGAGAACAGGCTTATGGTGCTTGTCTTCTTCGTCATTCATGCAGTGGCGCTAAATGTGGCGTTAAGCGGCTCAGAGCCCCAGGTCCGGGTGGTTATGAATCTTACCTTTTTGCTCTCCGCTGCTCTGAACAAGCTGCTTATGCGCTCGGGGCGCGGGAGAGTTGACACACTGTTCCTCTATGACGAGCTGCGCAAAAAGCATTTTGAGCTGGAAGAAGCCCGCAGCAGCCTGCTCCAATTCACCGCCCAGATCGAAGCGGCCGCTCAAGCTGAGGAAAGGGTACGGATTGCCCGTCAGCTGCATGACGATATCGGCCACCGCCTGATCCGGGTTAAAATGATGACTGAGGCCGCCATCCACACGCTGCCGCATTCCCAAGAGACAGGGATGGAAATGATGAATCAGATCCGGGACCAGTTGGCGGCCAGTATGGACGATATGCGTGCAGCGGTACGGCGGATCAATTATGGCTCACAGCTCGAAGGGGCTTATGCGCTGGACCGGCTGCTGGAGGAGCTTGGCCGGGATACCGGCATTGAAACCTCCTACCAGGTGCACGGGATGCCGTACCCCCTATATCCCAGTGTTCGCGTCACTCTCTACAAAAACGCCCAGGAAGCTCTTACCAATGCTATCCGCCATGGCCGGGCCACCGCTATATGGATCAATGTCTCGTTCAGCGAGCAAGAGGTGGCCATGGAGGTAGGCAATAACGGCCAGCGCCCGGAAGAAAACCCTCTGCTGAGACTCAGGGGTAAAGGAGGGATGGGCCTGCAGGGAATGGCTGAGCGGGTCCATTTGATCGGTGGAACGCTGGAGCTCCAGCTAGAGCCGGAGTTTGCTGTCATTACCAGGGTTGCCCTGCACAGTCAGCCTGACAAACTTCCCCTGTGAAATTACACAATCGGGAAATCTGCAGATGAACAGCGGCCGAAAGCCCAAACATTCTCTGTAGTCACGACCAATCCCAAAATTGAAAAATAGGTTGTATACACCAGGAGATCTAAAGCTCAACTTCTTATAGCTAAAGGAGACCGGCCTCATATGATTAAAGTAGTTATCGTTGACGACGATTCATTTATCCGCGAAAGCCTTAAGGTACTGGTAGCACTCGACCCGGAGATTGAGGTAGCGGGCTCCGCTGGCGATGGCCGTGAAGCTCTGGCCCTGCTGGAGCAGCTGCCTCATGCCGATGTGGTGCTGATGGATATCCGGATGCCGAACTGCGACGGTGTCGAAGGTACCAAATTCATCAAGGAAGCTTACCCCGGTATCTCCGTGCTGATGCTGACGACCTTCGACGATGACGAATACATTATCGAAGCGCTGCGGAATGGGGCGAGCGGGTATCTGCTGAAGAATATTCCGCCGGACCGGATTATCCAGGGGATCAAAACGGTTCATGAAGGCAATCTGCTCATCCATCCCGACATCGCCCGCAAGCTGGCCGGTTTTCTGCAGCCGGCCGCGCCCCCGAAAGAGGCGATGCCCAAAACATTGGAGGGATACGGGCTGACCAAAGCCGAGCTGGCTGTGGTATCCTTAATCGCGGAAGGCCATACCAACAAGGAAATCGCTGCCGAACTCTTTTTAAGTGAAGGTACGGTCAAAAATTACATCACCGATATCCTCAGCAAGCTCGGCCTGCGGGACCGTACACAAATCGCCATCTTCTATTGGAAAAATCAGCGGGAACACGGGAATTGAGATTTGCGGCGGCGAGCCTGGCTGCTTCCCGCAGTTGCGGCCAACCCCAATATGAGAATCTAAAGTACAACATTTGTAAGGCTCATCAGAAACTAAAGCTAATTCAGGCCAATTCATCCCATACGACCGTTTTCAGGCGAATTAGTGATACTTTTTCCAACATAGGCTACTCCATAAGCTGAATGAGTCTGACGAGTGAACCTTTTTCCCACTATGGATGACTGGCTCAGTTCATAAATTTTTTCAGCTCAATCTATATAACTGGTGAATAGACAATCGGAGCCTACACGGCCTGGATTGTTGTACAATTTGCAAGAGAATTTTTAAGCCGACGCGCTTAGACTGCTCATTGTTGTATGAGTTGCAAGATTTTTGCCCATTTGGCGTGCTAGGCGTGCATAATGTTGTATATTGTGCAGGAGAACTACCAATTGAAGTGCTTGAGGCGCACATTATTGTACATAGTGCAGGAGAGTTACCAGTTGAAGTGCTTGGAGTGCACATTATTGCACAACACGCAGGTTTCTCGTCCGCTTCATGCTGCAGATGAACCCGAGTGCGCCGCCTGTATCGCCGGCAACTTTCAAGTCATCCGCAATTTTTGTATTCTATAATTCCTGTACTGTAAAAAAAGCCTGTGCTCCCTGAATACCAGGAGAACACAGGCTTTTGAATTATTACTGCCCTTTATAATTGCCCATTTCCCGCATGGGTAGGCGTGCATAACAATTGCTGGAGTTTGTCCAGTATTCAGAGCCGCAAAAATCGGCCCACGCTAAACTCCCGCTGATTCCTTCTTGGGTTCCGCAGCCGTACCCTTGGCCCGTCCCAGTCCGCCGGATGGAAGACTACGGCGGCTCGCCCCGGTCTTCATCGCGATAATGCTGAAGATACTGGAAGACTTGGCCTCTGCGGTGACCCATCCGTCCGGCTCCGGCACCAGAATGATGCCGAGCTGATGGTGGTCGCCGTCATAGATCGCGCGCTGGAGGTATTTGCTCTCGCCTGCGCGGTTCTGCACCTCCAGCTTGCAGAACGCGGGATTCATGCGCAGCGCCTCATGCAGCTGCGCGGCATCGGTCAACAGGACCCCGTTGACCTTCAGCAGGATCTCGCCCGGCAGGATGCCCAGCTCCTGCGCGGGGCTGTCCGGCAGCACGGCCAGCACCTTGCGGCCGGCTGGAGGATGCACGAAGATGGGGCTTAGACTGCGCTCCTCCAGAGCGCTGTACCAGCCCAGTGCTTCGTGCAGCAGCACCGCGGCGAGCGCCGCGAGCACGGTCAGCGGGCTCCACCAGGCGGCAAGCCCGCTTAGAGCCAGCAGGACGGTGCTGTACAGCAGCAGCCGTCCTGCTGTGCGGGCGCTCTTCCGCCCGGGCAGCAGGCCTTGGGTCATCTCGCTGAAGCCGATGATGACCGGCAGGGACACCAGGCCCAGCCCGCCGCCCAGCAGCGGGTGCCAGGGCAGATCGCCGATTCCTGCGCCCGAAGGAATCAGCAGGAACAGCGGCAGCGGCCAGAACGCCTCCAGCTGATAGCCGCCGACCACCTTGCCGCGCTTGCCTTTGAGAAAGAGCGGCGCAGCCAGCCTTGCGCCCTGCCAGCGCGCCAGCAGCGCCTCGGCCAGATGCAGCAGGGCGGCCAGCACCAGCAGGGCGGGAATATCCATCTCCCGCAGCGCGGTGGCGATGGTTCCGGCCAGCCCGCTCTGCAGCGTGTCCGGGAAGAACGAAAGAATAAATTGCAGGATGCCAAGCAATCCAATGGAGTAAGCAAAACACAAATAGCGCACACGAAACAGCATGAGCACCAGGCTGACAGCCCAAATGATAGCCACCGCCGTACCGGTCAGGGATATCCCCAGAGCTACAGCTGCCAGAGAAACGACTAGTCCTGCGACCAGGCCGCTCCATACCGTACGCCAGGTCTCGCGGCCCCAGCTGTGCAGCTTCACATGAATGAATTTCCGTTCCAGCGCCACCTGCCTGCGGTAGTAGAGAGCAATAAACAAAATAGCAATATAGTAATAGGGCTGAATCAGCAGATGTACGACTGCTGTGCCCCAGCTAGTAAGCAGTTCCGGCATTCCATTCAAACCGTTCGTCACACTCCTTTTAAGTCCGGGTAGTGTTGATCTGCAGCAATGCAGCGTTCGCTTAGAAAAAAAGAAGGCTGAACTCAGCCTTCTTACTTTTTCGACAACGACGCCTGAATTTCCTTCTGCACCTCGGCAATTCCCCTATTGAGCTGATTGTCGTTAACCGGGTTCTGAATGGCTTTGATTAGTGCCAGCTCCAGCGCTTCGGCGGTCTTGGCATCAACGATGCCTGTCGCCTTCAGCTTGGATGCACTCTGGAATTTCTTCACCGCATCTTTCGTCGCGGTATCGAAATACCCGTCCTTGCGGCCCGGTTTGTAGCCCAGACCGTCCAGCATGGTCTGTGCGCTTTTGACATCCGCGTTGTTCATGTTGTATTGCAGGGATACGCTTTTGTTAATCGGCGCCACCGAGAAATAATCCGGCTGGGCCACCGCGATATCCGGCTTGATGCCCTTGCCGTGAATCCATGTGCCGTTGGGCGTCAGCCATTTGGCAATCGTAATCTTCAGCAGGCTGCCGTCGCCGAGCTGCTTGTCAAAGCTCGTCTGGACCGTGCCTTTGCCAAAGGAATTTTCTCCGATCAGCTTGGCTCCAGCAGATTGCTGCAGGGCACCGGCCAGGATTTCCGAGGCGCTTGCGCTGCCTTTATTCATCAGTACAACGACCGGATATTTTTTGCTTGAACCTTTAGAAGGGCTGACTTCAGGCTTCTTGCCCTTTTCCTCCACCTGCACAATGGTCTTGCCTGCCGGTACGAACTGTTCAGCCATATCAATCACCACCGGCAGTACGCCGCCCGGATCGTTGCGGACATCAATGACGAGTCCCTTCATGCCCTGCTTTTCCAGCTTGCCGAGCTCTTCCTTGAAACGCTCAGCGGTATTCATGGAGAACTGGGTAACCTCGATAACACCTACGCCATCCTTTTCGAGCTTGGCATAGACGGTTTCCAGCTTCACATCATCACGGGTGAGCACGTATTCAAGCGGTTCCGCCGCTCCGGTGCGCTGAATCTTGAGTGTAGCCTTGCTTCCCTTCGGTCCGCGGATCTTGGCAACGGCATCATTCAGCTCCATGCCTTCGAGCGTTTCCCCGTTTACCGACAGAATCACGTCTTTAGCCTTGAGCCCTGCCTTTTCGGCCGGCGAGCCTTTGATTGGGGAGACGATAACTACCTTGCCGTTCTCTGAGGAGACCTCAGCCCCGATTCCCGAGAAAGAGCCTTCAATACTCTCCTCAAATTTCTCAGCGGTTTCCTTGCCCATATAATTTGAATAAGGATCTCCCAGCGCTTCCATCATTCCGTTGACGGCACCGTCGATCAGCTTCGTCCGGTCGACCTTTTCGTAGTAATAGCCCTCTATCAGGCTCAGCGCGGTTCCGAGCTTCTGTGACTCCTTCTCCTGCAAGCCACCAGGCGGCACAACCGCTGCCGCCGCACTTTCACCCGCTGCCCGCCCGAATATATCCGCATAGCCGGTGACGCCCAAGGTCAGCAGGCTTCCGCACAGCAAGGCAGCGACAATCATAAAAGCCGCTGTGCTTTTCTTCAACATGATGTTCCCACCGTCCCTTCTTGTCCCATGGCATAAAGCCAAGGACACGCCCGTTCTGCGAAGAACGGTATCTCTTCCAGTATATGCCGGAAACCAAATTAATATTTATAATATGCTAAACCTCAACTGATCCACAATAAAAACTGCCGGTTTCAAGTTCATGCTGTACCGTTATTTTTCCAAATCCATTCTATGATCGTCCCGAGCCTCACAGGTAAGGCATCGGATCAACCGGTTTGCCGTCGATCCGCACTTCAAAGTGCAGATGCGGGCCGGTGACGCGGCCGGTTGCACCCGATTCAGCAATGGTCTGACCGCGGGATACCCGATCGCCCACACTAACCTTGATGCCGCCCTCGCGGATATGGCCGTAGAGCGTCCATACCCCGCCGCCATGGTCAATCACTACCGTATATCCATAGCCGCTCCACCACTCAGCGACAATGACCGTACCGGAATCGGCAGCATGAATGCTTGTCCCTTGCGGAACGGCAAAGTCCGTACCCGTATGCATCTTGCCTACTTCACCGGTCACCGGATGGGTACGCAGCCCGTATGGGGAAGAAATCCGTGCCGATCCCACAGGAAGCAGGAATGGCCCATTTCCGCCTGCATAATCAGAGTAGTCCCCGCTGCTGTCCGAGCCGGAGCTGGAGTCTGAACTGCTGCTGGCAGCCTGGGCTTTGGCAGCCCGGGCTTTGGCCGCTGCAGCAGCGGCTGCCGCTCTGCGCGCCGCTTCAGCTTTGGCTGCCGCTGCTTTGCGTGCGGCTTCTTCAGCTTTGATCTGGTCCTTCTTATTCTCCAGCGCAGAACGTTGGCTGGCCAGCTGCACCAGCTTGGCATCCTGCTCTTCCGTGAGGCCGTCCGTCTCCTGGATTTCCTTATCGTAGTAGGCGATCAGCTCCTGCTTCTCCGCCTCCTTCTCTTTTAGCGTGCTCCGCTGGGACTCCAGATCCGTATACAGCTGCTTGGCCTGGGCGTATTGCCCTTCAAGCTCCTGCTTCTTGGCAATAACCGTCTGCTTGTCCAGCTTGTGCTGCACGAGCAGGTCCTGATCCTGGTCGACAATCATTTTGAGGGAATCCGCCCGGTCCAGGAAATCGGAAAAACTGGTGGATGAGAGCAGTACATCCAAATAGGAAACCGCACCGTCAGTATACATCAGGCGGACCCGGGACTCCAGCAGCTTCTCACGGGAAGCCACACGCGCTTCCGCCTCATCGAGTGCGGCGGCCGTAATGTTCAGCGATTTCTCCGTACTGGCGATTTTGCCGGAAATGTCCGTCATTTGGCCTTTGACCTGATCAATCTGATCCAGCACGTACTGAAGATTAAGATTCGTTTTATTCAAATAATGCTTGGCTTCCTGGTTCCGTGAAGCGGCCTTGTCCTGTGCAGCTTTGGCAGCCTGAACCTCCTGCTGCAGCTGTTTCAGCTGCTTGTCGATTTCTGCGACCGTAGTTTTTTTGGCATATCCGTCAGAGGGTTGGAATAGTGTGACAGCCAGCAGCACAGCGGCCAGCCCGGCGGCAATCTTCTTCAACTCGCACTCCCCGTCCTTTGTCTTGTAAGATGGTCATCCTGCAATCGGATCATAGACTATACTTTGAGGAACTTGCGGATCGATACGGTACTTCCCCATATACCGATCAGCACTCCCAGGCCGACAAGCAGCCCGCAGAGCAGAACCCAGATATCCTGGAACGGAATCAGCTGCAGCCCCAGCATCGGGTCTCCCTGGACAGAGGACACGAGACTGCTGTAGCCTGCATAAAGCGCCCCCGAGGTAACCAGTGAGCCGATCAGCCCGATCAGCGCTCCTTCAATAAAGAAGGGCCAGCGGATAAAATAATTCGTCGCACCCACCAGCTTCATAATGCCAATTTCCTTGCGGCGGGCAAGGATCGTCACCCGGATCGTATTGGAGATCAGAAACATCGACATGAGCGCCAGTCCCGCTACAAAAATAAATCCGATGTTGCGTACTGCCTTCGTCACCTTGAAGAGCGTTTCCACCGAGCCTTTGCCATAGTTCACTTTGTAAATCGGCTTCTCTTCATGGGTCTTGTTAAGCGCTTCTATCTTCTCCGCCACAAACGGAACCGTCGTAGGCTGAATGACTTCCACGAGCAGCTTATCCGGCAGCGGGTTATTATCTTCATCAAAGCCTTCGAGCAGCTCGGCGGCATCCGGCCCCATATCCTCGCGGAATTCCTTCAGCCCCTGCTCCTTGGAGACGAACTCCACCTTGCTGACCTCCGGCATGCTGCCGATCTCATTCTCCAGCGTTTCACGCATCTTCTGGTCGGTATTCAGTGCCAGATGCACGTTGATCTGCACCTGGCTGTCCGCCTTGTCGGCGATAGCGTTGACATTAAGCACAAGCAATATAAAGACACCAAGCACGAATAGGGAGACGACAATGGAAGTGATGGAAGCCACCGACATCCAGCCGTTGCGGAATACGTTTTTGAAGCCTTCCCGCACATGCCGCAAGAAGGTTTTAAAACTCATAACCATATTCCCCTCTCACTTGGTCTCTGACGATATTTCCGTTCTCGATAGCCAGGACCCGCTTGCGCATTTTGTTGACGATATCCCTGTTGTGAGTCGCCATTACAATGGTTGTCCCGCGAAAATTAATTTCGTCCAGCAGCTGCATGATTCCCCACGAGGTTTCAGGGTCCAGGTTGCCGGTAGGCTCGTCCGCAATGATGACAGAAGGGTTATTGACAATTGCCCGGGCGATTGCAATCCGCTGCTGCTCCCCGCCGGACAGCTGAGAGGGCTCACGGTTTGCCTTGCTGCGCAGGCCCACTAATTCGAGCACTTCAGGAACACGTTTCTTGATCACTTTCTTCGGAGCCTCAATGACCTCCATCGCAAACGCGACATTCTCATAGGCCGTGAGCTTCGGCAGCAGGCGGAAATCCTGGAAGATCACCCCGATATTGCGGCGGACATAGGGAATCTTGCGCGGCTTCAGCTTGCCTATATTGAACCCGCCTACCGAAATTTGTCCTTTGGTTGGCATTTCTTCTCTATAAATTAATTTCATGAACGTTGATTTACCGGCGCCGGACGGTCCGACGACATAGACGAATTCATTGCGGTCAATCTTGACGGATACGCCCTGGAGCGCATGGGTTCCATTCGGATAGGTCTTCCACACATCCTGCATTTCAATCACTTCATCACTTCCCGATTCTGACATATTCCGCAGCAAACCGCGGAAGTTTCCATAAACTGCATGAATACCGCAGGCGTATCTATTGTAACAAATCCGTAACTGCTTGAGTACCCGAAAGTTTTACCGATATCGCACATATACATAAAAAGCATCTTAAAAACCGGACAAAAACCTCGGTACCGCCACTAGATCTGCATTCTGCAAATTCAGAAACAACCGGGCTGCTACCGGTTCTATCTATTTATATCGGCTGCAAAAGCCATTCAATAAGTCTAGTATTCCTGGCCTGCGCCCCATCCGCGCAAATCCGCCCAACTGAAGGAGATCTTTCATGAAAAAAATCCATGCCGCCCTCATTGCCCTGATCGGCCTGATTCTGGCCGGCTCCCTTGTAGCCGGAGGACTTCATTTATATGGCAGCCAGCAGACACTCCCCCCAAAAACCCTTGTTGCCGGCTGGGACGTCGGGGGTATGGAAATAGCTGACGTTCGTGCGGGACTAGCCACCAGATTGCAGGCGCTGGGGGCGGTTCCTTTGGTGCTGAAAGCAGAGCCTAACACCCGGCTCACGGTTACGCTGCGGCAGGCAGGCATGACGTATGAGGCAGAGAAATTTCTGCAGGGACTGAATACGCTCACCGAAGGCGGACTGCTGGAACGGGTGCGCGCGCGCTGGAGTTTTCCCCGCAGCTGGGAGCTCGGGGTACATCTGGATCTGGCACAGCTGCAGAAAAGTCTGAGTCCAGACTGGGAAAAGGAAACCTTTGGCGTCCCCGTTGACGCTGTACGGCGCATCACCGCAGATGACCGTGTGGTATACACGCCTGAGAAGACCACCTATGAGGTAGACTGGCGTGCATTGGAGCTTATCCTGCAGGCAGCAGTCCCCCTGTCACTCCACAATGCCGACAGCCTTAAGGGCAAACAGATCATGCTTGAAGTTCCGCTCAGCATCCGGCAGCCGGAGGTCACGCTGAAAATCCTGAAAGAGCAGGGCATCGAGCGGAAAATTTCGCAGTTCAGCACCTCCCTCGGAGCAAGCGGCCCCGGACGCACTTTTAATATCCAGGCTGCCGCCGAAGCTGTCAACGGCACCCTTCTGCCTCCGGGCGCAGTCTTCGATTACGGCAAGGCCATCCAGAAAGCCCAGGCTGACACCGGCTTCCGGGAAGCACCGGTGATCGTCAACGGCAGGCTGCAGCCCGGGGTGGGCGGAGGGATCTGCCAGGTATCCAGCACGCTGTATAACGCCGCCCTGCGTTCAGGGCTCGAAATCGTGGAGCGGCGCAACCATTCCCTGCCGGTTAACTATCTGCCCAAAGGACAGGATGCTACCTTTTCTGAAGGCAACATCAACTTCCGCTTCCGCAACAACACCGGCAAATCTCTGATTATCCATGCCGCCGTCCAAGGCCGCACCTTAACCGTGAAGCTGTTCGGCACGTTCCCGAAGAACGTCACCTTCCTGGTCCAGTCCCGGACGGTGGAGCTGCTTGCACCCGCCGACAAATATGTAAGCGATCCTTCACTCCCGCGCGGAGGCACACGGGTGATCCAGAACGGAAGAACCGGCTATATCGTTGAAACCTACATCACCCGGCTCGTTGACGGCAAAGCCGTGGAGAAGAAGCTGCTCTCCCGGGACACCTATTACGCACAAAAACGCATCATCGCCATCAACCGGGGCGGCATGGGCAAGTCCATCCAGCCTGATTCCCGCAGGCAGCCTCTGGTGGAGGATGGGGTGCGGGGGTGATTGCAGCCAATACGCCTGGCGGCTTCCAGTCAGTATGCTCTACCCTGCATCTCATCAAAAAGGCGGTCAGGACAATCATAGTCCTGCCGCCTTTTTGCCATAAAGATTAACTGGGCAGGAGCTTCCCTCCCCTGCTTTACATTGCGCTTACCTCGGTAACATATGCTCTTTACGATGGAGTGGTATCCTTGAGGCAGAATTGGAATAGAAAGGATGAACTGCTATGAGCTTAATTGCTTCCAATCCATTATCCGCCTTGCTCCGCAGCGCCCCAGCCGTCCCCGCTGCCTATACCTGCCGTGAAACCCTCCGCGTGATGTTCCAGCACCCCGAAGCCAAATGCCTCGTTGTCTGCAATCCAGACCATACGCCGGTTGGTCTCTTGATGTGTGAACGCTTTTTCCTCAAGGTTACCGGACGTTCGGGTATGGAGCTGTTCTACCGGGAATCCGTAACCAGGCTCATGAACCGCAAACCGCTGGCTGTTGACATCTCTACCCCGCCGGAACACGTTCTGATATCAGCCTTGGAACGCCCTGAAGCGATGAGGAACGACTGCATTATCGTTACGGAGGAAGGAGCTTTTGCCGGTGTGGTGTATGTTTCTGACCTGACACAGGAGCAGCATTAACTCCCCTCCCAAGTGCATACCCAGTGAAGCTCTGTACATCCCCTTTGCCTTCCTCACCGGCTCCCCTTTGCCATCCACTCAGTCTGCCCGGACCCGGCTGCTGCTTTTCCGCTTCTCCATCCCTCCTGCCAGCCCCGCTATTAAAACAGCGTATCCGGAGACATGTCAATTCTCCAATATCCGCTCACTTTCTTCAGCTTCACCACTACGCTTTGGTTCATCCCTTGATCCGGCACACTTAACTCAAAAACAGCAGCGGTCGCAGTCTTCGAAACCATACGTGCTGTCGCCTTATCATACTGCATTGAGTTGCCTATATCGGTGTTCACTTGTGCCATTCTTCCGTTCTGCTCCAAAAACTGTGTCTGCACATAAAACGCAGCGGCATTGTGCGTGTAGGCGCGTTTGACGTAATTCATCAGCTGCTGCTTGCTCCCAATATCACTGGAGAGATAACGGTACTCCGTCCCTTTATATTGAAACGTTTCCGGTTGGAACGTCACGCCCCCGCGACTGGTATATGTATACAGCTTTTTGGCGTGAACCAGGAGCGGGATCACACTTTTCACCGTCAGATTGTTAATCGTTGCCGGACCTTCCTTGCCCGGTGCGGATACCGCTACCGCCTTTACACCTTCAACTCCAAAAGCTGGCGTAGCCGCGAACGCTCCGCTCCCCGCCGATACCAGACCCAGTGAAAGAGCGATTGAGCTGAGCAGCACTTTTTTGTTCATTATCAGTTCCTCCTTATAGTTGTGCGATAAGTACTCTATACCTTACTGCAGCTTTTAAGCTAAAATACCCAATTCCCTATAGGGTCAAAACAAGATTACGGCAGAAAAAAATAATAAAGCTCCGCCTCCCCACACATCGCGAAAAAAATATGACGGACATTCTGTTTTCTTTCAGCTTGCCTGCGGTTCTTTTTTATTGACAAATTGTAATCATGTAGTTACATTTATAATGTAAACAAACGATTACATTGAGTAAGGAGTTCGTTACGTTGATAAAAAACAGAATTAAAGTATTAAGGGCCGAACGTGATTGGACACAAGCAGATTTAGCTGAAAAAGTCGGCATTTCCAGACAAGCAGTTATTTCGATTGAAAAGTACAAATATACCCCATCTTTGGAATTGGCTTTTAATATTGCAAAGGCTTTTGGAGTTTCAATTAATGATGTATTTGAACAGGAGGAAGAAAAATGATGGATCAGGCATTTATGTTAATTATATTAATTATTGTGGGGGCTGCTACATTATATTTATATGTCTACAAAGCAAAAAAACAAGTAGAATATAAAAATGATGAGCGTTGGCAAAGCATCCAAAATAAAACACATCAGATATCTTCACGATACAATGACTTTTTAATGCTTCTGCTTGCAACCGTGATGATTATTTCATTGTTTGTTGACATTACGCTTAGCTTAGATCGCGCTCTATTGTTTGCTTTTCTTGCAATATCCTTTCGTAATGTAGTGGATTTAGTTACACTAAAATTCTTTGATACCAGACTGTAGAATCCTTTCGAGTAATAATTCGAGAGACTTCTACAATATATATCTATTTTGTGCTGTGCTATTATTGGGCTGAATAGAAAGGAGAGAATAAAATGGCTTTGATCGAATGCAAATTTTATTCGGATGTACTGGGACTGAGCACCTCCATGACGGTGATTCTGCCGCAGCAGACCACCACCCAGATTGGCATGAGCAATGTTACTAAAGGAGAGCTGCACCCGACACTCTATTTGCTGCATGGCCTGTCAGATGACGACTCGATCTGGCTCCGACGTACTTCTATTGAGCGCTATGTCGCGCAAATGGGGATTGCGGTGGTGATGCCGCAGGTGCACCGGAGCTTTTATACGGACATGGCCGAGGGAGGCCGGTATTGGACCTTTATCAGTGAAGAGCTGCCCGCGCTCGCCCGTTCATTCTTCCCCCTGTCCCCCAAACGCGAGGATACCTTTGTCGCCGGGCTTTCGATGGGCGGCTATGGGGCGGTCAAGCTGGGCCTGCGCAAGCCTGACACTTTTGCGGCGGCGGCAAGTCTGTCGGGAGCGCTGGATATGGCGCATCATTTCATGAACCCCGAGGACCCTGCCAGGAAGTCCCCAGAGTACGAGCGGGTTTTTGGTAAACAGAGCATTGAAAACACTCCTGATGATCTGCTATATCTGCTAAAAGAGGTAGACCGCTCCAAGGGGCCCAAACCGCTGCTCTACCAGTGCTGCGGAACGGAGGATTTCCTCTATGAGAACAACCAAACCTTCCGCAAGGCCTGTGCCAAGACATCGCTGTCCTTAACCTACGAGGAAGGTCCGGGCGAACATGAATGGGGTTATTGGGATACCAAAATCCGTGATGTGCTGGCCTGGCTGCCGCTAGAAAAATAAGGGCAGGTTTAGCCTGAGGTGTACGCACCGCAAGTCTAAGGTGGACGCGCAGCTAGCTAAGATGAATGTGAAAGCACAACAAGTTAAGGTGGACGCGGAGCTAGCTAAGGTGGCGCACGACAAGCTAAGTCCTGATAGAACTTAGCTTGTCGTGGAACCTCTCATTTCCTCAAATTGCCCGCTTACGCAGAATTCAAAGGTAGGTACTTTTGGTGCCAAGCAGTTTATGTAAGAGAGTACCTGTCTTCTTGGCGCTTCTTTAGCTGCTTAGGTGGAAAAAGTATCATTAATTGGCTTGAGCATCAAGCAGCTCGGCTGGTTAAGTGGAAAAAGTATCCCTATTTCAGCACATTTCGCTCCGGATATGGGAATATCGCAGAATTAAGTTCCCTTATTCCACTTAATCCTCGGGAATGTTGATTTCTGAGGAATTTAAGTTTCCTTTTTCCACTCCAGGGCTTCCGACAACGGCAGTTCTGCCGTAGTTTCCGGACAGATTTTCTATATCATAAAAAAAACTGTCCTCCCCACATCCGGTGATGCGGTGAAAGACAGTTTTTTGTTCATTTCGGCAATCTATCCAGCCGTATATCCAGCAATCTATTCAGAATCTATCCAGCAATCTGATCAGCAGTCTATTGTAGCCAATCGGCCTATTTTACCGGATAGTATTTACGTGCTGCGCAATCCACTCACTAGCCTCATTCAAGGCTGCCTCTGCCCGTTCAATCGCGGCCTTCACTTGCACCGTAGCCGTACCGCCATAGACGTTGCGGGCGTTCACCACAGCCTCCGGCTGCAGCACAGCGTAGATCTGCTCGTCAAACAGCGGGGAGAACTGCTTGAACTCCTCCAGCGTCAGATCCAGCAGGAATTTGCCCTCGTTAATGCAGTACAGCACCGTCTTGCCGATGACCTCATGCGCCTGGCGGAAAGGCAGACCTTTGCCTACCAGGAAGTCAGCGATATCAGTCGCGTTGGAGAAGTCAGTATTGACGGCTTCCCGCATCCGGCCTTTGTTCACCTTCATCGTGGAGATCATTGGCGCGAACAGCTGCAGCGCTCCTGTCAGAGTGGCTACGGTGTCGAACATGCCTTCCTTGTCTTCCTGCATGTCTTTGTTGTATGCCAGCGGCAGGGACTTGAGCACCGTCAGCAGGCCGATCAGGTTGCCGTAGACACGGCCCGTTTTGCCCCGCACCAGCTCCGGCACATCCGGGTTCTTCTTCTGCGGCATAATGCTGCTGCCTGTGCAGAAGGCATCGTCCAGCTCCACGAAGCTGAACTCCGTGCTGCTCCACAGCACCAGTTCTTCACTCAGCCGGGAGAGGTGGGTCATCACCAGTGCCGCGTTGGCCAGAAATTCGACGATGAAATCCCGGTCGCTGACTGCATCCAGACTGTTCTCATAGACACCGTCGAACCCGAGCTGTTCCGCTACGAAATGACGGTCAATCGGGAAGGTGGTCCCCGCAAGCGCGCCTGCTCCCAGCGGCAGCACATTGATCCGCTTGTAGCTGTCCGTCAGACGCTCCGCATCGCGGCGGAACATGGACACGTAAGCCAGCAGGTGATGAGCGAACAGGATCGGCTGGGCACGCTGCAGATGCGTGTAGCCCGGCACGATCGTATCCACGTTGTCTTTGGCTTGACCGATCAGCGCTTCCTGCAGCTCATGCAGCAGAGCTACCAGTTCGACCACCCGATTGCGCAAGTACAGGTGCATGTCCGTAGCCACCTGGTCGTTGCGGCTGCGTCCGGTGTGCAGCTTGCCGCCGACCGGGCCGATCTCCTCGATCAGATTCTTTTCGATATTCATATGGATATCTTCATCTGCCACGGAAAAAACAATCTCCCCCGCACGGACCTTGCCGAGTACCTTGTTCAGTCCATTCTTGATCGTCTCTACATCTTCCTGCGGCAGGATGCCGCATTTGCCCAGCATAGTGACATGAGCCAGACTGCCCTGCACATCCTCTTCAGCAAGTACCTTATCGAACCCGATGGAGGCCGTATATTCCTCCACCAGTTTGTTCGTTCCTTTGGTAAAACGTCCGCCCCACAGCTTGCTCACCTGTTGTATCCTCCTTTATTGACGCTAGAAGGGCCGCCCCTGTCCTGACGGGAGGAACGGCCTTCAGCGGTCTGGTTATGTTATTTGTTCGATTCTGCTACGCCCGCCGAAACCTTCAGACGCAGGGCATTCAGGCGGATAAAGCCTGTTGCATCCCCTTGATCATAGGCCTGGGTCGGGTCTGCTTCCATAGTAGCAATCTCCGGATTGTACAGGCTGACCGGTGACTTTACGCCGGCTCCGATAATGTTGCCTTTGTACAGCTTGACGCGCACGGTGCCGGTAACATTCTTCTGGCTTTCCTTCACCAGCGCCTGCAGCGCAAGGCGTTCAGGCGCGAACCAGAAGCCGTTGTACACGAGTGTGCTGTAGCGGGTAATCAGGCTGTCGCGCAGGTTCATCACTTCGCGGTCCATCGTGATGGACTCCATTTTGCGGTGGGCGGTGAACAGGATGGTTCCGCCTGGCGTTTCGTACACGCCGCGGCTCTTCATGCCGACAAAACGGTTCTCCACCATATCCACGCGTCCAATGCCGTGCTTGCCGCCCAGCTCATTCAACTTCTCCATGACCTGCAGTGGAGATAGCGGCTCGCCATTCAGTGCGACACAATCTCCCTTGAGGAATTCCAGCTCCAGGTATTCCGGCTGATCCGGGGCATCCTCCGGCGCGTTGCTGAGGAGGAACATTCCCTTGTTCTCCGGTGCGCTTGGATCGAACCACGGATCTTCCAGCACGCCGCTCTCGTAGCTAATGTGCAGCAGGTTGCGGTCCATGGAATACGGCTTGGCCGCCGAGGCCTGAACCGGAATGCCGTTCGCTTCCGCATAGGCGATCATTTCCGCCCGGCCGGGGAACTGGCTGCGGAACTCTTCGAGCCGCCAAGGCGCAATCACCTTGATGCTTGGCGACAAGGCCGCCGCATTCAGTTCGAAGCGCACCTGGTCATTTCCTTTGCCGGTTGCGCCGTGGGCAATCGCCGTTGCGCCTTCCGCGATGGCGATGTCCACCATACGCTTTGCAATCAGCGGACGGGCGATGCTTGTGCCGAGCAGGTATTGGCCTTCATACAAAGCGCCCGATTGGAACATCGGGTAGATGAAGTCGCTCGCGAATTCGTCACGGAGATCATCGATGTAGACCTTCGACGCGCCGGTTGCGAGGGCTTTTTCCTCAAGGCCGTTCAGCTCTTCCTTTTGGCCGATATCGGCTGTAAAAGCAATAATCTCCGCATCATAGGTTTCTTTCAGCCATTTCAGGATGACCGAGGTATCCAGCCCGCCGGAGTAGGCGAGTACGATTTTTTCTTTTGGCATGGGGGTGCGACTTCCTTTCGTGTGGGGATATAGGATGAACCCAGACAGGCGTGCAGATTCCGGTGCCCGGACGCAGCTGCGTGAAATGTTTGGACTTCCGGCCGCTGTTGTCTCCAGATGTTTCTGATTATACCGCTTTGCGGATAACATCCGGAGACAAAGGCGGACGCATTCGCTCCTACAGTTCCAAACTTTCACTCCGCTGCTATGCACCGGAATCTAACGCTCAATACTAAGTTCAACCTATATAGTGTTTTATATAATATAAGACCAAGCAAGAGCCTTGCCTGATTTGCATGACCAATCCTGATTTACTCCAGATCGCTGAATACTCTTAGCTATAGCTTAGCCCGTGAATACGGTCCTTAGCCCATCAATGCCGCCATCAACGCTTTCTGCGCATGCAGGCGGTTTTCGGCCTGGTCGAAGATGACCGAATTCGGGCCGTCGATCACGCCGGTGCTGACCTCTTCCTCACGGTGAGCCGGCAGGCAGTGCAGGAACAGGTAGTCGCTCTTCGCGCCTTTGACCAGCTCCTCGTTGACCTGATAATCCTTGAACGCGGCCTCACGCGCGAGCTGCTCGGCTTCAAAGCCCATGCTCGCCCAGACATCTGTGTAGATTACATCGGCGTCCTGTACGGCTTCCTGCGGGCTGCGGGTAACCACGATTAACGCTCCGGTTTCCTTGGCAATCTCACGCGCCTCCGCAACAACAGCCGCATCCGGCTCATAGCCCTCCGGTCCGGCAACCGAGACATGCACGCCCAGCTTGGCACCGCCGATCAGCAGGGAATGCGCCATGTTGTTGCCATCGCCGATGTAGGCCAGCTTCAGGCCCTTCAGCTTGCCTTTATGCTCGTAGACGGTCTGGTAATCAGCCAGCACCTGGCACGGATGGGCCAGATCGCTCAGTCCGTTGATGACGGGCACCGAAGCATAACGGGCCAGATCCTCTACTTTGTCATGGCCGAAGGTGCGGATCATAATGCCGTCCAGATAACGGGACATGACCTGCGCCGTATCGCCGACGGTTTCGCCGCGTCCGAGCTGAATGTCATTTTTGCTCAGGAACAGCGCATGGCCGCCGAGCTGGTACATGCCCACTTCGAATGACACGCGTGTGCGGGTCGAGGATTTTTCAAAAATAAGCCCAATCGTCTTGCCCTTCAGCGGCTGATAGACCTCCCCGCTTTTTTGCTTCCGCTTCAGCTCAATCGCCAAATCAATCAAATACGTGATTTCCTCCGGGCTGTAGTCGTTCAGCTCCAGCAAATCACGGCCTTTGAGCTGCTGCGCGATTTGTTGTGCACCGCTTTTCACTTCCTGGCTCATGAACCTGCCTCCCACTTTCCATTGTTAGCATAAGTATGAATGAGTTCCGAAAGGATGTCCACCGCCTGGTGGATCTCATCGGCGCTTACGTACAGGTTAGGCAGCAGCCGAATGACGTTGGGGCCGGCCTGCACGAACAGCAGCCCGCGCTTTTGTCCGGCCAGCACGATATCACCTACCGGTGCCGCGCACTCGATGCCAATGAGCAGGCCTTTGCCGCGGATCTCCTTCACAAACGGCGTATCCGCCAGCTTGTCTCCGAGCAGTCCCTTCAGGTATTCTCCCATGTCGGCAGCACGCTGCGCCAAATTATCTTCCAGCATCGTTTCGATCGTCGCTTCCATTACCGCTGCGGCCAGCGGCGTTCCGCCGAAGGTGGACGCATGGCTGCCTGGACTGAACGCCTCACGCAGGTATCCCTTGCCCAGCATGACACCTGCCGGGAAGCCGCTGGCCACCCCTTTGGCCAAGGTGAAGATATCCGGCTCAATGCCGTAATGCTGATGTGCAAACAGCTTGCCCGTACGTCCCATGCCGGTCTGCACTTCATCCACGATCAGCAGTAAGCCATGCTCTTTGCACAGCTCAACCACCGCATCCAGGAATTCCTGCTGCACCTCCAGCACGCCGCCTTCAGCGAGGACCATCTCCAGCATAATTGCTGCGGTGTTCCCGGAGATTGCAGCCTTCAGCGCCGAGAGATCGTGCAGCGGCACAGTCTTGAAGCCTGCCGGAAGCGGCAGGAAGCCTTCTTTTACCTTTTGCTGTCCGGTAGCCGTCAGTGTGGCCAGAGTACGTCCATGGAAGGACTGCTCGAACGTAATCACTTCATAGCGGCCCGTTCCCTTCACCTTCTGGTGATAACGGCGCGCCAGCTTGATCGCTGCCTCATTCGCTTCCGCCCCGCTGTTGCAAAAGAACACCTGATCTGCACAGCTGTTCGCTGTAAGCAGCGCAGCCACCCGGTCCTGTCCAGGAATGTGGAACAGGTTCGAGACATGCCACAGCGTATCAATCTGCGCCTTCAGCTTCGCGCCAACCTTCTCCGGTGCGTGTCCCAGACTCGTTACGGCCAGGCCGCACATAAAGTCCAGGTACTTGTTGCCCTGATCATCCCACACCCAGCTGCCCTTACCCTTAACCAGACTGATGTCGTATCTGGCATAGGACGGGAATACCGCACCCAGCTTGGCAGGAGCAGCCTCCTGAACCCCTGTTTCTGCTGAACGGTCCTGCGGTGCCCCTGTCAAAGAATCTTTGTCCGCTTGCGTAAGCTCACTCATTCTTAGTCACTCTCCCACCATGCTGCTTCCGGCATTCCCGTCAGCGCTTGTTATTATATAAGTTGAACTTTAGTTTTACATTGTGGGGTATGGTCGTAACTACGGGGAATGTTTGGACTTCCAGCCGCTGTTGTCCCCAGATTTCTTGATTGAACCGCCTTTTGCGGTTGAAATCCGGTGACAAAGGCGGACGCATTCGCTCTTCCAGTTCCAAACTTCCCCTCCGCACTTCTACCCTTTTATGAATTTTTTAGTTCATCTTATTAGTTATGAACGAATAATCCGTGTTCCCAGTTTTTCCCCCTGCAGCACCCGGCTAAGCACCCGGGGCTCCTTGCCGTCAACAATGACGACTTCGGACACACTGCCCTGGATGCAGTCGATCGCGGCACGCACTTTTGGAATCATCCCGCCATAGATTTCGCCATTTTTGATTAAGTCTTCGATCTGCCCTACCGTCACAGACGGAAGCACGGTTTTGCGTCCGTCCAGGGTGCGCATAATGCCCGGCACATCCGTGACCACAATCATTTGGGGCGACCCGATAAAAGAAGCCACCGCACCCGCCGCCGTATCCGCATTAATATTGTAGCGCTGGCCCCCGGCATCTACGCCGATCGGCGCGATCACAGGGATATAGCCCATCGCCAGAACACCCGCCACAATTTCTGCATTGACCTCAGTCACTTCACCGACCAGCCCCACTTCACCGCTATTGGCAACCAGCCGGGCCGTAATCAGCCGCCCATCCACACCGGATAAGCCGAGCGCCTGCCCTCCACTGCCTTGAATCCTTCGGACAATCGCCTTGTTGATGCTTCCCGCCAGCGTCATTTCCACCACATCCAGCACTTCCTCGGTCGTCACCCGCAAGCCGTTCACAAAGCTGCTCTCAATGCCAAGCTTCTCCAGATTGCCGGAAATCGCCGGTCCGCCGCCATGCACAATAACAGGCTGGGCACCGCTCAGCTGCAGCTCCCGCAAATCGTCAAAAAATGAATCCGGAAGCGCCGCCAGCGTACTGCCGCCACATTTCATAACGAACAGTCCGCCAGCCTTATGGTTCTCAACAGGTTCAAAAGTCATAGTATCGGTACCCTCCCAGTAAGCTCAGCCCAGCCGTCAATCAGGTACGGTATGCGGCATTAATGCGCACATAATCATACGTCAGATCGCAGCCCCAGGCGGTAGCCTTGCCTTCTCCGTCAGCTAAAGCTACGGTAATCCGCACGGTATCGCTTTTTTGCAAATAATGCAGAGCCTGCTCTTCATCAAAAGCTACCGGACGCGACTGTCTGAGCACCTCAATCCCGCCAAGTGAGATATCTACCCGTTCCGGGGATACCGGCACTCCTGCGCGTCCTACCGCCGCAATAATTCTGCCCCAGTTGGCATCCGCACCAAAAATCGCCGATTTCACAAGACTGGAGCCGACCACTGTCTTGGCAATCGCCGCCGCAGCCTCATCATGCACTGCACCGTCAATCTGCACTTCAATCAGCTTCGTCGCTCCTTCGCCGTCACGGGCAATCGCCATAGCCAGACTCTTGCAGACATGTGTGAACGCAGCGGCAAAAGCATCCCAGTCCGCATGCAGCCGCGTCAGCTTTTCATTCCCGGCCAGCCCGCTAGCCATCGTCACCAGCATGTCATTGGTGCTTGTATCTCCATCTACCGTAATCATATTAAAAGTGGTGTTGGTCGCAGTACGCAGCAGACTGAGCAGATCCTCGCCGTCAATCACAGCATCCGTGGTCATGAAGCCCAGCATGGTCGCCATATTGGGATGAATCATCCCCGAACCTTTGGCAGCTCCGGCGATGGTAACTTCCACTTCACCGACCTTTACTGTGACGCAGCATTCTTTTTTGACCAGATCTGTTGTTAAAATAGCCTGGCAGAACTCTTCCGCCCCGGCGGCTCCTCCATCCAGCTTCTCCGGCAGTCCGGCAATGCCGCTGCGCACACGGTCCATCTTCAGCAGTTCGCCGATTACACCGGTAGAAGCAACCGCGACGTCCAATTCATTCACCCCAAGCTCACGGGCAGCGGCCGCACGCATTTCATAAGCATCGGCTTCACCTTGTTCACCGGTACAGGCATTGGCATTCCCGCTGTTCACGATAACCGCCTGCAGCGTCGCGTTCGCCAGACTCTCCCGCGTCACCTTCAGCGGTGCAGCCTGGAATACATTCGTTGTATAGACCGCAGCCGCTGTCGCAGGCACCTCGCAGAGAATCGCCGCCAGGTCGTTGCGCTCTGTTTTTTTGAGTCCGCAGTGCAGCCCGCCAGCCGTAAACCCCTTAGGGGTTGTGACACTTCCGCCCTCAACGACGGTAAAAACCTGTTTCTCACTCATTATAGTGTTGACCGCTGAAGCTTAAGGATACACAGGTGTGTAACCAAGACCGCGGGTTTCCTCCCATCCCATCATCAAATTCAGGTTCTGAATCGCTTGCCCGGCTGCGCCTTTAACAATATTGTCAATGACGGATACAACCGTTACCCGTCCTGTACGGGCATCCGTGGCAAAACCGATATCACAATAATTGGAGCCGCTGACCTCTTTGGTGGCTGGAAGCACACCCGCATCACGAACCCGCACATAAGGGCGTCCTGCATAATACTTACGGTATAAGTCCACAAAATCCTGCTCGCTGTACCCGCCACTCATCCCGGCATACATCGTGCTCATAATTCCCCGGGTCATTGGCACCAGATGCGTAGTGAACGTCACCGTCACCTTTTCTCCCGCGATCTCCGTCAGGGTCTGCTCAATCTCGGGAATGTGCTGATGCTTGTTGACCTTGTAGGTTTTGAAATTCTCGTTGATCTCGGCAAAATGGACCGTTAGACTCGTTCCCCGCCCTGCGCCGGATACACCTGATTTGGCATCGATAATAATGCTGTCAGGTTTAATCCAGCCAGCCTGCAGCGCCGGAACCAGGCCCAACAGGGTAGCTGTCGGATAACAGCCCGGATTCGAGACAAAATCCACTCCAGCCGCACGCTCCCCGAACACCTCGCATAATCCGTATACAGCCTGCTGCAGATACGCTTCAGGCGGAGCCGGATGCTTATACCACTGCTCATACTCCGCGCCGTCCTTCAGCCGGAAGTCACCGGACAGATCAACCACCTTCAGTCCTGCCTCCAGCAGCTGCGGCACCAGCTTGGCACTTACCCCCGAAGGCGTTGCAGTGAACACCACATCTGCCCTCCCGGCGATCTCCGCCGCGTCCACTCCATCCAGATTGCGCTGCACAATCCCCGTTAAATGCGGAAAACCCTCCTCAATAGGCGCACCGGCGCTTGAAGAGGAAATCACCGAAGTAATCTCTATATCAGGGTGGCCCTGCAGCAGCCTGATCAGCTCCACGCCCCCATATCCCGTTGATCCCACAATTGCCGCTCTCAGCTTATCAGTCACTGTCATCCCCGCTTCCTGCTTTTCATGAATAAATGAATACCGCTCTTGGAAATATGTATTATTATACGACTGAATTAATATAAATACAACATGTAACGTCAAGTTTATTCTGCACAGATCCCCGAAGCATTTCGCCAAAAAAAGAAGCAGCCCCCTAAGGAGACTGCACCTCTCTTTTGAACCCTTCACCCAGCACCTCATGCGCCTCCGTGATAATCACAAACGCCCCCGGATCCACAGAACGCACTAACGCTTTCAGCCGGGTGATCTCATTTTGCCCTACTACCACCATAAGCACCGTACGGCTATCCCCGGTATACCCGCCTTGCGCGTTCAGCTTGGTCAACCCACGGTCCAAATCGTTCAAGATCGCCTGTGAAATCTCTTCCGTCTGGTCGGAAATGATATACGCTACCTTGGTTGTGCTGAAGCCCACCTCCAGCGCGTTGATCACCTTACCTGTTACAAACAAGCCGATCAAGGCATACATCGCTTGTTCCATGCCCAGTACAAAAGCAGCCAGCGTAATTACCGTACCATCCAGCAGCACGACAGACAGCGAGAAGCTGAACCCCGTAATCTTCTGAATGATCTGCGCCAAAATGGACAGTCCCCCCGTAGACCCGCGCCCGCGGAATACCAGCCCAAGCCCAAGCCCCACACCAATCCCTCCGTAAATGGAGGCAAGCAGCGGATTTGTGGTCGGAACCGGCCCATCCTTCGTCAGAAAAATAAACAGCGGCAGCACAAAGCTGCCCAGCAGCGAACGCAGGCCATATTGCTTGCCGAGGATTACCACCCCCAGGATAAAGAGCGGAATATTCAGCGCCCACTGGGTGAACGCCGGTTCAGCTCCCAGCCAGGCCTCCGCGAGTACGGACAAGCCGGACACCCCTCCGGAAGCGATTCTGTTCGGCAGGAAAAACAGATTGAAAGCCAGAGCCGTAATCAGCGAGCCCAGCAGAATCAGCAGAATATCCACCGTATGGCGCAAGGGCCCATTGAGTGGAATTAACGGGGGTTTATTGCGTGAATTCATTTTTTGCATGCCGGTTGTTTTCTCCTTAACATTATACTTAAAGCATAGACTTCCTAATCTTCTCAAAAAAATTCCTACACCTCCGAAGACGCGTAGGAATTATCATGATGCCCTTATTCAGCTTCCGTCTTAATCTGGCTGCGCAAATATCCATCGATAAAAGCGTCCAGATCGCCGTCCATCACTGCTCCGACATTTCCGGTTTCCACGGAAGTACGGTGATCCTTTACCATACTATAGGGATGGAATACATAGGAGCGGATCTGGCTGCCCCAGGCAATATCCGATTGTTCTCCTCGGATTTCATCAAGCTGCTGCTGCTGCTCCTGCAGCTTGCGCTCATACAGCTTGGAACGCAGCATCTTCATCGCCTGTTCCCGGTTCTTGATCTGCGACCGCTCATTCTGGCAGGTGACCACCACGCCGGTGGGCAGGTGAGTGATACGCACCGCAGAGTCGGTTGTATTAATATGCTGACCGCCCGCGCCGCTGGCACGGTACGTATCAATCTTCAGGTCCTCCGTACGGATTTCCACCTCGACATCATCCGTAATCTCAGGCACCACATCGCAGGATACGAAGGAGGTATGCCGCCGGCCTGATGCATCGAACGGGGAGATACGCACCAGCCGGTGCACCCCTTTTTCCGCCTTCAGATAGCCATAGACATTGTAGCCTTTGATCAGCAGAGTAACACTCTTGATCCCGGCTTCGTCCCCCGGTAAATAATCCAGGACTTCTACCTTGAAGCCGCGTTTCTCCGCCCAGCGGGTGTACATGCGCAGCAGCATTTGGCCCCAGTCCTGGGACTCCGTTCCGCCAGCGCCGGGATGCAGCTCCAGAATCGCATTGAGCTTGTCATACGGCTGGTTGAGCAGCAGCTGCAGCTCGAATTCATCGACCTTGCCGCCTACACTGCGGATGGTCTCGGCAACTTCTGCCGCCAGCTCCGCATCGCCTTCCTCATCTGCCAGCTCTACCATCATCGCTGCATCGTCATATTCCTGCTGCAGCTTCTCGTACTGATCCACGGATGATTTCACCGCATTCATCTCGGCAATTACACCTTGCGCTTTTTCGGGATCATCCCAGAACCCGGGTGCTGCCATCTTTTCTTCGAAGTTCGCGATCATTTCCTGCTTGAGATCTAAGTCAAAGAGACCCCCTAAGGTCAGTTAGTTTCTTGCCTATTTCACGCAGGTCCTGCTTAACATTAGCATCGATCATGTGGAGTCACTTCACCTTTCAAAATAAAATGATTGCGCCGGGGCGGCTTATTGGACATAAAGAGGGGGAATAAAAGGCCATCTGAGAATCCCGGAACTTCAAATACTTCATAAGGTGATGGCCGTAACTGCGGGGAATGTTTGGACTTCCGGCCGCTGTTATGATTGAATTTCCTGATCTAAGCCGCTGGACGCGGTAGAAATTCAATCATAAAGGCGGACGCGTTCGCTCCTCCAGTTCCAAACTTCCCCTCCGTTACTTTCACCATATTTTTTATATTCAAGTTCCAATCCTTCTCTGCTTGAATCATTCACCCAAGTCTTAATGCCCAAAAAAGCGGCCGGGCCGCAAACGGGGAATCCCCCGGGCCCAGCCGCTTTTTATTGTCATTATAACCTTCGGACTCTGGAACAAGTCCCAAAGTGCAAAATCCCTAAACTCAATCGGCCTGCTGCGCTTAAGCGTTCTGGCCGTGGCAGTTCTTGTACTTCTTGCCGCTGCCGCAAGGGCAAGGATCGTTGCGGCCAATCGCAGCCTGAACATGTACCGGCTGCTTCTCGGCAGGCTCGCCATTGGTGGAAATTTTGTTCTCTTCCACTACGGATTGACGTTCCTGGTTGGTTTCAATATGCGCCTTCATAATATAGGTCGCAACTTCTTCCTGAATGGTGGCAGTCATGGCATTGAACATTTCAAAGCCTTCAAATTGATATTCGCGGAGCGGGTCAGTACCGCCATACGCACGCAGGTGAATCCCTTGACGAAGCTGATCCATCGCATCAATATGATCCATCCATTTGCTGTCTACGGAGCGGAGCACGATAACCTTCTCGAATTCACGCACCAGCTCAGAGCCAAGGCGTTCTTCACGGGCTGCGTATTTCTCCAGCACAAGGTTAAAGATGTATTCGATGAGCTCCTCAACTTCCTTGCCCCACAGATCGTCCCGGGTCAACTGGCCTTCCTCCAAAAGCTTGCTGTTCACATAATCAGCAACCTCCTGCAGCTCCCAGTTCTCCGGAATGTCGTCACTGCAATGTGCATTAACGATACGGTCAATAACCGGCTTGATCATTTCAACCACAATATCCTTGATATTGTCAGACTCCAGAATCTCGCGGCGCTGCTTGTAGATAATCTCACGCTGCTGATTCATGACGTCATCATATTGAAGGACGACTTTACGGATGTCGAAGTTGTTGCCTTCGACACGTTTTTGGGCGGACTCTACAGCACGCGTAATCATGCGGCTCTCAATCGGCTGATCCTCTTCAAAACCAAGACGGTCCATCATGTTCAGCACGTTATCTGCACCAAAACGCTTCATCAGTTCATCGCCGAGCGACAGGTAGAACTGGGTGGAACCCGGATCGCCTTGACGTCCCGCGCGTCCGCGCAGCTGGTTGTCAATCCGGCGCGATTCATGGCGTTCTGTACCAATAATATGCAGACCGCCCAGATCCGTCACACCTTCACCCAATACGATATCCGTACCGCGTCCCGCCATATTCGTAGCAATGGTTACTGTTCCCGGCTGGCCGGCATGCGAGATAATCTCTGCTTCTGCCGCATGATGCTTCGCATTCAGCACCTGGTGTCTGACACCTTTGCGTTTTAGCATCTCGGATACACGTTCCGAATTTTCAATGGATACGGTACCTACCAGTACAGGCTGATTCTTCTTGTGGCGCTCCACAATTTCCTCTACAACCGCGTTAAACTTGCCGTTTTCACTTTTGTACACAACGTCCGGCATATCCACACGCTGATTCGGCTTATTGGTTGGCACCTGCAGGACTTCCAGACCATAGATCTTCTTGAACTCTTCTTCTTCAGTCTTCGCGGTACCCGTCATGCCGCCCAGCTTGCGGTACATCCGGAAGTAGTTCTGGAATGTAATCGTGGCCAGGGTCATGCTCTCATTCTGCACCTGAATTTCTTCCTTGGCTTCAATCGCCTGGTGCAATCCATCACTGTAGCGGCGCCCAGCCATCAACCGGCCGGTAAATTCATCGACAATAACAACCTCGTCCTCATTCACTACGTAGTCAACGTCGCGGCGCATAATGACGTTCGCCTTGAGCGCTTGAACAATGTGATGATTCAGGGTTACATTGCTGTGGTCATACAGGTTTTCAACGCCAAAAGCGCGTTCTGCCGTAGCCACACCCTTTTCAGTCAAAGCTACGGATTTCACCTTAATATCAACCGTATAATCTTCTTCAGCAGTAAGTCTCTTCACGAAACGGTCTGCTGCATAGTACAGCTCCGTGGATTTCTCGGCTTGCCCGGAGATAATAAGAGGAGTCCGCGCTTCATCAATCAGAATGGAGTCAACTTCATCAATAATACAGAAATAGAGCGGACGCTGAACCATCTGCTCCTTATAGAGCACCATGTTGTCGCGCAGATAGTCAAAACCGAATTCATTATTAGTGCCATACGTAATATCGCAGGCATAAGCTTCTTGTTTATCAGCATGGTCCATGCCGTTCAGGTTCACCCCAACCGTCATGCCCAGGAAGTTATAGATTTGTCCCATCTGCGCGCTGTCCCGCTGAGCCAGATAGTCATTGACTGTTACGACATGCACACCTTTGCCAAGCAATGCGTTCAGGTAGACTGGCAGAGTACCTACCAGCGTCTTGCCTTCACCTGTCTTCATCTCGGAGATCCGGCCTTCATGCAGCGCCATGCCTCCAACCAATTGAACGTCAAAATGCCGCATGCCCAGCGTCCGTTTGGAAGCTTCGCGTACGGTTGCAAATGCCTCGGGAAGAAGTTCTTCCAAGGTTTCGCCCTTCTCAATCCGGGCACGGAATTCAGCAGTCTTGGCTCTCAATTCTTCATCGGAAAGCGATACAAAATCGGGCTCCAACCCATTAATTACATCGACCGTCTTCATAAGACGTTTGACATCACGTTCGTTGGTGTCGCCGAATATTTTTTTTACAAGTCCTAGCATGGTTAACCCCTTTCATGCAACACAGATGGTGGAACCGAGCCCATCCTCACTAAATATTGAAAGGGCCATATAAGATTTCGATTCCGCTGCTTCATAAATTGTAACAGTTTGTAAGACAAGCCGCAATACAAGCAGCTCCAACCTTATTTTTCAAGTGAGCCCTCTTCAGCCAAAGTGCCGCTAAATTGTCATACTCACATCATATATATACGAACAAGAGCCCTATTCGCTTAAGGCGAATAGGGGCTCGGTTAATTTTCTGCGTGAGTTTGAAGCAAACCGCCTATCCCAAGTCCCGGCCGGGCTTCATGCACCAGACCTAGTCTTGTTCAATCAGACCATATTTGCCGTCATTGCGTTTGTAAACAACGCTGACTTCAGAAGTGTCGATGTTGGAAAACACGAAGAAATTATGTCCAACCATGTTCATTTGCAGGATCGCTTCTTCTACGTCCATCGGCTTCAAGGTGAAGCGCTTGTTCCGCACAACCTCCAAATCATCGTAATCCTGTTCCTCCACAGCAACGCTGCTTGGTGCGCCTTCCACAAAGAGTGTTTTCAGGCTTCCTTCCTGGCGGAATTTACGATTAAGCTTGGTCTTGTGCTTGCGGATTTGGCGTTCCAGCTTGTCCACCACGGCATCGATGGATGCGTACATATCGTCGCTGCGGTCTTCCGCACGAAGCGTTACACCTGCCAGCGGGATTGTTACTTCCACCGTATGAAGGCCGCGAACGACGCCAAGCGTCACATATCCTTCTGAGGTAGGGGGTGCATCGAAATACTTCTCAAGTCTGCTGAGCTTCTTATCAACATAATCTCTCAAAGCGTCGGTCACTTCAATTTGTTGACCTCGAATGCTGAATTGCATGGGCACTCCTCCTTTGTTTACATTGCCATTATACCAAATTGTCAGGGCTAAGTAAAAAACAAATCATGACAGCCTTTACATTCACCTAACAAAAGGTGTAACTGTATACCGGAGCTGAAGAAACGGATGTTTCTGCCCGCAAAAAAACCCGGAAAGAGCTGCAAGCAGCCCCTTCCGGACATAAGTTCAAGCTATTTAACTTTACTGCCAAAAAGTGTTGGGCTTCAAGTCTTCTCTCCAAGCATAATCAGAAAATTATTTCGTATGAATCCGTATGACTTCAACAGAGGACCATGTAGTGCCATGTCCGCTAACCAAGTAAACCTTGTAGCCGGTAGCCGCTGTAAGACCGCTTAGTGTATGAGTGTGACCTACACCAGGCTGCGCGGAAATGGTGCCTTTTAATGCAGAGGACAACAGTGTCCCGGCACTATCCTTGCCTTCTGCCACTTGAGTGGCTGTAGGGGCTGCCGCATTATCCTTCAGCACAACATATCTGACCTCTTGAGCTGTTCCGCCTGCTGTGCCGTATTTGACATACACATCAGCCGTCACAGTACCGATATTCCCCGGCTGTGCCACAACAATGGCATTCGCACCAGCCGGTGCGGTTTTCAACCGGACAGTGGCTACAGAAGACCAGTTGCCGTAGCTGTCTGCAACCGTGACATAAGTAGCGTATTCCGTATCAGCCTTAAGTCCATACACCGTGAAGGACACAGTAGTACCTGCGGTAGTCGCTTGGGTTCCATGATGAACGCCTGCCGTTCCGGCAGCAATTTGTCCTTCCTTCACCTGCTGCGCGCTTGGTGCAGTTACGTTAATGGCATATGGCGCAACTACGTAATACACAGCACCCGTTACATTAGGCGTCAAGTAGACGTCTGCAGTCACAGAGCCAACGTGTCCATACGCAGCGTTGGTTACTGTCGGTGTAATGAAACCGCCACCGCCACCACCGCCGCCGGAACCGCCACCAGATCCTCCACCCGGAGCCTTGGTTGGTGCCGGTGTTGGGCTAGTTGTTGGAGCCGGTGAAGTTGTTGGCTTAGGAGTAGGAGTTGGAGCTGGGGTTACACCAGGAGCCGCAGGCTTTTGAGCCACCGAATTGCTGATAATGCCAACTGCCTCTGCCCGGGTTAATGCCCTCTTGGGACCGAAAGTCCCATCCGGATAACCGTTGATGACTTTCTTGTCGGCGGCTGCCGCAATAGCTCCACGGCTCCAGGCCGCAAACTGGCTGCTGTCCTTGAACTTGGCAGTAGTCGCCTTAGTGTTCAGCTTCAAAATCTTGGCTGCAATAACAGCAGCCTCTTGCCGTGTAAGCGAAGCGTTGGGACGGAAGGTATTGTTCTCATACCCGCCGATGTATCCGGCTTTTACCGCTTTGGCAACTTCACTGTAATACCAGTTCGATTTCTTGAGGTCCTTGAAGCTGATTGTTGCCGTATCGGTATAACCGAACAGGCGGTTAACCAAAGCCACATACTCTGCACGTGTAATGGCTTTATTGGGTTTGACCGTACCGTCCTGGTACCCTCCCAGATAACCTTTATTCAGCCAGTCCTGCAATTGCTTTTGTGCCCAGTGCCCTTGAATATCCTTGGGTACCGGCGCGGCTGATACACTGCCGAGTGAACCTAACATCATGCCGATTCCCAGCAGTCCGGTCAGAAGACCACGCCACTTCTTTTTCATTTTGCTGTTCATCCTCCTAGAGTAAAGTGTATTGTGCGTCGAGGCAAGACAAAAAGCTCAACGTATTCTTTTACCCAGATAATGTGAAAAAGTTGCGATTCATGAAAAATTTTATAGAAATACAAAAAATAAACAATGAATGTTTCCAAAGATCAGACAGTTCCCATAAAACATATACCTCTTAATCCAGTTTGTTCCATTGCCGATATATATCTATAGGGTTACAGAATCTGTACTCTCTTCTTATTCGTTCAAAAATATTCAGGAGGTATAACTTTATGAAAATTACATCTCAAATCCCGTACCAGACCCTTACTAACAGTACTCCGCGGCTTGATACAGCAGCCCAAAAATCCGGTGCTCAGTGGCACAAAGCAGGTTCGTCCAGTGTCATTACCTATGACCAGGTCGAAATCAGTGAGACAGGCCGACAGCTGGCAGCTGATGCCATTCAGTCACATCCAGCAAAATATTATGGAACAACAGAAATCAACGAAGCTCTGACCCACGCTCTGGAAGGAGAGCCGACAGAAGTTGTTGATGCTGTATACGGCATTATACAATCCAACTTTATCGTAGATGGAAACGTAAATGACGAGGAGAAACGGAAAGCACTGCTCGAAATGGGACTTTCACAGTCCAAATATATTGCAGAAAATTATATGGAAGGTGAGCAGGCGGACAAGTTCCTAAAGACAATGAATACAATTGCAGCTGTCGCTTCTACCCGGTCTACCGATCCGGTAACAGGTGACATCAGTTATAAATTGCCGTCAAGCCGTCCGGTAGGTGCTCCAGAGGATTATATAAATCCTTCCGAATTAATGAAACAAGCTGACCCGGAAACGTACAGCCGATTTAAGAACGACATTTTCCACGGAGGCAATGGACTGGATATACTTCTTGATTTCGTGAAAAAAGTTCCCCAGCATCCGGAGTGGGCAGAGAAATTCAAGGAACAAACTGCACGGAATGATCAACTACTAAACAATACACATATTCAGAACCGGTTCGACACTGCAGACACCAGCTCTGCTGCGGCATTTCTGGAGAGCATGCAAAGTATTTTGGCTGATTCATCTCTGAAGGATGATGCTTATCTTCAAAATATGCATGGATTCTATAAAACCCTCGGCATCGTTAAATCATGAGATGGGGGAAACGACAAGCGAAAAATTAAATACATCCTTGTCAAAAGTCTTATTCAGCCACCCCTGCAACTGTTGTCTCTGCGCCCAGTGTCCCTGATTATCCTCGGGCGCAGGGGTGCAGAGACACTGTCCACAGACCCGAACAGCATGCTCGCCTCCAGTATTCCTGTCATAATTCCACGCCATTTCCTTGTCATTCTGCTTTTAATCTTCCTGAGTGTTTGATGGGCATAGGCATGTTGTATCACTCCAAGCACCTTTCCCGTTCAAAAGCCATACGACTAAGCAAAAAAAAGTACGCCGAGGCATGATAGAACGCCCAACGTTTCATTACCCAAATATTAGGACTTTTTAACGTTTTCCCGTAAAATAATTTTACACAATGACTGATTTTAGTTTAAATTCGCCACAATTGAGTTGACTTTTTTTGTAAAAAAGCCATAAAAAAGACCCTGGAGAAAATCTCCAGGATCTATGCTAGCGTTGTCTCAATTGCTAACCATCTACCATATATGTAGGTCGGCTGCGCCGGATGATTATAATTTGATGACGTTAGCTGCTTGTGGTCCGCGTGCACCTTCAACGATGTCGAACTCCACGGATTGGCCTTCATCCAATGTTTTGAAACCATCAGTTTGAATCGCGGAGAAGTGTACGAATACGTCGCCACCGTCGGCAGTTTCGATGAAACCATAACCTTTTTCTGCGTTAAACCATTTAACTTTACCTTCCATTGACTAAACATTCCCTTCGTCATCAGATGAACGTGAGTCTTGCTCACAACTCGACTATACCACCGCTGCTTCTCCATTGTCAATTGGAAAAGAAAATGTTTACTTTCAATAAATTACCACCTAAATATTAACTTATTTTTTTCAACATTATTCTACAAAAGACTCTTATCAAAAGGACGTGTGGGTTGTCGTTTAAGAGTGTTTAACCAGAAGGATTACTTATGAAACATAAAAATATCAATCCATACAATTTCAATCAAATAATTTTAATCTTTCAATAGAAGGAGCGTAATCGAAGCCTTTTGCATATAGATATTGCTGCTTTGCTTTACCTGTATCACCAATCACCTCATAATACACACCGAGATTATGATGTGCAGCAAAGCTACCGGTTCCTATAACGCTTCCCTCTTGTCCCGTCTCACCTATCTCTAGTGCTCTTAAGTAAAATCGTTCGATATACGGAATCAGGTCACTATATTGATCAGGATCGCTAAGGATGAGCTCAAGAAGAAAAAGGGCAGAGACAAAATAAAAATCCGCAGACTCACTGAGAAAATCCTGCTCCGCTTCAACTATGGCCAGTCCCTCATCCAAGTGACCTGAAGCAATGATCGCATACAAAAAATTGACGATAAGACTCGGAGCATATCCTTCTTTATGAGTGATTTTACTATATGCCTGTTTCAATGAAGCATACGTTTTATCATGTTCGTCTATTCCACGATATTCCTTGGCAATTTGATAGTAGTAATATGGGTCTTGGGGATTCTCCTCAATTACCTGCAAGAGTATTGGAATATTTCTGTCTGACTTCTTTTTTTCAAAGTAACCATCATGCTGAATCTCTACATCCACTCTCACTCTGGGCAGGTCAGATACTATCTGTTCATGAATTTTCCCGGAATATCGGCAACTGGATGGGAAAAGACGTGAGATGTAGCTTTGCTCAAAGCTCACTCCATCTTTCGACATAAATTTATCTATTCTTTTTATTTGGCCTACGGCAGGAGAATGAGTAATAAAGCTATAAATTTCATCTGCACACTCGTTAGAAATGTATTCATCAGCGTCCAGTACCAGGCTCCACTCGCTGGTCGCCTGCTCCAAAGCAAAATTGCGGGCAGCCGCGAAGTCGTTGGTCCACTCGTATTCGAATATCTTAGCATGGAATTCGGAAGCTATCTGTTTGGTAGTATCAGTAGAACCAGTGTCTACTATAACTATTTCATCAACGAGCTTAAAGGCACTGTCCAGACAACGTCTTAAGGTACCTTCCTCATTTTTTACAATCATAACTAGGGAAAGTTTCATCTTAACCATCCTAAAAAGTCTAATTTTGAAATATCAGAGATTACACAAAATTCTTAAGAAAGTAATAGATAGTTCGCCCTTATATGCTATTTTCTGATTTATTAAACGCATCAGAAGTAATGTGCCTGCCGCACAGCAGCCTGCGTTTAATTGATCGACAATAACAACCTCACACCCCCGAGCATGAAGTTTCGGCCCGTATTCGGAGATTACCTCACGAGTGCCATCGTTAGAGCCATCATTGACGAGGATAGCTCAAGGTTATCACTTACCTGGGCAATTACGCTTTCCAGCATTGCCCCTGATGTTTTCACTTTGTTGTCACGTGGTACAACCATGCTCACTTTACTCTGTATTGTTTAAACACCTTGTATATTTTAAGCCGTCAATAAAAAAGTAGTAATCGGATATATTCATTTCCTCAAGCTGCTTGGCTATTTCTTTATGATAGATGCTTGCAATAATGAGCCGTGAGTTCTCATCCATTAACACAGGCAATTCGGAAGGAGAACGCACGGGTACACCATATGCTAAACTCCCCCATGCGGCCTTACGGTTATCAAAAGCGCAAACTACATTCAACCCATTGCTGTAACGCTCCAACCAAATCCGCAGGCTATCACCAGCACCGAAGATGTACACCTTTTTATTTTCAATACCGCATAGCATGTCTGTATAGGTACGAACGTACTCTTTGTAAGACCGGCCCAAATCCACAATACTATGATCCCGGTGCTTTGGTTTGCGATCTTTCGCATCCGGCTCGTATAGTCCGCCAGGATAAGATGCAATTAGCGTTTCCTTATAGCCGACAGGCACTGGAATTTTCAAATCTTCAAAGTCCATTTCAACACTTTCCGAAAACCACTTCTTGTCATATACCCTTCTGCCATGCTCGCCCATTACAACGGGGATAGAGTAATATAACTGGTTAGAATACTTTGAGCAGAAGCGTTCATACCGCTCTGCAAAAAAGTCGTATTGTCCCGATATTCCGCCGGCACCATAACAAAATCCCTCTTTACTTTCGGAGATCTCAGGCCCCTCGCATTCATCAAGGGCAGCCGAAGCGTACATTTGAATTTGTATCTTCAATGCAGTTTCCTGAACGCGCCTTGCAGCATCGCCGCCGGGCATATCGTCTAGAGGAAGGATGTCGATATAGGCCCCCATGTGACCACCTCGCGTATACCCATTAGGAAAGTTCGAGAGGACCGTCGTATCGCTTCGCTGCAGCCTTATATAATGGGGAGCGGCGGCAGGATCATTTTGCGGTGTCTGCAGGAAATAGGGTTCACTAAACCAATGCTGCGAAAGCCGGAGACGATCATATTCCTTACGCGGTAAGGCAATATCAATATCGTCATCCCAAGGGATAAATCCTTTATGACGTACCGCGCCGAGAAGAGTTCCAAACATGGCGAACCAGGTTAGCTCTTCACGCTTTGCGACCCTTGTAAATTCTTTTAGAATATCAAGCTCTACAGTCTGTAACTCATTTAGTTTGTTCACCGATTAATTCTCCCAAGGTATATAAGGTATGGATACTTTCCTGATCAATTAAAACGTCACAGTTGCTGGCCAATAGTGTCTCTTCAATAATCCCATTATTATAAAGAGCTTTGTCGATAACAGCTGTCACGTTGACTTCGCAATCGTTAAACACGCGCTTCAACGGTTTCCCGCACAAGCCAAGTCCATAAATAGCCGAGCAATATCAGGTGAGGCATTTTCTCAAAAATATTCCTGATCAATAAAGATTAGCTCATCATTTTCTTTATTATAAAAACAATTCGCCGGAACCAGCTCCCAAAAGCATTTGCTGGTCTTAGCAGCCTTTATGATCGTTTCTCGAATACGGTCAAACTGGGAAACCATCTCATTGACATCAAATGTTCCATCCGAAAGTTTCTCGGCCCAACAGTCCCAAAACGTTGGCAAATTCTACCTCAGCATGACCAGCGAATCTTCTTCCATTTTCATTGAAATGACATTTACACCTAAGACAACAGGCTCCTCGTGATTTCTCAAGATTCTCAGCAGACCCGCCTTGCCATCAGGATGAAGCGGCCTCTTATGCACCGTACCGTCACTGCGGACCGTATGGCAAACGTTTGGCGGGCTCACGATACTTCGTGATCGCTGGTTGATCTACGACGCAAGGCGGATCATCTGCACACACCCGCGCTTCCACAAAGTATGCATCGCACATAAACTCAAATGCTCTGCTGGGAATAACCTCACGCAAAAGGGAGCGTTCGTCGAAGTGGCAGAGATAGTTGTATGAATATACCTCCCGTGTAAAATAATGATCGACCAACAGGTAAAACCACTTTTGTCCTTCAAAGCCCGCAAGCCTTTATCGAGTTTGCAGTTCCGCCTTACTCGGGAGCGGGTGTTCTCCACTACCCAACAGCGTATCATAGGGCAATCCCGTGTTCGCGGCTCGTTTTCCTGCCCAGTATCTCAATTCAAAAATGATTCTCATACAATAGGAGTAAGGGTCCGTGAGTACCTTCTTTTTAAGTTACCAAAGCCTCGACTGAGAAGTCCTTTGGATCCATAACAATCTCTGTAGTCAATCCGATCTTCAAAGGGATGCCAGCAGAAAACAGAATCTTTCCATGGAGAGTTTTCATATTATGCTCTTAATGTATCGTTTAACATGGCCTCCCCCTCCCGGCCCATTCTCTTACATTCTAAGTTGTAGTAACCTAAGAGTTTTTAACGATTACCACGCTTGATGTGTCACCAATAGAAATTGGCATTAAGGCGTTATTTTGACAAAACTCGTCAACCGCTTGCTTGACACCTTTAAATCGAATCGAGAAATAGTCGTGAATTAACAATATCCCGCCAGTTGCAAGTTTTGGATAGAAAAAATCCAAACCCGACAAGGTAGGTTTATATAAATCAAAGTCCAGATTTACAAAAACGAAGGTATCTTCAATTCCTGCTGTAGTTTCTGGAAAATAGCCCTTCTTAATGACCACCTTTTCTGGAATAGGCATAGACTTCATTACAGCATCAGCGGATGTGAGTCCACCGAATGTGCCAGCTAGTGAGTTTGAAAAACCGTTAGTCAGTTCCATACCTATATCACGTTGGTCAAATCCTTCAAAGGTATCAAATAGATATAAAGTTTTATCGTAGAACGTTTCATTAATCACTTTGGCAAAAGAACCGCTTAAAACGCCACATTCAGCGCACGAACCTGTAATTTCTCTATCTCTAAGTATTTCTGCTTGAGATTTTAGAAAAGCAATACGAGCTTTGTATGAGAGAGATACTAGACTATCATCTATTTTGCTTTCATTTACACCCATTGAAATAAGTCGCTGGCTTAACAATTCGATATCCATAATTGTGCCAATATAAACTTTATCATAATTAAGCGTTACAATATCACTGGGAGCGATAACTGGTACCCCATTTATTGTTCTACCATGCAAGTTCGAATCGTTGTCAATAAAAGCTATACAACTTACACCTTTTTTTTGAATTTGCTCAAATATAGACTTTCCAGTAGTACCAGCACCATATATAATCGCTTTTTCCACGTTGTCCCCACTCCTTCTTAATCCAAAAGTTTATAATAAGAAACAGGATGTGATTTTCTTTCACTTTCCGGAGGAGTTGTTAGATAAGCACCGAACTTATGCTTTAAGTATGCGTCGGCACTCTCCGCCCCCAATAAATCCAAATCCTCAAATTTGTAATCAACTGTTTTTTCATACCACTCACGTCTGCCCTCACTTACATTATCTCGTGCAGGAAAAGTTAATACTCTTACGCGCTGATATTTTTTGCGGTTACTTTTTCCAGCAAAATGCTGCAAATGATTTGATACCATTCCAAGCGGTATTAGGCTAAGCAGTGAGAACACGTAGCGCAACATTGGATTTTTATCCGTTTTCTTGCCAACTTCTGACCATAAAATTTTCCGGATTATCGTACAGTGAAGATTATGCATCTTCTCGGCCAATTTCCCGTCAGGGACACTGTCGAAAGGGAAAATATCGATAAATATCCCGGAGTCGTAAGGCAGATGAGCCTGACCTTCCCTAAGGAAATAAGTGTTCTTTCGTCTAATTTTCCCATATCCCCAACGATAACCGGGGGTTGCCCTCATATCTTGAAAGTAAAATCGCTCATGGTCTAAATCTGTTTCGCACACCTTGCGGAACTTCTCGTATTCTTCCCGAAGTAGACCAATATCCGCATCATCGTCCCACGGTATGTAGCCTTTATGACGGATTGCGCCAAGCATGGTACCACCGATCATAGCATAATTGATGTGATGTAAGCGGCAGATCCGATCCACTTCCGCTAACATTTCAACCTGAATGAGTTGAACGGCTCTTAAGTCCTCCGGAGAAAGCGGGCCTTTTTTCGCATTATTAGGTTGTATTTCAATTCCCATCTGCCAAAACACCCTTCGCCCAGTCAATTCTGTTAACCATCACCGCGTCTACACCGAGATCCCTTGCAAGGCTTAGATCATCATCGTTCGTTACCGTCCAAGGGCGTATCAATATGCCCCGTTTGCGACAATCTTCCGCGAGTGATGGATAGCGCAGCATATGAATGCTAGGATGTAGCGCTTCAGCTCCAACCTTTTCGCATTGCTCCCCAGTGACCAATATTTCCCCGCCGCATAGCAGCGCAGTTTTGGATGACGGTTCAAGCAGCTTTATTTTCTGAACAGAATAGTGGTTAAATGACGACCATATAATCCTGTCGCAGATCCCGTACTTTTCTACTAATTTTAACGCAATAGGTTCAATCCCATCATAATAGATGACACCTGTTTTCAACTCTATATTGATAGTCAATCCTGTCGGTTTCAATAATTCCAATACTTCTGCTAGCGTTGGCACTTCCATAAAGAACGGCTCAGTGCGACCGCTTTTATTGAAATTGAGCTTTTTTATTTCAGAAAGGGTAAAGTCCTTTACCCACCCTTGTCCATTGCTCGTTCGGTCAACAGTTTCGTCGTGGATGACGACGATCTCTCTGTCCTTGGTAAGCTGAATGTCAAGCTCTACTCCGTCAGCACCCATTTGGGCTCCCATTTGAAAACCAACAAGCGTATTCTCCGGCGCGGAAGAATAGGCCCCGCGATGACCCCATATTTTCATTAAAGCCACTCCGCCCTTCCATGTGTAACGATCTTATCTTTACCCGCGCCAAATCTCACAAAACGAATCTGTCTCTGCTCTGTGTTAACGAGCATAATATCAAATGCTTCTTGCGACGGTTCCCCGAGTTTTCGATCAGGGGTGATAAAGCCTTCCGGCTTATATTCCGTAAATGCTTCACACTTGGAATTCACTATGGATATAATAGGAAAGCTTTCTTCATTGTCCAAAAAATCTGCATGGTTATGACCATTTATATAGGCAAGTATTTTTCCGGCATGATTGTTCAACAACCCCATCAACTCGTTTTCGCCACGTATTTCCTTTGCCCAATACTGTAAGCGGCTAATAGACGTTAAGTGGGAAAAGATCACAATTTGCCAATCATCAGGCGTGTTTTCTAGTTTCTTATTTAGCCACTGGATGCACGCTGCGTTGTATCCATAACGCAAAGCCTCGTCCGGATCGAAGGAATCTAGGAATATAAACCGCAGTTTGTGGGCTTCAAAATCAATGGAATATCTCGGTTCATTTCTGCCTAAATAAAGCTCGCATTGTTCTTTTAAGGAAAACCGATCTGGATTATTCCTGAAATAGTTGGTATCATGATTGCCAAGCACCGTCCATACAGGTATTTCACACTTTTTCAAGTCTCCAAGAACCTGTTCTACATAATAACGGCTTACGTCACGCGTTATCATGCCATCAGTGAAATCGCCGAGATGAATAATCCCATCAAACCCCAATTCATCATGAAGTTGTTGAATGGATACAGACGTGTCATCCCATGTTCCGTTTACTGTATAATGTGTATCGGTCAACAACGCAAAGGAAAGTTCATTTTTTTCCCGTATATCCATAACACGCTTCGAGACCCGCTCTATTTCTTTTCTGAGCCACGGCTTCATTTCAGGCAGGGGAGTTGCATTTTTTTCAAAAGAAAGAATATCATTGATATCCTCAAAACCTTCAAATTCTGTTCCATTCATTTTCCTTAGACATACACGAAAGTAAACACACTCCGTAAACATATAATCGTCTTGCCTGTAACTGTTGCCGCTCAAATCCTGCCGGTAAACCGTCCAGCTTTCGTCTGGAGCATAGTTATAGGTGTAAATCCAAGAATTTTCCACCTCCGCCGCGTAGGTTGCAACGTTGAACTTATACTCCGAATCCATAAGCCGCAGTAAATCGCCAGGTTGTGCCAAATAAAAAAATGGGGTGCTTAGCATCTCAGGATGTCCCAGCTCTTGCAGGCCATCACCTGCGCGTATTTTCATCCCTGCAAGACCCGTTAATGATAGCTTCAAGCGTTCCACTCCTCAATTACATTTCATAACGATTATCTTTTGCTTCTTTCAGCTCTTTTCTTGCTGCATCCAGGGAGTTTCTGACGATTTGCCACATATCGTAATATTTGTATTCAGCCAGCCTGCCGCCGAAAATGACGTTTTCTTCTCCTTCAGCAAGCTCTTTGTAACTTAAATAACGCGCGCTGTTCTTTAGATCATTAACCGGATAATAGGGTTCATCTCCGTTTTCATACTCTTTTGAATACTCGCGCGTAACTACGGTTTTAGGCTGAGTGCCAAATTCAAAGTGTTTATGCTCGATAATGCGGGTAAACGGTGTTTCCTTATCCGTATAATTTACAACAGCGTTACCTTGGAAATTGGGTTGATCAAGGATTTCCGAGTCAAAACGCAGTGTACGGTACTCTAGCGGACCGAACTGATAATTAAAGAACTCATCAAGCATTCCTGTGTAAATAGTCTTTGTGGCAATGTGATCAAAGTAGTCTCTTTGTGCAAAATAATCCGTATTCAGTCTAACCTCGCTGCCTTCAAGCAACTTTTTAATGATCCCCGTATACCCTCCGACAGGTATTCCTTGATACTGGTCGTTAAAATAATTATTATCCCAAGTGAAACGAACGGGCAGGCGCTTAATAATAAACGCAGGCAAGTCCTTGCAGTCACGCCCCCATTGTTTTTCTGTATAGCCTTTGATCAGTTTTTCGTAAATATCGCGTCCGACCAATGAAAGAGCTTGTTCTTCAAGGTTTTGTGGCTCTTCACATTTCAAGCGTTGCGTCTCTATAATCTTTTCTGCTTCTGTCGGATCGGAAACTCCCCACAACCGATAAAATGTATTCATATTAAAAGGCAGATTGTATATCTCGCCATTAAAATTTGCTATTGGCGAATTGGTATAACGATTGAACGTCGCAAAACGATTAACATACTCCCATACTTCTTTATCGTTGGTGTGGAAAATATGCGCACCGTATTTGTGCACATTAATCCCTTCCACTTGTTCCGTATAAATATTTCCTCCGATATGGTCACGCTTATCTATTACTAAGCAAGTTTTATTACACTTCATGGCTTCATGTGCAAATATTGCACCATAGGGCCCTGCACCGACAATCAAGTAATCGTACTTCATGAATACAACACCGCCTTTTTAAACAGGTAGATATTTCCCTTGCAATTCTAGATTAAGGTCTTGTTAATCATTTGTTGAAGCTTGGTAGAACTGGTGCTTTCTGTATAGGGTATAAACTCCATATTCGAACCCAATGTCTGCAATTGCTTTTGTAGCCAATACCATTCTTGTTCGTGGTCGGTGCCAGAAAAATGACAATCATAGCGAAGTTGCTTCCATGCTTCCAGCTTGTTCGTATTATGGAAGTCCACTGCAATTGCCCGATCCACATATTTAATCTGCTGTACAATCGCCAAGCGCTCTTCAAATGAGATAAACGGCCTTTTTCTCTTATCATGCTCAGCCAGTTCGTCAGTCAAAACGCCGGCAATCAAATACTCACATTGTTCCTTGCTCTTACGAAGAATGTTCAAATGTCCGATATGGAAAAGATCAAACACTCCTGTCACATAACCAATATTGTATTTCCCATTTGAATGGGGAATAATCTCAACATTTCCCAACATTTCATCAAATGCTCGTTGATAGATGCGGTAATCCTTGATGCCCATTCTCTCAAGCTGTCTAGCAATCTCGTCATAAGCAGCATTACAAATAATTACTCTGTACTGCCCTGGAGTCAGTTCCTGAAGAACCTGTGGACTCTTGATAAGAAACCCGAGCTTTTCTGTATTCCACTTGGTCTCATCATTATCAACAATGAAAGCAGGCGGATAACTGGCTGCATATTTTTTGAGATAGTGGTCCATCATCCGTCCGGCACCAAAAAGCACTATTAATTTCCCTTCAGCTCCATCAACTGCAGCAAATGTTCGTTCCGGTATATTCACATGGATTTGTTGAGGCTTTTTGTCCATAAGCAATAACCTTCCATTTCGCATTATGTTTTTGGGGTCAGTTGATACCCATTTATAAAATTGTTTGTACATTTCACGCTGCCGAAGCTGGTCTTGAAACCGGCTTTCTTCCTGCAAAAAAACGGGCCATAAATCTGTAAGACCATAGCGCTCCTGCATTTCATGGCGTGGCACGTAATGCTCTGTGTGAGGAGCAAACCAATATATATCATTAATCGCACGAAACATAATGTATTTGGCGGGATAGTTCTCTTTTACAAATTCTTGGTCAAAAAATAGAAACTGTCCATTATCAAAAAAACAATTCACTGGTATCATTTCCAGATAAGCTTTAGACAGAATCGGTCCCCATTCGGCATTCGGATCTAATTCAGCTAGCACATTTTTATCCGCTGGCATATGTTCTGAAGATTGTAAAATGTATTTATAGAGTTCATCCAAATATCTGATAAAGCCGTCCGTATCATAAGTTACCAATTCTCGTAAGTAAACTGATAAGGTAGGCGCTAGAATTCGCGGCATAATAAGCCGGTTATCTTCGAATCTGAATGAAATAACCGGAATATCATGAGATTCCAAATCAATTAGGTTCTTGCAAAGCCGCCCTAGTCCCTTCATCCCTTCTTTGTACATCGGACATTTTTCGACTGTCCCATTGTTATGGATGGATGTTGAAAAACATTCCTCTCTGTTCCTTTCGCTTGATACAGCTGCATACACTACAGAGCTCAAGTCTGCATTACTACATTCAGCAAGCAAGGAATTAGCAAAGAACTGAAGTAGGCCATTAGCAATCAATGGACCGTATAGATTACGCGAGTCTATAACAAGGCTATCCTGCTTAACTTGATAAGGCCGAAGCCTCTCGCTAAGCTCTTCTCCAGGTGGAAATTCATCCGTATAAACCAACTGCGGCAGCAAGTGATCTGGAAACGGATAGTAAAGCTTTATGTTTAATAACCCTACTTGCTTCAATACATCTAGTAGTTCCGGTTTACTTAAAGAAGGCATTAACGCTCCCGTAGGATAATTATTCAGACCATCAAAGGGAATCCCTGTCGAAAGATCGGGGGTTCCACACAGATACTGAACACCCAGTCGATTAGATACAGCAAACAATAATTTCCCATCTTCTGCAAGCAGAGATTTAACTTGGCGTAATAAGGAGATATAGCCTTGTCCAGCGAATATAGGTTCCCGAGAATCCGGGCCTACAATCATTACAATATAGTCAAAAGCACTATCAGACGGCAACACAGAATTATCCCCACATAAAACCTGAAGCTCTGATTTTTCACTCCAGCGTGTTCTGATGCATTTAGCTCGATATGCATCTGCCTCCAAGACAGTTACTGAGCTGCACCGATCACATAGCATACCGGTATGAGCGCCGAAACCACCGCCAAGCTGAAGTAGGGACGAATTACTACGAAATGGGTACCAACTCAAGAGTCCAGCTGGTTGATCACTTAAATGATAAAAGACTTGCCAACGATGATCCCGCGTTATTACGTTGCTAAAATCTCCGGTTGGATTTGAAAGTATATAATTTCCTATTTCGGCATCTAATTGGGATGCCGGATTTACTGAATAACCGGAAGCAGTCATCCTTTGCCCTCGCTTTCCTTCTAAGGTCCAGCAAGTTTAATGCTTATTCAGAAACCGACTGGTAGAAATGATAGGATTTAATGGAAGATAGTAAATCCCAATATTATTTGGTGAGATATTCATACTGGTTAATTGTGCTGATATATCCATGCTATTTGCACGGTTTGCAATTAAGTAGTAAGCATGCGGGTAGGCAGCGACGGCTTCTTGCGGTGAAAGCACTTCATTCCCCAAACATAGACTTCCCCACTTGTTGCTATCATTATCACAAAAACATGTGATGTTGGAAATTCCATTCATACCCATGAAAAAATTCGCGAACATTCCGATTTTCCCGCATCCGAATATAACCACCTGTTTTGGGGAAGCCATTTGTGATAGAAAATCGAAGTATGACCTGAACTCGGCTTCTGCCTTCTCACGAATATAATGCTCAAAACGTTCCAGATCCTCGAGAAACATTCTCAGATTCATCCAAACATCAATCGAAAAATCTTCTTGTACAAGATAGCCGTCATGATAACTGTTCTTTAACAGCTTCCAAAAATCCCAAACTATGGTATGTGTATTTGGGTTATCATAAAAAACTGCTCTTAGAAGCGAATTCAAACAGATGGTCGCAACTGCCCGACTGACAGTTCTTATACGTGCATGGTCTTCAGGAAAGAAATTCATTACCCAATCCACGATATACTGGCTTTCTTGCAGATCATATTGAAAACCTTTGGGACTGTTCATGGAAGAACCGGCATTATCCCTTCGATAATGATAAAACGTGGAAGGAATAAAGATTCCCTTTTCAACTAATAATGCTACTTGATAACGAAACCCGGCGTCCTGATAAGCTGCACCTTGAGTTTCATTCAGACGTATATTATACTTTTGAATGAATTGACGTTTATAGATTCCATTCCACATAAATGTATCAATAGGGACCAATCGATTAGTATAATCAGTATGCGAAACCCGCTTGACACTGGTTGAGGAAGAACCAAATAGCTTATACTCTAAAGTCTGGCGACCTTTGGGAACATCTGCAAAAAAGAAAAAGTCGGATTTTACAAAATCAGCATCATTTTTTATCGCTACATCATACAATGTTTGAAACATCTCAGGCTCTATATAATCATCGGTTTCTACGATTCCCAAATATTTACCTTTAGCAACATCAAATCCCCAATTCACCTGGTATCCATAACTTTTTCGATCTGAATCTAAAATGCGGATGCGGCTGTCACGAGTGGCGTATTCCTGCAGTATTTCCCGTGTGCCATCAGTAGACCCAGCATCAACACAAATGATTTCAATATCTTGTAGCGTCTGTGCTACAACACTATCCATGCATTCTTTTATATATGTCGCAATATTAAGTGAAGGCATTATAATTGACACTTTCGGCATGAATGACACCCCCTATTTTAATCATGTGTCTCAAAATCCCTCTCAAAATTCCGCTCACATTTTTGTACAAATAAACACTGCATCTCCCAATATAAACCCATTCTTATTTATTTCAGCTTGATTCAATATATCTGTATTTTTGTATCTCTTCACATCAAATCCATACTTTCCAAAACGCGCCTCTATGTCTCGTCCATAAAGTCTTTCATGATCCGATTGTCCATAATATAAGGTTTTGTCTGCATTCGTAACAATATCATCTTCCTCATAAGTATCCTCTTCCCAGCAGATAGGAACCGTAATGATAAGACTGCCTCCTGGTTTCAGACATCTTTTAATCTCATATAAGGCCTTATTCTCATTTTTGATATGTTCCATAACATGATTACAAATAATCCAGTCAAAATAGTTATTCTTAAATTGCAAATTTGTGATATCCGCTACAACATCGGCTCTGCCTTCCATTAAATCTGCTGTAATATACTCGTATCCTCTTTTACGGAATTCCTCAGTCAGTTTCATTTCTGGTGCAAAATGCAGTATACTTGAATTAACATCAAAAATATTAGTATACTTTTTCAATATATAGTACACATATCTCAACCTGTCTGTACTTCCGCATACCGGACAAATTCCGTTTCTTAATCCTGCACCAATTACAGACTTTTGTTCAAAAAGATCATTTTTCTCTCCAGTGAGCAACCATCCGAATACATAGTTACCACACAAACCACATTTCGGCAAAATCCTGTTCTGCCTATTGCTTTCATCCACAAAAATTTTATTGAATTCGTTCAAAGATATTATTTTATTTCCCGCCAGACCAGCAAGAGTCAACTCTTTAAAAACATCTTCAAAATGCTTATCTAAAGTGACTAAAACATAGTCAAATTCCAATCCAAAAACTTCATCAATATTCCGGAATAAGGACTTATTCTCTTCCTCTAGTGTAACCATCGACTCAATATTTCTATCTGTTATACCAACCATTTCAATATTATCCATTTTATTTAAATTATTAAATAATTTCCTGCCCCGGGAGCCACAACCATATAATAATATTTTCATTTTTTTCTCCTATAAATTATAGTGTAATATCCTGAATCCTCATCCAATTCGTATATCCACGTTCCACCATTTTTTTCATAATGTCAGCCTGATACTTTTCCTGTGTGGCCAGAATAAATAATGTATTTGATTCAAAATCAATATCTTGAATTTCTTTCAAACAAATCCTATCTATTACTTCCTCTTTCCCTTTCAAATCAGAAACAACGATTCCTGATAACTTTTCTAAATATCCATAATTCCTTATAATACTCAAAATACGCCTCCCATTCCAACCTCCACCATATATGGCTATGTTTTCGGCCCCCTCAATTTGCTTAATTGAGTTATTTCCAAAGAGAAAGTATTTCTCAATATAACTCTCTGAATTTTCAAGCAACACATTTAAGCGAATTTGTTCAGCCCGAGAAAGTTTATCAGCGTCAAATTCTTTTTGTTCAATTGCAGTTAAAAATTCATTTCTGAATCGTTTCGCGAATATTTGATAAAATTCTTTAGAAATTCGCATCATATCATTTTCATGTATTTTAAATAACATTTCCCATTGGAACTGAAGCAATATATCCGTATTTTTCCCGTGGTTTCTAATATACGATCGGATAAACTCATATTCATCATTTGTACAAAATATTTTTTGGGGATTATATACCGAAGAAGATTCATTATCTCTTCTGACAAAATAATAAGGTGTATTTAAAAACAATGCTTTTTGTGAATTTATCATTACCTGATACCAAAAACCATTATCCTGATATGACGCGCCTGGTGTCTCATTATGGCATATGCAATTTTGTTTTATAAATTTCCGTTTATATATTCCTGCCCATGTTACTACATAATTATTAAGAACTCTTATATCTTCCTCATAATTAACAAGCTTGTTATACATGTCTTTATCTGATTTTCTTTCAAATAACGGATGCATAATAAACTTTCTGCTACTGCCATCACCATAAAACTTATGAAAATCCGCCTTTACAAAATCTGCACCCTTAATTTTTGCCTGCTCATAAAGATGCAGATACATATTTACATCTATATAATCATCCGCTTCTACAACGCCAATATATTCCCCTTGTGCCATATCGAAACCAATATTAACAGACTTACCATATCCCGAATTTTCCTTATGCACTACCTTCACTCTTAAGTCCTTTTTAGCATATGAGTCCAATATTTCCGCAGTGGCATCATTAGAACCATCATTTATACATATAACTTCTATATCGAATAGAGATTGGTTTAATATGCTTTGCATACATTCTTTTAAATATTTTTCCCCATTGTAAACCGGAACGATCACCGATACTTTGCACATGATAAAGTCCTCTTCCAGTTATTTATTCTGTACTCATAATAAACTCTTCTAATAAAAAGATTTCTCCCGTACACTTTGGCCGCAACATACTTTTTATCTCAGAAGCACCATCAATAACTGCAATTATTACCACTTCAATATCAAAGCAATCTGCACTAGATGTTTCCACTGGCAAACCATGGAACTGATCTACTTCCCTATCAATACTAAATACAATATGAACAGATATATCCTTTAGATCCCTATAAAGCAATTCCCCCCATTTTCCCAGGCCATAGATAGCTATATTCTTATTTTCAATTTTTTTATACATTTTGTTTTTATCTTTAAGTTGCCATTTATACAATAAATCAAATTGTCTCTGTTTATTTTGAGTGCTAACAATGGCTTTCTCCAGTATATTTGCCATTCCAGAAAAATTATCAGTATAAAGTTCTTTAACCTTTTGTACAATGTACTCTGCTTTGTCACTTGTGCTATTAATTATCTGAGAAATAAGATCTACATCTCTAAAATAAGCCTTATATTTCCCTATCATATGAAAAATGGCATCTACAAATTTTTTATCATCTTTCGAGATACTATTTTCCTGTAAAATATTAGTGTTTAACACTTCATTTATACATACTCCATTGAGCCCATAAACAACTACCAATCTGAAGAATAATTCCCAGTCTTGAAGTCTTGGCATCGTTTCGTCAAACCTGCCAACTGAATTAAAGGATGCTTTTGTAATAAGTACAGTGCTTGTATCTACAACATTTTTATATAAAAGTATTGTTTTAAGTTCTTCCGGTGAATATGCTTTTTGGGGGACTATATTTATAAATCCCTCATTAATTACTTCTTCTTTTGAATACACAAAAGCAGTATTTAAACTAGAAACATTTAACACATCAAACTGTTTCTGCAGCTTATCCTGATACCACTGATTATCACTATCTAAAAATGCAAGATATTCCCCATTTGCAAGTGCTGCTCCTTGGTTTCTGCATGCATTGGCACCTTTGTTTAATGCATTACTTATAAATTGAATTCTTGAATCTTTATTAATATATTTACTTACCACTTCTATTGTATTATCTGTGGAGGCATCATCAACAATAAACAATTCCCAGTTTAAATAAGTTTGATTAATCACACTATCAATTGCTTTTTCGATAACATTTCCTCTATTATAGGTAGGCATTACAATTGAAATTAATTCTGTCTCCATATTTCATCTCCATGACCCTCTCCAAATTTTCACTATAAATCTGCTTAGTACGAATCCCAATTATATACATTATTCATTGGCAGCTGCTTTTCTTTTAAATTCCCAAAAATCTCTTCCTGATATTGCTTTGTGACGGCTATAATTACAAATGTATCGTTATCAAATTCTATTTCATTTAAACGATATACCGGAATGTCTTCGATTACTGGCTCATTTCCAATCATATCAGTAACAATAATTGCGTCTACCATTACGTCAATATAATTCATGAAATGAAGGCAATTCACGCCAAGTAAACCGGCTCCATATATATAAATCTTTTTATAATTCCGACACATTTTTTTGAATTCGAATGACCTGTCATCAAATTGGTCCAATTCATATATATACCGAAGACCTAATGACTTCTGAAGTCTTTCAAACGCTTTAGATAATACTGTTTGAAAGTATCCCAATCTTTCTTCTGCATAACGGTCTGTCATAACCCATTTACTTTTATATCCGTTATCGCTAGCAACATATTCCAAAATCCGCTCAACCGCATGACTTAATGTTCCATCAGCCGCTAATGGTTCAGCATCAAAATCCTCATATTTCCACTCATGTTCAAGAAGCTTTCTTAAAGCATCAACCCTTGCCCAATATACTGTTCCTAAAGCCATAGGAGATATTTCTTTACTTATATCGCACTGCAAGTTCAAACATTTCGCCAATTTTATTGTGTTTTTATAGTTTTGATGCCAATTCTTCTCATATGGAAAAGGCATATGCTCACCAAGTGGGAATGGCGGAAGCAGCAATCCTAACTGTGGATTTATATCAAAATAGGTAAGTACGTTGCAAATATACGTTGTGCTTCCCAACATATTTTCCCACTGACTATATATCCATTTATCCATATCAGATTTCATCGAGGGATATTTTTCCCTCTTGTCGTGTAAAAAGCAAATATACTCATAATTCAGAATTTCTTTGCGACAAGCAACCAAAAAAGAACTTATATCTCTGCCACGATTGTTTTTCTGTATAATTATACAATTCCCTCTATTCATAGAAAGAGCCTCAATTTTCCTGCTTAATTCATTATTAGAGGTTGTAAAATAAATCCTAATCTCTCGAGGAATATTATCGATATATTTTTTATATTTATCAAAAGTATCAGAATAATGCAGGTGGATAACCACCGCTATCTTTTTACATAAAATCTTACTGTCATAACCATCTATTAAATATTCACTTGGAAGAATAGAATTTAACTCCCCCAAATTTTCTTCCAAATTCTCATATACGCTGTTCATAGAACTCTCCTTATTTTATTACAATAATTGAACTATTTGGCGGACTCCTCTTTATACATAATTGATCTTACTCTATTAAATTTTCCCGACAATCTTATATGCGCCATTAAACCACTCATATGTTGATAAATCTGGCAATAAACCACTTTCAATAGCACTTTTTTCTATAAGTCCTAAAATACTGTCTGTAAATTCTCCATCATTTTTTTCGGGTATGCTTCCAGAGAAAAAATCTATAAATTCAGCACAGAATTTAAAAATGTCTTCTTGTATTTTGACCATAAACTGTTTCCCTTCAATTGTCCTGTCCTCAGGGAAGAAAATTTTATTCTCTTTCGTAATTTTCATAAGACAAGGTTCAGGAGAAGAAATAATATATTCTAAAAGAGAATATACCTTAAAAACATTATAATTTTTTTCATAATGATTATTTGCTTTATATAAACTAAAATAATCTATTTCATTTCTTCTCGAAATTCCACTAATAGATTTATGCAAGTAAACACCGTATAATTTTTTATCTAAAATCCGTTCTAAATTATCCTGTCCTGTTCCTTTAGAAAAAAAATCAAAGAGTATAACTTCTCTATCAAAGCAAATATTTTGATTGTCTAAATATGATTGATAATCCATACGCTCTTGTTGTGCTTCTTTAATAATTATATCTGCATTAACATTAACATTTTCAGCAATAGACACATCTGGATTGATTTCATATCCATCATGACAAAAAATATTAGTAAATAATTCTTGTACACTTCCTTTAAATTCCTCTATCATAGGCAACAAATCCTGAATATCTCTCATAGCAGGGATAGATGCTGCTCTTCCAGATGTATAGATATATTTTCCTTTTGGTAAATCATTCAGTTTTTGCTTTTGACATATCATCTGATATATTTTTATTGGTAAATATCCATCTCTGGCAACGAATAGAATATCGCTAGCTTTCTGTTCCTGCACCCTTTGAATTACCCATAACAAATAATTAAGTATTGTCGGAGCTATTAAATTGCTAAGGGTATTAAGTGTATTAATTTGATACTTCCCCTTTGTACCATACAACGCAAATGGACTATTAAATAGTCTGCTGATCATCAATCCTAAATAGCACCTATGATACAATTTGTCGGAACCGTCCATTATTTTATAATAGGAACTATGATTTATCATCTCATAAGCTTTCATTATTTTAAACGTGGAGATCCCAAGGCTTTCAGCAGCAAGAATATCAGCTTTTTCGTCATCGCCGATATGTAAAATTTTTTTAGAATCTTCAAGAAGCAATAATTCTTTAAACAAGCCCTCTTGTTTAGTTTTTCGATATTCACAGGATATAAACAATTTTTCATATCCCAAAATCCCATTTTCTTTTAACAATGCTTCCATTTCTGTGATTGGCAAATACATATCTGATATGATATATACTTTTTTATTATTATTTATCGCATAATGAAAAGCTTCTATTATATCATCTCTTGGTATAATTAGTTGATGTTCTTTCTGAATCTCCATTTGCATAAGCTCTTGACAAACCCCTCTGTCAAGAGCATAATTCACTCTGATTGAATCATATATCTCACTCAATTTTGGATACATTAAGCGCATTAATTCCTGTTCTGTTTCCTGTCTTACATCAGAAAAAACAAAACCTAAATTTCTATCCTTAAATTCATAATCCAATAATAAAAAAAGATCTTTTGGATACAGTATTTTACGCATAATAAGAGTGTCAAATATATCAAATGATATTACATCGTATTTATCAATTTCATCCAGCAAACTTTGTTTTTGAAATAAATAGTATTGATCATTTAACTCTTGAAAATCTTCTTCTACGTATATTTTTTCTCCAGTAATTGAAAAAGCAGGAATGTTGTTATTTTCCACATATTCTGCGATACGTCTATAGATTATCTGATGTACCGAAGGCCTCGCTATAATTACTATTAAATCTACGTAATTTTCTTTTAACTCGTTAACACGAAAAACTGGATATCCCCAAAGCTTTTCACCTGCTTTTTCTGCATCCATTAAGCCGACAAAATTATACTGATCTCCTAATTCATCTAATATTGCCTTGGTATGCTTACCAATCCCATATAAAACAATTCTCTTATCCTTGCTTTTTATAAAATTCGTATTAAATGTTTCTACAACATACTTCCATTCGATCTGCATGACAACATCCTCCTTGCATATTACAGAGATATTCTTTCAAAGCTTCCGTTAGCCATGTCAATTTTCATTTTTTTAAACTCTGACAACGAATAACTGCAAATCTCGCTGCCGCCGTCTGTGGTGCGGAACAACCTTTTCATCAAACTAGGCGACCATCTTTTGTAAGCAGAATATCAAGTTCAATACCTGTCAAACCATCAATTCCTGCAGCCTTACCAAAAGAAAGAAGTTTATTCTCAGGATACATCTGACTACATCCTCTATGCGCCCATATTTTGATACTATCTGTTCTCCTGTAAGAACCTTTCCATAATCTCCGCTATTGCAATTGAATCTTTGCTTGTCAGCTTGAATTCACTTTCGGTATTGCCGTTTATCATAGAAAGAAAATCATTGATCTCATATCTTAATCCGTCACCAAGAAACCTGTCGGAGTATTTTTCAACATCGTTTTGATTTTCGTAGTGAACCTCAAAATAGGTTGTTTTCCACCATGGTGAATCCACTTTAATATATCCTTTAGTTCCTGATATGATAAGCTGGCCCTCAGATTTTACTCCAAGACCGCAAGTAGCAGTCCCAAGACCGTTGGGATATCTGAAATATGCCTTTGTGAAAATATCAAGTCCATTTTTATCTTTTATTAAGTCAAACCGTATATCTTCATACTCAGTGCCAAAGATCTTAATAATAGGAAGAATTGTGTAGCTTCCAAGCTCAGTGAAGCTGCCGCCGAATTTTAAATCAGTCAGTTCACGGCTTGCAGGATTTTCAAGTTTCGTAAAGCAAGCCTCAACATTACGTATACTGCCAATCATTCCGCTACATGCGATTCCCATCAGCTTGCTGAAACCTGGGCAATAAGCTGTTTTAATTCCTTCAAAAAGCACCAAATTATGCTCCTTTGCATATCCGAAAAGCTCTTCTGCCTGTGTTTTTTCCAAAACCATAGGTTTTTCACAGAGAACATGCTTTCCATGCTCAAGCGACATTTTGATGTACTTGTAATGCGTTTCGTGCGGTGACGCAATGTAAACCGCATCAACCGCAGCAAAGAAATCTCCAATATCGGTATAGGGATTAATCTGCCATTTCTCGGCAAACCTTATGGCGCTTTCTGCATTCGGATTATATATGCCCTGTGTATTTATACCGCTAACAAGCTTCACTTCCGGTATAAACCTCTCCGCAATACGTCCTGTTCCGATAATTCCAATTCTCTGAATATGCTTATTTTTAATGCGAAGCATTGTGCTGGAAATATCCTTAGTTCTTTCAAGATATACAACCTTACAATAATCGTTAAGGTAATCAAACTGACCGGTCCAGTCTGAACCGACAGTAAAAATATCAATTTGATATTTTTTAATATCTCGGAATTTCTGTCCCTGTGACTCTTCAATAATAATTTCATCGGCAAAACCAGTTTTTCGAACATTTTCAACTCGAGTCATCAATGAATCTATTACATTAAGTTTTCCTCTAGTCTGGTCATATCCCTCGGTGGTAACTCCAACAATAAGATAATCGCCAAGTTCTTTGGCTCTTTGAAGCAGTCTGTAATGACCTTCATGGAACAAATCGAATGTACCGTATGTTATTACTTTAGTCATACAGATAGCCCCCTAATTTTCATTCAGATGCCCTCTTATAAATTTATGGACCTTTTCACCGCATGTTCCGTCATTATTAGCAGCAATTTCTCCATAAGCCGCAATCTGATTTTCCTTATTAAAGGCATTTCCCGTGATATTTTCCTCAAGGAAATCAGAGAGTGTATTAAACGCACTTTCTTCGCAGCAATACTGCAACCATTCGGAATTCTTTTTATACCCCGGCTCGTTTGCCTTTAACTCATTGACGTTAAATTCAATATTGATTTCTTCATATTTACTGTTTTCCAAATCAACATTGTATAGCTTTCTGTCGTAAAGTGAAAATATATTATAAGATTTATTATCTTCATCTGCCGGATTAACGAACCAGCTCTTACACCATGAAGAATAATATCCGTTCTTTATATTATCCGAAATATCAAACGGGGGTTGCCATTCACTAGCTTCACCTGTAATTCTATTAAGCTTAATGAACATATTCGACCAGTATGGAGCTAAATAGACATAGTCTCCATAAAAAGCAGGATAGCTAAAAGGCCGTTCCATACATTCAAAGCCAAAATTAATATGTCTGCATTTCAGATTGTCAGGAAAATTTGAATATTCATGGACTTCACCACTTTCAGAATTCCAGCATGTAACAATAGTTCCCGAAAAAGGCATAGACCATAAATTACTACCGTCAGAATTCAACGTCATACAGCCTCCGGCATTATTTCCGCCTGTGGTCAGTACCTGTTCTTTTCCACTTTCGGCTTCAATTGCCAACACACGGTTATCTATAGGAGAGGCAATAAACAGATATTCGTTCTGAACACAATATCCGCCCACTAGACGTTCACCATTTCTCATGCCGATTATAACATCGAGATTAGCTTCGAAATATCTGATTTCTTCATTTACGGTATTGTATCTAACTATAGCGGGATAATAAAGTGGTATCAGGAAAATGTATTTCCCGCAGCTTACTGCTCCTGCAAATGAGCCAGGACGTTCAATATGCTTTTTCAACCTGATACGTTTGCTAATTTGGTTCTCTACAAGAACGACTATATCCTGTGCACTTCTTGGGCAGATGTATGTTTTATTCCCAACCGTAAGCGCATATAAATAATAATCTCCATAAGCATGATCGGACAAATCGCACAGGTACTGGTACTTATAATTGTTATCCGGAGAATAATAGAGTTTATTCCCGCGTGTGATCAACCATTTATCATCAGAGTACAAATTGAATCCTCTAGTAATCATTTCGCCGCGCCAGTCGTCTTCAACAGGTTCCGTATTAATATTATTATCCAAAATAAATATCGGCTTTCCTGCAATACCGAAAAGAGAAACAACAGAAGTACCCGAATCACCAATGTAAGCGTCACAAAGCGCGATGGTATTTGCAACATCTGGTGTGTCATCATAAATGCCGATATCATTTTCAATGAAAAATCTTTTTATTTTAGAATAAATCTGTTGAAATTCCGGTCTCATGGAATCAAGTGTAGATTCAAGCAATGGATGCGGTCTCCACAGCAGGCACACATCGTCATGGGCCGCAAATACACTAAATACATATTGCATTTTTTTCAAAAACACTTGAGTATTACTCAATAAACCGTTTATACTTGTGTTGTAAAAATAAACCTTTTTACCTGTCATTTTTGCTTTCCAAGCAGCAGGCGGCTCTGGCGGATTATTGCATATTCTCACAACCCTATCAAACTTTGGTGAACCCAATGGAAGTAGTTTTTTTGAAAAGCTCGAATCAAAAAATCCACGATATTTCTCCGCTTGTGTAATAATATAATCTGCATGATAATATGCAGAACAACTCTTTTGCCCCTCACTCATACCACCGGAAGTAGAATAATAAGGAATATAAACCAGCGTATCTGTATACTTTTTTAATTCATGGGAGTAAAACCTCGGATCAACAGAAGTAACTGTGTTGTAGATGTCATACGGATTATGAATATAGATAACATCCGGTCTGCGAATACTTATGTCGTAGGATTCATAATGAGTAACCGGAACATAATCAGGCAGATCTCCGCCCTCATAATGAAATTCACCGAATGAACCATCAGGTTTTCGGTCGTAGTATGGTATAGGTACAACATAAGCATCGCATTGTGCATCTTCGTTTGCTGCCATCCATACGCTTTCAAGCGAGTCCCACATTGAAGCCTTATAAGGGAAAAATACAACCTCGATTTTTTTGGGCTTGAGCTCATTTCTAATGCTGTTTTCAATCATCCTAAGTTCTTTTTTTAGTTGCTTAATGAAGCTCACATGGATGGTTTCAATTTCCATGGCAATATTATAGAGGCTCGTGTGGTATTCGGTTAACAATTCAACCGTTCGTGTATCTTCGCCTTCAAAATTCTCTATAAACTCACCCATATGAATCGCCGCATCTTGGCAGTCTCTCAATAGGTTGATTACAGTCGGGATATTATTTTTGGAAAATTGCCGATTGATTTCATCAGTCGCCTCATACAGTGTTGTTACTAATTTCTGAATTTGTTCTTGTTGGTGCTTCCTCATCAAACTCCCGCCCCTGTATGAATGTAATATTTCTATGTCATACTCTAGTACCTCGGATATATACATAAAGTTTACTATTATATGGCTTATATCGGTTACAAGCTTCTATTAATGAAGTGTCAGGGGAAAATTGCCGATTCAGAGCATTTTGGAGGACGGTGAACGGTATGCGCCCTGCGTTTGGCCCTTTCTTTACTCTAACAGAACGAATGATAGTTCTCGCATCACCCCTTAAACGATGAGTTCTTCCTTGCTCATATCATCCTTACATCCACAATCTTCCGTATCTATTTTTCTAGTATGCCTAAGGAAAGCGTACATTTACAGCAGAGTTCAAGGAACAGATGGTAAAGCTATATGTGAATGGAAAATCAAGAACGAGCATTGTGCGGAAATACGATATGAATGAGTCGGCCATAAGATCATAGGCATATCTTAAAGCTGTCTTAATAGCTTCCAACAAGACAAGTCCCTTATTCTTAGCTAACTGGTAAAGCTTATCAGCCTGGGCAGTCTGCAGGACCAGAGTTTCTCACATGAAACATACTTGCCCTGTTCCAATGCTTTTCGTAAAATTTCAATTCGAACTGTTCTGCATACTTTCTGGCACTGTCAACACGGTTGTAAACCTCCTCAAAATTGGATCCGCTTACATATTTGACTTATGGTACAAACCGCACCGCAATTCTTCCACACCCGATAACTTTGAGCCTGAATACTATAATCCTGGAGGAAACTCAAGATATTCTCCAAATTTAAAAGTTATATAACCATCGTAATCCTTGGCAGCCGGGAAGTAATGACCCTAAAAATCTATGTCTGCCAGGTCTACGTACCACTTTCTGTAATAACCGTAGTATCCATTATTCGGAGTAGGGAAGGTTAAAATGCTGTATCAGTTGCATCTGCCTTAGGTCTTCAGGAGGCATTGCTCTATACTCCATCACCATAGTTTTACCTCACTTCTATTTAAACACCATATTATCACCCAGATATTATTTTCGACAATCATTTCAGTATATAAATTCGACATAAAAATACAAAAACCTTATATTTATGATTAATCGTTACATTCAACTAAATCCCCCTAACGGATGAATAAGGCTGCTCACCTGGAGTTGGGCCTAACACTTTTAGTTTCCAACTCGGCTATCGTAGGATAAGTCTGGTGTAAAAATTGTTTTCCGACACCAATGGGCGATCGGTCGATCCTGATGGTGACGATAAATACTAGCCTTGAAAGGAATTCGATCTAAGTATGGAGAAAGTCAATGACTTTATGAATTGGTACGATAATCAGCAGTCCAGCACAGAAACGGTATCCTATGCAATTAATAAACATGCCAACAACCCGTCAGGCACATGCCTGGTGGGTTGTTTTATATATGCTCTAAACTCAAATCCCTCCCGGATGAACCGGACTCCTGCTATCTTGAATAGAGTCTGGGGATAGTCCCATTTCTAGCTCTTCCTCCTTCCATGGCTCCTAGTAGATCCCATTTATGTTTGTTATCCTATCAAAAAAGACGCATCCACTGGATACGTCTTAGAGTAATATTATACTAAGCTTTTTTTGCATTATTAAAAAAGTTATGAACAAATGAAATACCACCATACTCGGGGAATTGCAAGTTAAACTTATCTATAAAGTATTGCTTTTGTTCCCTAGCTGCATGCTGTATTAATAAGTAATATAAATGTTTGGCTTTAGGCTGCTTATCTATCGCTTCATTAAGGAACTCAACGGCATCAGAGTAGTAGCCTTGATTCGCATGATATAACCCAAGGTTTACTAGACTATTAAAATCCAGCTCCTTCTGGGACAATAATATACTATAGTAATTCATGGCCATGTCGGTTAAGTTTAAGGTGTAAAAATAATTCGCCAGTTGGTTAATTATACCAGGTGATTTGCAAAGCTGAATAAATTGATCAAATTTCTCAAACTCTTTGATTAGAAATAGCTGCTTGCTAACTAAAAACAATGAACTGGAATAATGTTTTAATAATCCTTCTTCCACAGATGAATTTTCAAAAAACAGCTTCTCCACAATTGAAGTCAACTGAGTGATATCATCATGATCCAAGATTCGCGTGATTTCATGAAGTCTTTGAAGGGAATTCCACTTAAGAGCACCCACAACCATCTGCACCCAAATCTGAAGTTTCCAATCCACGTCATTATTCACTTCAGGAATTGGAAGGGACATCCATTCTTCTTTTTTATCTGTTAAAATTACATAGCGAAACTGATCCAGAATATTAATATTATCCAACGTAGTCAGGTATTTCTCGTAATAATTAACCAACTCAGCCTGACCTAATACCAGCGATATTTTAAATAAAAGATTACATTCTGCTTCATTTCTCACATCATATATTTTATCTAGAAATCCTATTATTGCAGCAGGTTCTTCATTCTGACACAGCCATTCCACCAATTTTAATAACACTTTTGGATTTCTGTTATTTTTATTCAAGAGCTTGGACAACCAATATATAGCCTGCTGATTATCATTTAAACGAAAATAAATATCTACGAGCTGCTGCACCGGTGTCTCGAAACTGTACATCGGATCAACAAGCCAAATCTCTTGATTTCTTTTTGCTCTTTGTTCTGCGGTGTTAATTGCCTGTAAGTAAGATGCTATTGCATCGTCAAAAAAACCCAAGGTCTCAAAATGAACTCCCTTAATGGTATGATATTCTGAAAAATCCTTATATTTATATAATTCTTTTTCAGTCCAGCGCCATGAGGAGTCCAAGCGACCATTCTTAAAGTACAAGCTTATAAGTCCCATCAAACAATGCGAGTACCATGCCTCTTTAGCCGTTGCACCTTTTGCTGCGCGTTCATAACATTGAAGCGCCTCCTCATCCTCCTTTCCAAAGCGATATTGGTTACCAAGTGTAAACCAATCGTACGCGCTCAGTTTGTTAGCCTTCTTCATTTCATTAAAGATCGACATGTTCCGTTCATGCTTGCTCTTTTCTGTTACGCGTTGAATCTGATACCCTGTATGATAAATCTCAAGAGAAATTTTTTTATGCAATAACTTCTCTTTACCGCCCCTTGTTAATTGTTCGTGAATAGGACGTTCAAAGTGTATTCCTTTAAAGTTTGGAAACAGACGTGTTACTGGGGCTGTCGTCATTTCCTCCTGATAATCTTTTTCCCCGGTAAAATTAATGACTGGCAGTGTATAGGCAAGTTGGGCCTGCGGCTTCTCCTTTTGGAGAAATTCGATCCATTTCGAATGATCATTTGAACCCAAATATTCATCCGCATCAAGTACTAAAATCCACTTTCCAGCAGCATGACGAAGCGATTCATTTCGGGCAGCAGCAAAATCATTGGACCATACGTAATCATAGATCTTTGCACCGAAGTTTTCCGCAATCTGTTTGGTTCTATCAGTTGATCCGGTATCAACGATAATAATCTCGTCAGCAATTCCTTTCACACTTTCCAAGCAGCGTGACAAAAGAGCTTCTTCATCCTTCACGATCATACAAACACTAAGTTGCGTCATAAAAATAATCAGCCCTTTAAGTTAATTCTTTTGGTCAAAAAACAAACTATTTGCTGCGTACTGTGAGGTATATGCATTTTTTTGAACTTTAATGGCCCCTTGTTTTTCCAACCAGTCGCTGGCATTCTGTCTATAGTACTCCATCTTGGAAAGAATTATCTTATCAAATTCACTTAATTTCCGCAACCGGAGCTTATATTCAGTTGTAAGCAACCCTTTTTGAGATTCAATTGAAAAAACAAGCTGCTCTCTTTGTTCAGAGAAGGCAGCAAGTTGTTCATACCCTATTTGATCAATTGAGCGAACGATCTCTGCAGTCAGCAATTCCAACTCATTGATATACTTCCCCAGCGTACTCATTGGGCTTGTTCCGCAGTTGAATTCACTAATTTACTGGCTTCATACCATGCTTCACGTAATTCCATCATATACTCAAGCACCTCAGTGGCGGGTTTCTTATCTTTCTTGAGATTTGACTGAATTAATTGAAAAATCATATATTCATAGACTTGATACAAACTTTTGGAAACGGGATAATCATGGTTTAGCGCTGCTATTAGCTCATTAATTACTGCCTGGGCTTTACATAAATTCGTATTAGCTTTTTCGTAATTTTTCTCGTCAATACCGGAGGTTCCCATGCGAATAAATCGAATGGCACCATCATAAAGCATCAACAGAAGTTGCGCCGGAGATGCTGTCTGTAATTGAGTCTGTTGATATTTTTGATAGGGTGAAGTAATCAAAGAAACTCCTCCTTGTTGGATTAAGATAACATACTCGTCAAACTTGAAGAAGTGCTGTTATACTTGTTCATAGCGGTTTCCATAGCAGTAAACTGTTTATAATACTGAGTTTCCTTCATAGTAAGCCTTTTATTTAAATCTTCAATTTTCCTTTCAAAATCCCTTAATTGATCGCCCATTTGACTGGATACCATAAAAGCAGTGGTTAAATCACTACTCACCTGCGAAGTCCCTGCTTTTTCATACATAGACGATAGAGCAACATTATCGATTTTTTTCAGACGGTTAAACAGACCATCTTTAGAAGTAAAATCTGTTTTAGTTGAATAGTCGGTTTGTCCAAATAGAGCAGAGACTTTCTCAGGATCAGCATCCAGAGCAGCACGTAACTTTTTTTCGTCCAGAACCAGTTTTCCATTTTCACTGTATTTCCCTGTTGTAATACCTATTTGTGTCATATTAATTTTGGATCCATCTGGAAGCACAACATCCGTTATCATAGCCGATCTCATGTCACTGAGTGATTTGTCAATAATGGAGTCATTTCTGAGCATACCACTTTTTGCTTTGGTCTCCCATAGTTTGATCTCATCCTCTTTCATATCTGCCTTTTGCTCTGTGCTTAAAGGCAAAAATTTCCTGAAACGTTCCTCAGAGGTTTTTTGGTTAAGAGTGGCTATTGTCGCGTTATAAGATTCCACAAAGGATTTAATCGTTTCGACCATCTTATCTACGTCCTGGGATACTTGGATCTGAGATGTTTCTCCAGCAGGTGTAGCGCCCTTCAAGGAGATGTCCACACCATTGATCGTGAAGTTATTGGATGACTGCTTTGTGGTTAACCCATTAATCTCAACAACAGCGTCCATCCCTTTGTTGACCGTAGTCATTCCAAGACTAGTTAGCAAATCACCTGATAATGTTATATTCTTTTCCCCTGTCTCCCTATTGGTAAAAGACATTTTACCAGAAGCAGTGTCATACACCGCAGTAACACCCGTATTTTTATCGTTATTGATTTTCTTGACAAGTGAATCAATGGTTTCATCAGCCGAAAAATTAATTGTTGCTGTACCAATGGTAATACTACCCGCTCCATTAGAGTAAACCTCGGATATTTTCGTTGCATTAGCTACCCCGTTAGTGGATACGACGGAAGAAGCCGTTGCCAGATTGGAAACCTTAATATTCAAAACTGAGTTGGTTGCCGCCCCGGTAGCTGTAGCAGTTACGTTGGAAGCTCCTGTAACAGTAGCTTTTTTAGAGTTAATAGAATCGGTTCTACCAAAGGTAGTGAGTTTGTCGTTAAAACCAACCAAGGTCGTACTTATTGTACGGTAACCTTCTCTTTTCCACTCCAACTGCTGTTTTTGCTGATTCAGCTTATCCAAAGGAACTCTGGCTGCCGTCATTAATTTTTTTACCATTGAATCAATATCCATACCTGATGCCAATCCGCCAATTCTCATATTAACCTCCTGATTTTATGCCTTTTCGTCCACAATTAGTCCGCTTAACTCCATCATATTTGCAGCTACATCTAGTAACTTTTCTGGTGGAATTTCCCGTATTAAATCACCTGTTTGCTTATCAAACACCTTAACCATTATGGAATGTGTCTGTTCATGAATAGATATTTTAAATGTTTTCTCCGGTCCTTGCACTGCCCGAATTGCCTTCTCTAACTGTTGAATCAGTTGATCTCTTTCAACAGGCAAACTTGCTGTCTCTATAGCCAGTTCACTGCTTTTTAATGAGGTATCATTTTCACTGCCGCCCTTCGTTGGAAACACAACTCCCTGTACTGCAGCAGGAGTATTACTGGGTACGATTTTGTTGCTCAAAGAATATACCTCCCCACATGTATTGAGCATCCATCTAGTAATTCAAGTTCGTTACTTTATATATCGGATTATAAGAAGTGAATATGTAGTCGGAGAGTATAAGAAAAAAAGAAAAGAGGCCTTGAAATTCAAGGCCTCTTCCCAAAAAACTATGAAGATTAACGAAGTACAGACAGGATACCTTGTGGAGCGGAGTTTGCTTGTGCCAACATAGATTGCGAAGCTTGCAGCAAGATGTTGTTCTTGGACAGAGCAACCATTTCCTTAGCCATATCTGTATCACGAATACGGGATTCTGCAGCAGACAAGTTCTCTACAGTAGTACCAATATTGTTGGACGTGTATTCTAGACGGTTTTGCACAGCCCCCAGTTTAGCACGTTCAGAGGAAACACTCTTGATTGCTACTTCTACATTAGCAAGAGATGTAGCCGAACTCAAATTTCTGAAGTCGGTTGTTGTGATACTACCAATCGCAATAGTACTTGTAGCTTTATCATTGACAGTAATATTTGCACCCGCTGTGATGCTGATACCGTTAAAGGTAGTTTTCGTCATGATTTCGTCGATTTGATCACCCAATTGATCCAACTCTTTATCAATGTTAGCTTTATCGTTCGTGCTGTAAGTTCCGCTTGCTTTTTGAACATTCAGTTCCTTCATACGAGTCAGCATCGAGGATACTTCGTTCATTGCACCTTCAGCTGTTTGTACGAACGAGATACCGTCTTGAGCATTACGTTGTGCTTGCTCGAGACCACGGATTTGACCGCGCATCGATTCGGAGATGGACAAACCAGCTGCATCGTCAGCTGCACGGTTGATGCGCAGACCGGAAGACAATTTCTCCATGTTTTTGCTTGTAGCAGTTGTGTTCAGACCCATGTTACGGTGTGTGTTTAATGCCGGAATATTATGATTGATAATCATTTGATATTTCCTCCCTGAAATTATATTGTTCCCACATCCATGTGGTTAGCGTCTTCACAGGTCGGCCGCCCTGAAGAATTACCGCTCTAAAGTATATATCGACCTTCTACTTGATATTGTTAATAGTAGACTTCATATTTTTTCTTGAATTCAAAACTTTTTTTCTTGAAACCTATGCATAATTTATTGAGTCCTAAGTCTCACTTTTTTTCACCGTTCATCCCCAGCATCGCCTTTTGAATAGCCTCAAGATCCAAAACAGCACTCTGATTGTTTTGCTGAATGGCATCAAAGATCTCTTTCCGATAAATATCAATATCCTTTGGTGCTGAGATTCCAATCTTTACGACATCTCCCTCAACAGCAAGGACGGTAACCACAATATCATTCTGAATCACAATGGATTCACCCTTTTTCCGGCTTAGAACCAGCATCAGGAATCACCGCCTTCATCAGTCTTTGGGGAATCTGTCCATAAGGGATGTTTGGTTGTGTACGTAGTGTTCTGAAGCACAATTTGTTTGCCTTTACGGTCTACTGTGTTAAAAATGAGTGGAGCCAGCAGATTGACCGATACCTTCGAACGATCACTGTGCCAGGTGACTATACAGCGTACAGAAACTTGTTTCTCATCCTTCACTCCTAGCTCGTGAATGGTATCCTCCGGCAGAATAAATTCATAATCCGGAACAAAATCAAATGGATTAACTGTAATGAAGGTTACCTCCGGCTGGTCTGCTGCACTCAGCAAACTAAATATATCATTGTGTTCCTTCAGTGAAAATTCTTTTAACTGTTCGAATCCGGGCAAGCCTTTAGAAAAGAAATATGCCGGTGCATTGGTTTCTAAAGTGATCTCTTGAGGTACACGATCTTGGGTCATTTGTCTCATCCTCCTAGGAATACTAGCAAAAGAAGCTATGGACTTCGTGTCCATAGCTTCTCATTTCGATTTCAAAGAATCAAGGCTTATCTCATAAAATCCATCAACGAGGGCTGCAATATCGAAGCAGAGGACTTTAGAGCAGCTTCATAAATAGTCTGTGCTGTGGTAGATTTAATCATTACTTCAGCAATATCCGCATCTTCAATCTTAGCCTGCAGCGTCGTCAGATTCAAATCCCGTTCATTCAAACGGCCCTGCACCAGTTCAACACGGTTAGTGCGGGCGCCTACTTCAGATAGCGCTGCTTGCATTTTAGTAGACCTGGATTCAATTTTGCCAGCTTGCGCTGCAATACCTGTGTAGTTTTCACTACCTAATGCCGAAATCAGATCATCCATTACTTTATAGATATTATCACTGTCTGTGGATGCACCAAAAAATTCACTGCCCGTTGTGTTCACCTGAAATGTCGACTGATCTCCAATCGCGTATTTCACTGCTCCGGAATCTGTATCAATCTGAGCGAAGTTGGTAACCGTGCCTGATAACTCATATGGAGGTTTGTCAAAATTTTGCCCATTAAAAATATATTTCCCTCTAATTTGGGCATTTCCAATATTACCCAACTGGTCTTTGAGTTGTTCCACTTCCAGTTTGATTGCATCCAACCCGGACTTCGGGACGGTTGAACTTGAAGCCTGAACAGTCAGTTCCTTTAGACGTTTCATTACATCTGTGGCCTGCTGCATTGTGCTGTCGGTGAAATCTAGCCAGCTAACAGCAGCATCAGCATTTGTCTGAAACTGCTCATTGGAAGCTAGTTCTGCTCTATAACGCAGTGAATAGGTCACACCCACCGGGTTATCAGAGGGCTTATTGATTTTACGTCCGGTGGAGGCCTGATCGGCCAAGTCACTTCTAACACTGTTATTTCTGTTCAGATTACTGAGCGTCTGCATGCTCATCATCCCTTGGGTCACCCGAATAGACATTCATATACCTCCCTCCATAGATTAGAGACCTACGCGTCCTGTTCCGTTAATTAGTTTATTTAGAAGCTCGTCAAATGTGGTCATAAATCTGGAAGCTGCGCTGTAAGCATGCTGAAATTTAATCAGATCAGTCATTTCCTCATCCAGTGATACACCACTAACTGAAGCTCTGTTCAATTCCACTTGCTCTGTCAGCTGTTCGGCATTTTTCGCCTGGCGTTCGGCTTCCTGCGTCTGAACACCTAGTTGTCCTACTATAGAGGCGAAATAATCATCCATGGTGCCTGGTGCGGACAAGGCAGATCCAAAATCAAATTTGGCTGTCTTAAGCCCTGCCATAATCAGGGCCATATCGTTATTTCCGATAACAACCTTCTCGTTGGTGGTGCCAACTCCGGTGACACGCATGGAAGTGGAGATTTTGTTAGGGTCAGCTGCAATTAACGGATTGAGCGTAATATTGCCCGCTGTAATTGCTCCGCTATCCTTGGTAGTGAAGAGTGCTAGTCCTTTCTCCGGTGTTGCGCCGCTAACAGTGTAACCCAATTGCAGCAATCCATTAATTCCTTTGACGGTTACTTTGGTGTCCGCTGTTATGGTCCGGTTATTATTCGCATTCGAATATGTAACAGGTGTGCCATTGGCTCCGGTATTTAGGACAGTTCCTTCCGGTAAAACTGTTCCGGCAGGCAAAGTAATTTCGATGTCGCCATTAGCAAGTGTATTGGCAAGTTGGTTCATCTGATTCTTATAATCGGTTACGTATTTATCTCGGGACATAAACATACCATAGACTTCTCCGCCGGTAAGTGTCCCTCCGTCGTATGCGGCCTTTAGTCCATCCGCCGTTACTGCGGTTACCTGATCACCAGTCACAACCAATTGACCGCTCAAAGTCACTTGGTAGCCGTCACTGAGCTGGGTAACCTGAACATTGGCCAGCTTGGAGAGCTTGTCGATGGCCAAGTCCCGTTGGTCCCGGAGATCGTTAGGATTATCCCCCAGGCCTTCCAGCTTAGTAATGTTGTTATTAAGATCTGCTACTGTCTGTAATAGCGAGTTGATCTCTGTAGTTTTTAGAGAAATATTGCTGGTCAGGTCAGTGGTCAAAGCATCCAATTGCGTGCTGACTTGATTCATAGCATCTGTAAGCGCCTTTGTTGTTTCTTTGACGATTTTGCGGTTGGTAATATTCTCGGGATCCTGACTCAAGTCAGACCAGGCATTCCAGAAATTATCCAGAACCTTGCGGATACCGGTATCTGAGGGTTCATTCACAATAGATTCAAGCTTCTTCAAGGTGTCGAATCTGACATCCCAGCTGCCTGAATTTGAGCTTTCATTGCGGTATTGGTCATCCAGAAAACTCTGTCTCACCCGTTCAATCGACGTGAAATCGACCCCAGTGCCCATTTGTCCGGCTGCTGTAGAGCGCAAGAAACCATAGGCTTCCATAGGAAGAGAGGCTTGCATCTTCACGACTTGTCTTGAATATCCTTCTGTATTGACATTAGCAATGTTATGTCCTGCCGTGTTTAGTGCAGCCGTCTGGGTGTTCAGGCTTCGCTTGGCGGTTTCTATACTATGGAATGTTGAGGTCATTTTTTACTCCTCCAAAATTAGGCCCGAGAATCAAAAAGTCCGGAGCGTTGCACTCCAGCTGTTTTTCCCGCCGGGTGATGATAAGTAGCTTCTGTCTCAGAATAATAAGACATGCTTTCAATAGAAAAGTCTATATAGGAGAGCGCCTGTTCAAGAAGCTGTTGATTCAGCGTATTAGCTTCCTTCAGCCGCTGCAATGTGCCGGATAGCTTACGCTGCATATGGAATAACTGCTGTTTCTCTTCAGGGTCAAATACAAGCCTGGACAACTCAGTCAGGTTCAAATTCAGGTTGGAACGTATCCCCACTCCCTGCAAAAAGGCATATGCCGCTTGCATACGTTCTTCCTCCAACTGCTCGATCAGCTTCATGTGTTTAGACTCTTTATTAAGAAGTTGAATAAGATAATCTACTTGATTTGTCTTAATAGCGTCTTTCTTAACAGCGGCTAGATCCAGCATTTGCAAATGCGCTTCGTCCAGCCGCTCGAGTACTTCCAGCAAGGTTGTCAATGTCATGGATGGATTCACCTAATTCTCGGAGGATTGCTTAAAGTAGGGGGCGAGTGAGGCTGCGAGTTTGGCTGCGTCAACTTGGTAGGTACCTGCGGAAACTTGCTGTTTCAAGCTTTCTATTCTGCTGGCGCGTTCAGCGTCAACTTCCCCGCTCTTCTGTGCCTGCAGCAGCTTTATCGCTTCATCAGAGATCGAAACCTCATCCTTGCGTGTGCTTTTCTTCAGTTGTTCCTGTCTTTGCGTTTCCGCGTTGCGTTGATACGGGTTAATCGCATTAATACGTCCGGTCTCGTTAATTTTCATAACTTCCACCTTCCTTCTGGTATAAAAAAGCCGATAATCTTTACTAAGTTTATCGGCCATCTTTGAAACATTTTTTATAGCTGCAAGCGTTTTTTTACAGATTTAATTATTCGCGGAGCTTGTCTACGGCCCGATATGCGCCTTCCCCTAGCTTTTTAGGGGTATCGGTTGGAGCAATTTCTTTGGCTGCATTCGAAAGATCTTTACGCAACCGGCTGCGGCAGCTGTCACACATATGGCCTTCCCGGATCAAGGTTCCGCAGACTTCACACGGATACATCATATTCGGCGCATTCGCTATAGAAATCCGGCCTTCACGAATAAAACGGGTGATTTCCTTAATCGGAATCTCCGTTGCATCGGACAGTTCCTGAATGTTGGTGCCTCTGTTTTCACGCAAATAATTTACACAGATTTCATATTGATGCTCCAAATCCTTAACACAAGGCTGGCACAGCTCCATGATGTTTTTGACGTATAACCGGCCGCACCGCGGGCAATTATCCAGATTCATTTTCAGCAGCGGCTCCCTTCCATACATTTTGTGCTGCGTATAAATATCTTATGCTCCTAGATTACATGATTGCTGAGGCTTCGTCTATGATTAGTATCGGTTATATATACGTTATGTTTATATCAGTTTTACAAAAATATACTAAATACCTATGGAGAATACTCTTGATTTAAGATCGGGCCCAGGTCAAGCTGTAGATTTCCGCAGAACAGCCAAAGCTGCCGGCCAATCCTGCAATGGTTTCCGCACAGGCACGGATCGTACTTCCTGTCGTGTAGATATCATCGACAATAATGATCTGCAAAGGCAGAGCCCCTCTCCCTTGTCCGGATACTTCAAGCCAATGGGCAAACTGTGAGTCAACTGCCGGGTCCGGATTGACTGCAAAAGCATGCTTCATATCCGCCAGCCGTTCGGCCCGGCTTTTGAAGCTCTGTTTGCCGGTATGATGGGTGCGGACCAGCAGCGGCAGCTGCGGAACCCCTCTGCGCCGGGACAAGACGTCCGCAAGCCGCTCCGCCTGATTGAATCCGCGTTCAGCAAGCCGGGAATCACTGACGGGAACCGGAACCAGCAGATCGGCTTGCCATAAGCGGGTGCGTTTGCTTTTGAACGCAGGAATTAATGGATGTCGTTGCTTAGAACCTCCATCGCGCGGCATCTGCCCCCGTTCTGCTTGGAGGATCGTATAGGCCTGATCCAGCATCAGACCAAGCAAGGGGCCCAGCCGCTCATTGCCGCGATATTTATACTGCCCCAGGATTTCACGCATACCACTGGTGTAGGCCACTGCACTGCGGTTGCAGACAATGGGAACCGGGTCGCTGCTGCGGCTGCAATCGGGACAACCTACATGGCGGCCGCACTTGGGGCAACGCGGATGGCGGATCCAGGGGATTGAAGTTTGACAGCTCTTGCAGACTCCCGGAAGCTCTGAGGAAATCCCACTTTTTTTACCGCAGATGAGGCAGTCCGAAGCGGACGGAGCCAGCAAAGACTGGGTTATCTTCAACCATCTACTCATTAAGTTCATCTTCTTTCTTCCTTATCTAAGTACCCCTGTCTCCGGGCAATCGTATTCATAGTCCGGATTTGCGCGACCGCGCCCCGTTGTGATTTTGTCCATTGCGGAGAAAGAAAAACAACGGTTCCTGCAGGATCTTCTTTGGAGCGCCCGGCTCTTCCGGCCATCTGCACCAGTGAAGCTTCGTCAAAGAGGCTGCTGTCCGCATCCAGAATCAACACATCGCTGCGGGGAACGGTAACTCCCCTTTCAAGTATGGTGGTGGTGACGAGAAGCGAGATTGAACGGCTGCGGAAAGCCGCAACCTTCTCCGTTCTTGCCGGGTCCTGTGATGAGGTGCCCTCCATGGCGGCTCCGGAAAAGCTCTGGCGGAGAAGGGCCAACAATCTTTCAATGTGGGCTATCCGCGACACAAAGAGAAAGATTTGGGCCTCACGGGCGAAGGATTTGCGAAGTGCCTGCAGCAGCTTTGCGGGCAAAGCCCCACGCTGCAAGGATATCTGGAGCGGAGGCACTTCCAAATGCTGCGGCACCGGCAATGGATGCCCGTGGAAGCGGACAGGCACCCTGGCATGCGGCAGCTTGCCGGAACGGGCCAAACGCTGCAGCTCTTCCGGCGGTGTAGCCGACAGATAGATGAATGATCCGCCCGGTTTGCAGGCATGCTCCGCCGCAAATGCCAGCATGGGATCATTATGATAAGGATAGGCGTCAAGCTCGTCGATGATGACGAGGTCAAAGCTCTGGTGGAAGCGCAGCAGCTGATGAGTGGTGGCCAGGGTCAGCTGGCCAGGGATCCAGCGGTCTGCGCTGCCGCCATACAGCACGGCGAGTGTCTCCGCCGGGAATGCCCGTGCGAGCCGCGGCGCCAGCTCCAGCACGACGTCGCGCCGCGGCGTTGCGACGAGTGCGCGGCCTCCGGCGGCGAGCACCGCCTCCAGGAGCGGGAACGTGATCTCCGTTTTCCCCGCTCCCGTAACGGCCCAGAGCAGGAACCGCTCTGGGCTGGATGCGGCGGAGCGCTGCCGCGGCTCCGCCAGGAACCCCAGCGCAGCGCCGGCGGCTCCCGCCTGCGCTGCGCTTAGCCCCCACCGGCGTGCCGCCACGGTGGGGGAACCCCCGGCCGTGCACTGCACGGCCGGAGAGGACGCGCTGCGCAGCAGCAGCGCGCAAGCCCGGCTGCGCCCGAGTGCGAGGCAGGCCTCGCAATAGGCGCAGCCCGCAAGGCCGCACGCGGCGCAGGCCGTGCGGCCCGTGGCAGCGCTGCCGCAGCGCAGGCAGCGCTGCTCCGCGCGGCGGGCGGTGGCCGCGCCGCGCCGGGGCAGGCGCAGCTGCGGCAGGCGGAGCGCCGCAGCGTGCAAGAAGCGGCCAGCGAGGGCAGGAAGCCGGCCACCGCCTGCGCTGCGAAGCGCAGGCGTTTTACCCACAGCGGCCTCCAATCTCAGCCGCCCCTGCAGTTGGGCAAGCTGAGCTGCTGCACGCCACTGTCCCGCCAGTCCGGGAAGCCGTTCCGCAAGGAGTGCTTCCACTTCAGGCTCCAGCAGCGAGCGTCCCTCCAGCACTTTCACCATTAGTTCTGCTGCAGCTCCAAGATCCAGGTTTCTTCCGCCTGCTACAGCGTCTATCGCCAGTCTGTACTTTTCTGCCTCCATATACGCCTTCCTATGTTGTACAGCGGTAACCTCCGCTGCATTAACCAACGTACAGACAGAAACCTCTTGATATAATCTCTCCTCGCACCAGCTTCCACCTGCATCCCGTTCTCCGGCGATCTCTCCCTTAAGAACCTCTGTCATATATTTCCTCCAGTCTTCTACCTGCCATTGCCGCCCGGCTCGGGTTGAACTCCAGCTCTCTCTCAGCTTCACAGCCCAACCCAGGGGAAGCGCGGAAGAGAGAATCACCAGCTTGTCCGCAGTCCTGGTATTCCAGCCCTCCCGTTTTTCTCCTGTCCCGCTCCACCATAATCTGTCTACATCCATGTCGAGTGAAACCCGAATCTCCCATTCCCCACTAAGCTCTACTGCGTATACTGCTGCCTGCAATCGTTCCACCTCCTAAAATTTTGCTATCCTAATTTCTTTGAATCAGCTTGGGCAAACCAGCACCGAATACCAAACTTAAGTTGCATCATCTTCCTGAAGTGGCCGTTCCACAGCTTTTCTCTTGTTCTTCCGGCTGAACCATAACTAAGAATACAATCGCACTAATGGATAGGTAAGGGATTATGCCTACACGCCCGCATATGTTGTGCAATATGCAAAATCTGTGTCAATTCGGTGTGCTCAAGTAACATATTGTTGTACAATTCACAAGATTTTTATTAATTTGGCGTACTCAGGACACAGATTGTTGTAGAACATACAGGATGTTCGCCAATTTGGACTGCTTAAGACATACATTGTTGTATACCATGCAAGATTTTTGATGATTAACGGCAGCCAGGAGAACCCAGGCTTATTTGTGCCGGATTTCTTAGCTTTTTACATTTTTTGAAATGTACATTTTCCCAAAATAACAAAAAAGCACACTCCCCCAAATTTGGAGAGTGTGCTTCACCCGTTTCCTGCATTACTTGCATATGATATGATTATTCGCCTCGCTTTGATCTGCATCCCTTGCTCCACGGCATCTGCAGAAAAGGCAGCGGAACAGCTTGCCCCGGCTCTCTTAAATCCACTATAATGCCTGGCTGAAGCTTGCGGTCTGATTCCAAAAAGCCGATAGAAGCAGCCGGGGCAAATTCCAGTGCAGAACCGCCCAGGGCAAGCCGTAAGGCTACATCCATCGTCGCATCACTCGACCCGTCATCCATTAAGGTTACCCGAAGCCTCTTTCCGCTCAGCAAAGCATGGAAGGTCAGCGCCCGGATATACCACTCCACCACATATTCATGATTACGGGTGATCAGAATGTAATGAAGCCGTTTGCCAGACTGGCCCCGCTCCCCTTTGTGCAGAATATGAACCAGCAATACCGCAATAGCATAGATGGCCGCAATCCATATTAACTGGGCTACCATGGAGATACACCTCCTCTTATACCGACACTATATGCCGATGATAAAAGGTCGGTGACTGCCCAGAGCAGACCCGCGCCTGCCTTCCTGCCTCACAATATACGGTTTCATCCATTCAGCCTGTACGTATACAGGGGGCTGCCTTTCATCCTTACAGATACAACAACAATACTCTGACTGCAGCAGGGCAGCTGCAATCATTATATGTAATATTCAAAAACCAGCGGCGGATTAGAGGGTTACCCACCCATATTTAATCGAATTAATGACAGCCTGCGTACGATCGTCAACCTCCATTTTTTGCAGGATGCTGCTAACATGGTTTTTGACGGTTTTTTCGCTGATAAAGAGGTATTCCCCAATCATCTTATTGCTCTTGCCCTCCGCCATCAGCCGCAGTACTTCCGCTTCACGCCGGGTCAGGGGATTGTTGTCGCCAGCGACAAATTTGACGCCAGCCTCTTTAACCGCAGTTTCTGCAATAGCTCCTGTCTCATTGAGGTACGTCATGCGGCGCAGCTGGTTAATCAGCTTCCCGGTGACCTTCGGATGAATGAAGGCATGTCCTTCACAGACAGAACGGATAGCATTGATCAGCGATTCCGCCTCCATATCCTTCAGCAGATATCCATTGGCCCCCTTGCGCAGTGTTTCAAACACATAGCTCTCATCATCATGAATCGATAAAATGATCACTTTGACATCAGGGAACATTTCCCGCAGCTTTTGCGTGGCTTCCACACCATTTTCAATCGGCATGTTGATATCCATCAGTACGATATCCGGTTTGTTTTCATTACAGAATTCAAGCACCTGGATACCGTCACCGCATTCCCCAATAACCTCAATATCTTCCTCCATATTTAAAATCCGCTTAAGCCCCTCACGAAACAACTGATGATCGTCGGCCAAAAGAACTTTGATGGGCGACTTGCCAATACTCTGGTTTTCCATCACATTACTCCTTTCCTTTTTCCACATTCGTCGGAATGTGAATTACGATTGTTGTGCCTTGATTCTCGGCTGACAGGATCTCCATTCTTCCTTCGAGCAGTTCCACGCGTTCCCGCATGCCGACCAGCCCAAAGCTTTCGCGGTTTGCCTGTTCACTGGTTTTTTTCACATTGAAGCCTAATCCGTTATCCTTCACAACAATCTTGATCAGCTGGGCCTGATAGGTGATTTCCACCAATACGTAACTTGGAAAAGCATGCTTGGCCGCATTCGACAACGCCTCCTGCACCAGACGGTATACCGCTGCCTCCATGGCAGATGACAGCCTGTGCTCCTTGCCCCTTGTTTCAAAAGAGGTTCGGATTTTCGTCTTTTCCTCGTAATCATGCACGTATTTTCGAAGTGTCGGAATTAGTCCTAAATCGTCGAGCGCCATCGGGCGCAGATTAAAGATCACCTTCCGCATTTCCTCCAGGCTGTACCTTACCTGCCCTTTCAAGTCTAGTACTTCGTCCTGTACCAACCCAAATTCCTGCTTTACCAGCATTCTTTCTACAATTTCCGTCCTTAGGACTAGATTCGCCAGCATTTGAGCAGGACCGTCATGAATTTCCCGGGCAATTCTCTTCCGTTCCTCTTCCTGAGCCAGGATTATTTTTAGTCCGATCATCTGTCTGTTTTTCGCAGATTCGACAATTCTAGTCACTTGTCCTAGTTCTCCGGACAGATATTCCAAAACAACGCTCATTTGCGAACCGATGGATTCAGCACGCTCTACCGAATTTTCGACACTGCGGACACGCATCTGCAGTTCATCGCGCCTGCTCCGAAGATAGACCTCCCGCTCCCTGGTCATCATGAGCTCAAGCTGAAGTTCTGTTGCTTTCTCATAAGCGACCCGGATATCCTTCTCGGAGTAGCGGACAAAATCCCGGCTGACCTCTGTCAGCCGGATCCGGGAGCGGTGGTACTGAAGCTCCAGCTTGTCTACCTTTTGCAATGTTTCATCCGTTTCTTCCATAACCCGCTGCAGTTCTTTGGTGAGTGCAACAAGCTCATCCCGTGCAACCTGCAATATTTCAAATATCTGATACTTGCTGCTCTCCATCACGTCGATGGTATTCTTAATAACGCGATCTATCGCATCGGCTTGAAATTCCACGGATGCTTGCCCCATTTCTATCGGATCGTATTAAAGGCTTTCCTTCAATATTACCATATCACGATTCGATAGTTACGGTCTTCGTTTTCTGTTCCCATTTTACGGTTAATCCCAGCTGTTCCGAGACTAATCTTAGCGGTACTAAAGTCCTGCCCTGTAGGATTAAAGGCGCTACTTCAGCAGTTTGTCGTTTACCATTCAGTACAAATTCCTTTTTGTTAACCGTCAGGTCAAGCGCCTTGGCGCCACGGAGCACCATAATTTTCTTGGTGTTTTTATCCCATGCCGCACTGCCGCCAAAGGCATCCAACACCACTTTAATCGGCACATAGGTGCTTGCATCTTTGACAATCGGAGCCACATCGATCGCCTTCTTTGCACCGTTGACCGTTATGGACTTGGAGCCGATGCTCATTGCAGCGGTTCCCTTCGGAAGTCCGGCTTCACTGGAGAGCGAAGGCATTACGAACGATATATTGTCAAAAGCAACCGTACCTGTCTTGGCCCGCTCATCCTGGCCTTCTTCCACATTGACCACATACAGGCGCTTCAGCGCTGCCGGGAATTTGATGCCGGAGCCTGACAGATCAATATTTAGGCTCTTCCAGCCGTTCCAATCGATTACTTTGGCCAGATCGATATAGGATATTTTTCCGCTTCCGTCTACCACCTCAGCCCGAAGCCAGTTAAGACTCATATCCCCCATCACATCAAGCGACATGGAGGTTGCCGCAGCAGGAATGTTTTTGCCGCTGGTTCCATTAAGCTGGGCATAAGCGTACATCTTACCGCTGCCGGCTGTCATATCATAGCTGAGTGACAGCACTTTGGAGCCAGCCTTCTCTGCGCTGCCAGCCACCACTCCAGCTGTTCCGGTCACACCGTTAACATTGGATGTAAATGCAATAGGATAGCTTACGTTTTCGAAATTCTCCCATGGGGTGGACGCTGCTGCTGATAGTACAACTGCAGTGCTGAATCCGTCATAACGGGCGATAGCATAACCTGTCGTCACTCCAGGGTCTACCGAATCAACCGTCAATTTGCCGTCCTGAACACTGCCTTTAAAGCCAACAAGCTCCCATTTCAAGGATGCAGGCGGAACGGTAAGCGAGGCTCCATTTTCTGCTAAGGCTGTCACCGGCACTGATACTGATGCTCCGGGGGTGAGCGGCGCTGTAGCTGTCCCCACCGTCAGGCTGGATAAATTCTCACCACCCAGTACCGTTACCTCGGTCGAGGCGCTGGCTGCGCCGCTGGCAGCCTTTATTGTCGCTGTACCGGCTTTGACTGCAGTGGCTTCCCCGCCATTTACAGTTACACTGCCGTTGCTTGCAGTCCAGGAAGGGTTGCCTGCTGCTACATCAATTGGATTGTAGTAAGTATCATAACCTTTTAAAGAGTACGTTGCCTTTTGCCCGATCAGCAGTACTGTGCTGCCGCTAATCTTGATCCCTTTCACTTCCCCCTTGGGAGCCGAGGTATAGACACCCAGGCCATTGACGATACTGCGCTGTTCTGTGCCGTATTCAGTATTGAAGGTAAGTGTGGCAGAGGTTTCAGCAAGCGGGCGGTCTACCATCGTTGTAGAGCCGCCTCCATCCAGATTCATTCCTTTCCAGACACCGATGTTCGCCATGAAGTTTTGCAGCTCTGTCAGCGACATGCCGGCGCTGTTGGCATTATCCTCCACTGCGACCACGTACACATACTGTCCACTCTGCGAATAACCCAGTGCTGTACGGGCACGAAAGCCGCCGATACTGGAAGTCGAACGGGAAAAAGACGTCGCCTTTCCATCGTTCACCAGAATGGTATGCCCTCCGATCATCATCTGCAGGCTGGCCGGATCAAGCTCCTGCTGCGTGGATTTGGACTTCAGGGTGTAGACACTGCTGAGCTTTTGCCCTACAGCGAGGTGATTTTTCACAAACTGCGCCCCAAGCCCGTGTGTCCGCAAGATGTAGGCTCCTTTGGGAACAGCCATGGACAAGGCCTTATCTGCTGAAATCTGGGTAATGATATCATTCTCTACAAGCACCTCTGTCGGAGTAGTGGAGCTGTTCTTAGGACGCTCCAGCGCAGTCCAGGCATCTGTATAGATGTAAGCGGTATTAGCATGACTATACGTTGAACTCCCGTCCTCGGGGCTGTATGCCCCCTTATTGATGCCTGCCAGCGGAAACTGCGCTCCGTCCTCAGCAGTAAGCAGCCCCTCGAACGAATACTGGTCGATTACGGGCTTGCGGTCCTTGGTCACAGCAAAAGCATACATTCCGTTGAGCTGCGAAGGTGTAGATACTACAACCCCGCCGGATACCTGTCCCCCGATAGGGGCACCTTCACCGCCTGTATTGAAATAGTCGCCGTTTACCGCGGCTACCGCTCCGGTCTCCGCAGCCATGCCTCCGGTGCTTTGCCGTGTAGTTAATTTGCCGCCTTTGCCGGTCATTACATCTAGGGATACGTAAGGATTATTTAGATCTACGCGGATCACATCTGCCAGACCGGTCGCCTTTTTTCCGGAACGGACCGTTGTGAATTTATACTTCATCATAATAGCCCCTGAGGTAATAACCTCTTCACCCAGCTTGGTTACGTTCAGGGAGGAGGCTGCTTGGGCAACCGAGGTCGGTCCCGAAGCCCATTGCGGCAGCCCCTCACTGCCCAGGACAGGCATGATCCACAACACGCCGGCTAATGAGGCAGCAATCCATTTTTTAGCCGGCAGCTTATTCATTCCCCGTAACTGCTCTTCTTTTTTCTTCCCCATGAAAACTTCATTCATTTCAACGTAACTCTCCCATCTCTATTTTCAAATTTATGCGTCTTTCAGAGGCTGGAAACACGTTCCTAGTTTCCTGCTATACCTTTAATAGACTGATTTTGAGAGGAAAAGTTGCGAATATTACTAGACTCGGTCCAATTTGGCAGCTGGGTGAAAGGGTTCCCGGCATGCAAAGAGGCCCCGTATCCACGGAGCCTCAGTACAACATGATTTTCTTATAAATATCCGGCCATGGTAAGCATCCGCTGCAGCATAACTGCAGCTTGGGCACGTGTGGCATTCCCCTGGGGCTGGAATTCAGTGGTTGTCATACCCAAGATAATTCCTTGCTGCACAGCCTTCGCCACAAATTCGGCAGCCTGGTTCTGAATCTTGGAGCGGTCCTTAAATGCTACCAATGCGGTAGCAGAGGTTCCATTTAGGGTTATTGGACGTCCGGTGTACTCCATAGCCCGGATAATCATAATCGCCAGCTGCTCGCGGGTGATATTATCATTGGGGCGGAATGTTGCATCCGTATTTCCGGTAATAATCCCCGCTTTGGCGGCCGCACCAATATAATCACCGGTTTGTGTGGAAGGCTGCACATCTCTGAACCGCTGGGCCGTCTCGCGGCTCCCTAACAGTCCCAGCCCACGGCTCAGCATGACCGCAAATTCTGCACGGGTAATCTTCTGCTCAGGCTTGAAGGTGCTGCCATAGCTGCTGTCGATTATATTTTTGGCGGCAAGCTGGGATACAATAGCTTTGCTCCAATGGGTATTCATATCTGTAAAGCTCCGGGTCGAGAGGAATGTGCCCACGACCTGGTTGCCTATAGTACTGGCTGTAATCACCGTATAACTGCCAGCCGAACTCAGCTTGGTAGGGAGATAAGCGGCATCATAATAGGCAAGATCCAGCCGGGCCGCCGAAGCCTGGTCACTATTCAGCGTAGCTGTCGTACGGACCGCGTATTCTGCGGGTACGCTCAACGCGGTAGTGTTGGCATAATTGCTGCTCACCGCAGCGCTCAAGCGGATATCCATGAGTCCAGTGACGGTCTGAAGCCCCTGTGACTGGAGCTTTTGCTCGAACGGTGTAAAGGTTCCCGCAGGGACTTTTTCCAGCCGCAGCACAAGCGAAATGTTATTGCTGTCCGCAATCAAAGTCGCGGCAAGGCTGTTCATATTCACATCATTCAGCGCGAGACGGTATAAATGGTCGCCATGACGCAGAAGAAAAGCAGCCTTACTGTCACGGTTGACTGCATCCAGCAGCGGCTTGAGCGGCACGCTCACATAAGCTGACAAATCAGTTGAAGGCACCTCAAATGCTAATGCAGAAGTACCTTGTTTGTATACATAATCATAGCTGGCAGCCAGGCGTTCAGCGGTCAGGTTATATCTTTTTACAGATTGGCTGTATACTGAACGGTCATCTGCTGCTGTAGCGGAATCCGTTTTGAGCAGAGGATATTCTTTTCCAAACTCACTTGCTGCCAGCGTTCCCAGATATGATGGACGGCCTGCTGTTGAGGAATTCCCTGCCACCCCCGTCATATTCTGCACCGACAGCGCGGTGAAGGAAGTTAAAAGATTCCCGTTCTGATCCGAGATTGTCCCTGAACCTGACATGTAGGATAAATCAACCGTTTGACCGCTCTTCACAACACTGGATAACGTCAATTTAAGCGTACTGCCGGAGATGTAGTAGGATTGTATACCAACCGTGCTGCCGTCAAATCTGACTCCAAATTGATTGGCGTTCAGCCCTGAAGAAGCTTGCATGGTTTTGTTGAATGTCACCAGCAGTTCGTCGCCCGTTATTGTTGCTGAACTGATATCTGAAACCGTGGTTCCCGAAATGTTCACGGACTGCTGATTCAAATAGGGAGCGCGGTTACCGTTAAGATCGGCGATCCCCGTAGTCCCCGGTACATATGAAACTGTAGTCGGCTGATTAACCGCCAGCGCACTCTGGAGCGTCAAGGTGACTTGAGTGCCGCCTGCGGCTACTGCCGTAACGTAGTTAGGTTTACTGCCTACCAGGACGGAAAATTGGCTGTTCATTGGAAGACTGCCTGAGGATATTCCCTCGTTATACGTCAGTACAATTTTGTTGCCGGAACCGGCCGCACTCTGAAACACCGGTGGCACATTATCACCACTGTTGCGGATATAAAAATCACTGAAATTTGCTACACTCTGCCCATTCGTATCCGCTACGGGATAAGAACCCGCAGAATAAGATACACGGATAACCTGCGCGTTCGTTGCAGCGTTGTCTAAACTTAAATTCAACTTTGCACCACTCGATGATATTGCATTTGTCCCAAGAGAATAACCATCTGCATAGACGCTGAACTGGCTGTAGGCATTGGGATTGACTGCTTGCAGAGTATCATTAAAATTCAGCAATACGGTTTTCCCGGTAAGCGTCCCGTCCTTTATAGTAGTCAGTGCGGACTGGACTCCATTCGTTACCTGATACTGTGAGAAGGTACTGGCATTATTCCCGCTTAAATCCTGAATGGGGCGCAGCCCGCCTGAATAGCTGACTTTGATAACCTGGCCAACAGTAATCCCTGTACTCAATTTGATATAAATACTGTCTCCCTGGATAGAAATACTATCAATCGCGCGCTTCTCATCATTAACAGTAACTGCAAAGCTGGAGGGCAGCAGCGCTGCCTCCGTTTTCAGCGCCTCGTCATAAATCAGACGGATCGTGCGGTTATTATCCACCAGGGCCGTCTTGAGCACGGGAGCAGTCTTGTCCAGAGAATAGGTCTGGAAGCTCCAGGCATTTTTGCCGCTTAGTCCACCGTAGATCACTTGGCTGTTATTGGCATCCACAAAAGCGCCATTCGCAATATCCAAGTAGTACGTCGTATTATTATCAAACGCTGCAGCGGGAGTTACGATGAACTCTTTGGCTGAGGAACCCACTGAGAGGGTTGATTCCAGCTTCGTTCCATCGCCTTTATACAGAATTACCGGACCAGCCACCGCATTATTAAGAACAACATTCCGGTTAAAGGTAATTTTGATCGGCGGATTTAGACTTACCGATTCGCTGCGGTCTGCCGGAGAAAGGGCCTCGATGCCAAACCCCTTGACTTCACTTGTTGTATAACTCCATGTAAGCGGACCTGAAGCCGGGAACAAGTTTCCATCCTGGTCATGAAAGGCTCCTTGCGGCACAGTAACGGTATACATGGTCTTTTCCAACAGGGGATTCGCTTCTGAGGCCGCATCGATTGTAATTGTTGGCGTGCCGCCTCCGGTAACCGCTGTAGAATTGACGTTAAAATATCTTGTCCCCCCCGGATTGTTGGCCGGTGTCAGCGAGATCACTCCCGCATTCGGCATCATCGGACGGTCAAAACCTAGCTGAAGATCACTAGTAGGATTTACTCCAGTAGAGCCCCCGGCAGGAGAAACGTTGGCGCCTACTCCGGTGCTTTTGGCTGTGAAGCTCCACATGCTGCCGCTGGAAACCCCGGAAAATGTCCGATTCTCATCATCTTTTAACGCATAGTTATCAATCAATACATAATATGTACTTCCTGGATTCAGCTTACTGGCCAATGTCATACTTACAGAAGTGGTAGTCCCATCGGTCTGCACATTAACATTAGGTTCTCCGTCCCTGAATTTGAACTCCTGAACAAGCGTGTTATCTGCTGAAGAGATAAGTTTGGCGGACCCTCCGCCTTTTTGCAATTTTTTGCCCAGCTTGAAGCTTAACTGATTTAGGGCTGCAGAATCCGGCCGCGAGTTGTTCACCGGCGAGAACTCCGTTATCGATACTCCCTGGCTTGTTTCCGGAGAAGTGGTAAACTCCCAGGAAGCCGCTGATGACTCAGCTCCAGACCCGTCTTTGAACAATCCCTTAGGGATCGATACGGTATAGCTCTTGTTAGGCTCTAACGGCTTGTCAGCCCCCCATCTGATCTCATAGTAATTAGAGCTGCCGACCAGACCCAGAGTGCCAACAGATACAGTGACAAAGGGGTTCCCAGCCTGAGTTATCGTAATATCCCCGCTCTGCGGGTTTACCACACGGTCAAAACTCAAATTGATCGAGGAACCTAAGCTGATATTTTTTTCTCCTGCAGCCGGTGAAGTTGCCGACATTCCAAATTCGCCTGCAGCATAAACTGCCGGTGTCCCAAGTCCAAGTGATGGGGAGACAGTCCCCAAGAGCAAATCTCCTGCCAGAATGAGTGCTGCCCATATGGTAATTTTCCTTTTCATGTGGTGATAGACTCCTCTCAAGCCAAACTTTCGTTTTTACATATATTCTTTTATTTCGGTTAAAAGGCTTCCAAAGTTTAGAAGACGTCTCAGGCGAAACAAGGCAAATAGAAATCAGTGATTTTTCGGGCACGCAAAAAAACCCGCAGCAGCTGGCTCCAATGATCGAAGCGCTGTCCTGCGGGCCTGCATATAATAAGGAAGAAATTCTTATAAAAAACCTACAATAGCTTATAATCCAGCCTGACCCCTCAGCATTTCTGCTTTATCCACGCGCTCCCAAGGAAGATCAACATCCGTCCGTCCAAAATGACCATAAGCGGCCGTTTGTCTATAGCGTGGTTTGCGCAGATCCAGCATTGAGATAATACCGGCTGGCCGCAGATCAAAATTGCTGCTGATCAGCTCAGCCAGCTTTTCTTCACTGATTTTGCCTGTTCCGTATGTATCTACATTAATCGAGACAGGGTTAGCTACACCAATCGCATACGCCAATTGAATCTCGCATTTGTCAGCAAGCCCTGCAGCTACTAGATTCTTAGCCACATAACGCGCTGCATAAGCTGCGGAACGGTCGACTTTGGTCGGATCTTTCCCTGAAAAAGCCCCGCCTCCGTGACGGGCATACCCGCCATAGGTATCGACAATGATTTTGCGCCCGGTTAGACCGGCATCCCCTTGCGGACCGCCAATGACGAAACGGCCAGTAGGGTTAATGAAATATTTAGTGTTCTCGTCAAGCAGTTCAGACGGGACCACCGGCAAAATGACATATTCCTTAATATCCGCCTGAATTTGTTCAAGTGAGATTTCTTCGGCATGCTGGGTAGAGACAACTATCGTATCCACGCGCACCGGTCTTTCATTATCATATTCAATAGTGACCTGGGTTTTGCCGTCCGGACGCAAATAATTAAGCGTACCATCCTTGCGCACCTCAGAGAGGCGGCGGGCAATACGGTGAGACAAGGCAATGGGCAGCGGCATTAATTCAGGGGTTTCATTTGTCGCAAAACCAAACATCAGCCCTTGGTCACCCGCACCGATATTCGCCGTTTCTTCGGCAACCTGTGCAGGGTCACGATTTTCCAATGCAGCGTTTACACCTTGTGCGATATCGGCAGATTGCTCATTCAGCGAGGTCAACACTGCACAGGTATTGTAGTCAAAACCATATTTTGCGCGGGTGTAACCAATCTCCTTGAGGGTATTGCGTACAATTGCCGGGATATCTACATACTCCGACTTGGTGCTGATTTCCCCAATAACCAACACCAGACCGGTGGCAACAGCTACTTCGCAGGCTACACGGGCATTGGGATCATTAGCCAAAAATGCATCAAGGACAGCATCGGATATCTGATCACAGATTTTATCGGGATGCCCTTCTGTTACGGACTCTGAAGTAAACAAATGACGTCCTTTAATAGACAATACAACAACCTCCCATATTGTTAGTCTGACACTGTATAAGGGGATGCTTCAACGGCTGCCAGATCAGATGAATTGTGTGATAAAAGAACCGGCAGATCCGCTTTCAACTAGAATTTATCCATTCCCCAGACTCAATAATCATAGTTGATATTGTCAGATAAGTTCAAAAAATGAACCTTTTCCGATTGGAAAAGGTTTATGGCTTTCCACAAAAGTCATATTATCTTATTTACCGGATGGTGTCAATTCAACCCATTCTTATTTAAAAAGAGACTGTTCTGCCTGCTTCACAAGCCTCTTGGTAATTTCTCCTCCAACAGATCCATTGTCCCGGGAAGTGAGATGTCCCAGATATGGAGTACCATACCCTATCGAGCTGCCTGTCACCCCAAGCTCAGAAGCAAATTCAGTATCAGCCCCTCCGCCATAAGAAGCACCATATAAACCAAACTCAGAAGCAATCTCATACTGCATTTGTTTCAGCATAGCCCTGCTTTCCGGTACCACAGTGCGATTATTACGTGCCATGTCTATTGCACCTCCTGAAGATTTTAAGAATACAGGAGTATTGTGTGCCGGCATTGCTGCATTCAGTCGTATCAATCTTTGTTAGCAGTGGTAATGAGTGCCGCTCAGGTATGATTTTTGCTTAAACAGGCAACATTATTATAGAAATAGAAGCACTCCATGTCGAATCATAAGATAAAAATTATTTTAATGTATATCTACCACGAACCATTACGACAAGTCTTAAGGTCTGGCCATCTTGCACTTTAATCCCCCGCCCATCGCGAGGAAAAGATAACAGATGATTCATGGGAGCAGCTTGTCCATCGGCCAGATCCTTGCCATCGGTCAAATCAGCTACACCATTGGCCGCTTCCGAAAAAATCACGGCTTTGCCTGCACGTACAATAAATTCAGCACCGGCAGATCCAAATAAAGTCTGTCCTGGTTTGACATCTACAATCACAGCTTCGTTGCTGTTGGCAGGTGCAGATGTCTGTGGACTTGATGATGAAGTGGCCGTTGGTGCCGGAGATGCTGTGGCAGTGGCCGCAGGAGGGTTCGTTGCAGTTGTTCCGCCCCCTAATGCTTTCTGAATCTGTTGATCCACATAGCTCTTGGTGACAACCGGATCATCGGCGGTGCCCGGCTGATTCCCTACACTTGCGCCTTCTGCGGTAAGATTCATCAGTGATCCTGCCCATACGGCTCCACCCAACAAGACAACTGCCATCGATACTTTCATTGCTGGTTTCATTGCTTTCCTCCTTCAGGGATGGAAATGATTAAAAAAAAGAATAGCCTCCGAAGAGGCTATTCTTTGCTTCGGTAATACACGAGGAACAGTATTATTTACCGGATACTTCATTGAAGGAAGTGATTTTGTTTCCTTCAATGTCTTTGATGCTGTTTTCGTATCCTGTAGTAGGATCATTTTCTTTAACCTTAACTGTAATTGTGTTGATGTTGTTAGCGTTAAGGTCTTGAGCGCCAGCAGATGCGGAGGCATCAATATCCTTTTTATTGAATGTAACATACCATTTATCAGTGCTGTTACCAACCTTATCAAAGGTAAGCGGGGATACCAGCTTATCATTGATACGGAATTGCAGATCATCTGTCTGAATGTCTTTAACATTCTCAGAGAAGGTTACGATCAGTACAGCAGAATCCGAAGACGATACAGCAGCAGAGTTCAACTTAGGAGCTACTTTGTCAAGGAGTCTGATTGCTACTTCATTATGAGCTTCAGCACCGTTACCAGCAGTATCAGCTACACCGTTAGCCAAGAACTTATAGTCCTTAGTTTCACTGATCGAAGATTTAGGGATGTTGATAATTGCAACTCTTGTTGTGGCATTGTCAGCAGCGGATTCAAGTGTAACGAATGATCCTGTTGGCAATGCTTTACTGTCCATTGTGTAGCTGTTGTTATCAGTCAGAGAAGCAACGCTAATGCCTGCATTGTCAGTTACAGTTACTTTAACAATGTAGTCGTTGGTGTTTTCTCCACCATACACAATGCTTGTTACTTTAGGTCTTTCGGAATCGGAAGAAGTAGCGTTTCCTGTTACCGCCACAGTGGTTGCAGCCAGTTTATTTTTAGCAAAGCTAGCATCAACTACCAGGCCTTCTGGCAGACGCAGTGTATGTGCGCCTACAACACCACCCGGAGTAGCAAAGGTCAAAGATTTACCATCTTTAGATTTCGCAACTGGGGTAGAGCTGAGCGCTGTACCAACGCCTGTGGAATCTTTGATCAATGTAAGACCGGAAACTCCGGATACAGCATTAACTTCTTCAGAGAACTTAACAACCAGACCGCTGCCGCTCTTGTAAGTAATGCTTGTTACTGTTGGAGCTACAGTGTCTTTGTTGAAGGTAATAGGCTGAGTTACTGCAGTACCCAGGTTGTTACCAATGGTATCACGAACAGTTGCACCGAATACGATGCTACCGGAGAATGTACCAGTGGATGGCAACGAACCAAGTGGGCTAGTCAGTTTGAAAGTTTTGGTGTCGCTGGTAGTGTTAACTGTGAATACGCCTTTGCTTTCGCCATTGGCATCCAACAGACGAACATTACCTACCAAAGAGTTGTAATCCACTGCTTTGTTGAACACTACTTCAACTGTTTTGTCACCAATTGCAGTCACTTTTTGAACTACAGGTGCTTGCACATCAGAAGTTACCGTAACAGTTGTTTTAACTGGGTTAGGTGTAGCCAGGTTGCCAGCATAATCCGAAAGGTTAGTCAGGGACACATCATACGAAGTTCCGCTGTTCAACGTGCCAGTAGTCAGTGTTACTTCATCCAGTGGCTGGTAAGTATCACGGGAAACACTTGCAGACGCACCGTTAACATAAGCAATCAATCCAGCTGTTTTAACTGGCTCGCTCAGTTTAACGTATACTTTATTAGTAGTTGTTTTTGCAACAGAAGATACAGAAACTACTGTAGGTGCAACAGTATCAGCTACAGGCAACAATTGAGTGAAAGCAGGAATTGCTTCACCAGCAGTTGTTTTGATTGTGTCATTCACTACTACAGTATAGTTACCTTTCAGGAAAGTGTTTCCATCCAGGGAAATTGTAGCTTGAGTTGCGTCATCGCTGATAACAACCTTAGCATCTTTAGCTACATCAACTGTTTTGCCAACTTCAGTTACTTTAACTACACCTTCGATCAGAGTGTTAGTTTCAACCAAAGTATCTGGATCGATAGCACGGTTGAACTTAACAACCACTTGCTTGGAGTTAGGAGCTGTAACACTAACAACCTTAGGTGCTTGAAGTGTTACTTTTGCAGTGTAGTCTTTTTCAAGGTGCTTGAAGTTGATTGTAGTTTCAACGCCTGCTACCAGAGCAGTTGTCAGATCTACGTTTGCAGTTGTTTTATCAGAGAATGTTACAACTACTTTGGTTGGGCTTACTGCTTCAGCAGAAGCTACAGTCAGTGTAGGAGCTACAGTCTTTTGATCAACTGCATAAGCTGTTTCAACTACCAAAGAGCGAGTAGCGTTAGCTTTGAAGTTGGTGGTTTGAGCAACCAGACCAGCGTTGATAACTGCTTGAGCATAGCCCTTAGCCCATGCGGATGCGGAGTTATCAGTTGTAGATGGTTGTTCCAGTTTCAGAGCGCGGAACAATACAGCCGCTACTTCTTGAACTGTTACTTTACCGTTGTAGTTGAAGATACCTTTAACAGTATCTTGACCTTGCATATAACCAGCTGCAGTTACAGCTTCGATGTAAGGTACTGCCCAGTTGCTGGCTGTGTAACCTTTGTCTTTGTAAGACAATTTGCCGGTTACTTCAGTAAGACCGAACAATTTAGTAACGATCTTAGCGAATTCAGCGCGAGTCAGATCTTTTTCAAGATGTGCTTGACCGTCTGGGTAGCCGTTAAGGATACCTTTTGCTGCCAAAGCATCAAATTTTGCTTGTGGAGTTGTTGCAGTTTCACCAAACGCTACAGAGGCAAACATCGAGAATGCCATTGCTGTAGATAATGCTACGGATAAAATTTTCTTCATAACCTTTTTTTCTCCTCCTTGGACGTTCATGAACTGAGATTCTTCTTTAGTTGGGTAGCTCATGTCACTCATTAGCCGATGCACCCCCTTTCCCGAGTTGAGCATATTAAGTATAAATAATGTCTGTGACGGGTATCACAGAAACTTGTAAGCAGCTTCAAGGCATAGCAATACTAGATTCCTAATTCTACCTAAGTATTATACAATGTGCCTCAAGTCACGTAAAGCTAATTTTTCCATTTGGCGTTGTTATTCAATATCATGGTGATTAACAATGCCTTATGCAAGTGACTCTACATCTTAAACGCAGGAGTTTCTAGAAAGTTGCGCTTTGTTCAAAAAAAAATTTAAAATTATATTGCGACTGACCCCGTCCCAATTAGAAGAGACAATATGTATGTTCTACTAACTATTGTTAATGATGGGTGGCTACGGGAAACAGTATAGCATACAGACTTTCCAAACGTCATTAAGCAATATTTGTTAAGTAAATAAACATAATCATCCATTTTCAAACCATCTTACCTAATAGTTCTTCAGGACAAAACAAAAGGCGCCGTTTCCGGCGCCTTTATCTAAAGTCTAACGTATCTTCATGGATAGTTGAATCAGCTCCTGGCGTTTCTCAGGACTTGAATTGACATTCTCGTACATGGCATCTATTGCACCGCGGTTCTCCCGGTAGGTCTTCTCATGTTTGATCGTGGTATGCGACCATTCAATTAAAGCATTCTCTGCAGTTACAAGATCATTGTATGCATCATGGAACCCGGTAACCTGTACAAGCTCTTCCATAACCTCCTGCGTGATCTCCTGAAGTGCCCGTTTTGCAGCGATCTCCTTCTCCATTACCTTAGCTCTATTCTCAAACGAATTCTTTGCTTTCATGTAATCCAGCTGTGCTTTTGATAAAATCGGTTTCATCGATGGCTTTCACCTTTCAGAAAATATTATTTTCTAAGTTATTGTAACGTAAAATGGTGCAGATTACAAAGTTTATGTCGAAGACTTTGTAAATTAATTACAAACAACAGGCCCGCGTATAGCTTTCGCGGACCTGTTGCTCTTTTGATTAGCTTAATTAAAGGTTTTTGGGAAAATGCTTGTACTCTTCTTCAATAGGGCTACAGAAATCTTTCCGGCTTCCGCTCTAGTCATTTTACCCTTTGGATTAAAATTATATACCGGTTTGGTTTGACCTGTAATGGTTACTGCGCTGCCCTCCATGATTTTGGCTTTGGACACCGCGTCAATCGCTGGTTTCGAATAGAAATCCATGCTTCCCGTATCCACAAATGATTTGGCGAGGGTAGCCTGCAGCTTGGCATCATTAGTAGCCATTTTCAGCTTCAAGGCTCTGGCAATCATGACAGCACCCTGCTCTCTTGTGAGCGGCTGGTCCGGACCGAAGAACCCATCACTTAAGCCGGTGACAATCCCAGCTCTAGCCGCAGTCTCGATATGTTTGAAATCCCATGTCGTAGACACCGCCTCAGGCACGATATCAAAGAAGGTCTGCTGATTATTATTATAGTTCAGAGGAATATTCAGCCCTTTTACCAGCAAAGTGGCGAATTCACCGCGTGTCGTTGTATCATCCGCTCCGAATTGGTCAAATCTCAGATTTTCCATAATACCTTTGGAGTACAGTCCGTTAAGAATGTTTCTTGCCCATGGGTGGTTAGTGATATCCGTGTATCCACGACGCAGCTTCATTACTGTATAATACCCAAACTGATCAAAAGGTACTGAGATCGTATGTTTCTTCGTATCCACCTCACCGCCAATGTTCTCCCACTGTCCCGAATCGGTATAACGGAACACTGTGATTGTCGACCCCACTTCATCCACAATGCTTGAATTAAAAGTCAATGTGAGTTTTCCCCGCTGGGAAGGAACAATTTTTCGTTCGGCTTCAATTTGCGTAAAGTTTCCTTCTATTGAGTAAGGAGCAATACCATTAGTGGCTGGTTTATAAAGAGCACTGCCTTGCGTTCCCTTTTCACCAAGTCCGCCGCTAAGCCAATAAATATCCGAAACGCGGGAGAAATTATTGGTTTCTACTGTCGAGTTAAACCGCAACACTAAATCAGAAGGAATCAGCAGTGTACCGAGGCCGCCAGGTGTACGGGCATCAGCATCCACATTAATTGTATTGCCATAATCATTTTTACGTTCGACGACCCCATCTACAGGATCTGCAATACCGAACAGCAGCTTGGTGTCAGGATAGTACTTCGCTGCACCTGAGGTAGTAAAGCCCTTCATCAATGTCCCTTTCGGGAACGTGAGCTCAAGCCCTTTGTTAAACACACTATATTTAGCAGCAACTTTCTCAGCCATAAATTGCGTGTCTATTTGAACAGCACTTGCATAATAAACAGTGACAGTATCATTTAAGGTTGAATTCCCCCGCACAATTTTAATTTTGATTGAAGTAGCTTTATCCGGTTTTAGTCCTACATAATCCAACGTGAACCGGTTCGGCAAGTCAGTGCGTTTCACAGCATCAAATTTGTCGATTACTACCTTCGTGGCACCTTCAGCCTCAATATCAAAACGGACAAAATTCTTATTGACAACGATTTGTTTCCCTACAGTGGCAACTGGCGATAAGATCCGGTATGGAGAAACTTCACGTACTACTTCCATGCGCTGATTCGTGCGTGCGCCAGTTTCATTGATCAGCTCCAGATTATAAACAATACTGCCTGCCGTTTCAGCCGGAATATCCAAGATCCGCAGGATAAAATCTTTGCTGCCGCCTACAAAATCATAGTAGTAAGTCTTTCCTTTGTAGTCAAAGGCTTCCGGCCCCTTTTTATTTGAAGTATCACCCAGTACTTTGTTATCTAATGAAAGAAACAGCTCTGATCCCTGATACAGATTAAGCTTGTTTGCTGCTCCGCCTCTAAGAACCAAGTCATAGCTGGTCTGACTTGTAAAAAACTTGTCATCCTTGAACGTGAATTCTGCAGTTAATCCAAGGATATCATTAAGCTCTTTGTCGGTGTAAGCCTTAATGTCTGTGTGCGAGAGCGCAGCTCTGCCTTTGGACAGCTTGGGATGGAATTGTGACAGGTTGGAGACATTGGTATCTACAATATAGAATTTCAGTTCTTTGCGTATTTCTCTTTTGTTGCCTACATTGTCCATGGAGGTTCCTGTGAATACAAGTTTGTTTTCTCCGTATACCAGTGGCCCTGAGGCTGATATGGTTAAATCAAAGGAGAAAGTCGATTTATTCATCGGATTAAAATCAAGATTGCTAACCTCTGTCGATTTCAGCTTATCGTTTGAAATACCGTTGACAAAAAATTGTGCGTTGCTGATGTTCTCAAATCCGATATATTCACCTGAGACTTTCAAAATATTAGAACTGTTAGCCGAGCTAAACGTATAAGTCTGGCCATCATTTAAGTTGGCAACGTAAATGTAGTTCTTGGAGACATAGGCGATGTCTGCATTGTAGAAGGATTGCGATCCTGAATATTGAAATTTCACTTTCTGTTGTCCATTCGAGAATCCAACTACTTTATATATAACCTCATTATCTGACAGTCCTGTAACATTGGTCTGTTTCTCCAATGTAAGCGAAGCGCCCAAAGGCAGATAGGAAGCCAGTAAAGTCTTAGTAGCATCAGGTTTAGCACTTGACTTGACCAGAATGTAGAAATCTGATTTTTCAACCTGAGCACCGTTTAAAGCCAGCTTGGATAGTCCTGTACTAGCAATTGCTTCACCATTATATCCAGACAAATAGTACATCTCGGTAATAACGTTCTCACCTGATAAATATTTGTAGTTTTCTTTTACAGACGTACTATACGTTCCGTATTTAATTCCTACGGTTACGCTGGACGATCCCGCTGTAAGTGTGAATGGTGCCGTTGTTTTGAAGGCAATCAGCCGGTATTGAGGGGTTACACCATCCGGAGCCGGAATTACAGTCTCATTCTGTGGTGTAGTACCCGGAACCGTAGAGACAGTACCATCAGCTGCAACAGTATAAGACTGAAGCACATCCACTGAAACCACTGTATCGTTAATCTTCACTTCATGGTCCTCATAAAAGGACTTGGTACTAGCATTATACGGTAAAAGCACTTGTCCTATAATAGTAGCATTGGTGTCTGTTGCAGTAAGCGTAGGGACATTATCAAGTATATTGTATGCTATATTATTGTGAACAATTTTCAAATCGGTAAAAGGCTTGTTGGTGTCAAAATAATAAACCGAACGTTTGATTGATATAGAATCCGCTGCATTCTGCACAACGATGTCCAGCGTGTTCTCACCGGACTTCAAGGTTAATGACGGCGTAAAAAAGGTGCCGTCCTCAAGGAGAGAGGTTTGCATTGGAGAACCACCATTGAGCGATACGCTAACTTTGGTAGCATTCGTCACATTACCCTGGAGCGTAATCTGCTGATTCGGTACTACAACCTTTGTACCTTCATTTAAGTTAATGGCAGCAGGGCCTCCTCCAAGCACTTGCAGCGAAGTGACATAAGGAACCTTATCATACAGGACATAAAACGATTCAGAGCGCTGCAATGTCCCCTGCATCCCTGAGAAGGTGATTTTATTAAATCCTGTGAACAAGGTGAGTCCGCTTGCAACAAACCGGTTATCCGGGTTAGTAGTGTCGGTAGTTACTGCACCCGTAGTGGAATGTGTATCATCTGTCACCCATTTGTCCCCACTCTGCGTCATCTGTTGTACAGTAACCTTCATTGTGGAAGCTGTTACCTGTGCGTAAGTACCTGAAATGGAAAAGTTGGGAGCACTTGTCTTATATACTGTGCTTCTAGTAATAGAATTTGCGACATCCATATTGAGTGCCGCCGTATTCCGCAGCGTGAGATCATCCGGACTGAAATAGGTCGTAGTCGCGGTTGCCGCCGAGGCCTGCGGCGTGTATTTGCCTGGGAACATGGAAACGATTAGAGCCGCCAGCAGCAGCCAAACGAATGGTCTCTTAAAGCGTAACATGTGTATATCTCTCCTTTGAGTTATGTTCTCGTTATCCCTCACTTTGTTCTTTATCGGTCAATGCGGCGGGATTTTTTAGAAATATCACAAAAAAGCTCACCCTTTTGTAGAGTGAGCTTTGTCAGATAAGGAAGATAATTGCATGACGCAAATAGATACACTTTATGATTTGGAGCCGCGTTCCGGATTAGCCTTCACCCGCATTCTAAGCAGGAAATCAATCAACGGACGTTTGGTCTTGCTGATGACACCGGTAATCTCTGCGCCGATCTGTAGGAAGAAGAGCATGACGCAAATGACGACGAAGGTCACCCAGTTGGCTTCATAGAGAGACGCGGACGTCTGGATTACAGCCAAGATTCCAAAGAAACCAGCAATACCGTATATAATTAATACCGTCTGGCGGTGGCTAAAGCCAAGCTCGCGCAAGCAGTGATGCAGATGGCCTTTGTCCGGAGCAAAAATTGGTTTCTTCTGCAGCTTCCGGCGGACGATGGCAAAAAACGTATCCGACAGCGGAACTCCGATAATCAAGAGTGGTGTGATAAAGGAGACTACCGCAATCTGCTTGAAGCCCAGTAGGGCAAGAAGCGCAAGGCAGAAGCCCAAGAACAGCGAACCGGTATCACCCATAAAAATTTTGGCGGGATGGAAGTTGAAGAACAGGAAACCTAGGATACTGCCAAGCAGAAGCAGGCAAAGCAAGGCAACCATGGTATTGCCCATCAAAAATGCCATGACAGCAATCGTAGCAATCGCAATGCCGGATACTCCGGCAGCAAGCCCGTCCAACCCGTCAATCAGGTTAACGGCGTTCGTAACCCCGACAATCCAGAAGATCGTCAGCGGAATGGCAATCCAGCTTTCTAATGATGAATACGAATTATTAAATGGAATGTTTACAAAATCAACGGTAATCCCGAATCCGAAAACAACGATGCACGCTGCGGCAATCTGGCCCAGCAGCTTCACCTTCGCCGAAAGCTCAAAGCGGTCATCCAGTGCACCGATAAGAACGATCAGGCCGCCGCCAGAGAGCAGCGCTTTGATGAAGTTGGCCTCCCGCGGAGTAAAATCATAAGGAATAATCGGCAATACGGCAAGCAGGCCCAACACAAACGCCAGAAAAATACCTAGTCCGCCAAGGCGGGGCATAATCTTAGTATGCACTTTACGGGCATTCGGCACATCTGTGGCACCAATCTTAACCGCGAATTTCTTCACGAGTGGTGTCAAAAGCAGTGCAAGTCCCATGCACACGACGAATCCGGCGATGTATATGATTAACATTTGATCAGTCAACCCCCATTTCTCTACCGCATTGAATTATACGCTGAACGTAAAACAAATTCCAATTCCGTTTTTAGGCTGTTGCACGGATTTTTACGGTAAATAGCGTCGTTTTGCTATACTTTTGTCACTTTATCTTTCTCACGTAGCACTTTTACTGCGAATTTCGGCAGCGCAAGCATTCTTTTGTAGCGGGTAGGCTCCTTTAGAAGACGGTATAACCACTCTGCACGGAGTTTCTGGAAGGCTTTTGGCGCCCTGCGGCTCTTGCCCGAGATGACATCAAAGCTCCCGCCGACACCCATCATTACCGGTATGTTCAGCCGGGATTTGTATTTGGCGATCCAAGGCTCCTGACTATCGGCTCCTCTGGCGACAAAAAGCAGATCAGGCTGAGCTTCGATAATTTCACTCACAATTTCCTCGTCCGCTTCCGGCCCGAAAAAGCCGTCATGATATCCCGCTATAATGATACCGGCATACTGAGATTGTAACCGGGAGGCGGTCTCGCGAATCACCTCAGGTGTAGACCCCAGCAAATATACCCTCCAATTATAGCTTTCGCCCTGGTGAAGCAATTCATGTAACAAATCAAAACCAGCAACACGTTCAGCAACAGGCTGTTGGCAATATTCGGCAGCCCATACAACCCCTGTTCCGTCAGGAACCACCAGTTCGGCCGATTTCATAATCTCCATATAAGCCGGATTATCCAGGGCGGTCATCACCATGATCGGATTGGCTGTAATGACCTGATGCGGTTCACGCCTTTGGACGGCTTCGGTCAAATAGGAAACCGTAGCTTTCATATCGACTCTGGATACCCGGATGCCGAAAATCGGCACCGTGGGGATCACACTTTCTGCTTTCACGTATCTATCACCCTTTACGGCGGAAATATTCAATAATTTGCCGGGCTGGCGCTTCGGCCTCCTGGACTAAAGAAGCAATCAACGGCTCACGCTCACGCTTCCATTCATCCCCTGACTCCAAAAGCTGAAGCACTTCGGCAGCAAGCTTGCCGCCGTCCAGAGAGGACGTATCCCCGATAGGCCGGCAGCCCACCCGCTCCAGAAAATGATCAATCTTCGGATCATAAGAAATACCGATAAGCGGCACCCGTCTTCCTGCGGCATAAATCAGGCTGTGCAGCCGCATTCCGATCAAGAGGTCACATGTCCCTACCTCCCGCAGCATCTGCTGCGGATGCTCAGCATCCTCACATATGCTGATTACTCCACCGTTCTGTGACATCCCCTTTTCCAGCTTCTCCATGATATAACGTGAAGGTTCATGGTCAGAAGGATGGTGAAAAGGCAGAAAACGCACATGAAGCGGAGTTCGGGCGCTTGCTTGCAGCAGACCATCGGCGACAGCATCCAGTTCCTCCCGGGATTGCTCCCAAAAGCGGACCGAAACCCCTACAACCGGAAGATCAGGCCGGGATAACGGAGTCTTCTGAGGAGATGATTCGCCGCCTGCTTCTGTGCTGCTTCCCTGTCCATCCTCGGGAAGGCTTAATCCCATCACCGGGTCGGGAACGACATCAATCTTGTTCCCGACCAGCCCCATGGATTGCAGCAGGTCTCGCGACTGCTCATCTCTTACAGAGATATAGCTGCACTTGCGGAAAACCGCTTTAATTAAGGGATGAAAAAGCTTGCGGTTAACCGGACCAATACCTTGGGCATAGATAAAGGTCGGCTTGCCCATCCATTGAGCCAGCTTGATGATGCCCAGGTAATATGGGATGGTTTTGCTCCCGGTCACATCCTGCAGCAGGCTGCCGCCCCCGCTGATCAAACCGGCACTTTCCGAAATTGCGCTGCGCACTTCGCTAAGTTTCATACGGTGTACAGCCTTTACTCCATAGGTCGCTGTCGTCCATTCCGGATCTATTGACAGCACAACAGGCTCAATGACTGTTCCCGTTGCCAGCGAATGCTTCTGCAGCGCATTTAGAATGGACTGCAGCACCGCCTCATCTCCGCTGTTCCGGAAACCGTAATAACCGGAGATGATTATTTTTTGAGAAGCGGCGACCATCGTCTCCAACACCCCTCTGCAAGCTGCCATACCCCTACCGCGATCAGCCCGATAATCAGACCAAGACCCAGCCCCAGCAAACCACGGACCAGCGAGATCAGAACCGGAGAGTGAATATGGGCGAAGGTATCAACCATTGAAAGCTGCCCGATCACAGCGATGATCATAATAAATGCGGCATTCCGGTATTTATAGGCCATAAAGGCCCCCAGTATAAATAGCGGATGAGCCAGCAGGAATTCTTTGTTGCGCGGCCGGACCCCCACTGTATTTTCCAAAAAGACGCGGAGAATTTTTTCCGGTGCGCTCACACTGCCGCTGTTGCCCGTCCGGCTCAAATAATACATCCCGACAATCCCCAGAACACCGGCTGCAATGACCCAAGCCAGCGTAATGGGTGTCCGTAGAAGCTTGCCTGTTTTGCTAAGGACAAACTCACCACGATAGAGCAGTACGTATACAGCAATCAGTGCAATAGGCGCCAAGTGCAGCAGACTGACACCACGGAACTGGTTAAGGACCAGACTGTAGGTGATATTGTTCAGGAGTGCAATCACAAACGGCACCGCGCTCAGCGAAATCAGCGCTGTTTTGACGTAAAGCACGAGACTGTGAGCCAGGCGGCGCTGCGGAGTCATAACCACATAGGTTAAAGCGTTCGCCCGGAGCGGAGGACCCTTCTCATTTATTTTTCGTACCGCCAGAATCATTGCCACTGTTGGTGCGCTGATGGCTACAGCGAGTGCCAGAGCCTGCTCGAACAGCTGCGGCTTAATCAGCATCAGTCCGGCGCTTCCCACCAGACCAAGCACCCAGGCAGGCAGCGTAAGCCATGGAATGAAGTAGGAAACCAGAAGGGCCACCATGGCTACAGCACCGATGACTGCAATTAATTTAAAATAACGCTGGAACGAAGAGTCTACAACATCAAACGCAGTGGCTTGCCCCAAGGTAAAGCCGTTGCTCTCAATTTTCTCTACCGCGCCCCCGGGCTCGCTAAGGCTGGTGATCAGATTTTCCAGAGTATCCTTAATCTGCGCCTTTGAAGTGTCCCTCGACGGAATCGTGTTGAGATAGATCATGCGGATGTTGCGGTCTTTCGTTGCCAGTGCAAAGCGGTCCGCTATCGTTTCCGGAGGAAGGGCGGAATCACCTTCACTGAGCGAGTACAGCCGGGTCACGTTGTAATCCAGCAGATAAGCTAATTTATTGAATCCTTTTTGCTGTGCTTTGATATTCTCGATGGCGGCAATCCCGATTCCGCGTTCCTTAAGAAGACCGGCAAAAGCTGTAATACTGTTCAAATCAGCATCATCATTAAATCCTTTAACCGACTCGCCTTCAAAAAGCAGACGTTTGACTCCAAGCTCCTGATAGCGGTCCAGCAGCTTGGTAACAGCGGCCTCATTGTAAGGCAGGGAATCTACAAGACGGGGTACAATGTTAAACCCTTTGCTATGCAGCATTTCCAGGGTGAACGGGTCCGGCTGCATCGGCTTCAGCGTGGCATCCTCCAGCGGAGTTTTGATAATAAGCCCCTGTTGCCCGCGGAAACTCCAGTTTTCGGTTGCTATATTCAGGCTGCTGAAGGTATCACGGATAATCGGCGCGAGGGCTTCACTATTCTCCGGACTGGTAAAGAGGACATATGTATAGTTCTCATTCTCCGGAATCACGGTATCCGTCAGGTTGGCAATATCAGCCGCTCCCCATATCATCAGCCGGCGGGCCTTGCGGTAATCCTCCAGCGTGTTTTCATAAATAGCCATACTGCCTACGCCGGCAGATTTTAAAAGGTCAAGCTGCTCTGAAATATAATCCTGCGGATTCGCCCGGTAGCTGGCCGCTTCCACCAGGTCACGGTAATCAAAAACAAATTCAACCGTTTTGGAAGATTTCTCCGTCTGCAGACGGTCATAGACGACTGGCAATGCGGCAAGCACACCAATCACCACAACTATCCATAACCACTTTCGTGAAGCGATGTTCCAACGTTGCCATTTCTGCTGCACTCCAAAGTACCTCCTCTTTCACTTAAAGCCTTCTCAAGGCTAATTTCAAGCAGAAACGGATGCGCGTCCATAGAGGAGCAGTATCCGTTTCGCTTAAATGCTGTATCTTCTATTATTTATTTCCCGTCAACGCGTGACATAACCTGCTGCGTGAGCGTGGCAACCTTGTCCTTGGCGTTCTGCAGCGATTCTCCGCGCACTGCAAAATACACTTTGATCTTCGGCTCGGTACCCGACGGACGCAAGCAGAACCAGGAACCGTCAGACAGCAAATATTTCAGCACATTTTCCTTAGGAAGTCCGTTCAGCCCCAGCGAATAATCCAGAACCTCGCTTACTGCTGCACCGGCAATCTCCTGTGGGGGATTGCTGCGCCAGTCATTCATAATCCCCTGAATCTGCGCCACACCGTCCTTGCCCTTCAATGTGCGTGATTCCAGGCTTTCCAGGAAATAGCCAAACTGTTCATACAGCTCCTGAAGCACGTCGTACAGCGTTTTCCCTTGGGCTTTGTAATAGGCTCCAGCTTCAGCAATCAGCATGGAGGCCAGCACGGCATCCTTGTCACGGGCATAATTCCCGGCAAGGTAGCCATAGCTCTCTTCATAGCCGAACAGATAGGTGTATTCACCGGACTGCTGGAACTGGGTCATTTTTTCACCGATATATTTGAATCCTGTAAGCGTGTTGAATACGGTAGCGCCATAATGCTCGGCGACAGCTGCACCCATTTCACTGGTGACAATGGTTTTTACGACAGCACCATTGCTTGGCAGCTTGCCTTGCTCCTGCAGGCGGCTCAAGTAGTAATGGATCATCAGTGCTCCGGACTGATTGCCGGAGAGAACAACGAACTTGCCTTCATTGTCGCGCACTACAGCACCCATGCGGTCCGCATCCGGGTCCGTACCGATCAGCAGATCGGCGCCCAGCTCCTCTCCCAGCTTGATTGCCAGGGTGAAGGCTTCCCGCTCTTCAGGATTTGGCGATTTTACGGTAGAAAATTCGGAATCAGGCAACTCTTGCTCCGGTACTACATGCACCTGAGTAAAGCCGATTTTGCTCAAAACGCTGCGGACGGGAAGATTGCCTGTCCCGTGTAGCGGTGTATAGACAATTTTGAAATCACGTCCCAGTGTAGATGTGATTTCATCACGGGCAACGCTGACAGCCGCTACTGTATCGGTGAAGGCTTCATCTTCCTGCTCTCCCAGCCAATGCAGGAGCCCTCCAGCTTCCGCCTCTTCCTGGGACATGCGTTTTACGCCATTAAAGGAATCCACCTCCAAGATGTAGGAGATGACTTTTTCAGCCTCGTGCGGAACAAGCTGTCCGCCTTCAGCATTGTACACTTTGTAGCCGTTGTACTCCGGAGGATTATGGCTTGCAGTAATGACTACACCCCCGGTAGCCTTCAGATGACGGACCGTAAAAGACAGCTGCGGCGTGGAGCGCAAGGAAGGGAACAGATGAGCCTCAATCCCGTTTCCGGCCAATACCAGTGCAGCCTCAAGGGTGAACTCCGGCGAAAAGCGGCGGGAGTCATGCGCAATGACAACGGAAGGTCTGCCTTCACCAGTATGCTGTTCAAGGATATAATTCGCAAAGCCTTGAGTCGCTCTGCCCACTGTATACCGGTTAATCCGGTTGCTGCCTGCTCCTATAACCCCGCGCAAGCCGCCTGTGCCGAACTCCAGATCTCTGTAGAAACGTTCTTCCAGTTCCTGCGGCTCATTCGCAAGCAGATTCAGTTCTGCCTTCGTGTTCTCGTCAACCGATGGGTCCTGCAGCCAGCGTGACAGTGTTTCTGCGGCTTTTGGGCTTAATTGAGTCATATCAAATCTCTCCTTCTCCATCTATAATATATGATTTTATAACAGGTTCTAGCTGAGTGCGAACATAATTTCCCCGGAAGCGACCACTTTGCCCTCCACCTTCGCGGTAGCCTGCCCTTTGCCAATGCTGCCCTTTAGGCGGGTAATTTCCACTTCAAGCACAAGCGTGTCTCCCGGAACCACCTGGCCACGGAAACGGAAGCCGTCTAAGCCTGCCAAAAAACCGATCTTCCCCTTGTTGGCTTCAACTCCCAGTATGGCAACAGCGCCAACCTGAGCCAGCGCCTCGGTGATCAGAACACCCGGCATTACCGGAAATCCCGGAAAATGGCCGACAAAAAACGGTTCATTCACCGTTACATTCTTGATGCCGACGGCCCGCTTGCCCATTTCTATTTCGGTAATTTTGTCCACCAGCAGAAATGGAGGCCGATGGGGGATTATTTCTTGGATTTCATTGATATTCAACATGGATACAAAGCTCCCTTCGCATATAAACCGCACCCTGGTAATCTGTCTGCCGCTGCAGCGTTTTAGTTTTATTTCCGGCCTGCCTGCATAAATATGGACAGCTTCGGCAAAAACTATAATATCCTTCACCACCTGCAGCAGTGGAGGTTGAGATAAGGGGCTTTCTCCACCGCATAAGGCAATATGGCGGAGAGGGCCCTTTTTGCTCTCAGGGGCCTCCATCATTATACATTTTCCAGTATAAAAAAGAAAACTCCCTTGTACAACAAGGGAGTTCTAATATGAACAGTTATGGCGCAAACACCAGATCATACACATGCTTCCATGTGCTCCACTGAAGCACATCGCTGAATTCTTTTTTGCCCAGAACGACATACCCGGCAACCATGCCACCGCACAGTGCTGCCACCAGCAGCACAGGAATCAGGAACCACTGAACGATCGTCCATTTGGAAATTCCGCGCCGCCGTACGGGCTGATGCTGTTCCGCTTCATGTGTTGCTTCCGGCTTGCTGTTGTTCTGACGAGCCATTCCTTCACCTACCCGCGCATGTTATTAGCCAGGCCGAGCATCTGATCACTTGAGGTGAGTGCCCGGGCGGCAAGCTGATAAGTGCGTTGAATTTGCATCATTTCTGCGATTTCCTTGCTTAAATCCACATTCGATTGTTCCAGGTATCCGGACCGGACGCCTATAGTGGAAGGCTCCCCTGCTCCCTTGAACGCCTGCTGAGCCGTGACTCCGTCAGCAAGCACAAAGAAATTCCCGTCCACCGCCTGCAGCGCACTCTTGCTGAGGGGCTCCACGATCATGATGGTACCGGCTACCCTGGCAGGCGCATTCTCAGCCGTCTTGGTCAGCACCCGGCCGTTCTCATCAATGGCGGCACTTACGTCTGCGGGAACGGTCAAAGGGTTGCCTTGCGTGTTCAGCACAGGATTCCCTGTGTTGTCCACCAGCATCATTCTATCCGGGTTCGCACTGTCCGGAACAAAGTGAAAATCCCCTTGGCGTGTATACGCAGTAGCCCCGTTCACCTGGACGCCAAACAACCCGTTGCCTTGAATGGCCAAGTCTGTCGGATTTCCCGTCTCCTTGAGAGGGCCTTCCTCCCAGTTGGTTGTCACCGTAGGTACACGGACCCCAAAGCCGATATTAAAACCGAGCGGTGTGCTGCGGCCCGGCTGATCATAATCCTTGGACTGCTGCTGAACACGGGTCAGCACATCCTCAAAGGAGCCTTGCTTGCTCTTGTAGCCATCGGTATTCATATTGGCAACATTGTCGGCTATAATATCCAGACGCTGCTGGAGACTGGACATAGAGACGGCTGCGCCTATCGTTGAATTGTTCATACGTTACTCCTCCTGCCCTAGATTCTGCCGACTTCGTTTACAGCCTTCTGCAAGCTGCTGTCATAAAACTGGACAACCTTCTGATTCGCTTCATACGCCCGGTAAGCCGCATTCATATCCACGGTCACCTTGGTTGCATCAACATTGGAATTTTCCAGATAGCCCTGCCGCACCTGCAGATTGTCCGTCCCATTGGCGAAACGGATATCCGCGTTCTCCACATCGTCGGCGTGGAAGACACCGTTACCGTCACGAACCAGTTCCTGGGGTTTTGTGACCACACTGATGCCTAATCGGGTTCCTGAAGGAAGTCCTGTTGCAGGATTCAAGAGGTTACCCTGTCCGTCTACTTTAAGATTGTCCTGCGAACCTGTCAAGATAAGCGGATTGCCGTTGCTGTCAACCACCTTGAATCCGCCTGCGCTGAGTACTTCTCCCGCCGCGTTTACTGTGAAGCTGCCGTTGCGGGTATACAATTGATTACCTTCATTATCCTGAACCGTAAAAAAAGCCTGCGGCCGGTAGATGACCTCGCCATCAGGAGTAATATACTTGCCTGAGCCGTCAAAATTAATATTGGCACCCGTCGCCGGGTCCGCCACCTGCAGATCGGTGGATAATGCGAAATCCGCCGGCTTGCCGCTTTCAATGAGATCTCCCTGCAGATATTGGGAAACGGACTGTTCCGCAAATACCCCTGTATTCATTCGGCCTACAGGCTTTATTCTGCCATCGCTCATTGCAGAAATGAGCACCTCGGGAAAAGCATGGCTGACACTGTCCACCTGCTTATACCCCGTTGTATTCAGATTGGCAATGTTCTGCGTTGCTGTATCATGTCTGCGCTGCTGCGTCACCATTCCGGCAGCCGCCGTATATAATCCTCTAAGCATGAGGGTTAATCCCCTTCCTGATTGAGCTGTTAACTTATATTATCGGCAGCCTAGAATTTTTTCTTAACGTTCTTATCCAAATGATCAAGCATTATTCCGGTTCCTTTGACCACACAATGCATCGGATCCTCGGCCACCCACACCGGAACGTGCAGTTCCTCAGAGAGCAGCTCGTCCAGTCCGTTAAGCAGTGCGCCTCCGCCGGTCAATACGACACCCCGGTCGATAATATCCGCAGACAGTTCTGGCGGTGTGCGCTCCAGCACCGATTTGGCCGCAGCCACGATGGAGGAAACCGGGTCCCACAGCGCTTCTTTTACCTCACCCGAGGAAATAGTCAGCGTCTGGGGAAGCCCGCTTACCATATCACGCCCTCGGATATCCATTTCGGACTTCATGCCGCCCGGCCGAACCGATCCGATGTTCAGCTTAATATCCTCAGCCGTACGCTCGCCGATCAATAGCTTGTACTTCTGTTTAATATATTTTAAAATGGCCTCGTCGAACTTGTCCCCCGCAATTTTGATCGAGGAGGCGGTAACAACGTCGCCCATGGACAGCACGGCTACATCCGTCGTTCCGCCGCCAATATCGACGACCATATTTCCACTTGGCTGATAAATGTCCATGCCCGCGCCTATCGCTGCCGCTTTGGGCTCTTCTTCCATAAAAACTTCCTTGGCCCCGCTGCGTTCGGCTGCTTCCCGGATTGATTTCTGCTCAACTGATGTAATATTTGTGGGGGCGCAGATCAAAATACGGGGCCTTGCGTACCAGGAACGGCCGCCTACGCGGTCAATAAAAGATTTCAGCATCATTTCCGTAATCGCAAAATCAGCAATGACACCATCCCTAAGAGGACGGATCGTCATAATATTTCCCGGTGTGCGGCCTACCATCCGGCGTGCCTGTTCGCCTACAGCAAGGACCTTCTTCGTATCACTTTCGAGCGTGACCACGGAGGGTTCATCCAGAACGACTCCCCTTCCCTTGACATGTATGAGCACATTGGCCGTGCCGAGATCGATTCCGATATCCTTGCTAAGCATAATGAAAGAGCCCCCAAAGTGTTATTTTAAAATAAAAGAAAGTATAAGTTCACATATACTTTAACCTTCTATTTTCTCACTGGAACGGATACCGTCCTCATACCGGACGGCGCAGCCGTTACCTCATAAATGAGCGTAATAGTTAGTTAGTCCCAAATTTAAAAATACCATACTTTAGGGGATTGAGACAATAAAATAAACCTGAATTATTGCTTAAATTCCGACAATCTTATGGCTTTGAAGCTACGGCAACCTCGCGTTTTTTTCCTGTTGTTTTTTTATATTTAATTTTTGTGGCTTCTCCCCCCCGAAGATGACGAATGGATTTGTGATATTCGAGAATGTGCTTCACCTGATCGGCCAGATCAGGGTTGATCTCGGGCAACCGCTCCGTTAAATCTTTATGCACCGTGCTCTTCGAAACGCCAAATTCCTTGGCTATGGTCCGGACCGTATGCCTGGTTTCCACGATGCAGCGTCCGATTTTAATCGTCCGTTCCTTGATGTAATCGTGCACGCTCCCGCCTCCCAACTGTGGATAGTTTGGTACATTATATGAGGGGCGGGCCTATATATTCGCGCTTTCAGGACGTGACAAGCTTCTGAAGGCTCATTTTATTTCCTGGACAACCTAAAAATGCCCATACAGGCGATGGAATGAGCGAAAAGCAGGAGGCTCGGCAGCCTCCTGCTCCATTCCCCGGCTTACCGCTGCGGCAGCAAATCGGAAGGGTTGACCAGCTTGCCATCCTCGTACACTTCGAAGTGCACATGGTTGCCAAGATTCTTCTCGATTTCACTGCGGCCAGCGGTTGCCAGCATGTCCCCTTGCTTCACTTCATCGCCCTGCTTCACCTTGGTGTCACCGAGGCTTTGATAGACGGTCTTCACATTGCCTGTGCTTGTGATCTCGACAACCTTGCCGAATACCGGAACATCTTCAACCCGCGTAACTTCACCACTAAGTGCTGCTTTGACATCAAAAGGCTGATTGTCTTCACGGGCAATGTCGATACCTGCGTTAGGCACGAAGGTGTCATTATACTGCACCATGGCGGCCACATGATTCTCTTCAGTTCCTTTCTCGTCGTAGAATGGCTTAACAACTTCTACATCAGCCGGACTGGCTACCGGCCAGACCATGCTTTCGGCCGAAGCAACCACTTCGAGTGCTGCCGGGTCATCTTTGGCTGATCCTGCTTCAGTCCCTGTACCTGCGGCTTCCTGGGAAACGACAGCTGCGGTGTCCGGCTTCAGCGGCTTCTGGCCTGCGTCCTGATAGACCCACACCAAGGTTAGTATAATTGCCGCTGCCGCCGTGTAGACTGCCGGGAATACCCAGCGTTTAGATAACATTCTGTTCCATGAAGAAGGCTTGGCGCCTGAATCTCCCTGCTTGTTTTTGAGAGATTCATCATGGTTTGTCTTGTTTTTGTCTTGTTCATTCATATGTTTATCACCTCAGTAACCAGTGTTACCGGGCGCTTCGCTTTTATACGTATCTTGCAAGTTATTTTTTCAGGAGAGTTGAGACTTGGTTAAAAGAGATGCCGCTGTAATAGTGTTTGAGAATTTGCGTAGCAGTGCTCCCCTGCTTGGCCATTCCGTTCGCCCCCCACTGGCTCATGCCGACCCCATGGCCGTTTCCATAGGTTGTAATCAGAACCTTGTTCCCCTTCCGCTTCCAGGTGAACTGGCTGGAACGCAGCCCCAGCTTCTCGCGCACCTCCCTTCCGGTGAACACCATACCGCCGATCGATATTTTCTGCACCCGGTGTCCGGCTGTCAGGGACAGTACTTCTGCAGGCAGCCCAGAGGCCGATGAAGAGGAAACGGGCTTCGCTGGTCCAGAAGCTGCAAGATCTCTGGAAGCCGGAAGTGCCGCGGCAGCAATCCCCAGCTTCTGTATCAGCTCAGCATTTGAGAATGTATATGTCACCGCCAGATTCGGCGTAATGTCCTGATCCCATGGACTTGCCACACTGCGCAGGTAAGGTACAGCCGCATTCCAGTAATCCTCCGAATTTTCGGTATAGCCTCCGCTGGAGGCGAAGAAGGATGCCGTGATCGGCTGTCCCTGGTAAGTCATAACCACCCCGCGCGTCTCCAGGACCGCGCGGCGGACCTTGGCCAGCTCGGCGCTCCTGCCGCCGCGCGTCCACTTCCGTTCCAGCGCAGCCTTGGAGACGTAAGCCTGATGGCTTACCGTATCCGTCACATCCGCGCCCGGAACGGGCACGCCGCTGTGGTCGCCGGCCTGCAGGCGGCGCACAATGAAGGTGCGCGCCGCGACGGCTTGCGCTTTGAGCGCTTCCAGCTCAAAGCCCGGCGGCATCTCGGCCGCAACCACGCCGCTGACGTATTCCTCCAGCGGCAATGTCTCAATTTGTCCGCTGTGCGACAAATAGACGGAGACCTTCGGCTGCGGGGCTTCCTTCGCAGCCGGTGCCGGCGGCGCCGGGGAGGCCGTGGCCGGCGGCACGGCCGGCAGCGCCGGTTGTCCCCCGCGCAGCGGGACAACGGCCAGCGGCAGCAGCAGCCCCGCCAGCAGGGGCGCTGCAAGCCAGGCGGCGGGGGCGAGCCGCCTGATCCGGGGCTTCGCGCGCCGCACGGGCGCGAAGCGGCGCGGCCGTTCCATTTTGCGCCGCAGCTGTTCTATTCTGTGCCGCAGCAGGTAGCGGAAATCTTTCATCTCTATGTCTCCTTCCCTCAGTCACCGTTGATTCTTATAGATATGAATTCCGGGCAACTGCTAGAACGCCAATCTGAGAGAAAGAGAGTCTGCTTTTATTTATCCGGCCGACGGGAGTTTTATTGAACCGGAATGCGCAGCCGCGTTCCGCTTGAATTCGCCGGGGGTGCTCAGAGTACCGTTCGAACTTACCTGAACAAGCTAAAAAGGCCTTACCGCAGCAGCGGCAAGACCATTCCTAGTGTTTTGTTGTTAGACCCAGGTGGGCTGAACCTGAAAGCGGGGCTTAACCTCTTCGCTTTTGAAAGATTCGCTGCGGGCGGTTTCCGGTTTCAGGACCTCTTCCTTCACTGCCGGAGCAGCTGCACCGGATTCTTCCATGGAAATCCGCCATATGTCCGCACCAAGTCCCGACAGCTTCTCCGCCAAGTTCACGTATCCGCGGTCAATATGATGGGTCCCGCTGACTTCTGTCGTGCCTTCAGCAACAAGGCCTGCCAAAATCAGTGCCGCGCCTGCACGCAGATCTGTTGCGCATACTTTGGCGCCAACCAGTGCAGCATTGCCGGTTACGATAGCGGAACGGCCTTCAATCTTGATCTCCGCATTCATATTGTGAAATTCATCCACATGCATGAAACGGTTCTCAAATACCGTCTCTGTTACTACGCTGGTTCCTTCAGAACGAAGCAATAACGCCATCATCTGGGATTGCATGTCTGTAGGGAAGCCCGGATAAGGCAGTGTCTTCAAATCCACCGCCTTGAGCGGTTTGTCGCTGATTACACGGACACCATTCTCATCCGGAATAATTGTAACACCCATTTCTTCCATCTTGGCGATAACCGGGCCGAGGTGGTCCGCAATCGCGCCTTCCACATAGACATCCCCGCCTGTTATCGCCGCAGCCGCCATATAGGTGCCTGCTTCAATCCGGTCCGGGATGACATGGTGCTTCACGCCATGCAGGCGTTCCACACCTTCAATGCGTATCACTCCGGTCCCTGCGCCGCGCACGACCCCGCCCATACCGTTCAGGTAATTGGCCAGGTCGACAATTTCCGGTTCTTTTGCCGCATTCTCAATGACTGTTGTGCCTTCGGCGAGTGCTGCCGCCATCATTATGTTTTCGGTCGCGCCTACGCTGGCCACATCCAGATATACCTTGGCTCCACGCAGCCGTCCGTTTGATTTCGCTTCAATGTATCCCTGACCCAGGCTGATTTCGGCGCCAAGCGCTTCAAACCCCTTCAGATGCTGGTCAATCGGTCTAGTTCCGATGGCGCAGCCGCCAGGTAAAGAAATGCGTGTATGACCCAGTCGGGACAAAAGAGGGCCCATCACCAAAAAAGAAGCCCGCATTTTACGCACCCATTCGTATGGTGCCTCATAGGAAGTAATGTTTCTGGCATCAACCTCAATCACATCGTTCTGGTATGTAACACCCGCACCCAGAGATTCCAGCACTTTGCTGATGGTCATTACATCGTCAAGCGGAGGTGCGTCCACAATGACGCTGACTCCTTCTTCTGCCAATAGAGAGGCGGCTATGATCGGTAGTACGGAATTTTTTGCGCCGCTAACTTTCACGCTCCCGGTCAATCTGTTGCCACCGCGGACGATAAATTTGCTCATTACGGTTTCCCTCCGCGTCCATTATTTCTGAAATTATTTCTGATATTAATGCTCAGGGTATAATGCATTTCTAACATTGCCTGACCTGCGCCCGAGGTGCGGGCACGCTCCTTAAACATCAGTGTTGACATAATAAAACCGTATTATTCGACACGTTTCTTACCGCTTAGGGCCTAAGACTGATATAACCAAAGCGGCCTTTCTTAAAACATGTTGCGGATCTGCCCGCTCCAGCCCAGATAATCCAGCAGGAACCCGGCCACGAAGTGGCCCAGTACAATCGCCAGCAACAGATGCAGCAGTCTTCCTTGAGGGCTCTTGGGATATCTTATGACCAGATCGAGCTTAAGGTTCTGAAGTGCCCACCAAGATATTGCAACACAAAATAAAGAGACGATCATTGAAACTAAACCGCTGGTGCCGATCGAGCTTGACAACTCATCATAGAATCTTGAATCCATGTTAGCCCCCCGTGTATTAAGTTACTCGGAAATCGACTCTTATATCATACTTGCGCAGGGGAAAAGAATCCAGTACTTTTACAAACTTTTAAACATTTCAGACCATGTGAGGATGGATGTTAGCGTATTATTTACTTTTTCAAGCAGAAATGGAACCCTTGTTCCTTCCTTTATCCATATATCTGAAAAAAACGGCCAAGCCCCAGGCTTGACCGTACAGCTATTATTGTTGTCCTTTTCCGGTGGACACTTTGATCCGTGTAACGGCGCGCTGAAGCGCCAGCTCCGCACGGCGGTGGTCAATTTCATCCTGTTTGCTGCGGGATTGAAGGCGGCGCTGGGCCCGTTCCTTCGCCGCTTCGGCGCGTTCAACATCGATTTCCGTAGGCAGCTCGGCACTTTCGGCCAGAACTGTCACCTTGTCTTTATGCACTTCCACGAACCCGCCATGAACAGCGATAGTGACTGTAGCACCATCCGCTTTAATGAACATCGGAGCAACCTGAAGTGGAGTCACAAGCGGAATGTGTCCCGGCAAAATACCCAGATCGCCATCGGCTCCCTTTACCGTCAGGCTGTTAACCTGCTTGGAGTAAACGAGATGCTCCGGCGTGACAATTTCCAACAGAAAGGTATTCACTTTCATTCCTCCTCAGAGCTTTACGAAATAAAGCTCGCATCGAAAGCATTATCCATAGTTCAGGGTTACATCGATTTCGCTTTTTCAACCGCTTCTTCGATCGTTCCGACAAACAGGAACGCTGCTTCCGGAAGATCATCATGCTTGCCTTCCAGAATCTCTTTGAAGCTGCGTACGGTTTCTTTGATTGGCACGTATTTGCCCTTGAAGCCGGTGAATTGTTCGGCCACGTGGAAAGGCTGCGACAGGAAGCGTTCAACCTTACGGGCACGGGCTACAATGACCTTATCTTCTTCACTGAGCTCATCCATACCCAGGATGGCAATAATGTCCTGAAGCTCGGTATAACGCTGCAGCAGCTGCTTAACGCCCTGTGCCACGTTGTAGTGCTCTTCGCCGACAATTTCCGGAGCGAGGATACGTGAGCTGGAAGCCAGCGGGTCAACGGCAGGGAAGATACCTTTTTCGGAAATCTTACGCTCCAGGTTGGTAGTTGCATCCAAGTGGGCAAATGCCGTTGCCGGAGCAGGGTCAGTGTAGTCATCCGCCGGCACGTAAATAGCCTGGATCGAGGTAACCGAACCTTTTTTGGTGGAAGTGATGCGCTCTTGCAGCTGGCCCATTTCTGTTGCCAGTGTAGGCTGGTAACCTACGGCAGAAGGCATGCGGCCAAGCAGTGCGGATACTTCGGAACCCGCTTGGGTAAAGCGGAATATGTTATCGATAAAGAGCAGCGTGTCGCGGCCCTCCACATCGCGGAAATACTCCGCCATGGTCAGTCCGGTCAGGGCTACACGAAGGCGTGCGCCCGGCGGCTCATTCATTTGTCCGAATACCATGGCCGTTTTCTTGATAACGCCGGAATCGGTCATTTCATGATAGAGGTCATTACCTTCACGGGTCCGTTCGCCAACACCTGCGAATACGGAGATCCCGCCATGTTCCTGTGCGATGTTGTTGATCAGTTCCTGAATCGTTACGGTTTTTCCTACACCGGCACCGCCGAAAAGGCCGATTTTACCGCCTTTGGCGTATGGGGCGAGAAGGTCGATAACCTTGATCCCGGTTTCCAGAATCTCCGCTTGTGTCGACAATTCATCAAATGTCGGAGCCAGGCGGTGAATCGGATTTCTGTCCGCAACAACTTCAGCACCGTTATCAATCGGATTGCCCAGCACGTTGAATACACGTCCAAGAGTTGCATCGCCAACCGGAACCGAGATCGGTCCGCCCTGGTCAAGTGCTTCCAAGCCGCGGACCAGACCGTCTGTGGAAGACATGGCGATACAACGCACCAGATTGTCCCCCAGGTGATTGGAAACCTCCAGGGTCAGCTCACTGGTGCTGCCGTTTGCCAGGCTGGTTACAATCTTGATAGCGTTGAAAATCTCGGGCAACTGGCCGCGTTCAAATTCAATATCGACAACCGGACCCATAATGCTTACAACGCGTCCTTTGTTCATCTTAATATTTCCCTCCTCGAAAGCTGTTGCATTAAAGCCGAAGACATGGCTTCGTTTATATCCTAAGACTGCGCGTTCGCTCCGGCCACGATCTCGGTAATTTCCTGCGTAATGGCCGCCTGACGGGCACGGTTATACGTAAGGGTAAGGTTCCCGATCATTTTGGACGCGTTCTTCGTTGCACTGCCCATCGCTGTCATTTTCGCACCCAGCTCGCTGGCCTTGCCATCCAGAATAGCGCTGTAAATCAGTGTTTCTGCGTACTTGGGAAGCAGTACTTCAAGTACACCTTCCGCTGAAGGCTCATATTCGTACGTTGCATGCAAGCCTTCTGCCTTTTTCTCCTGATTCTCCATAGGTTCCATAGGCAGCAAGCGGTCCACCGTAGGCACTTGGCTGATTGCATTCACGAAACGGTTATAGCAGAGATACAGTTCGTCGTAGACGCCTGTTTCGAACTGCTGTACCGCCGAGTAGGCAATCGACTTGATGTCGGCAAACTTCGGTGTATCGGAGAGCTCAGTAATTTCCTCCACAATCGGATATTCACGGCGGCGCAGAAAGTCACGGCCTTTGCGGCCGATAACGAACAGCGCATATTCGTCCTTGGACTTATGGCGCTCTGCGAGCAGCATTGTCACTTTACGGAGAATATTAGCGTTGTATCCGCCTGCGAGGCCTCTGTCGGAGGTTACAATCAGATACGCGGTTTTCTTCACGGGACGGCTGACCAGCATCGGATGCGTTGCATCCTGAGAACCGGCAGCAATGCTGGCTACGACCTCTTTCAGCTTCTCTGAATACGGACGGGCCGCTTCTGCCTTCTCCTGGGCTTTGCGCAGCTTGGAGGCGGCAACCATCTCCATGGCTTTAGTGATCTGTCTGGTGTTCTGAACGCTCTTGATTTGACGTTTAATATCACGCATACTTCTTGCCATGATTTCACCACCTTAGAGCTTTGACGAAGTCAAAGCTAACTTCGAAAGCATAATCTGAGCTTTGACGATAATAAAACTAACTTCGTAAGCATATTCCAGAGCTTTGGCTAGGCCAAAGCTCGCTTTAAAGCAGTAGTAGAGTTGCCGCAGGGCTTAGCTAGTTGCGAAGCCTCTTTTGAACTTCTCAATAGCTTCCTTAAGAGCAGCTTCGTTATCAGCAGTCAAATCCTTAGTATCGGAGATAGACTTGGCAACGGCAGCAGCATTGCTGTCCATATAAGCCAGGAATTCCTTTTCAAACCGTTTTACGTCTTTGACAGGGATATCGTCCAAGTGGCCTTTGACAGCCGTATACAAGCTGATTACCTGATGCTCAACCGATAGCGGCTGGTTCACACCCTGCTTCAGGATTTCCATCATACGCGCACCACGGTTCAGACGGGCTTGTGTAGATTTATCCAGATCAGAACCGAACTGGGAGAATGCCTGAAGCTCGCGGTATTGGGCCAAATCCAGACGGAGTGAGCCGGCGACCTTCTTCATCGCTTTGATCTGCGCCGAACCGCCGACACGGGATACAGAGATACCCACGTTGATCGCCGGACGTTGACCGGAGTTGAACAGGTCGGATTCCAGGAAGATTTGACCGTCCGTAATCGAGATTACGTTCGTAGGAATGTAAGCTGATACGTCAGAAGCCTGTGTTTCGATGAACGGCAGCGCGGTTAATGAACCACCACCAAGCGCATCGCTAAGCTTAGCTGCACGTTCCAGCAGACGGGAGTGCAGATAGAATACGTCACCAGGGAATGCTTCACGGCCCGGTGGGCGGCGGAGCAGCAGGGACAATTCGCGGTAAGCGGAGGCTTGCTTCGAAAGGTCATCGTAGATCACGAGGACATGCTCGCCTTTGTACATGAAGTATTCGCCCATTGCGCAGCCTGCGTATGGAGCAATATACAGCAGCGGGGACGGCTCGGAGGCCGAAGCGGTTACAACGATTGTATATTCCAGCGCGCCATGGCGGCGAAGGGTTTCAACAACCTGTGCTACTGTGGACTGCTTTTGGCCGATGGCAACATAGATACACTTCATGCCATTGCCTTTTTGGTTGATAATCGCATCAATCGCGATAGCTGTTTTACCGGTTTGACGGTCACCGATGATCAGCTCGCGTTGTCCGCGGCCGATTGGCACCATCGCATCGATGGCTTTAAGACCGGTCTGCATCGGTTCATGCACCGATTTACGGTCGATAACGCCCGGTGCATTGTTTTCTACCGGACGGAATTCAGTTGTTGCAATCGGGCCTTTGCCGTCCAGCGGCTGACCCAGCGCGTTCACTACGCGGCCGAGCATAGCTTCACCCACGGGAACCTGCATAATCTGCCCTGTACGTTTTACTTGGTCGCCTTCACGAATCTCTGTGTACTCACCCAGGATAACAACACCGACGTTGCTTTCTTCCAGGTTGAGCGCCATGCCCACTACTCCGTTGGAGAACTCCAGCAGTTCCCCTGCCATCGCGTTTTCCAGACCGTAGACACGGGCGATACCGTCGCCGACTTGAATGACGGTGCCGATTTCGGCCACTTCGATATCGGCTTTATATTGCTCAATTTGACTTTTGATCAAACTGCTGATCTCTTCAGGTCTAATGCTCAATATCCTCACCCCTATCTTCTATGCTTATCATTAAAAGATTTCTCAAGACGCGTAAGTTTGCCGGACAGGCTGCCGTCATAGAGCGTATCGCCAATTATGACCTTAAGTCCGCCAAGCAGGCTCTTATCAACCACATTTGTGATACGGATATTCCGGCCTGACAAACGGCCGAATTCTTCGGCAACCTGTGTTTGCTCGCTGCTGCTGAGCGTATAGGTTGAATAGACGGTGGCATCTGCCAGACCAAGACTATCCCCTTCAATCTTGATATAGCTGTCCAGCAGATCCGGAAGAATATCCATTCTGCCGCGCTTCATCAGGATTTCCAGAGTGTTGATAACCGCCCCCGACAGCTTGCCTTCCAACGCTTTTTTCAGTACGGCAAGCTTGTTTTCACCGGTAATCCGCGGAGAGCTGATAAATCTCTGCAGCTCTGCATCCGAATTCAGCGCAGCAACCAGGCTTTTCAGATCCTCTTCAACTTCCATGATCTGCCGTTCTTCAAAAGCAACCTCGAACAATGCCTTCGCATATCTTTTGGCGACTATCGTATCCTGACTCATGACCGGCCTCCAACCTCTTTGAGGTACTGGTCAACAAGCGCTTCCTGCTCAGGATCGGAGCTGACTTCCTTCTGCAGCAATTTGGACGCAATCTTGACCGATGCCGCTCCAAGCTCGCCGCGCAGTTCTTCAACCGCTTTGTTCTTCTCGTTCTGGATATCGCGAACTGCCTCTTCCTTAATGCGCGAAGCCTCGACCTTAGCCTGATCAATCAGCTGTTCGGTTTGCTTACTGCTGGTTTGTCTGGACTGTTCAATGATCTCAAGGGCTTCTTTGCGGGCAGTTTGAAGCGCCTGTTTCTGCTCTTCAACATAAGAAACTGCCTGTTCGCGGGTCTGAGCAGCTTCATTCATCTGCTGCAGTACGAGTTCGCGGCGTTTCTCCATAACAGAGAACAACGGTCCGAAAGCGTACTTGTTCAGCAAAAAGTATAAAATCCCGAAGGCAATAATTGCCAGCACGGAAGATTCCCATACAAAAGACAATGTTAGACACTCCTTTCTGTTGCACGTTCATATCTTAGGTCTTTTCTAAAAAGAAGGCGCGGAGGGCTTTTGCCTTCCCCGCCAAACATTTGTAAATCTTAAGCTGCTCCAACGTAGAACATGAAAGCAAGTACTACACCGATGATCGGCAGGGCTTCTACCAGTGCGACCCCGATGAACATTGTAGTCTGCAGAGTGGATTTCGCTTCTGGTTGACGGGCGATACCTTCTACTGTTTTGCTGACAATTAGACCGTTACCAATACCGGCGCCAAGCGCTCCCAAACCTACTGCAATTGCAGCTGCCAAATAAGCCATAACTCCCATTGTGTAAATCCTCCTCAAAGATATGTTTTAGTGTGTATTATCAGCCAGACTCGAAATGTATTTCCGCCTTGGCATAAATCTTGTTTCTAACATTTCCAGCGTTTAGTGCTCGTCATGGGTTTCAAGCATTTGTGAGAAATACACCATGGTCAGCATAACGAAGATAAAAGCCTGGATGGTCCCGATGAATATACTGAACCCTTGCCATACAATCAGACCAAGTACAGAAGCGATCCAGCCCCCTACACCAAGCGCAGCCAATTTGAGGATAACGGATATCAGCACCTCGCCGGCAAAGATATTACCGAAAAGACGCATCCCGTGTGTCAGCAGCTTAGATACCTGCTCAATCAAATTGATCGGGAAGAAGAATGGGTAAGGTTCAAAATAGTGTTTGAAATAGTTTTTGGTGTTGCGCGTCATACCCACGATATGGGTCATCAGGAAAATCATGACTGCAAGTCCCATTGCTACTGCAGGGTCTGCTGTTGGCGATTTCCACCACGCTACGCCTACCTCAGCCTCTTCATGAGAGCCGGTATTTACCGTTCCCGCTTCAGCATGCAGTTTGTCCAGTTCTTTGGTTACCGAAACGATTTCCTTCCCGAACACCTTGGCATGCTCTGCATCGTGATAATCCGTGACAATCCCTAACGGAAGCCCGAGGAGGTTGCCGACAAACAAAAACATGATCAGCGCCATACCGAGAGAAAGGAACGGTTTGCCTTTTTTGAGATCCATGGTACTTGAAATCAGGCCTTGAACGAATTCAATTGCCCATTCCAGGAAGTTTTGCAGTTTGCCGGGATTCTCGACCGATAGGTTACGCGTTGCCAGAAGCGCGAGCACAAAAACAATGGTACAGGTCACTAATAGCATCAGCACGATTGAAAGGTCGATATGTAAACCGCCCAGCATAATAATTGGTGATTTATGCATTTTTTCTCACCCCTTTCTCCATTGTAGCCTTTAACTTTCTCTACGCGAAAACCCAATTCCTATTATAATAAGAAGAATTGGAGCCAAGAGCAAACTGCCAGCCACCGCAATCATATTAAAAACCTGCGGTGTTTTAAAGGCTACCATTACTCCCAAGAGACTAAGCGCAGCACGAGTCAGATACCCCAGGCTTACAAGCCTCTTGCCTTCACCCGCCATGGTATCTGCCACTTGCCGGACTTTGTAGCCCAGGTAGGTCACATTAATGCATCCAATAGCTCCGCCAAGCGCCATGCCAAAGCCTATACTCCGGAAATCCGGGAATACGACCGCAGCCAGAACGCATAGAACCACGAAGCAAAGTGTTGCCAATGCCAATACCTTGCGGTATCGAGACATATCATCCATCACTTTCCTCCATGACAGCTTTAATAATGAAGATGACACCTGCGATCCCGCACAACACACCCACGATGACACCGAGTGCCACCCCGAGTCCGGAGCTGTTCCATTGATCATCCAGCCATGCTCCCAAGAAATAACCGCCTAATGTAAAGGCGGCCAAATTAACCCCGACAGCGCTGACAAGACTCACAGCTTTGAGCGCGTGACCCGTCTGTTTATGCGGTTCTGCAGGCTTATTAGGCCCCTTCATTTCAACACATCCTTAGAAGTCCCATTCATTTTACTGAATGTTACAAGAGTTTGTCAATCCAGCGCAAATCATGGCTTTTTCGGATGAAAGTATGAAAATAATCACAGCATAAGATTCCAAAACCATATAAACCGTACAGTTTTACTGTATGTTGATTTCGGTGCATTCAGAATATCGATTTCAAGCTACTTTGTTCATTTTGTGAACATTCTGTGAAACTCTTCCGGACGGTCTTGAATTACACCAAAATGGTGCAAAATCGCATTGACAATTCTTTCGGAGGCTTTGCCGTCTCCATACGGGTTGGCGGCCCGGCTCATGGACTGATACAGCTCCTGATCAGTCAATAAAGCATGTGTCCGTTGATACACCTTCTCCTCGTCCGTGCCCACAAGCTCCAGCGTTCCGGCTTCGATCCCTTCCGGGCGCTCGGTTGTATCACGCAGCACAAGCACGGGAACTCCAAAGGAGGGAGCTTCCTCCTGCAGGCCGCCGGAATCGGTCAATATCAGGTGGGTATGCGGATAAAAATTATGCAGGTCAACGACATCCAGCGGATCAATCAGCTTGATTCTCGGGTGTCCGCCAAGTATCTCATGCGCCGGTTCCTTGACTGCCGGACTCGGATGCACAGGATAGACTATAGCTACATCTTCAAATTCATCAGCGATTCTTTTGACAGCACGGAAAATATGACGGTGCGGTTCGCCTTGAGATTCCCTGCGGTGCGCCGTCATTAAAATAAGTCGTTTTCCTGAAGCAAAATCCAGTACAGGATGCCGATAGTCCGGCTGTACGGTATATTGAAACACATCAGTTACGGTGTTGCCTGTGATATAAATACTTGATTCTTTTTTGTTCTCGTGTCTCAAGTTACCCGCTGACCAGTCAGTCGGAGAAAAATGCAGATCGGCAAGAACTCCCGTCAATTGACGGTTCATTTCCTCGGGATACGGAGACAGCTTGTTCCAGGTCCTGAGTCCTGCTTCTACATGTCCTACCTGAATTTGCTGCAGGAAAGAAGCGTAGCTGGCGAGGAAGGTGGTAAGTGTATCCCCATGCACCAGCACCAGGTCCGGCTTCGCTTCCCGAAGCACCGGCTCCAGCCCTTCCAGTACCCGGATCGTAATTTCATTCAGCGTCTGGCGGTCTTTCATTACATCCAGGTCATAATCAGGAGTAATCTTGAATACCTCAAGCACCTGATCCAGCAGTTCACGGTGCTGCGCTGTTACGCAAACAACGGATTCAATATGCTCGGGATGCTTGGCAAGCTCCAGGACCAAAGGCGCCATTTTGATCGCCTCGGGGCGCACACCAAAAATCGTCATCACTTTAATTTTGGACATAACCCCTACCCTCTCTTCACAAATCCTCATTATTGTTTGGTCTGTTTGTTTTATTCTATAGTACTACTACTTGATTGAAGTTCATTTGGTTCCATACAGCCGGTCTCCGGCATCTCCAAGCCCGGGCACGATATATCCGTGCTCATTCAGATGATCATCCAGCGCAGCAACATAGATATCTACATCCGGGTGGGCAGCTTGTACAGCGGCAACGCCTTCCGGAGCGGCAATCAGGTTCATCATCTTGATCTGGGTGCATCCGCGGTTCTTCAGCGAGGTAATCGCAGCAATGGCAGAGCCGCCTGTAGCCAGCATCGGGTCAATCACAATCAATTCGCGTTCCTGGACATCCGTAGGGAGCTTGATATAATATTCGACCGGCTGAAGGGTTTCCGGATCACGGAACAGTCCGACATGCCCTACCTTGGCTGCAGGAAGCAGCTTCAGCACGCCTTCAAGCATCCCCAGTCCCGCACGCAGAATCGGAATCAGACCCAGCATTCTTCCGGAAATCACTTTGCTCTGTGTCTCTGCTACCGGTGTCTGAACGGTGATAGTCTCCAGCGGGATATCCCGCGTAATCTCATATGCCATAAGTGTAGCGACTTCATCAACATGCTCTCTGAACTCTTTCGTATTCGTCCGCACGTCGCGAATAAATGTTAATTTGTGCTGAATCAAAGGATGATCGCAAATCACCAATTTTCCCATTCTTGTCCCTCCGGTAATTGTAAGTCTTATCTATAGCCGCAGAAAGCGCTTTTGCTTCTCCTATGGCTAAATCCTGTCTATTATATCATCCTTAGAGATGCATTTCATCCAGCGAAATATACATGCTATCAGAAATATATCTGTGAATAGTTAAATATGCTTAATAAAAAAGTCAAAGTTTTCATTGTTTTTTCTTCACTTTCATGAAATTCACATTTTTTTCACTATTTTTATCGAAAATTCCATGAACAATATGTAAATTCCTCAGAATGAATCAGTTTAATTACACTCCTTTTCTGTGAACATTTATTTAACAATTTAATGAGATATCCATTTTTCCTGAACCTCTTTTTTAGTTAAATTATTTGTATACGTCTAGGCTTTACTTTTGTGCTCAATTATAAACTTGGGAATAACATTCTTAATATCCGGATTACATTCTCCATTACAACGTTTTTGTAAGATAAAACTTCTTAAAAAGAATATCATAGTTGACAAATTGAAAAGGGCTAACCAGCAACCCGGTTAACCCCTGATATCAATATCCTTAGAGCATTTTTATTCAAACTACTTGTGAATACTTGCAATGAATAATTTCTAAACTACCATATTACTTTCCCGCTACAATTTGTTAAACAACCAATACTACAGGACCAATTGCAGTTCGTATTGCAGCCACCTACGCAACTTCCCCATGTACAAGTTCCGCATGCATATCCCTGCACATCGCTTCTTGAGTTACTTGTTTTAGAAAACAAATGACGCATTCTCTCTCACCTCCTTTTTAAAGTTTTGCTGAAGGATTGGTGATCAATGGATTTGATTCCACCTCTAGAACAATCATTTATTCAACTTTGATCAAAAAAATCTCATTTGTATTAAAATCTATTTTCCAACTTCCGTTTGCAGATGATTTCCAAGTATACTTACGAGCCTTCTCACTCCACCAGTGTTCAAGTTTAACCGTTGTTTTTCCTAAGTCAGCTACAATTTTTTCATATATTAATTCTATTTCTGCAATATCATTATTCAAACAAGGTAAAGAGGAAAACAATTCTTGAAGAGCAGTCTTTCTTTCATACAGATTCAATATTTCATCTTTTTCCTGCTCTGAAACTATACCTACTTTTTCATTAGACATTAATTTCACTCCCTTTTAATTTGGTATTATTTCTCTTAGAAAGTATTAATTCAAGCGGATCAACATAGTTAACTTTCTCAAAGTTGTTGTGTACAATAAATCCATTTTCATTCATCATCAGCTTGAGTTTATGAGAATTATTACGTTCAATGTGGCTAATCGTGCATTGAACCTTTGACGGTATATTAATTTGGGAGGTTAGTTTTTTATTTAAATATTTACATCTGCTGCAATGATAGGCATCGCATGAGTTGCAGATAGGTGATTTTTCAACACTCAGCATTTCTTTATCTTTTATATCTATCCCTATTGTAAGATCACCTATAAAATTTTTCTCATTTTCAAAGTAAAATGCAGGACAAGTATAAAACTTCCCGTTAGGTGCAAGAGTAAAGGTGTGTTCCCCTGCATCACAATTAGACATTTTATCTAGATGCAATATGTCGGTGAGCACGTTTAATTCTAATGGTTCCCCGATTCTAGAATAGCTTGAAAGTAAAAATTCAGATAATTTTTGCAATTCATTATCATAACTATCCAAATCTTGTTGACTCCATTGTTCTAGATCAGAAATAACCAGGTTTACTCTAGAGAATTTGAGATTTATTTTCACTATTAACTGAGTTAATTCACTTATCTCATTTTTACTTATAATGAGAATACAATTTTTGCTCTTGGCAGGAATGATCATATCCAACTGTTTAACACTATGATCAAATACTATAATTGAATTTTCTGGATTTTCAGAATTATAGCTCCCCCCAACTCTTAAAGCACTCCTATTCGACTTGCTAGACGGGATTTCACCTACTAAAACCGGGATCAAATTATTTCTTTCACAGAACTCCAACCCTGCAAAATAAATATCCTCTTCCATATAGGTGACTTCTTTATTATTCTCTGGTACTAAACAATTGAATGAAGCGTCTGTTGAGAGAATAATTTGAAGATAATTCTGCCTAGTATTATGTAATCTTCCTTTTTTTCTATCTACAGTCATACCAGTTTTTTCTTCAAATCTACTCCAAAAATAATCATTAGCACGACAATTTGCTTTGTGCATCTCACAATTAAATGTAGTTCTTTTAAATATAGTCCCTGAATCAGCTACATCGTAATTGTTCCCAACACACCAGGAGCAGCCACTAGCAACACTGCACTCAATACATTCCTTTGGACTTTGATTTCTTATTGTCAGGACTTCAAAGGGTCTCAATTTATCCCGGTTAAATCCCGAATATATATCTCCAACTGAATAACCTTCTCTATTATTCAATGAATAATCAACAAATCTTAGGCAGGGATAGAGCTTTCCTTGATAGTCTATTGCAACCATATTCCCAGTACCGCAATAAGTAGAATTTAGATCTTCTTCGGTAAAGGGCAACCCAAACGATCCTTTTTGAAAGAACCTAATTTTATGATCTATCCAAAGATCATTTTCTAAAATGTAATCAGCTAATTTCTTCAATTGGTCTTCAAAAATCAATTCGTCTCCTTCATGCCAAACATCCTCATAAATAATGTTGGCAGATACATCTTTAATTCCTAAATTCCACAGACTTATTACACTGTCCATTAAATAGGGAATGTCTTCATGGGAATATGTTGCTTTGGTATGTGTATTCGGAAATTGTTCTTGCCATAAGGGTACATTTTTCACAACTAAATCATACGATCCTCTTCCATCTGGAAATATTCGCTGCAGATCATGTTTTTTTTGGTTTCCATCAACGCTTATTCCAATACTTACTTTATGACGATTTTTTTTAATAAAATTTTGTACTTTTTGAGTTCCATAATATATTCCATTTGATGAGAAGCTAAATCTATAATTTCCAAACCAGGGATGTTCTAAGGTAAACATTTGAACCTTAATGTAATCACAAATCCTATCAATAAGATCGATCTCAAGAAATGGCTCTCCACCTATAAATTCCCATATTACGGCATCATGGTTAAAACCTTCCGAGTTTCTTAATATAAAATCAACCGCGTCACGAGCAACTTCAAAGCTCATTTTATTGGTTGTATTTTTTCCAACAATATAACAATATTTGCAGGCGAGATTACAATCTTCAGTAATACAAAAAGTTACTACCTGGGCCTCACTATCTCTCCAATCCTTTGTAAACTCGCCCATTTGATATGGAATAACAGCCATCATGAGTACCTCCATTTGTTTAAATATTTATTTTTCTTTTCAATAAAACACCTATATTTCTAGCCTCACCCCCCCTTTCACTTTTTATTTTCGCTATTTGACCCGTTATATATGCTGCTGCCATACTTGTTCCTCTATAATTTTCGTAGTTGTCTATGTATTTTATATTGGGAATATCCATAACATTATTCGAAGCAATAAAATACCCTTCTCTGAAATCATATTGATTGCAATTAATATCTCCATCTCCCTTTACAGAAACAACATCTTTAAAGTTCGAAGGAAAAGATATCTTTCCCGTATTTGAGGCCGCAGAAACTATTATTATTCCATTTTTACAGGCTCTTCTAATTAAAATTTTTAAAGGTAAGTAATACTTCAATTTACTTGTTCCTAAGCTCATATGAATAATGTCAGGATTTTCTTCAATTGCATGTTTTAAAGCCGATATTAGGATTCGACCGTCCGATTTTAAATCTTTGTCAAGTATGTTGTGACTATTAAATCTCACACTTTCATGGATATGCCTTATTGCAATTGCTATAATCGTTCCATGGTCATTTGAACAGTTAGCCGCACACTTGAAATCCACATGACCTTTTTCATCAATCCAATAATTGAAGGATGAAGCCACATAACAGTTAAGAGCTAGTTTACTCACATCAATTCCGCTATCAATTATTGATATATGGATATTTTGGCGATCGTTATCGGAAGTGACCATAAACAACAACCTCCTAACTTAAACATACCTCGCATTAACTAAATTAATTTCATCTTCTTTAGACTCAATTATTTCTCCATTGTTAATGTAGAAAATATGATCAGCATTGTGTAAATTCGAATAATTGTGAGTTATTACAATTACCGTGTGTTCTCTCGAAAGATTAAGCATTATCTCATTAATAAATTGTTGCGATTCTCTATCTAAAGAAGAGGTAGGTTCATCAAATAATAGTATTTTAGATTTTTTCAAAAGTGCCCTTGCAACCGCAAGTCTCTGTCTCTGTCCCCCCGATAAATTGGAACCTCCGTCCCCAATAACTGTCGAATACCCCTCGGGAAGTGTAATGATAAAATCATGAATATGCGCTTGTGCACAAATCATATATACATCCTCTAACGAAGCGTCTGCATTTACCAATAACAAATTATTTAATATGGTGTCATTAAAAAAAAATGAATCTTGCGCTACTATTGATATCCCCTCACCAATTGTTAATACACTGAGATCATCTATATTAATATCATCGATTTCTATAAGCCCAGAGGATGGTTGATAGAATCGAAGGAGCAAATTTAAAAAGGTTGTTTTACCTCCCCCACTTGGTCCAATAATCACATTCATACTATTAGGATATATTTCAACATTTATATTTTTAAACACAGGAGTTCTTATATCATAGGCAAAGCTCACATTTATGAATTTCACCCTTCCCGTCAAGATTTTATGTATGTCACCTGATGTTTCTTCTTTTAAGTCAAAATTTTCTTGCAAATGTAATATGCGTTGAATAGATACTGCCATTTGCTGCAAACTCGAGTTTAATCCCATTATTTCCATTACAGAAGATGTGAATTGAGAGGAATAATTATTAAAAGCTAGAAAAAATGCAATATTAAGCGTTTTATATTTTAATACAAATAAAGATCCTGCAAGAATAATTGCTACTTGCGTGCAAAACATAAAGAATTGAGAAATATTCTGAGACAACGCTGAATAGTTTCGGGTCGTAATACTTTTCTTTTTTAGAATATTTAAAATGTTATTAAACTCAAGCTTTCTAACTTCTTGAATGTTTAGACCTTTAATGGTCTTGATTCCTGTGAATGACTCTTGTATATGAGAAAAGAACTTGTCCTTCAAAACCGATATCGCCATCATCTGTTTCCTCATAAGTTTGCCTGAAAAGAAAAACAACCCGATTGAAAAAGGAACTAAAGTTAAAGTAACCAGCGTCAACTCAATATGTAAATAAAACATTATAACTATAACAGTCAAAAATTTTAAAATGTTCACTAATAATAAAGTGAACTTGTTGATTACAATATCCGCTACAGCTTCAGGATCATATTGTAACCTCGATATCAATTCACCTGCCGGGGTATCATCAAATGCCTTCATAGGTAATCCCATAAGTTTGTGATACATTTCACTTTTCAAGTCGAAGGTAATTTCTTCACTTAAATGCGAAGCCAATAACGATTGTACATAGTTAACCAATGCTTGCAGAAAGTAAAATCCAACCATAAAAGCGCAATATTTATATACTTCTATGAATTCACTTTTAAATATAGAGACTATAGTATTAGCCCAAATCAAAGGTTGAACTAGATTTAAAATAACTGAAACTATAACCAGAACTAAATTCAAAGAATAAGTTGTTTGGTGTTTTTTTATATATTTGGAAGTTTTTTTAAAAGCAGTCGCAAAATTGCTTATTTTATTCATCTTCCACTCCTTTATAATTAATGTCTTATAATCTAACAATATCCTTATTCACCCACTTTGTCCACATCAAGTTTTGTAATATAGTTACATTTGTGTGAATATTTAATTTTTTCTTAGTATTTATTACAAAACAATAATTAACATAAATAAAAAACCTCACCAATTACTGATTACTTCAATAATCGGTAATTGGTGAGGAACCTACATGTAATTATTTATTTTTTCCAAGCTTCGTAAAGGAAATATTGTACCGATACTGTGTTCATACACAACAGTTAGCTTGATCCAATCAGTATTGCAGGCCCGGATAGATCGGATACTGCTCAGTAAGTGCGGCTACTTCACGGGCAGCCTCGGCGAGTTTGCCTTCATCTTTAGGGTTCTTCAATACGCTGGCGATGATGCGGCCGATGGTTACCATCGCCTGCTCGTTCATTCCACGCGAAGTGACTGCAGGTGTACCGATGCGGATACCGCTCGTTACAAACGGGCTCGTTGGATCAAACGGAATAGCATTCTTGTTCACCGTAATGCCGATTGAATCAAGGACCTTCTCCGCATCTTTGCCTGTAATATTCAAGTTACGGGTATCGAGCAGCATCAAATGGTTGTCCGTACCGCCGGATACAATGTTGACTCCTTCGCCGATCAGAGTTTCTGCCAGCACCTTGGCGTTCTTCACTACATTTTCGGCATAGGTTCTGAAAGAAGGCTGAAGAGCTTCACCAAAGGAAACGGCTTTGGACGCAATCACATGCATCAGCGGTCCGCCCTGCGAGCCGGGGAATACGGCCTTGTCAATCGCCGCCGCCCAAGGCTGTCTGCAGAGAATCATACCTCCGCGGGGGCCGCGCAGCGTTTTGTGTGTGGTTGTAGTAACAAAATGGGCATGCGGTACAGGGCTCGGATGAAGGCCTGCAGCGACCAGTCCGGCGATATGGGCCATATCCACCATGAACAACGCGCCTACATCGTTCGCAATCGAACCGAGGGCTTCAAAATCAATTGTACGCGGATACGCGCTTGCTCCTGCTACGATCAGCTTAGGACGGTGTTTGAAGGCTGCCTTGCGCACTTCATCATAATCAATCAGGAACGTATCCTCCTGCACGCCATAAGCCACAAAATTATACAGCAATCCGGAAGCATTCACCGGGCTGCCGTGCGTCAGATGGCCGCCATGCGCCAGGTTCATTCCGAGGACAGTGTCGCCAGGATTCAGCGCGGCAAGATAAACCGCCATATTGGCCTGGGCACCGGAGTGCGGCTGCACATTGGCATGATCTGCACCGAAGAGCTGCTTGGCGCGGTCACGGGCCAGATTCTCCACGATATCCACATCTTCACAACCGCCATAATACCGTTTGCCGGGATACCCTTCGGCATACTTGTTCGTAAGCACAGAACCCATCGCTTCCATTACAGCTTCGCTGACGATATTCTCCGAGGCAATAAGCTCAATATTGGCACGCTGACGGCTCAGCTCCAGTCCCATCGCTTCCAGTACTGCCGGGTCACTCTTACGCAATTGTTCCATGATTCTTATTTCCTCCCTAGTGCTCTTTAGTTTATGTTGCCTGTGTGAAGATGAACTATAATCACAGCATTCCGTCAACTAACTTTGTTTCCTTAATCGCAGCTGCGTGATCCGCTGGTCTCCGGATTACGGTATACCGCGCGTTCCCCGCCAATGAGCGGAGGTCTGCTCCAGGCTGCATTCACCCGGGCCGAACCAATGTAGCGCAGGCTTGGCCGAAAAGGGACGGCTACCCGGCGCAAATGCATGCCGATCAGCGTCTCGCCGATATCGATACCGGCATGGGCCTCCACGGTTTCCGCCAGCACAGGATCAGCCATCGAGCGGTACGCAGCGGCAGCCATTGAACCCCCGGCTCCCGGAATCGGCACCGCCGACACTTCCCTCAGCCCTAGCTTCTCCAGCAGTGAGCGTTCCATCACCAGCGAACGGTTCAAATGCTCGCAGCACTGGTATACCGGATGAAATCCCTTCTCCGCAGCAACCTGGACAATCCCCTCCAAGAGCTGCTGAGCCACCTCAAGCGCGCCGCCGGTGCCAATACGGACCCCGGCCACTTCACTTGTGCTTGCGCCCACAACAAGAATCTTGCCGGGCCCCAGCTTCCCGGCGTCTGACAGCTCCCTTACCACAGCAGCGGTTGCAGCCGTTAAAGACAGCTCCGCCCCTGCCGGTTGACCGGCATCCCCGGCTGCATTGCTGGCTGCCGGATTCACCCGTGAGTCCTGCTTCATGACATGATCCATCACTCAAGCCTCCCTCAAGCAAGTAGAAACGGCTTTGCTGTCCCTTTTAGGGCAGTACCGTTTCAGCGAGAAATATAAGGATGATTCATAAAGCGAAACATATACATCCTTATATTACTTCGAAAAGCTAAACCTAACAGTATGCTGTATTTTAAACAAAAAAGAGCAGTCCGCAGGTGGCTGCGGATGTGCTCTTTTGCCCAGGCGACCGGCCGTTTATTCCAGTGCTCCATCGTGGTTTGATCCACACTTGTCGCCAGTTACACCGGAACCGGGTAATATTTATTTCATCTTATAGGAATGGCCGCGAAAAATCAACCATGTTTATAACCGGCGTAAGGACTCCAGCTTATCCAGAAGACTGTGCAGCGCTGTTCGGATTTCGGCAGCGGCCAGCTCATAATCTTCCCGCGGGCCTCCGAAGGGATCGGAAATATCAAAGCTTGGAATCCGTTGACGGATTTCTATGATCCGCTGCAGATCAGCCGATTTCGGCTCCCCGCCAAGTGCAAGGCTAAGCTCGGCATCGGCATAGAGGCTATCCAGCTCACGGATATCTGCGTTTACGGCTTCTTCATCGTAGACATATTCTTTTAGGGTATAAGTCTTCGCAACGGCATCAGGAAAATATTGCAGCAAGTGGCGTTTGTGCCCCCCAGTGAGGGTCAGCACCAGATCCGCCCAGGCTACGGTCTCTGCATTTAGCTGCGTGGACAGGATTTGATCATGAATTCCTTCGTCCCGCAGAATCGCTGCGGCATGTCTGGACATGGAAGTACCGGAAATGGCGGAAACGCCTGCAGACCGCACTTCGACGTCAATTCCCCGCTCCTTCGCAAGTTTCCGGAGAAGCCCCTCAGCCATAGGACTACGGCATGTATTCCCTGTGCAGACGAATAAAATATGCAGCATACTTTCCACCTCCATGAAAGAATTAAGCAAAATTTTTGTTGTGCATGTTATTGTATCAGAAGATGAACATTAAGCCAAACGCAAGCAGAATCCCTCCGCCCAGCGCCTCACCGTAATCTCCTAATCCACGGCTGACCCTCCGGCCCAGCAGCAGGCCCGAAATGGACATCAGACCCCCGCAGGCTCCGAAAGCAAGCACGGTTAGTGTTATGCTATTCACAAACATCCCCAAGGAAACCCCTACGGAGAATGAATCTACACTCACACTGAGTGAAATCAGCAGCATCCCCCAGAATGTGCGGTGATTGACAGGTTCACGGCGGGAATGATCCGCCCGGAAGGAGTTGAACACCATATGTCCACCCAGCAGCACGAGCAGTCCTCCGGCGGCATAAGTAGTAACTTGTCCGAGCAAATGTCCGACATAGCTCCCTGTAAACAAACCAAGCAGCGGCATCAGCACATGAAAAAAAGCAATCAGAAGACTGAGCTGCAGCACATGCAAAAGACGGATGCCCTTCATCCCGATGCCCACACCGAGTGAAAAAGCATCCATCCCCAGTGCGATTGCCATAATGGCAATCGTTACAATCTGGCCCCAGCCAGCATATACTCCCCCCATGTCCATGCCCATACCTCCAGAGTCCGAAAGTCTTGTACCACAACCATATGCGGACAAGAAGGGATTCATGACTGGGCGGGTCAGCCTGCGTCGATAACGGTGCCTCCGGCGGCTTTCATCAGCCGGTTCATGATTGCGGCGCCGAGGCCGGTATCCGGGCAGGCCTCGGCCAGAATATAGGTCGCTCCCGCTTCATCGAAGCGCCGCAGCGCGGCATACAGGGAGCGCGCCCCTTCCTCCGGCGAGGCCAGCGAGCCGAGGGAAACAACGCAGGCGGCCGCCCCGGCGGGATACAGGGCCTGATGCTCCTCGAAGAGGAGCAGGCCCGTGATCTCGCCGGCGCGCTGCGCCGCCTGCAGCAGGCCCGCGGCGGCTTCCGCCACGCGCCGCGCGGAAGCCCCGCGCACTACGCCAAGCGCTCCGCGCGGGGCGTAGTGCGTGTACTTCATGCCCGGCGCGCGCGGCGCCGGGCTGCTGTCCCCGGCGGCCTGCGCCGCGCCGGGGGACCGGGCGGAAGCCGCCGCAGGCGCTTCCGCAGCTGCCGGAGCCGCAGCGACGGCTCCGGGACCGAGCACCGCCGCGAGCTGCTCGGCGGTGATGCCGCCGGGGCGGAGCACAACGGCCGTCCCGTCAGGCTGCACCTGCACGACGGTCGACTCCAGGCCGACCCCGGCCGCGCCGCCGTCAAGCACCCCGCCGATATATCCGGCGAGGTCTTCCAGCACATGGGCGGCCAGTGTAGGGCTGGGCCGCCCGGAGCGGTTGGCGCTGGGCGCGGCCACCGGGCAGTCTGCCGCGCGGATCAGCGCCAGCGCGAGCGGATGGTCCGGCATCCGCACGCCAACCGTGTCCAGCCCCGCCGTTACCAGCGGCGATAATACGCCGGGACGGACGGGCAGCACTACGGTTAACGGGCCCGGCCAAAAAGCGCCGATCAACGCCGCCGCAGAAGGATGCACCTCCGTCACCAGCCTGTCCAGATCGCTCCGCCGGGCAATATGCACAATCAGCGGATTGTCCGAAGGCCGGCCCTTGGCGGCAAAAACCGCCTCTACCGCAGCCGTGCTGCGGGCATCCGCCCCCAGCCCGTACACCGTCTCCGTCGGGAACGCGACAGTGCTTCCTTCCCGCAATAGAGCCGCTGCCTCTGCAATGGCTTGCCGGTCACCTTCGCTCTGCGGATAGAGTGCAGGGTCCACGCCAGGTCCTCCTGCCGCTGACAGCTTCCAGTACCGGGTGGAACGGATTTGGCCGCTGCGGCGCTGGACCGCGAATGAGGAATCTTGGGGTTCTTTCATTATCATCACAAGCTTTCTAAATAAGGTGTTAAATATACAAGTTGAAACGTTATATTCTCAGCAAAAGCGGCCCCACCAGGTGGCGCCGCAGGAAATCCACTTCAATTCACATTATATCGTAACATAGGCCGTTATAGATTCATAGAAGCTCAGTTGAATAATCCGCTGATCCAGCTCCAGATATTCTCCAGCAGCTCCCAGAAGAAGAAGCGTACTTTCGGCGCTTCCGGTTCCCCGCCTGCTGCATCGGCTGCGCCAGTATCGGGAGCTGTAACCGCTCCATCCCCCGCTGCCTTCACTTTGGCCCCTTCTCCGGCTGCAGCAGCCGAGACGGTCTTGGCCTTAGCCGCGGCAGGCGCCGCCGCATCTCCCGAGCCTGCATCAATGAAGCAGAGCGGCGGGAAGAGCACACACCACCAGTTCTGCCCCCGGCCTGCGCCCAGCGTGACCCGCACCGCTTCATATTCCCCAGCCGGATAGACGGTGCCCCCGTACATTTTGGTCGGGAACGGAACAACGCCCAGCTCTACTTTATAACCATAATCAATACCCCGTTCCTCAAGCTCCCGGGCCACCAGTGCATTCAGCTCGGGCAAATGGCCCCGGATCAGCGTCCGGGCTTGTTCCAGACTCTGCGGATCTTCCAGCAAGGCCACCCATTGGTTCATCTGTTCGACTATACTGTCACGGATCTGGCGTTTGACCTGCTGATCACCAGCCGCATCTGAATTTGCCAGAATGCGCAGCCGTATCGAATCCTGCGGAATTGTCGCCTCCGCTACGGCGGCATCGGTTTTTTGCCCTTCCCAGGCCATCATGAGGATCATAAAAAAACAAATTAAAATGGCAGTATACTTAAAAGTTACCCGTAAGGAATCCTGTCTTCCTGTCTTGCTCCGTTCCATTTTCAGCAGCCCCTCTCCCACAAAACTCTTATGCCCCTAGTATGCCCAGGGAAGAGAGACTGCAAACCTATTAATCTATTAATTTATTGCCTTCAAAAATATACTGCCGGCGCAGGCAAATCTTCCTCCACATCCTGTCCATACAGCAGCACACTCATGGCAATCCCCATACTGGCCATATTAATCACAATAGAGGTCCCGCCATAGCTAATGAAGGGAAGCGTAATTCCTGTCAGCGGCATCAGGCCGATATACGCCCCGATGTTCTCAAATATCTGGTACAGCAGCATCGCCACAATTCCAATAATCAGAAAAGGCCCTGCACGTTCCCGGCATTCCAGAGCGATCATAATCATCCGGTGAATCAGAATAAAAAACAGCAGCAGGAGCAATGCCGCCCCTACGAAGCCGAACTCTTCGGCAATCTGTGCAAATATCGCATCCGTATACAGCACCGGTATTTTACCGGACTGGACCGAGCCGCCCTGCATATATCCTTCTCCGCTGAGCCCGCCCGAGGCAATGGCTATTTTGGCATTCCGCGTCTGATAGCTGTCGTCGCTGCTGGCCAGCTCCGGGACCAGCCAGGGGTCAAAACGGGCCACAAAATGCTTGCGGCCGATGGTCTCGCTGAGAAAACTGGTCATCTGCTCATGATAGTTAATATAGCTGTAAATAAAACCGAATATCGAACCGCCAAAAATAATCAGACCGATCAGGGCATGGGACCATTTTATCCGGCCAATCCACAGCAGCCCGACCAGAATGACCATGTAGCTCAGCGCGTTGCCCAGATCGTTCTGGATAATGACGACCGCAAACGGCAGCAGCGCCACCAGACTGAGCGGCACGACATCACGCCAGAACAGAAGCTCATCCTTGTTTTTGCGGACCAGCAGTGCAGCGAGTGCAAGAATCAGGATCAGCTTGAACAGCTCCGCCGGCTGCAGGCTTAACCCTCCGACCTCGAGCCATCCCTTTGCCCCGTTTTTCACTTTACCTACAAAGCTGACCACCACCAGTATCCCCACACCCAGCATATAAATATAATGTGCATATTTAACCAGAAGCCGGTAATCAAACAGGGACAGTCCAAAAAAAGCAACGAAGCCCACCCCGTACCACTTAATCATCTGGATGTGCAATCCATCGTCTTTCCGCCCGTGCGTCACGCTGTATATCGATAAAATACTGATGACCATCAACATAAGCAGCACAACAACGATGACACCATCTATCTTTTTGAACCTTTGCAGCATGGAACAGACCCCTAACTATGTCCGGATTTAGGCTTGCCCGCTATATATACATTTAAAGCACATATTTAGAGCGAAGCCGTTGATTTCCATTTTAAAGCAAGGCGCAGGGTAAATACAATTTTTTTACAACTGTCCACAAAATCCCTGGGCTAAAGATACCTGCTGCACAATAAAAAACCGCCGGCCCATCATTAGATGAGCTGCAGCGGTTTCGGGTTAACTGTATTCAGGCTATCCCTGCTTGGCCGGGGAGGTGTAGACTGATGGACTCGGCAGCTCCTCTTCCACTTCCTGTCCGTGCAGGCGCACACTCATAACCAGGCCGATACTGGCCATATTAATCATAAGCGAGGTTCCCCCATAGCTGATGAACGGCAGCGTAATGCCGGTCAGCGGCATCAGGCCGATGAATGCGCCGATATTTTCAAAGATCTGATAGAGCATCATGGCGACAATTCCGACGATCAGGAAAGGCCCTCCCCTATCCTTGCTCTCCAATGCAATCAGAATCATCCGGTGAATCAGTATAAAGTAGAGCAGCAGCACCAGCGCCGAGCCTACAAACCCAAACTCCTCGGCGATCTGTACAAAGATGGAATCCGAATAGGTGTAAGGCACCCGGTCCGTCTGCACGGAGCTGCCCTCCATGTATCCTTCACCGCTCATCCCACCCGAGGCGATAGCCAGCTTGGCATTTTTGGTATGGTAGCTCGCCTTCGCCGTCGCTTCGTCAGGGACCAGCCATGGATCAAACCGCTCCACCCAGTGTGAACGGCCGATGTCCGTAAGGAAACCTTTGATTTCATCGTGGTAGTGAATGTAGCTGATAATCCCACCCGCTGCGACACCGCCCATGACCAGCAGTCCAATCAGCGCATGGGTAAACTTGATATTGCCGATCCACAGCAATCCGACCAGGATTACGATATAAGAAAGGGCGTTGCCCAGGTCATTTTGGCTGATGACAATCAGGAACGGCAGCAGGGTAAGCAGTCCCAAAGGAACTACGTCCTGCCAGAACTGCAGCTTGTTTTTGTGCTTACGCACCAGTACGGCCGCCAGGAACAGGATCAGGATCAGCTTGAACAGCTCCGCCGGCTGCAGACTGAAGCCTCCGAATTTAATCCAGCCCTGTGCGCCGTTCTGCTCCTTGCCGATAAAGCTGACCAGCACCAGAATTCCAATTCCTGTAACATAAATGTACAGCGCGTACTTCACGAGCAGCCTATAATCCACAAAGGTCAATCCGAAAAAAGCGATGATGCCCAGCACATAGAACTTGATCATCCGCAGATGCGCCCCATCCAGCTTATCCCGGCCATGCGTGACGCTGTATATGGAAAAAATACTGACGACCATCAGCAGCAGTAAAATGATTACGATGACGCCGTCGATCTTTTTAATCTTCTGAAGCATATTCTGTCTCCTTACTCTGTACTGGGTCCTCCGAATTTCTTGTCTACGCTGAAGTCCCGTCAATTCCATTGTAAAGGAAGGGGCAGCAAAAATACAATTTTACACGAGAACAGTTCTGCCCCTACACGCGGATGCCTACTCATGCCGCTAGTTCATAATAGCACGCAGCTTATCCGGCAGGCAGCAGGTAACTCGCATCCCTTACTTATGCGCACTCCATAGTTATAAGTGGAAAAAGTAGAACTAAATCAGCGGTTACCGGGCTTCACATCGTCATTAGTGGGAAAAAGTAGAACTAATCCGGCTGTTTTGAGTAACTAGCCTTGATTTCTTTCGAAATAAGTGGAGAAATTCCCACTAACTATCAATTTGGGCTGGACTCCTGCCGGATAGGTGGAGATATTCCACCCCAGCTTCAGAGGTTCGGCCCCGAGCAGAAGCTCGTGCCCCGAATTCCCTCCGGGCAGGAGAGGCCCGCTGCTTGTCCGGTTTGCCTTGTTGTCCGGCTTGCCTGGGTTGCCCGACTTGCCCGGTGTACCCGGATTGTCTGGTGTACCCGGTTTGTCCGGGTTACTCGGCGTTCCCGGCTTGTCTGGTGTACCCGGTTTGTCCAGCATGCCCGGCTCCCCGGCGTACCCGGCTTGTCCAACATACCTGAATATGCCCGGCGTACTGACTTAGCCGCTTGCCCGACTATGTCCGGGCAGTCTCTGTCGGCGCTAACTGGCCGCGCTTAACGGGCAATCATCGCCAGCAATTAACAGCACTTGGCCGCCTCCCTATCGAGCTATGCCCAACACATGGCGGGGAATCCCCGCGAGATCGTCAATGGTGACAATCTCGCTCCAATGGCCTGCTGCCCGCAGCAGCTTGGCCACCTGCCCGGCCTGACCTTGGCCGAGTTCGAAGCCGACCAGCCGCGGGGGGGCCGGGAGCAGCGGCAGCTGCTCCATCATGCGGCGGTACGGGTCCAGCCCGTCATCGCCGCCATCCAGCGCGGTGCGCGGCTCATGGTCGCGCACTTCGCGCTGCAGCCCGGCGATATCCCCGCCGGGAATATACGGCGGGTTGGAGACGAGAATATCCGTCTCCATCCCCGCAAACGGCTCGAGCAGGTCGCCGAGCCGCAGGTCCACTGCCGTGCCGTGCCGCTGCGCATTGCGCCCGGCCACGGCCAGCGCGCCGGGCGAGATGTCGCCGGCGCAGACCCGCCACGCCGGCGCTTCCGCCGCCAGCGTGACGGAGATCGCTCCGCTGCCGGCGCCGATGTCGACGGCGGTCAGCGGACGCGCCGCTCCACCCGGCGCAGCAACCAAGCCGTCCGGCCACAGCTCCGCGCCGTACTTCAGAATCGCCTCGACGAGCAGCTCCGTCTCGGGCCGGGGAATCAGCACATCGGGCGTTACTTCAAACACCCGCCCGTAGAACTCCTGCTCGCCGATGATATATTGCACCGGCTCACCGGCTGCCCGGCGGGTAACCCCGGCCTCCCAAGCCGACCGCGCTTCTGGCGGAAAAGGATCAGCCAACGCCATATAATAGGCCGCCCCGGACAAGCCCAGCACATGCTCCAGCAGAAGCTGGCTGCTGCGCTGCGGCTCATTGCACCCGGATTTGTCCAAAAAAGAAGAAGCCTCCGCAAAGGCTTCCCGGATGCTTTGCACGTCAGGCATGACATAAGAGTCGTGATTCAAAGCATTATTCTCCTTTTTCCATCAATTCCGCCTGCTCTGCAATCGACAAGGCCGAAATAATTTCCGTAATATCACCGTTCATGACCTGATCCAGACGGTGCAGCGTAAGGCCGATACGATGGTCAGTCACACGGCTCTGCGGGAAGTTATAGGTGCGGATACGCTCACTGCGGTCACCAGTGCCGACCTTGCTCTTGCGTTCTCCGGCATATTTCGCTTCTTCCTCCTGGCGCTTCATATCCGAGATCCGGGCACGGAGCACCTGCAGGGCTTTCTCTTTGTTGGAGTTCTGAGACTTACCGTCCTGGCACGTAGCCACGATGCCGGTAGGCACGTGAGTCACGCGAACCGCAGATTTGGTCGTATTAACCGACTGTCCGCCCGCTCCGCTGGAGCAGAAGGTATCTACGCGGATATCTTTATCGAGAATTTCAATTTCGAACTCTTCCGCTTCCGGCATAACCGATACGGTAGAAGTAGAGGTATGAATACGTCCTCCCGATTCTGTGGTCGGGATACGCTGCACGCGGTGTGCGCCGCTTTCGAATTTCATTTTGCTGTACGCGCCGCGTCCGTTGATCATGAAGATAACCTCTTTGAAGCCGCCGAGGTCATTCGTATTGACATCCATCAGCTCCACACGCCAGCCCTGGGCATCCGCATAGCGGGTATACATCCGGTACAGATCTGATGCGAACAATGCCGCCTCATCCCCACCGGCTGCCCCGCGGATTTCCACAATCACGTTTTTGTCGTCATTAGGGTCCTTCGGCAGCAGCAGGAGACGGATTTTCTCCTCCAGCGCAGTCTGGCGCGAGGACAGGTCTTCAATCTCCATTTTGACCATTTCTTTCATTTCATCATCAAGCTTTTCGCCCTGCATCATTTTAGCGGCTTCAAGCTCTTCCATTACATTTTTATATTCGGCATACGCCTCAAAGGCGGGCTGCAAATCGGATTGTTCTTTGGAATAGTCCCTCAGTTTCTTACTGTCGCTTGCAACATCCGGGTCACAAAGCAGTTCACTGAGTTTCTCATAGCGGTCCGCCAGGGATTGCAATCGGTCCAACAAGGGAATTCACCTCTCCTGATTCAATTTCAGATTCAATATGGGAAACTTTAAATTAATACTTTAAATTGTTGGTACAATAAAAATAGATATACGACTTTATATTATACTACCGAACCCGCCGATTGGCTACAGTGCCTGTGTACAGCCTTAAATATTTTTAAAGCCGGTGAAACTCCACTCCTTATGATGTGATCCGGCAGAAAAGTTATTCATAACACGGAAGTTCGATTGAAATAAATATGAAAGCCGGGAGCAAAAGTTTTATTTCGTTATAATTAGAAAAAATCACCCTACGGGTGATAAGGCTGCTCACTAAAGTTAGGCCTAACGGACTTAGCCAGTTATACCGCCTCTCAACCCATTTAGCCTGCTTCCGCAAAATTCAAAGACACTTTTACCTCTCATTTCCACCTGCAGCGAGTCTCCTTGTTTACTTATCATCCGGTTCTCATCATCCGCTATTTTTCACATTATATAGCTTCAACAAACCACCATTTGTTACTTCAACAACAGCATTTCTGCCGTTATTTCAGCACAACCAACCCTCTGCTCCTGAACAACAGCAGTTCTGCCGTTATTTAGATCCACATTCGTCTTCAGACGAGTTGATCAGAAAATTCGTATCCCCAATTTTATAAATATCTTATCCATAATGGAATGTAATCATTATTTCCGAAACGATAAAAAAGTCATCCGGTTGCAGAGATTTTCTACAAGCAGATGACTTTTGGTATTCCTTGATTAGACGGTTACGGCCTATACGTTGAAACGGAAATGCATGACATCGCCGTCCTGCACCAGATATTCCTTGCCTTCCAGACGCAGCTGTCCGCGTTCCTTGGCACCGTTCATCGAACCGGCTGCCAGCAGATCGTCATAAGCTACGACCTCCGCACGAATGAAGCCGCGTTCGAAGTCCGTATGAATGACACCGGCTGCACCTGGTGCTTTGGTTCCCTTGCGGATGGTCCAGGCGCGAACCTCCTGCACACCTGCAGTAAAGTAAGTGTAGAGACCCAGCAGCTTATAGGCTGCCTTGATCAGGCGGTTCAGACCGGATTCCTGCAGGCCCAGCTCTTCCAGGAACATCGCTTTGTCTTCGCCTTCCAGTTCGGCAATCTCCGCTTCCACCTTGGCGCTGATCGGCACCACTTCGGCATTCTCGGCAATAGCAAATTCACGGACCTGCTGAACGTAAGGGTTCTCGTCGGCAGCAGCCACTTCGTCTTCTCCTACGTTAGCCGCATACAGCACTGGCTTCAGGGTCAGCAGATGAAGATCGCGCACAATCAGACGTTCATCATCGGTCAATTCTACGCTGCGCGCAGGTTTGTCTTCGTACAGAGCTTCCTTGATGCGCTCAAGCACTTCTACTTCCTGGACGTATTTTTTGTCGCCGCCCTTGATGTTTTTGCGGGAGCGTTCGATGCGCTTCTCCAGGCTCTCCAGATCGGCCAGAATCAACTCCAGGTTAATCGTCTGAATGTCACTGACCGGGTTTACTTTGCCATCGACATGGGTCACGTTCTCATCCACGAAGCAGCGCACCACATGAACAATCGCATCCACTTCACGGATATGCGCCAGGAACTTGTTGCCCAGGCCTTCGCCCTTGCTCGCCCCGCGTACGAGACCGGCAATATCCACGAATTCAAAGGCAGTCGGAACCGTCTTGTTCGGCTGCACCAGCTCTGTCAGCTTATCCAAGCGCTCATCCGGCACTTCCACGACACCCACGTTCGGGTCAATTGTGCAAAAAGGATAGTTGGCGGATTCTGCTCCCGCCTGCGTAATTGCATTGAATAATGTGGATTTCCCCACGTTGGGAAGTCCTACGATACCAGCTTTCAAAGCCATTTATATGACAACTCCTATTTTCGGTTGGATTGATCACCGCATAATTTCCAGGTTTGATCTCAACCATTATATATTAGAACAAAACCGCCAGCAACAGCGGATGTCCGGCGGATGTGTCAGATAAAGGGCGGTGGTCCGCCCCGTGATGCAGCCCGCAGCGGCTCCGCCGGCCCCTGCAAAGGGGCGTCTTCATTCTCAGCAAGAATAGAAGGAGACTTGATAGCTTCAATTCTACGATTTTCTCCAGGTTATAGATCCTTCGACATGGTGATATCGGTGACGGCAAAACCCGCTTTTTTGTAAAGCTCAAAAGCACGGTTGTTCTGGCCGAATACATGCAGGCCGATTCTGGTTATCTTCAGCTTACGGGCTTCCTCATCCAGTGCAAGCAGCGTCTGTTTGCCGTACCCTTTTCCCTGGAACGCTTCAAAAACATAAAAATCATAAATAAAAGCTTCACGCCCGTTGCGTCCCTCGCTTACGTTGAACCAGATATATCCGGCCTGAGTATCGGTCTCCGTCTCTACTATAGAATAAAGATAAGCCCCTTCCGTGTTGAGCCCCTCAGGCAAAAATCGGGTCATCTCATCTTGGGACAGCTGCATAGCCGTCTCGACATCCCATGAACCGGCTTTGATTTTGTCCTCCGCATAATCACGGGTGGACTGGCTTAAAAAAAATTGAAATGTAGTTTCGTCCATCTGGACCAGTCTAATCATGGTTTTGTGCCCTTCCTTATTCCTTATTCCTTATTCTCTAATCATGTCAACATCTAATCAGGCGGTGAGTCCCGCGGAGTGCCGCCAGGTCCGGGGCGCCGATGCCGAACATCGCGGTCCGCAGCTCCAGCTCCACCTGGGCCAGCGCCTGATCCAGCGTCTCCTCGGACGCTACAGCCGGACCCAGCAGATTCCGGCCGAAGCCGGCCAGATCCGCGCCGAGCGCCAGTGCCTTCGCAGCATCCACACCGTGCCGCAGCCCGCCGCTGCCGATCAGCGCTCCGTGCTTCGAGGCCGCCCGCACCTCTGCAATGCACTGCGCGGTGGGAATTCCCCAATCCGCGAAGGCCTCAGCGGCAGCCCGCCGGACCGGATCGCTGCTGCGGAATTTCTCGACTTGGCTCCAGGAGGTGCCGCCAGCGCCCGCCACATCGACAAAGGCGACCCCGGCACCGTACAGCCTTATTGCCGTTTCTCCATCAATGCCCCAGCCGACCTCTTTGACGCCGACGGGAATTTCCAGCTCTCTGCACACGCGCTCGATCCGGGTTAACAAGTCAGCAAATCCGGTATTCCCTTCGGGCTGAAAAACCTCCTGAATCCCGTTCAAATGCAGAACCAGCCAATCCGCACCTGCGATCTCTACAGCCCGGCGGCATTCTTCCACGCCAAAGCCGTAAGACAATTGGACCGCTCCGATATTGGCGATGACAGGAATGCCCGGGGCCTTATCGCGGACCCGGAAAGACGCCGCCAGCTCGGACCGCTCAATTGCCGCCCGGATGGAGCCTACCCCGAGCGCCCAGCCCCGGCGCTCGGCGGCCTCCGCCAGCCTGGCATTAATAGCGCCGGTAGCAGCACTGCCACCGGTCATGGAGCTGATCAGCAGCGGTGTGCGCAGCTCACGCCCCAGGAAGACTGTCCGCAGGGAAATGTCATCGTAATTCAGCTCGGGGAGCGCATTATGGCGGAAGCGGTAATGCTCAAAGCCAGCCGTAATGCCGCTGGCCCCGACCTCCTCGTTCAAGCACAGCCTTACATGTTCAATCTTGCGTTCTCCCGTCGTGGGTGAAGGCAGCAGAGACTGATGCCCGGCAGGTTTTGCCGCCTGCGGTGCGATGCCCGTTGTTTTTGATATTTTATGCGTTGACTCTTCCTGCGGTATCTGGCCCATGCTGTAATCCCCCCTTCCAAATGATCTATGTATACACGGCGGGGCCGATCTCCCGCATTGATTTTTACATCAGAAGGTTAAAGAAACCTTATTTAGTCTGCTAAGTTGGAATTGTATCAATTGACTGCCAGCACGCTTCATTATAGCATATCCGCATCCCACAACCACGCGCGGCCATTTACGGGACCCATGTGTCCATTGTTTCAGGTGTGATCAGCAATGGATGGACCGCTTATATTCCTCATTCCTGTCATCAGGCGTTGCTGCTGCTTCAGTTTCCCTCTGCGGGTGTTAAATAGTTGGATACCCTGCCGGAGCATACTAATAGTACAAGTTTACTCCGCATTACATTCAGGAGGAACCCATGCATCCACATAACTACACTGCCCCGCCGGAGGCACCGGAATCCACAAATGCCAACGGCCATAATCCGGTCCCGCATTACCGTAAACGTTCGCACCACCGGCGCCGCAAATGGATCTTATGGATGATTGGGCTCCTTATGCTCTGGCTGGCCGGGGTGATGGTATACCAGACCCATAAGCCCCTTCCAGCGGGGATTTCTTATGAGAGCCCTGTCTATACAGCGGACCGCGTTTATTTTTGGCATGATCTCACTTATCAGGACCAGAACGGGAACCAGCAGCGGGAAGAGCAGATTCTGCCCCGTATTCTGCAGATTATCGCGGAGTCCCGGCAGTTTTTGGTAATCGATCTGTTCCTGTTCAATAATTACACCCATAAAGACCAGCAGTTTCCTGCGGTAAGCCAGGAGCTGACCGATAGGCTGGTCGCACAGCAGGCGGCCTATCCCGATATGGAGATCGTCTTCATTACGGATGAAGTGAACACCAATTACGGATCTGCTCCGAATCCGCTTCTGGAACAAATGAAAGCGGCTGGAATCAAGGTAATCCTGACCGATGTAGATCCGCTGCGTGATTCAACTCCTGTCTACTCCGCCGTGTGGCGGACCTTCATCCAGTGGTTCGGGCAGTCGGGAGTAGGCTGGATTCCCAACCTTATGGCCAGCGGCGGACCGGACATTACCGCCCGTTCTTATTTGAAGCTGCTCAATGTAAAAGCCAATCACCGCAAAGTGGTGGTCAGCGAGAAAACCGCTTTGATCTCTTCGGGCAATGTGCATGATGCCAGTGCCTATCATTCCAACATCGCACTGGAAGTGCAGGGCCCCATCATCGCGGATATCCTGAAAACTGAACAGGCGGCGGCCGATCTGTCTGCAGCAGGCCCGATCCTCAGCAAGCTGCCCGAAGTGACCGGTGAGAACACCGCGCAGACCGGAAGCCCGCTGGAGATGCGTTATTTAACCGAGGGCAAAATCTATAAATATGCACTTCAGGGCATCCGCTCTGCGGGGCAGGGCGATACATTATGGATGGGCATGTTCTATCTGGCCGACGACAGGATTCTGGATGAGCTGGTGAAGGCATCCGCACGCGGAGCCGATATCCGGCTCTTAATGGACCCGAACCAAAACGCCTTCGGGCGGGATAAAATCGGGATCCCCAACCGTCCGGCAGCCATGGATCTGAATAAACGCACGGGCGGAAAGATCGCCATCCGCTGGTATAATACCGGCAAGGAGCAGTACCATACCAAGCTGATGTTCATTGCCAAGGCCAGCGGACCTTCAATCGTTCTGGGCGGCTCAACCAATTACACCGCACGTAATCTGGATGATTATAATCTGGAAAATAATCTCTGGATTGCCCTGCCGAAGACCCAGCCGCTTTATGCGGAAATGGAAAGCTACTTCAACCGGCTGTGGGGCAACAAGGATGCACAATACAGCCTGCCGCTTGAAGCCTACCAAAGTGATGTGACCTGGATGAAGTATGTCCTGTTCCGGATGCAGAAAAACCTGGGCTTCACTACCTTTTAAGGGCAGAATCCCCGCTTGGCTCGCAAGCCCAATGCAAAAGACCGCTAGACACCTGCACCCAGCAGGGTCTGACGGTCTTTTCTAATATCACGCGCGCATCTGGAGATGCACGATTGGCAGCCGTATGCCCCTCATAGCTCAGGTCTTACTACAGCAGTGGAGACATCAGCCTTGCCGCCGATTCCAGCACCCGCTCCAGCAGCCGTTTGTTCATAAACGTCTCATGCACAATCTGGCGGGTCGACAGCAGGTCGCGCTCAAAGTCGGCCACAATCCGGGAGACACTTTCCGTCTGCAGCAGCAGCGCATTGACCTCAAAGTTCAAATGGAAGCTGCGCATGTCCATGTTCGCTGTGCCTATGGTTGCAATTTCGCCATCGGTGATCAGCAGCTTGGAGTGAATGAAGCCCTTCTCATACTCATAGATCTTCACACCGGATTCCAGCAGCGCCGGGAAATAGGAGTGTGAGGCCAGAAAAGGAAGCCATTTATCCGGTTTGGCCGGGAACAGCAGCCGCACATCCAGCCCGGACATCGCGGCTACCCGCAGCGCCGTTAAAATATCTTCATCCGGGATAAAGTATGGGGTAGCGATCCATACCGACTTTTCCGCCGAGGTGATCATCGAGAAGAAAATATTTTTCAGCGCACGGCGCTCGTTATCCGGCCCGCTGGCGATAATCTGTACCGCCCCGTCGCCATTCGTGAACCGCAGCTGCGGGGAGAGGTAGTCCTGCTCGAGAATTTTTTCGCCTGTTGTGTGCATCCAGTCCTGCAGGAAAATAATCTGCATCGTCCGCACCGCTTCACCCCGGAGCAGCATATGGGTATCGCGCCAGAATCCGTAGGTCTTGCTGCGGCTGAGATATTCATCGCCAACATTCAGCCCGCCCATGAAGCCGACATCTCCGTCAATCACGACAATTTTGCGGTGGTTGCGGTAGTTGACCCGGCTGGAGAAAAAAGAAGTGGAATTGCCGTAGGCCGCCACCTGAACTCCGGCATCGCTTAATTCCTTCAGAAAGGCGCGGGACAGCTGAATGCTTCCTACCGCGTCATACATAAATCTGACGGCAACGCCCGCACGGGCTTTTTCAATCAGAATCTGCTGAATGCGGGTCCCGATATGATCGGCCCGAAAAATATAATATTCCATATGGATATGGTGCTGCGCCTGACGCAGCTCCAGCAGCAGTGTGCCGAACGTTTCCTCACCATTGGTCAGGATGCGTGTCTCGGAATTGAATGAAATCGGGGTTCGTGCCAGCCTCTGCGACAAGCCCAGCAGCTTCTGCCGGGTGGTGTCAAAGATCGACCAGTCCTGATGCATGCGCAAAGCATCATTCTCAATCCGCTCATAGGCCATCTGGTCACGTTGAGCTTTTTTATCATATTTGCGCCGTTTGAACACATTTTGTCCGAACAGGAAATAAAGAATGAGTCCCACCACCGGAATCAAGGCCAGCAGCAGAATCCATGACATCGTAGTGGAGGGATTACGGTTCTCCATAAAAATACCGAGGCCAATGGAAATGACAGTCAATGTAGAGAAAACACTGACAATGGTCCCGACGGTGCTGCCCAACAAGCCGAAGCCAAAGTAATAAAATGCCAATAAAGCTGCAATAATGACTATAGCTTGCAATCCTCTTCTCATAGATAACCTACCTTCTCTTTCTGCCTTTCATCACGAAAATGACACATTTATATATTACATGAAGAATCTATTTCTTCCTAGCCAGTATCCGCTGCAAAACAGTAATTTCAACAATAATGTAACCTCTCGGCCGCCTTCAACGTAGCAACATTTGAAATGGCTCCCGTTCTATACTATAATCGGTTTGACTAAGGAGTCAATTACAGAACTCCTGGGTCAGAGAGGAGTCGCTTTCTTTGGCAGCTGATAAAACTACGGATAAAAAGGAGCAAATTATCAAAACAGCCATGCAGCTATTCGCTGTGAAAGGCTCGTCCTCCACTTCCATGCAGGAGATTGCCGAGTTATGCGGGATATCCAAGGGCAGTCTCTATCTGGTATTCAAATCCAAGGAGGAGCTGGAGCGCAGCATTTATATATATTGCTTTCGCATGATCCGCGATCCCTTGCAGCAGGAAGAACAGAACAGCTCAAGAACGCCGCGCGAGAAGCTGCGCAACCAGATTGAGATTCTGCTTCACCATGTGTACGAGCTGCGCGAGTTTTTCCAGCGGCAATTTCAGGAGCTGGCCGGAAAAGGAATGACAGATGCGCCCGAATGGCTGCGCAAGATTAATGGTCCATTGCTGAAGTGGAGCCAGAATAAGCTGGAAACCCTATATGGAAAGGAGGTCCTGCCTTATACAGGAGAATTGTTCCTGCTCGGGCATGGAATGATTCATTCCTATATTTTTTTGCTGTTCAACCACGAGTCTTTCGTTTCCATTCCGCGTCTTGCCAACCATCTGGTGGATGTATTGGACATCGTGGTAGCAGGTCTGCACGCCGGCCGGCCGGCCCCCCTGTTCTCCTCCATAGCCCTGGAGAGCTGGATGGAGAATTATGAAGCCGGCAGCCACCGTAATCCTTTGCAGCTCCTCAAAGAAATGAAGGAACGGTTGCATGCCGGCTCCGGGGCAGACCCGCACAGTACAGAGGATGCCTTGGAATCGATAGCCATTCTGGAAAGCGAAATTCTCATGCCTCATCCGCGCAAGGCGATTATCCTGGGGATGATTGGCAACCTCCAGAGCTATCCTGCGGTTCATCCGCAGCTGGAGGATCTGAAGAAACTATGTTCGTTTCACATGCAGGGTGTATGCGGTTTTCATGAACCCGGCATATAGCGGCAGCAGAGAGAGAAAGACGGATAGGCAGTACATGCAGATTTTATACTGGAGGCGTTCCCTACGGAAGGCCCGAGAGGAGCAGAAACGTAACTTATGAAAAGCCTCATTAACTTTTCGCTCAGAAACAAATTCGCTATTTGGCTTCTGACCATTATTATTGTGTTCGCCGGTCTGTACAGCGGCCTGACCATGAAGCAGGAAACACTGCCTAATATCAGCATCCCTTATCTCAGTATCACAACCATTTACCCGGGAGCTGCACCTGAGGGCGTGGTGAACGATGTCAGCAAGCCGCTGGAGCAGAAGCTCCGCAATGTGGACGGCGTGAAGACATTGACCTCGAACTCGCTCGAAAACGCCTCAAGCATCACCATTGAATTTGATTACGGCACAAATCTGGATAATGCTACGGCAGCCGTGCGCGAGGCGCTGAATGAAGTTGCCCTGCCGGATAATGTGCAGAAACCGCAGATTTCACGGTTCAGCCTGAGCTCTCTGCCGGTGATTTCACTCAGTTTGTCCGACAACAGCTCCTCCGATCTGGAGAGCCTGACCCGCATCGCCGAGAATGATATCCGTCCGGCTCTGGAAGATATCGAAGGGGTAGCCTCCGTGCAGATTGCCGGACAATATGTCAAAGAAGTCACGCTGAAGTTCAACCAGGATAAGCTGAAACAGTACGGGCTGACCGAGGATACCATTAAAGGAATCGTCCAAGGCTCTTCCCTGCGCGTGCCGCTTGGACTCTTCACAATGGAGGAGTCGCAGAAAGCCGTTGTTGTGGATGGCAATGTTACGACCGTTGATGATCTGAAAAACCTGAGCATCCCCGTTGTGCCCTCCGGCGCAGCAGGTGCGGGTGCAGCTGGCGGAGCCCCGGCAAGTGCAGGCACACCTGCAGGTACAGGTGCAGCCGGTGGAGCCGGAGCAACGGGCGCACCCGGTAATGCCGCTGGCAATGCAGCCGGCGGAGCAGCTATGACCGGACTGCCGACCGTCAAGCTGGGAGAGCTGGCCAATATCGAGGTTACAGGGAAATCGGAGTCCATATCCCGCACCAACGGCAAGGAATCCATCGGGATTCAGATCGTAAAAGCCAATGATGCCAACACAGTAGATGTGGTTAACGGCGTCAAGGACAAGACGGATGAACTGAAGAAGCAATACAAATCGATGGATCTTACCGTTCTGCTGGACCAAGGAAAGCCGATTGAGGATTCCGTAAACACCATGCTGTCCAAGGCTGCCTTTGGCGCCCTGTTCGCCGTGCTGATCATTCTGCTCTTCCTGCGGAATATCCGCTCGACGATTATTTCCATCATCTCTATTCCATTGTCCCTGCTGATCGCAGTTCTCTGCCTGCGCCAGATGGACATTACCCTGAATATGATGACTCTGGGAGCAATGACCGTCGCCATTGGGCGTGTCGTCGATGACTCGATTGTCGTCATTGAGAACATCTACCGGCGCCTGAGTCTATCCGGTGAGAAGCTGCGGGGCCGGGAGCTGATCAGCGCGGCCACACGTGAAATGTTCGTGCCGATCATGTCCTCCACGATCGTTACCATCGCTGTGTTCCTACCGCTCGCTTTTGTCAGCGGTATGGTGGGCGAGCTGTTCCTGCCTTTTGCCCTCACGATGGTATTCGCTCTGCTGGCTTCACTGATCGTGGCGATTACCCTGGTGCCCGCACTCGCACACTCGCTGTTCCGCAACGGCCTGAAGAAAGGCAAGAACAGCCACAGCGAAAAGCCGGGCAGAATGGCTGCCGGCTATCAGAAAATTCTGGACTGGTCCCTCTCCCATAAGCTGATTACCTTCGGGGTAGCCGTGCTTCTGCTGGTGGGCAGCTTGTTCCTGATCAAACCGATCGGTGTGAGCTTCATGCCTTCCCAGGAAGAGAAAAACGTAATGCTCACCTTCTCTCCAAAAGCCGGACAAACGCTGGAAGACGTGAAGGAGCAAGGCCTGAAAGCCGAGAAATACATTCTGGCTCAAAAGCATTTGGATAAAATGCAGTATTCCATCGGCGGCGGCGGCCCGTTCGGTATGGGCTCCGGCAATTCCGGGCTGTTCTATGTAACCTATGACAGTGATACTCCGGATTTTGATACCGTCAAAGAAAACCTGATTGAAGGTCTGACCAAAGAGGTGCCGGATGGGGTCTGGGGCGATATGTCCGGCATGTCAGGCGGGGGTCTTGGCGGCAATACGCTGACCGTGAACATTTTTGGAGACAGTCTGGATCAGCTTAAGCCGGTAGCCGACGAAATTGCCGGCATTGTGCAGGCGGACACCGGCAACTTCAAGGATGGAAAGACCAGCCTCTCCGAAGCCTACGATCAATACACCATCGTTGCCGATCAGGCGAAGCTTAGTTCTCTCGGCCTTACCGCCGGACAAATAGCCATGAAGCTTAGTCCTGCCGGTACCCGCCCAGTGCTGACTGAGGTAGCGATGGACGGTAAAAATTATAATGTCTATATTGAAACTGACAAGGATACGTACAGCAGCATTCAGGAAATGGAAAAGGCTACGCTGACCTCCCCGCTGGGCATTACGGTGCCGATTGGCGAGGTAGCCAAGATTGAGAATGGCACTTCGCCGGACTCCATTACACGCGAAGACGGTAAAATGAAGGTTGATGTCACCGCTGAGATTATCTCGAGTGACGTGAACAGTGCTTCGAACAGCGTCAAGGAAAAAATCGACGCGCTCGATCTGCCGGATGGCGTGACCGTCACCTTCGGCGGTGTAACCGAGCAGATTAACGATACGTTCGGACAGCTTGGAGTTGCCATGGCGGCTGCCATTGCCATCGTGTACTTCGTGCTCGTGGTTACCTTCGGCGGCGGTCTGGCCCCGTTCGCTATCCTGTTCTCCCTGCCGTTCACCGTCATCGGTGCACTGGTTGCCCTGCTGCTGGCCGGAGAAACCCTCAACGTCTCGGCGCTCATGGGCGCACTGATGCTGATCGGGATCGTCGTCACCAATGCGATTGTCTTGATCGACCGTGTAATCCACAAGGAAAAAGAAGGGATGTCTACACGCCAAGCCTTGCTTGAAGCCGGAGCCACCCGCTTGCGTCCGATCCTGATGACCGCACTGGCGACCATCGGCGCATTGCTGCCGCTCGTATCCGGTCTCGAAAACAGCGCCGGCATCATCTCCAAGGGCCTCGGTGTAACAGTAATCGGCGGTCTGGTCAGTTCCACCCTGCTGACCTTGGTTGTTGTGCCGGTAGTGTATGAGTTCCTGATGAAATTCCGCAGCAAAAAAGTGTATGAATAAGGCTTGATGACCAATTGAAATAATAAAAAACAAGGCGCTCTTCCTTATGTGGAAGGGTGCCTTATTTTTGGAGAAATGTTATATCCTACCTATGAATATTCGTGGTATAATCACACAAGCACTGCTAAACTACCTCAAAAGAAATAGACCGCCCTACCCAAAGGAAACGGTCTATTTCTTGACTATTTTTCCGAAAGCCACCGCCCTTAAAAGCGGCTGTTGCACCAGAGAACCGTGTTAGCGCACGGTTCTCTTTTTTTTACGCTTGTTCTGGCTCTATGATAACATGCTGATCCTGTATTTCAATCGCTCACGCTAGATAATTCCCAGCCCAGCTCCGTTTACGCCATTGTAGCCGCGCTGCTCTCCAGCGAAGTCTTCCAGGCGCGCAGCATCTGCAGATCCTGCGGCAGGAATTCCTCCAGCATATGGCTGAGTCCAAGGTAGAGCGGACTATCCGTTGCGGCATTCAGCCGCTCGCAGAACTGTGGTGTCCATCTCAGCAGATGCTCTTCCAGGAAACGCTCCTGAATCTCCAGCAGCTCCATAGCACTGCGGATGGAGAAGCTGTTGTACAGCATCCGCTCATGCATTACTGCCATGAATTCCAGCTCTATGGAAATATGATCATCGGCTTCACCGCCGCATTTCTTGAAGACAATTCCTGCCGAAGCATATACATCGGAGAGCACGTTGCAGAATTCTTCCTCACGGCCCAGCTCGGCTGCTTCACGTGCCACAATAGTGCTGGCTGCACGCTCATTCATAAGGCGCATATATTCATGGGTCTCCCGCTCGCAGATCTGTGGGAGCGCTGAAGGCTCCTGGCTGCAAAGGTACCGTTTCAGTTCACGTCCGCCTTCCGTCATCTCCGCTGCGACACCAAGCTGGCGGTTTCGAATCCACTGGGCGACCAGTGACAGACTAGGCTTGCGCCCATAAAAATCCACTAATAATTGATATATTAATCCCCGGCTCTCCAACCAACGGCTGAATGCCTCCGGCACGACGAGCGATGGAACAGTTGGTATAGTCATTTTGCAAATCCTCCCTATTGGTTTGCCGGGCGCTTATCGCTTGTCTCTTGCAAGGCGGGCGTTATCCGGTCTAATCAAAGCTGTGCTCTTCGCAAAAGTGAGTGGAATGTAAACTGATAATACTTCCGCACCTAAATTATATCGGAAAAGTGAAACGCTTTCGGTGAGCATTCTATGACCATTCCCCGAAATTGTCGCACTTCTGTCAAAATTGGCCTTTGCCATTTCGGTTTCATCACATATTATTTAGGTTGTCTTGTTTCTATCCGTTATAGCCTGTGTTCACCCCCTTTCCATTTCATTACGTGCACACTGCCATAACTATCGCATTGACGGGGCTGTCAACAATCTTTAAAATTTAAAATAAATACATGCTGAAGGGAGCACAACATGGAACCCTTGACGGACCCTTTTGGACGACTGCATGATTACATGCGCATATCGGTTACAGACCGCTGCAACCTGCGCTGCATTTATTGTATGCCTGCGGAAGGAATGCAATTCCAGCCCCAGGACGAGATTATGAGCTATGAAGAAATTACCGCTGTTGTGAAGGCGCTCGCCCCTCTGGGGCTGAGCAAAATCCGTCTGACCGGAGGCGAGCCCCTGGTGCGCAAGGATTTGGACAAGCTTGTCTCCATGATTGCCGCCATCCCGGGCATTGAGGACATCTCCCTTACTACCAACGGCCTGATGCTTCCCGCCAAAGCCGCCCTGCTCAAGCAGGCGGGCCTGTCACGGGTGAACATCAGCCTGGATTCCCTGCGCCAGGACCGTTTTGCCATGATCACCCGCGGCGGGGAAGTCGCCAAAGTGCTGAAGGGGATTGAAGCCGCTGAGGCGGCGGGCCTCTCCCCGATCAAGCTCAATGTTGTGCTCATGAAGGGCATCAACGATGATGAGATCAAGGACTTCATCTCGCTGACCCTGAACAGCCCGCTGAATGTGCGGTTCATTGAATATATGCCCATTGGCAGCGCAAGCGATGCCTGGCGCCAGACGTATCTGCCGCTGGAAACCGTAGTTGAAGCCTGCCATGAAGCAGGCTGGGCCACGGAAGAGGCAGACATGCCGTCCGGCAACGGCCCTTCCCAGAACCGGCGGGTGGTCGGTGCGCGCGGAACCTTCGGGCTGATCCATCCCGTAAGCGAGCATTTCTGCGACAATTGCAACCGGCTGCGCCTAACGGCAGACGGGCACATCAAGGCCTGCCTCTACTGGGCGGACGAATACAATGTCCGTCCTCTGACCAGCGATCCCGCAGCCGTGCAGGCCTTATTCCGCCAAGCCTTGGGCAACAAGCCGCATAACCACGAAATGGCGCTCGCCCTGGAGCGTAAAGCGCAGAGTCATACCCCGACCGTGCGGCGCATGTCGCAAATCGGGGGTTAGGCGGTCACGAAACATCAAATAAACGGCAGGGCCATCCTTATCGGATCGCGCTGCCGTTTATCGGATTCTGTGTCCGCATAGCCATAAAAGTGACCTGTTTTTGCAAAATAACGCTTCTCCTGTCCGCATTAAGCTGCCTTCAGCTTACTTGGCATTAAGTCCCCTAGGTGCTTGCTATATTGATCTCAAAATCCACCGATATCGTGCCTTTAATCACATTGCGGTCATGATCGACTTCAGCAGAAAGATCTACGCTGCGCATGGCGATTTCTTTGGCCCCAAAGCGCCTGCGGGCTAAGTAATAGGTAGCCAGTTCGCTGCGGAACCGGGCGTGGTGATCATCGGTGACGTGTTTATCGCGTTTGGTAAATATACCTGAGTATCTACGATAAGGAATGTACGATGAAAAGCGCTTTAATATGTGGTCCACATCCCAATGATAGCGGTTAGCTGTCTCTACAATTTTATATAAGGCTGTGAAAATCTCATTTTCCCTTTTCGAGACGAAATCGACATACTCGTCCAACACCTCTTTTTGTCCATCCATCAAGCGATTTAAATAAGTATTGGCCGTCCCCCACTCTTTAAATTGAGCTACAATTCGATTTACCTCCTCTCCCTCCTCCTGTATCCAGCTTCCATCTGTGTAGAGTGGCACAATTTCCAGAGCAGTCTTGTAATCCCCACGTTCCTCGTAGGTACATGAACGCATAAGTTGTGCGTATAGAATATAAAAATATAACGGCCTTTCTAATGCTGTGGTGTTGTTATGCTTGTGGTTTGCCCGACTGCGTAAATTATATTGAATAGAAGCGAGTCGGTGCAATTCCTGTGTCAGTTCTTCTGCCTTCTCCCAATGATGTAATGAATAATATACATGTACCAATTTCTTTATGGCATCCAACTGATGGGCCTCGTCGAGTCGATTCACATAGTTTTCAAATAGAGTAGCCTCTATCAAGTTCTGTTGAGGGTCATCTCCCAAAGAAATCATAAATAAACGGTACTGACAAAGCGCCAGACGTTCAGAATGCTGATACTTCTCGCTGGCAGCCACATTCTCATATATGATTGCAGCAGCCTGATGCTTATCCTGCTGGAAGAGTTCTTCCGCCAGATCAAACAACAGCGGCGCATAGACCAGATTGTCCAGCAGACCATGGACCAGTTGCTCAATGCAATCCAGACGTTCAAGCTGTGCAGAACGCAGAATAAAAGGCCGTAGTCGCCGCCAAGTTGGTGCCGAATCATACAAACATTCATTTACATATTTACTGTAAAAATAGTCCTCTGCCAGTCCCATAGTCTGGGTGATTCGTTCCAAGTGGCTCATAGCCATCGCCTGCCGGCCTTTCATGATCCGGCTCAGTGTTCCGGAATGAATACCGCTGAGTGCAGCAAATCTGTTAATTGACAGCTCCTCTTGTGCTAAGTACGCCCATAGCTCATCGCGAATTGTGACTGTATGCTCCAAGTCCATACCACCTTTATTCGTACTTATAATCAGGACACTATATCCTTTATTTGAAAGCCTATTTCTTACATAGTGAAAAATTCCACTTATGCGGGTGCGCGTCTCTGATTCATATGAATATTACTGTAATTGTTCAGCAACTTGTCCAGTTCTACCGATTGTCTGAGTACCTTGGGGTGGCTGAAACCACCATACTGCATTTGCATTTGATAAAGTTTACGTCTTACCCAATCAATACGAATTCTAATGAGTACTGCATTATTCATATCAGTTTTGTCTCCTCATGCAATATTTTAGATAATTATGTAAAATTGTGAAGTGTCATCATGGTTGCAGCGCCCTAATAATTTACCGTGGTAAAGGAATGCACATAAAAATACGCCTCCGGTTAACGGAGACGTCAAAATAATTTATACATTTATTATGATGATCGAGCGGTCTCCTCAAAACTTAAACACCCCAACCATGGCTTAACGACTGAACTAATGTCTGCGTATTATCAGCCTCAAGTACACCATTAACTTTGGAAATTTCGACCGAAATAAAAATTAAAATCGTTAAGCTACAAAAAGCTAATAGTAGTTTTTTTCCCATTTGATTCCTGCACCTCTCTTATTAGACTTTTGTATTTCCTTTTCTCGTCATCCTCTGCAATAGAGCGGTATTGTTCGAATAAATCGACACATTTAATGATATTACTCTCGTTATTTATTTTGGTAGATGATTCTAAACTTTCTAGTATGTAACGAATGCCTTCCTTTCTCTTATGTTGCAAAGAATAGGCAGCCAATTCAGTAAGAAACCTCGCATATTGATCAGACATAATCTGCTGGTTGTAATCACCTAATTCCGTAACATATGTTTGATGGGAAATAAGAGGTATATATCCAGAGAATCGTTCCAGTATGTGATCAACCTTCCAATGAAAACAGTTTGCCGATTTGATAATATTGTACAAAGCTATAAATATCTCGCCCGATTGTGAAGAGATATATTCCACATATTCATCCAGTACCTCTGCCTGCCCCTCTAACAAACGGTATAGATAGGTATTTGCTTTTCCCCATTCTCGGAATTGTAATAAGGTTCGCTGCACTTCTTCATCATTTTCCTTTATCCAACTTCCATCCGTGTAGAACGGTACCAATTCTAAAGCGGTTTTATAATCCCCACGTTCCTTATACACATTTGAACGCATTAAATATGCGTAAAGAATATAAAAATATAATGGTCTTTCAGAAGTTTTCTCGTTATCGTATTTCTGAGCAGAATGGCCCTTTAAATCATAACGAATCTTGGCAAGATGAAGCATTTCTTGGGCTAATTCCTCCACCTTACACCACTTATGTAGAGAACCATAAACATGTGCAAGGTGCCTCAAAGCATCCAACTGATCCGCCTCATCCAACCGGGGCACATAAGGTTCGAACAGCGTCGCCGCCCGCAGGTTCTCGCTCTGGTCGTCACCAAGCGCAATACGGAACAAGCGGTACTGACACATGGCAAGGCGTTCGGAATACTGGTATTTCTCGCTGGCGCTCACATTCTCGTATAACAATGCTGCCGCCTGCCATTGCCCTTGCTTGAATAATCCTTCAGCCACCTCAAACAGCGTAGGCACATTGTTCAGATTATCAAGCAGAATTTGCACCATGCGTTCGATACAATCCATGCGCCCAAGCTCAGCGCAGCGGATCATAAACGGCCGCAGCCGCCGCCAGGTGGGTGCCGAATAATAGAAGCACTCATCTACATACAAGCTGAAAAAGTGATCTTCCCCCTTCCCCATACCCTTGGTCAATAACTCCAGGTGACTCATGGCTATCGGCTGATTGCCTTTTACAATCCGGCTGAGTGTCCCGGAATTAATGCCGCATCTGTCTGCGAACTGATTAATGGACATGCACTGTTCAGATAAATAATCCGCTAGCTGATCTCGAATCGTGGCTGTAGACTCCAAGGAATCACCTCCTTTTGAATCCCAGAAAATAGGTTGTTGCCTGTATAACTGTAATCCTATGTGATAATATTCCAATGGTCAATATACTAGATTAGTCTAAAAAGTGAACACGGCAAATTATTTTAAAATTTAGGCAATAGGGTTGCCATTTCCTTATGAAACAAGGAGATTCACGTCAAAATGACCGCCAGAGCCGTACTCCCATGTACACCGCAATGCCCCAAATCAGCAGCGCTGAAACTGTGTTCAGCAGCCGGATCACTCTGCCGGAGGAATCCAGTCTGCCCAGCACCCGGCCGGCTGCTGCAAGGCTCAAAAACCACATCCAGGAGATCCCCGCCGCCGCAGCCGCAAACGCCCAGCGTTCAGCACCGGTATACTGCAGAGAATTGGTGCCGATGACACCCACTGTATCCAGCAGCGCATGCGGGTTCAGCAGAGACACAGAAAGGGCATAGCCTACCTGGCCTTTTAGCGAGAGTACCCGCGCCTCCCTGTCCCTCTCTCCCGGTGCTGCGTTCCATATTTTCCAGCCCATGATGCACAGAAATAAGATTCCCGCACCGTACACGATGGGTGTTACCCATTCCACGGAGAGCAGCACGAGCGAAATTCCACCGACAGCCGCAGCAATCAGCAGCGTATCACATACAGCCGCCGTAAGAACTACAGGCACCACTCTGCGGAACCGGGGCTGAAGCGCCCCTTGGTTAAAAACAAATATATTCTGTACGCCCAGCGGCAAAATAAGCCCAAAGGCCAATAAGATTCCATGCACAATAGCTTCCAGCATTCGTCTGCTCCTCCTCTCAGTATGCTTGCGGACGATTGAATTTGGTGAACAGCGGGACCAGATTTGAACGCTATAACCACTCCCACTTTTCGCCGCATGACTGATCTTACACCGCAACGGCAGAGCTCGTAACCAGCCAAATTCTCCAATTGCCACCCAACCAAACTAATGAGCACAGGCCAAAGGTGGTATACTCCAGATAAAAGAACTCCTGCCAGATCCGGCCTCGCTGTTCTTAACAAAAGACCTTCACAAAGGAGTTGGCATTTTGACCAACCAACATCAAAAGGAACAGGCACCGGGCAGATCATGGGCACCGGACCCGGCATCAGCGCTGCCGCTGCACAGGCAAATCTCCAATTATTTTATGGACAAAATCAGAAGTGGCGCTTGGCCGCCCGGAATGCGGCTGGCCCCTCAGCGCGAGCTGTGCCGCCAGCTGGGTGTGAACCGCAGCACAGTGGTAACTGCGCTGGGAGAACTGTCGGCGCTGGGACTCATCGAGGGCAGGCGGGGCGGCGGGACCCGGGTGGCCGATTTACGGGCCGCCGCAGCAGACGGGGCGGTTTCGTACGGTGACGGGGTGGCTACATCCGGTAGCCGAGCGGCTTCATACGGTAACGGGATGGCTACATCCGGTGACGGCGCAGGGACGGATATATTGCCGGTCCAGCCTGCCGGAAGCTGGAATTCTTATGTCGAAGAGGGCGTCCACTATCCCAATCTGCCTACGGTGCAGGACATCAACCGGCTGGAATATGAGCAGGGGCTGATCCGTCTAGGCACAGGAGAGCCGTCGCCCGGGCTGCTGCCCGGTGAGGCCATGACCCGTGTGCTGGCCGAGCTCTCCCGGCAGACGTTGCCACCGCTCTCCTATGAAGCGCCCCTCGGCAGCCTGGGACTGCGGAGAGCAGTAAGCTCCGAACTGGCGAAGAATGGCATACAGGCTGATCCAGACTCCATTCTGATTACCTCTGGAGCGCTCCAGGGCCTGCAGCTGATAGCGGTTGGCCTTTTGCCGCGCGGCTCTACCATTCTGCTGGAAAAGCCCTCCTATCTCTATTCCATTCATGCCTTCCAATCCGCCGGAGTGAAGTTCAACGGCCTGCCCATGGATGAGCATGGGCTGCTGACGGACCGGCTGGCCCGGGAAGCCCGCCGGACCAAGGCGGCTATGCTGTACAGCATCCCGTCGTTCCATAATCCGACGGGAATTCTGATGGACGCCCAGCGGCGGCAAAAGCTTATGGGTGTGACCGGCGGGCTTGGCCTGCCCATCCTGGAGGATGGAGCCTATCAGGAGCTCTGGCTCGACACGCCGCCTCCCCTCCCGCTGAAGGCGCTCGACCGCGAAGGCAGAGTGCTGCATCTCGGCACACTGTCGAAATCCGCCAGTCCGGGGCTGCGCATCGGCTGGATCGTTGGCCCGGAGCCTGTCGTGCGGCGGCTGGCCGACATTAAGATGCAGACCGACTACGGGGCAAGCTCGCTCTCGCAGCTTGCAGCCGCCCGATGGCTGGAGGGCGGGTATCATGAAGAGCATCTGCAGCGCCTGCGGGCCAGACTGCGGCAGCGGCGGGATGCTGCGCTTGCGCTGCTGCAGCGCCATTTTGCCGGACTGGCTGCATGGAACGTTCCGGCAGGCGGCTTCTACATCTGGCTGGCCCTGGACAAGCCGGTGCCGCTGCGGACGCTATTCCGCGCGGCCCATAAGGCCGGGCTGCTGCTGAACACAGGCGATCTGTACGACCGGAGCGACAGCCGCCATCTGCGGCTGTCCTACGTCTACGCCTCGCCTGCCGAACTGGAAACCGGCCTCCCCATATTGGCCGGACTGATCCGCAAGCTCCAGCGGCCCGGTTCCTGAACCGGTCTGCCGGCTAAATTCACTATATGTGTTATTATATCCCCCAATTAAGTTTCCTTTTTCCATTTAAATCTCAAGATTATTGATTCTGAGGAGAAATAGGTTCCCTTATTCCAACAAGCGCTGCTAGCAGCTATCCAACAGAATATCCTTCAGGGATTCCTGGTCATCGTTCTTGAGCATTATGTAATCTCTCTATAATCAAATGACAAAAAATAATATTTGTCATTTGATTGTCTTAGTGATATGCTGTGTACACAGAGGAGGTCGAACCCGTGAGCAAATCAAGCTCCTTTTTGAGTAAAACAGAAATTATGGATGCCGCCGAGCAGACGCTGCGCCGATTCGGGCCTGACAAGACCTCGGTAACCGATGTGGCCAAGCTCCTGGGTGTCAGCCATGGCACGCTTTATCGCCATTTTCCCAGCAAAGCCGCTCTGAGGGAGGCGGTAACGGAGCGCTGGCTGGAAGAGCAGATCGTTGTCCCGCTGGAACAGATTGTGAAGGCCCCGGCAGACAATGCGCTGGCGCAGCTAAAGGTATATATTGCCCGGCTGATTGAGCTGAAGCGTCACTATGCCGAACAGGATCGTGAAATGTTCAAGATGTACACGGACGTTACCATGGAAGCCGCTGAGTTGATTGAGGTGCATATCCAGCGGATTATGGAGCAGATGGGCATTCTGATTGACAGAGGAATTCAACAGAAGCGGATTGCACAAAGCGCAGCGACTAGCTCGCTTGCCCGTTCGCTTTTTCATGCCACCTCCAGATTTCACCATCCGGTTCATGCCCATGAATGGCGGAGTGCCAGCATAGAGCAGGAATTCGAGCAGCTCTGGCAGCTTCTGGAACAGGGGCTTACCGCTTCAATTCATTAGTAAAAATCCATAACATTTCAGGAGGAATATCAAATGAGTCAATCCCTGCAAGGTAAGGTTGCCATAGTTACCGGGTCATCGAGAGGCATTGGTCGGAGTGTCGCGGAGAGATTAGCGCAAGAGGGAGCTTCGGTAGTCATTAACTATTCAAGCAGCCCGAAGCAAGCGGAAGAGGTGGTCCAGGGCATTCAAGCCCAAGGCGGAAGCGCTGCTGCGCTTCAGGCCGACATCAGCAAGCCTGCACAGATTGAGCAGCTGTACAAGGATACCAAGGCATTGTTCGGAAAAATCGATATTGTGGTCAACAACGCGGGAATTATGATCAACAGCCTGATTGGAGAAGCCACCGAAGAACAGTTCGACAAGCAGTTCGCGATTAACGTCAAAGGAACCTACTTCTCCTGCCAGCAGGCCTTCTTTCACCTGGAACAGGGCGGGCGCATCATTAACTTCTCCACTTCGGTCAATGGGCAGATGTTCCCGGCTTACAGTATTTATGCCGGTACCAAAGGTGCAGTGGAGCAGTTCACCCGCCAGCTCGCCAAGGAGTTCGGCAGCAAAGGCATCACCATCAACGCGGTTGCTCCCGGTCCTGTTGCTACCGACCTGTTCCTGGAGGGCAAATCGGAAGCACAGCTTGAGGGGCTGAAGAAGACCAATGCCTTCGGACGGCTGGGCCAGCCGGAGGATATTGCCGGAGTGGTCAGCTTCCTCGCTGCAGAACAATCGGGATGGATCACCGGCCAGACACTGCGCGTGAATGGCGGATTTATCTAAGGCTGCATAGGCAAAACCACTACACAAGCCGTCCCTTCCCCGGGGCGGCTTGTGATGGTTATGCTGCCTTCATGGATGTCCACGATTTTTTTGACCAGCGACAAGCCAAGCCCGCTGCCGCCTCCGCTGGTGCTTCTGGCTTTGTCCACCTTATAGAAACGCTCGAAGATGCGGGGCAGGTCGTCCTCGGCAATCCCGATGCCGTTATCCTTGATTTCGACTTCCACCCGGTTATCCAGAGTCCGCAGACGGACCGTAATCATCCCGTCCTGGGGAGTGAATTTGATGCTGTTATGCAGCAGGTTGGTCCATACCTGACTCAGCAGGTCTTTTACCGCTTGGACAGTTACCTCCTCCAGTTCAGCCTCGACGTCGATATTCTTGTCCAGCCACTGCGGCTCACAAGCCAGAATCATCTCCTGGAGCTGCTTATCCAGCCGGTAGGCTGTGCGCTCGAACGGAAAGCTCTCCGCCTCCAGCGCCGACAGCTTCAGCAGATTGTCGCTGAGGCCGGAGAGGCGGCTGCCCTCTGCCTCAATAATATCGAGATAATGAGCCCTGCTCTCCGCACTCAGCCCTTCATCCCTCAGGGCGCGGGCGAAGCCGCGAATCGAGGTGAGCGGGGACTGAATCTCATGTGAGACGTTGGAGATAAAGTCCTGGCGCATCGTTTCCATCCGGCTCAGCTCGCTGGCCATTTCGTTGATGCCTTCGACGATACTGCCAAATTGCCCGTAGCGCCGGTCGTTCTCCAGCTCGACCTTGAAGTTCCCCTTGGAGATTTGCCGCATCGCTGTAATAATGGGGATATAAAAGGCCCGTTCATCTCCTCTCAGGCGTCCGACCAGCCCCGCGATCCCGGCCAGCAGAAACAGAATGAGAAACTGCAGCATCATCGTCAGCAATTGGGACTTATAGGGCGTAAGGGACCAGTTAAAGTGCTTCTCGAGCAGCTTTAGCCCGAAATACCCGCCGTTCCAGGAAAAATAGAAGCCTGCGATGACTATGGTTATCCCCATGACCCTTTTCACAATCTCTCCGGCTCTGCTTCTGCCCATCTATTTACCCACCTCCAGGCGGTAGCCCAGACCCCGGACCGTACGGATGGCAAAACCATAGTCCTCCCGGGGAAAACGGTCACGCAAACGGCCCACATGCACATCCAGCGTACGTTCATTTCCTTCAAAATCATATCCCCAGACCTCTTCAATCAGCCGGTCACGCGTCAGCGTCTGCCCCGGATAGCTGGCCAGTTTGAACAGCAGCTCAAACTCCTTCAGCGGCAGCGTAATGCTTCCCTGGTCTGCAGTCACCTCATAGGTTTTGCGGTTCATGCGCAAACCGCCGACATTGACGCTCTGTGCAGCAGAAATCTGGTACCGCTTCAGCAGGGCTTTGACCCTGGCGATCAGCACCGGAGGCTCGAACGGCTTGACCAGATAATCGTCGGTGCCCAGCTCGAAGCCTTTGACGATCTGCGAGGTTTCGCCTTTGGCCGTCAGCATCAGAATCGGAATATCATAGCTCCGGCGCAGTTCCTTGCACAGCTCCCAGCCATCCATATTCGGCATCATGACATCAATGACTGCAAGGTCGACTCCATTATCCTCAAGCAGCCGCAGCGCCTCGATGCCATCCGAAGCACCGAATACCTCCTCCATGCCTTCAGCTCTCAAAAAGACTTCCACCAATTCGCGGATGTGCGGATCGTCGTCCACTACCAGGATTTTGGCCATTCTTCGCCTCCCCCTTCTCTTCACCTCCGCCGGAAAGCACCGGTGAATTCAATTGCAGCTGCTGTTCGGCAAACTCCCGGTACAGCTCATGCTCCCGCAGCAGTTCTTCATGTGTTCCCCTGCCGGTAATCCGGCCCTTCTCCATAAAGATAATCTGATCCGCATTTACAACTGTCGCCAGCCGGTGCGCAATGACAATCGTCGTCCGTCCCTTCATCAGGTTGGACAGGGCTTTCTGCACCACTGCCTCCGACTGGCTGTCAAGGCTTGCGGTCGCTTCGTCGAGCATTAGAATCTTCGGATCACGCAGCAGCGCCCGGGCAATGGCGATCCGCTGGCGCTGTCCGCCGGACAGCTTCACTCCGCGTTCACCGACATCGGTATCATAGCCGTGCGGAAGCTCGCTGATGAAGCCGTCGGCATAAGCCATCGCCGCAGCACGGCGCAGTTCCTCCACGCCAACCTCACGGTTCAGGCCATAAGCGAGGTTGTCGGCAATCGTGCCGGAGAGCAGCGGGCTTTCCTGGGAAACATAGCCGATCAGCTTGCGCCAGGAACGCAGAGAGAAGGTCGATATCGGCTTCGCTCCCAGCTTAATCCCCCCGCTCTGCGGTTCATAAAACCTTTCCAGCAGCGAGAAAAGCGTCGTTTTGCCGCCGCCGCTCGGTCCGACAATTGCCGTCACCTGTCCCGGCAGCATGGAGAAGCTTACTCTGCTGAGCACCGGGTCGCCTGTTGTGTAGCCAAAGCTTAAATCATCGATCACAATAGGCTCTTCCGCACTCTTGGCTTCCTCCACCCCCTCGTAAATCTCCTCATCGGCCGCAAGAGTCTCTATGATCCGTTCGGAAGCGCCTTTGGCCTTTTGAATCTGGGTGAAGAACTGGGTCAGCTGGGTCAGCGGCATCACGATCTGAATCAAATACAGGATGAACGCGACCAGTTCCCCGGCCGTCAGCGCGCCGGAAGACACCTGCATTCCGCCGTAGCCGATAACGACCACCAGCAGCATCATGAATACGAAGGAGACCAGCGGACTGATCATGGCGCTGATTTTGCCCTCACGGATGCCGAAGGATAACAGGTTCATGATTCCGGTACGTCCGGCTTCATATTCCTTCTGTTCTGCACCGGAGGATTTCACCAGCCGGATCTCGGACAAAACGCCGCTGAGCGTAGCGGTGAAGGATGCGGTTTCGTCCTGCGTACCCTTGGAGATTTTGTACATCTGCCGGCCCAGCGGCACCAGAATCAGCGCGGACAACGGGAGTACGGTGAACAGCACCAGCGTCATTTGCCAGTTCAGATAGAGCAGCACGGCAATTGAGCCGACGATAGAGATCACCCCGGTGAACAGGCTCGCTAAATGTTCTGAGATCAGGGTTTTGATAATCCCTGTGTCGTTCGTCATCCGGCTGACACTCTCTCCGGTGCGGTTGTCGTTGTAGTAAGCTACCGGCAGTACGAGAAATTTACGCCACAACCGGTCCCGCAGTCCCGCTACAGCCTTCTGTCCGACATAATTCAGCAGGTAGATCGAGACTCCTCCGGCAATCGTCTGGGCAATAAAAGCACCGGCAATCCCGGCAATCTGCAGCTTGCTGACCGAAGCCAGGGAGAAGCCGTCGACCAGATTCTTGGTGAACATGGGAATCACAAGACCCACCAGGGTCGATATCATGCTAAGCGCAACAGCAAACGCCAATAGCCCATAGGAAGGCTTGGTACTGTGCAGGAGCTTCAAAAAAGACTTCAAGGACGCCCCCTGCTTCTTGTCAGATTGTTTATTATTCATGGATGTTCCCCTTTTCCAGCGGATCAATTTCAAGGACGTCTGTGGTCCCCTTCCGCCTTAAATCTACTGTAACCCGGCAATGTAAACTGGAATTAAACAGAGGAATCATCCGCCGGTGTGGAAACCAGCTCCAGGGCCGCTGCATAATCCTCCGGTGTGTTCATGTTGTATAAAGGTGAAGGCTCCGGACCGCCCGTGAAGCCTGCTTCCGGAATATAGAGCACCTCCAGAGCGTCCAGGCATTCCATGACTCTGAACCGCCGCCCGTGCAGCGCTTCTTCCAGAACCGGCAGCACACGTTTATGGTAGAGCCCCAGCAGGGGCTGAACACGGCCGGTGATGGACTCTGGAACCGCAGCGTCTATCTGCAGGCTGCCCCCGCTATAATTGCGGATCAGATCCCGGCCGGGCTCCGCAGCCGAACTCATCATATACCGCATAAATTCCGCTGAAGCAAACGGCAGATCACAGGCAGCCACTACGCTCCATTCCGTGGGCGATTGGAGCAGCGCCGCATGAAGCCCGGCCAGCGGGCCGCAGCCCGGATAAAGGTCCGGCACCTGGGTCAGCCCCAAAAACCGGTATTCCTCCCGCTCCTGCTCCCCGCAGGCTATGACCGGGCCTGCAGCCACCTTGGACAGCTCATCCGCCAGGCGGGCAATGACCGGTCTGCCGCCGAGACCGAGCAGCGCCTTATCGCGCCCCATACGTCTGGAATATCCCCCCGACAGCAAAATCCCCGAAAACTGAGGCATCTTTTCCCCTCCAGGCTCTCATATTTATAGCATTCTGAAGTTATCGTATCAGACTTCACAGCAGGAGAACAGCGGCAGACCTTTGCAGCAGAACAGGAACCAACCGGCTGTGCCCTCCTTGACTGGATAGATTTCAGTTTAGCGTTGCCTGTTAGAACCTTTTTTGAATCCTTGGACAATTCCAAGTGGAAAAAGGGTAACTAATTTGCCCAAGCACCCTGTTGTCCGCAGGTTAAGTGGAAAAAGGGTAACTAATTCAGCTCATTTCACCCCTGACTAAGCAATATGGCCCAATTAAGTTCCCTTTTTCCACCTAAAACTCCTAATTGTTGATTTTGGGGAGAAATAAGTTCCCTTTTTCCACCTAGTACTGCTCATCTGCTTCTTCGCAAGCGTTCGTTGGATAACGGCTATCGAATCCGGCTGGTTTCCACCCGTTCGAGTGAATTCGCTTTATTCACACCTGCTACTCCCCAACTTCGTACCTATTTTATCCACAAAGACGGTCATCGTAATTTCCTATGTAACAAAACAGACTGTTGATTTTGCAGAGGTCTGTGCTACTCTATGTTCGGAGGGGACGCTGTTCTCCGGCAGCCGGGACGGCTGGCAAACCAATCACACCCGTGCAAAAATGTTAACGTAAACATTTCTTAAGATCTTCCCTGACAAAGGAGTCATTTCATGAAGCGCTATCTCGTCGACAGGCCTATTCAATCCAAATTGCTGATCTGCTTCCTGCCCATCCTGGTTTTATCCGTTGTTCTAACCGGCTTCTTCTCATATCTGTCCTCAAGCCGGCAATTAAAAGAAAACGCTTTCTATGCGCTGTCTGACACCACCCATCAAACCGCCCTGTTCATGAACGATAAATTCATGACCATATTCGAGCAGTTAGTCAGGCTTGAGCGCAATGATGCCCTGGGCAATATTCTCTCCGGGGAAGGGCAGACAGCAGAGCAGCACCGGTATGATGATCTGATCGAGCTGCACAAGCAGCTTGACGATGTATACCATTCCTATTTTCAAATGATTGATTCCATCTTCGTGGCCTTCAATAACGGGAGGTCCTTCAATTTGCAGCAGGAATACGTCCCCCGGAAGGTACATATTGATCTGGGCGACTGGCTGAAACGCTATAACACTTCGAAGAAGGGGTACTACTGGCTGAACAGCCATAAAGACACCGTCTTCGAAACCGTGGAACAGCGAAAGGTAATGAGCAGCTTCAAAATCATCGGCACCGAAAGCTCTCCGGTCAGCGGCATTGTGCTGATTAATTTACGGGAGAGCTATTTTCTCGACATTATGGAGAATGTGAATATCTCTCCTGGCGGGACACTGGTGCTGATCAGTCCGGAAGGCGCTTTATTCTCCAAAGAGCTGGATAAGGGGTATGAGCTGAGCGGAGACACGATCACCGCGCTAAGAAACAGCACTGCCAGCAGCGGCAGCTTCTCGACGGACAGCAAAGAAGGCCGTAAAATGGCTATCGCCTACAATACCCTTCCGCTTAACCATTGGGTGCTTGCGGCTGTTGTTCCCGAGAAGGACATTCTGGAGGGTGCCAACCGGATCAAGTATATCACTCTGGTGATTATGGTCTTCATTCTTATCGTGGTCAGTCTGGCGGCCGCAGTGGTCGCACGCAACCTCAGCAACCCCCTCCGCTACCTGTCCAAGCAGGTTAAGCGCTTCGAACGGGGCGATTTCACCGTCAGCTTCGCTCTGGACCAGCATAATGAAATGGGTGTTCTGGCCCGCGGGCTCTCCGGGCTGCTGGCTTCGGTTGTCCAACTGCTGGATAAGGTGCGCAGCGAGCAGGAGAAAAAGCGCCAGATTGAGCTTCAGGCCATGCAGGCGCAGATTCAGCCGCATTTTCTCTACAACACGCTTAGTTCGATTAAGCATCTGATCGATATGAATGAGCGGCAGCGGGCCTCGACGATGGTTAGCGCACTAACCTCCTATTTTCGGATCAGCATCAGCAAAGGCCGGGAGATCATTCCCGTCCGGGAGGAGATGGAGCATGTGCGCAGCTACCTGATGATTCTGAACATCCGCTACAGCCAGGAGTTTGACTACGAAATCAATGTGGCGGACGAGCTTCTGGAGCTTCCCATTCTCAAGCTGACGCTCCAGCCCATCGTCGAAAATGCCATTTACCACGGCATCAAAAACAAACACGGCCAGGGCCATCTTTCCGTTACCGGCTACCGCGAGGGGGATAACGCCGTTTTTGAAGTATACGACAATGGACATGGCATCAGTGAGGCCAAGCTCTCGCAGCTTCGGGCGTCACTGCAATCGGATACGGCCGCATATGAGGCCATCACTTACGGGCTATGGAACGCGCATATGCGCATTGTGCTGCATTTCGGGAGCAGCTACGGATTACAGCTGGACAGCGAAGAAGGAGTATACACACGGGTGAAGGTATACCTTCCCTATGCCAACGAGGCGAAAGGAGAGAGTACCGATGCTTAAACTGCTGATTGTGGACGATGACAAGTGGATTCGGGAAGGCCTGCGGGCCAACGTAAACTGGAGCCGGGAAGGCATTGAAGTAGTTGCAACCGCTGCCAACGGCGAGGAGGGCTGGGAGCTGGTGCAGAAGCTCCGGCCGGACATCCTACTGACGGATATTCAAATGCCGCTGCTGGACGGCCTGCAGCTTGCCGAGAAGGTTAATGAGCGTTACGCCTTGACCAAGATTATTTTCCTGACCGGCTACGACGATTTCTCCTATGCCAAGAAGGCTCTGGACCTGCAGGCTTCCGGTTATATTCTGAAATACGAGGACAATGAGGTTATCCTGCAATCCGTTGCCGGGACAGGGAACAATCTGCGGAGGGAGAAGCGTGAACTGGAAAAGGCCAGAAAGAGCCAGAGCCTGATTGAGAATAAATTTTTTGCCGACCTGCTGTCGGGGGTTCCCAGTGTGGATTGGGCCCGCCGGGAGATGGAGCTTCTGGGAATCCAATCGGAAGGCCCCTATTTCCGGGTCGCGGTGATCCAGCCTGAAGATCTGCAGCGCTTCTCCCGGCCCGGAATAATGGAGAACACCGAGCTGCTGCTGTTCTCCATTCAGAACATATGTGCAGAGCTGTTCACAAGCCGCCTGCCCAAGCCTTTTTTTGTCCCTTATAACCACCGGATCAATATTATCTTTAACCTGGCAGACACAGACGGGGCATCATCATCGGGCTGCTCACTGGCCACACTTTTGGAGGACATCCGCCATACGATTGAGACCTGTCTGAAGATCCCTGTCAGCATCGGTGTGGGTACAGTCTGCGAAGGCTTCGGGCAAATCCCCCAATCCTACAACAAGGCCCTGACTGCGGCCCATATGAAGGATGTCGCGGGCAGACCCGGACTTTTTTTCTGTGACGAGCTGAGCCATTCCCAGCATTCCCACCATACCCTGCTGAAGCAGATGGAGAGCTATATTCACAAAAATTATGCCGACGAGAACCTCAGCCTTGCAGCCATCGCCGGTGAAATTCACATTTCTCCGTCGTATGTAAGCACATTGTTCAAAAAATACAGGGAAATCAACGTCATTGAATACGTAATCCGCATCCGGATGGAAAAAGCCGCTGAGCTGCTGAAGCAGACGGATTGCAAATCCTATGAGATCAGTGAAAAGGTAGGATACGGCAATCCCCAATATTTCAGCGTGCTGTTCAAAAAGCATTTTGGCATGTCCCCGTCCGATTACCGGAAATCACAGCGGGATGAACTGTCAAAGAAAACAAACAACCTTTGAAATATATCTTATTCAGTGCATGCGCCTTCTGGATTACGATTGTTCTGGAGGTGCGGTTATGGAAATTACGCGACAAAGAAAACGAAAGAAAGGGGAGGCCTGGATTCCTTACCTGCTGATTGCCCCCACGGTGCTGCTGATTGCAGGTATCCTCATATTTCCGATTTTCAGGGTATTCGACCTGAGTGTTCAAAGCTATGATTTCACCCGTCTGCAGGATGCGGGCTATATCGGACTGGAGAATTTCCGCCATATTTTTACGGAGGATGACCTCTTCTACTCCACGCTCGTCACTACGCTGAAATGGGTATTTTCCGAGGTGGCCCTTCAGCTGGTATTCGGACTGATTGTGGCTCTGCTGCTTAACCAGTCTTTCCGGCTGCGCGGTCTGGTCCGTTCGCTGGTGCTGGTCCCCTGGGCCGTGTCGGGAGTGCTGACCACAATGCTGTGGTCGCTGATGTTCAACCAGCATATCGGGATCATCAACGACATCCTGCTGAAGCTTGGCATCATTCACGAAAAGATTGCCTGGCTCGCCAATCCGGACACCGTATTCGGTTCCGTGGTCTTCGCTGAGCTGTGGCGGGGTATTCCCTTCTTTGCCATCACGCTGCTTGCAGCCTTGCAGACTATACCGCATGAGGTGTATGAATCCTGTGAGGTGGACGGGGCCGGAAAGCTGAAGAAGCTGTTCCATATTACGCTCCCTTATCTGAAGGAGAGCATTATCTTCGCCACGCTGCTCCGGGCGATCTGGGAGTTCAACTCGATTGACATGATTTTTACGATGACTAATGGCGGACCGATGGATATGACAACGACACTGCCGATTTACATGATGAAGACCTCGATCCTGGAGGGCAACTACGGTTACGGATCGGCGCTTGGCGTGGTGACCTTCCTGTTCCTGATGATCTTTGTCATTCTGTATCTGAAGCTTAACCGGGCAGGAGGTATGCAGGATGAGTAGCAAAACCGCCCGCCGGATCGGGAGCAAGCTGCTTTTTTACATTCCGCTGGCCTTGACGCTGATCCTTGTGCTCGTGCCGTTTCTGTGGGCCATTTCCACTTCTCTAAAAAAAGAAACGGATATCATGAGCCCGGTGATTCATTATCTGCCGCAGCCCTTTACCTTTGAGAATTATATCAGCGTGTGGAACGAAAATAACTTCTCGCAGTATTTTCTGAACAGTCTGCTGGTATCGGTCATGTCGGTCGTAGTGATTACCCTGCTGTCCGTGATGAACGGGTACGCGATGAGCCGGTTTAAGTTCAAGGGGAAAAGCGCGTTTATGCTGATCCTGCTCGCTACCCAAATGATGCCCGTGATCCTGTTCGTGATTCCGCTGTTTCTGATTTTCAAGAATCTCGGGCTGATCAACACTCCTTACTCGCTGGTCCTTTTCTATATTGTGCTACAGGTACCGTTTAACACGATACTGATGCAGGGCTTCATCTCTTCCACACCGAAGGAAATTGACGAAGCGGGCATGGTGGATGGAGCAGGCCGATTCCGCATCATCTTTGCCATTATCGCACCGATTGTGCTTCCGGGCATTGTGGCGACCAGCGCCTTTGCATTCATTGGGGTGTGGAATGAGTTCCTGGTCGCCTTCTCCTTCATTACAACCCCGGACCGCTTCACCATCCCGATCGGGCTTAAGTTCATGATTGGGGAGTTCAGCGTGCAGTACGCTTCATTGGCGGCGGGCAGCATCATCGGCCTTATCCCGCCTGTGCTGCTGTTCATGTACATCCAGCGTTATCTGGTGGAAGGTCTCGGCGGTGCCGTCAAAGGCTGAACTCCGGCCAAGAGGTTCACAACTGTACCAATCTCAACAACATTACAGGGAGGTCTATTCGTTCATGACTAGAAAATTACGGGGAACAGCCCTTGTGGCCGCTTCACTGCTGCTGGTATTGTCCGGCTGCGGGTCTAACAAATCATCCGGTTCAAGTTCATCTGCAGCGGACGGGAGCGCGAACAGCAGCGGCAAAGGCGAACCCGCAACGATCAGCTTCTGGGCGGCTGCGGTAACGACAGAGCGCAATGCTTTTTTCGAAAAAATCATCAAGCAGTTCGAAGAGGAGAACCCGGATATCAAAGTGGACTATCTGGGGGTTCCGGGGGACCTGTCCGCCTACGAGCAAAAGGTTAACGTAGCAATCTCCGCTGAGCAGGCGCCGGATATCATGAATGATTTCAAAGCCGATCTGCTCTCCAGAGATGTGCTGGAGCCTTTGGATACGTATTTTGACAGCTGGGCCGATAAGGATCTGATCTCTTCGGAGCTGATTGCCAGCAACCGCAAGCTGGATACGAAAGAAGGTAAATTGTATGCGCTGCCATACAGCTCGCAGACCTGGAATCTCTGGCTGCGGCCCGACTGGTTCAAAGAGGCCGGCCTCCAACTGCCCGATACCTGGGATCAATTCTTTGAGGATATTGCCAAGCTCACGGATAAATCCAAAGACCGCTATGGTCTGAGCATCCGCGGCGGTGCCGGCAGCGCCAATACGCTTGAAATGCTGATGTATTCCTACTCCGGGATTACCGATTATTTTACGCCGGAAGGAAAGTCGACCATTAACGATCCGCTGCATGCAGAATTCCTGGAGAAATATTTGGGCGCGTATAACGTATACACCCCGGAGGATGATCTTAACAAGGGCTGGACTGAACTGGCGGCTACCTTCCAATCCAATAAAGCAGCCATCGTGGTCCATAATCTGGGCTCGGCAAGCTCTCATGAAAAAGCCTTCGGCGGTGACTATACCAAATTCGAGGCTGTTCCGTTTCCAAAAAGTGTGAAGGGCTACCGTGAACATCCTGGTCTTGCTCCGCTTGGCCTGACCATGAGTAAAACGGCGAAGAATAAAGAAGCCGTATGGAAATTCATGACTTTCTATTTATCCCATGATATCAACAGCCAATATGCGAAGCTGTATGGTGAAATTCCGGCCAACAAGGATGCCGCGTCCGATGCCTGGGTCCAGGATATTCCATATATGAAATCCGCCTCCGATCTGCTGAATTCTGCGGATACTCATTTTGCCGATAACCCGTATTATTTACCGGGGTACAGCAACATTCAGAAGAAGGCCGAATCCATGATTCAGAAGGTAATGGCCAAAAAAATGACCGGAACCGAAATGCTGAACGAGTGGGCCAAGCTGCTGGAAGCGGAGAAGCAGTCTTATGATCAAGCCCAAAAGTAACTTACAGCCACAAATATGGAGGTCATAATGAATACACCTGCTGCTACAGATTCCGGACACTGGATTCCCGATCAGGGGAACGGAACCTACATCAACCCGATTATCTACGCCGATTACTCTGATCCGGATGTCATCCGTGTGGGAGAAGACTTTTTCATGACGGCTTCGAGCTTTACGCATATACCGGGTCTGCCGATTCTGCACTCCCGTGATTTGGTGAACTGGCGCATCGTTAATCATGCCCTGCCCCGGCTGGAGCTTCCGGGCTACGACAAGGTGCAGCATGGCAAAGGTGTATGGGCTCCCAGCCTGCGGTATCATGAGGGCCAGTTCTGGATCTTCTACGCCACACCTGACGAGGGCATCTTCATGACCAAGACGGACGACCCGTTCGGGGCCTGGGAACCGCCGCATTTGCTGAAGGCGGCCAAAGGCTGGATTGATCCCTGCCCCTTCTGGGATGAAGACGGGCAAGCCTATCTGGTCCATGCCTACGCCCACAGCCGTTCCGGGCTGAAGCATATTCTGAACCTGTGCAGGATGTCCCCTGACGGCACAACCTTGCTTGATGACGGTACAATCATTGTGGACGGGACGGTAAAGCATCCCACGCTGGAAGGCCCGAAAATGTATAAAAGAAACGGCTATTATTATATCTTTGCACCGGCAGGAGGGGTTCCTACAGGCTGGCAGGCGGTTTTCCGCTCCAAATCCATTTATGGTCCCTATGAGGATAAAATTGTCCTCCAGCAAGGAGAGACTCCGGTGAACGGCCCTCATCAGGGCGGATGGGTCGAGCTGGCCTCCGGCGAGTCCTGGTTCGTTCATTTTCAGGATAAAGGCGCTTACGGGCGGATCACCCATCTGCAGCCCATGGAATGGCGCGGAGATTGGCCCGTGATGGGCCGTCTTGCACCGGACCGGGAGGCCGGGGAGCCTGTAGAGCGCTGGAAGAAGCCGGACACCGCAGCGGGAGAAGTATGCATTCCGCAGACTTCGGATGATTTCTGCGGGGCCGCGCTTGGCTTGCAGTGGCAATGGCAAGCCAATCCCGCTTCCAATTGGCACCGCCTGCTTCCCGGCGGCGGCTTGAGGCTGAATTCAGCCCCGCTTCCCGGGGACTGCCGGACGCTGTATGACACGCCGCAGCTGCTTATGCAGAAGCTGGCCGCGCCTGTTTTTACAGCAACCGTCAAAATCACTCCACGCTTCTCCTCCTGCGCCGAACGTGCGGGACTGGTCGTCTTGGGACATCGGGCGTTCTGCATCGCGCTGTCTCTTGACCCGGCCGGAGATCTCTGGCTGGCCCAATACGAGAGCGGCGCTGCGGATGATCCCAGCCGGAAGGACCTGGGTGTCAAAGCCGCCGGGATTCTCATCCAGGCAGAGTCCCTGTATCTCAGGGCCAGCTTTGAAGAAGCTAACGGCTGCCGGTTCAGCTTCAGCCGGGAGGGTTCGGATTATATCGAGTTTGGCAGCCCCTTCAGGTTAGAGGAAGGACAATGGGTTGGAGCCAAGGTTGGCTTATTTGCCCTGTCCCTGACGCCGGGTGAGGATCTGGGCTATGCAGACTTTGAGAGATTTACGATTTCATAATGGAAATTCAAATTGGAGGTTTTGGGCAAGATAACGGAATAATGAATTAAGCCGCAGCCCATCATAAGCAGCAGCGCAGCGATTCTCCAATGGAGGGGAATCCCTGCGCTGCTGTCTTTTCGCTTTTAGCGCTGATTGAGTAGCAAGGTAAGGGCAGCTTCTTCGGATATAACCCGCTTACCGGACAGACCCCATTCAGGCAGGAAAATGCCATGCCCGCAGCAGAAATCATTGAGCAGCTGGAAATGTAATCAAAAGTTGGTTTGTATCCCTTTTCAACAAGTGTTACAGTGGTAGAAGCAGCCGCTTTAATGCTGCCATGAATACATGCAAGGCATATAGCAGGAAAGGAGTGCCCAATTTTGCGGGAGAACCTTGATAAGCAGTTTTCCTTCACCTCATTGAAGTGGTTCAACTTCTTCTTGTATGGAACAGTCGTTCTCTTCTCCAGCTTCTTTCCCCTATATCTGCAGGAAGTGGGAATGAACAAGCTGGAGATCGGAAGCTTAATGTCGGTTGGGGCACTTGTGTCCATTATTGCCAATCCCTTCTGGGGCATCTGGACCGACCGGTATCAGAATATCCGGCGGATTGTCCTGCTGATGCTCACAGGCACGCTGGTATTGTCCCAGGTCGTATTCCAGGCAAATACATATGAAATGATCTATGTCTCCATATTGTTTTTTTATTTCTTTCAGGGTCCGCTGTTTGCCGAGAGCAATACCATGATCCTGAGCTACATTGACGGTACCAGGCACCGCTTCAGCTCTTTCCGGCTGTGGGGATCGCTGGGCTGGGCTTTTACCGCCATCCTGGCCGGACCTGTGATTGAGTGGGCCGGTGTATCGGTGCTTTCCTATCTTTTTGCCGCGCTGCTCTGCGCAGCCATGATCTCGCTGATTGCCCTGCCCAGGCTTGACCATTCCATCGGTATTGCGCCGCTGCCATTCAAGGGCTTCCGCCAGATCTTTTATCACCCGTTTTTTCTGAGCTTTATCTTTTTCGGGATTCTGGTTTCGATCCCTAATACAATGAACAATACCTTCGTCTCCCTGTACATTACAGAGCTCGGGGGCAGCAAGACCATGATCGGCCTGGCGGTGTTTCTCTCCTCGATTCTGGAGGTGGCTGTTCTTGTCCTGTGCGACCGTTACCTGAAACGCAGCATTCCGGTGCTGCTCGGCTGGCTCGCACTGGTCAGCGCACTATTCGTCTTGCGCTGGTGGCTGATGGCCGATGCGACAACTCCGCTGCAGGTGGCTTTTATTCAAATTCTGCATTGCGTTACGTTCGGCGGCTTCTTCTATGTCGGCACCCGGCTGACTATGCTGCTCGTTCCAAAGCCTTACCGTTCCTCGGGACAAGCGCTGTATACCCTGACCTGGAGCGGGATTTCGGGGATTATGGGCGGCGTTCTCGGCGGCTGGCTGTACCAGTATCTCGGCGCGCAGAACATGTACCAGTCCGGTGTCTTTCTATCGCTGATCGGAACTCTGGGGTTCGCCGCCATGCGGCTGCTGGCCAGCCGTGGCGGCTATCACCCTCAGGACGGGCATCCGGAAGAAGACTGGAACGAAATTGAGCTGAACCGTTGATGCTCGAAGCACCCTATAAAGAAAAGCCTATAGTAAAATGAAAGCAGCGATTCTCCCATGAGTGGAGAATCGCTGCTTTGGGTCCAATGCCGCGTGCACCGGCAGATACACCTGCAGCTGGTGCCGCTGGTAAAAAGAGTCTCGGCCCCGGCGGCCCCGGCGGCTTATTCAAAGGTATTTTTACCTTTGATTCTGCCACTTCCAGCCCTGGCGGCCCATTCAAAGGTATTTTTACCTTTGATTCTGCCACTTCCGGCCCAGGCGGCCCATTCAAAGGTATTTTTACCTTTGATTTTGCCACTTCCAGCCCTGGCGGCCCATTCAAAGGTATTTTTACCTTTGATTCTGCCGCTTCCAGCCCAGGCGGCTTATTCAAAGGTATTTTTACCTTTGATTCTGCCGCTTCCGGCCCCTGCGGCCCATTCAAAGGTATTTTTACCTTTGATTCTGCCACTTCCGGCCCAGGCGGCCCATTCAAAGGTATTTTTACCTTTGATTTGTCCCGCGCAAAGAGGCTGCCCCGTCATATGATGACTCGGACAGCCTCTTGCTGCATTCAGAAGCTTCAGCCTTGTTTGGCAGGCTGGAATGAGCTTTTTAGCGAAACGATGAGATTGAACACCGGATGTCCCGGTGTGGAGTATCTGCTGTCCACGTTGAAGTATCCATGGCGGAAGAACTGGAACTTGTCCTGCGGCACGCTGTCCTTCAGTCCCGGTTCCACAAAACCATGCAGAATATCGATTGATTTCGGATTCAACTGGTCCAGGAAGCTAGGCTCGGGCTTATCGGCGGCAGGCTCCATGCCTTCGACCTCAGCCTCCTGGTCAGCTTCCTCGGCTGAAATCAGCGGCTCATAGAGACGGAATTCCGCCGGTACGGCCTGGCCGGCATCCACCCAGTGCAGTGTCCCCTTAACCTTGCGGCCGGTGAAGCCGCTGCCGCTTTTGGTCTCCGGATCATAGGTGCAATGGAGCTCCACAACCTCGCCGTTCTCGTCCTTGATGAAATCCGTACACTTGATGAAATAGGCATTCTTCAGGCGCACCTCATTGCCGGGGAACAGACGGAAATATTTGTTCGGCGGGTTCTCCATGAAGTCGTCGCGCTCAATATAGATTTCCCGGGAAAACGGAATCTGGCGGGTGCCCATCGCTTCATTCTCCACATTATTCTCAATTTCGAACCATTCAGTCTGGCCTTCCGGATAGTTGGTGATGACCACCTTCAGCGGCCGCAGCACCGACATTGTCCGGGGAACCGTCAGCTTAAGGTCCTCACGGATAAAATGCTCCAGCATCTGCAGGTCTACCAGCCCCTGGCTTTTGGAAATGCCCGTCTCATGCACGAAGCTGCGAATCGCCTCCGGTGTATATCCACGGCGGCGAAGCCCGGAGATCGTCGGCATGCGCGGATCATCCCAGCCGTCGACATGGCCTTCATCCACGAGCAGCTTCAGCTTGCGTTTGCTGGTGACCGTCTGGGCGAGATTGAGGCGCCCGAATTCATATTGATGAGGCGAAGCCGGCATTTCACATTCGGCTACCACCCAGTCGTAGAACGGACGCTGATCCTCGAACTCCAGGGAACAGAGCGAATGCGTCACGTGTTCAATGGCATCCTCAAGCGGATGAGCAAAAGCATACATCGGATAGATGCACCAAGCATCGCCCGTATTATGATGATGGGAATGGGAAATCCGGTAAATGACCGGATCACGCAGGTTGATGTTCGGGGAGGACATGTCGATTTTGGCGCGCAGCACCTTTTCGCCATCCTTGAATTCTCCTGCCCGCATCCGGCGGAACAGATCCAGATTCTCTTCGATGGTGCGCTCCCGGTATGGGCTGTTCACCCCCGGCTCGGTCAGCGTACCGCGATGTTCACGGATTTGGTCAGCCGTCAGGTCATCGACGTACGCTTTTCCTTTTTGAATCAGCAGCTCTGCCCGTTCGTACATTTCCCCAAAATAATCCGAAGCAAACCGCAGCTCATCCCATTCATAGCCGAGCCACTTTACATCCTCCTGTATAGAGTTCACATATTCCGTATCCTCTTTGAGCGGATTGGTATCGTCGAATCTGAGGTGTGTCTTGCCGCCGAATTCATCTGCCAGGGTGAAATTAATCCAGATCGCTTTGGCATGACCGATATGTAAATAACCGTTAGGCTCCGGTGGAAAGCGGGTAACCACTTCCTTTACTTTTCCCGAGCTCAGATCTTCGGTAATGACATTCTTGATGAAATTGGAGGGTGTTCCACGGTTCTCCACAGTTATCAACCTTTCATTCTGTAATATTACTACTTCCTTGTATGAACATGTTTCCTACTAATATACCCGTTAAGCGGGGAATGTTCAATAAAAGTCAAGAGAAACGGCGCGAAAATCCAGCTTCACAGGCTGGTTCGTTCATGGTGTTTTGACTTATTTCCCGGCTATGGAGTAGCATGGGGATTATAGTGTATGTATCTGTATAAATGCTATACGAGGGGGACTTATTCATGAAGCCAATCAAGCTGCCCAAAGAGCAGCGGGAGATTATCACCGAGAATATCCGGGCCTACTTCGAAGCCGAACGGGGAGAGAGCATCGGCCATCTGGCTGCGGACAACCTGCTGGAATTTTTCCTGCAGGAGCTCGGACCGGCGATTTATAACGGAGCGCTGGGCGACTGCCGCACGCTGGTAGGCCAACGGATGCAATCACTGGAGGACGACATTTACGCATTGGAATGGAAGAAACGTTAATCTTTGAACCGCAGAGGGGGGCAGCCTCATGTTTAATTATGTCATTGACGAAGAGCTTAAGCTGAAGCTGTTAATGCCTGAGCACGCACGCCCTATGTTCGCGCTGGTAGAGCGCTCGCGCGCCCGGCTCAGACAGTGGCTGCCTTGGGTGGACGGTGTTACGGAGCAGGCTCATTTGGAGACTTTTATCAAAAATTCGGTCAGACAAGGCAGCGAAAATGGCGGCTTCTCTGCCGGAATATGGGTCCGGGAAGAACTGGCCGGCATCATCGGATACCACGAGATTGACTGGCACAACCGCTCAGTAGGCATAGGTTACTGGCTCGGTGAAGGCTATGAGGGTAAAGGCTACATGACCAGCGCCTGCCGGGTCTTCGTGGACTACGCACTGCTTGAAATGGATCTCAACCGTGTTGAGATCCGCTGCGCTACCGGCAACCGGACGAGCCGGGCGATACCTGAGCGCCTGGGCTTCGTGTTCGAAGGCGTGATCCGCCAGGCAGAAAAGCTTCCGTCCGGCTACGTGAATCACGCTGTCTACGGGCTGCTGCGCAGTGAGTGGAAGCTCCTGGGCTAATTGGTTATATAGCTTGAGGGCAGAATAGGCTGCTGCCTGAAGGCTGATACAGAGAAAGTACAGGCTGCGGGCTTGCCGCGGCAGCATCACGGATTTCATTATAGATGTGCAAGCCCGTTAAGGCGGAAGGCAGCACATTTCCGTATGTGCAAGCTCATTGAGATGGAAGGCAGCACACTTTCCGTATGTACAAGCTCATCAGATGCAAGGCAGCACACTTTCCGTATGTACAAGCTCATCGAGATGCAAGGCAGCACGCTTTCCGTATGTACAAGCTCATCAGATGCAAGGCAGCACGCTTTCCGTATGTACAAGCTCATCAGATGCAAGGCAGCACGCTTTCCGTATGTACAAGCTCATCAGATGCAAGGCAGCACACTTTCCGTATGTACAAGCTCATCAGATGCAAGGCAGCACGCTTTCCGTATGTACAAGCTCATCAGATGCAAGGCAGCACGCTTATCCAAACCATTTGCAGCGGTCAAAACCCCGGAGGAATGATTCCTCCGGGGCTTTGACCGCTGCAAATTATAATATAGATGGAATCCTTCTGTACGTCGTGCAGCTCCAGCAGCAGTTGACAGCAGCAGTTGGAACTATTTAACAGCAGGTACCCCACGGAGACTTGAAATTACCTTGAACGGGGCCGTGCGCCGAGATAAACCCAGACACTAAGTGGAAAAAGTACCACTAATCCAAAATTCTAGGCTCCTCCGCCAACATTAAGTGGAAAAAGTATGACTAATCTGAACCCATCGGCCTTCCAGCACTGGATTTGCCGAAATTAAGTGGAGAAATTCCCACTAAATCTCTGTTGTGGCACGAATATCGGCAAATTAGTGGTAGAAAATCCACTTACCATCTTAAGGGACCTGGCGCAAGCAACTTCAGCGGCGGCAGACAGTATCTCACAGCAGCACTCACACTTCACAAAGCATACATACAGCATTTAGACAGCGCTCACACAGCATTCCACACAACACTCAACAGCACTCACGCAGCACTCACACTTCAAACAGCACTCATACAGCATTCCAACTACCCATACACTCAAACAGCGCTCTCCCTGCATACAGCATTCAATTTACCATGATTCCACGAACCGCCAACACTGCCCCGGTTCATTTTCGGCATCAAAAGCCGCTTATAAAAAGGATGTTATACCTACCTGTAAGTTTCGGGAGGTCCTTGCTAGCCCAGGGGTCCTTGCTAACTCAGGAAGTACTCGCTAGCCAAGGAGGTCCCGACTCTTCCGGGGGGCCCTTTCTGATGGCCCCCATTCTCTCAGGAGGTCCGAGCCCTCCCGAACCCCTTATCTCCCCGCCGTATCCAGCCAGCCCTGAAACTTCTCCCGGGTGTCGGCAGACAAGGTCTCAAGCGCGGCCAGCTCCGCCAAGCCCGTCTGGTCCTTGCGTCCGTGCTCCATCAGATAGAGCACCTGCTTGATGGGGAAGCTTCCCTTGCCGCTTTCCTGCTTGATGATTGGGTCGCCAGCGGCAATCTGACCCTCGCGCAGTACACGGAAATAGAAACCGCTGTACCCGGTTTTCAGCACCTGGGCCGGCATATCGGCGGGGCCGTGTTTTTGCGCCAGCTTAAAACATGGAAAACGCGGCTGGCTGACCTGCAGCAGTGTTGTGCCTACCTCGTACACATCTCCGATGCACACTTCCGTCTCCAGCAGGCCGTTGGCCGTGATATTCTCGCCGAAGGCCGAATACTCCAGTTTTTTGCCCAGCCATTGCTCCCAAAAAGGATAATGCTCAATGGGATATACACACACTGCCTTGTCAGCGCCGCCGTGGTTCACAAGGTCCGCTTGACCGTCCCCGTCGAACCCTTCCAGATGAAGCTGCACCTTACCGGGTGCCGGCATTTTGTAGATGCCTGTCTCCAGCGGCTTGCCCCGGTAATCGACGGTTTTGGGTTTGCCTACATTAAGCGAGATGACTTCCATCCTCTTTCCCTCCTGTCAGCATGCAGCTCATAAATACCTCATCTACGTAGCGCCCGCCAAGAAAAAACTCCTCACGCAGACGGCCCTCTTCCACAAAGCCGCATTTGCGGTAGAATGCAAGCGCAGGTTCGTTGCAGGACAGCACACGCAGCCGCAGTTTGCGGATACGGTTCTCCGCCGCATGGCTTTTGATCGCTTCGATCAGCTGTCCGCCGATGCCCATTCGCTGAAACTTCGGGTGAACCGCGATGTTGACCTCACATACATGACGGTTGCTCTCCATCCCGCTGGGACAGCCAAAGCCGACATACCCGCACAGTTCACCATCCTTCAGAGCGACCAGCTGAGAACCGGGAGGGGCATGCATTAGATAATCTTCCCGTGAGCGCCACATTAACGGACCGGGTGATGTATCCTCAGTCCAGATCATATTATCAAGTACGATCAGCTCCCGGACATCCCTGATTTCCGAGGGCCGGATCGTTAAGGCATCCCAGTTCAGTTGTGGCATTGCTTCTACACTCCTTGCCATACTCAAATCACGCGGAAGACCGCAGCTGCCTTAACAGCATGCTCCCGCTGCAATTTTATGCCGCATTTCGTCCCAGTGTACGGGCGGTGCGGTTCATGTATGCATGTAATCCAAAGAATCCCACCGACAGCACAGCCATCCCGCAAGCCAGCCACCCCGTCGGCGCAAGACCTCCATTGTCGAACTGGACGCCCATCAGATAAGGCCCGACCACTCTGCCGACTGCGCCGATGCCGCCGCTCAGCCCCAGATAGAACGGCGCATTGCGGTCTGCATGGTCCGAAATAAATGACGGCATTGCCGGGGAGATCAGCATCTCCCCCAGCGTCGCCAGCAGCATCGCCAGAAACAGGCCGGCATAGCTCGGCATGAGCAGAATCACCGCATAACCGCTCAAATAAAACACGGCACTGGCCGTCATTTGCGCCGTTGAGGTCGCTGCAAACCAGCGTTTGATCAGACTGACCAGCGGCTGCGCGGCAAAGATCAGAATCCCGTTCAGCGTCCACAGAAACCCGTAAGTCTGCTTAGGCCAGCCTTCGGAGATAATAAACGGCGACACGCCGGTGTTCCAGATTGAATTGCCGATCAGCAGAAACATGGAACCGACAGACATGAATAGATAGATCCTTATCTGACCCATAAGCCTCCAGCCGGATTGTGCGGGCTGCGGCTGCTTTTTCCGGGTCTGTTCGTGAGGTGAGGCTGTCCCTACTTTGCGCAGATAAAAAAAGAAAAAGACGGCAAACACAGCCGAAGTCACACCGTTCAGCACAAAGCTCAGCATATAATTGCCCAAAAACCCGCTCAGCGATGTTCCCAGTGCTACCCCTATATTATTGCAAACATAAATGATGTTAAACAGCTCCGCACGCTGCTCGGCAAACCGGAATCCGACAAATGCCTGGATCGCCGGCAGCGACAGCGAATTGAACAATCCGAACAATCCCATCAAAACGATAAATAAATGCCAGTTGCTGCTTGCCGCCGGAATGGAGAACAAGGACAAGGCCGTTAGGGCCAAGGCCCCTACAATCAGCCGGTTGACACCGACCTTGTGATACAGCGAACCGCCCAGCAGCTGGCCGGCAATCCCCCCGAGAGCCTGAATTAACAGGACGAGGCCGGCATCCTTCATACTCCGTCCCAGCTCATCGAATACGTACATGGTCACGAGCGGCCACATCAGCGCACTGCCGGTTGCGTTAATCAAGCTGGCAATCAGAAATACTTTGATTTCTTTAGGATAGGCTTGCAAAAACTTCATATCTTGTCTTTCATCCCCTGTAAACTATGAGTCATTAATTCATCCAGTATCAGCCTAAAACAGGGTCAAGGGCAAGCATATGAATTGACGCTTTATCGCGTCACTCAAATAAAACACATCATTTAAACCCAACAGATTCTCCGTTGGACTGTGTTTCTTCCCTACGCTTCACTTCTACAGTAGTTGAGAAAAAAGTCGCCCCGTTCCCCATATCGGCGAGCCGGTCCGGCGTCAACACATTGACTCTCTGTTTGTGTCCTTTGCCTTCCCACCACAGACCTTGGCTGATGACAGTGCCGGGCAGCATCTTGTCCGTTACCATCGCCCACAGCTCGATACTGCCTCTGCCGTTATATACGGTGAGCCCGTCGCCTTCCCCGATTCCCCTCACCGCAGCATCTTCGGGGTGAATCTGCAGTGTCGGCCGCTTCTCCATCCGCTGGTGCTTCTCCACATTGGAGAAGGTGGAGTTCAGGAAATTATGGTTCGGCGGTGAAACGAACATGAGCGGGTACGCCGTTCCAGGCTGCGGCCGCTGCTGACCGTCATAGCCTTCCTTAAGCGGCGTGTATGTCGGCAGTGGCGGCAGTCCTGCCAGCTCCATAGCTTTTGAATACAGCTCGATTTTGCCGGAGGGAGTCGGCAGGTTGTCCAGATAATCCGCTTGCGGCGACATATCCAGCTTCACGAACCGCTCGGCTGTCAGCCGCTCCAGCGTTACCCCGTTCAGATAAGGGTTGCGCGGATAATCCAGCGCCTGACGGATCATATCATATGGGGACTCGCTGAACGCCTCCGCATCCAAGCCCATCGCCTTGCCAAGCAGCGAGAAGACCTCCACATTGCTCTTGCATTCCCCGGGCGCATCCAGCACAGGCTCCTGAAGCTGGATATAGTGATGCCAATAGGAAGTATACAGATCCACATTCTCAAACGTGGATGTTGCCGGCAGCACGATGTCGGCATAGAGAGCCGTGTCGGTCATGAACAGATCATGCACAACCGTGAACAAATCCTCGCGGGCAAATCCCTTGCGTACCCGCTCCGCATCGGGGGCTACCACCACAGGATTGCTGCAGTAGACGAACATCCCCATCACCGGCTGCTCCTTCAGCTCCAGCGCTTCACCGATCCGGTTCATATTAATTGTACGTGTCCGGCGGTTCGGGCGCAGATCAGGGCGGGTCAGTGCCCGGTCATTCGTGGAGCTATAGCCGCCGTTCCCCTTGATCGCTCCGCCGCCGGTCTTCAGCCAGGCACCGGTAAGTGCCGGAAGACAGGCGATCGTGCGCACATTCATGCCGCCGTTATCGTGATGCTGGAGGCCGTTGCCGATGTGGATATGCGAGACCTTGGCTTCCCCATACAGCTTGGCCAGCTTCTCGATATCCGCTGCCGCAATGCCTGTGATCTCCGCGACCCGCTCGGGCGGGTAGGCGAGCACATGGCTGCGTAATTCCTCATGGCCGATTGTATAACGCTCAAGAAAAGCGTCATCCGTCATTCCGTCACGGAACAGGATATGCATCAGCCCGAGCGCGAGCGCTGTATCCGTGCCGGGATACAGCGGCAGGAACCAGTCCGCCCACTGGGCCGTGCGGTTGCGGTGCACATCGATTACAACTACCTTCGCCCCCCGTTTGCGGGCCTGCTCGGCATAGACGACCTGATGCATGCTCGTGCTGACAATATTGCCGCCCCAGACGATGATCAGGTCGGCGTTCACCGTATCCTCAGGGCTGGTCCCGCCGTTGAAGCCCATTGTATATTTCCAGCCTGCGCTGCCGGCAGCGTTGCAGATGCTCTGCTCCAAACGGCTTGCACCAAGCGCATTAAAAAACCGCCGGTCCATCCCGTCAACGCTGAGCACCCCCATATTTCCGTAGAAACTGTAGGGAAGGATGCTCTCCGGCCCGTAATCCGCCGACAGCTCCTTAAAACGCCCGGTAATTTCGCCTATGGCCTCTTCCCAGCTGATCGGCGTGAAAGAACCGCTTCCCTTCGGCCCTGTACGGCGAAGGGGCTGCAGCAGCCGCTCGGGATGATGCACCCGTTCGGCCATATGCCGCACCTTGTTGCAGATCGCCCCTTTAGTCACCGGATGCTCGGGGTTGCCCTCCACTTTAATGATTTTGCCATTCTGCTTATGCACTAGAAGTCCGCATGTGTCGGGGCAATCCAGCGGGCATACCGCCGGGAAAACCCCATCTCCGCTGTAACTCATGGGCTGCAGTCCTCCTTTGCGGCTTGAATATGTATATTCTATAACCGCATTTGCTCCACGTAAAGAAAATAGGCGGGAACAAACTGATTCGTTCCAAGTATGCCTGGGTAATAGAGCATATGAAACACTCCCTATGAATTCGCCGTGAGCCCGATTTCGTTCCCCCGAGTCGGATATGCACGGCGAATTTTGTTGTAGCCGGAATAACAAAAAAAACACCCCCCGGAGATTTCCGGAGAGTGCTGATGGTCCGCCAGACCTGGGCAGGCCAGGAGGTTATGCGTGTTTTTTTACACCGGCAGCAGAAATGCCTTCCACCGGTTGAACAGCCGCCGGCGCTTTGCGCAGGTAAGCCATCCAGTAAGCGAATGCCACGAAGATTGCACCGCCTGTGAGGTTCCCGAGCCAGACCGGGACAAAATTGCTGAAGTACTGGGACCAGGTGAAATGTCCTTCAAATATGGCAGCAGGGATAAGGAACATGTTGGCTACAACGTGCTGGAAGCCGATGGCTACAAAGGCCATGGTCGGAAACCAGATTCCGAGGATTTTACCGCTGAAGTTATCCGCTCCGTAAGAGAGCCATACGGCCAGAGCAACGAGCCAGTTACAACCGATACCGGAAACAAACGCCTGCAAAAAGGTGGCATCGATCTTGTGTCCGGCCATATCCACCAGTTTATCCAGATACACGCCGTCTGCGGTGAGGCCGACAACGTGGCCGAAGAAATATGCGACGAACAAGGCGCCTGCGAAGTTACTGATGGTAATCAGCACCAGGTTCTTAATCGTTTCCCAGAATGAAATCTTCTTGGACATAAATGCCAGCGGCACCGCCATCATATTGCCTGTCAGCAGTTCCCCTCCGGCCAGCAGCACCATGATCAGACCTACCGGGAATACGGAAGCCCCGATAAAATTCGCAATGGAGCCCCATTCCTTCGGTGCGCCTGCAATTACGCGAATGTCCAGCAAAAATCCGAGCGCGATAAACGCTCCCCCCAAGAAGCCAAGAATAAGTACAGTGCTGAGCGGATTATGTGCTTTCTTAATTCCGTTCTCCACCGTGACTTCGGCAATCCCCTGCGGTTTGTTATAAGCCATGATTCCTATCCCCTTTTAATACTTAAAATTTGTTCCTTTATGTCATTGTAGCGTGTCGACTAAGACAATTACGTGATAAAAATCACTTATGTAAAAACTAAGTGAAACTTTTCACTGACATGTCAAATTTACCACAAAAGTATCCAATGCGGAATGTTTTTATTCAAGTGGAAGCGGCCAGTCCGCCAAAAAGATACATTTGTGCCGGGGCGCATCAAAAAACCGGAGCCTTCATTCGGCTCCGGTTATGGGGCAGGCTGCAGGGTTAGACCGTTACAGTTTCTTTATGGGGAACTGTTGCGGGTAAGGCCTGAAGGCCTGCGCTATTCAGGAAATTCCATGGTTTGTTGTAATTCGGCTGGAAGAAGAAATCGATAAATGCCAGCTGGTCTACTGTCATTTTATTTTGTATGCATACCGACACGGTATTGATCGACTGCGTCAGATCCATCTTGGACATAATCTGAGCGCCGAGTATGCGGCGGGTCAGGCGGTCATATACCACCTTTAACTGCACCTGCTCAAAGGTTGGCATAAATTCAGGACGGTAGTTGTCGGTCAGCAGGACACTTTCAATATCCATGCCTTCCGCTTTGGCCGCATCTTCCGTCAGCCCGGTTCCGGCGATATTGTCTTCATAAATTTTGATCCCCGAAGTGCCCTGTGTGCCCATGTAGGCAATGGTTGGTGACACCAGATTCCGGGCTACCAGCGTTCCCATGCGCACTGCGTTGGTTGCCAGGGGGATGTAAGCATTTTTGCCGGTCGGATTATAGTGAATTGCGCAGCTGTCGCCCGCAGCATAGATATCCGGAAGGCTGGTCTGCATGTAGTCGTTGACGATAATTGCACCGTTAGGAAGCATATCCACTTTGCCCTTCAGCAGCTCGGTATTCGGACGGAATCCGATGCAGAGGATCACCAGGTCTGTCTCATGCTCGCCTTTGCTGGTAATGACCTTGGTTACTTTACCGTTCTCTCCTGCAAAAGAGCTGACCTTCTCGCCAAGCGCCAGAGTGATTCCGTGATCCTCCAGTGATTTTTGAATAGGTGCAGTGAATTCTTCATCCAGGTATTTGCTCAGGATACGATCCTCGCCATCGATCAGCGTAACCTGCTTGCCGTTCATTTGAAAAGCTTCTACCAGCTCGACTCCGATATATCCGGCGCCGACAACAGTGATTCTGTCCACCTGCTGTGCTCTTTCGATGATGGTGTTGGAATGGCTGTAGTTCTTCGACAGGAGGATACCGTCAAGCTCCATGCCCTCCAGCTTCGGAACAATTGGCCATGAGCCGGTGGTCATAATCAGCTTGTCATAGGAGTCATCGAATTCCTGGCCTGTTGCCAGATTGCGGGCACGCAGGGTTTTGCGGTCCGTATCGATCCGGGTAACTTCATGGCGCATGTTCGTCTTGACACCAAGCTCAGCCAGCTTTTCCGGCGAAGAATAGAACAGCCCCTGCGGGTCCTTGATTACTCCCCCTACATAAAGCGCGATCCCGCACGACAGGAAAGAAATATTATCATTGCGTTCATATACTGTAATCTCGGCTTCAGGATAAAGCTGGGCGGTGTTAACAATTGCGGCGGTTCCGGCATGGGTACATCCAATGACTGCTACTTTCATGGTTTCTTCCTCCTCCAAATGTGGGCATTCATTTATTTTCTCTATAGTTGTGATTTATTTCACTTTATGAGTTGATTATATTGTGATTTTTCTCACATTACAAGCCTTTTTGTGATTTTTCTCACAACGTTCACAACTTTTGCGGATTTTAGTCCTTCAGGTCCACCCTGCAGCTGCATTAGTTTTCCCCGGAACGGGTACATTATGTCTGCTGTACAGCAGGAAGGAGCAGGGAACCTTCAACGCAGACGCAGCAAAGCCCCCTTACCTCTGCATCAGTCGCAGAAATACGGGGGCTTAAGCCTGTGAATTTATATAACCTAGTTACTCTAAACCGTTAATGACACCGTCCAGGTCTACCTGAATGCCTTCTGCCGCCGGTTGGGCCGGGAGTCCAGGCATCGTAACGATATTGCCGGTGATGACTACAGCGAAGCCTGCGCCCAGCGACAACGTAATATCGCGGACACCCATAGTGAAGCCCTCGGGGGCTCCCAGCAGTCTTGGCTGGTCCGAGAAGGAGTACGGAGTCTTAGCCATGCAGACCTGAAGCTGGTGGAGGCCAAGCTTCTCAATCATGCCCAGGCTGCGCTTTGCTGCCGGCGAGAAGGCCACCTCAGCGCCACGGTAAATTTCGGTGACGATTTTTTTGATTTTGGCCGGGATGTCCAGATTGTCCTCATACAAGGGAGCAAATGCCGCGGGTTGGCCTTCTCCCTGCTCCAAGAGCTTCTTCAGCTCCATGGCAAGCTCCAGCCCTCCGGCGCCGCCTTCCGCCCATACCCTGGAAACGGCTGCGGGTACGCCGAGACGGCGGCAGGCCTCCAGGACATCGTTAATCTCCGAGGGGGCATCTCCTTCGAAGTGATTAAGCGCCACCAGCACCGGAACGCCGAATTTGCCCAAATTCTCAATATGGCGCTCCATGTTGGAAATGCCGGAGAGCAGGGCGGCCTGGTTCGTCTGATGCAACTCATCTTTGCGCACACCGCCGTTGTATTTCAGCGATTTCACGGTCACCACCAGCACGGCAGCGGCGGGAGTAAGCCCGGCTTGACGGCATTTGATATCCATGAACTTCTCTGCGCCGAGATCCGCCCCGAAGCCTGCTTCCGTCACCACCACATCACCCAGCTTCAGCGCATAACGGGTACCGATTACACTGCTGCAGCCATGGGCGATATTAGCAAAAGGCCCGCCATGCACAATTACCGGTGTCCCCTCCAGTGTCTGCACCAGATTGGGCTTCACAGCTTCCTTCAGCAGCGCAGTCATGGCTTCCACTGCCCCGATATCCTTTGCCGTGACCGGCTGGCCCGACTGGTCATATCCGACCAGCATGCGGCTGAGGCGTTTTTTGAGATCGGCAAGACCGTCGCACAGGCACAGCACCGCCATAATCTCGGAGGCAGTTGTAATCTGGAAACCGCTCTCCCGCACCGTACCGTTGCCATCGCCGAGACCCGTCACAATGCTGCGCAGGCTGCGGTCATTCATATCCATTACACGTTTCCAAACAATGCGCTGAGGGTCCAATCCGAGAAGGTTGCCCTGAAAAAGATGATTGTCGATCATGGCCGACAGCAGATTATGCGCCGAAGTTACCGCATGTATATCGCCTGTAAAATGCAGGTTGATCTCATCCGCCGGAACAATCTGCGCCTTGCCACCGCCAGTGGCTCCGCCTTTCATTCCTAAGGTCGGACCAAGCGAAGGCTCGCGCAGCGCCGCTACGGTCTTAACCCCCGCTGCATTCAGCGCCTGGGACAGTCCGATGGTCGTCAGCGTTTTGCCTTCGCCGGCCGGAGTCGGATTCATCGCGGTGACCAGCACCAGCTTTCCGTCCTGATTGTGCTTAAGCTCATCCCAAAGGGATGGCGACAGCTTGCTTTTATATTTGCCGTACAGCTCCAGATGCTCCTCATGAATTCCTGCTGCCGATGCCACCTCTGTAATTAACCTCATGCCGTTTTAAAACCCTCCTGCCGTTATTATCCTGCTTCACCATTCACTCTATGCACTTCTCCAAGATCTACATTCCTCTTCAAAGGATACAGTGTCCCTGAAAAGCGTCAAGGATAATTTTCATAGATCCCCATACGAAAAATCCTCCCAAACCCGGCAAAGGCCGCTATTCGGGAGGAAAACTCAAGTTAAGTCGGCACACAGAAACGGCTTCGCCGTCTCCTTAATTGTTCTAAAGCAATGCTTCTATCTGTTCCTTCATGCTTTCAGGTGATTCCTTTGGTTCCACACGGGCTACCACGTTGCCGCTCCGGTCGACGAGGAACTTCGTGAAGTTCCACTGAATGTCACTGCTCCCGCCTTCTCCCGGCTGCTGGCCCTTCAAGTATTGAAAAAGCAGACTGGCATCCGGCCCGTTCACATCCACTTTGGCAAAAATGGGGAACGTAACGCCATAATTAATCTGGCAGAACTCCTCTGCTTCTTCACTGGTGCCCGGCTCCTGTCCGGCAAACTGGTTGCAGGGAAAACCCAATACCACAAGTCCCTTGTCGCCGTACTGCTCATACAGCTTCTGCAAATCCCCGTACTGTGGTGTAAGTCCGCATTTGCTGGCCGTGTTGGCAATCAGCAGCACCTTGCCTTCATAATCCTTGAAAGGCACCTCTGCACCCGAAGGCTTCACGCCTGCAAAACTGTAAATAGACATCCTGCTTCTCCCCTTCATCCGTGGATTTTTCTAACGGCGATGCGCTGTCCAGCCATTCTTCATCTTAACTCATTGCCGCAGAAATCCAAAATTCACGGCACCGTGGCTGCGGCTAATTCACCCCGGCCCCTCCGCGCAATCCGCAGACTTCGGCTATCAGCCGCAAGGATCTCAGCTTGTCCTCATAGCGGTGCATAAGCGTAGCGAACATAATTTCCTCACACTGGTATTCCTCCATGAGCGCTGTAAACTGCCGCCGCACTTCGTCCGGTGATCCAAGTACCATTCGCCGGCGGTTATCCTCGATCCGGAACCGGTCATACGGCGTATACTTGTAGCCCAGTGCCGTCTCCACAGAAGGCGTGCCTGTCGAGACATGGCCCTTCTCCAGCTGAACCAGGGACAAATCCATACTGGCAGCCAGCCGGTCCGCTTCTGCGGAAGTCTCGGCGCATACGGCAAACACCGATACCAGCGCCTGGGGCGCAGAAGCTGCAGGAGACGGGCGGAAGCTGCTCCGGAAAGAGCGGACCGCCATGCTGCCCCCTGCACTGTTAATAAACCTGGCGTATGCATAGCCGGTCCCCAGTCTGGCGGCAAGGGCAGCACTTTCCCTGCTGGACCCGAGCAGCCAGAGCTCCGGCGCAGTGCTGATCTGCGGGCTGGTCTCCAGCCCGGCAAAACGGTGCGACTGATCCGGAGCGCCATACAGATAGCTGAGCAGATCTTGAATCTGCAATTCGTACAGCTCAGCGCTGCCGCCGGTCCGGTTCTCCTGGAGCGCTCTTGCGGCGAGCGCCCCGCCTCCTGCAGCTCTGCCCAGCCCAAGATCGATCCGGCCGGGGTACAGGGCTTCGAGAACGCGAAAGTTCTCGGCCACTTTATACGCGCTGTAATGGGGAAGCAGCACAGCTCCCGAACCGATGCGGATTCTTGAGGTTACCGCAGCCAGATGTGCCATAAGCACCTCAGGGCTCGAACCGGCCAGCCCGCGTGCCGCATGATGCTCGGAGACCCAGAAGCGGTGATAGCCCAGCCGGTCCGCCTCTATGGCTAGACTTGCGGTTTCAGCCAAAGCCTCCGCCGGCGTGCTGCCCTCCGAGACCGGCGATTGATCCAGTATGCTTAATTTCATCATCAGCGCATCTCCAAGTCAATTTTCTCCCCATTATAACATTCGGGTACCTGGCATTTCCTGCTCTGCCTTCTTTACGGCAAAAAATCCTCCCCCAGCCACCCGAAGAAGGATCTTTGTCCAGCCTATGCACTTTAGATAAGCGCTAGCGCAAAACAGCTCTATTCAATTCCGGGCCAGCTTAACCAGCATATGCGCCAGCCGTTGGCGCTCTTCCTTGCTGCCGACCTTCCACAGCTCCAGCAGCAGCTTCTCCTCGCTGTTGCGAGGTTCCTCATGCGCGGCCAAATAGTCGGCGATTTTCTCCGCCGCTGCGGCCAGCTGTTCTTCGCCCAACCCAATTTTTTGCGCCAATTGGATACGCTTTCTGAGATAAGATCTGAAATCTTCGAAATTCTTCAGGATAACGTCTTTTTGTTCGGGCTCTATCCGGTCAAGGGCGTCACTCACTTTAGCCATCGTCACATTTCCATCCTTGTTCACCACATGATTATGTTCGGACATCTGAAGCTCCCCTCTCACTGGTAATTTCATGGTTTCCCACTACTTAACCAGGGGCCGGGGAGATGAACCATCAGAACCGGCGGCTGCAGCTGTAAGACACACCTGCACGGACTGCCGTAGCCTGCCCGCAGAAGATCTCTTCGGTATCCTGATTCATCATACCGATTATGCACGCCCTGACCCTGCCTAGACCGCACCAATAGACGGCCATTCCAGCTCAAACCCGTTATTGCGCAGGCGGGTCTGGAAGCTGCTCAGCTGTTGCGGGGAATTTCGCACCCCACGGGGAGTAGTCCCGTTATCCAGACAATAGGCCGCCAGCATGCCTGCAGCCTCTCCAATGTTCCATTCCACCGGGTGAAGCCGGTAGCAGCCATTGGTGATATGCGTGGTCCCAATGTTTTTGGCAGCAGCGATCAGGTTGTTCACCCGAACCGGGATCAGCGCCCCCAGCGGGATCTGGAACGGCAGCGAAGGAATGTCGATGAAGGTCCGCAGCGCCGTGCTGGGATGAAGATCAATCCGGTAGCTGCCGATGCCAACAGTATCCGGGTATTTCTCGGCTTTGCCGCCGGGACGGCCGGCCGGGCTGAGATGCTGCTCCAGAATCGTATATTCCGCGCGGATACGGCGTCCTTCACGGATATACGGAGCCTGTGCAAGTCCATGCGGCGCTCCCGTCGCATCCGGCCGCGGACGAAGGCCAGGGTAACCTATGCCGCCATCTTTGCGGGGAGCCTCTGTCTGCATCCAATACAACAGGGAAAGACTGAGCTGCTTCGCTCTCTCCAGATGGCGGTGCCTTTCCTCCGGAGCAACGTCAACAATCGGTCCGAGCCAGTAGTCATTCTGCGGCCAGTTGACCACGCTGAGGTCCGTCTTGTAGGTCCCGGGCTGAAAATTATTGCGGTCCGCCAATCTCCGGTAAGTAAACAGCGGATTTGCCCCCTCCTCCGGCAAAAGCACATAGGTCACAGGCGCAAGCGTTGAGGGGGAAGGAACGGTCCAGCTCAGCTGTGGAGCCGGCCAGAAATCAGCCTGATAGTTCTTCCAGAAGTCATATTCCCGCGGCTTGGCAATCGTATAATCTTCACCCTCGTTATAGTCGAGCGCCAGGCAATGCGTGAACGCCTGGATATCCCGGGGATTCGCCGGACCCGCAAGCGCGTGTCTCTCCCCGGTCTCGGCAACGGATTCTGCGCCGGTTACGTACTCCACGCCTGCAAGCGGCAGCACATCCCCTTCCTCGGTTGCATCCAAAAAATAGCTGCCTGTCAGCACCAGCCTATCTCCATCCTGCCCGCACACCGTTACTGAAATCACCTCATCCCCGTCTGTCTCGGCCTGCACGGGCTTATATCCGGTCCATATCTGCAGCCGCCCGCTGTGCACATAGGGGGCCAGCATATCCCGGAGCACCGCCAGTGCGGTGCGCGGTTCATGTGAGAGACGGCTGACCCAGGCATTTCCGGGATTGAACCCCGCCCGGGCGCGCGCCTGCTCCGTGAGCGGGAAGAATCTGCGGTAATAGTCGCGTACTGCATTCCGGTAAGTCCGGTAGCTTGCCGTACAGCCAAACTGTTCAATCCAGCGGTTCTCATCAGGAGGCACCACCTGGCTGGTGAGCTGTCCGCCAATCCATTCATAGGCCTCGGTCATCACCACCGACCGTCCTGACCTTGCAGCACCAAGAGCGGCCGCACAGCCTCCGGTTCCACCGCCGATAATGATTACATCTGCCTGAATCTGTTTCGTCATTTCATTATCTCCTCCATAATTGAACAAAATAAGTACTGCAACTGAACAAAATAAGCACTGTTTCCCCCTGCCTTTACTTATATGTAATTTTTAGAGATGATTTTACAACTTAAAATTCTCAGGTAACCGAAAAAAAGGAACAATAGAGGTTTGGGCGATGTATAGCAGAGGTCCAGTGGCCTTGTTAGAACCACAAACCGCACTAGCCCCGCTTCTCGGCAGAATCAAAGGTATTTTTACCTCTCATTTCACTCAATTGCCCGCTTCTGGCTAAATCAAAGGTACTTTTACCTCTCATTTCACTCAGTCGCCCGCTTCTGGCCGAATCAAAGGTACTTTTACCTCTCATTTCACTCAGTCGCCCGCTTCTGGCCGAATCAAAGGTACTTTTACCTCTCATTTCACTCAGTCGCCCGCTTCTCGGCCAAATCAAAGGTATTTTTACCTTTCATTTCACTTAGTTACCCATTTCTAGCCGAATCAAAGGTACTTTTACCTCTCATTTCACTCAGTTGCCCGCTTCTGGCCGAAACAAAGGTACTTTTACCTCTCATTTCACTCAATTGCCCACTTCTGGCCAAATCAAAGGTACTTTTACCTCTCATTTCAGGGATTCCCCACCGCTCCAAAATAAACGGGGGCATGCTAAAGACGGATCGTTGTACTCCTTCACGATCGATCCGCAGCCGTTACGGACAGGAAAGCCGTTATGGATAGAAGATTTGGCTATTCCGCAGTAGGGACGGACTGAGATACCCTTATTTGATCCCTTTCCCCTTGATTCCAGGCTCGATCGAACGATATAACGCCTCCTTAGTCCGTAACTGCTGAAAAAGTAAGCTTTTGGGCAAAATAAGGGCTCCTCTGTCCGCTTCAGTTCGCTGATGGAGCCCAATCCTTCTGCATCGCTTATATCCTGTGAGGCTGCCAAGATATCCGCACTTTTTTACACTGTATATTTCTAGAGTAAAGGGCTGGTGCAACCCAGCCCCTCCTCATCAAACCGTACGTGAGGTTTTCCCTCATACGGCTTTCCGATGTTCGTCATTCATGGGCATGCAGATTACAATAGCGTTTTTAGTCCATATTGGATGGTCAAATATTTAACTTCTGACCTGGACCTCATCCATCTCCCGCGTTGTCTCTTCTTCGCGTACCACCGGGTTAATCTTTGCAAAATATACCAATCCAGTTTCGCTAATCTCTTTTGGCTGTAGTTCGTGTAGTAATAATTTCTCCATCCTTGAATCTTTGGATTGAGCCATTCCACCTGTTCCGCCAACGTTCTTGAGCGCATGCTCGGAGGGGCTAATCTTTCTTTGACCACGCCTCGGATGCGCTCCTCTGCCTTTTTCGTTAGCCATTGCTGTGTGGTGTAATATACCTTCCCTTGGGAAGTTTCTGCTTTCGTTTTTCGATGGTGCATTCCTAAAAAGTCGAATCCTTCGTCTCCTGTCCACAGGCCTACAATGCGGGTTTTGGTCGGATGTAGAGTTAACTCCAGACGTTCCATGATTCTGCTTATGAGCTCATAGGCATGTTCGGCGTCCTTTTTCGTTTTACAGACTACGACGAAATCGTCTGCATACCTGGTCAGTTCCCCCAATCCACTTCCGTGTTTCTCCCATAGCCGGTCAAAGTAGTTCAAGTAGATATTCGCCAACAGCGGTGAGATGACGCCACCTTGTGGTGTCCCTAAATCGGAACGCCTCACGTTTCCTTCTTCCATAACTCCCGCCTGAAGCCATTTCCGTATTAACTTCAAGATTCTCCTGTCATTGATACGCATCTGTACCAGTTTCATGAGCTTCTCTTGATTAATGTTGTCGAAGTAACCTTGGATATCGACGTCGACTACCCAATTTCCTTTGCGGTTGCAGGCTTTCCGGATTCGTTCCAGCGCTCCTTTCGCACTTCGCTTCGGGCGAAATCCGAAGGATACTTCTTCGAAGTCTGCTTCGAAGATGGGCTCAATCACGAGTTTGGTTGCCATCTGTATGACTCGGTCGCGCACGGTGGGTATGCCCAGCGGCCTTGGCTTCCCGTCTTTCTTTGGGATATAGTGCCGCCGCACAGGCTGCGGATGGTAGCTGCCTTCTTTCAATTCTCGCTCACAGGTCTTAAGGAAGTTCGTTTCTCCTCGTTCCTCGATGTCTGCGAGCGTCACGGCATCTACTCCTGCTGCTCCCTTATTCGCTTTCACCCGTTTCCAGGCTTCACACAGCACATCCGGGCGGTAGACCTTGTCATACAGCGCATGAAATTTACGCTTCTTGTTCTCCTTGGCCGCATGACCTAGCTTTTCTTGGAGTTCTTGAACTTTTTCCTTTGGTGTCGTTAGCCCTTTGGCATTCACTCACTCGTACCTCCTCCAAAAGCATAAACAAAGCAGGGCTCCTTCCCTCCCTAAGGTTATGTTGTCCTTAGGTTCTTCGGTATTATGAGCCCCTCGGACTCCCTTCCCACAGACGGTTCATTTCATCTTTTGGACTTATAGAGCGTCTCTTTACGGGTTTCTAAAAAAAAAATTCCTCCCGTGTGGGGGAGGGTCTCCCCAGTTCACTGCGTCTTCTTTCCTTCCATGCCGATCCCCATACGCCGGAGGATTCTTCACTGCCGTTCCAAGTTCTCTGCAGCTTCCGTGGTCTTCACCCGTATAGGCGAGGCTCGACTTCCTCTCTCCCCCCTTGCGGGGCCTTTGTGACGACGCGGCAGGATTCACTTCATGTTACGGCCTAGCAGGTTGCTCGCCCTGTCTCTGACCGGACTTTTGTCGATGCGCTTCTACGCACAGATTTCGCCGTACGCAGGCATCCCAGCTACACGGGGGCTTGGCCCCTCCCGTGACCGGACTTTCACCGGCTAGAAGATACGTGCTTTCTGGGCACGCCCTAATACAATAAAAAAGCACTGCCCTCCACCTTTCGGGGAATTGCAGTGCTTTGCAGTGCTTTAATGATTCAGCAGACTTATTATTTGGATACCGGAACAGCATCATAGTACTCTTCCAGCGTAATGCCCCGCTCCGCGATGGAGGCAGCAATATCTTTTCCTACATAGCGGACATGCCAAGGCTCATACATATACCCGGTGATCGCCTGTTTGCCCTCAGGGTAGCGGATAATGAAGCCATACTCAGCCGCGTGAGCTGCCAGCCAGTTGGCTTCCTCTGTTCCGGCAAAGCAGGTTTCTGCCGCGCATTTGCCATCCGTCCCGGACAGGTCGATCGCCAGCCCTGTCTGATGCTCGCTGTGTCCAGGCACGGCGCTATAGGTACGGGCTTTCTCTTCACCGTCTCTTTTGACATAGTTATTAAACAGCCGGGTCTGAGTAGCCTCGGAACGGTAGCCGGAAACCCCGGCCAGATGTACGCCGTCTTTCAGTGCACCTGCGAACATTTTCTCCAGTGCATCAGCAGCAGTCTTCCGCAGCATCCGTTTCTCAATCTTATCCGAGAAAATAAACGGCACGTCAGGATAGACCAGATCAGCCGGCTTATAGCCATCCGGCAGCTTGTACTGCTTATTGATCATAGCAGCCACACTATCTGGTTCGGCAGCGGTAAGCTCTGCTGCCGGATCGGCTGAACCGGAGCTGTCCGGATCAGAGGGCTTATCCGCTGGCGTTGGCGAAGGCTTCACGGCCGCCTCATTGCCGGAATTATCCGGCTCGGCAGAAGCCCCATCTCCAGTGGCCGTGTCTGATCCCTCTGGAGCGCCGCTGGCCACGGCTGAAGGCTCCGGTGCGGAGCCTGGCTGTCCCTGAAGCTCACCACCCGCGCTTGCGGAGGCTCCCTCCTCCTGTGAAGCCGAAGGCGACGGCGAGTTATATTTGCCTATCCCCCAGCCTACAGCAACTACAATAATGAGTAAAATGACGATTTTAGCAGTCTTAGACATATCCTGTGTTTCCTCCCAGAAAGTTAATGAATGCTCCAGACAAGCAGCCGATAAATGCACAGACGGAAATTTGGCTCCGGCTTCGTTTACCCGCTTAGAACCCGAAACACCCGCACCCTATTCGCTATAGGCAATACTCTATGACATCTGAAGTTCAAGTTATATTATAGACAAGCTTTGCGTCCAAAATGTTTCAAAACTTTAAAGATACACAAAGGCAAAAAAAATGTTACCACAGCATGCCAGCCTGAGCGGCTGGCCGTCCTATGGTAACAAGTTTCATAAAATGAAATCCAGCGCCTCTATCTGGAGGAGCCTCGGCCCCCGCGCGTGCCCCCGGAGCCGTTGCCCCGGCCGCCGCGCGATGAAGCTTTGCCTCCGCTGCTGCGCCCTCCCGGGCCGTAGCCGCCTTTGCCGCCTTTGGAGCCGCTGCGTGCGCCGCCCCCCTTGGCAGGCGCTGACGAACTCCAGCCCCCGGCGTCATTGCTGCGGGCTACATTCGCTCTATGTTTCGGGCTGGCCTGTGCGCCGCCCGGATTATATCCGCTGCCGGAGCCCGCTCCTTTGGAGGCTCCGTAGCTGAAGCCTCCGGCTTCCGCGCCACGGGAAACGTTGGCGCTGTAGCCGCTGCCCGGGCCGCCTTTGGAACCGGCGGCCCCTTTGCCGCCGCGCTGGCCGGCGGCGCTTTCTCCGGCTGCATAGCCTGCAGCCGGGCTGCTGCTGCGGGCGTCGTAGCTGCCGTAGCCGCCGCCCGTTCTTGGCTTCGCCGCGCTTTTGCCGGCGTGCCCGCCGCCTCTTGGCGCAGCGTCGCCCCAGCCGCTGCGCTTGCCGCCAGCCGCTGCGCTGCGGCTGCGCCCTTCTGCAGGCGCGCCCCAGCCGCCTGCTTCCTTGCCGCGGCCGCGTCCGCCCGCACCCGGCCGCGCCCCGGCTTCGGCGCGCGGAGCTCCGCCGCTGCGCCCCTGGGCGCGCCCGCCGCGTCCATTGCGGGCGCCTTCCGGCACGGCGTTCTGGCGTCCGCCCTGCACGGAGATGAATTCGCCTACGCCGAATTCATCCTTCTCGTACCGGCGGCGGTCCAGCCGCTGGGAGATGCCGTGCTCGATCAGCTCGAGCCCGGCGCGTTCGCGCGGCGAAGCGAACGTGATCGCCAGTCCCTTGCCGCCTGCGCGGCCGGTCCGGCCGATCCGGTGAATGTAGCTGTCCGCATCCAGCGGCAGATCATAGTTGAAGACATGCGTGATGCCCTCGACGTCCAGACCGCGGGCAGCCACATCCGTGGCCACCAGCAGCTGCAGCTTCGCCTCGCGGAACCGTTTCATCACCGCTTCGCGTTTGCTCTGCGACAAGTCGCCGTGCAGCTCGTCGCAATCATAGCCGGCGGCCTGGAGTGCTTCATTCAGCTTGGACACACGGCGTTTCGTCCGGCAGAAGATCATCGCCAGGTAAGGACGGTCCCGCTCGATCAGCGCGATCAAAGCTTCTTCCTTGTTGCGGTCCGAGCATTCCACCACCTGCTGGCGGATATTCTCCAGCGGAATAGGGGAACCGCTTTTAATAACGATATCCAGCGGCTCTTTCATGTATTTGCTGGCCAGCCGCTTGATCGGGTCCGGCATGGTCGCGGAGAACAGCATCGTCTGGCGGCGGTAAGGCACAGCCGTAATAATGGTTTCCACATCCTCCAGGAAGCCCATATGCAGCATTTGGTCCGCTTCATCCAGCACCAGCATCTTGACCCCGCCGAGATCCAGCGTTCCCCGGCGTATATGATCCAGCAGCCTGCCCGGCGTCCCGATAATCAGATGCCGGCCGCCTTCCAGCTTGCGCAGCTGCTTTTCCACATCCTGGCCGCCATATACGGCCAGAATTTTCACTCCGGTATGGCGCGCCAGCTTGCGGGCCTCCTCGGTAATCTGCAAAGCCAGCTCGCGGGTCGGTGCCATGATAAGCGCCTGCGGATATGCCTGCTCCACACGGATCTTGTCCATAATCGGCAGCAGGAAGGCCAGTGTTTTGCCTGTTCCCGTCTTGGCCCTTGCGATAACGTCCAATCCCTGCACCAGCGGAGGAATAGCTTCTTCCTGCACTGGTGTAGGCTTAGCAATCCCCTGACCCTGAAGCAGGCCGTTCAATAATTCCGATACTCCCAGTTCCTTAAAACCCGGCAAAGTCTCCACCTCACATTTTTCTGTAATTTGTTCAATTCATATCACTATAGTTATCCAGTTCCTGGAGTAATGTAGGCAGGATGCCGTTGCCGCATATTCAAAACAAAAGCGGAAGAACCCCGTCTCCGGAGCCCTTCCGTCTCACTAGCCGCCCTTCAGCCCTGCAGATGCGCGGTCCAAAGTTCGGTTTCAGGGGCAGCAGCGATCCACCGGACATTCAGACGGCACTCCATTTGCGTTCCATTACACTCTATATCCAAGCTTCTTATTTAGGATTAAGAAGTTAACCTTTACATTGTACTTGATCCCGTGCCGTTTGTGTGCAACTCCCCAAGAATATTTATTACGGCTAAAACCGTCCTGATTTAAAAATGGAGTACAGCAGCCATAAAATCATCAGAAGAGCGATCACAGAGCCGATTTCGACAATCGGGAAGTCCCAGAGCATGGAAGGCTCTCCCCGCAGCGAAGAGGCAATGATCAGCCCGGCCATAATAATGCTGAAGGCCAGCAGCACAATGCTGAACGAGAGGCGGTTACCCACCCGGCTAACCTTGTGTTCAATTCCCTTCAGCTCAGGCAGTACGACCTCCACCTTCAGCTTGCCTTTGCCAACGAGCGCAGACAGCTGCCGCGCCTGTGCCGGAAGCTCTACCAGACTTTCGGCGAGATCAGCAACGCCGCCGAGAATTTTGCGCTGCAGGCGGCTGCCGCTGAAGCGCTGCCTTACCAGCCGCCTGCCGAAGGGTTCGGCCATCTGCACAATGCTGAAAGACGGGTCAAGGTTGCCGACTACCCCCTCCAGCGTCAGCATGGTTTTGCCGAGCATCGCCAGGTCCGGGGGAATGACCAGCCTGTGCTTGCGGGCGATGCCAAACAGATCATTCAGCGCTTTGCCGATGCTGACCTGCTTGAAGGGGATATCATAGTATGCCTCGCGAAGCCTGTCCATATCATCATGCAGCGCCATCCGGTCAGCTTCCTCGGGAATGACGCCCAGCCGTAAAATAGCCCGCACCATGGAATCGGTATTCTTGCGCATTAGAGCGATGACAAGCGCAGACAGGCTATCCTTCATTTCTTCGCTCAGCCGGCCAACCATGCCGAAATCAATTAACGCCAGTTTCCCGTCATCCAGCAGCATAACATTGCCGGGATGAGGATCAGCATGAAAAAAACCATGAATAAAAATCTGGTTCAGCATCATCTCCACCAGCTGCTGGGCTAGCGTCTTCAGCTTCACGCCCTTCAGGAGCAGCTCCTCGCGGTGGTTCAATGTGATGCCTTCGACATATTCCATAGTCAGCACACGGGTGGAGCTGTAATCCCAAAAAATTGCCGGGATATAGACCTGATCGTGCTCCGTAAGCTGCCCGGCGATCCGTTCCGCATTGCGCCCCTCCTGGCCGTAATCCAGCTCCGCCAGCAGCGCTCGGGAGAATTCCTCTACCATCCGGGTCAGCCCGTATTGCTTCGCCCAGTCCAGCTTCCTCTCGGCCAGGGCGCTTAGATCCTGTAAAATTTCCAGATCCCGGGTCATGGTCCGCATCACACCGGGACGCTGGATTTTGACCGCCACACTCTGCCCGCCATGCAGTACAGCCCGGTGGACTTGACCAATGGAGGCTGCGGCAAGCGGGGCATTCTCAAAATAGCTGAACATTTCATCAATCGGCTGGTCAAGCTCCTGCTCCAAAATATTGCGCGCCGTTTCCGCCGAGAACGGAGGGACGCTGTCCTGAAGCTTCACCAGTTCCTGAATTATAGAATCGGGCAGCAGATCGGAACGGGTACTGGCCAATTGGCCCAGCTTCACAAAGGTTGGCCCCAAATCCTCAAGCACCCGGCGGATCCGCTCCCCCAGCGTCAGACTCTCGTGAACCTCCTGGGTAATCATCCGGCGCGGAAGGGACAACAGATGGTAGAGGCCAAGTTCCTCCACCATATAGCCGAAGCCATGACGCATCAGCGCCATGGCAATAGTCCGGTACCGCCCGGCATGTCTTATACGTACAGCCATTTAGTCCGTACGCTGTTCCGGCAGGGCTTCCTCCGTCGAAGGAGTTCCCTCCAGCTCCGCCACACGGCGCTCCAGGACAGCAATCCGCGCTTCCAGCTCGGCAACATCACTCTGAACAGGGATTTTAAGCTCCTTCAGCACGCGCTCCACCTGTTCATGAACTGCAGATTTGAACACTCCGCGTTCTTCCTCGCCACGCTCCACCAGCCGGTCAACGAGTGCCTTGGATTCCGAGGGGGCAAGCTCGCCCCGCTTCACCAGCTCTTCAACTACCTTTTCTACCTTTTCCTTGCTGACAATGGTGAGGCCGACTCCTAAAGAGATTGCTTTCTTGAACAAATCACTCATGGCACTTTCCTCCCAATGATTCCGGTTATGGATAGAGTATACCCTTTTGCGGGCCATTTCACAAAATTTAAGCCTGTGCAAAGCAGCCGCACTATATAGATTATCTAGGGATTCGCGCCGCCCAGGTAGCCGCCCGCAGGATCAGCTGGCGAATCGCCGGATGTGTGAAGGAAGGTTCATGATGGCCTGGCATCAGAAATACCACCCGTCCCAGCCCATAGCTGTGACACCAGGCGGCCGGACGCATTTCCCCCTCTGCTTCATACTCCAGTAAAATGGTCTTCTCTGTAAAAGGATCGAAGTCGAACGTGTACGGCTCCTCATCCAGCTGGAAATCTTCGATGCCCTCGGTAATGTCATGCTCCAGGACCTTGAAGTTCAGCGGAGTATACGGCGGATGTCCGGTAAATCTGCCGCCGATCAGATGGGCCAGCTCATAGCGTTTGGCCAGCGAGATTCCGGTATGCAGCACGATCAGTCCGCCGCCGCCGCTCACATAGCTCAGCAGACCCGCAGTCTGCTGGGGGGACACCGTCTCATTCCATAGCTCATTGTATGCGATGCACAGATCATATCCTGACAAGTGCTCGCTGAGCAGCAGCTTTTTATTCTCCGAACACTGCACAATCAGCAGATCATTCAGGATTTCGCTGATTTGTTTGTCCACGCCCTGCAGCGGATGAAAACGGGGGTGGGTATAGTCACCCAAAAGCAGACATTTTCTTTTGTCCATAGGGGACCTCCTCCTTCTTTCTATATCTATATTTGTCTTTTTAGTTGCCTATATTCTAAGTAAAATGGCTGAGGTTGTCCATGGCCGGCAATAAATGTCCGTGCCTATGAAACTTCGGCCTGGCAGACCGTCAGCGGCGGGACGCGATATATTTCCCAAGCTCCACGAACATGCTGCCCATCCGTTCATGCTCGGGCATCACGATCCGCGTTATTCCTTCCTCCTTCAGGGATTCCGAGGTGATCCGTCCTACAGAAACCGCCAGCACCTTGTGCTCAAAGGCCTCCACCAGTTCCTTCAGCTTGCCCTGCTCCCTGGCATACTGAGCCAGAAAACGGAATTGCGGAGCGCTCGTGAAGGCTACCGCATCGACTCTGCCTTCTGCAATCTCTTCATACAGCCGGGCCAGCGCCCCGGGCTCCGGCGGCGTATGGCGGTACGGCTCCACTTGAAGGACAGACGCCCCTGCCTCCTTCAGCCAGGCCGCCAGCTCAGGAGCAGGATCGCCATGGAGCTGCAGAACAACCGATTTGCCGCGCAGATCCCAGTCTTCCAGCCCCCGAAGCAGCCCGGCTGTGCTCCCGTCATCATCGCGGACTTCAGGCCGGAGTCCCCGCTTCTTCAGCGCATTAACCGTCTTGTAGCCGCGTGCGGCAATTGGCGAAGCCGAGAGAACCTCCAGAAAACGCGCCTCCAGTTCCATCTCCGCCGCCATTTCAAACAGCGCCTCCAGCCCCATCCCTGTCGTCAGTATAGCCAGATCGGGCGGATGGGCTATCCAGGCAGCAATTCCTTCCCGCAGCGCCTGGTTATCCAGAAACACCGTCCCCTGGGCAGGCCGGTGCAGTGCCGTTCCTCCCATGTTCTGCACCAGCTTAGCCATTTCTTCCGCCTTGCGCGGACCGGCCAGGGCGACGGTAATGCCTTGCAATTGCTCTGCCATATCCTTTTTCTCCCCCTCATCAGCCCACAAACTTATTGTTTATCAGTATACTTGCATTGAGCCGAAAAAGAAAAGATGAAAAGCAATTCCCACTTATTTCTCCGACAGCTTGAAACGTCCCACAAGCTCCTGCAGTTCCTCGGCAAGATGGCTCAGATCCGCTGAGGAGGATGCAATCTCCTCTACCGAAGCCAGCTGCTCCCGGGCAGCTGCCGATATCGTCTCCGTATTGCCGGCAGCCTCTTGGGAGATCGCTTGAATCTCATGGATCGCAGCCTCCATGCTGACAGCTTCAGCCGTCAGTGTGCCAACGGCTTCCACCATGGCTTCAATCTTCTCGGCCGCCCCCTTAACCGCTCTGCGGATGCGGGAGAAGGAGCGCCCGGTGGTATCCACCGCCATTATGCCTTCCGACACCTTGCTGCGGGCATCCTCCATCGTCGCCGTTGCCTGCTGCATCTCTGTGTTAATGGAAGCAATCTGATCCGCGATCCTGTGCGCGGAGCCCTCTGATTCCTCAGCCAGCTTGCGGACTTCAGCAGCAACAACCGCGAAGCCCCTGCCCTGCTCACCGGCTCTGGCCGCCTCAATCGAAGCATTGAGCGCCAGCAGGTTGGTCTGCCGGGCAATTCCCGTAATTACACCGGCAATTCCGTGAATCTGGCCTGTGCGGTCATTCAGCTTGCCGATTACACTGCTTAGTTCCTCCACTGTTTCGTGAATGCCGTTAATTTTGTCCACCACGCGGATCACCGAATCATTGCCCTCGGCAGCGGACAGCGAGGTCTTCTCCATCATTGCCGACACCTGCTCCATGAATCCGGAGATATGCTCAACTTCGCCTGCGGTTGCCGCCGTGCTCTCCGTCCCTCTCTGCACACTGTGCACCTGCCGCTTTGTGCCTGCCGCTACCTCCTGAATGGCTATCGTTACATGCTCAATAGCCTTTGTGGTCTGTTCTGCCCCGGCAGTGAGCTCTTCCGCAGAAGCGGACACATTGCCGGTCATCTCCTTCACACCTGTAATCATGCCGCGCAGATTGGCAACCATTGAACGGAAATTGTCGGCAAGAAATCCGATTTCATCTCTCCGGAAGCGGCCGATATCCTCTGACAGGTCGCCGCTGGCAATGACCTCTGTAGCTTTGCGCAGACGGGTGAGGGGTTTAAGGATCGAAGCCACGTTGAAATACACCAGCACAAGCGCAAGCAGCACGGAGACGGCGATGACAATCAGAGCCGTATCACGGATTCCTTGTGTGGCCGCTGTCACCTCACTTTTGCTGATTGTGCCCCCGATTCTCCAGCCGGTGAGCCCGTTCATCAGATACGTCAGCTTTTGGCGAGAGTTGTTGTAGGTATAATCAAACGAACCGTGTTCTCCGTTAAACATTTGCTTAATGAAATCAAGCGATGATTCTTGGCCAATGGGTTCAATAGGATGTACAAGAAATTTTTTGCTGCTGTCAGCCAAAAAAATATATCCTTCCTTCCCGACCTTTATGTTAATCAGATTGGCCATTTCCTCCAGGTTGAGGTTCAGAGCGACCACTCCGCCCCCATCTTCAAGGACTGCGGAAACCGCAACGGCTGTTTCGCCATTAACGGTCTGGAAGGCCGGCGAGATCACAGCCCCCTTCCCGTGCTTCAGTGCACTGACATAAGCGTTCTCCTTCCGCGGGTCATAGCCTTCCGGAAGTTTCGATTCCGAGGCATGTACCATCTCTGCCCGGCTGGTTGCCACATAAATATCCAGAACATCCGGATGAAGCGCAGCATATTCCTTCAATCTGGCCTGTACCGCAGCACCGCCGCCTTCCGCTTGTCCATGAACAGCCGAGGAGGAGAACTGCTGGGCAAAATACTGAATATCATTGATTTTGGATTGCATATTCACGTTAATGATTTCGTTTACCGCAGCGACGCTTTCAGCGGCATTATTCAGAAGCTGGCCTTCCACTTTGCTGCTGGCCGATTCGTAAGTTTGCCAGCCTATGATGATGCTTGGCACCAGGAGGACAACCAGATATGTAAGAATCAGCTTCATACGGATGGTTATATTCGCTTTAGGTTTCATCCTCTTTACTCACTCTCGCTTTCTTATGAGTCTTAAGTACGACTTGTGTGCTGTCTAATATATAATTATATATCAGTCCTGAAAAACCTCTTTTGCCCGGAAACTCTTCAGTATTCTCATACTTCTTTGGAGAATTTTCATATAACTGCAGCAAAAAGACCGTTTAATGAAAACGGTCTTTTCTTATATCTGTATATAGTTTTTCGGGACTATATAGCTGAACTGGAAATCCGGCAGTCTTCAGTTATGGATCAGTTGGTTTTGGACCGGACTGCCAACGTTCAGAGCTGCTTGGCCCCTTTGCTTCTGCAATTCGGGCACACGCCTCCAAACACAACATGCGCATGGGTAATCAAATAGCCTGTCTCTTCGCTCACCTGGTCAGTCCACTCCTGCGGCACCTGGGTCATTACCTCATCCACGGCCCCGCACACCTCGCACAGGATATGCTGATGTTCATCAAGACGGGCGTCATAGCGGCTGGCGGCTTCCCCCAGTTTGAGCTCACGGATCATTTGTTTGTCCGAAAGATAACGCAAAGAATTATATACGGTTCCATAAGCAAGGTTGTGCCCTTGTTCTACCAGCCGGTTCATTACCTCTGCTGCCGTGGGGTGGTCATGTGAACTCCGGACAATGTCATACACAGCTTGACGCTGGGAGGTCAGATTCAGGGTCTTCATCTTTATCATCCTCTGATTTGTTTTTAGATCAAGTATAAATCCAGATGGCCACAGCGTCAATGAGGAAGGCCCGGCTCATAATCCGCCTTAACGGCAACTGCCCCTTATTGTGACATGGTTGTTTCTATTTCATGCACTACTGGCGTCTGACGGGTTTCTTTTGGCGGGAGTGTGGTAATAATTGAAATGAGTCTTTACAGTGATGGAGGAGATAAATATGAAGGAGAACAGGATGAACCGCCCCCAGTTCCCGCAGAGCCTTCCGCAATTCCCGCAATCGTTATGGAGAGCCAGTACTGAAGTCCCGTCCTTTCCGGCACTTGCGGAAGACCATTCTACTGATGTCGCGATTGTTGGCGGCGGGATTACCGGGATTACGACAGCCTATCTGCTGACCCAGGCGGGGTACAAAGTAACACTGCTGGAAGCAGGTGAACTTTTTGCCGGCACTACCGGATTTACTACCGCCAAAATCACCGTACAGCATGGCCTGATCTACCACGATTTGGTCAAGGACTTCGGAGAAGAAGCAGCACGGCTCTACTATCAGTCAAACAACGAGGCGTTGAAGTGGATGGTACAGACGGCAGAAGAACTGAAGTTATCCTGTGGCCTCACACGCGAAGCGGCTTATCTCTACGCAGATGAGGGGGATGAGCAGACGCTGAAGCAGCTTGAAGATGAGTTCAAGGCCTATGGCAAAATCGGGCTTCCGGGGGAGTGGCAAGACCATATCTCGCTTCCGCTGCGGATTGACGGTGCCATTAAGCTGCCGGAACAAGCCCGTTTCCATCCGCTCCAGTACCTTAAGGGACTGCTGGATGTTATTTTGGATAAAGGCGGGATAATCTACGAGCACACCATGATTGGAGAACAAGTCGACAAGGACAGTGGCGTGCTCACCCTGTATACAGAGCAAAGCAAACATAAAATCAGCTGCCGGCATGCGGTATCGGCTTCCCACTATCCTTTTTATGACGGCGGTGCCTTATACTTCACCCGTCTGCATGCGGAGCGTTCCTACTGTCTGGCCATTGACCCGGAAACCGATTATGAGGGCGGAATGTATTTAAGTGCGGGAAACCCCACCCGTTCGCTGCGGGCCGTGGAATGGAACGGCAAGAAGCTGGTCATTGTTGGAGGGGACAACCATAAGACGGGGCAAGGCATCTGCACCCATGGCCATTATGAAAATCTGGAGAAATTCGCCGGGGGACTGCTGGGCATTCGGGGCATCCCCTTCCGGTGGTCGACCCAGGACCTCATTACTCTGGACCGTGTTCCTTACATTGCCAAAACAGCAGAGGATGAGGAAATTTATATCGCCACCGGCTTTCGCAAATGGGGCATGACGAACGGAACCCTGGCAGCACGCATAATAGCGGATGGCATCCTGCGGCGCAGCAATCCTTATACGGAGCTATATGACCCTTCACGCTTCAAAACCGTGCCTGCGATTAAAACCTTCATTGCCCAAAATGCCAACGTTGCAAAAGAACTGGTTGCAGGCAAGCTGGAGATTGTGCATAAAAGGACGCATGAACTGGAGCCGGATCAAGGGGCGGTGGTCTTCCACGACGGCAAGCGCGTTGGAGCCTACCGCGATCCCGAAGGAAAGCTGCATCTGGTGGACAGAACCTGCACCCATATGGGCTGCGAAACCGAGTGGAACGATGGGGAACGCTCCTGGGACTGCCCTTGCCACGGCTCACGCTTCTCTTTTGATGGAGATGTACTGGAGGGTCCGGCAAGTGTTCCGCTGACCAGGCTGGAAGTTAAAGAATAAGACAGGAAGCTGAACTCTCCTTCCCTTCGCGTGCTTCTCTTTTCCCGCTCAGGTATAATGGGAGCTGAATAGCAGCCTCATTACTAAGCATTTGTAAAAAAGGAGCGTGACGTTAGGTTATGGATCTGAGAGGAAGAAGTATTGTCATCACCGGTGCCGGCAAAGGGATCGGCAAAGCTCTGGCTATGGCGCTGGCCAAGGAAGGTGCAAATCTGGGGCTGATCTCCAGAACAGCGGCTGATCTGGAGGCGCTCAAGTCGGCGCTGACCGAAGTGTACGATATCAAGGCAAGCATCGCGGTGGCGGATATCGCTGTCCGCGAGGACGCTGAACGGGCTGTCGTTTCCCTGCAGAAAGACCTCGGCGCGTTTGACGCGTTGATTAACAATGCCGGGATCGCCAAATTCGGCACTTTTCTGGAAATGGACCCTGCGGATTGGGAACACCATATGCAGATCAATCTGTTCGGGACCTACTATGTCACCCGTGCAGCTTTGCCTGCAATGATTGAGCGCAGCAGCGGCAATATCATCAATATTTCTTCTACAGCCGGAGAACGGGGCTTCGCCACCGGCTCTGCTTACTGCGCTTCCAAGTTCGCGCTGATGGGCATGACCGAGGCGCTGGCGCAGGAAGTCCGCAAGCACAACATCCGTGTGGTCGCTCTGACACCGAGCACCGTCAACACCGGCCTTGCGGAGAATGCCGGCCTGAAGATCGGCGATGAGGACCGGATGATGCAGCCTGAGGATGTGGCTGAGCTGGCCCTGGCCGCGCTGAAGCTTCCCGACCGCGTCTTCCTGAAGACTGCAGGTATCTGGACAACCAATCCGCAATAAGCGGTTAAGGCTGCCGCCCCGCTGCGGCGGCCTTACAGAACGGGTAGGATACTCTAGCATGAAGGAGGTCTTTGGAATGCTTGTAGTTACCAATACCCTCAAAATCAAGGAAGGCCATGCTGAGGCCATAGCCCAGCGCTTCGGAGCATCGAACGGGGTACAGGATATGCCCGGCTTCGTCCGTATGGAAGTATGGCACGGCAGCCCCAAAGACGGTGCAGAGGAACTGAAAATTTGCACCGTATGGGAGAATGAGGAAGCATTTAAGGGCTGGACTTCCAGCGACGCCTTCCGTCAGTCACATCGCGGCGCAGGCGGGAATGAAGCGATTCTTGGCGCCACGCTGGACAAGTATGAACTGCTTGTCAGCCGTACGCCAGGGGAGTAGGCTATCAGGCGGAGGTTGTGACCTTTCCCCTTTTGTTACTTTTTCAAGTTCGCTTTATATAGGCAAAAGCAACCTAGCTTCCCGCGCAAACAACGGCAGGAATGCCGACGTTTGTGGCCTGCGGCTTCAGCTCGCTGCTTACTCGTTTGCAACGAATTCAAAGGTACTTTTACCTTTCATTTCGCCAGATAGCCCGCTTGCGACGAATTCAAAGGTACTTTTACCTTTCATTTCGCCAGATAGCCCGCTTATTGCGGCATTACTGCCGTTGATTGCTCTACTAACCTAAACAGGGATGCCCTGCTGACCTATACGGCACAGCGGGGCATCCCTGTTGTTATATTACTGAGCAGCCGCATAATAAGGAAGCGGGGGCGTCGTGAAGCTCCCTGTTCAATACTCCTCATGTTCTCGCCCGGCCCGTCCGCACCTCATTATGGTATTGGCCCTCTCCCCAATTAATCCTCGCTCACTAACAGCGCTCGCTCCTGCTCCCGATGTTTGCCCGGCCAAAAGGACCAGCGGCCCAAGAGTACGGTAATTGCCGGCACCAGGAAAGGGCGGACTACGAAGGTGTCCAGCAGCACCCCAATGGCGGTGATAATGCCGAACTGCACCAGCACTTGAATCGGCAGGCTGGCCAGCACCGCGAAGGTTCCGGCCAGTATGAGCCCGGCGGAGGTGATGACCGAGCCGGTCTCATTTACACCTTCAGCAATGGCCTGCTTCAGCGGCATAACTTTGCGTTTTTTCCAGATGTTCGAGATCATGAAGATGTTGTAGTCCTCTCCCAGTGCAACCAGGAATACGAAGGAATACAGCGGAATGGCACCCTGAATGGCGTCTGCTCCCATAAGATAATGAATAATAATCCAGCCTAGCCCCAGCGCTGAGAAAAACGACAGGATTACGGTCGCCACCAGATAAACCGTCGCCACTACAGAGCGCAGATAGATCAGCAGCAGCACGGTAATCATCCCGATAACAACCGGAATAATCAGATCCGTATCTCTCTCCCCGAGCTCTTTGGTATCATACTGGGCCGCAGTCTGCCCGCTGATCCACACACTATCCTTGACGTTGTCCAGGCCCGATTCAGCCAGCGCCTGTTCTACGGTTGCCTGAAGCGCTGGTATGTGATTCATGGCCTCCAGAGAATATGGATTACTTTTGAATTCTACATCATACCCGAGGATATTATGGCTGACCGCACCCTGCTGGGGATCGGACACCGTATCAATATAAGAAATCCCGCTGAGAACTACCTTGATATCCTCCCCGTTCACCTTACCCTGTGTATCAATCATCAGCTTGGCCGGAGCCAGCCCGCCGGGAGAGAATTGGGTGCCGATAAGGTCAAAGCCCTCGCGCGACTCCATGTCCTCCGGAAAGGACGAGAGAATATCATAAGTAAATTTGATCCCGCCGGAAAAGGAGGCGAGCACACCGAGAAGAACCACCGTAATGCCTACAATCGCCCAAGGGCGGGCTACCACGAAATCACCGATTCCTTTTTTGCGTTCAGGTTTAGGCTGCGGTGCCGGTTTGCCCTTCGCTTTGGCCCGATCGGCTTCCATCTGCGGAGTACGCGGAATGAACGGAAAAAAGGAGGTGCGGCCAAAAATCGCCAGCAGCGCAGGCACCAGCGTCAAGCTGGCGATCCCCATAATCAGAATCGAGACGCTGAACGGAACGGCGAACCGGTGGTACGCACCGTATTTGGCCAGCAGCAGCGCAAACAGCGCCAATACAACTGTAAATCCGCTCATGGCAATAGCGCCGGAAGAATGTGTGATTGCAAGCAATAATGCGTGCCCCTTATGCTTCTCCACCTTCAGCATCTGACGGAACCGGGAAATCAGGAACAGGCAATAGTCCGTACCCGCACCGAACAGCAGCACGGTCATAATGGAAATGGCCTGGGAGTCTACGGTGATCCAGCCTTCCTGGGCCATTTTTCCGAGCACAGGGCTGGTAACACCATAGGCAAAACCTACCGCTACGAGTGGAATCAAAGCCAGAATCGGCGAGCGGTAGATCAGCAGCAGGAACACAAGCACCAGCACAACTGTTGCGATCAGCAGGGAGACATCCGCATTCTGGAACAGTCCGGTGGCATCAACGGAGATCCCTACCGGCCCGGATACCCGAAGGCTCAGATCATTACTCTCTGTCTTCGCTGCAGAAGGGTCGCCGCCTGTCTCCGTTTTTATTACTTTTTTCATTTCCGTTAATGCTTCGCCGAGCTGGCTGCTGGCCGCTGTCTTCTCAAAAAGCACCGGAGTAACCAGTGTGCTCCCATCCTCCGACAACGAAGCCTGAAGCGCCTGCGGCGGCAGCTTCCCGAGCGGCGGAACGTAGTTCTGATGTGCCAATGGCTGCTGCTCAAGCTTGCTGTACACAGCGATGATATGTGCCAGATCCTCCCCGGACATTCCGCCTTCCCTATGCCATACGAGCAAGGCAGGGACGCCGCTGCCAGCCGGAAACTCCCTTTCAGCAACGGCTGAAGCCCGCACCGACTGCGAATCTTCAGGGAGGTTGGATGCATTGTTCAGCTCCTGCGAGTTCACCGAAGGCCATAACATGGTGAGCGCTCCCACAACCGCTATCCAGACGATTAGGGTGACCCACTTGGTTTTGCTGCCTGCCACCCAATTTCCGTAGCCTGACATTCCGTTCATCCTCTCTTCGTACCCTTCAGCCCAAAATGAACCGTGGGTCATTTTCATATTCTTATCATATATACCCTAAAAATTTTAATCAAACCTTTTTTTTCAAAAGATCGCGATATCCATAGGTTTATATGCCAATTATCTTAGGGTTAGTGCAGAATCTTATGCAATACACCATAACGTTTGCAATACACCATAACGTTGAAATTTGTTTGGCTGGGGCACGTTTAATATGCGAAGAAGCCGGTAAGTAGTTGCTAGTTGGAATTAGGATATTTAGACCGGCTCTGCCCCCCAGAACTCGGCCTTCGGCGCTCCAACAGCGGTATTTCTGCTGTTATTTCTAGGCTAACCGGCCTTCGACGCTCCAACAACGGTATTTCTGCCGTTATTTCCGGGCAAGCTGGCCTTCGACGCCCCAATAACGGTATTTCTGCCGTTGTTTCCGAGCAAGCTGGCCTTCGGCGCCCCAACAACGGTATTTCTGCTGTTGCTCGTTACAAATTCGTCCAAAGTATCTATCCTACAACTTTAAGCATATTTTTATCCACATGTGGAAGTAATCATAGTTTCCTATGCTATTAAATTAGGGTTAAGCTTAGCTTCCCCCAAAACATATAATTGTAGAAACGGCTTCCTTTTACAAGAGCCTATGCTTCCAAAGCAGCGATACAGAGTACCGCTTTCAGGTACCCGTTTCAGCGAGAAATAGAAGGATAATTTATAGCGCCATATAAATTCTTATATTTTGAAAAAAGCCCCCCTGCCCACAGCATGTACGTACCGCTGTGAACAGGGGGACTATTTAAGCGGCGGTATGCCGCATAGGATTAACTATCCATTGGGATTCATTGTATTCTTTAGCCTACATCCGGCAGCCCCTCATCGGAGAACTGGCTGTTGTACAGATCCGCATAGAATCCGTCAGCTTTCAGCAGTTCCTCGTGGGTGCCTTTTTCAATGACGCTGCCCTTGTTCATCACGAGAATCAAATCGGCGTCCCGGATGGTGGATAGACGGTGGGCGATAACAAAGCTTGTTCTGCCATTCATCAGCGTGTTCATCGCCTTCTGGATTTGCACTTCAGTCCGCGTATCGACGCTGCTTGTCGCTTCATCCAGAATCAGAATGGTAGGATCGGCCAGAATTGCCCGGGCAATAGTAAGCAGCTGCTTCTGCCCCTGCGAAATGTTGGAGGCTTCCTCGTTCAGAATCGTGTCATAGCCAAGCGGCAGTGTGCGGATAAAGTGATCGGCATGAGCAGCTTTGGCAGCCCGCACCACATCGGCTTCTGTAGCGCCCTCGCGGCCATAGGCGATATTGTCACGGATGGTTCCGTTGAACAGCCAGGTATCCTGAAGCACCATGCCGAATTTGCTGCGCAGCTCGCTGCGCTTCATATCGGTAATATTGACACCGTCGATGATAATCTCCCCGCCGCTGATTTCATAGAAGCGCATCAGCAGGTTGATCAGCGTCGTTTTGCCGGCACCGGTCGGCCCTACAATAGCAATGGTCTGTCCGGGGCTGACCTCAATGTTCATGTCTTCAATCAGAATAGCGTCTTCCTTGTAGCCGAATTTCACATGACGGAATTCAACCGAACCTTCTTCTGCATCCACTGGGCGTTTGGCCAGGGACGTACTGACTTCAGGAACTTCTTCTTCTTCATCCAAAAGCTCAAATACACGTTCTGCCGAAGCAATCGTCGATTGAATGATGTTGGCAATATTGGCCGTTTGCGTAATCGGCATGGTGAACTGGCGCGAATATTGGATAAAAGCCTGAATGTCCCCGACATCAATAATTTTTTTGGTGACGAAAATACCGCCAACCACACAGACCAGCACATAACCCAGGTTCCCGATGAACATCATCAGCGGCATAATAATACCGGAAATGAACTGCGCCCGCCAGCCGGAATCGTAAAGCGAGTCATTGATTTTATCAAACTCGCCCAGCGAGTGCTTTTCGCGGCCAAAAGCTTTGACAATGCGGTGACCGGTGTACATTTCTTCAACATGCCCGTTCAACTGTCCCAAAGATTTCTGCTGCCCGATGAAATAAGTCTGGGAACGTTTGGTGATCCCCATAATGACCACAAAGCTCAGCGGCAGTGTAATAATCGTGATCAGAGTAAGCCAAGGGCTAATGGTCAGCATCATGATAATCACACCGATAATGGTCACGATAGAAGTTATGAGCTGTGTCAAACTCTGCTGCAGCGTAGTGCTGATATTGTCCACATCATTGGTGGCCCGGCTGAGGATTTCCCCGTGGGTCCGGGAGTCAAAATATTTCAGCGGCAGCCGCTCCAGCTTGCTGTTGATCTGCTCACGCATATCAAAAACAACCTTCTGCGCCACACCGGACATTACATACTGCTGCACATAACTGAACAATGAGCTGAGCAGGTACAGAGCGCCCAGAATAATTAAAATATCATTAATATAGCCAAAATCAATCGCAGCGCCAGGCACACCCTTCATTATGCCAAAAGCGCCCTCGAACAACTTGGTAGTTGCTTTACCCATAATCTTAGGGCTGAAGATACTGAATACGGTACTGGCAATTGCCATAATAAAAACAATAATGAGCTGCATCTGGCGCGGCCGCAGATAGCGGATCAGACGGCGCAGCGTGCCTTTAAAATCCTTGGCCTTCTCAGGGGGCAGGCCCATGCCCGGACCACCGGGTCCGCCCGGTCCGCGGCCGCCTCCAAATCCGCCTGGGCGGCGGGGAGCCGATTTACCTGCATTATTCTGTTCACTCATGCTATTTCCTCCTCTGACAGCTGCGAGGATACGATCTCGCGGTACACTTCACTGTTGTCCATCAACTCGCGGTGGGTGCCCATTCCGGCAATCTGTCCTTCATCAAGCACAATAATCCGGTCGGCATCCATAACGGTACTGACCCGCTGGGCTACAATGATTACAGTAGATTCCGTAGTTTCACCCTTAAGTGCAGCCCGCAGCTTGGCGTCGGTCTTGAAGTCCAGGGCAGAGAAGCTGTCGTCGAACAAATAGACCTCCGGTTTTCTTACCAGCGCACGGGCAATCGAAAGACGCTGCTTCTGTCCGCCGGAGACGTTGCCTCCGCCCTGGGAGATTTCTGAATTGAAGCCGTCTTTCATGGCGGTGACGAAATCGTAAGCCTGGGCAATCTTGGCCGCATGGATGACTTCTTCCTCCGTGGCCTCTTCTTTGCCGTAGCGGATATTCTCATTGATTGTACCCGTGAACAGCACGGCTTTTTGCGGAATATAGCCAATCTTGCTCCGCAGCTCTTCCTGTGTCATCTCCCGCACATCAACTCCATCTACACGCACTGCACCTTCGCTGACATCATAGAATCGCGGAATCATGCTGAGCAGAGTGGATTTGCCTGAACCTGTACCGCCGATAATCGCTGTGATCTCACCGGGCTTGGCACTGAAGCTGATTCCTGCCAATGCAGGCTGTTCCGCACCGGGATAGGAGAAGGACACGTTATCGAATTCGACGAACCCGTGCATATTGCCGCGGCCGTCCTTACGGGTCGCTGCGGCTGTAGTCTGGAGCTGTCCGGCGGTTGGATCTGTAATTTCAGGCTGCATGTCCAGCACCTCATTAATCCGCAGCGCGGAGGCGGAGGCCCGGGGAATCAATACGAACATCATGGATACCATGATCAGGGAGAACATAATCTGCATCGCATATTGAATAAAAGCCATCAGCGAGCCGACCTGCAGATCCCCGTCGCCGATCCGGATACCGCCGTAATACAGAATGGCAATCATAGAAAAGTTCATAACAATCATCATCAGCGGCATCAGACCGGCCATAATCTTGTTGACCTTGATGGCAGTATCCGTGAGATCTTTGTTGGCTTCGGTAAACCGTTCATTCTCATGGCTGATCCGGTTGAAGGAACGGATGACGCGAATACCTGTCAGATGCTCGCGCAGCACGCGGTTCAATTTGTCCAGCTTGACCTGAATCGCCTTGAACAGCGGGAGGCCCTTCATCCCGATGAAGAGAATCGCGCCCACTAGCAGCGGAATCACCACAACAAAGATCAAGGAAAGCTTTGCATCCTCCGATATAGCCATAATAATACCGCCGATCATCATCATCGGCGCACCGATCATCATGCGCAGCATCATAGTAAGCACGGTTTGTACCTGTGTAATATCATTGGTGGTACGTGTAATCAGCGATGCTGTTCCCAGCTTGTCGAATTCATGCAGGGTGAAATTCTCTACATGATTGAACATCCGGGACCGGGTATTCTTGCCGAAGCCGGCGGCAACTTTGGCCGACAGGTAACTGGCTATAATTGAACATAAGGCTCCTCCAGCAGCAACCAGCAGCATGAATCCGCCAATTTTCCAAATATAACTGCGGTCACCCTGAACAATCCCTTTATCGACAATGTCACTCATCAGGGTAGGAAGATACAGGTCGCCCATGGACTGCAGAAATACGAGGATCAGTACGGCTGCAATAGCCAGCTTAAAGGGCTTCAATTGTTTCATTAGTTTAATCACGATTCTCATCTCCGTTCATTTGTAACCGGTCCAAATTAGGCGGCGGATTATCTTCTACAAATCTGTGCACCTTCAGCAGCAGTTCTGCCAGCTGGTCGCTCTCGGCTTCGCCCAGATACCCCACCAATTTGTTAAGCGATGCATTCATATGTTCTTTTGCCCTGCGGGTAATAATCCCCCCCTGCTCCGTCAGCCTGATACGCACGACCCTCCGGTCGTTTGCATCCGGGAGTCTCTCCACCATTTGCTTGGCTTCAAGACTGTTAATAAGCTGGGTAACGGTTGGAGGCGTGAGTCCCATGAACCGGCTGATTTCGGAAACCTTCAGCCCTTCCTCCCCCTCACGTGACCGTTTTGCGATGGTTATTAATAAAGTCATCTCACTAGGCCTATGGCCCTCCACCGTATGCTGCCAGTGTGTTTTACGCAACTGCCGGAGTGCGGCAAAAAGCTTGTGTGCGACTGGATTTTCATGATTTATCCCAATGCTTCCACCTCGATTTTATTTAGGTATACAAATTATTAAATACTATATTAATTAGGATACCTAATTATATTTCCGGCCAGATGCTTTGTCAATTCTTGAATCCGCTATCAATTATTACGGAATGAAGAACGCTGCCTAACCGGCCAGAAACACAAAAACCCCGCCAGAAGGCGGGGTTTTTGGGGTGGCTTGCCATGGGGCTTGTCCACCTTGCACCGGATCTTAGTAACCTATTCCATGCTCCATTGTCGTAAAAGATCCACCAGCTGATCCGGAATTTTCTGCAGGTACTCTCGGGCCGATCAGAATAAAACTAAATAATGCCAGAGCGCTGAATGCCGTTAACAGGGTTTTCTTCATTTTTCCTCAGCTCCTTTAGGGTTTCCCCATATTTCTTCTGTTGCTGCTCGGTTGCAAAATGCCTGTACGTCTCAAAAAGCGTCACACAATCAATGATGTTGCCCGCACCATTCAGCCGAATGGCCAATTGCAGAGACTGCAGAATAGTCTCTACTCCTTGATTATACTGCCCCCGGTCCAGAAGGTACATTGAAATCTGGTAGCGCAGGCGGTATAGCCGGTCAATATTGATAGGGTCCATGAATTGCTCAAAGCGGACCATTTCGCGGGAGAACTGCGCTAACACCTTATCGACAGAGAAACCATAGCGGTTGGCGGACTCAACAATAACTACCAGCCCTGGCAGGATTTCACCGGGATTGTTGGCCAAGAAGGCGGAATATGCCGGAAGCGCTGCTTTGTTGCCCATCAGCATCTCAAGCGTAAAACCGTTGGCTACCGCAAAAAGACTGAAGTCTTGTACAACCTCCCTTCCCTCTTCATCCAAAATCTCAAACCAGTTCAGATCGGCATATCCAGCAGTGTATTTCTTCGCTTCCTCATATCTTTCTAACTTGGTAAGCGCAGTTGCCTTGAGTAAATAGCCTTGTGCATAATATAGAACCAACGGCCGGGACAGGTCTAATTCTTCATTCCTTCGGTTATTCTTCCTGCGCAGCTCCTGCCGGTAGATGGCGTTAGCCAAAGCCCTAAGCTCATCTGCGTATTTGCCCATATCCCTCCACTTCTGCAGGGTGAAGCAGACATTAGCCAGCTTAAGCAGGCCATCCAGCTGCATGTTCTCCGGAAGACGGCCGCGGTAGGGCTCAAAGGTGATGACGGCCCGCAGCTGCTCTTCCTTGTCCACCAACGATTCCAGTGACTTAAAGATACGGTATTGGCAAATCGCCATGCGTTCAGAATAGCTGTCCATTTCGTTGTCTACAATAATTTTATAAAATACCAGCGATTCCTGAATCTTTCCGTTTGCAAAAAGCTTCTCCGCCACAGAATACAAGATCCCCAGCGGCTTCGGGTACTCCATGATCCGGTTCAGGACATCTTCTATGCAATGCTGCTTGCCGATTTCGGCACAGCGGATCAAAAATGGTTCAATCCTCCGGCGGGAGATCCGCTCCTCGCTGAAGCATTCATCCACATACAGCGGATACAGCCATCCTTCCGGAAACCCGAAGGCTCTGGTGACTGCATCCAGTTGTCCCAAAGACATCGGTTTAGGCGGATTCCCGTGGAGAATCGCACTGAGACTGCCGCGGTTCAGACCGGAAACCTTGGCAAACGAAGCGAGATTATGGCCCGAGCGGGACAGATGCTTCTCAATTTCTGAGCGTATGGTTGTCAACTTTGCCTCCACCCGGCACCTCCTCCGTTAATTTCAAGATTAACCTTCTATTAATTGACATTATAGGTGATGACTATAGAAAGTACAACAAAATGACCCCACAAAGTGGGGCCTTTATTTGTAACAAGTTTATGTCCGAGGATAAGCTACTGCTGCAGCGCAGCATTATTGCGAATTCTCTGGCTCTTGGTTTTCTTTCCGTAAGCGGCCGCAGACTTCTTGCGGCTGCGCAGACTTTCCATCATTTTGTTCTGGGCGAGCACGATATAACCGTCCAGCCGCTGACTGAGCTCCAGGACTGCATGGTCGCTGAGACTGCGCTCCTGTGCAACCTCCAACAGTTCACATCTAAGACTCTCTATAGTTACGTACAGCTCATCTTCTCTATACTCTTTTCCAAGTTCAGCGGATGAATTCTGGTACAGGCTCACGGTTACTCACCTTCTCTCCTGATCAACTTCTCCCCTATCATAAGTCATGATGCCAAAAAACATATTTTGAAAAAAAAGAAAAAAATGTCGATCATCATCCAAACCCATTTTCACAATTCAGGCTGTCCGGCTTCGCCGGACGGGAGGTAACGCTCGCCCAGCACCCCCATGGCAAAATGAATCCACTCACGTGCGGCAAAAGACAAATAGCGGTCTCTGCGCCAGATCATGCCCAGCTGCCAGGGGATTACAGGCTCAGTCAGCGAAACCACGGATATCCGCGTGCGGTCAATGTCCCGGCAGATGGTCTCCGGAAGCAGGGCAATCCCCATTCCCGCCTCCACCATCCGGCTGATTAAATCCCACTGCGAGCTCTCATATACGACCTTCGGCTGAAATCCCGTCTTGACACACTCCGTAATAATCCGGTCATGCAATGCAAAATCCTCCCGGAACAACACGAACTCCTCTTCAGCCAGCTCCCTCAGCGGTACGGAGGCCCGGCCCGCCAGACGGTGGCCTGCCGGCACCAGAAGCTCAAGCTTCTCTTCCACAAAGGTGAAGCAATGGAATATGGCTGTATTCACCGGCAGGACGATGGCCCCGATATCGAGCAGTCCGGTTTCCACATCATCCTCCACCTTTTTAGCCCCGTCTTCGTGCAGACGGATGGTCACATCCGGGTAGCGGCGGTGAAATTCGCCGATGACTGCCGGGAAGAAGCTTGCCCCCACCATGGGCGGCAGCCCGATGCGGATATGCCCCTGCTTCAGATTGCGCAGACTGTCCAGCTCTGAAGACAGGCTCACGAATGATTCCACAATATTCTGTGCTTTGGTCAGCAGAATCTCTCCGGCATCTGTCAGCCGGATGCTTTTTCCTTCACGGTAAAAGAGGTCAGCCCCCAGCTCAACCTCCAAATTGCGGATCATTTTGCTGATGGTGGGCTGGGAGATGTACAGGGATTCCGCCGCTCTGGAAAAGCTGTTCAGCCTGGCCACCTGGACGAAATATTGCAGCTGCCGGATATCCATTTTTTCCGCCTCCATGTATAGATGAATGGAATGTCACATATTCGATCTATTCATTTTACCTATGAAAGAAAAGGATGTAAACTTTCAGTAATAAGAAAAACGGCGCGCCGTCCTCTGCGAGAAGGCGGCTTCCGTTTTTTCAAAAATAGAAGGTCAACGGAAGTGTTCTTCTATTTCATGAAAGGAACGAAGCCTTATGAAAAAGTTAGGTCTAGGCTTGCTGCAGGTAGCTGGACTCACCGTGTTCTCAATGCTCGTTAATGTATTGACCCCATTCCTTCATATTCCCATTCCCGGAAGCATCATCGGCATGATCCTTTTGTTCCTGCTGCTGGAATCCGGAATCATCCGTCTGAACTGGGTTGAAGCCGGAGCTTCCTGGCTGCTCGCCGAACTGCTGCTGTTCTTTATCCCTTCAGCTATAGGTGTTATGAAATATTCCAAGCTGCTCGAATCAGACGGCCTTCAAGTGCTGGCAGTTGTGATTGTCGGTACCTTCGCTGTAATGGCCAGCTCAGGGCTGCTTACGGGAGCTATATCAAAAGCAAAGGAGCGTAGAGAATCATGATGACTGGACTGTTGCTGCTTGTACTGACTGTCGCTGTGTATCTGCTGGCCAAGCGAATCTATGCTTCCAGCAGCAAGATGTATGCTTCACCGCTTATCATTACACCGCTGCTGATTATCATTTTTCTGCTCTTAACGGGAATTCCTTATGAATCCTACAATGCGGGAGGCAAATGGCTTACGGATCTGCTGCAGCCGGCAACCATTGCCTTTGCAATCCCTCTTCATAAAAACTTCAAGGTACTGAAAAAACATGCTGCCGAAATTGCGGCAGGCGTACTGTCAGGGACGGTTATGGCTGTGCTCTCCTCGATGCTGCTGGCCAAATGGCTGCATCTGAGCGGCGATCTGGCAACCAGCCTGGTACCTCGTTCGGTCACCACACCGATCGCCATGAGCATCTCGCAAAGCATTGGGGGCGTTCCGAGCATTACGGCAGTATTCGTAATTTTAACCGGAGTGCTTGGTACGCTGATGGGTCCTTCTGTGCTGCGTCTCTTCCGCATTGACAACGAAATTGCGCGCGGTGTATCGCTGGGAACCGCCGCGCACGGTACGGGCACCTCCAAAGCCTTCGAGCTGAGTTCGCTGACCGGCACCATCTCCAGTATCGCGATGATTCTGACGGCCCTGCTCTCGATTGGGCTTGCGCCGGCACTCCTCGCGGTTTTCCTCCACTAGGCCGTCCCGGCTTGGGCCAGAGACCTGACCGCTCAGCAGAGCGGTCAGGTCTCTTTTTTTGCCTATGAACCTGCTGATTCGTTATCCCTATAGTTTTACCGGCAACCCGCTTTTGGCGGACTCATAGGCAGCACAGGTTACCTTCAGCGTCTTATAGCCGTCTTCGTAGTCGCTGAGAATGCGCGAACGGTCACCGGTCCGCACTGCATGCAGGAAAGCCTCGCTCTCGGCTGCATAAGGATTGCCGGAACTGACGTATTCCTTGCTGTCGCCGCTGCGCACCTCCATCAGCCGGTCCGGATTCCAATCCAGCAGCCCTTTGTCATTATAGAAGCTAAGACCCACTTGTCCAACCTCTCCCGGCAGTACACAAGTATTCGAGATATTCGCCACAATGCCATTGTCCAGCTTGAGCGAGACCGTGCCCACGTCGGCTACCGTTACGCCTTCATGCTGCTCATGCACAATCCGGTTGCCGAACATGCCGTAGACCTCCGTCACCTCACCGCCCAGATAACGCAGCAGATCGACGATATGGGTGGTCTGCTCGGTAAATTGTCCGCCGGACTGCTCCTGGTCGCGCCACCAGGCAACGCCCGGCATGCTGCCCATCCACTGTCCCACGATCATGCCTACCTTGTCTCCGCTGAGTAATTTCTTCAGCCGTGCGATATTCTCCTGATACCGGAAGTGGTAGCCAACTGAGGTCAGCAGCCCATGCTCCTTGATATCCTGCAGCAGGCTTGCCGGGATCTCCGTGCTTGAACCCAGCGGCTTCTCCACGAAAAAGGGGATCTCCCTGCGGATCAGCGCCCGCTCAATTGCCCCATGCGACTGCGGAGGCACACAAATATATACGGCATCCAGCTTGCGGGCATCCAGCATCTCTGTAATGTCCCCATACCCTTCAGCGCCGTAGGGACTAGCCATGTCTTCACCCTTTTGCTTGCTGCTGCCGCAGACCGCCTGGAGCTTCACATCCTCCATTCCCGCCAGCAAATCGGCATGCACCTTGGAGAACCAGCCGGTTCCTACAATTCCTATATTGAGTGTCATCCTCTTACCTCCTGGAGTTCTCGAATGTATACCTTTTCAAAGATTATACCCGCTTAGGTCCGGATAAGGTAGTCCCGCCATTCCTCAGGGAGCAGGCCCGCATAAGGCTGCTGTAAAAAACGGTCATCGGCCAGCACAATGATTCCTCTGTCACTCTCACTGCGGATCAGCCTTCCGCCCGCCTGCTGCACTTTGCACATACCCGGATAGACATAGGCATAATCAAAGCCGTTCTTCCCTTGGGACCCAAAATATCCGCGCAGCAGATTGCGTTCCAGTCCGACCTGCGGCAGACCGACACCAACAATCATCACACCATTCAAGCGGTCCCCGGGCAAATCAACCCCCTCCGAAAAAATCCCGCCAAGCACCGCGAAGCCAAGCAGCGTCTGCGGATTGTCCGGACGGAAGGAAGCGAGGAACTCCTCCCGTGCCTGCTCACCCATTCCGCTGCCCTGCACCAGGGTTGTGATCTCCGGATACTTGTCTGTGAACACCTCGAAGACATTCTGCAAATAAGCGTAGGAAGGGAAAAACACAAGATAATTCCCCTTCCTTGCAACCATACCGCGCAGTGCGTCGCTCAAGGGGATCAGGGAATCGGCACGGTCACGATAACGGGTGGATACCGGAAGCACGGACACCTCCCACTGCTCTTTGTGGAACGGAGAAGCTACACGCAGGCTGTAATCCTCTTCTGCTGCCCCAATCATGTCCCGGTAATAGGACATCGGCGAGAGAGTCGCCGAGAAGAGAATCTGGCTGCGGAAGCCTTTGGCCATCTGCTGCAGCAGATGCGAGGGGTCCAGATTGAACAGCTTCAGGAACACATCGCCGCGCCGCACCTCTGCGTAGGTGACATACCGTTCATCATAGGTTTTGATGGTGCGCAGCATGCCCTGGACCGCATAATAGGTATCCAGCAGGCCATCTTCCCCATCCCCGGCCGGAGTAATGAGAGCGGAGGACGGACTTGACAGCTCCAGTTCCGCTTCGGCGGCAAAAGCCTCCAGCAGCTGCGGCAATTCCTCTGGATATTCAGCCCAATGTCCTTCGCCGTCCTCATTACAGCTTTTGCGCAGCGCGATGAAAAAAGCATTCACCGCTTTGGCGGCGGCGCCAAGCTTGCGGTTAACTGTCTTATACTGCCGCTGCAGGTTCAGGAACGGCGCCTTGGTCAGCGAGGCAGAGAATATTTCCCTGCCCCGGTCCACCAGGTTATGGGCCTCATCCACCAGCAGCACCGTCTTCTTCTTGCGTTCCTCCGGCAGCCGTTTCAGACTGATCCGGGGGTCATAGATATAGTTGTAATCACAAATGACCATGTCGCAGGCATAGGCGGCGTCCAGCGAGAATTCAAATGGACACACCTCATGCCGCCGGGCATAGGCGTCGATAATCTCCTGCGTCATCAGTGTTTCATGCTCCAGCATGTCCAGCAGCGCCGCGTTCACCCGGTCATAATAACCATCGGCATAAGGGCAGCTCTCCTTGCCGCAGAGCCCTTCCTCACGGAAGCAGGCTTTCTCCTTAGCCGTCAGCGTGATGGCATGGAGATGAAGGCTGCCTGCAAGCAGCAGCAGCACCGCCTCCTGCGCCGCAAACCGGGTAACTGTCTTGGCGGTCAAATAGAAGATCCCCGCGACCACCCCTTCGCCCAGTGCTTTTACCGCCGGGAACAGGGTCGACATTGTTTTGCCGATGCCTGTAGGAGCCTGGGCGAACAGATTAACACCTTCAGCCGTTGTCTTGTACACGGCGGCGGCAAAATGCCGCTGGCCCTGCCGGTAATCCCGGAATGGAAAATCCAGACTCCGGATACTCTCTTCCCTCCGGGCCTTATGATGTACCTTCAGCTTCGCAAAGGGCGCATATCGGGCCACCGTTTCGGAGGCAAAGGCCTCAAGCTCCTCCCGCCCGGCTGTCCTGTACAGGCTGCGCTGCTCATCACTGCCTCTCAGCACATACGTCAGCTTAACTTCAATAGAAGGAAGCTCCTGATCCATTACGATCATATAGGCATACATAAGCGCTTGCGCCCAATGGACCTCTTTCCCTTCCATCGTGGAATCCAGGGGTCCGGCTATGGACTTGATTTCCTCTACGATCAGCCTGCCGTCCTCTCCGGCCAGCAAACCGTCACAGCGTCCGTCGATGATGAAGAGAAGTCCCTCATACGGAATTTCTGCCTTGAGGTAGACCTCCTTGCGGTCCCCTTCTTTATATTGCTTCTGGATATGCTGATGAATACGCGTGCCTTCCGCCATCGCCGCCCCGCTCCGGAACCCCGGCTCCAGACTGCCGCTGCTGAAGGCATACTCCACCAGCGTTCTTACCGAAAGAAATATTTCTGCATGGTCCATGTTCCGTCCTCCTTCCCGTTGCCCGCGCCTTTTTTTGCCTGAAGAGGCCATTTCCGTCCTTTTTCCCCGGTTTAGCCCCATTAAGAGTTGATATTCCCTGCTTCACAAGGCAGTCTTTCAAATTGCGCTTTACCGGGTGGGAATACGGCATTTCTGACTTTTGACAATCGTCACCCAGCGCTGCATAATAAGGACTATTGATAATGGTATTCTTGTGTCTTGCGCTGCTTCCTGCTAGCCGGGAATTGGTTTTTATTATGCAGAAAGAAGGCGAAGCTGTGTCATCCTTAAACGTAAAACGATGGCTGATCAAACCATTCGTATATTTCTCCATTCTTTTTATCCTGAAGAGTTTCCTCGCCTGGGGCGTAATTTTTGGAGATCTCCTCTCCTGGAAAACACTATTAACGGAGATTCCTTTTGTCTGGGCCTTGTTCGCCCTTATCGAACGGTTCGCTTCCAAACGGAAGCTTGGCTATTATATGACGGTCAATCTGCTCGTCACCGCAATCTTTTTTGCCGCCATTATGTACTTTAAATATTATGGGGTTATCGTCACTTACCATGCGGCAGAGCAGGTGAATCAGGTTACCGCAGTACGCAACAGCGTATTCTCCCTGATGGACCCGTATTATCTGCTGATTTTTGCCGACATTATCGTCCTTGGCATCTACTTCTTTTTCAATAAGAAGGGCCGGGCCTACAAGAAGGATAACATTAATCACCGCGGCGGAAAACTCTCGCACAGTCTTCTGTTCGCAGTCTCACTGGCCCTTTGCCTGTTCAATATCCTGCCCAATAAGGCAAGCATGAACGAGATCAAGAAGGCGCAGGAGATGGGCATCCTGAATTATGAGGCGTACACGATTTTTGCCAAAGACAAACCTGAGCTTGTGAATGCCAGCGAAATCACGCAGGATGCCATCAACAAGCTTAAGGGAATCGATCCTGCTGCGGTCTCGCCGCTTCAGGGAGCAGCCAAAGGCAAGAATCTGATCATTATTCAATTGGAATCATTCCAAAGCTTCCTGCTTGGACTTAAGGTAGACGGCCACGAAATTACGCCCAATCTGAACCGTTTGATGGAGAACAGTCTCTATCTCCCTAATTTTTATCAAATGGTTGGTCAGGGCAACACATCCGATGCCGAGTTCGTGGTCAACTCCTCCTTCTACATTCCGCCGCAGGGAGCGGCTACCATGGCATATGTCGACAAGGAGCTGCCCAGCCTGCCGCGTCTTTTGAAGGACAACGGCTACCAGACAGCTACCTTCCATACCAATGATGTGGAGTTCTGGAACCGCGGGGAGCTATACAGCTCTCTCGGCTGGGATCATTATTACGACCATAAGTTCTTCGGGGACGAGGATGCCTTTTTCTTCGGGCCTTCCGACGAGGCGCTCTACCGCAAGACTTCAGATAAGCTGAAGGAAATGGAAGCGGACGGCAAACCATTCTACGCCCAGGTCATTTCGATGTCCGCCCATCATCCGTTCACTATTCCTGAGGAAAAATACAAGATGAAGCTGCCGGAACGGTATGAGGGAACTTTTGTCGGTGATTATATCCGGTCGCAAAATTATGCCGACTTTGCCTTTGGCCAGTTCGTGGATGAGCTTAAGGCAAACGGGGTATGGGACAACAGTCTGATCATGGTCTATGGAGACCATATGGGACTGCCGATCTATTCCCTGGATCATGACGACAAGGAATTGATGAAGGAAATCTACGGTCATGAATATGAATATGCCGATATGCTTAATATCCCGCTGATCATTCATGCGGAAGGCAAGATCGGGACGCAAACCCTTGATCATGTCGGCGGTGAAGTGGATATTATGCCAACGGCGGCCAGCCTGCTGGGCGTTTCCATGGACAACAACATTCACTTCGGCCAGGACCTGACAAGCCAGTCGTACAACCTGCTGCCACAGCGTTATTATCTGCCTACCGGGTCCTTTATTGCCAGCTCCGGTCTGCTGATCCCCGGCAACAGCTTCGAGGATAACACACAGTTCACTCTGGCATCGGGAGGCAAGGCTCCTGCTGGAACTGAGGATGAGTACAACCGCGCGCTGCGTTTGCGCCAGCTCTCAGACAGCTACGTAACGCAGCTCCCGGATAAAGTGAAAGATGCAGAATAACTAACCCCCATAGCAGACAAATAAAGCCGCGCTTCCGGATACCGGAGCGCGGCTTTGTGCGAGTACATATATTAATCGTTAACGTTCCTGCTGGTCCAGCATCTGATAATAGTCAGCGAAATTTTGCAGCTCTTCCGGCTGCAGGATGGCCAAATATTCACTAAGCAGAAGCAGGAAGCGGTTTTTTCCTTCTTCAAGCAGCTTCTCCCCCTTGTCGGTAAGGGTTACAATGACGGCTCTGCGGTCGTGTTCATCCTGCTCGCGCGCGCTTAGCCCCAGCAGCTCCAGTCGGTCCAGCATCACCGTTACCGCACTGGATTTGACCTCCATTTTGTCCGCAAGCTGGATCACCCGCGCATTCTGCTCCTGGGCAATCATACGAAGCAGGCCGAATTGCGGCACGGTAAGTCCGATTTCCCGGTGCAGGGACATTTGCGAGGCAATTTTGCGCTGTACCTTCCACATGGATAACCCTAAACGTTCTACCAGCGGATCGATTTGTTGCGACATTTCTTTCAGCTCCAGTCCGTTTGTCCTGATTCAAGCGTAACATTATCACGGGCCTTGATTCAATGCTTTTATCTGGATACATTTTTACATAATACGTCATGTTCCGACACAAAAATATTATATTTGCGCTGGCATTGATGCGCTATAATCGTAGCAGTGATACAACGGTATTACTGAAAACATTAGAAGCAGGGTTGGTGGTACTAAAAAATGAAATTAGCAACAAAATTAACTTGGATGATCCTTATTGTGTTGCTCCTTGTAGGGTCCTCCATCGGATTCTTTGGTTACCGTGCCGCCTATCATCAGGTAGATGAGGCTGCGGGAATTGAGCTGGTGGGCTGCGCCAATATTACAACCGGCCTGATTGATCCGGCCGACATCACAGCACTTGTCAACGGGGATAGCAGCAAAGTGTCTGCGATTGAAGAACGGATCGGCTGGATTGTGGCACACAAACCCATTTTCAAGGAAGCATTCATCCTGTCACTGGACGGTAAAATACTCGCTGCCGACACCAGCTTGAAAAAAAGAGGCTATAAAGCCGGTGATGACTTCTATTTTACAGAAGAAGATAAAGCCATGATTACTACCATGAAGCATTCCGCATACTCCAAAGTTTATACATATCAAGGAACCTCGCTCAAAACCGGGTATGGCCCCATTTATCAGGATCATGATCCCACCAAACCTATTATCGCCCTGATGGCTATCAATTTTGACGGGCCCTTAATTCAAGAACGGACGCTGGATATTATTGTTCAGCCTTTCATCATCGGCGGCTCCATTCTGATCATAGCCATACTCGCCGCCTACCTGATGATCCGCCGTATGGTAAGTCCGCTCACCAAGCTGTCCGCCTCGGTGAACACTATTGCGAGAGGCGACCTTACCCATGAACCGCTGCTCTTCAACAGTAAAGATGAAATCGGGACACTGGCCCGCGACTTCAATGACATGGCCCTGAGTCTGCGCGACATTATCACCCAGGTGAATGACACCTCCATGCTGGTCGCCTCTTCCTCCCAAGAGCTGTCTGCAAGCGCCCAGGAGACGAACCGTGCCGGAGAGCATAGCGCGAATGTTACCATTGAGCTGGCTGAAGGTGCGGGTACCCAGTTGAAGGACCTGGAAGGAAGCTATCAGGCTGTGCAGGACATGTCCCGCTTCATTACCGAGATTGCCGGGAATGCCGACAGCGCGAAGGATACCGCTGCAAATAACGCCCAAAAAGCCCGCCTCGGCCGGCAATCGCTGGACTCTACGACCTCCCAGATCGGGATTGTGAGCGAAAGCATCCATGACCTTTCGGACATTATCGCTACGCTGGGCAGCCACTCCAAAGAGATTGAGAACATCGTAGGTACGATTTCCAGCATCGCTGAAGAAACCAATCTGCTGGCCTTGAATGCAGCGATAGAAGCTGCACGTGCCGGAGAAGAAGGCCGGGGCTTCGCCGTCGTTGCCGGCTCTGTCCGTAAACTTGCCGAGCGTTCAGCCGCATCGGCCGGCCAGATTGGCGAGCTGGTCAGCCTGATCATCAGCCAGATGGACAACGCCGGTGAAACCATGAAACGTTCAACGGAAGAGATGGAGCAGGGCAAGGAGCTGATCCTGTCCGCCGGACGCTCCTTCTCCGAGATCGAAACCTCCGTCTCCGACATGTCTTCACAGAGCCAGCAGATCTCCGAGACCGTCCGTGAACTGGGCCTGATTGCAGGCGGACTTGTGGAGTCGATTCAGAAAATCGTCACGGTGTCCAATTATACGGCAGAAGGTGCCATGACCCTCTCCGCCACTTCCCAGGAGCAGCTGGCCGCGATGGAAGAAGTAGAATCCTCAGCCGGGTTCCTTTCATCTCTGGCAGAGAAGCTGCAGGTTCTGGTCGAGAGGTTCAAGGTGTAGGGGGCACGGATCACGGTGGAAATCCGCAGACAAAGGCGGACGCGTTCGCTCCTCCAGTTCCAAACTTTCCCTCCGTCACTGTCCCCTTTTTTTCCGTTTTCAGTTCAATCTATATAGGTTTTAATGTATAAGCAAATAGCGCAGAGCCTCCGAAGAGGTTCTGCGCTATTTGCTGCCTGAGGCAGGTTATATTGAGGCAGGTTATACCCTATCTAGTTCATCACGCCGTATTCTCTATGAACCACTGCCCCAGCTCACTGACAGGCATGGGCCTCCCGTAATAAAAGCCCTGCATTACCCGGCAGCCCAGGGACTGCAGCAGTTCAATCTGCTCAGGTGTTTCTACACCTTCGGCGACAACCTCCATGTTGAGGTTGCTGGCGATGGCAATTATATTGCTGATGATGGCCTTCTTGGAATGCATCTTGCTCTTGCGGATGAATACCTGGTCAATCTTCAGCGTGTTCACCGGAATTTCATCCAGGTTCCCGAGGGAGGAGAAGCCGGTGCCGAAGTCATCCAGCGATACCCTGACTCCGAGATTCCGCAGCTTGGAGAGCTGCGCTACCGTCTCTTCCATATTGTTCATGGCGATGGACTCCGTGATCTCCAGCTCCAGGAAATGCGGCTCCAGACCGGAGCGGACCAGCGCCTCTTCGACCACATCATAGAGGCTGCCACCTTCAAACATCCGGGCCGACATGTTAATGGAGACGGCCACGTTGGCTACGCAGGCTTTGTGCCAGAGCTTATTCTGGCCGCATACATCATGCAGCATCCAATACGTAATGGGTACAATAAGCCCGGTCTCCTCGGCGATGGGAATGAATTCGGCAGGCGAAATAATGCCATGTTCCGGATGCCTCCAGCGCAGCAGCGCCTCCAGCCCGACGGTTACGTTCATGAGCGAATCCCATTTCGGCTGGTAAACGACCATGAATTCTGAACGGGCCAGCGCCTTGCGCAGATCCTTCTCCAGCGACATCCGCCGGAGCTGGTGACGGTTCATTTCCTGATCGAACACACTGAATTTATTTTTGCCGGAGTCTTTGGAGGTATACAGCGCGGTGTCCGCCGCCTTCATCAGCGCAGAGCGGTCTGTCCCGTGCAGCGGGGTCATACTGATGCCGACACTCGCTGTAACATACAGTTCATTGCCCTCAATGCTGTAGGCCTTCTTCAATTCCCGCAGAATATGCTGTGCTTCCTCCCGGGCATCTTCCATGGTGCAGACCGGCAGGGCAATCAGAAATTCATCCCCGCCCAGCCGGAAAACTTTGCCCTTGGCACTGATCACACCCCGCAATCTCCCCGCAACTTCCTGGAGCAGCATGTCCCCGATATCATGTCCCAGGGTATCATTAATCGACTTGAACCGGTCCAGATCGACAAAAAACACCGCACCCGAGTGCCCGCCAAAAAATTCACCTTTGAAGTAACGTTCCAGCCCGTGCCGGTTCGGCAGCTCTGTCAGGGGATCATGATAAGCCATACGCTCCAGCACATGCCGGTCCAGAAATACCGCGCCGCAAGATACCGCGAGCATAAACAGAGTGACAAGAGAAACCCCCGTCAGCAGAACTACATCGCTCTCTATTAGAAGAGGTCTCGTGCCAGTCCAGTTGTCAACCTCCAAAATGCTGGCCCGCAGGCTGATATAGTGCATTCCGGTAACTGCAAGCCCAATGAACACTGCAGAGTACAGCTTCCAGCGGCTGAAACCGGCATAATCCTTGAATTTGTGAAAAAGAAATACGGCGGCATATGAAACCACACAAGCGACGACAACGGACAGCCCCTGGGTCAGCGTCTCATAATGAATCTCCGCCTGCAGCTTCATGGAGTACATGCCCATATAATGCATCATGGAAATCCCGCTGCCAAGAATCATGCCGCTGAGCAGCAGACGTCCTGTTCTCAGGGGGGACATTGTAGCGACCCATAACGATAGATAACACGCACACATGCTGATCAGCAGTGAGCAACCGGCTATTCCCGGATGATAGCTTACCTTAAAAGGCAGATAGCTCGCCATGACCCCCACGAAGTGCATAGCCCATATTCCGCTGCCCAGCACACAGGCGCTGGACAACAGCCATAAGCGTCTTACCCTTCCAGCAGAATGGAAAACCTGTAAAATCAAATTAAGCGCTGAATAAGCTGCGGTGGCAGCAAGCGCAAAAGACAGTAAAACAATCCATAGGTTATAGTGGATTCCCATTTGATCCATAGTTGACCTCTTCACCAGTATAATTATCATCGTAGCCGCAGTACATTTGCTAAGTCAAAATCAATATACGAATATCAGATAAATGGAAGAGTGCATAAAGATTATAGGCCATCCCTGAAAGTAAACTTTAGCTGTATTCTAACCTGTATTTAGTACACTGTCTAAGTAAATACTGGAACTCAGACCCTTTTTTTAGTGTCGGCAAAAAATGTCCACATTTGCGTGTCAGCCTCATGCGCCGGGGGTTGGAATTTGCCCGGGCCGTGAACCTTCATGCGAAAAGGCCGCACGCCAAGCCCAGACATTCGCCGCTGCCAAAATTACCAAATAGATGTAAATGCCGGACGGGAGCAGGGAAACTATATAATGCAGACCCGCCAGTCCCATCAGGATAAAGAGCAGCACAAACCCGCTCACCGAGAAATCCCTCTGCTTCGCCGCTTCATACTTCTCCGAAAAAGGCAGGGCCCGCGGCAGCACCCGGAAACAGATGACCGCATACAGCGGCAAGGCAAGCATTACTGCAGCCAGACCGGGAAGAATATGCGCCCCGAACAGCCACAGGAATACGGCTGATTCCAGAACAAACAGCGGGAGCATCAGCCGCAGCAGCGCAGCCTTGAGCATCCCCCGGTACACCGGAGCCGTTTCAGGCAACGGGATCGTTTTATAAATCCAGGCTCCCTTATAGCTGGAAGAATAGCGGAGCATTTGCACTACAGTCAGCAGCAGCAGCGCGCAAAGATAGATAAACAGATACGCTTTGGACTCCGTGTTCATTGATGGATCGCTGGTCCACGCCCGGTTGAATATAAAGATGAACGGCAGCACCAGGGATAAGCCCACGGTCGGGTAAACCTTTAGTTTGAAATCACGTTCTTTTCTCATCATGGACCAGGTAAACCGGAAGAACATCGCCTCTGACTTATTCCGGCAAAACAGCTCAGACAACAGACCGGAGTAGCGGCTCTTATCCTTGCCGGCAGCCCCCTGCTCCGCCAGCTTCTGCAGGCTCCGCTCGAACAGCGGCATCAGCTTGATATAAGCAAGCAGCAGCACCAGCGGGACAATGACAGACAGCAGAGCCAGCACGTTCAAATCCACGCCGCGCGCCCCTCCCGCCAGCACCTCAAACGGAGCGGCAAACCATACAGGCGCAATGACATATTGCCACCAGGCAGGCTGGAAGGAGCCTGTCAAATCGGCCATATCGAAAAGGCGCGGAACCAGCTGATAGCCTGCAGCAATCCCGACAGACAAAATAATCTGGACATAGTTGATGATATCCTTAAGCTTTTCCCCGTCGAAGACCCTTAGAATCAGCAAATAGAGCAGGGCGGTAATCACCAGAATAAAACAATCCATCAGCAGAATCTCTACCGCATAGACAAGGAAGAACAGCACTCCCTGCTTGAACAAGGCAACCAGCAGCGAAGGACCTGTAAAGGTCAACGTTAGCGTAACCAGGTAGATCAGGACATGGAGGCTTTTGGCCATATTGAGAGTCCGGCGGTCTACCGGCTTGGAGAACAGAATGTTCTTGTCCCGCAGATCCAGCATGACTGACGAGAAGTCGGAAATCAGGGTAGTAGTGATCATGAACATGACGACCGCAAACAGTACACTCATATTCAGCATGAAGTTGCTCCCGGGTACAACGAAGAGGATCAGCATCAGTCCAAGCAATAGATAGATCCACTGTACCCGCAGCGGCGATCCCTCGGTTCCCCGGCTGCCCTTCTGTGTTCCAAGCACTGTCGGTGTCCGCCTTCCATCCATCGTAAGCTTCACCTGCAGAATGCTGCGCAGCATCTTATAATCCACCCCGGCCCTCCGGAATCCGCCCTGCAGCCGGTCCAGCAGCTTCAATACCCAAAAATCATTCATGCGGAGCACCTTCTCCAAGTACAGCGACAAACTCGCCGGCGATATCCCGGTACTTGTCAAACCCGGTCAGCTGATTGAAGATGTCCTCCAGCGAACCTTCCCTGTTCTGTTCCTGAAGCTGTGCGAAGGTTCCGTCCGCCACGATATCTCCGCCATTGATCAGGATGATCCGGCTGCTGATCTTCTCCACGACATCCATGATATGCGAGGAATAAAAGATCGTTTTGCCCTGTGCCGCAAGCGAAGCGAAAATCTCCTTCACCACCATAACACTGTTGGCATCCAGGCCGCTGAGCGGCTCATCGAGGAACAGAATGTCGGGATCATGCAGCATGCTTGAGATCAGCAGCACCTTCTGCTTCATCCCCTTGGAGTAGGAAGCGATGCGCATATCGTAGGCTTTTTTCAAATTCAGCAGGTCCATCAGCCGTTCGGCCTTGGCATCGGCTTCGGTCCGCTTCATACCATACAGCTCGCCAATGAATGTCAGGTACTCCCGGGCGGTCAGGCTGTCATAGAGCTCTGCAATCTCGGGCACATAGCCGATTCTCCGTTTGTAGGCGGCATCGCCGTCAGCGATATCCCTGCCAAAAATCCGTACCGTACCCGTGTAGCCTTCCACCAGCCCCAGCATAATTTTTACCGTAGTGCTCTTGCCTGCCCCATTCGGGCCAATGTAGCCGATAATCTGTCCCCTGTATACTTCGAGGTCGATGCCCCGCAGCACCATCCGGTCGCTGTAATTCATCCATAGTCCTGATATTGAAATGACCGGTTCTTCTGTAAGTCCCATAACCCGCTCCCCTCTCAGAAATCTGCTAGGCAATCCCAAATTTATGTAATTCCAAATTCAACTCCTATTCTACCAAATTATAGATCAACAACCTATTAGAAATGCCCATGCCCGGTTGTACACAAATGCGGTTCAATGGATTCGTGAACAATTTACGGCTAAATTTTGTAACATATTCCTATATTGACAATCATAAAAATACTCTGTACATTATTCTCATTATTCACACTAAAAAAGTAGGATTAAGGAGGTTTTACAAAGCCAATGAACAATATTGATAACAACCTGTTGTCTGCTATTGAGACGAACTGGCAAGGTTTCGTGATTTCCATTTTTGTGTTTGGCATTCTATTTCTATTGGCGCGTAAACGGATCGGATTTGGTACCCGTGTTCTTCTGGGTCTCGGCATCGGTCTGATAGCCGGCATTTTCTTTCAATTTTTTGATTTGGAGACTGAGGCCATTAAGACGTTCGGCAGCATTTATGTCAGTTTGATCCGGATGCTCGTGATTCCCCTGGTATTCATCCTGGTCCTGAACAGTATTTCATCTTTAACCAATCTGGAGTATTTACGCAAAATAGGTATAAAAACCTTCGCCTGGTTCCTGGGGACAACCGGTGTCGCTTCGATTATCGGCTTGTCGGTAGCCCTGCTGTTCAATCCCGGGAAGGGCATTCAGCAAGCGGTGCCGGAAGGGTTCGAGGCCCGGGAAATCCCTACGTTCTCACAGGTCATACTGGATCTGGTGCCGTCTAATCCCGTCAATGAGGCCGCAACCGGTAAGGTCGTTCCCCTTCTGATCTTTGCTATCTTCCTGGCTGTAGCGATCATCAAGGTCGGCTCCAAAAAACCGGAGGCCGTCAAGCCAGTGCGCGATCTCATTGAATCATTGACCACTGTCCTGCATCAGGTAGTCAAGTTTGTCATCCGCCTGACTCCATATGGAGTCTTTGCGCTGATCGCGGGAATTACAGCACGGTATGGCTGGGAGACCCTGCAGGAGTTGGGCAGCGTAATCATCACCTCCTATGTTGCGCTTATCATTCATTTTGTCCTCATATTTGGAGGGCTGGTGCTGCTCGTTGCCAAAGTCAATCCCTTGCGCTTTTTCCGCAAGATATATCCGACCCTCACCGTGGCCTTCACCACCAGAAGCAGCTATGCAACGCTGCCGGTTAACCTGGAGGTCATCACGAAGCGGCTGCATGTCTCCCCGCGCATTGCCAGCTTTGTCGCGCCTCTGGGGGCTTCTGTCAACTTTAATGGCTGCGGCGGAATCTGGCCTGCGATCGTGGCTGTTTTTACAGCCCAGGTGTTCGGCATCCACTTGACCGGAACCGACTATGTGACCCTTGTATTGGTGAGCATCATTTCTTCCATAGGTGTGGCGGGTGTACCCGGTCCGGCAGTTATTTCCACAACAGTGGTATTGACCGCACTGGGACTGCCTCTTGAAGGCATTGCCATTGTGGCGGGGGTAGAAGCTCTCATTGATATGGGGCGTACTGCTGTAAATGCGACAGGAACAACAGTTACCGCACTTCTGGTGGCCAACTCGGAAGGCGAATTTGACCGCGAGGCCTTCAACCGGGGGGATGATGATGAAGAAATCCTGCTGAATGCTGTATAGAGGGAACGCCGGCCCCCTTATGTTCCAATTAAGCAGCAACAGCATTTCCTGATGGCGTCAAGTAAGTTATGTACCCAAATTTGGAGCCTGGCAGGCAACAAAAATGCGGTATGCGTGTACACAAGCAGAAACGGCTACGCCGTCCTTTTACAGGACGGTATCGTTTCAGCGAGAAATATAAGGATAATTTATTACGTGAAGCATATAAATTCTTATATTTCAAGCAGAAAACGGCTGCGTCATCCATCACTGGACAACGCAGCCGTTCTGCATTTGAGTTCCGCGGTGCCTGGAGGATGCTCCATGAACCCTGCTGCAGCTTCAAGTGGAAAAAGGATCACTAATTTGCTCTAACACCATGCTGTCCGGAAGTGAAGTGGAAAAAGGATCACTAATCCAGCTCATTTCGCTCCTGACGAGGTAAAATAGCCCAATTAAGTTCCCTTTTTCCACTTAAATCTCACGATTGTTGATTTTGAAGGGAAATAGGTTCCCTTTTTCCACCTAATCTCTTATTCCCGACTCCTTGTCATCCCTGCTTCAGGCTGATTCGCTGCCGTGTCCGTGCGGATGCCAGGCAGGTCTCAATCAGCGCCATGTTCAGCACCGGGTCCTCCGCAGCAATTACAGGGGCTGCGCCGAAGACAGCGGCGGCGAAATTATCCGCCTGGCAGACATACGGATTGGCTCCCGTTGCCCGGGCACGTCTGACTTCCCCGCCGGAATATACAAAAAATTCGGCATCATCGAATCTGGCGTTAAACGGCATCGGAAGCTCGATCCGCCCTTCCGTCCCGAGCACTTCCAGCAGCTGCCGGTTGTAGGCCCACATGCCGCAGTCGAAGATCAGGCTGACGCCGCCGGGGAACTCAACCAGCCCGGAGGCCATCATATCCACATTGTCATGCTCCGGGGAAAAGATCGCCTGTACGGTTGCCGCTTCCGGCTCCGCGCCGAACAACAGCCGCGCCGCACTGAGCGGGTAACAGCCGACATCGTACAGGGAGCCTCCGCCCCAAGCCGATTTGAAGCGGATATTAGAGGTATCTCCGGCATCGTTATATGTAAAAGTCCCCCGGATGGACCGCAGATCGCCGATCTCGCCGCTGGCGATAATCTCCTGCACCTCGGCAATCCGCGGGTGATGCCGGTACATATAAGCTTCGGCCAGATGCACGCCCGCCCTCCGGCAGGCTTCCACCATCTCTGCCGCCTCCCGGCTGTTCAGGGCAATCGGCTTTTCGCACAGCACATGCTTGCCTGCTTCTGCCGCGCGGATGACCCATTCCCGGTGCAGATGGTTCGGAAGCGGAATATATACCGCATCAACTTCCGGATCAGCCAGCAGCTCTTCATAGCTGCCGTAGGCCTGCGCCACGCCGAATTCCTCCGCGACAGCGCTGCTCTTGTCCAGCCCCCGGCTCGCCACCGCCTGAATGATTCCCGTCTCCGATTCTTGGATGGCCGGCATAACCGAGCCGGTTGCGATTTGCGCACAGCCCATAATTCCCCAACGCAGCTTTTGTGTCATCGGTGTACACCTTCCCTTGTCATAGATTTCCTGGCTGTCTCTATTGAAACAATATCACAGAATCCGGCATATCTCTATGAATGGAAGCTGCAATCACAGCAGAACCTTCAGCAGGATAGCCGCACCCAGCACCGCAATCCGGGCCACGCTCATCAGCATGAAATTTTTGACGGACAGAATGAAGGTGGTCGCCTTCTCCTGCTTCTCCTCAAAGCTGGCGATATTGCGGCGGAGCGGAATCAGTATCAACAGCAGCAGCGCCGCCAGTACAGGGTTCACTCCCAGCAGCAGCAGCACGGCAAGATCCGCAAAAGAGATATAATACAGCAGCCTGAACAGCAGCAAAGCATTCTTCCGTCCAATATACACGGGCAGTGTATACCGCCGGTTGTCCATGTCATCCTCGATGTCACAGATATTGTTGGCCAGCATAATTCCGGCAATTCCAAGAATCGCCGGCACGGAAAACCAGAAGAGATACAGCACCTCAGAGATATGGATATGCAGGCTGGCCCAGCCTTCTGAGAAGAGCAGCGTCACCACCGTCTGGTCCGAGTGAATATACGCTGAGATAAAAATGATGACAAACCCCATAAACAGCCCGGAAAACAGCTCGCCGAGCGGCATCCGTGAAATCGGTATCGGACCGAACGAGTACAGAATGCCGATCAGGAAGGACAAGCCGCCCAGCAGAAACACCAGCAGTCCCGTCTCGGCAACAAGCGCAATCCCGCCGCCCACGGCAAGCGCGAGCAGAACAGCAATAACAGCCACCACCGTACTCTCCTTCAGCTTGTAGTGAACAATGGCATTATGCGTTTCATAGCCGTAGCCGTGGGTTTTGGCCGCTTTTTTATAATCATAATAGTTGTTGATCGCCGTTGTCGCCATGTCAAAGCTCAGCAGGGACACGAACATCAAGGCAAAACGCAGAACATAGAAGTCCTCGAACCGGTACAGGGCATACAATGTCCCCAGCAGAAAAGGCAGCATGCTCGCCACCTTTGTCGGCAGCTCGACAAATTGCAAAAAGCTTTTTACATTCACGGGCATACATCCTTATCTGTCAAATAAAGCGTGCTTACGCGCCGGCAGTGGCGATGGTGATCGGGGATTGAATTATTATACATCAAATTTCGACACATTGTGGAGAAAAGCCCTGCAAAATATTCCCTATTCATGGTACACTCTATAGTATGGTACTTATTTCCTATTCATATGAAATTTATAAAAGGGGAGCATCATGAAGCTGCGCAAAAAAATTATCATCTTCACCTGTGTTGTTGCCCTGGTTACCTTGGGGATCAACTACCTGCTTCTGCATCTCATCATGCTGAACCGTTTTGAGAAGCTGGATGAAGCCGCGCTGAAACACAGTCTGGACGATGCGCTCACTTCCTATCAGGAAGAACTGCTGGATATGAGGACCGGAATGCTGAACTATTCGCTCCGGGACGAAACCTACCGGTTCGTAGCGGCAAGCCGCTCAGCAGATCGTCCCCCTGCTGCAGATGACGGGTTTATCCGCAGCATCTTTAATAGAGCAACCTTTGAAGTCAATCATCTGGATATGATGGCTCTGCTGGACAAATCGGGGCAGCCTCTATATGGCGGGACATATGATACTGCCCGCAGGAGCATGTCCCCGCTGACACCGGAGCTGCATACTCTGTTCAGGCTGATGAACAGCAGGCTGCCTGCCTTTTCAAGTGCAAATGACAGCCAAACCGGGATCGTGCTTCTCGATCAGGGTCCGATGCTGATTACGCTTACGCCTGTTGCCGGCAGCAGCACAGACAAACCGGTGATCGGCACCGCCGTTGCCGGAAGAATGCTTCAGCAGGAGGAAGTCACCCATGTCCGGGAGGACGGCCCCGCCAGTATCCAAATCACCAGAGCCACCTCAGAACTGCTGGCACAGAGCGGCGGGAAGGATCGCTGGATGAGTCCGGTCTCCGACAGCATGATGTCGGTTCACACCGTTGTGAACGATCTGTTTGGCAACCCCGGCGTCGTTTTCACTGTGAAGCAGTCCCGGCAGATCTATGAGAGCGGGCAGGAATCGGTCTACAGCTTCCGGTTAGTCTTCTTTACTGTCACCATACTGAGCTGCATAGGGAGCATGCTCTTTGTGAACCGCTCCATCCTGGGAAGAATGTCTTCCTTAATCAAAAATATCCGGGCTATCGGCAGCAGCAAGGATTTATCCATTCGCATCATCAGTACCGGAAGGGATGAGTTCAGTGATGTGGAGCATGAATTCAACCGGATGATCGATTCCCTGGAGCAGGCCCAGGAGGAGCTTCAGCAGCAGTCCATGCTAGACCCGCTGACTCATCTGCCTAACCGCTCGCTCTTCTTCGCAAAGCTCAACGCAGCGATTGGCGCAGCCAAGGGCAGCAACCGGCAGATTGCCCTTGTCTTCATCGATCTGGATCACTTCAAGACCGTCAATGATACGCTGGGCCATGATTTCGGCGATGCCATGCTCCAAGAAATTGCCTTCCGGCTCACGCAGGCCGTCGGGACACATGATGTAGTGTCGCGCCTTGGCGGCGATGAATTCACCATTCTGCTCTCCGACATCCCCGATTCCGCCGCTATTTCGGCCCAGCTGTCAAACATTCAGGACGCTCTCTCCATGCCGCATCAAATCCAGGGGCATCTCTTCTATTGCACGGCCAGCATTGGCATCAGCATTTATCCCCAGAATGGGGATGACGCCGACTATCTGGTCAAACAAGCCGATCTGGCGATGCTCCATGTCAAAGGGACGGGACGAAACAATATCTTTCAATATTCCGAGGACCTGGAAGAGAGCATCCGGCGCAAAAAGGTGTTGTCGCAGCAGCTGCTCTCTGCGGCAGCCAATGCTGAGTTTGAAGTGCATTACCAGCCAATTCTCAATGCTGAGCGGCTGCAGGTGCATAAGGTGGAAGCGCTTTTGCGCTGGACAAGCCCTATCTACGGGCCTGTATCTCCGGCAGAGTTCATTCCGCTCGCGGAGACCAGCGGCTCCATTGTAAGTATCGGGGGGTGGGTGCTGCGGCAAGTCTGCGCGGATATGCGGAGGTTTCGGGAGAGCGGATTATTTCTTACCGCTGCGGTCAATATTTCAGCACTGCAGCTGATGCAGCCTGGCCTGCTGGAGCTGCTGCTCAAGCTGCTGCACGAATTTGAACTGCCGCCCTCCAGCCTGGAGCTTGAGATTACGGAGAGCGTGCTGGTCAACGGCGACAGCATATTGGAGTCGCTGCAGCAGCTTAGAGCACACGGATTCCGCATTTCACTGGACGACTTCGGCACCGGATTTTCTTCTTTGAGCTATCTGCGGCGGTTCCCTGTCGATGTAATCAAAATCGACCGCTCCTTCGTCTCTGAAATGACCCCTCACCCGCAGGGTGATGTGCTGGTCAAAGCCATTATCGAGCTCAGCCACAATCTCGGGCTGAGTGTAGTGTCCGAGGGAATCGAGCTGCAGGAGCAGTTCGATATGCTGCGCAGCCTGGGCAGCGACGAACTGCAGGGATTCTACATCAGCAAACCGGTTAGAGCCGGCGAAATCCGCTCCTTTTTATCCCGGAAAAAATCGTTTTTGGGCGAAAAATGAACCGTTCCTTTATAGGCAAGGTTCAGGCGATATGATATGATAGGCAAGCTGATAACAGCACCCGCTCCGGGTGCTGTTATCCTATGCGAACACTTATGAAAATTGGAGGCATTTATTGTTATGTCAGCGCAATCGCCAAACACCCAATCCGTCAAAATCGTCACCGCCGACCCTAGCGCCATCGGCCTGTTCGGATTGGCTATCGTCACCCTGGTCGCTTCTTCACAAAAGCTTGAAATTACAACAGGTCTCAGCTACTGCATTCCTTGGGCTATTTTTCTCGGAGCCTTTGCCCAATTGTTCGCCTCCATTCAGGATGCCAAACACAACAATACCTTCGGAATGACTGCCTTCGGCGCTTATGCGTTCTTCTGGTTCGGCATGGCGGCAAGCTGGCTGATCAAGCTCGGGGTATTCGGAACAGCTTTGGCGGAGGGCGTAGACCCCAAACAGCTGGGATTTGTTTTTCTGGGATATCTGGTCTTCACCCTCTTCATGACCCTCGGCGCTGTAGAAGCAAACCGGGTGCTGCTTGTCATTTTTGTGCTCATTGATTTCCTGTTCCTCGGACTTACGATGGATTCCTTTGGAGTCGCCGCTGAGTTTTTCCATAAGCTGGCTGCCTGCTCAGAACTGGCCATTGGCATCGTTTCTCTTTACGGCTGTGGCGCGTCAGTGCTCAACGCTCATTTTGGGCGCCAGTTCCTTCCGGTCGGGGATCCGCTCGGGATCTTCAAAAAATAGCTTTCAACTGCAACGGATAAATACCCCGCCTTCCGGCGGGACGTGTTTATCCTTTTTTAATTTTGTAGGACCACTGTAAGCTTTTCCCTTGCGCAAAGGCGATAAAGATGACATGCTATAGAGACATCTACGACATATATCGACATTTTCCTGTGGGCGGGAACCGCTTCGAAATGAATGATAAGAATAATGTTGAATTTTTTTGATATCGGAGGCACTCCATGGCTTTCATTAATAAAAAGCCTTTAACGATCATCCTCGGCTTTGTCGTCGTTCTTCAGCTTTCTCTATTCTACTATTACTCTTTATCAGTAGACCGGGAGTACCGGGCTGAAAAGGCCGATCTGTCCTCACATGCAGTCATGCTAACCTCAAACATTGAAGAGAGAGTCTCGATTGTCAAAGGCGTCAGTTCCTTTATACAAGCGGTCGGCTTTGATGCTGATCCAAATCTGATTAATGAGTATCTGCACACCGCATACAACAATAATTCAAGCAACGTTATGAATATCATGATCGCTCCGGACGGCCTCATCCGTTACTTATATCCTCTCTCAGGCAACACAGCGATTCTGGGCAGAAGCCTGCTGCTGGATTCAGCACTATCCTCACCCGGCATGGTCCAAGAAACCATCCGCTCCGGCGGCATTACAATAGACGGGCCCCGGACACTCGCCCAGGGTGAATACGGCATGGTGATCAGACAAGCCATCTACCATAACAATTCCTTTACAGGCATCGTTTCTGTAACACTGAAGATTGAGAATATTGTGGACCAGCTTTTGCTGAAGGACACCCGAATTTTTGTGAAAACAGAAGACCATACTTTTCTATTCGGCACCCCTGCCGATAAGGAAGACAAGCAGTTAATAGTTCCGGTTACCGTCTACAATCAGCACTGGCTGATGGGCATCCCCATGCCTTTGCATAAGAAATGGGAGGTGCTGCGCAGCGTTCTCTGGATCGATATGGCCATCCTGCTTATCATTGCCTTCATTCTCTACATTTTCTGGCATCAGAGCCGCTTCAACCGTGAACTGGAGCGGGTGGTCAGCATCCGCACACGTGATCTCCGCGTGTCCAAGCGTCTCTATGAAAAGCTCGCGCATTACGACAGCCTGACGGGAATACCCAACCGGCTGTATTTTATGGACGAGTTCGAACGCCTTTTGCAGTCGGCAGAGCCGACCCAGACCTACACACTGTTCTTTTTCGATCTCAACCGTTTCAAGGAAATCAATGATACACTGGGACACTCCATCGGGGACCAGGTCATCAAGACACTTGCCAATCGGCTAAAAAATGGCAAAGTGCCCTTCAAGCTGTTCGCACGCACCGGCGGCGATGAGTTCGTGATGGTATTCTCCAACCTGGCCCGGGAGCATATCCCGGCTATCGCCGAACACATCAGCGGGCTGATCTCGGAAACGCTGCTGATTTCCGGCGCGCATCTGAGCTTATCGACCAGTATAGGCGTCTCGCTGTATCCGGAGCACTCGCTGAACAAGGATGATCTGCTGAAGTTCGCGGACATGTCGATGTATCAGGCTAAAAGCCAGGAGGATGCCAATTACTTCATCTTTGATTGGGGGCTGCGCGAGAAGCTGGAGCAGAAGACGATGATCGCCAAATATCTGCATTCCGCACTGGAGCGCGAAGAATTTGTGCTTCACTACCAGCCGCAGATCAACGCCGTTACCGGTAAAATGATCGGCATGGAGGCGCTTGTCCGCTGGAACCATCCCGAAAAGGGCCTGATCGGCCCAGGCACCTTCATTACCGCCGTAGAGGAAGCCGGACTGATGATTCAGCTTACGGACTGGGTGCTCCGTGAGGTCTGCCGCCAGCTCTGTGAATGGAGAACGATGGGCCTGCCGCTGCTTCGGACCTCGATCAATATCTCCAACAGCTGGTTCTACAACCGCAACCTGATCGAGAACCTGCTTGCGGTGCTGGACCAATATGGACTGGAGACCAGTATGCTGGAGTTCGAAATTACGGAGAGCACCGCGCTGCTGGAAGAGCATTATCCGCTGCTGCAGCAGATGCGCGACCATGGCATCGTCGTCTCCATCGACGACTTTGGCACCAAGTATTCTTCACTGAATTACCTGAAACATTTTCCTGTCAACAAAATCAAAATCGACCGCACCTTCATCACCGGCATCGGCGTCAGCTCCATTGACGAGACGATTATTAAATCCATCGTATACGTCGCCTCGCAGCTCGGGTATGATCTGATTGCCGAAGGCGTGGAGACCCAGGAACAGCTTGATTTCCTGATTAAGCATAACTGTCCGCATATTCAAGGCTTCTTATTCTTTCCGCCGCTGCCTGCCGAAGACATCCATAAGCTGGCCTCCTGAAGAATTGCAGCCCTCCGGTTCTTCCGCTTGGTAAAAGCTCTCCGGGCCAGTATAATAAAAACTGCGCCGTCCTCTTAGGGACGGCAGCAGCTTTGAAGTTAAGCCGAAAGGATTCTGAGAATAATGAATACGCTGTCAACACCGGAATCGATTGCTACGCTTGCCTTCGCGCTGATTCTGGCAATCATCGCCTACCGCGTAATCCGCAGCATGCCGAATATGGCCGGAAATATTACTGCTTTCCGCAAGAGAACCTTAGTCTGGACGCAGGTCGCGCTTGTGCTTGCGGTTCTCCAGCTCAATTTCAAGGCGGGGGACTGGCGATTTGGCATCATCCTTGGCCTGATTGTGCTGTTCACGAGCAGCGTTTGGCTGGCCGCCCGCTATTATGACCTGCGCCGTCCTGAGGCCGCAGACCCGGCAGATCAGGAAACAGGCAAAGAATAGCCGGTTTTCTTATATTTTTGGCGATGTTAAATCCTGATGCAGATCTTTACGAGAACAAAGACCACCCTCGCAGGTGAATAAGGGTCTTGGAAGTTACGAAGTCCGCATTTGTTGTATAACATGCAGGATTTTCGTCCATTTGGTGAAGCCGCGCCCACATTGTTGTACAATTCACAAGATTTTTGTACGTTTAGCGTACTTAAGACACAGATTGTTGTATTACGTACAAGATGTTCGCCCCTTCGGCCTGCTTAAACCACACTTTGTTGTATTCCGTGCAGGATTTTCGAGGGTTAACACCTTAGGGAAAGGGAACCCTTTATCTGTCCTTCAGCAATTCCAAGTGGAAAAAGGATAACTAATTTGCCCGAGCGGGTAGTTCTAAGCAGCTTAGTGGAAAAAGGGTAACTAATTTAGCACATTTCGCCCTTTATTAGGGAATGCGGCCCAATTAAGTTCCCTTTTTCCACCTAAATCTCACAATTGTTGATTTCCGGGAGAAATAAGCTCCCTTTTTCCAACTAGCACTGTTCACCTGCTTCCTGGCCAGTGTTAGTTGGAAAAAGGTGATCGAATCCGGCTGATTCCCACCCGTTTATGGGTGAGTTTGCTGCCCCCCTACTTTTATAAGAAAACCGCCTCGTTGAAGAGACGGCTTATTTAGCTATCGTACCCGTCCCTTGAACTTCATGCATCACGAAGTCCCACCGAGTTAAGCAGCTTGCTGCCGGCCGCATGCGGTTAGCCGGTGCGAATGTGTCCCGGCAATTACTTCCTCGTTCCTTGTTTACGGGACCGGGGGTCGCCCAGACACGGAGCGTAAATGCGGTGTTTATGATGCACCCGAATTACCGAGTTGTTCTGCCAAACCGATTAGAAGTCCTTCAACTCCACGAATGTAGCAGAGCCGGTACGAGTCCCCGTACTGAACCACTTCGCCAACGAGCTGAGCACCATGCTTAGTGAGTCTGGCTACCATTTCGTCAATGTCTTCAACGGTGAACATGACGCGTAGATAACCGAGGGCATTCACAGGAGCAGTCCGGTGATCTGATATAGCAGGCGGGGTGAGAAATCGCGAAAGTTCAAGCCGGCTGTGGCCATCTGGGGTAACCATCATAGCAATCTCTACACACTGTTGACCCACCCCGGTTACGCGACCAGCCCATTCACCTTCGACAGTAGCCCGCCCTTCGAGCTTCAAGCCAATCTCCTCGAAGAAAGCGATTGCGTCATCAAGGGATTCCACAACGATGCCAACATTGTCCATTCTTAGTAGTTTGTTTTTTTCCATATTTTTATCTCCTTATGTGTACAAATTTATTACCTGATCACCTTCATATTCACAGTTCATGATAATAAAGATAAGTCACAGTATAGTGAAATGTAAAATGTGAAATGTGAAATGTGGTTTTCGGATACGTCCGAACAGTGACATTACCCTAATTACAGAACATTAGTTCATGCATATCAAATATCAACAACAAAGTTTTAACACAGCCATATTTTTAGATAAGCTCCCCCTGTAGGGGCTTTTTTGATACTATAAAGGAAATCTGCAAGGAGGGATTCTGTGAACAACCCAAGCAGCCACGGGGTCTATGGCTTCCGTTTCAGCGAGCCGGACCACCTGCCGCTCTGCAACCTTTTCGCGGTCGGACATGAAGTTGTGACGGATGCTTCCTATCACTGGAATGGCATGGACCGTACTGATGGGCCTCTGCTGCTGTTTCAGTACACAGCAGAAGGCAGCGGAATATTCGAAACGGAGCAGGAGACGTTCCGCATCGGCACCGGGCGGGCATTTCTGGCCGAGATCCCCGGCAACCACCGCTATTATCATCCCGGCGATGCAGTGCCGTGGGAATTTTATTTCCTGCTCTTCCGGCCGCAGCCGCTGCTCCCTCTGTGGGAGGACATCAAAGCCAAGCTTGGGGCTGCTCCAGCCATTGTACCCGGCAGCAGACCGATCCGTATCCTGCGCGATATTGTCCATGAAGCATATTCGGGCAGAATTTCCGATCCCTACATTGCCTCCTCCCTGCTGCACCAGTTCATGATGGAACTGGGGAGGCTCTCCTCCAGCGGACCAAGGGACGCAGCGGAATGGCCAACGGCAGTAAGGGATTCCGTCCAATTCATCGAAGAGCGGTACAGTTCCATGATCGGCCAGGAACAGCTTGCCGAGCAAATGGGACTTTCCAAATTCCACCTCCTGCGCACTTTCAGCAAATACGTTGGCCTGACCCCAAATGAATACCTGAACCGGACCCGAATTGAACGTGCTATAGAACTCCTGACTGCCACTGACTTGAGCATCGAAGCCATTGCATCCCAGGTCGGGTATTCCAGCGGCAGCTATTTCATTAAGGTCTTCCAAAAACTGACGGGACAGACGCCCGGCTCTTTCCGCTCCGGCAGCGGCAGCTTGAATTACAGCCGGCTTTTTTTCTGAGCATATCCCCCGAAAGGCTGGTATTGCAGGCGAGGGAGGCCAATCCTATTTTTAGGCTCTCCCGGTATTCCTGTAATGGAGGCCAGTTCATTTCAATTGTATTCTGTGCAGCAGAAAATCGAAAATCTGCTGCACAAAAGAGTCAATTTCATAATTCAGTTTGCTGAATAGCAAGACTCGGTCAAAATCTAAGGTCATTTTTTAAAAAATCAGGCCACTTGCTGGGAGTTGCGTAACCGCTGGTTTAACTTGTCTAGCGCAAACTTGCTGAGATTGTAAGCTAGTGTACTGAGCTGGAAATCAACTCTTGCCCGGACGCCGCGGTGACGCGTACGTTTCATGCCAAAATACTCTTTAAGATATGCAAAAACTCGCTCCACTGCCGTACGCTTCTTGTACAGCTCTGTAAAGCTCTCGCTACCTCTTGCGGGATAGGTGTGCTTGCGTAAATCCGTTTGTATGCGGATTTTAAACACCTTTTGGCAGCCGGAACCGGAAAGTGGACAGTCTTTGCACTGGCTCGGCTGGGTATACTTCAGCGTTTCGTACTTGGCATCAAAACTGTCGTAGCGGTAGGTATGCCCCTGTGAGCATACGGGATTGTAGTCCGAGTTCATTCCCTTGGGCGGCTCTTTGTGGTGAATCATTGGAATCGTAGGATAGGCGCCTAACGAATGAATCAACTGGTAGATGGCTGCGCTGTCGTACCCTTTGTCTCCCAAGACATGCTTTACGTTTAACCTAGGAAACTTCAGGAGCAGGCCTTTGAGAAGGATAACCGCCATGCGCTGGTCATTCAAATTCGCCGAACTCCATAAGCCACTAAGAATATACTGACAGTCCGCATCGACCAGCAGATTTGCCTTGAACCCGTAATAACTGGTAAGTCTACCTTTCGCATTTTTCTTGTCACAACGCGCGGCATGCCGGGGTAATGCTGCAAGCAATTCATCGTACGTGTAGGGCAGCATCTGTTCAATGGTTTTCTCAAACGGTCCTAGGCTCTCTTCATAAGCTTCCCGTTCCTTGCGCCGACGTTCCTTTTCTTCAGCAGAAGGACGTCCAGGCGGGTAGACGGGTTTTTTGGGCCGCTCGTCCACAGGCTCGGACTCGGGCTCGGTGAGTTCTAGCTGCAGCTGCTGAGCCACCGGAGCATCACTTGGCTTTTTAGCACGGCGGGCCGCGCGGCGTTTGGATGCAGCTTCGCTAAATAGGCTATCCCAAGCCTCAACGATAGAGGAATCCAAAGCGAGATGCATACCCGTAACGARCTCTTCCTCCAGGGCGGACAGCACCAGAGTATCCTGAAGGTCCTCGAGCATGCCCGTTTGCTCAAGCACATGAATCAAACGGGAGTACGAGGCTTCGCTCGGGATGCGGTTGGAACCGGTGAACCGGCACTGCACCCGAAATTCCTCGCTGAATCGAAGTCGCCGGACCAACGCGGATACAAACTCGATGCCCTCCATTTTTGCGATGAGCAGCGAGTAGATCATCGCGGGTACGTTTAGTTCTTCCGGCCGCCCACGGTTGTTCTTTTTTCCAAGCGCGTGCAAGACCGGAGCGAGATTTAAGTGTTCAAAGATCTGACTGTATTTATCTTCCGGTCGCATCAGCAACAAATCCTCAAAGGAAAACAGCTCTTCTTGCCGAATAGAATACATGGGGATTACCTCTTTTCATTCTCGGATGTTGGTTTGGTCACCTATATCTTCGAGATTTGGGGAGGTACTCCCTTTTCTATGCTCAAAAAAACCAATCCTAGCAAGGGTTTTGAATTATGAAATTGTCTCCAAAATACATTAGAATTGCCAAAACTGGCGTTTGGAGCCGTAATCTGCTGTACAAAATACAACAGATGCGCTGAACTTGATCAACGAATACGCCAATTAACACAACTAGCATCCCCGCAAACTGAGGCCAACTGGCTGGCCTTTAGTTTTTTCGCCCTTTTGTCCCCTCGAAACTTCACTCTTCCACCTCTTCGCCACTTGACCACTCCCCCTCACCCCTCGCCTCCCGCCACATCACCTCTTATGTGCGGATATCCTGTGACCGGAAGCATACTTCTTCCCTCCACAACCATACTAATGACATTCTGGGTTTCAATGGAGGGATAAGTAAGATGGGTAAACGAATGAATCTGCTGATGTTCAGCGGGGAGTATGACAAGGCGATGGCTGCGCTGATTCTGGCCAATACCGCCCGGGATATCGACGTGGAGGTCACGATGTTCTTCTCGTTCTGGGGTTTATTCCTTGTCCGTGATCCGGACAAAATGACATTGGAGGACAAAACGATCTATGAAAAGCTGATGGACGTCATTACACCGAAGGGACCGGAGCAGCTGCCGCTCTCGCGGATGAATTTCAGCGGCCTCGGGAAGCTGATGCTGGAGGAGATGATCGAAGATCAAGGAGCGCCGAAGCTGATTCATTTTTTGAAGGGGGCCCGCAAAAAGAACATCAAGTTCTACGCCTGCAAGCTCTCCGTCGACATCATGGGCTTCAAGCCGGAGGAACTCCTGCCCGAGGTCGAGATTATTGATGCCGCCGCCTATCTGAAGGACGCACTGGAAAGCGATATGCAGCTGTTCATCTAGCCCGTGCGAATAACCGCTTCTGGGCTTTAACCTATTCCCTCCGGCGGGCATATACTGGGCCATAAGGAGAAACAGCTTCGCCGTCCATCAAAGGACGGTATCTGTTTCGGCAAAAATATAAGGATGATTGATGACTTGAACCCATTTATCCATATATTTTAAAGTAACTACTGGCTGGAGGGATTACCCGTGCTGAGTATCAACCGCGCTTCTACGGCAGAGGAGCCCGTTTCACTGCTGGAGCATTTCGCAGCTTTTCGCGAGCATACTATTGGGGGGCGGCATGTGATCTCCACTCCCTATGGCCGTCAGCCGCTGCTGTATGCCGACTGGACAGCCAGCGGGAGGCTGTATGAACCCCTTGAACGCAAAATCCAGGAGAGCTTCGGGCCTTATGTCAGCAATCCGCATACAGAATCGAACACAACCGGTCTGACCATGACCCTCGCCTATAACGAAGCGCGGAAGATTATCAGGGACCATGTGAACGCCGGGCCGGATGATGCCCTGCTCTTCTGCGGAAACGGCACTACCGGCGCAATCAACAAGCTGCAGCGGCTGATGGGCCTGAAGCTTCCCGAATGGCTGCAGGAGGATTATCTATGCGTCCCGGAGGAACGTCCGGTTATTTTTGTCAGCCACATGGAGCATCACTCCAATCTGCTGCCCTGGCAGGAAGGCATCGGCGATGTAGTCACCGTCCCTGCCGGAGCGGACGGAACTGCTGACCTTAAGGAGCTGGAGCGCCTGCTGATGCTCTACCGGAACCGCCGTTTCAAAATCGGTTCCTTCACGGCCTGCTCCAATGTTACAGGCATCCATACCCCCTATCACAGGCTCGCTGCCGCCATGCACCGCCACGGCGGGGTTTGCTTTGTGGATTTTGCCGCCTGCGCCCCGTATGTATCCATCAACATGCATCCGGCAGATCCGCTGGAGAAGCTGGATGCTATCTTTTTCTCACCGCATAAATTCCTCGGCGGCCCCGGCACAGGGGGAGTGCTGATCTTCGATTCCGGCCTCAGCAGAGGCCAATTGCCGGATGAGCCGGGCGGTGGAACTGTGGTCTGGGTCGATGCCTGGGGCGGACGCCGGTATATTCATTCAGTCGAAGTACGCGAGGACAGCGGGACTCCCGGATTTCTGCAGGCCTTCCGCACAGCGCTGTGCCTCAAGCTGAAGGAGGCGATGAACGGGGACGGCGGATTCATGCTTGCCAGAGATCAGCAGCTGTGCGGCAGGCTGCTCACCGGGCTTCACTCCATTCCAGGCTGCACGATACTTGCTGGTGAACACACCAGGCGTCATGGCATTGTATCTTTCAACCTTGAAGATATTCATTATAATCTCGTGGTCAGGCTGCTCAATGACCGGTTTGGCATTCAGGCGCGCGGCGGCTGCTCCTGCGCAGGACCTTACGGCCATCATCTGCTGGGACTGGACCGGGAGCTCTCCCGGGAATTTATCCAGGCCATTCATGCCGGTGACCAGTCCCTCAAGCCCGGGTGGGTCCGCCTTTCGCTGCACCCCATCATGACCGACGATGAGGTCGAGTTCATGATCCACGCCGTCCACAGCATCGTCCGCCACATCAGTGTGTGGAGACAGGATTACCGTTATAACCGCAGTACGAACAGCTGGGTGCACCCGGCCGATGCAGCCGGAAATAAGGCTGCTGTCAGCGGATTATTTACGTTGTAGCGATTCGCCTGCCGGAGGCTGCTTCTCCCGCGCCTGCGCGGCCCGGGTGAACCGGGCCTCAATGGCCTTAACCCCCCAGAGTGAACCCCCGATAAAGAGCAGCACATAGATGATTTCTCCAGGATGGCGGGTGAACCGGTTCATATCATTACCAATATAGGAAACCGCAAACACCATGATCGCTTTGCCCGCACACAGTGCAAGCAGATACGAGCGCAGCCGCATTTGCGCAAGCCCGGCAGCCATATTGATTACAACAAAGGGTCCAACCGGGAACAGGCTAAGCAGAAAAACATAACTAAAGCCGCTATTGCGGACCCACTGCATACCTCTCGCCACTTTGGGGCGCAGCGCCCACTTGCGCAAGTAAGGGTGCGAGGCGATTTGGCGGATAATCAGGAACGTGGTCACACACCCCGCAACCAGCCCGAGCCAGGAATACAAAAAACCAAGCCACAGCCCGTACACCGCCCCGTTAAGCCCTACTATCGCAATCGTCGGCAGCGGCGGCACGAAGGATTTCATGAAAGTCAGCCCGATTCCGGGCAAAGGACCCAGTGAGCGGTATTGCTCCAGCAGCTGTAGAAGACGCTCCTCCGTCAGCCATGACATACTATCTAAAAAAAACATAGGAAATCCGCTCTCCTCATCCATAAGTTAAAATTGCAGGCACTGAGCCTCAATTATACAATACTTTTCGGACGTAAGAGCCTCTTTGTGTTGGCAATCTCCTTATTATCCTTTACTATCATTGTAAACTAACAATGATAGGAGGATTCCATGCTGCTGCAGACAGAGATTGTCGATTTGCGTAAAACAACTATAAAAGATCTGGAATTTGTCATGCATGCGGAGGGAAGCGAGCCAAACCGCCGGTTCATCGGACAATGGAGCATAGAGCAGCATACGGCCGCCCTGGAAGACAGTGACATTCTGCATCTGATCATCCGGGAGAAAACGGGGGAACCTGCGGGATACGTGATTTTAACGGGGCTCCTCGACCCTAACCTCAGCATATGTATCAAGCGGATTGTCGTTCAGTCCAAGGGCCGGGGTTATGGGAAAAGCACGCTCGCACTCCTGATGCACTGGGTCTTTACCCAAACGCCGGCCCACCGGTTGTGGCTTGACGTGAAGGATTATAACACCAGAGCGCACCATGTCTATGTACGTGCAGGCTTTACTGCAGAAGGAACGCTTCGTGACTGCATTAGAACGGACGATTCCTTTGAATCTCTGATGATTATGTCCATTCTGCGGCAGGAGTATATAAAGCGGAGGCGGCTGTAGCTTTGTGCCTGTCGGCGGCTGCCGTTCAAACGATTCCCGGGCAAAACAACAGACTGCGCTTCAGGCCATATTCCACACCTGATCAGGCAGTCTGTTTGTTAAGTATGGGATTGGTCGCTGACGCCCCGGTTCAACGCTTCAAAATGCCGGAACTACAGCTACGCCGTATTTGTCCTCAATGAATGTTTTGACATCCGGACTGGTCAGCGCCTCGTCCAGCTTCTTGATCTCTTCCCGGTTCTCATCCCCGCTGCGCACAACGACCACATTGGCATAGGGGGAATTGGCATCCTCACGGAACAGCGCCGATTTCGGATCAATTCCCGATTCAAGCACTACATTCGTATTGATGACCGCCCCATCCAGATCAGGAAGCGCACGCGGCAGTGTGGCGGCATCCGCCTCAACGAATTCGAACTTATGCGGGTTCTCGGCGATATCCTTGGGCGTTGCCTCATAGGTGGCCAGTCCATCCTTCAGCTTGAGCAGCCCCTGCTGCTGCAGCAGTATAAGCGCTCTGTATTCATTGGACGGATTGTTGGGAATCCCGATTTTGGCCCCGTCCGGGAGTTCTTCCTTGGATTTCAGCTTTTCGGAATAAAAGCCTATCGGCTCCACATGGACCTTGGCCGTTACGGCAAAATCATAGCCCTTCTCCCCTTGAATAGAGTCCAGATAAGGCACGTGCTGAAAATAGTTGGCATCAATCTGCTTCTCCTGCAAAGCCGGATTCAACTGGCCCTCATCATCCAGCGTGACAACCTCCAGGTTGATCCCTTCCTCTTTCAGCTTCGGTTTGATGAACTCCAGAATCTCCGCATGCGGCACTGGAGCAGCACCCACTTTAAGTGTGATTTCCTTGCCTGCATTCCCGCCAGCCGCAGAACCTTCAGCTGCGCCCTTCTCCCCATTATTCCCCTTGCCGGCACTGCAGCCTGCCAGCACCCCTGCCAGAACAACCGCCAATACCACCAATATACTCCCTTGTTTTTTCACCCTCATCCCTGCCTCCCTGACAATAAATTTATCAATTATTCGCTTTTAAAGCGCTTCCTGTCGATTGACCCGGCAATATAATCCCCGCTCCATTGCAGAATCTGCACAATCAAAATGATCAGCAGTACAGTGCCCAGAAGAATATCGGTGCGGAACCGCTGATAGCCGAAACGGATCGCCAGGCTGCCGAGTCCTCCGGCTCCGATCGCTCCGGCTACTGCAGTGAATTCAGTAATGGAGATCACCGCGATCGTCACTCCGCGCACCAGCGCAGGCAGCGCTTCCGGAATAATGACTTGAGCGATAATAGTGAGCGGATGTGCGCCGACAGACTTGGCTGCCTCGATCTTCCCCGGCTCCACTTCCCGCAGCGAGCTTTCAATGATTCTGCCCAGAAACGGGGCCGCTCCGATGGAGAGGGATACAATTGCTGCCGTCGGCCCAAGCGAGGTACCTACAATCAGCCGCGCAAGCGGCAGCAGCAGCACAATCAGAATGATAAACGGAATGGAGCGCACCCCGTTGATAGCTGTGCTAATCAACCGGTTCACCCGGGGAGCCGGGAGCACACCTCCTCTCTCGGTCACCACCAAAGTAACGCCCAGCAGCGCCCCCAGAATAAGCGCAAATACGGAAGACCACGCTACCATATACAGCGTCTGCTTCAGTCCGCCCCAGAGCAGTTCCACCATATCCTCCTTCATCGTGTAATGACCGCCTTTTCCGCTTTGTTTCCATCCTTGTAGTAGTTAAAAATATTCACAAACTGCTTGGCCGTCTCGCTCTCCGGACGGTAGAAGAGCTGCTCTACCGGGCCGTTCTCCACAATCCGCCCGCCTTCGATGACAGCCGCGTTGCGGCAAATATGCCGCAGCACATCCATTTCATGCGTGATCAGCACGATCGTCAGATTCAGCTTCCGGTTAATGTCCTCCAGCAGCTCCAGAATCGAGTAGGTGGTCTGGGGGTCAAGGGCTGATGTGGCTTCATCGGAGAGCAGCACATCCGGCTCTGCGGCAAGCGCCCGGGCAATTCCCACCCGCTGCTTCTGGCCGCCGCTGAGCTGCGACGGGTAGACATTCGCTTTGCCGCTCAAGCCCACCAGTTCCAGAATCTCGACAACACGCTCCTTCTCATACTGTTTAGAGCAGCCTGCAACTCTCAGCGGAAACGCTACATTACCGTATACCGTCTTGGCATCCAGCAGATTGAACTGCTGAAAAATCATCCCGATCCGGCGGCGCGCAAGCCGCAGCTCCCTGCCGCCCAGCTCTGTGATCGGCACGCCGCCTATCTCAATACTGCCGGAGTCCGGCTGCTCCAGACGGTTAAGGCAGCGGATAAGTGTTGATTTGCCGGCCCCACTTGCGCCAATGATGCCAAAAATCTCCCCTTTAGCAATCTGCAGATTAATATCCTCCAGAGCGGAAACCCTGCCTAAGCGGGTAGCGTAGCTTTTGTGCAAATGCTTAACAGCAATCATAGGAATCCCCTTCTTTCATTTCAGCTAAAACCTGTAATTTTTATATAAAAAAAGATCAAGCCTGTACCGCACAAAAGACGGTTTGGACTTGATCTCCAGCGTTCTGGTCGACCAAACATTAAATTCCGATTAAATGCATGGGATTAATATAGACCAGCTTTGAATAGCTGTCAATCCTATTCCTCACAGCAAATGCCATGGAAAAAAGCCGTAATCCTAGGATCACAGCCCCTTAAAGCTTATGACAGCTTATATATGTGTTTCTATTGGAGCGGCTGGCCTCACTCCGGCGGCAAAAACCAACGTAGTCACATACTTGCGGCTATCTGCAGTCAGCAGCAGCAGCTCTGCAGGACTCACACCCGGTTTGCTGTTGGCGAATTTCACTCTCGCTCCATTCAGGTCCTCATGGATACCCGTGACGACGTAGCCCTGCCGCAGCAAAGCGTCAATTTCTTTCCGTTCCTTGTCGAACTCGGCATATGCAGACATTCAGACCACCCCTCCGCTTGCTTTGGCTTGCAAGGGATGCGGGGCTTCCGCTTCGAACCGTTTGCGGTGCAGATATTTCCCGGACCCCGCTTGGCCGACAAACTGCTTGTCGCGAATGACAAATTTCCCCCGGCTGAGCACGGAGACCGGCTCGCCTTTAACCTCCATGCCTTCGAAGGGATTGTAGTCTACGTTCATATGATGGGTTTCAGCAGAAAGGGTTCGTTCGACGGATGGATCGAAAATCACGATATCTGCATCACTGCCTACCGCAATGGTGCCTTTCTGAGGAAAAAGCCCAAACAGCTTGGCGCTCGATGTGGAAATAATATCAACAAATTTATTTAGGGAAATGCGGCCTTTCTGCACGCCTTCGGAGTAGAGCACACTGAACCGGTCTTCAATGGTCGGTCCGCCGTTCGGAATCTTCGAGAAATCGCCCAGCCCAAGGTCCTTCTGTCCCTTGAAGTTAAAGGAACACTGGTCAGAGCCGATTGTCTGCAGCGCGCCGCTCCAGAGCGCATCCCACAGCACCGCCTGGTTCCACTCTTCGCGCAGCGGCGGGGACCAGACATATTTGGCACCTTCGAAGTCCGGCTTCTCCAGCGCCGTCTGATCGAGTACCAGATACTGCGGACAGGTCTCGCCGTAGACACGCAGCCCTTTCCGGCGCGCTTCTGCGATCTTCCAGGCGGCTTCCGCACAGGTCACATGCACCACATACAGCTGGGAACCGGTCAGCTCCGTCAGATAAGCAGCCCGGCCGGTGGCCTCGCCTTCCAGCTCCGGCGGACGGGTCAAAGCATGGTAGATCGGATCGGTGTTCCCGGCAGCCAAGGCCTGCTCGACCAGATATTCAATCACATCGCCGTTCTCGGCATGGACCATCACCAGAGCGCCTTCCCGCTTGGCGGCCTGCAGCGTCTTGTACAGCACGCCGTCGTCAGCCTGGAAGGTGTTCTTGTAGGCCATGAACACCTTCAGCGAGGTGATGCCTTCGTTCTCAATAATCTGCGGCAGCTCGCCAAGCACCTTGTCATTCAGCTCCGAGACCATCAGGTGGAAGCTGTAATCAATCACCGCCTTATCCTGTGATTTGTGATGCCAGGTATCCACGGCCTGCTGCAGCGGCTGGCCTTTGGCGGTCAGGCAGAAATCGATGACTGTCGTTGTCCCGCCATATGCGGCGGCAACCGTTCCAGTCTCGAAGTCGTCGGCGGTCACCGTGCCGCCAAAAGGCATATCCAGATGCGTATGGGGATCAATGCCGCCCGGGAATACATAGCAGCCGGAAGCGTCGATGATCTCCGCACCCGGCGCTTCCAGATTCAGGCCGATTCCGGCAATAATCCCGTCCTCGATCAGAACATCTCCTGCATACGTATCCGCTGCGGTAACGATAATGCCATTCTTGATCATCTTCTTCATCCTTACACCACCTCCGCTTCCGAATATGAGCCGTTCAGGCTGCTGATGACCTTTTGCCGCTGATTCCAGCTCATTGGAACCGCTCCGCTGTCCAGAGCCACCATATCAATCGCCCCGTCCGCCGGGCAGACAATGGAACACAGGTTGCAGCCTACACAATCCTCCTCGCGCACGTGCAGAATGGCCTTGCCGCCGGCATCCGTAAGCATATCGATGCATTGATGCGAAGCGTCTTCGCAGGCAATATGGCATTTGTTGCAGTTGATGCAGTTCTCCTCATTAATCCGTGCCACCACTTTGTAATTCAGATCCAGATCGCCCCAGTTGGAGTATTTGGGCACCGATTTGCCGATCAGCTCCGTGACTGAAGCCAATCCTTTGTCATCCAGATAGTTGTTCAAGCCATCGATCATCTCCCCGACAATCCGGAACCCGTGGTGCATGACCGCCGTGCAGACCTGAATGCCGGTAGAGCCCATCAGCATGAACTCCACCACATCCTGCCAGGTGGAGATCCCGCCGATCCCGGAGATCGGCACGCCCACCCCGCGGTCGCGCGCACATTCAGCGACCATGCTGAGGGCAATCGGCTTCACAGCCGGACCACAGTAGCCGCCGTGCGCCCCTTGGCCGCCCACATTCGGGATCGTGTTCCAGCTATGGATGTCGACACCTGCCAGACTGTTAATCGTATTGATCAGGCTGATCGCATCCGCTCCGCCCTTAACGGCGTGGCGGGCCACAACCGTAATGTCCGTAATATTCGGCGTCAGCTTCACAATGACGGGCGTAGCCGCCACTTCCTTGACCCAATAGGTCTGGGCTTCCACCAGGTCGGGCTGCTGCCCGGAGGCCGCGCCCATCCCGCGCTCAGCCATGCCGTGCGGACAGCCGAAGTTAAGCTCAAGGCCGTCTACGCCGACAGCTTCGGCCCGCTTGACGATTTCATGCCATTTCTCCTGCTTCGGCTCCACCATCAGAGAGGCGACCACGGCATGGTTAGGAAACCTTTTTTTCGTTTCATAGATTTCCTTGAGGTTGACCTCCAGCGGGCGGTCGGTGATCAGCTCGATATTATTGAAGCCGGCTACACGCTGCCCGTTGAAATGCACAGCCGCAAACCGGGAAGAGGTATTGATAATCGGATCGCCCAGCGTCTTCCACACCGCACCTCCCCAGCCTGCCTCAAAGGCCCGCTGCACCTGGTAGCCGGTATTGGTAGGCGGCGCCGAGGCCAGCCAGAATGGATTGGGTGACTTGATCCCTGCAAGATCGATACTCAAATCTGCCATTAATATTACCTCCCTGTCATGTAAAACCGGCAAGAGCAGCCGGCCTTGGATTCGCACAGCAGCTCCAATTTATACAGCAGACATACATGCCGCTCCTTCGCGGCACTTCTGACGAAGAAAATTCAGCGAAGGATAGGGCCAAGCACACCATCCTGCAGACCCGACATCTGCTGCATAATGGCATAAGCGGCATCCTTGCCCTGCCGGGCAGCGGAGACTACCGTCGCTTCACCTTTGCCCGAGCCGAAGACGATATCCCCGGCTGCATAAATCTGCGGATCGGAGGTCCGGCCGGTTGCTTCATCAATCTTGACCACGCCCCGTTCATGCTCAAGCCCCAGCGCTTCAATCAGGTCAACCCGCCGTTTCTGTCCGATGGCTACCACCACCGCATCTACCGGCATCAGGAATTCAGAACCCTCCACCGGCACCGGTATCAGGCGGCCGTCCTTGCCGGTCTCCCCGGTCAGCTTCATCTGCACACACTCCAGAGCAGTCACATTGCCCAGTTCATCCCCGACGATCCGCTTCGGCAGGGTCAGCCAGCTGAATTCCACACCCTCCTGCTTGGCGAATTCATATTCAAAATCATACGCGGTCATCTCCGCAGGCGTCCGGCGGTACACCATCTTCACATTTGCCGCTCCCAGCCGCACCGAGCAGGTGGCCGCATCAACCGCCGTGTTGCCTGCCCCGATGACGGCGACCCGCCGGCCCATCAGCTCCAATGCCGGAATGCCGGTCTTTGTGGTTTCCACAAGCTCGATGGCATCATACACGCCGGAGAGCTTCTCTCCTTCAATGCCGAGAGGCGGAACATACCCCATTCCCGCAGCCAGCACAATAGCATCATATCCGGCCTTCAGCTCCTCTACAGAGACATCCACGCCCACCTTCATTCCGGTACGGATCTCTACCCCCAGCTTCCGGACCTGCTCCACTTCCCACAGCGGGATGGACTGCGGCAGCCGGAACGAGACGATCCCATGTGTGTCCAGTCCGCCCGCAAGCTCCTTCGCCTCATAGATCACCACACCACAACCCTCACGCGCCAGCTCCCTGGCTGCTGACAGGCCGGCGGGACCGCTGCCGATTACGGCGACTCTCCTGCCGTTAGGAAGACCCGGCTTAAATAACCGGGTTCCGCTGCTGATCGCCCAATCGGTAGCATAACGCTGCAGCAGCCCGATCTGGACGGGTGCAGAATCATCATTCAGCACACAAGCCCCTTCGCACAGTTCCTCCGTTGGACAGACCCGCGCGCAGCTGGCGCCCACCGGATTGGAATCCATGATCGTCTGTGCCGAACCCTTCAGATTGCCGGTCGCAATGCGCTTGATAAAAGAAGGAATATTAATGCTGGTCGGGCAGGCTTTGATGCAGGGCGCATCATAACAATACAGGCAGCGGTTGGACTCTTCGATTGCACCTTTGCGGGTAAGGCCAGGCTCGGCCTCGGCAAAATTGCGCCTGAACATGTCGGGCGTGAATGTGTTTAACGGAGAAGTGAGCTCCATCCGTATCCCTCCTTCTGTATGAATGGCTTCCACTTTAGCACCATATTTATGTTATATAACATAACACAGTTACGAGTATTGCCTTAATATTTTGCTTACTTCTCAGAATTAATGTAGTAAAATGAACAATAAACCTTATTCCTCATTCCACTTCCCATCCATTTAGGTTAACTTTCCTTACACGTTATATTGAAACTATAGTAAATTCCGTTTTTCGTTACATTAGACAGAGTGTCTAATTTCAAAAGTGTATTTTTTACCTGTAAGAATAGCCTGAGAACTGCCCGGACCAGGCAGGAAAAGATCATATGTCAAGCGAGGGGGATGTTTATGGATTGGGAGCTTGTTTTCACCATTCGTGATGCACTCAAAAGACCGCTGTTTGCAGAATCGGAAGTCATCGGCGGCAGAACCGGCCTGAACCGCGCCATCCGCTGGGTGCATGTGCTGGAGAGCGCGGGCTTTGAAAGCCTGATCCACGGGGAGGAAATGATTCTGACCACCGGCATGGGCGCAAGCGCCGGCCTGCCCTCTTCCTTATCTTTTATGCAGAATCTGATTGACAAGAACGCAGCCTGCTTATGCATCGAGCTGGGGGACTATTTCAGCAGCATTCCCCAGGAAATGATTGATCTGGCCAACCGGCATGATTTCCCGCTGATTATTTTTCCCCGCACTGTACGCTTTGTAGATATCACACTTGATCTGCATTCCCTCATTATCAACCGCCATCACCGCATGCTCCAGGAGCTGGAGAGTATCTCCCGTGAGTTCCACCGCCTGACACTGACCTCTCAAGGTACGATCAAGGTGCTGCAATTATTATGCAAAAGCACCCGCACACAAATTGTGTATATGCAGCCGCAAGGAAAACCCCTGTTCTTCCCGGCACTTTCGCCTGAAGATCAGGCCCCTCTCCTAAGCTTCTTCGAAGCCTTTGGCGAAGAAATGGAAGGTGTACAGCCGGATGCCGCTCCTTATATCCGCGACTATGGCCACAAGACGATTGCCTTGAAGCCGGTGGGTGCACTCGATCAGACCTGGGCTTATATTCTGATGGTCTGCAATCATAAGCCGCAGGAGTTTGACTGTCTGCTGCTCGATTCCGCGTCACTGTCCATTGCTCAGGAGCTGCTGCGCACGCGGTATATGGAGGAACGCAAGCTGTTCTCGGAAAATCTGTGGGTGGATGAGCTGATCGGCGGCCGGACCCAGGATGACAACCGGCTCAAAGGATTGGTCGGGCCTGATTTCAATGTGGTTAATGAGCTTCCCTACCGTGTGTGCCTGGTCGAAATCGAAAACTCCCGCGATGTAAAATGGAACAGCTCGGAGAATGATTGGGAATCGATCACCTTTCATTTGTCGCTCATCCTCCGCTCGATCTTCGAGAAGTACTCGCTGCGCCCGCTGATTACGCTGAAGAACAACCGCCTCACCGTCATCGCCCTCGACATCCGGTCCAAGCTGCCCGGCAAGCTCCGGCTGCAGCAGGCGCTCGATGCCCTGCAGCATATCCACTCCGACGCGAAGCTGAAGGACCTGCAGCTCGTGATCGGCGTCAGCAAGTCCCACCGGGGCCTGAAGCACGCCTATGCCGCATACCAGGAAGCCGTACAAGCGCTGTCTCTATATTCTTGTTATCAGAAGTCCATTCTGTTCTATGAAGAGCTGGGCGTCTTCCAGCTGCTGCTGAGCCTGAATGACGGCAAAACGCTGGAGAACTTCATCCGCAGCTATCTCGGTCCCTTAATTGACCATGATAGCGCCAAAGGAAGCGAGCTGCTGCTGACCCTGCGCGTCTATCTCGACCATGACGGTTCGAAGCAGATTGCCGCCCGGAACCTGTTCATTGTCAGACAGTCGCTCTACTACCGGCTGGACAAAATCACCGAGCTGCTGGGCGAAGACTTCATGCTGCCGGAGAACCGCATCTCCATCCAGGTCGCCTTGCGCGCCTACCAGCTCCTGTATCCTGAGAAGTTCACCCTGCCCAGCTCCCGTTCAGCACAGTTTTGACCGTATCGATGATAAACCGGATATCCTCATCGGTCGAGGACAGCGGCGGAGCGATGGTGAGCACATTATTGAAGCCTGCTACCGTGTCCCCGTTTTTGCCGATGATCAGCCCTTTGGCTTTGCACTCCGCGATAATACCTTTAACGATAGCCAGATCGGCAGGCTGCTTGGTGGCCTTATCCGCTACCAGCTCGATGCCAATGATCAGCCCGAAGCTGCGAATATCCCCCACCCGCTTATGGTCCAGAAGTCCGGCCCACTCCGCCGCCAGCCTCTTGCCGAGGATACCGGCGCGCTCCACCAAGTTCTCCTGCTCCAGGATTTCCAGATTCCGCAGGGCAAGTGCACAGGCTGCCGGATTGCCGCCGAAAGTATTCACATGGCGGAAATGCCCGTAATCGTCACTGTTATCCTTGAAGGCATCGTAGATATCCTTGCGGACTGCCGTTGCCGACAGCGGCAGGTAGGCGCTGGTCAATCCTTTGGCCATGGTGATGATATCCGGCTTCACGCTATAATTCTGATGGCCGAATTTGCAGCCGGACCGCCCGAACCCGCAGATGACCTCATCCATAATCAGCAGCACGCCATGCTTGCGGCAAATCTCCTGCACCCGGTCCAGATAGACCTGATGCGGCACAATGACACCGCCGCCGGTAATCACCGGCTCCATAATGACCGCCGCCACCGTCTCCACGCCTTCCCAGATCATCGTATCCTCTATCGCCTGCGCACTCTGAAGGTTGAATTCCTCCACGGTCATGCCGGCTGGACGGCGGTAGCTGTCCGGCGGGGCCACATGCAAAAACCCGCCGCCAAGCGGCTCATATTTATATTTGCGCTGGGCCTGGCCGGTAGCCGAGAGTGCGCCAAGCGAGCTGCCATGATATCCCCGGTAACGGGCGATAAATTTATGACGGTAATGCTGGCCGGTCTGCTGCTGGTACTGGCGGGCTATTTTGAAGGCGGCTTCGTTGGCTTCTGAACCGCTGTTGGAGAAGAAAATGACATAATCTCCTTCCAGCCATGTGTTCAGCTTCTCAGCCAGGGCGATCGCTGGCATATGGCTCTGTGTAAGCGGGAAATACGGCAGGCTAAGAAGCTGATGATAAGCCGCCTCCGCCAGCTCCTTGCGTCCATAGCCGACATTCACACACCACAGGCCGGACATGCCGTCCAGAAACTTGTTCCCGTCAATATCCGTCACCCATGACCCGCTTGCCGCTGCGGCGATCATCGGCGGATTTTTCTCACTGTAGGGTGTAATGTTATGCCATAAATACTGCTGATCCTTCTGGACGGCCAGCCCGCTTTCGTTCCCCAGGCTCTGCATGGCACTCTCTCCTCTCAATATCTTAAATAGTTAATAACGCGCGGTAACCATCTTCTTGCGGGTATAGAACTCGACGCCGTCCCTGCCGTTCGCATGCAGATCCCCATAAAAGGATTTCTTGTAGCCCGAAAAAGGGAAAAACGCCATCGGCGCAGGCACACCCAGGTTGATCCCCAGCATCCCCGCATCAATCTCTTCCCGGAACTCCCGGATCGCCTTGGCGCTGTCCGTATAGATGCAGGCCCCGTTGGCAAAAGGAGACTGATTCGTCACGGCAATCGCCTCGGCCAGATCCTTGACCCGCACCACCGCCAGCAGCGGCGCAAATATCTCCTCCCGCCAGATGGTCATCCCCGGCTTCACATGGTCGAAAAGCGTCGGTCCGAGAAAATAACCCGCTCCGCCTGCTGCACTGTCCAATCTGCCGTCCCGCACCAGCTCCGCCTGCTCCTGAATTCCCGTTTCGATATAAGCGGCCGTACGCTCCTTGTTCGACTGGCGGATCACCGGGCCGAGGAACACCCCCTCATCCTTGCCGTCGCCGATCTTCAGGCTGTCCGCCGCCTCAACCAGGCGGCGGACTAGTTCATCGGCTACAGCCTCATGGGCAACCACCACAGAGCAGGCCATGCAGCGCTCGCCCGCAGAGCCGAAGGCGGCGGAAATGATGTTTTTAACCGCGCTGCCGAGATCGGCATCGGGCAGCACAATCGAATGATTTTTGGCTCCGGCCAGGGCCTGGACCCGCTTGCCGGACGATGTTCCGCGCTTATAGACATATTCCGCGACCGGCTGGGAGCCTACGAAGGAAACAGCCTTGACCTCTTCATGGTCAAGCAGCCCGTTCACGACCTCATGTGCCCCGTGCACCACATTCAGCACCCCCGGCGGAAATCCCGCTTCCGCGAACAGCTCCGCCAGCCTGTTCATCAGCAGCGGCGTGCGCTCGGAGGGCTTCAGGACAAAGGTGTTGCCGCAGGCAACCGCCAGCGGGAACATCCAGCAGGGCACCATCATCGGAAAGTTGAACGGCGCAATACCGCCCACTACCCCAAGCGGGTACCGGTACATGCCGGACTCGACACCGCTAGCAATGTCCGGCAGCTGGCTGCCCATCATCAGCGTGGGAATGCCGGCGGCAAATTCCACACATTCAATGCCGCGCTGCACTTCGCCGAGCGCTTCCTCCAGGCTTTTGCCGTTCTCCAGAGTGATCAGTCCGGCCAGCTCGTTCCTATGCTGCGCCAGCAGCTGCTGGTACTGGAAGAAATAGCGGGCGCGGCGCGGAACGGCAACCTTTTTCCAGGACCGGTACGCCTCAGCCGCCGCTTTTACCGCATCGTTCAGCTCATCCCGGCTGGAAATGGGCACATAAGCAATGACCTCTCCGGTTGCCGGATTGAACACTTCCTCCTGCTGTCCCGAGGAGGAGTCCACCCACACGCCGTTCACGTAGTTCTTCACTTTCTCCGTTTGCTTCACAAGCAGTGACATCATCTGCACCTCTTTTCTGTCCAGGGCTGTTGATTATAATAGATGACCGCCCATTCCGGCGGTCATCTATAAGGAATATGAATCATCGGTTGACCCATCGTTACTTGGCCGCCATCTCCACAATTTCGTTCGTGTAGGCTTCATCCGTCTTGGATGCCGTCTTGATGACGCCGAACTTCAGTGCAATGTCTGCGGTCTGCTGGAACGCCGCCGCATCGGTATAGCCCAACCTGGATGCATCGAAGCCCTCCGGCTGGATCAGCTTGGCAACCTCAGTCATCATCGTCAGCTGATGCTCACGGGTGGTGCTGCCTTCTTCTGCCAGCTTCATCACGCTGTCCACCGCCGCCTCCGGATCGGCGATCGCATCCTTCCAGCCCTTCAGGGAAGCGCGGACGAACTTGGCCGCCGTTTCCTTATTGGCTTCAAGCCATTCCTTGTTGGCGAACAGGTTGTCTTCCAGCATCGCCACCCCTTCATCGTTCATATCGATTACGTTCAGATCCTCCGCCTTGACGCCGGATTCCAGGATGACCTGGTATTCGTTATATGTCATAGCCGATGCCGCATCGATCTCGCCGCCAAGGAACTGGTCCATTGTGAAGCCCTGCTTGGTGAAGTTCAGATCCTTGTTCGAATCCAGTTTGTATTTATCGAAGAGTGCCAGAATTTCAAACTCGTTGCCGCCCATCCAGTTGCCGACCTTCTTGCCCTTCAGGCCGGCCGGTCCGGCAATTCCCGCATCCTTCTTGGAGACCAGCACCAGTCCGCTTTTCTGGAAGATTTGCGCGATCTGCACCAGCGGCATCTCCTGCTCCTGGCTGGTCAAAAGACTTGCTACCCAGTCCACGCCGATATCCGCCGACCCGCCCGCAACCTGCTGCTCCGGCACAATATCCGGACCGCCGGGCAGAATCTCCACCTTCAGCCCTTCTTCGGCATAATAGCCTTTATCCTGCGCCAGGAAGTATCCGGCGAACTGGGCCTGCGGCACCCATTTGAGCTGCAGCTTGACGGTTACCGGATCTGCAGCCGGTTCCGCCGCTGCCGGAGAAGCGGAAGCCTCTGCCCCAGCCGCCTCCTCAGCCGCTGGAGCTGCATTATTATTGTTGCCCCCGCAGCCTGCCAGCGAAGAAAACATCATGATTAGCGCAGCCGCCAGCAGCCCGCCGCGAAACTTGCCTTTTCTCCCGATCATCAATACAATTCCCCCTACCCGAATGAGTTTTCATTTCGAAAAAAACACAGCATGGCAACCAAACATGAGACTCTATGCATACGGCCTGGGGAGGGTTCTCTTTTCCCTTCGGCACAGGGCCGGATGTAACGGATGCAGGGGGTCAGGCCCGCCGGGAGGAATGCCATTTGATAAACACCTTCTCCAGCCGCTCCACCATCAGATAAAAGATGACCCCGGCGATGGCCGCTAGTACGATGCAGGACCAGCCGAGCGGCATTTTGGCCACCTTGATCGAGTTGGATAGCAGGTAGCCGAGCCCCCGTGAGGAGAAAAAAAACTCCCCCACTATGGCTCCGATCATACTCGCCGTGGTATTGATCTTGAGCGCAGTGAACACGTATGGCAGACTGTTCTGAATGCGCAGGTAACGGAATACGGCCGGCTTGCCGGCTGCGTACGAATGCATCAGATCCAGAGCCAGCGGATCAACCGCCGTCATGCCCTTGTAGGCATTAATCGCCATCGCGGCCATTGTGGCCGCTGCCACTATGGCGGCGCGGGACCCGATGCCGTCCCCGAACCACAGATTCATAATGGGGGCGAGCGCCACAATCGGCACGGCATTCAGCGCAGCCACGAGGGTAAGGCTGCCTCCGCCCCACCGGGGCCAGGCGGTTGCCGCCAGGGCGATCAGGAAGCCGCAGGCTGAACCAATCAGCATCCCCACGACCGCCTCGGCCAGTGTATATCCGGTATAAGACAGCAGCAGGCTGAAGTTATCCCGCATCGCCTCCGCGATGGCCGAGGGCAGAGGAAGCTGGTACTTTTTGAGCTCCAAAAGCTTGTGAAAAACCTGAAGCTCCCATAGGAAGAGAAACAGTACACCGGCGAGCAGGGGCAGAATCACACCGGGGTTCAGCCGCCTGAACGGCCACCGGGGGTTTTCCTTCCCGCCATTAACCGATGATTTTCCGTTGTTAGTTGACGTAAAGGATGTAGATGTGACTTCTTTGCCCGTTGAGGCCATGAAGGGTGTATCCCGCACAGTAGTGTTGCTCTCCATCAGCGGCTGCCCCCTTTCGGACGGAATTCCGGCTGCCATGGCGCTGCCAGGCGTTCCACCAGGCTCATCAGCCAATAGCTGGCTATTCCGAGCAAGGCGCCGACAAGCACGGTTGACCAGAACATATACGTATGGGAAGGACCGTAATAGAGATTGCGCAGCATAATGACGCCGATGCCATGCCGTGCGCCCATAAGCTCTACGAGAATCGCACCGGTCACCGCGAGCGGTGCCGCGATCTTGAGTCCGCTGAAGAGGCCCGGCAGCGCTGCCGGAAAGCGCAGCTTCCAATATAAAGCCCAAGGCTTCGCTGCAAGAGAGCGCATCAGCTCCACTGCCGGGAGATCGACACTGCGCAGCCCGCGGAGCATATTCAGAGCGACCGGGAAAAAGGTAATGTACCCGGAAATGATAATCCGCGACGCCTGCTCATCCCGGACAATGCCGTAGATAATCGGCGCCAGCCCCAGAATCGGAATCATCTGCGAGGCCACCGCATACGGGAAGGCGAGCTGTTCAACCGTCTTCGACAGGCTCATCAGCACGGCCAGAAGCACTCCGGCCGCAGCGCCGATCAGAAATCCGGCGCCGGCATTGCCGAAGGTCGCCCCGCCCTCCTTGAGCAGCGTACTGCTGTATTTCCATAAGGCTGCCGCTACTTCATGGACATAAGGCAGCTTAGACTGGGCCAGCGGTGTTTTCGCTATATGCAGCAGCCACCAGGAGACTGCCTCCCAGACTGCCAGCAGGCCGAAGATCCAGACGAACAGCGGCAGCACGCGTTCCCGCATAAACGTACGGTTCTTCATCCCTACACCCCTTCGAAGCTGTCGCGGATTCGGGCGACCAGTTCAAAAAATTCCGGGCTGTTCCTCATTTCCGCTGTGCGCGGACGCGGCAGCGGAATATCCACAATGGCGGACAGCCTGCCCGGATGCGGAGACAGCACGAACACACGGTCCGAGAGAAAAATCGACTCTGGAATGCTGTGGGTTACGAAGACGATAGTACTCTGCACTTTGCTCCAAACAGCCAGCAGCTCCTCATTCAGACGTTCGCGGGTGAATTCGTCCAGCGCCGAGAAGGGTTCATCCATCAGCAGGATTTCCGGCTCCATGGACAGCGCTCTGGCGATGGCTACCCGCTGCTGCATCCCTCCACTGAGCTGCCACGGATACTTGTCCGCGAAGCCCTGCAGGCCTACGAGATCGAGCAGCTCCAGCGCTTTATCCTCACGGATGGATTTTTTCACGCCCATCAGCTCCAGGGGAAGCGTTATATTATGCCTCACCTTCCGCCAGTCATAAAGCACCGGACTCTGGAACACGATACCGTACTTTTGGGCCAGCCGGGCTTCACGCGCACTCTTGCCGGCTACCGTAACATCTCCGCCAGTTGGCGTCAGCAGATCTGCCATCAGTCTGAGCAGTGTAGTTTTGCCGCAGCCGGACGGTCCGAGCAGGGAGACGAACTCCCCTTTGGCGATATCCAGGCTTACCTGATGCAGCGCAAGCACGTCGGCCGTGTCCGTCTGATAACGCATCTCGACGTTCTGCAGCTGTATTTCAGGAATTCTTGCCGCTGCTAATGACATTCCCAGCTCCCCCTTTATTCCCGGATCGGATTTAATTTTTCTATTGTATGTTAATTAACATAACACATTTTCGTATAAGACGATGTTTTTTCTGTTTCCATGTTCGATTAACTAACATAGTACACTTTGCTCCGGTTGCACTCACTAGACAAAAAGTAAAATGGACTCTGAGAAATTCCGGCACTTTGTCTAGGTATTAAAGGATACTATGAAATATATGCTTTCTAAATTTTTAAAAATTGCGACTTTTACCGATAAAGTAGGTATATATCTTCATGCTGTATACGCTGACAAACGGGATTTCACTATGTATATTTGCTACTATCTCACTAGATTTTTAATTTACAGGAGACAATCTGCCTATGCCCACAGCATATATCCGCAGACGGAGGCTTGAACCATGGGGTCCATGATTTCGAATTATATAGTTATTGTTTCAATCTCCGGTGTGCTGAGCGCTTTGCTGGCGCTTTTTGCCTACTATAAAAAAACCGATTTTGCTGGAACACGGGCCTTTATCCTCAGTTCCCTCACATCGGCCATCTATACCTTTGGCTTCGCCTTGGAGCTGTCGGGCAGCACGATGCCGGAAATCAGCTTCTGGATTAAGGTCGAGTACCTTGGGATGCCTTTTATCGCCCCCTCAAGCCTGCTGATGATTATGTATTTCGTAGGGCTGGAGCGGCTGATCCGTAAAGGGCTGGTCACCGCGCTGTATGCCATTCCCTTCATCTCTGTGCTGCTTGTATGGACTAACGATTATCATCATTTGTTCTATCAGTCGATGTATTTCCGGGAAGGAGCGCCGACACCGCTGATCGATGTGGTTATGGGTCCCTGGTATATTGTCCAGGGCAGTCTGACCTTCGGCTGCATGCTTGCCGGCATGTGCCTGATTCTCTGGCAGTGGAACCGGATGAAGCGTGTCTACCGCAGGCAGCTGTTCACCATCTTTATCGGGCAGTTTCTCCCGGCTTTGGGCGCCTTCCTCTATTTAATGGATGTAACTCCCTATGGGATGGACCCCGTTCCGGTGATTATGAGTATAACTTCGACCCTCTATATATGGGCTATCCTGTCCAGAGGCATGCTTACCGCCGCTCCAATCGCCCGGGAGAATCTCTTCGAGAGCATGCGCGACGGCGTGCTGGTTACGGACCTCTCCGATATGCTGGTTGATTACAACCGGGCCGCTGCGGACATGCTGCAAGATCTGGATGCCTCGGCTATCGGCAAGCCTCTGGCCCAGCTCTTTCTTCCGGCAGGCCAGGATGCGGTCGATTACGTGATGAATTCCGATCCGCTGATCAGCGAAGAACGCGAGCTGGGCTGGAATATGAACGGCGAGACCCGGTACTACCAGATTAGATCCTCTCCAGTGCAGAAGTATGGCGGGCATCAGGTGGGGCGGATGATCATGCTGATTGATGTCACGGAGCGGACGCTGCTTCAGGAAAAACTGCTCCAGCTCGCCACTGTCGACAGCCTCACCGGCATCTACAACCGGATGCATTTCATGGAGCTGAGCCGGGGATTGCTGAATGAGGCAGCCCTCAGTCTGGCGCCGGTCTCGATTATTTTGCTGGATATTGACTTCTTCAAAAGCATCAATGACCGTTACGGCCATCACTATGGGGATATGGCGCTGCAGCATATTGTAACTGTCTGCAGCAGCCATTTGCGCGAGGGTGATATTTTCGGGCGCTACGGGGGCGAGGAATTCGTTCTCTGTCTGCCGGAAACATCCTTGAAGCAGGCTGCCCTGTTATCTGAATCGATCCGTATAGACATTGAGCGCAGCTCTATATCTGCCATTTCGGGACCCATCCATGTCACTGCAAGCTTCGGCGTCGTGGAGGCCCGGGGCAAGAATCTTTCACTGGAAGATCTGCTCTCCGAAGCAGACCATGCTCTGTATACTTCCAAACGCAATGGGCGCAATGCCGTTCATGTATCTAGCGGCTCCTCCATCACGCCCTTCACACCAGCGTGAGCAAGCCTGCTTCGCTCCTGGTATGGGTCTTGCCATAGGGTAATCATCGTCTCCTGATAACAACACAACGGCTACCCGTCCTTCATTGGACAGTGCAGCCGTTGTGGAATATTTGCTTCTGCCATTCATTTGCTTCCGGCCATAAAATACTCCACACCCCGCAGCAAACCGGCGGGCAGCTCCTCAAGCGCCAGATAATCCTTCAGCTCCTGCACCACACGTTCGCGGTTGTGGCCGAATACATCCACAATCCGGGCCAGCCGTTCCCACGGTGCCAGATCGGCACGGAATTCCGCCAGGCTCAACGGCAATCCATGTGATTCCACATACCACTGCGCGTTATAGCCATAGGCTAGCCCCAGCAGCTTCAAAAAGCTTGTACTGCTGTACCGGCGCGGACCGCCATATACAGAGGGTCCCAGGGCATCACCCAGAAAAAGCACATTATCCTCCCTTATGTAAAGAAAACATGAATCTGCTGAATGGTCCCCGCCAACATGGCTCAATTCACAGGTAACGCCGCCCAGATCAATAGCGATATTGCCCGAAAATACGATATCCGGCTTCATTACTGTTATCTCTCTGGCGTCTCCGTACTCCAGCCGTATATGCTGTGCACTCTCTTCGCTCAGGACCCCGGCGAGAACCAGCTCAGCTAGATCCTCATCTGACCAGCTTCGTCCGCCGAGTCCGGCAAGCGCTTCTGCCGTTCCTTCATGGGCAATAACCGGCGCCTGCCAGGCGGACAGGCCAAACGAGTGATCCCAATGCCAATGCGTCAACACCAGCAGCTCCGGCACCCTGATGCCGCGCTTGGCGAGTTCCTGGCGGAATAGCTCAGCATGCCCGGGCGAATTCCCCGCATCCATCAGCAGTGTCCGGCGATCCCCGGTGATAGCTGCCAGCACAGGCCGGTCCGTCTCATGCTCCGCGTGCATGATCAGGATGTGCGGACTCAGTTGCTGAAATTGATGTTCCATAAGTATTTCCCCCCGGTATTCTTACTCTATGGCAGATAAATAAAAAGTTCTGTATATCGTACATGTTGCATCAATTTCAGCCATTAATCAACCAGCCGTTGTTTGTGAACACCGGTTTTCAGTTTAATAAGAGTTAGCCGATTGATTCAAGCTCACTTTCAGCTCTAGAGGAGGAGATTCCATGATCAAAATCGGGTTGACCGGCTTTGGAGACCACGAGGAGCTTTACGGCAAAATCAAACCTGCCGAACGACTGCCTGTCTACAGCGCTCATTTTCCCATCGTGGAGATTGACAGTTCTTTTTATGCGGTACAGCCGGTCAGGAATTACGCTAAATGGGCGGAACAGACCCCTGAAGGCTTTCAGTTCATCGTCAAGGCGTATCAGGGCATGACCGGACATCTGCGCAGCAAAAAGAATTACTTCGACACACCGGAAGAGATGTATCAGGCCTTCCATGCCTCTATCGAGCCTGTACGCTCAGCGGGAAAGCTGGCGATGGTGCTTTTTCAATTCCCGCCCTGGTTTGACTGCACCAAGGACAATGTGGAGTTTCTGCGCGAGGCCAAAGAAAGAATACAGGATGTTCCTTCCGCGGTAGAATTCCGCAATGAATCCTGGTACAGCCCGGAAATGCGCGGCAAAACGCTGCATTTTCTGGAGCAGGAGGGCTGGATTCACACGGTGGCGGATGAGCCGCAGGCCGGTTCCGGGTCGATCCCCATCGTTCCTGTCTCCACCGGCACTGATGCAACTTATGTCCGGCTGCACGGACGCAACATCAGCGGCTGGAACCAGAGCAGCCACCCGGATTGGCGCAAGCTGCGCTACCTGTACCGCTACAGTACCGAAGAGCTGACGGAATGGCGGGACCGGCTGCTGGAACTTGAAAAAACATGCCGCGAGCTGTATGTTGTGTTTAATAATAATTCTGGCGGAGACGCCACTGATAATGCGAAAGAGCTGCAGTCACTGCTCGGAATTGATGGCGGACTCGCTCCGCGGCAGCTGGATTTCTTCTGAATCCGGGTGCTGCCTGCAGGTCTACATACCCTCTTCTACTTCTTGTTGAAGACTAAATCATATAACCTATCCATCCGTTTCATATGAAGGAGGCCACAGGAAATGAAGAGAAACCATACTATGATGCAATTTTTCGAATGGCATGTCGCGGCAGACGGACAGCACTGGAAGCGGCTGGCCCAAATGGCTCCCGAACTGAAAGCCGCCGGTATTGATTCCGTATGGGTGCCTCCGGTAACGAAAGCCATCTCTCCCGAGGATACAGGCTATGGCGTGTATGATCTCTATGACCTGGGAGAATTCGACCAAAAAGGGACGATCCGCACGAAATACGGCACCAAGCAGGAATTGATCGACGCTATTGCCGAATGTCTCAGGAACGGCATTGCCGTGTATGTGGATCTCGTCATGAATCATAAAGCGGGCGCAGACGAGACCGAGGTCTTCGAGGTGATTGAGGTAGACCCGAACAACCGCAACAAGGAGATTTCCGCACCGTTCGAGATCGAAGGCTGGACCAAATTCACGTTCCCCGGACGGGGGGACACGTACTCCAGCTTCAAATGGAACCATACGCATTTCAACGGCACCGATTTCGATGCCAAGGGAGGGCGAAACGGCGTTTTCCGGATTAACGGAGAGAACAAAAACTGGAACCAGAATGTGGATGACGAGTTCGGCAACTATGATTATCTCATGTTCGCGAACATTGACTACAGCCAGCAGGAAGTCCGGAGAGAGATGCTGGAATGGGGCAAGTGGCTGGTAGATACGCTGCAGTGCAGCGGTTACCGGCTTGACGCCATCAAACATATCAATCATGAGTTTATCAAAGAATTCGCGGCGGAAATGACCAAAAAGCGGGGCGAAGACTTCTACATCGTCGGAGAGTTCTGGAATTCCAATCTCGAAGCCTGCCGGGAATTCCTCAATACAGTCGACTATCAGATAGATCTGTTCGATGTATCGCTGCATTACAAGCTGTATGCGGCTGCGCTGGGCGGCAGAGACTTTGACCTGACGCATATTTTTGACGACACACTGGTGCAGACCCATCCCGGCAATGCCGTGACCTTCGTGGACAACCACGATTCCCAGCCGCACGAAGCGTTGGAGTCCTGGGTCGGGGACTGGTTCAAGCAGAGCGCCTACGCCCTGATCCTGCTGCGCCGTGACGGATATCCGGTGGTCTTCTACGGTGATTATTACGGCATTGGCGGGCCCGCTCCTATCGAAGGCAAAAAAGCGGCCATTGATCCCTTGCTGTACGCCCGCTGCCACAAGGCCTATGGGGAGCAGGATGATTATTTCGATCATCCGAACACCATCGGCTGGGTCCGCCGCGGCATAGAAGAGATTGAGGGCTCCGGCTGCGCCGTGGTGATCTCTAACGGGGATAACGGCGAGAAGCGGATGTTCCTGGGTGAGGAGCGGGCGGGAGAGGTCTGGGTGGATTTCACCCATAACCGCAGGGAGTCCGTAACCATCGGCAAGGACGGTTGGGCGGTATTCCCCGTGAACGGCGGAAGCGTCTCTGTGTGGGCGCTGCCGGATGGAGCAGAGGTGAAGCCTGCTGCGCAGGATTTGGATGATGTAGAGAAGATTACGAAGGACAGCTCCGGTAAAAGGACGCACTGAGGAATATTGAGAGGGCCAGTGGTGCCGCCGCTGAAGGCATTTCAGCTAATTCAGGTTTAACATCAAAAAAGAGGTGAAATCCTGCCGTAATGGGCAGAGTTCACCTCTTTGCTGTATTTTTTCTTATTTTACTTGGATTAATCCTTTAATGGCTGACCGTTGAATTCTCTCCTTCGGCCCAAGTGTCCGGTTCCGTGTTCAGAATGCGTTCAATCGGGTAGACCCTCCATACGGCGGTTACAACAGCAGCGCTTAGCACCGCTTTGATAAGGTCGCCCGGGATGAACGGCCACATTCCTGCCGTCAATGCTTTGGAGAGAGAGGTCATACCTGTGGAATGGGCCAGCCACCATACGCCGCCGGGATACACAAGCAGTACGCCGAACAAAAAGTTCACGGCCAGCAGCTTCACAAAGGTGTATTTATTCTGCTCTATGCGCTGTGCGAACAGACCGATCAGAAAGGCTACCACCGGCCAGGAAAAAATATAGCCTGCGGTAGGTCCGGTGAGCACCGACAAGCCGCCGCTTCCGGCCAGCACCGGGAATCCGGCAGCCGCCAGCCCGATGACGATCAGCACTGCAAGGCTGCCGTAGCGCGCACCCAGCATGGAACCGGCCAGCATCACCGCAAGCGTCTGCATGGTAATAGGCACGGTAGAGAAGGGCAGTGAAATTCTCAAATAGCTGAGTGCGATCATAACTCCGGCGAAAAGTGCACTGAAGATCAGGCCGCGAGTCGTCCATTTTTTCATGAGCAGGATTACCCCCATTTTTTTAGGAACACTATATCATCCCTCATCCGATACATCAATCCTAAAATATTTGCTATAATGGGTAACGATTATTGACTACAGCAGTTAAAGGAAGCAGGCACGACATGATCAGAGCTGAGCATTTGACCCTGTCCTTCCGGGACGGCCAGCGCAGGCTGCCCGTGTTGCAGGGGATTTCCATACACATCAGACGGGGCGAATGGGTGGCTCTTACCGGGGCCAATGGCTGCGGCAAATCCTCACTCATCCGCACCTTCAACGGCCTGAATATTCCAACCGGGGGCAGTCTGTCCGCAGCCGGCCTGGATCTGCGGTCACCGGCCAACCGCGCAGCCGTCAAGCGCCATATCCAGCTGGTGTTTCAGAATCCTGAAGCGCAGACCGTCGGCTCCACACCGTTTGAAGACGTTGCCTTCGGGCTGGAGAACCGTGGTCTCAGCCGGAGCGTAATGCTTGCAAAGATCGAGGACGTCCTGGGCCAGGTAGGGCTGGCCCATAAAGCCAGGGCCGATGTCTCCACCCTGTCCGGCGGAGAACGCCAACGCCTGGCGGTCGCCTGCTGTCTGGCGCTGGATACGGAAATGATTATTTTTGATGAGGTGACCTCCATGCTCGACCCGGCCGGACGGAGGGATATCCTGGAGCTGGCCCGCCAGCTGTGGGCACAGGGGACGACAGTGCTCTGGGTCACGCAGCGGATGGAGGAGCTGGCGGAGAGCCCGCGTGTCGCCGTTATGGGGCAAGGCAAGATGCTGTATGACGGAGATCCGCGGACGCTCTTCTATGCAAGCGGACTGCCGGACGCTCTGGACTGGCCGGCTGCGCCCGTCATCCGCATCGGACAGCTGCTGCAGGCCAAGGGCTGGCCCCTGGACAGCCTGCCTTTGACCGAGCGGGAGCTGGAGGCCGCCCTGTGAGGATTCAGGCGGACCATGTATCCTTCCGTTACGACAAGCTCCCTGTCCTCACGGACATCAGCCTGGACATACGTGAAGGCACGCTGACTGTTCTGTGCGGAGTCACGGGCAGCGGAAAGTCTACACTGCTGCGCCTTTTGTCGGGCCTTGCGCAGCCAGCTTCCGGCACGATTGCCTTTGACGGCGGCCAGCCTCCTGCCGGAAAGGTCTCCATGGTATTCCAGCAGCCTGAGACGCAGCTGTTCGCGGGCAGCGTACATAAAGAGCTGGAATACGGCCTGGCCGAGCGCGGCGTCCCGGGACCACAGCGGCTGGAGCTGATCCGCAGCGCGCTTGCCAGAGTAGGCTTGCCCTACGACGAATTCGGCAGGCGCTCGCCCTTCCTGCTGAGCGGCGGCGAGAAGCGGCGGCTCTGCATAGCCGCGGCTATCGCTTCCGCCCCCGGCCTGCTTGTCCTGGACGAACCCACAGCCGGGCTGGACCCGCAGGCGGCTGAAGCTCTGCTGGAGATGCTGCGCGGGCTGCGCCGCAGCGGCTTGACACTGGTGGTGGGCACTCATGAGCTCGACAGCTTCCTGCCTATGGCCGACAAGGTGATTGTGATGTCCCAGGGCACCGTCTATTATGACGGGCCGTCTCTTGCCCTGTCCGCCGATCCGCTTCTGCTCACGGGTGCAGGTCTTGCGCCCCCCGCCTATATGCGGCTGGGCCACAGCCTGCGGGAGCGCGGCCTGCTGACAGAGCTGCCGGACAGCCTGGACAGCCTGCTGGCAGAGCTTGAGAAGCAGCCGATTGCTGCTCCGGCGGCAGAGCTGCTTCCAGCGGCACCCGGGGAGCAGAGCCCGGGCCGAAGCCCGGGCGGATCAGGCCGGCTCCGGCCTGCCGCCGGGAATGAGGACAGCCGCTCCACCAGTGGCGTGAATACAGAAGCAGCCCCCGCCCAGAAGCTGTGGCAGAGGCTGGACCCCCGTGTGAAATGGCTGGGGATGGTGCTGGGAACACTGGTCGTGCTGGGAATGGATGCCCTGCTGCCGCTGGTGCTGGCAGTAGGGTTGATCGCCGGGCTGATGCTGTCCGCCCGCATTCCCTGGCGGAGGACCGTCCGGTTCTTCCGCCCGTTCCTGCTGATGTTCCTGTTCCTCTGGCTGCTGTCCTCGCTCAGCTGGAGCTCCCCGGATTATACGCTGGGGCCAGTCGGCGTAAGCGCGGCAGGCATGGCACGGGGCGGATTGAATGTGCTCCGCTTTCTGCTGCTGATCGCACTTGGATTCCTGTTCACAGAGACGACCACTGGCGCCCCCCTGCGGGAAGGGCTGGAATGGGGCATCGCTCCGCTGAGAAAGCTGGGGGTCCGCACCCGCAACTGGTCGCTGGCAGTCTCGGTCACGCTGCAGTTTGTGCCCTGGATTCTAGGCAAGCTGGCCCAGCTGCAGCTGGCGCTGGACTCGCGCGGCAGAAAAGCCCGCGGCCTGGCCCGGTACTCGCCCAGGCAAGCTGCACTGCTGATTGTCCCCTTGCTGATCCTGGTCATCGGGATGGGCGATGAGCTGGCTACTGCCGTTGAATCCCGCGGCTACGACCCCGCCAAGGAGCGGACGCCCTCCTACCGGCTGTCCTGGCAGAACCGCGATACGCTCGCCCTGCTCTTTATCCTGCTGGCCGCCGCCCTGCTGTGGACCGTCTCGCGGTTCAGCTGAGACTACAGCTCAGCATGTATTCCGCAGGCTGCGGCCCCGGAACATAGAATCTATCCCGCACCTTCTTGGCTTATGCCTGATCCTCTTTCGCCTCCGGGTGACGGGAGACGAGTCTTACCAGATCAAGCGTCAGGATCGACAGCGTGAGCGTTGCGGGATATGCCAGATACCTGGGTTCCCACAGCGGGCTGAACTTCTCCTTATACCGGCGCAGGCCGGCGAATCCGTACCAGTGTCCGCCCCGCACAAAGACCAGATGGGCCAGCTTCTCTTCCCGCAGCGCTCCCGAATTATGGCCTACGCTGGACAGCGGGGCATTGCCCAGATTGAATCTGAGGCTGCCCTGCTCCTTGGCCCATTCCAGCAAGCGGATGAACAGATAGTCCATGGTGCCGTTCGGTGTATTCCTCCGGTGGCGCATAAGGTCGATCGAGGCCGTCTCTCCCCTGTCATATCCCGGGGCCATAGAGGCAAAAGCCAGCACATCCCCCTCCTTGCTCCGCAGCAGCGCGATCTGGGCAAGCTGCAGATATGCCGGCTTGAACCAGCCGAGGGAATACCCCTTTTCGCTGCGGCCGTTCAACCACTCCTCAGAGATCCGGCGCAGCTCGTCGAGCAGTGTCTCCGGATGCGGCGCCTCCGCCACCTCAAACACATACCCCTCGCGTTCAAAACGGCTTTTCACATTCCGCAGGTCTGCATTTTTTTTGCCGCTGAGGGTAAAGTCAGCAAGCGGGACCAGCGCCTCTTCGCCAAGCTTGAAGAAGTGGTAGCCCTGTTCATGGTATATCGGCAAAAAGTCCGGGGTGGCCTGATAGAATACCACCGCAAGCCCGTACAGATCGGCGTCCTGCCGGAATTCACTGATTCCGTCGTTGACCAGACTCCGGGGGCCCAGCGGATCGCCCAGCACGACCAGCTTGTCCCGCACTCTGGCAAAAGCAAACAGCACCTTGCCGTCTTGGGCCCAGTAGAAGCTTTTGTCACCCAGGAAGAGCATATGGGTCAAGGAGTTTCCGGTATGCTCCCCGAGAAAGCGGCGCAATCTTTCCATATCCCTGTCCGCGAACAGCTCATCCCCGCTGCGGTGCGGCCGGAGGGTAATCATCATCGTCAGCAGCAGCCAGGAGAATACCAGCCCGCCAGCGGCAGTAACCGCAACGTTGCTGTGACGATGCAGCCACTCCGGCTCTACTCCGTGGGGAAGATGCTTCAGGAAGCCATGATGCACGTAATTGCCCAGCAGGTAGTATACCAGCGCTATAAAAGAGGTCAGGGCCAGCCACCAGGCCGTATTCTGCCGGCTTACAGGGACGCTGATCCGGTAAAAACGCGCTCTGGAGATCCAGAGAATAAACGCTACTACCAGCAGGAACACAGCTTCCTCATAATCAAAGCCCTTGGTAAAGGTAAACACTGCACCGGCAAACAGCAGCGCGCTTGTCCAGATAAAAGCTCTGCGGACCCGCAGCGAAATTCCGCGCGACAGCAGAATCAGCATGAATCCGATCAGCACGGAAAGATGATGCGAAATCCGCATCACCGGCAGCGAAAGCAGATCCTCGGTGATCCGCAGCCGGTACAGCAGCTCGGGCGTCGCCGCCGACAGCAGCAGAATAATCCCGCTGGCAAACACCAGCTTGCCGAGCGCCCATACGCCGAGATCGCTCAGGAAGGTATATTGGCCCGGCCAGCCCCAGATTTTCTGCCATACATTAAGCGAAGGCTCGATACCGGCGCTATTCCGGTCAGCGCCTTTTTTGCCTTGAAGCCCGATTTCCAGTGCAGCCAGCACCAGTCCGATCAGCCAAGGAATCAGATAATAAAATAATCTGTAAATGACCAGCACGGCCATCGCCTGGTCGCTCCGGTATCCCAGCTGTGTAAGGCCCAGCAGAGCAATCAGATCGAAAGCGCCGATGCCGCCGGGCGCCATGCTGAGAATACCCGCAATAGCGGCGATCACATAGATACTGAATACGGTAACGAAATCAATGCGGCCGAGCAGATGGCCCCCGATGATCCAGAAGGTAATCCCGGCAAACAGCCACTCCAGCAATGAAGCGCCGATGGAGGCCCCTACGGTAAGCCAGGGCGTTCTGTTTTGTCCCCGGTTGATCCATTTCGCGAATAGCGCTGAACGCTGAACGATAATAAAAAACGGCAGATACAATGCCATCCCCCAGACCGCGAACACCAGCCAGCGGTGCTCGTGCAGAAGCGCGGCGGCCGGAAGCAGGCCAAGGATATTGCCCCAGGAGAGCAGAGACAGCCCGGTAATCATCAGCGGTGAGAGAAATACAATAGCGGGCGTAAGAACGGAGGCGGGCACTCCGCTTTTTTTGTAGAGAAGCGTGCGCAAGCCTACTCCCGCCAAACCGGCAAAGCCGATCAGATTGTTGAACGTGTTGGCAATCCACGAGTAGCGGAAGGTGCTCCAGCGCCCAAGGTCCAGCCGGAAATGCCGCCGGATCAGATAATCGTAGCCGCTCATGACCGCCACGGAAAGCAGTGCCACCCCCATCATTTCCAGGATGGCCCCTGCGGGGACATGCCTCAGCTCACGAAGAATCAGGCCCAAATGGACCTGCTTCAGCTCATGCTGCCCCTCCAGATACACAAGAGCTATAACCCCAAGCGGAACAAGTGCCCTGACCGCTTTGAGCCGGTAAATGGATACAATCAGCCTTACAATTTTGAATCGTTCCAAGGTTTGCTTCATAGAATGCATAACTTCTCCTGCCTTTACTGCCGGATGGTGAGCTTAATTGGGCTGTTCACCCTTATCCATTTCTTCATTATACCAACTCCGGGGATGGAAGGCTTCTTTTTACAGCGCTCAAAGGTTAGACCTCCCGCAAGGCCCTCTTCACTGCATCATGCGTAATAAAGATCTTAACATGGAGGCAAGTACGCCCATCCAGGTGCCCCTGGCGATGCGGCTCTCTTGCAAATTAGACCAGAACCAGCATTCTGCTGCACTTTCTGCAGTAGACTTCTCATATATCGGTCGAAAAACTCATCAATTGCACTCTGTACACTAGAATTCCACGGAGAAGCTGTTTTTGACTCCAAAACCGGAATTCTGCTGCACGAAATGCAGCAGAATTCAATTTGGCGCAGAACAACAAGCATTCTATCCTGAAATAACAAGGTCCGATTCTTACGACATGGTTATGGAAGCCTCGAATTTGACGAAGCCAAATTGAGAGTCTTCTCCGGGATTTCATCGTCTGAAGTGCAGCCAATGGGCGGCATGGCTGTCCATTGCATAAAGTACAGTCATGCCAAAGCTGACTGATTCAGAATGGAAACATCAGATTTCAAGTTCAATCTCTATCGTCCGGGAATCGTCCGGGAGGATCTCTCCCAAATGTTGCTTCAGGTGCTCCGGCAGCCCGCATAAACTTCTACAAAAGCATAACAAAATCGCCCTACGGGTCATAAGGCTGCTCACTATAGGTTAAGACTAGCGGACTTAGCGTGTTATACCACCTCCCGATTCACTATTTAGTGCGGGTGCGAAGAACCCAAAGGTACTTTTCCTCTCATTTCAGCCTGCACAGAGTCTCCTTGTTTACTTATCATCCGGTCGCATCATCCGCCATTTCTCACAGAGCGTACAAACTACCCTTCAGTTATCATAACAACGGCATTTCTGTCGTTGTTTCTGCGCAAACCACCCTTCGGCCCTTAACAACGGCATTTCTGCCGTTGTTTCTGCGCAAACTACCCTTCGGCTCCTTAACAACGGCATTTCTGCTGTTGTTTCGGTCCACATTCGTCCTTCAGCCGAATTGAACTAAAGATGCTTATCCCCAACTTTATACACATCTTATCCACAATGGAAAGTAATCATAATTTTCTAAATAGGAAGTAGAAACGGGTACCGTCCTTATTAGGACGGTACCCCGTTTCAGCGAAAAATAGAAGGATAGTTTATAGCGTGAAGCATATAAATGCTTATATTTGAACAAAATCACATCTGGCGGGTGAATAGCAACACAGGGCTTATAGCCGGAGGGATTCCCAACCATCTTAAATCAACGGGGGCATGCTGAAGACAGGTCGCCCTATTCCTTCGCGATCTATCTGCAGCCGTTACGGACAGGAAAGCCCTTATTGAGAGAAGATTCGTCTATTCCGCAGGTTAACGGACTGAGATGACTTTATTTGTCCCTTTCCCCTTGATTCCAGGCTCGATCGAACGACATAACGGCTCCTGAGTGCGTAACTGCTGAAAAAGTAAGATTTTTGGCAAAATAAGGGCTCCTCGGTCCGCATCAGTCCGCGGATGGAGCCCAATCCTTCTGCAATGAAATAAGGGGTAAGTCGCTTCCCTCAAAACATATAAATTCTTACAAAAAAAGGACCCCCTCACGGCAGAGGAGTCCTCTTTTTCCAGAATGCTGTTTACGATTCACTGTTTACGATTCGCTGTCTATGACTCACTGTTTACGATTCGCTGTTTACTGTGTTGCTGGCTTACACCCGGATATCAAACCTTCCCGCGCTGTCTGTAGTAGCAGTAGCGACTTCCTGTGCGCTTGCCGCCACAAGCGTATTGCCGCCTGCAGGTTTGTCCGGCGGAGCGGGATTACCGCTTGCCGGAGAGGAACTGCTGCTCTGCGACTTCTGGGCAATTTGGGCCTCGATCTGTTTGATCTGCTGCTCCAGCTGTTTGGTCTTCGTTCCTTTGGTCTTCTCATCATCCCTGCTGGACTTAACCTTCTCCAGGTCGGCTTCCAGCTTGGCTTTTTGCTTCTCCAGTGCAGCGGTATCAGTTGCGCCAGAGGAAGTGTACGCAGCAGAAGAGGCCGATGATACAGATGAAATAGTCAGGCTTGTCCCTCCTTTCACCTCTCAAGTATAGGAGGTTTACCTGGGAGGAACGGTGAACTACACACCACCTAAGAGGTGGGTGCTTCTTGGTCAATAGAGCTGCTGCTCCAAGTTTACCCAAGCTTAGAGGCTAGTTCCTAGCCCAATCGTTGCCATTTTATATGGCTAATTGTAGTAAGTTTTTAGCTGCGTTTACATCTCTGTCGTGTTGTACACTACATTCAGGACAAGTCCATTCACGTACCGCAAGGTTCTTCACTTCTGCGTTTTTATAGCCGCAGCAGGAACATAGTTGGCTGCTCGCAAAGTGTTTTGGGGCAATCATCAATGTTCTCCCGTACCACTTCGCCTTGTATTCGAGCATCGCTCGAAACATGCTCCACGATACTTCGGATATGGCTTTAGCTAATTTATGATTCTGCATCATGTTCTTTACACGCAAGTCTTCCATCACGATCACTTGGTTTTCGCGTATCATTTGGGTTGACGTTTGGTGCAAGAAGTCTTTACGCTGATTCGCTATTTTTTCATGAAGCTTGGCGACCTTCAAACGTGCTTTATTTCGGTTATGGCTTCCTTTCTTCTTTCTCGATAAGTCCTTTTGCAGTTTGGCTAATCGTTGTTCAGATTGACGAAGATGTTTCGGATTTGCGATCACTTCGCCACACGAAGTAATCGCAAAGTTTCTTAGTCCCAGATCTACGCCAATCTTCTTTTCTGTTTTTGGCAAAGGAGCGATATCTGTTTCTACCCGTACGGAGGCAAAATATTTTCCTGATGGTGTTTTGGATAGGGTGCAGGATTTGATTCGCCCCCAGAATGGACGATGTACCTTGATTCGGATTCTTGTCTTTAGTTTCGGGATTTTAATCGTTCCAGCTTTGGTGGCTATCGTTCCGTTTTGATTGTTCGTTGTGAAGCTATTGTTGTTCGTTTTCTTGCTTTTGAATGTAGGGAAACCCACGTTCTTATCCCGAAAAAAATGCCTATAGGCTTTCTCCAGGTTGAGCTGAACGTTTGCTAATGCCAGGCTGTCCACTTCTTTCAGCCACGGGTATTCTTTTTTGTACCTGGCAGGTGTATTATGGAGCATTTTCTCCGTTTGTTTATAGTGTTCGATCTTATCCGCAAGCATTTTGTTGTAGATAAAACGGACACATCCGAACACCTTTGCCAGATATTGTTGTTGCTCATGGGTGGGGTAGATCCGATACTTATACGCTTTAAGTACGAACATGCCTCGCAACTCCTTTCCAGGAATTTACGAATCCATCATAGCACAAATGTTCGTATTTATGGAAGATAATTTCCTTTGGATAAGAAAGACCGTTGCCATTCATCCCACCATTTTAGAAATGGGGGAATTCTGACAACTGATGGTTAAAACGCGCTGAAAGTTTGCTGAAAAAGCATTCGGGCCATGCCCATGAGCAGTACGAAGCGCCCCAGGCACAAGCATACATGCAGCAGCGCAGCACTCGCCGAAATATTTACGGCTTATTTGGCGCTACCCTGTCTGCAGAGCAGCAGAAAGGACAGAATAGAGCACACACCGGCACCTGCGATGACCATCGCCATGGGCAGAGCAGTCTCACTGCCGCCAAGCCCGACAAGCGGAGCTACACAGCTGCCGAGCAGCAAGGGCAGCAGGCCGAGCAGCGCTGAGGCGCTGCCTGCAGAATCCCCTTGATCCTGCATGGCCAGCGAGAAGCTGGTGGTCCCAACTACGCCCACACTGGAAACAACGGCGAACAGGCAGAGAAGGATGGGCAACAGGCCGCCTCCGGCCAGAACCGTCAGCAGCAGCAGCACACCGCCCAGCGTGCACAGCAGCAGGCCGCTGACCAGAAACTTCTGCTCACCGATCCTTCCGGCCAGTCTGCCGGCGATCTGGCCGGACAAGATAATGCCCAGCCCGTTTACGGCAAAGATCACACTGTACATTTGCGGGGAGACCCCAAAAATATTTTGCAGAACAAAGGAGGAGCCGGAAATATAAGCGAACATGGCGGCGGAGACAAACCCCTGGGAGAGTGCATAGCCCATAAATCTTCCATTACCCAGCAGGACAGCGAAGGTGCGCAGCGTGCCGCGAATTCCGCTTTTCAAGCGCCGTTCCTTGGGCAGGGTCTCCGGAAGCCGCAGCAGAATCGTGACAAAAAAGATCAGCCCGGCGGCAAACAGCACCATGAATACCCCCTGCCACGTTGTAACCCGCAGCAGCTGTCCCCCGATGACCGGGGCCAGGATCGGCCCCAATCCGTTGACGATCATCAGCAAGGAAAAGAATTTGGTTAATTCTGAGCCGCTATACAGATCGCGTACCGCCGCGCGCGAGATTACAACCCCTACGGACCCGGCCAGCCCCTGGATAAAACGCAGCATCACCAGCAGCCCGATGGAAGGAGTGAACGCGCACAGCAAGGAAGAAACGGCGTACACCAGCATGCCAATAAGCAGTGGTGTGCGGCGGCCGTACACGTCGCTTAAGGGCCCTGCTACCAGTTGACCTGAGGCCAGCCCCAGCAAAAAAAAGGTCAAGCTAAGCTGCACCAGCGCAGCGCCCGCTCCAAAATCCGCACCCAGCGCCGGAAGCGCGGGCAAATACATGTCAATGGACAACGGTCCGATCGCGGATATCGCTCCCAGAATAACGGCAATCTGCAGCCGCTGCTTCCTCGACGGTCCTTCCGCTCCCAGCACCTTACTATCGATTTTTGTGATCATGATTCATAACTTCAACCTTTCCGCAGCAATGTAACCTTCATACTACCTGATTGCAGAAGGAATATTCAATGCTTTTTAATCGCCTGTGCCGTGAAACCTTCCAGATCGGCAGGAACGGATTACCTGCCCTTGCCATAGCAAAAAACTGCCCGCAGGGGCTTTCAAGCAACTGAAACAGTCACTTGGCAGCGGCCCCGCAGGCAGTTATGCGTGTCAGACTTGACGGAAATTGCTTTGCTGCTTCAGCCAATCCCGGGCGGCTTCAGCCTCAGCCGAGCTGAGGCGGTGGCCCTGATTGCCCCAAAGCATCGTTACCTCTGCACCGGCCTCCCGCAGCAGCGATTCCATTTCCTCGGTTTCCTCTCTGCGGATGATCGGATCGTTGGTGCCTGCTCCGATGAACACGGCAACATCCTTCAGGGACGGCAGGTTCAGCCCGCGCAGCGGGACCATCGGATGCAGCAGCACAGCCGAGCGGAAAATGCCGCCGTAATGAAAGAGCAGACTGCCGGCGATATTCGCACCGTTGGAGTAGCCTACAGCCACCAGATTGCCGGAGTCAAATCCGTATTCCGCTGCTGCCTTATCCAGAAACTGCTTAAGCTCATGGGTGCGGAAGATAAGATCCTCTTCATCGAAGATGCCTTCGGCCAAACGCCGGAAGTAACGGGGCATGCCATTCTCCAGCACATTTCCCCGGATGCCCAATACAGAGGCGCCTGGGGCCAGCAGCCCGGCCAGGGGCAGCAGATCATGCTCATTGCCCCCAGTGCCATGGAACAGTACTAACGTCGGCAGACTCTCATCGCTGCCCTTGCGGAAGATATGAATCATCCCTGGTTCACCTCGATTTCACGGATTTCAAAAGGGGTAAGGTTCTCTTCAATCACTGCGCGGTGCGGCTCGAACCAGGCAGGAAGCATCAGCTTCTGGCCCAGTGCATCCGGCGCTTCATCACGGGCAAAACCTGGAGGATCGGTTGCGATCTCGAAAAGGATACCGCCTTCTTCGCGGAAGTAGATAGCGTTGAAGTACTGGCGGTCCTGCACCGGAGTCGGCTGATAGCCATGGCTCTGCACGCGGCGGCCCCATTCCAGCTGTTCAGCATCATCTTTGGCCCGCCATGCGATGTGATGGACCGTCCCTGAACCTCCGGCACCATGCGGAACCGGCGCTGCCTTCAGATCGATAATGTTGCCCAGGTCGCCGGTCGATCTGTAGCGGATATAGCCGTCGCCTTCAGCAATACGTTCGAGGCCCAGCGTACGGGACAGCGTATCTGCTGTTTTTTCCGGATTGGTGCTGTACAGAACGGCTCCGCCGAAGCCCTTGATCGCATGTTCCGGGGTCACACCGCCAAAGGACCAGGTGCTCAGCGCGCCTTCTTCACGTTCCACCAGTTCAATCCGCAGCCCGTCGAAGTCGGCAAAGGCGAGATAGGATTCGCCAATCCGGCTCACCTCGGTTACCGGAATCTGATAGGCTGCCAGACGCTGCTTCCAGAAGTCCATAGAGCCCACCGGCACCGCATAAGTGGTTACGCCCACCTGTCCGCCGCCGATGCGGCCTTTGCGTCCCTGGGACCAGGGAAAGAAGGTAATGATCGTACCGGGGGAACCCTGTTCATTCCCGAAATAGAGGTGGTATACCTCTGGGGCATCGAAATTGATCGTTTTTTTCACAAGGCGCAGTCCGAGAATTCCGGCATAAAAATCAGCATTGCGCTGTACGTCTCCAACAAAAGCAGTGATATGGTGAATTCCTTGAGTTTGCATAGTCATTATAATTACCTCCTGAAATTTTTTATATGGGTCAATTCCTATATGCCAGGTTCTGCTTAACCCCAAGCGGGCACAGAACTTTTTTTCCGCAAAAGTCATTTTGAAGCTCTGAGGCTGCGGCTGGCGGTCCTGCATGAGCGGATCAGTTGAACAACAGTGCGTCGAGCGAGATCGATCCCGGCCCGGCCAGTGCCACGCCTACCGCAACCGCCAGCAGCGTCAGCGGAAACTCAATCCCATTGGCTGTAGACCAGAAGCCGTTAGGGGCATGAACCTTAACAATTGCGCCGAGCATTGCTGCGGCAATGAGTACGGCGGCCACCGGCGTCAGCAGTCCGGCTGCGAACAGCAAACCTCCGACAAGCTCCATCAGCCCTGCCATTACCGCCATCAGCACGCCGGGCTTAATGCCAATCGACTCCATCCAGCCTCCGGTCCCTTTTGGACCGTAGCCGCCAAACCAGCCAAACAGCTTCTGTGAGCCATGCCCGATAAACGCAATCCCGATCACCAGTCTTATCAACAATAAACCTACACTAACCATTTTACATACTCCCCATTCTCTTGGATTTGATTATCTTAACGTTAAGATATTAGATAAAAATTTTTGGGTCTTACGCTTATTTCTAATCTCCACTTTTGTTTCCTGCAACCGAATGCGGCTCCGCTTCTAAAACCTGGCAAGACGCGTCTGACTGGCGCATTATGCAAGTGGAACAGTCTGTTCTACACGCCTTTGCCAAGCTTCTTCAGCAGCTGGATTGCCTGACTCTTTTCTTCCTGGTTCAGGCCCCCCATCAAGCTGTGGATGGAACTAACATGCTTGGGGAAAATATCATCGAACAGCTCGCGCCCCGCATCCGTTATCTCAGCGTAAGTCACGCGGCGGTCCTCACTGCATGGAACACGCTTCAGCAAGCCCCTCTTCTCCAGCTTGTCGATGTTGTAGGTAATGCTGCCGCTGGTAACAAGGATCTTCTCACCGATCTGCTGCAACGGAATCCGGGTTCTGTGATACAGAACCTCCAGCACCATAAACTCCGCCGAAGCAAGTCCGTGGCTCTTCATATCCTTCACCGCATGATCCATAAGGCTCTTATATGCCTTCGATAGGACAACGAATAATTTCAGCGATGCTGCCTGCTCCTCATCCTGTGTGCCGGCTGCTGTGCTTGCGGCTTCCTTGATATCACTCATCCTTGTTCACCTCCAATCGTTTTTTTATTTATCTTTAAATTAATTATCTTTAAGTTAAGATAACTATAATCCATTCTCTATCTATTGTCAACACTTGCAGTTAAAATAATCACAGCGGTTTGACCTGCCTCTGAAAACGGCGTATCCTTTTCCTTGGAAAAGGGAGCACATTCATTTCTTTCTGGCAGCCGGCTGCACGCCGCACACGCCGCACGGAAATTGTGACCGAAGCGTAACCGGGGTAGTCTGGAGACTAGCTCTGCTGCATTTGGTGCAGCAGAATACGCTACAGACAGGGCTGAACAGCGGATCTGCTGTACTTTGTACAATTGAATCCTGCAAAAGTCCCTTTTGGAGCTCCATTTCATTAAATCTGCTGCCCAACATGCAGTTGATTGCTTATTTTAAAGGCTGCACCGCCCATTCTGCTGCAGCTTCTGCAACAGATCTCCATTTTTCCATGTGTACAGCAGTTTGCAGTAACCGATGGAAATAACAGTGTTCCTAATATAGAAGGAGGCTACCTCATGGATGTATTGGATAGACAAGCCGCTGCTGCGGATGATACAGCCTCCGGCGGCGCGGAATGCTCCCGCGTCCTCATCGTGACGGCGGTCGCAGCGGAGCGGGACGCAGTCCTGCGCGGCCTGAACGGCAGCGTCAGATTCGATGTGATTGCGGCGGGCGCCGGCACCGCCGCGGCTGCGGCGGGAACCGCCGCCGCTCTGGCAGCCGGGAGCTACGGCTGCGTCATCAGCGCCGGGATCGGCGGCGGCTTCCCGGGCCGTGCGCCCGTAGGCTCGCTGGTCGTCGCCAGCGAGATGACTGACGCGGCCCTCGGCGCAGAGACGCCGGAGGGCTTCCGCAGCGCTGCCGAGCTCGGCTTCGGCAGCGTGACCGTGCCGGCGGAGCGCGGCACGGTGCAGGCCCTTGCGGCCGCGCTGGCAGCGGCCGGGCTTGCGGTAAGCACGGGACCCGTGCTTACCGTGTCTACGGCGACCGGCACCGCCGGAACGGCCGCCGTGCTGGCCGCCCGCCACCCGGAGGCGGCGGCGGAGGCGATGGAAGGCCACGGGGTTGCCGTGGCCGCCCAGCGCTTCCGGATCGCGGCGCTGGAGCTGCGCGCGATCTCGAACCCGGTCGGCCCGCGCGACCGGGCCGCGTGGAAGATCAATGAAGCCTTAGACGCCCTCACAGCGGCTGCGGCTATTCTATTGGAGGTACTGTAAATGACAACAGAGCTGAATATCGCCTTTTCCCCTTGCCCTAATGATACTTTCGTGTTCCATGCCTGGGCCCACGGTCTAGTTCCGGGCGCGCCCAAGCTGAATGTGACGTTTGCCGATATCGATATCACCAACGGCCTGGCTGCGGACGGCGCCGGACCGGAGGTGCTCAAAATCTCCTACGCCGCCCTTCCCTGGGTGCTTGAACAGTACAAGCTGCTGCCATGCGGCGGTGCGCTTGGCCGGGGCTGCGGCCCATTGGTGCTCACCCGCAAGGGCGCAGGCGCCATCAAGCATCCGCGCGGGCTGTCGGGCCGGAGAATCGCCGTGCCGAGCGAGCGCTCGACCGCCTATCTGCTGTTCCGGCTATGGGCGGCACAGCAGGTGCCGGGCGGCCCGGCAGAGATTGTCATCATGCCTTTCGACGAGATTATGCCTGCGGTGCGTGACGGACAGATCGATGCAGGGCTTGTCATTCATGAAGCCCGCTTCACTTATCCGTCCTACGGCCTTGACCTGCTGACTGATCTCGGCAGCTGGTGGGAGAGCGACACCGGGCTGCCCATCCCGCTCGGTGCGATCATCGCCCGCCGCGATCTGGACCATGAGGCCATCATCGGCTGGATTCGCAGCTCCCTGCAATATGCGTGGGATCACCAGACGGATTCCAGAGATTATGTGCTGGACCATGCCCAGGAGCTGTCACCGGAGGTTGCCAAATCGCATATTGACCTGTATGTCAATGAGTTCACCATGAACCTGGGCGATGACGGCTATGCCGCCATTACGGCCCTCCTGAACCGCGCCGCCGCCGAAGGGCTGGTTCCGGCAGTTGATCCGGTGCTGCTGCGGTAGCACGCAGACAGAAGACATTCCGCCGGTTCCCGATTCACATGCTAACGCTCCGGGAGCCGGCTTTTTCTTCCCTTGGGGCCCAGCATCCCGCCCTCCTTGATTAATATTGCGCCTTAGACTACGCTGGCAGTAGAAAGACAACCCTTCCGCGCATTCGCGGACAGGCGATGATATTTTGAAGAAGAACCTTAAGCCTGCAACCACCCCCGGTGCAACAGTCTTAAGACTTCACCCTATCTGAAGTCCCAATAACAATTTTCCCGGTTTGGACATCGTATTTACAAGATAGAAGAATAAATTAAGAACAACGAGGAGGATTTGATGTGATCCCTGCCGGCAACAGCAAGCCAAATATCGAACGTTTCCTGGGCTTCCAGGATGAGTACGACCGCTACCGGCCAGAAGCTCCGCCGATTGTCGTTGAACTGCTTACCCAATACCTGGGCCGCAGACCTTCACTGGTGGCCGATGTGGGCTGCGGAACCGGGCTGTCCACCTTTCTCTGGAAGGATGCAGCGGATACTGTAACCGGAGTGGAGCCTAATCCTGATATGCTGGGCAAAGCGCTGGAAAAATTGAGTCTTTTGGAGGCTTCGGCACCCTCTCTGTCCTTTATTCAGGGCTTTTCCAACCAGCTTCCTTTCTCACCGGACAGCGTGGATATCATCACCTGCTCGCAATCGTTCCACTGGATGGACCCGGACAGTACGCTGCAGGAAGTCTCCCGTTGTCTCCGCCCGGGCGGAATATTTGCCGCCTACGATTGCGACTGGCCGCTGGTCCTGCAGCCGGATATTGAGGCCCGCTACAACCATCTGATCGCCGCTTCCGACGCCTGGCTTGCAGAGCTTCAGCCCGCTGCCGAGCAGGCCCGCAAATGGGACAAAGAAGGGCATTTGTCCCGGATGAAGGCCAGTGGCGTTTTCACCTATGCGCGGGAAATTGTTTTTCATAATACGGAAAACTGTGATGCCCAGCGTTATGTCGGGCTCATGCTTAGTCAAGGCGGAATCCAAACCGTCCTTAAGCTTGACCCAGCTGTTCTGACACAGGATATTGCCGGGTTCACGGCAGATGTGGAGCAGTTTTTTCAAGGCCGGACCTTGCCTGTGCTGATCAGCTACCGGATGCGGGTCGGCGTGAAATAATTTCTACGGCCGGCAGTCCTGGTTATATTGCCGTATTTGACTTCCTGTTTGACTATATTTCGTGTTTGACTTACATTGCGTTTGAATTACTTCATGTTTGACTTACTTCGTGTTTGACCATAGTTCATGTTTGACCTATACTTATTGAAGCGAGACGAAGAACGTCCCGGTTGCCCTCCTAGGGGAAGCCGGGGCGTTTTCTATTTTTCCGGGGAGAGTGAACCGATTGATATTTGAAGAAGCGCATTTGCAATTTTTAAACGGTCATTTGGCGGACAGACCGGCGGGAGAGCGGCGGGGACGGCTGGAGAGAGGCCATCAGCACGCTGAAACCTTATTCCTCCGCAATGTCTGGTGGCCGCTCCGGGGACATTTTACCGGGCTTCATCCCGAATATGAGGTGACCGACTGGCGGGGGAGGTCCTATTTTGCTGATTTCGCCTGGCTGCCCGGGTATGTGAAGCTGCTCATCGAAATTAAGGGCTATGCCTCACATGTCCGTGATATGGACCGGCAAAAGTACTGCAACGAGCTGAACCGCGAAACGTTTCTGTACGCTATGGGATATCATGTGATTTCTTTTGCCTACGATGATGTGGAGCAGCGTCCCGAGCTCTGCATGACCTTGCTGCGCATGGTACTGGGCAGGTTTCAACCGTCTGATGCGCCTGTGTCACGCGTGCTGCTTATGGAGCAGGAGATTATCCGGCTGGCCGTTCAACTGGCTCGTCCCATCCGCCCCCAGGATGTGAAGGAGCATTTCAATATCACCTACAAAACGGCGATTCGAATACTTCGCAGTCTGACCGAAAAAGGCTGGCTGCTGCCATCCGCCGACACCAAAGAGCAAAGAATTGTACGCTACGAGCTGGCGCGCGGGGTTTTGGAGTACTTCTAATTGTTAGTTTTAAAAACAAGTTTGTTTAACAGTGGACCTATCGGCGGCGGATGGCGCTGGAGTTTGCGGATCGCAATTATTCTATGTTTCGAGTAACTTACAGGCGATTTGCCAGGCAGCTTCCCGTTAATCCGGTTATTCGAACTCAACAGTTGCCAATTCCGGTCACATTCGCTATGTTGCTCTATTATTCAGCAGTTGTCTGTTACTATCCACGTTGTCTTGTTAGTTACTTCACCAATTTTCGGTTTACACCCGCGATCGTCGCGATAATTGAGCCAGTAGTTGCTTGCGGGTCGCGTTCGCCGGATCGTTCAACCCAATAGTTACTTGCGGGTCGCGTTCGTTCTTTGGCTAACATTCAAATCAGAATTAGGTGGAAAAAGGGAACCTAATTTGTTCATTTTCGCTTGTTTCAGGACATTTAGGTGGAAAAAGTATACTTATTTCTCTCGAATTCACTCATTTTCTGTGTTTAGGCTTGTTTTAAGTGTACTTTTTCCAACTAGCGCCTTCTACAGTGATAGCTCAAAGAATTTAAGTGGAGAAATTCCCACTAAATCGGAGTAAACAAAGCAAGTGTGTTCTAAATTCAAACCCATATGCCTGCAATGGGGCGGGGTTACCGGGGTTACCGGGGTTACGGGGCTACGGGGTTACCGGGCTACCGGGTTACCGGGCTACGGGGTTACGGGGTTACGGGGTTACGGGGTTACGGGGTTACGGGGTCACCGGGCTACCGGGCTACCGGGCTACCGGGCTACCGAGCTACCGGGCTACCGGGTTACCGGGGTTACGGGGCTACGGGGTTACCGGGTTACCGGGCTACAGGCTACCGGGTTACCGGGTTACCGGGTCACGTATGCACAAAGCTCACACCACCAGCTTTTTCCTCATTCGCCTCCGTGCCTCATTCGCCTCCGCGCCTCATGCGGCACGATTCCACTTCCGGCTCCAACAGCGAAAAGCCTGATGCGGAATTCCGCATCAGGCGCTTTCTTCAGAGTGTGTCTGAGGCACGCCGGGTCAAGATCCCGTCCGGCGCTCCGCAAACAACAGCGGCATTGGGGGGTTGGTTTATTCCTCCCGGCGCTCCAGCACTCATTTCTTATTCATTTTAAATCTCAGGAACAGCTCGTTATAGTGGGCGAGCATCCGCTTGCCGAGATTGTCGTAGACCTCCAGCCGGTCGGTAATTTCGGCGGGCGGGTAGAAGCGGGTGTCGCCGGATATCTCTTCGGGAAGCAGCTTCAGCGCCGGAACATTAGGGGTGGAATAGCCGACGTACTCCGCATTTTTGGCTGCAACATCTGGCCGGAGCATGAAGTCGATGAACTTGTGCGCTCCTTCCACATTCACCGCCGTGCGCGGAACAACCATGTTGTCGAACCATTTGTTCGAGCCTTCCTTCGGCACCACATAGTCCAGCTTGTCGTTCTCGTCCATGATCTCCGAGGCATCGCCGGACCATACAATCCCGACTGCCGCTTCCTCATTCGCCAGCAGCATCTTGATCTCGTCGCCGACAATCGCCTTCACATTGGGTGAGAGCCTGTTCAGCTTGGCCAGCGCTTCCTGCAGATGCTCCTCATTCTGGTCATTGACAGAATAATGCAAGCTGTTCAGCGCCATGCCCATGACCTCACGGGCTCCATCCACCAGAAAAATATTATTCTTCAGCCTGTTGTCCCATAGGGAATCCCAGCTGCTGAAATCCATGCCCTTGGTCATGTCCGGGTTGAAAATAATGCCGACTGTCCCCCAGAAATAAGGCACAGAGTAGACGTTCCCCGGGTCGAACGACAGATCCATAAACCGTGAATCAATATTGGCCAGATTCGGGATTTTGCTTTTATCCAGCGGCAGCAGCAGATTCTCCTCCCGCATCTTGGCAATGGCGTAGTCGGACGGGACCACAACATCAAAGGTCGTTCCGCCCTGTTCGACCTTCGTCAGCATGGCCTCATTGGAATCAAAGGTCTGGTAGATGACCGTAATTCCCGTCTCTTTCTCGAACTGCTTCAGCAGTTCAGGCTCAATATAATCGCCCCAGTTATAGATCGTCAGCGTATTCCCCCCGGAGTATCCCTCGGCTGAGTTCAGCCGGGACGCGAGGAACATCAGCCCGAAGGCCACAATAAGAATCGCCAGAAATGCATTAACCAGCTGCTTCATCTAGGCACCCCCATTTCGGCGGCAGGCTCGGAAAGCGGACCCGCCGGACGGTTCTTGCGCCGGTTCAGGAAGTAATATCCGATGACCAGCAGGATGGTGAAGAGGAAGATCAGCGTCGACAGCGCGTTGATCGACAACGACACGCCTTGCCGTGCCCGGGAGTAGATTTCTACCGACAGCGTGGAATATCCGTTGCCCGTAACGAAGAAGGTTACCGCAAAGTCATCCAGCGAATAGGTCAGAGCCATGAAAAAACCGCTGAAAATCCCCGGTTTAATAATCGGCAAAACAACCTTTGTCAGCACATCACGGCGGCTGGCTCCCAGATCGCGGGCCGCATCGGTCAGCGTTGGGCTCATCTCCTGCAGATGCGGCAGGATCATCAGCACGGCAATCGGCACGCTGAACGCCACATGCGAGAGCAGTACAGAGGTGAAGCCCAGCTTAATGCCAACAATCGTGAACAGGATGAGGAACGAGGCCCCGATGATCACATCCGGGCTGACGATCAGCACGTTGTTCAGCGAGAGCAGCGTGTTTTTGGCCCGGCGGCTGCGGACACGCTGAATCGCCAGCGCGCCGATGATTGCAATCAGCGTGGCAATCGCTGAAGACAGCAACGCAATCACCAGCGTATTGATGACAATAATCATCAGTCTTGTATCCCCAAGCACCTCGCGGTAATAATCCAGCGTGAAGCTTTCGAACTTGTGCATCGTGCCCCCGCTGTTGAACGAGTAGTACATCAGATACAGAATCGGCGCATACAGCACGGCGAAGACCAGCACCAGATACAGGTTGGCAAATCCGTTTTTGTTCCTCACTGGCGCACCCCTCTCCGCGAGCTGCCCGTCATCAGCATGAACAGCGCCATAATGACGATCAGGAAGACGGCCACCGTAGAGCCCATTCCCCAGTCCTGCGTAACCAGAAAATGCTGCTCAATCGCAGTGCCCAGTGTAATAACCCGGTTGCCTGCGATGAGGCGCGTAATCATGAACAGCGACAAGGCCGGGATGAACACCGCCATGCAGCCGGAGCGCACCCCGGAGATTGTCAGCGGAAAGATCACCCGCCGGAACGTCGTCCACCCGGAAGCGCCCAGATCGCGCGCGGCATCCACCAGCGACAAATTCAGTTCCTCCAGGGCGCTGAAGATCGGCAGAATCATAAACGGGATAAAAATATACACCGACACAAACACAAAACTGAAGCCTGTAAACAGAATCTGTTGTTCCCCGAGGCCAAGCAGGCCGAAAAAATGATTGACTGGCCCAAAAGTTCCGAAAATACCGATGAATGCATATGTCTTCAGCAGCAGATTGATCCATGTCGGCAGAATGATCAGCAGCAGCCACAGCTGCTTATGCTTCGTCCGGGTCAGCAGATAGGCTGCGGGATAGGCTACCAGAAGCGAAAACAGCGTGATCAGGAACGCATACCAGAAGGAGTTAAGCATCATTTTCATATATACCGGCGTAAAGAAATTCACATAATTGTCCAGAGTGAGATGTCCGTCCAGATCAAACAGGGAATAATAGACCACCAGCAGCACCGGAGCTATGACAAACAACGCAATCCACAAGTAGTAAGGGATGAGAAAATACGCTTTGCCCTTATTCTTCATGGCTCTCCACCTCGCCGTAAGCTTCCAGACGTTTGTCGAATTCTTCCTCCGTTTCACCGAACCGCATAACATGAATCGCTTCCGGATCAAAATAAAGGCCGATTTCGCTGCCGACCTCCGCTTTGCGCGTGGAATGAACCAGCCACTCATGGCCGGATTCGTCGTAGCAGCTGATCTCGTAGTGCACGCCCCGGAACAGCTGGGAATCCACGCGCACGCGCAGCTTGCCCTGTTCAAGCGCCGCAATCTCCAGGTCCTCGGGACGGATAACGATCTCCACCGCTTCATTGCGTCTTAGTCCTGCATCGACACATTCGAACCGGTGGCCGTTGAACTCCACCAGGTAGTCTTCGATCATGACGCCCGGCACAATATTCGACTCCCCGATGAAATCGGCCACGAAGCGGTTGATCGGCTCATCATAAATATCATTGGGCGTCCCGCTCTGCTCGATCCGTCCGCCGTTCATGACAAAGATCCAGTCCGACATCGCCAGCGCTTCTTCCTGGTCATGGGTCACAAAAATAAAGGTAATGCCCAGACGCTGCTGCATTTCCCGCAGAATATACTGCATCTCTGTACGCAGCTTCAAGTCCAGCGCCGACAGCGGCTCATCCAGCAGCAGCACCTGCGGCTCATTCACGATGGCGCGGGCAATCGCCACACGCTGTCTTTGTCCGCCGGACATTTCATTGATAGCACGCTGCTCGTAGCCTACCAGGTTCACGAAGCGCAGCGCTTCCTGCACCTTGTGCGTGATCACATCCTTCTTAAGCTTCTTGATGCGCAGTCCGAAAGCCACATTCTCAAATACGTTCAGGTGCGGAAACAGCGCATAGTCCTGAAATACCGTATTGACCTGCCGCTCGTTGGCGGGAATGTGGTTGATGATTTGGCCGTTGAGATAAATAGAGCCTTTAGTCGGCTCGGCGAAACCGGCAATCAGCCGCAGAATAGTCGTCTTGCCGCAGCCCGAAGGGCCCAGCAAGGTATAGAATTTACCGCGTTCGATCTCGAAGCTGACGCCTTTTAATACAGGCTCTTCGTCGTCGTATTGTTTGATCACCTGGTCAAAGGAAATAATAGTGCCTTCCGGGGTAGCTATAGCTGACAACCTCCCTTACCTTATGTAATACAATCTATTTTACCCGCTTCTTGCGGGGGACAATCGAAGCGGGCCGGCTCAGCGTGTACAAGCGACAATTCCTCCCATTCTTCGACAACCTTCCATAATATATAGCATAACGGATTAGTCCTATATATGCGATAGCATACACTGTTAAAAGCAGTCCGGAAACTTAACAAGTTCGTAAAATTTATGAACCTCCCGGACTGTTTTGCGGTGCTATAATGAAAACGGCTGAAATCCAATTCATTTTTACCAACCTGAAAGAAGATGACCTCCAATGAACGAAGGATTACAGGACCGTCTGGAGAAATTCGGACTGTCTTTATATATGATACGTGTTACTCTGGCAGCTTCACTCTCCTGGCTGGCAGTACATACGCTGTATGGGGACAGCTATTTATACTTCGCCCCGCTGGCGGCGATTCTGATTACACAGGGGAGCGTCAAGGCCTCTCTGGAAAAAGGGGTTTACCGCATGACCGGCATTGTGCTCGGCGGCATTGTCAGCCTGGTTGTGGGGCGGTTCTTCGATGTAGGAGCCTTTTCCATTCTGCTGATGCTTCTGATCGGCATCGGAGTCGCCACAGCCTGCCGGATCAATATCCAGGCCATCTCCCAGGTCGGTGTAACCTCTGTTCTGGCACTCACCTTCTATAATGATCATTATATTGAGTGGCGGGTCGCTGAAACGCTTATCGGTGTAGTCATTGCTCTAATCATCAATATGATTATCGTTCCGCCCAAGGGGTTCGTCAAGGTTAAAGGCTTGGCTCTGGAAGGCGGACTGCTGCTGGCGGATGCCCTAAGCGGTCAGACCGGCGGCGGACGGGAAGCCATCCAGGCGGGAGACGCCCTGACACGCTCCGCTTCACTGCTGGCGAAGAGCGAGCTGCAGCAGAAGGAGCTGCATTATACCTTAACCCATTACCATTGCCGCAATGAGCTGCGCGGACTGACACAGACAACGGCCCATCTCAAAAAAATCCACTCGTATGTAAAAGAGATCCGTGCGGAAATCGCACTGCTGCCCGCACATTATGCCGCAGCCGACTGGATGGCGGAGGTGGTCACAGCCACCGCAGACTGTATCGCCCTTTACGGGACGAAGACATTGTCGGATGCCGAATGCCAGCGTTCGCTTCCCGAATCGCTGCGCCGGGCGCGCGATCTTCAACTGGCCTGGTTCTCCGAGCTGCAGGGGCAATGCTCCCTCACCTCCATCCGCGATCTCGGCGCGGTGTTCTCCCACCTGAACCGGGTGCTGGAAGAAATCGAGCAGGCCGACTATGTAGTGATGTCAGCCGCACCGCAAAAGGCTAAAGCCGGAGCCGCACACGCTGTACGCTTCATACAAAAGGGACTCTCCCACAAGCTTTAAGCTTGGGAGCGTCCTTTTTTTTTAATTTATCGCTCTCATCTCTCACACTATCAGTTAGCCCTCTGTTTCATGCCCCTTTACCCTGCTTCAAGCCCTACATACTGCCTGTCCAACCTTCCATATTCTCCTGTAAATCTGAAATTCAATAAGCGTAATTTAATTATAAATTCATTTTATTTACAAAAAATCAACAATTACCTACATTATTCAATATTTATAGTCAAAATCAATTATTCCAGTTGAAAATTCGCTACTTAAGTACTAGAATTAAGGTTGTTTGTAGAAGTTATTTTTGGACATCGTACCAGTATTGACCACTTTTTGTCGATTACAGTCGATTTAATTTGTCCCGTACTGAGTATATATCATTGATCTATTCCTAAAGGCAAACTGTCCGAAAGGGCAGGACGCAAAGCCATGGGCCTAAGAGCGCAATTGCTGCATTTATGGCCGCCAGGCTGCCAATAGAGACGCCATTTGGTCGGATATCCCGGGATATCGCATCACGGCTCCATGATGTTCTTTTCTGTACAGATACCATTGATTATACGAAAAAGTGAGGTTACGAGAATGCCGCAGCATACCATCGAACGTTCACGGTACGAGTTCATTGCTTCCATGCTTCTTGGGAAGACCGATCTCTTGAATCTTTACTCTGTGGATCCTCAGACGTTTGGCGGAACAGACGAAGCTAAGAATGGTGTCATCATTATCCAGAATAACGAAATCTTCATCACACCGCCTCTGTCCGGCGGCAAACCGGCTGTAATCTCCGCGATCCATCCTGTGGTGTTGAAGATTAACGGTCAAGTCATCACGGGTCCGACTCCAATTACCTCTGCAGATGACCTTACCTGGGAGATTTGCGAGAAACCGCAATACCAGATTACAGTATCCGATGATAAGCTCAAAGTATACTTTACCCTTTACCGCGCTGAAAGGTATGCCTGGAATCTCGTCAACAATCCGGCTTCAGCCTTTGTTACTGTCCGCGCGGAGATGAACCGGGAAATGCTGTTATCCACCCTCTCCATCGAACAGATTATGGCCGGATTTGATAAGAGCCCTATAGTCAGCAGTCTCAATATCCCTGCGCTTTACGAGGAGCTGAATAATCCTACCTACCTTCCCGTGTGTATTGCTGAAGGCAAGGCTCCTGTGCCAGGGACAAATGCGAGTCTGGAACTGCTGCTTCAGCAGAAAATAGAGAATCAATTCAAGTCGCTGGACGATTCCGCCCAGGAAACAGGCTGCCCGGAATTCTTCATGGTGCAGGAAGGCGAAGTGTTTGCGAAGAAGCTGCCCCCGGCAGAAGGCCTTCCCGGCTTTGATGTATATGGCGGTGTACTTCCGCCGCCGCCGCCGCAGGACCTCACCCTGTTCTCCTCCCCCTGCGCAGCGCTGCTTCCGGGCGGGGAGATCAAGGCCTGCCGCAAAGGCAGACCACGCATAACCGGAAGCGGAACCTTTGTAAAAACAATTGATTTCCCCCAAACGTTCCTCGTTCCGCCTAGTGACAGTGAAGCCGGAGGTACCCTGATGTTCCCCGGGGATGTTATCGCTGCTCATGATTTAAGCAGGAACACGGTTATTGAGGCTTTAGGCAATGTTTATATTTTTGGTGATGTGCGCAATTCCCGGATCGCTGCTACAGGCAGCATATTTATCAGCGGCAAGGTTGCAGACAGTGAGCTGTACGCCGGGGGATATGGGGCCGCACATAACCGCCTGTGCAGCTTCACCGAACTGGTGGCGAAGGAAGTAGCGGGACTGAGGGAAGCCGCCAGACACCTGGCCGAGACGGTCGAGTCAACGGTGCAGACAGTGAAATACGGGCTGGTCATCATGCTGCTGCTGGAGAGTAAATATGCTCATCTTCCCCGTATGATCCGTGATATGCAGGAACTGTTATCAGGCATGAGTACTGATTATCCTCAGGATACCAAAATCCTGAAGCATCTGATGGAGTTTTTTTTGAATCCCGGGCGGTTTACCGACCAGATTACCGATGCGGGTATAGGCTCTTTTCTGAGCCTGTTGAAGAACCTGGCCCAGAGCATCTGCCAGATGCAGGAGGAACGGGTCCGGATCGATATTGCCGGGTCACATGACAGTATTATCAAATCCGGCGGGGATGTCCATATTCATGGAGATGGAGTTTCCCGGAGCAAACTGCATTCGGCTGGCGATATTTATTTTGCGAAGAATAGCTCCATGTCTTCTGATTCCACCATGGAAGCAGCCGGAACGATTCATGCACGCAGCGTCGGCGGGGAATCCATTGGCAAATCGCTGCTCGTTGCAGGCCGGCAAATCATTGCACATACCATCAGTAATGCTTCTGTGACAATAGGCGGGTATTCCCTGGAAATTACTGACCCGATTGAAAATATCGCATTTACGGCCAAAAGCCTGCAACAGAAATTCAGGGGAACGGCATCCTCTTCAAGCGAATAATCAGCGGTACCCTACATATAGCCTTACCGGAAAAAGGTACACATACAGAAAGACCCTGCGGGGCCGAATGGCGGCATCCGGCAGGGTCTTTCCCGTGCTTTTAAGACTCATATTGCGGTCTTTCCATATCGAACGTCCGGCCAACCGCCGCATACGAAGCTCCCGCGAGACGGCTTACCGGCTTCAGCTTGGCCGCATCAATACGTCCGTTATGGATCAGCTCATCCTCTACATGGAAACACAGCACTTCTCCGATGATCATATCGCAGTGTCCCAGCTCGACATGACGCGTAAGCCGGCATTCCATGGCAATCCTGCATTCCTCTATACGCGGAACCCGGACCATTTGCCCGGGCACCGGCGTCAGTCCAGCCAATTCCAGCTCGCTGACGCCTTCCGGGGCGTTGATTGAGGTGTGGTTAATCGCAGCCACATTATCCTCGTCCACGATATGCACCACAAACTCCCCATTGCCCAAAATGTTGCTTGCAGTGTGCTTCATCTCTCCGGTTGCCTTGCGTAGACAGGAGAACATAATCATCGGCGGTTCATCATTCACAATATTAAAAAAACTGAACGGTGCGGCATTCACCACGCCTTGTTCATTGATTGAGGTTACAAAAGCAATCGGCCGGGGGATAATGCTTCCGATCAAAAGCTTGTAATTGTCATGCGCCGATTGTGCTGAAGCCGCGATATACATAAAAACACCTCCATCTAATGTGTAGGACGCCTAACGGCTTTTTTGAAATTAACCAAAACGATGCTGCCCACAATAAGCAGCAGGCCGACCACCAGATTAAGCGTGATCCGCTCATGCAGCAGCACCACACTTGAGCCGATAGAGATCAGCGGAATCAGAAAGGTGAAGGAACCAACCTTGCCGGCCTCCCCTTCCTTGATGAGACTGAAATACACCATCCAGCCCAGGGCAATCACGAACACCGAAATAAACAGCGTGTTCACGATAAAAGCCGCATTCCAGGTTATATCCGACCAGCTCTCGGTCGCCGAACCGGCTGCCAGCAGAACAAGGCCCCCGATCATGATCTGCATGGCGGTCATCCACAGCATATCCACCCGCGCCGCATTGCGTTTCGTATAGACGGTGGCAAAAGCCCAGCTGAGCGCACTGGCCAGAGCAAGCACAATGCCCGGAACAGAGATGCTCCCGGTAAAGCCGCCGATGCTGAGTGAGGCTACACCGAGAAATCCGAGCACGAGACCGGCCAGCTTCAGCCCATACATGCTCTCACCCAGCCAGAGCCAGGCGAAAATGCCAAGCAGCACCGGCTGCAGAAAGACAATGGCGGAGAACAGGCCGGAAGGCACATACTGCAGGCCAATGGTCTGGAAGCCATAATAGAAGACGATACTAAGAAAAGCCGACACCAGATACACCGGCCACAGCCGCCTGAACTGAAGCTCCTTCAGTTTCGGCAAGGCTGCTGCGATCAGAATTACACCGGCGATCACGGTGCGTATCCCAGCAAACAACAGCGGCGGAGCGTAATGTAAAGCGATTTTGGAAAGAGGCCAATTAATGCCCCAGACGATGACCAGAAAGATAAGCAAGGCTATGGTTTTTCTCTGCTGCTGCATTTATTTTTTCACCTCTTGTTCTATTTTCATACCAATGATACAGTAAAACTAGTTATAATTGAAATGAATTATTATTATAAGGGGCATACCAAAACTGTTATGAACAACACTCAGATCCGTTTGTTTGTCAGCATTGCCGAGAGCGGCAGCTTCACGAAAGCCGGACAGGATATGAATATGACCCAGCCTGCGGTCAGCCGGGCCATCTCCGCGCTGGAGGCGGAGCTTGCGGTGAAGCTGCTGCTGCGCGACCGGCGCAGCGGGCTGATGCTCACTGATATCGGCAAGCGTATCCTTGTTATTTTCCGGGAGATCCTGATCGGGTATGACAAAGTGGAGCAGGAAATTTCCGCCGAAAAGGGGCTGGAGAAGGGACTGATCCGCATCGGGGCGTTTCCGGTGGCTTCGGCGCATCTCGTCCCCAAGATTATCCGCTCCATCGCCTCAAGCTACCCAGAGATTGAGATCAGGCTGTACGAAGGGACTGTCGCCGAGGTGAAAGAATGGCTGGAAGCGCGGATCATTGACGTGGGGCTGATCATTCCTCCGGATGGAGACTTCGACTTCGTTCCGCTCTTCCGGGAAAAGCTGTATGCCGTGCTGCAGGACGACCACCCGCTCCGGCACAAGGCTGTCATTTGCGTGAAGGACCTGGAAGATGAGCCGATGCTGATCTGCAGATCCGGTTATGAACCGCCGGTAGTCGATTTATTTCAGAGAGGCGGCAGCAAGCTGAATGTGAAATATGAGGTCAGCAGCTATCTGACCGCCCTCAATATGGTCAAGGAAGGGCTGGCTGTGGGCGTAATGTCCCAGCTCTCGCTGCTGTCGCTTCCTCCCGGCGTGATCATCCGGGAGCTGGCTCCTGATGCCTACCGTGATATTCATCTGGCGGTGAACTCGCTTGCCGAGGCGTCGATTGCTGTCAGGCTGTTCATCGATACGGCCCTGCGGCTGACCGCCGGTCCGGATACCGCTGTACCGCCCGTAATTCAAGCCGGGCAAATGTAGCTGGGGGGATTGAACTATATAAGGAGGGAATTGATGTGAAATATAATCGTTTGGGCAGCAGCGGGCTGCAGGTGTCTGCGCTGGGCCTGGGAACCAACGCGTTCGGAAAGAGGGCCGATCAGCAGACCTCGATTGATATTGTCCATGCCGCGCTCGGCCAGGGAATCAACTTTATAGATACTGCCAATATCTACGCCGGCTCCGAGTCCGAGCGGATTATCGGGCTGGCACTTGAAGGCAGGCGGCAGGAAGCCGTTCTGGCTACCAAGGCAGGCCTGCCGGTGCACGGAGGGCCCGGAGGCAGCGGTTCATCCCGCCATCATCTGCTGCAGGAGCTGGAAGGGAGCCTGCGCCGCCTGAAGACAGATTATGTGGATCTTTATCAGATCCATACTTTTGATCCCTACACACCACTGGAAGAAACCCTGCGCACATTGGATGATATGGTATCCGCAGGCAAGGTCCGCTATATCGGCGCTTCCAATTATGCAGCCTGGGAGCTGATGAAGGCGCTGGGAATCAGCGAATTGCGCAATCTGGTCAAGTATGTCTCCATCCAGTGCAGCTATTCCCTGGCTGACCGGACACCCGAGACCCAGCTGCTCCCGCTCTGCCTGGACCAGGGAATCGGCATCATTCCCTATTTCCCGCTGGCCGGAGGCATCCTCACAGGCAAATACGGAGGCAGCGATGCCCCGCCCGCCGGCTCCAGAGCGCAGACGGACCCGAACTTCAGCCGCTTCCTGAGCAAGGACCGGATCGCCCTTGGCGATGCGGTGGGAGGCATCGCCGCTGAGCTGGCGGCCTCCCCCACCGCGCTGTCGCTGGCCTGGCTGATGCACCAGCCGGCCGTCTCCACCGTCATTGTCGGCGCTACGAAGCCCGCGCAGCTGCAAGAAAGCATCCAGAGCGCTGCGCTCGCTCTGGATACCGGCATCCTGCACCGGCTGGACGAAGCCAGCCGGGCCTTCCGGCACGGCGAGCCGTTCGCCTACTACCGGCTGCCGTAGACAGCACAGCCGCTGCCTTTGGTGAAGGGCAGCGGCTGATTGCTGTAACGTGAGCGCTTATGGCGAAGCCAATCGCTGCTTTATGACTTGGAGGCCGGGGAGGCCGGAGTATAAATCAGGCAGCGCAGTTTCTTCTCGGGATAACGAAGTTCTGCGGTGTAGGAGCTTCCGTCTTTCAGTTTAACCAACACTGCTACAACCCCGCGTTTGTCATATATGCTGTCTTTAATAATAGTAGTGCCGGCAATCTCACGGGTGTCGCCCTGTTTGTCCGCAACAATGGTGCGCGCGGCTTGGAGCCAGCTGGAATCCTGTCGGATCCGTCCGTTCATCTCTGCTGTGATCGGCGTTCTCTTATAAGCCATTTCCACAATAGTGGAATCGATGACGGTTCCGCTCAGGGAGTCAATGAACACATTATACATGAAATAAGGCTTTCCTTGAGCCTGGAGTGTGCCTACACGGTAAGGCTGGAAATGTACGAACCATACCCCCTTTTGCTCAGGACCCGATTTGTTATAGGACGCCTTGCCTTCCATCTTAGACAGATCCACATCGAACAGACGGGCCACACTCTCTCTTGCTTTGCCGAGGGCTTCAGCCTCACCGATGTCCTTCTGATCAGGCTGCGGTTTCACATAGTTCAGGCTCAACACATAGTTCAAGCGATAATTCCAATCAATGAACTGCAGCAGTTCCTCATCCGTAAGAGCACGCTTGGGGAATACAAGGGTAGCCTTGCTATCATCCAGATAAAACTCGTAATTCCCGGCTTTCATGGGCAGCTTCTGCTTGGGACGCAGGCCATCGAATCGGTATTGATCGTCCAGGATAAGGCTCCGGTTGCTTTCTTGCTCGGTCATCGGCCGAGTGAGCTTTGGAGCATCCATGAACCTAAGCTTTTCGGCGTACGCATTGTACTGCTTGATTTCCTCTTCAGTGACCGTGTTCTCGAGATACGCCTGTATCGTCGAGACCGGAGCTTCCGCCTCGATCTTCAACACCGGAATCTGGCTGCTCGCCAGTTGAACCGCAGGCTTCCCGGTATGCTGCTGTTCGTAAGATACATGCGCTTCCGGCACCTGACGGTTCATTTCTGTATAAGCAACAATATGCGGCACCGCAAAAGCACTGAGACCCAGCAGTCCTCCCGATATGGCAATTACCCCAAGGGCCGATTTAACGTCATTCCTGTTCATCTTTACTACCTCCAATGTGTAAGTGGGCTTGTCTTAGCCTTACTGTAAGATAAAGATGTTATCAAGTAAGAAGCCCGTTGTTATGGAGTTGTAAAATAAGCTTTATAGTCGTACCCTTCTGCTCCTCTGAACTTAGAGACAACTGTGCCTGATGCGCCTCTGCAATCTGGCGGCACAGGGCCAAACCGAGTCCTGCGCCGCCATGTTCTCTTGAACGGGCATGATCCACCCGGTAGAACGGCTCGAACACCCGCTCCAGATGTCCGGCGCTCATGCCTCTGCCGTAGTCTGTTACCTCCAGAACAGCCGCAGTCTCCTGTTCATACGCGGCCAACCTGATCTCCGAACCCGGGGTTGAAGCATGAATCGAGTTCTCCAGGCAATTAACCAGGAACGACTCAAGCAGCTCCCGGTCGCCCCATACCGCAGGAATATCCGCTTCCAGAATCAGCTCAAGCCCCGCCGCATCCAGATTGGCCTGTTCCATCCGGCGCACGGATTCGAACAGTTCCACAACCGGTATCCGGCTCCGTTCTACCGGCTGATGGCTGAGAATGGATAAATCCAGCAGCTTGAAGACCAGATTCTTCAGGCGCAGCGTCTCGCTCCAGAGATAACCGCTCGCTGTCATCCGCTCTTCTTCGCCGATATGGGCGGCATTCAAATACTGGGCGAATCCCTGCAGACTGGTCAGCGGCGTTCTCAGTTCATGAGCCAGGTTGTCCACCATCCGCTGCTTCTCCTCAGCCATGGCGGAGAGGTCCGTAACCTGCCTTTCCACAGCATCTGCCATACGGTTGAAATGCTGCGCCAGCTCCCCGAATTCATCCCTGTTCTGAAGCTGCACCCGTTTGCTGTAGTTTCCTTCGGCAATATTTTTGGTGCTGTCCGCCAATGATTTCAGAGGCTTTGTCAGCTTTCGGATCAGCACATACATGAGTGCAGCGAGAACAGGAATAGAAATGCAGTTGATATAGACAAAATACCGGTTCAACTCATCCTGGCCGGCATACAGCGCTTCAATTTCCCGCCGGTAGGTTAGCTGCAAATACCCATAAGGCGCAGGCAGCTCATTCGATACGCTGATGTAGCGGGCGGACGGCTCCGATGGCCCGGCATAGACGGGAGTACCCTGATTTGACAATTCCAGTGAAATGCCCCGCTCCCGGTAATACTCCCCATAGGAACGGGCAACATCCAGCAGAATCGTATCGTTAATCCGCATCCCCCGTGATTTTATGGAATTTAGATTTTCATAGATATTGTTGGCAATCAGGGCCTGATCACTTGCCGCCCGCTGCTGTTCCCTTCCCATATTCAGCCGCCAGCTTTTGTTCATAATCATAATGACGCTCACATCCAGCACCACAACGAACAAGACGAGCATCAGCACCAGCGTTTTCTGCCAGAATCTCATCGCTCACCTACCTCTCCGCTTCCAGACGGTAACCCAGCTTGTACACCGTATTGATCCGTTCTTCCCAGCCCAGTTTTTTGCGCAGCTGCCGGATATGCACATCCACTGTCCGGGTATCTCCTTCAAATTCATAACCCCAGGCCAGTTCCAGCAGTTTTTCCCGGGATAAGGCAATATTCCGGTTCTGAATCAGAACCTCCAGCAATTCAAATTCTCTCGCCGTCAGTTCGACAAGCTGCCCGTTCTTATAGATCTTCCGCGCCTGCAGACGCACCTCAACATCCCCGGCCAGAAACCCTTCTTCTTCCTTGACGCTGCGGCGCAAAACGGCATTAATCCGGGCCAGCAGCTCCAAAATTTCAAACGGCTTAATGATATAATCGTCCGCGCCCAGCTCAAAGCCGGTGATGCGGTCAGCCAATGAATCCTTGGCGGTAATAAAAATAACCGGAACACCCGGATGACGGCGCCGCCTCATCCATTCAAACCCATCCATAACCGGCAGCATCACATCCAGCAGAATAAGATCGATTTTCTCCTGCTCTAGAATCTGCTGCATCTGTTCCCCGTCAAAAGCTTTAAAAAACCGATGGCCAACCAGCTTTAGATTCATCGTAATCAGATCGCTGATCGGCTTCTCATCCTCGACTACCAATATCGTTGCCATCCCCAAACCTCCACCCGTTGCTTAGCCAGCTGCGCCTATACAGCGCAATAGTCGTTGTGGTTCGACATTGTAACCCAATTCCCTCTATTTTACAAACCCTTTACCGCTCTTAGACGCCAATAAGCCGAACGCCAACCCACTAGGGGGCAGCGTCCGGCTTAATTTTAACCTATCTTGTTATACCACAGCGATGAAATGCTCCATGTCCTCTTTTACAGTTGTAATGCCGCTAATTCCGAAGGTGTCTACCAGCACTTTGGCTACATTCGGGGAGAGGAAGGCCGGAAGCGTCGGGCCGAGATGGATATTCTTGACGCCCAAATACAGGAGCGCCAGCAGCACAATGACCGCCTTCTGCTCGTACCAGGCAATATTGTAGGCAATCGGCAGATCATTGATGTCAGCCAGCCCGAATACTTCCTTCAGTTTCATTGCAATCACGACCAGAGAATAGGAATCGTTGCATTGTCCGGCATCCAGTACGCGGGGAATCCCGCCGATCTCACCAAGCGCCAGCTTGTTGTATTTATATTTTGCACAGCCCGCCGTCAGAATGACGGTATCTCCCGGCAGCTCGGCAGCGAAATCTGTATAGTAATTCCGGCTCTTCATCCGGCCGTCGCAGCCTGCCATCACAAAGAACTGCTTGATCGCGCCGCTCTGCACAGCCTCTACCACCTGATCTGCCACATTCATTACCGCAGCGTGGGCGAAGCCGCCGACAATTTCTCCAGTCTCCAGTTCGGTTGGCGGTTCACAGTTCTTGGCCTGCTCGATGATCGCGGTGAAATCCTTCTCCCCGTTCTCACCGGCTGCAATATGCTGAACCCCGGGGAAACCTGTATGGCCTGTGGTGTACAGACGGTTAATATAGCTGTCCTTAGGTGGTACAATGCAGTTCGTAGTCATCAGAATCGGACCGTTAAAGCTCGCGAATTCCTCATTTTGCTTCCACCAGGCGTTGCCGTAATTGCCTACGAAATGGCTGTACTTTTTGAATGCAGGATAATAGTGGGCCGGCAGCATCTCGCTGTGTGTGTACACATCCACTCCGGTCCCTTCCGTCTGCTTGAGCAGAGACTCCATATCCTTCAGGTCATGCCCGCTGATTAGAATCCCCGGACGGGTTCCCACACCGATGTTCACTTTGGTGATTTCCGGGTTGCCGTAAGTCGATGTATTCGCCCGGTCCAGCAGCGCCATGACCGCTACGCCCATTTTCCCGCATTCCAGCACCAGTGCAGTCAGCTCGTCGCCGCTAAGCGTGTCATCCAGCACTGACGCCAAGCCTTTTTCCATAAAAGCCTGAGCATCAGGCTCAACATAACCCAGCACCGCCGCATGCTCCATGTAAGCCGCCATCCCTTTGAGCCCATAGGTCAGCAGCTCGCGCAGCGAACGGATATCTTCATGTTCTGTGGCAAGAACACCTACCTCTTGTGCTTTCAGCAGAAGGTCTTCATCCGTACCGGCCGTCCAGAGGGCTGCATCATGACCGGAAAGAGCCGCCTCTGCCCCTGCTGAGCTCAGCCGGTTTCTCCACTGGTCACGAAGTGCCAGTCCTTCCCTGATGCGTGCTGTGAAATGCTCCGGGGTGAAGTTTGCATTGGTGATGGTCGCGAACATGCTCCCGGTGATAAATTTCTCCGTGGCCGGATCAGTGATGCCAAGCTCGCGGCCCCGCTGTGCAAAGATTGAAATGCCTTTCAGCGTATACAGCAGCAGATCCTGGAGATTCGCCACCTCGCTGGTTTTGCCGCAGACTCCCTGGATGGTGCAGCCTGATCCCTTCGCCGCCTCCTGACATTGAAAACAGAACATTTCACTCATTTCCCGTTCACTCCTTTTAGGTTTTTGGATACTGGACGGGCCGCTCTTCGTCCCGCCTTTACAGTTACCAGTAATTGTAGTAGACTTTCGTCGAACAATCGGTAACGGATGTTACCGAATACTCACGATTCTGGAGGAAATCTATGAAACCTGACCCTGCCGTGCTGCAGGCCTGTCTGCTGTTCCGGGGAAGGTCTGTAGAGGAGATTGAATCTCTGCTGCAAAAGATGATCTACACTGTCAGCGAGTATCCGAGAAAAACAGTAATCCTCGCGGAAGGCGACAAGGCGGACCGCCTCGGTATCGTGCTCTCGGGACGGGTGGAAGTACAGAAGAACCACCCCACAGGCAGCGGTGTAACCATTGCCCATCTGAATCAAGGCCAGACCATTGGCGAAGCCGTGCTGTTCCGCAGAAACAACAGTGTGCCCGCCACGGTTACCGCCTCTGATCCCTGCACCGTTATGTTCATCGGCAAGCAGGAGCTGCTGCGGATGTTTTCGGCAGATACAGACCTGCTGACCCGCTTCATTGAGAATCTGTCCGAGCGGCTGGTGCTGGTCAACCGGAAGATTGAAATCCTCTCAGCCGGACCGCTGCGGCGGCGGATTGTCGCTTTTCTGCTGGAGCAGTCGGAGCTGCAGTCCTCCGCTCTTGTCCGGCTTCCTTTCAGCAGAAAGGAATGGGCAGAGCATTTAAATACGGCACGGCCCTCGCTTTCCCGTGAAATGGGGAATCTGCGCGACCAGGGCTGGATTCTTTTCAAGGGGAGGGAAATCACCCTGCTGGACGTGGATCAGATGAGGGACTTCATTCACAGTGACGAAGCGGATTCCGGGGGCAAGAGCTGAAGCTTGTGCACCAACAGATGACAGATTATGGAGGAAGGGTAGAGAATGCTCGAAGCAACATCACAGAACGTAGAACAAATGCTAGAGGAAACCCGTGAATTTTTCCACACCGGCGCTACAAGGGCTGTTGCCTTCCGGCTGGAGCAGCTGCAGAAGCTGAAGAATGCCATCAAGCGCTGCGAAACACAGTTGATTACCGCTCTGAAAAAGGATCTGCGCAAAAGCGAGTTCGAAGCCTATGCTACAGAGATCGGCTTCACACTCGATAGCATCGGGTACATGATGAAGCATCTGAAGCGCTGGGCGAAGCCCGTCAAGGTAAAGTCACCGCTGCATATGTTTCCGGCCAAAAGCCTGATTCTCAGCGAGCCCTACGGAACTGTACTGGTTATCGGGCCCTTCAATTATCCGTTCCAACTGCTGATTGAACCGCTGATCGGTGCCATAGCTGCGGGCAATTGTGCCGTTCTGAAGCCTTCGGAGAGTACACCGGCCGTTTCGGGAGTCATAGAAGACATGATTAGGGAGACCTTCGAACCGGCGTATATCCGTGTGGTTCAAGGCGAAAAAGAAATGACCACGCTGCTGATCCATACCAAGTTCGACTACATTTTCTTTACGGGAAGTGTCCCTGTCGGCAAAATTGTGATGGAGGCCGCCGCCAAAAATCTGGTGCCGGTCACGCTGGAGCTCGGCGGCAAAAGCCCGGTAATCGTCGACAAGACGGCCGATCTGGAGTCTGCGGCCAAGCGGATCGTCTGGGGCAAACTGATCAACGCCGGGCAAACCTGCATTGCCCCGGATTATTTGCTGGTCCACAGCGAAATTGCAGCAGAGCTGATCCGCCGGATCAAACATTATGTTACTGTTTTTTACGGCAGTGATAGTCAGCGCAGCCCGGATTACGGCCGGATCGTCAATGAACGGCAGCTGCAGCGGATTCGCGGAATGCTGGAGAAGGATCAGGCCAAGATTATTCTGGGCGGCCGCGTTCTGGCGGAGGATCTGTACATTGAGCCAACCCTGATTCACCCGGCTGCCTGGAGCGACGCTTCCATGGCGGATGAGATCTTTGGACCTGTCCTGCCCATTATGGAATACAGCCGCCTGGAAGAGGCCATTCAATCGGTGAATGAGCACCCCAAACCGCTGGCCCTCTACTTGTTCACAGAGGATAAGCAGGTGGAGCAAGAGGTGCTGGGCCGTGTTTCGTTCGGCGGCGGCTGTGTCAATGATACCATCACTCATGTCGCCAGCACCCATCTGCCGTTCGGCGGCGTCGGCGGCTCCGGGATTGGCGGGTATCACGGCAGGCACAGCTTTGATGTTTTTTCCCATCGGAAAAGCATCGTGAAGCGGAGCACCCGAATCGACTTCGGAATTGTCTATCCGCCATACGGCAATAAAGTCAAGCTGGCGCGGAAGCTGTTGAAATAGCAGCTGGTTACGATTCAGGAACACAAACATAGAGTGGAATAGAATGGAGAGGATTTGTGTGGAGCGGAAACAGGTGTTTACAGGCTCCCCTTGGGAGTCAACCGTGGGATACTGCCGGGCCATCCGCATCGGAGACCGGATTGAAGTGGCAGGAACAACAGCGATAAAGGACGGGAAAGTTTTCGGCAAGGGAAGCCCTTATGAGCAAACCCGGTTTATTCTGCAAACGATCGAAAAGGCACTTGGGGAACTGGGCGCCGGCCTGGACAATGTTGTCAGAACCCGGATGTTCGTTACGGACATCTCCAAATGGGAGGAATTCGGAAAAGCCCATGGGGAGTTTTTCAAGGAGATCCAGCCGGTTGCGACCATGGTTGAGGTAAAAGCGCTGATCGATCCCGATCTGCTCATTGAAATCGAAGTGGAAGCTGCTGCACCGTAAAATTGCTTTTGTACCGTTCAGCACGCTGCAATCACAGAGCCATCGGGCCTGCTACGCTTCAACAACGGCATTTCTGCTGTTGTTTCGGGGCAAGTCGGCCTGTGGTGCTCCAATAACGGCATTTCTGCCGTTGTTTCGGGGCAAACCGGCCTACGGTGCTTCAACAACGGCATTTCTGCCGTTATTCCGGGGCAAATCGGCCTGCGGTGGTTTAACAACGGTATTTTTGCCGTTGTTTCAGGGCAAACCGGCCTGCGGCGCTTTAACAACGGTATTTTTGCCGTTGTTTCGGGGCAAACCGGCCTGCGGCGCTTTAACAACGGTATTTTTGCCGTTGTTTCGGGGCAAACCGGCCTGCGGTGCTTTAACAACGGTATTTCTGCCGTTGTTTCGGGGCAAACCGGCCTGCGGTGCTTTAACAACGGCATTTTTGCCGTTGTTTCACCAGCACTCAGTTTGCGCTGGAATCAAAGGTACTTTTACCTCTCATTTCACCCAGCGGCCCACCTCTGGACAAATCAAAGGTACTTTTACCTCTCATTTCACCCAGCGGCCCACCTCTGGCCAAATCAAAGGTACTTTTACCTCTCATTTCACCCAGCGGCCCACCTCTGGACAAATCAAAGGTACTTTTACCTCTCATTCCACCCAGCAGCCCACTTCTGGACAAATCAAAGGTACTTTTACCTCTCATTCCACCCAGCAGCCCACTTCTGGCCGAATCAAAGGTACTTTTACCTCTCATTCCACCCAGCGGCCCACTTCTGGCCAAATCAAAGGTACTTTTACCTCTCATTCCACCCAGCAGCCCACTTCTGGACAAATCAAAGGTACTTTTACCTCTCATTCCACCCAGCGGCCCACTTCTGGCCAAATCAAAGGTACTTTTACCTCTCATTCCACCCAGCAGCCCACTTCTGGACAAATCAAAGGTACTTTTACCTCTCATTTCACCCAGCGGCCCACTTCTGGCCAAATCAAAGGTACTTTTACCTCTCATTTCACCCAGCGGCCCACTTCTGGCCGAATCAAAGGTATTTTCACCTCTCATTTCACCCAGCAGCCCACTTCTGGCCGAATCAAAGGTACTTTTACCTCTCATCTCCCCCAGTGGCCCATCTCTGGCCGAATCAGAGGTACTTTTACCTCTCATTTCGCCCCAGCCCCAAACTAAACTTCAGCTCAGCCCGCCGGTCTGCCGGAAATCCAACCGGCCACCTCTTTTTGCGGGATCGGTCGGCTAATGAAGTAGCCTTGGATCTTGTCACAGCTTGTCTGCTCCAGAAAGGCCAGTTGTTCCTGCGTCTCTACACCTTCGGCGGTTACGTTCAGTCCCATGTCATGGCCGATCGTGACGATGGAGCTGGCCAGCGACATGTTGTTCGGGGTGTCAATACTGTCGATAAAGGATTTATCGATCTTCAGCGTGGTAATTGGCAGCTGCTTCAGATAGCTTAGCGAAGAGTAGCCTGTCCCGAAATCGTCAAGCGCAATACCGATTCCCCTCTGTTTGAGGGGCTCCAGCTTGGAGCTGACCGCCTCGAAGGATTCCATAAAAATCGACTCGGTAATCTCCAGCTCCAGATACTCCGGCGCAAGTCCGGTATCCTCCAGTACAGCCAGCACCATATCCGTGAAGTCATCAAGCATCAATTGGACCACTGAAATATTGACCGAAATATGGTAGCCTTCATATCCCTGTGCCTGCAACTCCTTCATGAAACGGCAGGCCTTGCGCAGCACCCATTCTCCAATCGGAACAATCAGGCGGCAATCCTCGGCGATGGTGATGAACGACAGCGGAGACACAATGCCAAGCACCGGGTTGTTCCAGCGGATCAGAGCCTCAAAACCCCAAATCCGGCCTGTACCGGTATCCACCAGCGGCTGGTATTGCAGCGACAACTCATTGTTTGCAATCGCATTCCGTAAATGATGTTCAACAATCATCCGTTCATCAAAATGCTGCTGCATCTCTTCTCCATAGACAACATAGGTGCCTTTCCCCGCCTCCTTCGCCTTATACATCGCAATATCCGCATTTTTCAGCAATTCCCCGGCATCAGTCCCATTCTCCGGATAACTGGCGATTCCGATACTAATCGAGATATGTACACTGCTGGCATCAAGCTCAAAAGGCGCACTGAAGCCCTGCACCAGAGACTCCGCATAATAAATTACCTCAGCATATCTGTCCACCTCCTTAATCAGAATGACAAATTCATCCCCTCCAAAACGGAAATGCCTGCACCGTCCGTCTGACAATTCCAGCAGCCGTTCACCAGCCTTCACCAGCAGTTCATCCCCAAAGGTATGGCCCATCGTGTCATTAATATATTTGAAGTTATCGATATCGAGGAAAAAGAGTGCGGCCTGCCCGCCCGGATGCTTTTCAATAAAATCCGTCAGCTCCTCGGACAGCGACAACCGGTTCGGCAGACCGCTAAGAACGTCGTTATAGGCCAGCAGCCGGTATTTTTCTTCACTGGCCTGCAGCAGCTCCTGGTTCTCAACAACCTTGTTATACTGCTCCATAAGCTCATCCTGCAGAGCAGTCAGCTCCTCATAGGTGGACTCCAGTTCCTGGTAGCTGATCTGCAGCTTGCTCTCGTAACCCTTGCGGTCCGTCACATCCACCATCGATCCCGCAAAACGGATATACCCTCCGCCTGCACTGCGCAGGACCTTGCCCCGGGCCTGAAACCATATGTATTCCCCCGATTTGCTGCGCATCCGGTACTCTGCATAATAATATGAAGACCGCCCCTCCAGATGCTGTGTGCGCAGCCTGTCCTCCTGCTCGGCATCCTCCGGATGGACAATTTCCCTCCACCCGCCATGGCTCTCATTCACCTCACCCCGTTCGTAGCCCAGCAGCTCATACCAGCTGTCCGAGAAATAGTAGATCATCGTGGACATATCCACATCCCAGATCACTGCATCCGAGCCAAAAGCTGCCAGACTGAAGCGCTCATTGCTCTTTTCCAGATGGCTTCGCATCCGTTTCACCAGCTGCACATAGAACAGCAAAAGGAGGATGAAGACCACCAGAACGGCAAAAGCTGCACTAATGCCCAGCACCAGCGTCCTATAGGTTTCGTAAAAAGAAAAGGGCTTGTTGATTATCTCGCTGCCCTCCGGCAGCTTGTTAAGAGGAATCCCAAAATGCCGAAGCTCGTTATAGTCATACACAATCCGCATTGTGCTGTCCGTAACGATCGGCAGCTCGTCAGCACGTTCCCCCTGCAGAATACGCAGTGCCAGTTCCGCTGAGGTCTGGCCCTGGATTTTGCCGCTGATCAGGCTTCCGCCGAAGGCCCCGTGGTTGAGGGCAAAATCATAGAGATGATAGACCGGCACACTGCTGCTTCGACCCAACTCGCTTGCGAACCGTTCAAATTCGATAATTCTTCCGGTGGAATCACTGTAGTATGTAGTCATGAGCACAATGCTGTCCGATGAGAGGCCCGAGACGGTGTGAATAATCTGTTCACTGGAGAGACGGTTTAGGGGAATGAGCTCAAGCCCCTGATTCAGCGAGGCAATCTGGTCCATAACCAGCCTGCCCGTAGAGAGTCCGCTTTCAGAGTTGTCAAATACAACATACACTTTGCGGATGGAAGGATTAATTTGCAGGGCCATTTGTATGGTGCGGGTGGGGTCGATCTTTTCGATCACACCGGTTATCTTGCGCTTGTCGGGGATGTTCTCCACACCCAGTTCATTTACTCCGCTGAATATAATAGGCGCGTCGTCCAGGATTTCCTGCCGGTATTTCAGAGCGAAGCTGAGTGCGGCATCATCCGTGGTAATAATGGCATCAACATGGATGTTGTGATATTTGAGCTTAATCGTCTGATACAATTGCCGGAGATTCTCCTGGCTGGGATAACGTTTCCAGTCCATATACTCCGTATAAATCACCGGGGCATTCTCAGCGCCTTTGAGACGTTCTTCAATGCCGCCGCTTTGCTCATCCGTCCACGCAAAACCCTTCTGGTAGGAATGCAGCACCAGCACATTCTGCGGAGGCTGACCCTCGGCCTTGACCGTCAACGCCGGAAACAGGAATGCGCTCAGCATCGCAACCAGAAGAAGAGGCATCCGCCAGCTTTGAAACACTTTGAGATAAAATCTCCCTGCAACCATTAGCATACCCCCATGCATCTATCTCAAAGTCTGCCCCATCACTCTCAATAGTGAAAACCTTGTATTCATGAGCCATAAAATATACGGGAAGTTTCGACAATATATTAATTCGTTGACCGTCTTCCGCTTCCCTCTTTATGGCTCTATTTTCACTGAATTGAGTATTTTGCATTAATTTAAGTCCTTGTTATAATCCGCAGAGATTTTGTATATATCGTGTTGGAAAATTGTTGATATATTGTAACAATGAGATTGATTAGGTCATTCTCAATTTGATACCATTTACATGAAATGACAATTTATTACTAAAGAGGTGATTGAATAAAATTCTGTATCTTTTGCCCATTCAGGCGGAGGAAAGTAATAAATAATGAGGAGAAGTGAAAAAATGAAACGGAAGATTACGCTGTTCATAGCAATGCTTATTACCTTGTTTTCTGGTCAAAACGCATTCGGATCAGCCTCCAATCAAGCGATCGGTGCGATCATGGGAGGCGGCAATTTCACCAATGGCAGCACAACCCAAATGAATTGTTTTCAGGCATTGAATACGATCGGAATTGGAATGACCCGTGTCAACCTGTATCCCCAATATTATTATGCGGACAATGCTCCCACACCTGAACGGCTGGACAGTATGATGCTCCAATCCTATCAGCACGGAATAACACCGATGATCCTGTTTGAATACTACGGTTCATATGAGAAGAACGGACAATTGCTCGGCAACTACGACAAATGGTACAGCATCGGTCAGGCGTTCGCTGATCGTTTCCGTCCCAATGGGAAATGGGCGCAGGCCAATGGTATACAGAATTGGGGGGTCACCATTTATACCGCCTTGAATGAGCCCGATGTGGAAAATCTGATTTCCAAGACGGATTATCACAACGCTCTTGAAGGTTTAGCGGACGGCGTGCATTCAGTCGACAAGTCCCTGAAAGTGAATCCCGGTGGATTTGCGAAGGCGAATTCGAACAGCGACTATACCCTCGGAGGCTACGGACCGGCCATCGCCGATCTGTATAATTCCGGCAAACTCGACGGGATTGATCTGCATACATATTACGACATCCAATACGCCCCTATGAAGGGAACCTACAAATATTCAGCACAGAGCAACTTCGATTCGGTCAAACGGGCCTCCGGCATTACGGCGGACGTCAATTTTTACGCTACAGAATTCAATTTCAAGAAACGCCTGATTACCGAAGAAGAAGCGGCCAAAGGCTTCTTTACGGCGATTTGGGACAACCTTGGGGTAGTGAAAAATGACGGTAAAACCCCGGCCACACAATTCGCATTTCCATGGAGCCTGTTCAATTCGGCAACCACTGATACTTTTTACGGTTTGAGTTCGAGCCCGGATTCTTGGGTACCAGTAACTCGGGGAAAAACGCTGGAAAACGTCATTGAAAAAACCAAAGGAATGTCGTTTGTTTCTCTTGATCCTAAGAAAACCGGCGAGTATGTGCTGAACGGAAGCCGCAAAAAGCTGTGGGTATGGCAGAACCTGGATTACTGGACCAACCATCCCGGAACATCATATACCATCAACGGCTTGCCTAACGGGACTTATAAGCTGGAAGTGATCGGTTGGAACGGGGTAAGACAGACGATAGCGATCTCCGGGAAAACCTCATATACCATAAACAACTTGGCCGTAGGGGAGACCTATATGTTTTTGGCTTATACGAAGTAAATTGTAACGGGTGCAAAATGGAGCAGGGGGATGGTTGCCTCGCTGCTCTTTTTTAAAAGATAGGATTTATATGCTTCACGCTATAAAGGGCAAAACCCGGCTTTGTGGACAGCTCAGGCCAGACGGGATAGAATAAATTTGCAGGAACCGCTTAGACAGGAGAGCTTTATTATGCCTACCATAAAAGACGTAGCACTCAAAGCCGGCGTTTCGGCCACCACAGTATCCAGAGTGCTGAACAACAGGGGTTATTTAAGCGAAGCGCTGAAGCAAAGGGTCTATTCCGCGATGGAGGAGCTGAACTACAGGCCTAATGAGCTGGCCCGCTCACTAAGCCGTTCCAGATCCAATATTATTGGACTGATCATCCCCCTTGTCTCGCTTCCTTTTTTCAGTGAATTAACCAGCTATATAGAGGAGCATGCCTACCTGAACGGGTACAAGCTGCTGCTCTGCAACTCCCAGCAGGACAAAATCAAAGAGCTGGAATATATCGATATGCTGCGTTCCAGCCGGGTCGACGGCATCATTATGGGCAGTCACACGCTGGAGGTCGAAGCCTACCGGCAGATGAACCTGCCCCTGGTCACCTTTGACCGGCAAATCTCCCCCGGTATTCCTTTTGTCTGTTCGGACAACTATACCGGCGGACAGCTGGCTACCACATTATTAATTGAAAAAGGCTGCCGGAAGCTCGCCCATATCGGCGGTCACCCGGAGCTGAACCTCTTGTCCAACCTCAGGTATGAGGCTTTTGTGGAGACCGCACGGCTGGCGGGTATATGGCACACCTCCCTGCATACGGACAATAACAGCTTTGATGTTCTGGCGTATGAACGGCTGCTGGAGCAGCTGTTCCGGGAACATTCCGGGATTGACGGCATCTTCGCCGGCAGTGATCTGATCGCCGCCTTTGCGCTGAAGGCCTGCCGCGAGCGCGGGCGGCGCGTGCCGGCGGATGTGCGGATTGTCGGCTATGACGGCACCGCACTGTGCAGCCTGAATCATCCGTCCATCACCACCATCCGGCAGCCGATGGAAGAGATGGGCCGGCTGGCGGTAGAGCTGATTCTGAAGCAGGTGGAAGGCATGAGCGTCCCCTCTGCGAATATTTTGCCGGTGAAGCTGCAGGAAGGCTCTACGACTTAACTCGCGGAGACCCGGAGCGACCGGCGGTACGGTCAATGCGTGGTGCTGCGCGTATGGCGGCAGCACGAAGTCGCGGCAGAGGCGAGCCGCTCTGTGCGCGGCAACGCAGACAGGCGGCTCCTCCACTCCGCTTATTCCTTTTCCCTTTTCTTTCCTTGCAGTTACCCAGCCAAATTGGAGAGACATCTCTACGCTAACTGCACTTCCTGCAATTATTCGGAACAAACGAGCTCCAAAATGAGCAATAAGTGTATTTCGTACAATTATAGATCAGCTTTCCCCTCCAAATCGGCTTTTTCAAAGAAAATAACTGTACTGAATACAATTAAACTAGTAACTAAGAAGAAACCCTGCATTATAGTTGTACGAAATACAACTCCCCCTGGCGCAACTGTCATTATGTAAAATCGCCCCCCTTTTTCGGGCGTCCAGGCGTTCAGGCGTTCGGGCGTCCAGGTGTTTCGGCATTTCTAAATACAATCGAAAGGCGGTGAAGGCGAATGGTACAGACCACAATTTCGGGCCTGCAATCACTCTTGAAGGAGGTCCCTGCGGCGTTCATCTCTATTTCTCCTGAAGAAGTGGCAGCCCCACGTCCGGGAGGCAAATGGTCCAAGCTCCAGCTGCTTGGACATCTGTGTGACTCTGCTGTGAACAATTTGTCGCGCTTCATCAAAGTGCAATACGAACCGCAGCCGCTGCGTCTTGCCCTTTATGACCAGAACGAGTGGATGGCCGCCCAGCAGCACGGCAGCGCCACCCAAGAGGAAGTATTAGCTCTCTGGGTCAGCCTTAACCAGGCTATCCTGCGGGTCATTTCCGGCCTCACTTCAGACCAGCTCCGGCTTCTCTTCCTGAAAGAGAGCGGCGAAACCGTGACCCTGCAATGGCTGATCGAAGATTATCTGGAGCACATGAAACATCATTTGGGGCAGATCTTCCCGGACGATTCCCGGACGATATAGATTGAACTTGAAATCCGCAGTCTTCCATTTGGATAACAAAAGTGAATTTTTTTGCATACTGCATTTATTGCATTTGTTTGACTGCACTTCTTGCAATAGATATACATTCATGCCGCCCATTGGCGGCACTTCAGACGATGAAATCTCGGAGAAGGCCCTCAATTTGGCTTCACCAAATTCGAGGCTTCCATAACAATGTCGTAAGAATCAGACATCGTTATTTCAGGATAGATCACCTATTCATCTCTGTCGAATCGCCTTCTGCTGTATTTCGTGCAACAGATTTCCGGTTTTGGAGTCAAAAACAGCTTTTCCAGGAGATTCTAATGTACAGAGTGTAATAGATTGAGCTTTTCGGCCGATTTATGGGATATCTGCTGCAGAAACTGCAATAGATATCCCATGGCGCTTTTTCGCGGCACTTCAGACGGTGAGATTTCGGAGAAGGAGTACCTCAATTCGGCTTTGCCAAATTCGAGGCTTCCATAACAATGTACTCCGTTCGGACATCGTTATTTCAGGATAGAATCAAGCTCAAATTATATAGTCTTACTGCAGCGGATGGCCGCAGTGAATATCCAGGCCCGGTCAGGGTTCGGCCGTACTTCCGCACTGTAGATCTCAGCGGCAGCTCCATGCCGTGGTTCTAAATGCAAGCACCCCGGCGCTCCCGCAATGCAGGAGGACCGGGGTGTTGTCTTATTGCCGGATCAGCTCCAGCAGCTTCTCCACACTTAGCTCCGCGGCCCGGGGCAGCAGCAGATCGGCATCGCCCAGCTGCGCCGGGCTTCCGATGCCTACGGCCTTCATGCCCGCGGCCTTGATCGCGGCGATGCCCGCCGCCGCGTCCTCCACGCCGATGCAGTTGCCCGGCGTGACCCCAAGCAGCCCCGCCGCCTGCAGGAAAATCTCCGGATCGGGCTTGCCCTTCCGGAGACCAGCCGGATCGGCGATCGCCTGGAACCAATGGGCTGCGCCGAGACGCTCCAGAATGACCGGAGCGTTCAGGCTCGCCGAGGCCAGCCCCACCAGGATTCCCCGCTCCCGCAGGGAATCCAGCAGCTCCGGGACCCCCGGCAGCAGGTCCGCCGGGGTGATGCGTCCGATCATTTCCCTGTAATGATCGTTCTTCTGCTCCGCCAGCCGCAGCTTCGCGGCTTCCGGGAGGCTCAGGCCGCTGTCCTCCAGCACGATGTCCAGCGACTCCAGGCGGCTGACGCCCTTCAGCCGTTCATTCTTCTCCCGGCTGAAAGGCACGCCCAGCTCATCGGCCAGCGCCTGCCAGGCCAGATAGTGATATTCGGCCGTGTCGGTGATCACGCCGTCCAGATCGAAGATCACCGCTTCCAGCCGCTTCGTCAGCGGAACCCGTATCGGCTCCTGCGGAGACAGGCGCAGCGTCTGCTCCTTGTGCCGGATCTCTAGCCCCTCCCCTTCAAGCAGCGTATATACAGCTGCCTCCCGGCCGACATAAATGTCCAGCAGCTGTCCGCTGTACGTAATTTTGAAGCGGTAGCTCTCCCACTGCTCCGGCAGCGCCGGGCTAAAGCACAGTTGTCCGTTATATTGGCGCATGCCGCCGAAGCCGTTCACAATCGACATCCAGGAGCCTGCCATCGCGGCCATGTGCAGCCCGTCTTTGGCATTGCGGTTGATATCATCCAGATCCATCCGTACCGTCCGGTCGAAGTAGGCATAGGCTCCGGCCAAATCACCGATTTCGGCGGAGACAATACTGTGAATGCACGGCGACAGGGAAGAATCGTGAGTCGTCAGCGGCTCATAATACTGATAATTACGGATTTTATCGGCCAGGCTGAATTGATCGCCGAGCAGGAACAAGGCCATGACCAGATCGGCCTGCTTCAGCACTTGGTGGCGGTAGATGACCAGCGGGTGATAGTGCAGCAGCAGCGGATATTTATCTGCCGGGGTCCGCCCGAAATCCCATTTCTGCTTGCTCAGGAACGTATCATCCTGCGCGTAAATGCCCAAAGCCTTGTCAAAAGGAATAAACATCTTCTCCGCAGCTTCCAGCCAGCCGTCTGCCTCCTCCGCACTTAGCCCCATCTCATGCTGCAGCCGTGCATAATCACCGGGATATTCGCGGCGGAGCCAGTCCTCCGTCTCATAGGCATACAGAAGCTGATCCCGCACCATAAGGTTCGTATAGGCGTTATTGTTCACAATGGCCGTATATTCATCGGGCCCGGTTACGGCGTCAATACAGAAGGCTCCGCCGCGTGCCGGATTGTAATGGCCAAGGTCTGCCCAGAAGCGCGACGTTTCGAACAGCATTTCCGCACCCTTGGCGGCGAGAAACTCCACGTCCCCGGTCGCCTGTACATACTGCTTGATGCCATAGGCAATATCGGCATTGATATGCGCCTGGGCCGTGCCTGCCGGAAAATAGGCCGAGTTCTCCGCACCGTCGATCGTGCGCCAGGGGTACAGCGCCCCCTTCTGCGACATGACCGCCGCCCGCTCCCGCGCTTTGCCGAGCGTGGCATAGCGGAACTCCAGCAGCGCCCGGCTGACTGCAGGCTGGGTGTAGGTAAAGAACGGCAGCATATACATTTCGGTATCCCAGAAATAATGGCCCTCATACCCTTCACCGGTCAGGCCTTTGGCGCCGATATTCGTTACCCCGTCACGGCCGGCGGACTGCAGCAGCTGGAAAGCATTGAAGCGGATTCCCTGCTGCAGCGCCGGGTCACCGGTAATCTCGACATCCGTATGACTCCAGAAAGTATCCAGGTAGGCCTGCTGTTCAGCGGCCAGCCCGGCAAAACCGCATTTCCCCGCCATGTCCAGCACAGAGGCGCTCCGGCTAAGAAGCTCCGCTTCGTCATAATCCTTGGAGGTATGGTACGTAATATATTTGCTCAAAGTGACGCTCTCCCCGCTGCGGACGGCAGCGGCATAACACACCGAAACCCGTTCCCCTGTCCGTTCGCGGCTTATCTCACGCCCGGACTCCGCCTGCAGCTCATGACCCATCGCTGTCACCAGCGCGAACCCTGTATGCCGCGTCCGCTGCTTCATCCATAAAAAGCCGCCGGCCCCCTCATCCCCAGTCTCCTCCAGCAGCAGGCTGGGCTCCGTACGGCCCGCCCCCAACCGGGGATCATCGCTGGCCTCTGGCCGGGCGATCTCCCCGTCCATGGCGGAATCCAGCTTCAACGTCCCGTCAAAATTCAGCGCCGTTACCCGGTATTCAATGGCGGCAAGATGCTTATGCTGCAGAGCAACCATCCGCCGGATCTGCAGGAGCACCCGGTGGCCCGCAGGCGATTCCCACTCCACCTCACGGTGGAGAATACCGCTTTTCATATCCAGCCTGCGCGCGTAGCGGTGTACCGTACCACTGTTCAGATGGAAGGCATGGCCTTCAACACTCAGCTTAATGATCCGGGCATCGGTCACATTCAGCATCGCCTGATTGCGGCCAGGATACCCGTACGCCCCTTCGGGATATACAATCGGCTCCGAATCAAAGAAGCCATTCAGATAATTCCCGGCAACCGCAGTTCCCGCAAGGCCGTGATAGCCTTCCTCGAAATTGCCGCGCATGCCGATATATCCATTGCCCAGCGCGAACACGCTCTCGCTCCTCTGGTTATATTCATCCTGATAGTAGTCTTCGTCAAGACTCCATTCCCGGTAGGGATACAGCGCCGCCGGATGCTCATAGGGCTTCATCTTCATCGCTAAGTCTCCTTCTCATCGCGGACTTCTTCCGGACCGGCCCGCTTTAGCGGTCCAGACCTCCGCTTTATAGATTTGCCGCCGGAACCGGCATTGCCTGCGCACCAGTCCGGCCAACCGTCAACCCTTCACTGAACCGCCCATAAGCCCTCTGACGAAGTACTTTTGCAGCAGGAAAAAAATCGCCAGCGGCATCAGCATCGAAATAAAAGCCGCGGAGGTCAGCAAATGCCAGTCGTTGCCGCGTGAACCGACCAGGTCGGCGATCTTCATCGACATGACCTGCACCGAAGGCTGGTTGCCGATAAAAATCAGCGATACCAGATAATCATTCCACACCCAGAGGAACTGGAAGATCCCGATGGAGGCCAGGGCGGGTACAGACAGCGGCAGAATCAGCCTGCTGAAGATCGTAAAATGGCTGGCTCCGTCAATAAAAGCTGATTCGAACAAATCCTTGGGCAGCTGGCTGATAAAGTTGTACATGAAGTAGGTGACCAGCGGCAGACCGAAGGCGGTATGCGCCAGCCAGATCCCCAGATAGCTTCCGTTCAGTCCAAGCGAAGTATAGTCCTTAAGCACAGGAATCAATGCGACTTGAATCGGGATCACGAGCATAGCGATAATGATAACGAACAGGGTTTTGCGGCCCGGGAACCGCAGCCAGGCGAAGGCATAAGCAGCAAAAGAGGCGATCAGCACCGGAATGACCGTAGCCGGGACCGCAATCGTCAGCGTATTCCAGAAGGCCTGGGACAGCCCCGTACCCTTTTGCACCGTTTCACTGCCGTCAGCTTCCGTGAGTTTGTACTCTTTGCCGGACAACACATTATTGTAATTATCCATAGTGAAATCAGGAATTGTCTTCCAGCCTTGCTCCTGGACATTAATCGTGCGCGCTCTGCGGTTCTCCCACATCAGACGGCTGTCGTCCACCTTCACGCCCGCCTTCAGCTGGTCGTCCGTGTAGGTCTGGCCGTTCACCTCAATCGGCTGGCGCAGATCGGTATCCTTGGACAGCTGCAGCGTCTCGCCCTGCGTCCACTCCTGATGGGGGAATACCTTCCACCAGCCGGTCTGCAGAATATCCGCTGCGGGACGGAACGAGGAAATAAAGAGGCCCAGCGTCGGGAGCAGCCAAATGAAGCAAATGACGCCCAGCACGAGATTGACGATGGTTTTGCTGCCTTTTCTTTTCTTTTTGCCGGCCATTTAGAATCCCCCCTGCTTGCGGAACTGCCGCAGATTAATAAGAATTACAGGCAAGACGGCGATCAGGAGCACAATAGCCAGCGTTGAACCGTACCCGAAATTGCGGTACATAAAGAACTGCCGGTAAAACTGTGTCGCTACCACTTCTGTATCGTATTGACCTCCTGTCATTACCATGACAACGTCAAATATTTTCAATGTAAAGACAATAATAGTGGTTGTAACCGTCAGAATCGTTGCAGAAATGAACGGAATCATAATGCCGAAGAAAATTTTCACCTCACCTGCACCATCCACACGCGCGGCCTCCAGAATATCGTCGGGAACCCCTTTGATCGCTGCGGAGAAGATCACCATTGCAAACCCTGTCTGCATCCAGATCAGAATCACAATGAGAAAAAAGTTATTCCAGGGCTGCAGCATACTCGTCCAAGCCTGCGGTTCGCCGCCAAAATAGGTCACGATCGCATTCAGCAGTCCGATTTGCTCGTCGCCCGGCTGATAATAATAGACAAACTTCCAAATTACCCCTGCGGCTACAAAAGAGATGGCCATGGGCATGAAGATGATCGACTTGGCGATTTTTTCGTAGCTGCTGCGGTCGGCCAGAATGGCGATAAGCAGCCCGAAGCTGACACAGGCCAGCGTTCCGATGAATACCCATAGCAGATTGTTGCGCAGTGCGGTCGCCATAAGGTGATCGCTGAAGATCGCGGCATAGTTGCTGAGTCCGACGAACTTCTCCGAGGAAGCATTAAAAAAGCTCAGGTACAGCGTCCGCAGCGCCGGCAGCACCAGCAGCCAGCCCAGAATGATTACCGCCGGCCCGATAAAAATATACGGAAGCACCTTCCTGCGGATATGGTCAGGATACTGCTCCACCGCCCAGGTCAGCGTATAATAAATCAGATACACGCCAAGGACGCCCCACAATACGGCAAGAACCGCAGTCAGCAGCGGGTTCAGCGTAGAATCCCGGAAAAACATGAAAATCAGGCCATTGATCACGATATTGGCAAGCAGAACCCCAAGGGACAGGAGCACCGCCTTGATACTGATGGACTGTTTCACTTGTGCACCGGGGTCACTGGATTTCGGCTTCATTTGTGCAACCATATTGGCTCCTCCTAAAAGCTTTGTGAGCTTAAGCATCCTCCGAACCGCTTCGTACAAAGCTGGCGTCGGAAGCATGGGCTTAAGTTTTGTACGCAAAACCTTTTTTTCGTACGCATACGCTTAGGTTTTGCGCAGCAAAACCCTTCGTAAGCCTTGCAAACCGTCCATTCGGGCAGCCAGCGCGCCTTTGACAGGCAAAAAGCGGGACAGGCTGTACTCGCTGCTCACTGCCCCGCTTTTAGATGAATCTTATGACTTAAGAAAGTCCAAGCTTAATTGTTCCAGCCTGACTGAATCTGCTCCAGGGCCTTATCCAGTGTAGCTGTTCCGCTTACATAGTCGGTCATGCCTTTCCAGAACGTGCCCGCACCCACTTTGCCCGGCATCAGGTCAGAGCCGTCGAAGCGCAGTGTGGAAGCATCCTGCACCAGCTTCGCCATCCGGCGGTCGGATTCGGAGGTATACCAATCCAGGGAAGCATCGTTCATTGGGGCAATCACGCCGCCGGACTGTACCCAGGTTTTGATCGATTCACCTGTGGTGAAGAATTCCATTACCGCACGCACTTCCGGGCGGTCATTGAACATGGCGTAGATATCGCCCGCTACCAGCACCGGCTTGCCGTATTGCGGATCAATCGGCGGCAGATAGAACCAGTCGTAATCCTGATCCACCTTAGCCGTTTCCGGGAAGAAGCTGGTAATGAAGTTCCCCATCAGATTGAACCAGGCTTTTGGCGGGTTCTCGAACATCGGTTTTGGCGCATCCCCAAAGGCTGTAGTTACAATCGATTTGGTTCCGCCATAGACGTAATCCTTATTGAGCCAGATCTTGGACATCACTTCTACGGCATTCTTCACTTCAGGCGAGGTGAACGGCAGCTCGCCTTTTACCCATTTATCATAGTTTTCAGGTGTAGTAGTACGCAGCATAATGTTCTCTATCCAGTCGGTTGCCGCCCAGCCCGTTGCCGCACCGCTCTCAATTCCGATGGTCCAGGCCGGGTCGCCGTCCTTGGCGATTTGTTCGGTCAACGCCATCATGTCATCCCAGGTTTCAGGAACGGTATAGCCAGCAGCGTCAAATTGCTTCTTTGGATACCAGACCAGACTTTTCACATTGCTGCGGTTCCAGATTCCGGCCATGATCTTGCCGTCTTTCCCGTCCATGGTGGACATATCCAGCCAGCTTTTGTTGTAGTTCGCTTTCAGTTTCTCCTGGTCCAGTACTCCGGTCAGATCGACCACCTTGCCGGTTTTGGCAATGGAGGCCAGCAGGCCCGGCTGCGGGAAGTCGGCGATGTCCGGCGCATTGCCGCCGTCAACGCGGATGTTGATCGTCGCTTCGAATTCCTTCGAGCCTTCATATTGGATATCGATGCCGGTTTTTGCCTCAAACTCCTTAATGCTGCTCTCAAACTTCACCTGGTCGGCATCCACAAACGGTCCGAACATGGTTACCTTAGTGCCTTTATATTCACCTTTCATGGCCAAATCCAGCGGTGAGCCCGCAGCAGCGGCTTCCGAAGCTTCCGGTGAAGCCTGGCTGTTAGATGCAGCCGGTGCTTCTGTAGCCGCTGGCGGATCGGTCTTGGCCGCATTGTTTGTGTTGTTATTTCCGCCGCATCCGCTAAGCATCATGGTGAAGGATAAGCACAGCACCATGGCGAGTGACAGTTTTCGTCCCGTAGCCTTTTTCATTTTGTCATACATCCCCTTTAATATGGTTTTAGAGACTGCATTCCTTATGTCTTTTTCCGGGTATTGCCTCCGCTTGCCTGCGGGATCACCTCCTTGTAAAGCTTTTCATAAAGGGTGGGAATTAGAATCCGGCATCGCTTGTATGCGTTTTCAACATTCTAATGGCTATGTCTGCCGGAGGTTATTTATGCTGCTGAATTGTTTGAATGAAGCTTTCCAGCGAATATTCCTAACATTATCAGCGTCGTTGCACAGTATTTTGAAAAGCTTTTCAGATTGTTGAAAAATAAGCATCGCTCATCTTTCCCGTGAGGACTCTCTTACAATCAGCTTATGCTCCATTTTTTCCGTGGGAACTTCAACCTTCCCGGTGGTCAGCAGTTCATGCAGTTTTTCCGCTGCCCGATAACCCAGTTGATAAATGGGCTGTGCAATAGTCGTCAGCTTCGGAATGTACATGCCTGACATCCGCAGATTGTCGAACCCGATGACGGATACCTGACCCGGTACCAGAATATTGCGGTCCTTCAGATACGAAATGGCTCCCATTGCGAACTCATCGGCTACACAGAACAGGGCTGTCACTTGCGGATAATCTGTAAACAGCTCATGCGCTGCCTGATAGGCATGCTCAAAGCGGTGATTGGCGTATCTGACCTGCTCTATACTGTGCTCAAGCCCGGCTTCATTCAGCGCTCTGACAAATCCTTCATAACGCGGCGGGCCGGACACGGAGTTGTCATGATTGAACCCGATCATCCCGATCTGAGTATGCCCCAGCTCAATCAGGAACTTCACGGCGTCATATGCCGCTCTCTCATCATCAACCTCCACTGATGGCACATCGAATTCTTCCGAATGGGATGACACCAGTACAAAGGGGATTCTGCAGCCCGTCAGCTTCTCATAACATTCCGGATACAGAACATCACTGGCGTATACAATCCCATCCACCTGCTTCTCATGAAACGTGTCAATGTAGCTTAGCATCCGTTCCTTGTCGCGGTCTGTATTGCAGATCATCAGACTGTAGCCCAGCTTAATGCAGGCATCCTGCATCCCCCGGATCACTCCGGCAAAGTAAAGGTTCTCAATATCAGGTATAAGCAGTCCCAGTGTATTGGATTTCTTGTAAATCAACCCCCTGGCAAAAGCATTCGGCTGATACTTCAGCTTCTCAATGGCTTCGATTACACGGCTGCGCTTGCTCTCTACTACCGTCTGGGGTGCATTCATTACACGCGACACGGTGCTGATCGACACCTCTGCCATTTTGGCGACATCTCTGATTGTTGGCTTCATTTGGGTGACTTCCTTTGTTTTAGAAAAGCTTTTCACAGCGATTATAACAAGGGTTCACAACTTTGACAAGAGTTTTTTTAAACGCTTACATTGGAAAATTACGGTCAATATACTCCCATCCTGTACCAGCTTATTCTATCCAGATGTTATATGATACCGCTGGAGAGTGAAACCGGCAGTTAGCATTGTCCATTTTTGAAAACCTTACCGGCAGCACTCATTCTCCATCTATAATACCTAAAGGAAACTGCCTTCTCCAAGATATCCGCTTACTTAAAGTGTGTAAATAATAATATTTCATGTTATAATTGCCGGGTAGATTACTTCCGCACTGCAAATACTGGTTATTCATAGAAATATTTATTCAGGAGGGATTGTTGGTGAAAAAACTGCAGGATATTCCGTTTTCCGTACTGGATCTGGCCCCCATTGTGGAGGGGGGAACGGCAGCGGACTCTTTTCATAACACGCTGGATCTGGCCCGCCATGCCGAAGCTTGGGGCTATCACCGCTACTGGCTCGCGGAGCATCATAATATGCCGGGTATAGCCAGCTCAGCCACTTCACTAGTGATTGGCCACGTGGCCGCAGGCACCAAAAGCATCCGTGTTGGATCAGGAGGCATCATGCTCTCCAACCATGCGCCGCTGATGATTGCCGAGCAATTCGGCACGCTCGAATCTCTTTATCCCGGCCGTATCGACCTCGGGCTGGGCCGGGCTCCCGGCTCTGACCAGGCTGCGGCCCGGGCCATGCGCCGCGGCCTGGGCCAGGACGGCAGCGAATTCCCCGAGCAGCTCAGCGAGCTAAGAGCTTACTTCGATCCGGACGGTGCCGGATCACGTCCGCTCGGGGTGCGCGCGGTACCCGGTGAAGGGCTGAATGTGCCCATCTGGCTGCTCGGCTCCAGCGGCTTCAGCGCCCAATTGGCGGGGCAGTTGGGTTTGCCCTTCGCTTTTGCCAGCCATTTCGCACCCGATTATCTGCTGCCTGCCCTGCACCTGTACCGCACCAGCTTCAAGCCGTCGGCAGTGCTCGATAAGCCGCATGTCATGGTGGGACTTGGCATTACGGCTGCCGAAACAACTGAGCAGGCCCGCTGGCTGGCCACCTCGCAGCAGCAGCAGTTTCTGAATATTATCCGCGGCCGGACCGGCAAGCTGCAGCCGCCGGTAGACAGCATGGAGGGACTGTGGTCCCCTCAGGAAAAAGCCATGCTGCTCAGCAAGCAGCTGTACTCCATCGCCGGAGATCAAGCGGCCATTAAGGAAAGGCTGCTGCAGATCGTGGAAGAAACACAGGCTGACGAATTCATAGTCGCCTCGCAGATTTACGACCATTCTGCACGCCTGCATTCCTATGAGCTTGTTGCCGACTTGGTCAAGGGAAGCTAATCTATGCAAAGTTAGAAATGGAACAAGAGAAAGGGATTGCGCCGGTCAGGGAAGCTTTTAGGCCTGACTGCGCAATCTCTTTTTTGGCGTCATTACCCAATGTGCAGACAAACGGTTTAGTTAATGAAGCACTTAAAGAAATACTTTAATGAAACACTTTGTGGAACAAAACAGCTCCGCCTGTACATTCAACCTCCTATCTCCTACCACGCTTTAACCCGCATAAAAACAGGATAAAATCATCACCGGGTATGCTTTTTTAGCCATACACCTCCACGGCAGCTCAAAGAATCCAGAATATTCCCCCGATGCCGCAATGAAGCTCATCAAAGACTGAAGATAAGTGGAAAAAGTAAAACTAATTTGCTGAAATCAGGGCTTCCGAAGGTTTTAGTTGGATTTTGTCCACCTAATTCATGCCAATTCGCCCCACACGGCTGCTTTTGGCCGAATTAGGGGTACTTTTTCCAACATAAGATACTCCATACGCTGAATGGGTCCGATTAGTGGTACTTTTTCCAACATAGGTTGCTCCATCAGCCAAGTGAGTTCGTTTAGTGAACCTTTTTCCCGCTAATAGAGACTGCTCTCTTTGTCAATTATTTAAGTTCAATCTATATCGTTGAAAAGTTGACGGCAATACTCCAGGTGAAGTGAAACCGGCGCCGGAAGAATGCATGTTTGTTCTTTATAAAATACGTTCTTCTTTTATAATATCGAGAAATAATCAATTATGCGGAGCTATCTATAAATAAATACACATTAAGTTATCTATTTGACCCCATATAGTCCCTAAAGTTGATTTTCAGCGTTTTTGTTTATCTTGAAATTTGATTATACTGAGGTTATTCGTTATAACGAACATACATAATCCTTCCTCACTTAACTCATTATTAACCGTTCTATTTTATATTTAGTAGTCCTTCAAAAAACCACTCTTTTCGACAAGGTTTGAGCAAATCACTGAATAAAGCAGAGATGGTGCCGGATTTCCCCGGTATCAGAATTGATTTCCCATGAGAAAGGAGCGGGCAAGTGAAGAAAAAATACCACAAGGCAATACTAGGCTTGTATATTCTGATTGTTCTGGCCGGGGTAGTCTGGCATGCCGGGGGAGTAAGTGCAGAGGATACGATAAAGCTTACGGTGAATTCGCATACAACCAGTATGGCTAAGATGGCCAACATGCAGCCGGGAGATGTGACCACTTCCGACTATACAGTGATTAATGAGGGCAAGGAACCGTTCAACTACTATGTAGATTTCAAATTCATGTCCGGAGACCGCGAATTGTACAATATTCTGCAAATGACCCTGCAAAAAGAGGGAGTCATCCTCTATTCCGGAGTGATGAGCGAGGCAGAGGGGCGAGTGGCTGTGGGAAGACTGGCCGGGGGAGGCCAGGAAGCCATTCAGATGGATGTAACTTTTCCGTATGAGGCGGGCAATGAATATCAGGCGACAACGGCCAGTGTAGCCTTTGTGTTCTCCGCTTCCGGTGAGCCCGGCCCATCGGCTGAGCCTAGTGCCACACCTTCGGCTTCCGTTACACCGAATCCGTCGGCTGAGCCGAGCGCCACACCTTCGGCTTCCGTTACGCCGAATCCATCAGCTGAGCCGAGTGCCACGCCTTCGGCTTCCGTTACGCCGAACCCGTCGGCTGACCCGAGCGATGCACCGAATCCGCCGAGTGGTCCAACGGCCTCACCAGCGGGCAGCTCGGTGCCGGGTACAATCGCCACACCGTCCGCTTCGCCTTCAGCAGCCGCATCACCGGGCCCGGATGAGGCTGCTGTAACCGATCCGCCGGTTCCGCTCGGAGGCCACAACAGCAGCCGGGGCAATGCACCTTCAGCTTCACCGGGTCCCGGCAGCACCGGAGCCGGCACTGAAGCTGCCCCGTCGCCAGACTATGAAACACCGCTGAATGACAATGAGCTTCCGCTTGGAGGACCGGATGGCGGCGATAAGCTGCCGGACACAGCGGAGCCGTGGTATAACCTGGTTCTGCTCAGTTTGGCCGTAGCGGTTGTGAGTGTAATTATCCTGCGCAGACTAAACTCGAAGAAGTAGACCTATTCCATCACAGGTTGGAGGAGAGAGTATGAAGAAGCGTTCCGGGCTGGTCATCGCCGTGAAGCTGGTCTTCGTACTCTCTTTGTGTGTCCTGCTCTATTCTGCCTTCCAGATCCTCAAAGCACCGGTTGAAGCGCGCCAAGCTCTGCAGGAATGGGAGAAAAAGAGGGAGGAAGCTCCCAATTTATACCATACAGAGGAAGAAGCACCACTGCCTGACGGAATGGCCACTCCATTGGAGGGAACCCCTCCGTCCAAGCCCGCCTACACCATAGGCGACATTATTGGGGAAATTTATCTGCCCAGGCTGGATAAGCGGATTGCCATTGTGGAGGGCACAGAACGCCTGCAGCTGAAAAAGGGAGCCGGACATGATCCGGGCAGTGCCCCAATCGGCGCAGCCGGCAACAGTGTGCTGGCCGGCCACCGTGACACGGTGTTCCGGGGACTCGGTGCTTTGCAGAAAAATGATCTGATCGAGGTGGAGACTGCCGAAGGCAGGTTCACCTATAGCGTTACAGGCAGCACGATTGTAGACGGGGACGCCAGAGGGGTTATCAAGCAGAGCGATGAGGCAGTACTCACGCTGATTACCTGCTATCCGTTTACCTATGTCGGCTCCGCACCGGACCGGTATCTGCTCTCAGCTGTTCTGCTCCGCAAAGAGCCTGTTTCTCTATCCCTGCAGCCCTAGAACCGCTGACTTTCCCGGTTCTCCCGCCAAGGGATGAGACATTGAATAGAAAGTGATACTATAGACATATGATGACACAGAGGAGATGACCTGTTTAATGAAGGAAAAGCTGATAGAGCGGTTTATTTCATATGCCCAAATGGACACCCAGTCGAATGATGACAATGAAGCCTGCCCTTCCACACCCGGACAGATGGAGCTGGCCCGCAAGCTGGCTGCTGAGCTGCAAGAGCTGGGGCTGGTGGAGGTCACCGTAGACGAGCATGCGTATGTCATGGCCACCTTGCCTGCCAATACGGACAAGGAGGTTCCTGTCATTGGCTTTCTCGCACATCTGGATACCGCGACAGATTTCACCGGTGCGGGGGTGAAGCCGCAGCTTGTCGAGAACTATGACGGCAAGGATATTGTCCTCAACAAAGAGCTGGACATTGTACTCTCCACGGAGAGCTTCCCCGAGCTGGCCGGATATAAAGGCCACACGCTGATTACTACGGACGGGACAACCCTCCTGGGCGCGGACAACAAAGCGGGAATCGCTGAGATTATGACCGCCATGGCCCATCTGCTGGAGCATCCGGAAATCAAACACGGCAAAATCCGGGTGGCTTTTACCCCCGATGAGGAAATTGGGCGCGGACCCCATAAATTCGATGTTGCGCGCTTCGGTGCTTCCCATGCCTACACCGTGGACGGCGGACCGCTGGGGGAACTGGAGTACGAAAGCTTCAACGCTGCCGGAGTCAAGATCAGCTTCAAAGGGGTAAATGTGCATCCCGGAACCGCCAAGGGCAAAATGATCCATTCCGCCAAAATCGCCATGGCGTTCCATCTCAGACTGCCGTCCGGTGAAGCCCCGGAATTCACTGAGGGCTATGAGGGCTTTTACCATCTGATCTCCATGCAGGGTACAGCGGAGCAGAGCAAGCTGCAGTATATCATCCGCGATTTTGACCGCGAGGCCTTCGAGAACCGCAAGGCGTATATCGCTGCTATTGTAGAGGAATTCCAGTCTACCTATGGGGCGGAGAATATCGTGCTGGAAATGAAGGATCAATACTATAATATGCGTGAAAAAATCGAGCCGGTGCGCCACATCGTCGACATCGCCCAGGAGGCCATGGAAAACCTCGGCATTACACCGGTGATCCGCCCGATCCGCGGCGGTACAGACGGTTCGCAGCTGTCGTATATGGGGCTGCCTACGCCGAACATTTTCACTGGTGGCGAGAACTTCCACGGCAAATTCGAGTATGCCTCGGTAGATGTCATGCTGAAGGCCGTTCAGGTTATTGTCGAGATTGCCAAGCTGACTGAACAGAAGGCCTAGCTGCTGCGGATTCCGTGTTGCACAGGCCCGCAGAAGACAACAAATATCCCCGGCTAGGAGCAGAAGCCCTAGCCGGGGATATTTGTGTCCGTTTTACACGCCGGGTCTGCGGCTGGAGAAGGAGCCTGGTACCCGGGAAGCTGGGGATGCGCCTTGCCGAATTCCTCGCGGTAGGCCTCGCCCCAGCTTTTGATGCTCAGAATGGCTGCTTCCAGACCTCTGCCCCACTCTGTCAACGAGTACTCCACCTTCCGGGGAGCCTGCGGATACACCTTGCGGTGAACCAGGCCGCTCCGTTCCAGATCTCTGAGCTGAAGCGTCAGCATCCGTTGGGTGATCTCCGGGCACAGCCTGCGGATTTCATTGAACCGCTTCGTGCCGCTGATTAGATGATAGAGCAGAACCCCCTTCCACTTGCCGCCGATCAGATCAAGTGTGCTCTGGAGTGATTCCTGGCTGTCCTTTGAGTTGGCTGCTCCGCGGCTCCGCTGTACGTTCATAAGCTGTGGTCTCCTTCGCCCAAATTATGTATATCGCTATTAACACGATTGTATCACATATCCCTTGGAAACTAAGCAAATAACCTCTCACTGCCGGAATAGGCGGCAGCGGGAGGTTATGAACAGACAAGTATTTCAGGCCAGTGTCCGGGTTAAGACTTCACCGGAAGCCAGCCCGGCGTATGAATCAGCGCTCTCCAGAGCGGATCGGGGATGACGAGAGCATCTTGGGCAGCAGGGTCCAGTTCTGTATCTATTTCATCGGCACGGCCTTCCGCCACCTTCTGCACCCAATCCGGTTCAATCAGCAGCGGACGGCCCAGCGCCACCAGACTGATTCCGCTGGACAGGCTCTTCAGTGCATCATCAGCACTGTACAGAGAACCGACACCGATTACCGGCAGTCCGCTGCCTGCACGGTCAACAATCTGCTCAATCCGCGGACGGCTGTCCCCGGTCCCACGGTGCGGCCGCGACCACAGATCCATCTGCGAGACGTGCAGATAGTCCAGTCCCTCTTCCTTCAGCGCATCGATAAGCGCGAAGGTCTCAGACATTGTAATCCCCGGTGTTTCCGGTTCTTCGGGGGAGAAGCGGTAGCCGACAAGGAACGGCGACGATGCATGTTTCTTCACCGCGCTTTTTACCGCGCGCAGAACAGCCAGCGGAAAAGCCAGGCGTTTCTGAAGATCTCCGCCCCAGCGGTCGCTGCGCGTATTGGAATGCGGCGAGAAAAACTGCTGCAGCAGATATCCGTTCGCACCGTGAATCTCCACGCCGTCGAATCCGGCTTCAATGGCCCGGCGCGCAGCTGCACCGAAATCGGCGATGATGCCTTCAATTTCATCGTCGGCCAGCGCACGCGGCACAGGCCCATGGCCGCCGCCCGGAAGCTCTGACGGCACATTGCTTGCGCCGACGGGTTGTCCGTCCAGCAGCTGCTCCGGCGGGCATTGGCGTCCGCCGTGGAAAATCTGCAGAACCGCCTTCGCGCCTTCTCCCTTAATGGCTTCCGCCAGTCGGCGCAGACTCGGGATCAGCTCATCCCGGTCAGCACCAAATTCGCCTGCGAAGCCTTTGCCTCCGCGCGATACGTATACACAGGCGGTGATGACCATCCCTGCACCCTTGGAGCGGCGGACATAATAATCAATTTCCGGCCCGGATACCGTCCCATCCTCATTCGAGGAGAGGTTGGTCATAGGCGCCATAACTACACGGTTTTTCAAGGAAATACTGCTTGCGAACTGGAAAGGCTCCAGCAGTGGACTGTAATCTGTTGTAGACATGGCTAATAGATACCTCCATTATTTGATGTTTTATTGAAAGGGCTGTTTAGTATTCAGCAGGGTGCTACCGGTCACCGGGAGGGATGTCCTTCCAGATTACATTCTCGCCATAGTTTTTGCCCCAGTCATACATCATGCGCAGCACTGGCAGCAGACTTTGGCCATATTCCGTCAATGAGTATTCTACTCTCGGGGGAACCTCCGCATACACTTGCCTGAATACAAGCTGGTCTTCCTCCAGTTCGCGGAGCTGGTTGGTCAGCATTTTTTGGGTGATATGGGGAATCAGCTTTTTCAGCTCACTGAAGCGTTTCGTCCCTTCCAAGCCCAGATGCCACAGAATAATCAGCTTCCACTTCCCGCCGATGACAGCAAGCGTAAGTTCCTTCTCACAGTTGATTTCCTTCAGGTTAATGCGGTCCTTAATCTCCGTTGCCAATCTGAATCGGCCCCCTTCCCTCCTTAATCATACTACAGAACACCGGCGAAACGCACATGGCAGGCGGAGCCGAAGAACTCACCGTTGGGGGAGAATTTCAGCTTTTCAGTTGATTTGTCCCCTTTCTTCCCTTGGTTTATCTATCCCACCCTTCGTGGAAGCAAGGTTATACTATTAAATGAAAGGTATCCCGGCAAAACATGACAACTTTACAAGGAGGTCCGAACGGCTGATCAAGTCCCGGGTATTACAACACACTATATAGATGGAGGCAGATTAGAACATGGGCAAATTGGGAGTATGGGAACCCGCAGAACCGGGAGTCAAACGCTGTATCCTGAATGCGGCAGGCAGTCTGATGATGATGGAGGTTCATTTCGAAGAGGGAGCCGAGGGGTATGAGCACAGCCATCCCCATGAGCAGATGAGCTACTGTCTGCGCGGAAGTTTCGAATTCCGCATTGACGGCAAGAAGCATAAGGTAAGCGCAGGCCAGAGTATTGCCATACCGCCAAACGCCAAACATGGCGTAACCGCACTGGAAGCAGACTCAGCACTGCTCGATGCCTTCACGCCTATCCGTGAAGATTTGCTTAAGCGCTAGAACCGCTGATCTCAGGATTTATGACGAATCCCGCCAACCGCTGCACAACCAAGCACCGCCTGTCCGGTCTCCCGGGCAGGCGGTGCTTGGTTATTCCAGATTCGCATGGTTGCCGAACATCCGCGTGGAGGTCTGGCCGGTCTCTTCCATCATCCGCAGAATCACGGCATCATAGAAGAGCAGCAGAGTCTGCTCAAACAGCGAGGCCATTGGCTGGATGGTAATCCGGCCTCCATCCGCCTGCTCCTTGGGCGCACCCGGCAGCTTGACGACATGATCAGCCAGCAGTCCGATGGACGACTCCGGGGAGAGGGTCACCGCCACAACGGCGGCCCCCACAGCCCGGGCCTTCACTGCCATGGACAGCAGGCTAGCCGTCTCGCCGGACCCGGTGCCCAGCACCAGCACATCGCCCGGTCCAATCCCCGGCGTTACCGTTTCGCCGACTACGTAGGCATCCTTTCCGGCATGCATCAGCCGCATGGCGAAGGCCCGGCCCATGAGCCCGGAGCGGCCGGCGCCGGCGACAAAAACCCGGCCGGAGCGCAGCAGCAGCTCCGCCATCTGCTCAGCCTCCGCTGCTCCGAGCTGCGCAACCGACCGCTGCAGCTCATTCACAATTTCCTGCGCATAGCTGAATGTATTCATAAGCGGCTCAGGCTTGGCTGACCAGGCGCTTCATTTCCGCCGCCGCTGCCTTCTGATCGCTTTCGCCGGTAATCCCGCCGCCAACGATGACCAGATCAGGACCGGCTGCAATCACTTCAGGCAATGTGTTCAGCTTGATGCCGCCGGCAATCGCTGTTTTGGCCTGTTTCACTACACTTTTGATTGCCTGCAAATCAGCAAAAGAGTTTTTCCCCTCCGCCTGATGGTCATAACCGGAATGCACGCAGACATAATCCACACCGAGCGCGTCTACTTCGGCAGCTCTGGCCGCAATGTCCTTGACGTTGATCAGGTCCACCAGAATCTCCCGGCCGCTTTTCTTCGCTTCCTCAACGGCCCCTTTAATCGTCGAGTCATCGGACACACCGAGTACGGTTACGATGTCTGCGCCTGCTTCAGCCGCCTTCATCACCTCGTACCCGCCGGCATCCATTATTTTCAGGTCAGCCAGCACGGTCAGGGCCGGAAAGGCTTCCTTAATTGCCTTCACAGCATGCAGGCCTTCATTAATGACAATCGGTGTGCCGATCTCCACGATATCAATAAATCCGGCGACTTCCGAGACAATTTCCTTGGCTCCATCAATATTTACAAGGTCCAGCGCTAATTGCAGCTTCATCTATTCAAGCCCCTTTTCAATAGTTTTAAGTAAGTGCTTCACCTATTGTAGGTTCATAACTTCAGCAAGGGAAGTAGGCACTTTGCCGTATTGTAGTTACCTGAAGGATACTATTGTGCGGGTACGGGACTGCCTAAGGGGTAGGCATTCAGAAAGTCATGTACATTTTTTTCAGAATCTTCGTAAAAACACTGCATTTTCATTAAAGCTGTGCTAACATACACCTTGTTTACAGATTGGAGCAACATGAAATCAGTAAAAGAGGTGTGTAATGAACCAAACGAAACACCAGGAGTTTAATTTGGTTAAGCTGACCTGGCCTATTTTTCTGGAGCTGTTTCTCTTCATGCTGATGGGAAGTGTGGATACGTTCATGATCAGCTCCGTGTCTGATGATGCGGTGTCCGGCGTGGGCGCTGCCAATCAGATTATAAGTATCGCTATACTCGTGCTTAGCGTGATCGGCAACGGGGCGGCCATTGTCGTTTCGCAATATCTCGGATCCAGGAAGCCCAAAGAGGCGGCGGAGGTCACAGGCAATGCCGTTACACTCAATCTGGCCGTAGGCATTATTTTTAGTACAGCCATACTGGTCTTCGGGGAAGCGCTGCTGAGAGCGCTGAATGTGACAGGGGATATTCTCATCCATGCCAAGGTTTATATTCATATTGTCGGTGGCGGAATTTTCCTGCAGGCGCTGATCAATGCCCTGGCTACGACCATACGCACCTACGGATTCACCAAACAGACGATGATGGTCTCCCTGCTGATGAATCTTATTCACGTAGCCGGCAACTATTTGCTGATCTTCGGTCATTTCGGTTTGCCTGCGCTGGGTGTACAGGGAGCGGCAATTTCTACAGTAGCCAGCCGTTTGATCTGCCTCGTTATTTTTTTCCTGCTGCTCTATAGAATTATGGAAGTGCGGGTGAAACTGGCGTATTACATTCATCTTTCCAAAAAATATGTGCTGCAAATTCTCAAGATCGGCATCCCGTCGGCTTTTGAATCGGTGATTTATCAATCCTGCCAGCTGATTTTCACCTTATATATTACGTATCTGGGCGCAGAGGCTATGGCCACCCGCCAGTATGCACTGAATATTTCCAACTATATTTATCTTTTCAGCGTAGCGGTAGCTATGGGGACCTCGATTATCGTGGGGCATCTCGTGGGGGCAAGACGGCCGGAGGAGGCCTACAAGCGGGTATTCAAGAGTGTGAAGTGGGCGCTGCTTGTCACGGTCATCATTGATGTTGCCGTCATTTTCTTCCGCGTGCCGCTGATGGGGCTGTTCACGGATAATCTGGAGATTATCGCTTTGGGCGCACAGGTGATTCTGCTCAGTATTTTTCTGGAGACGGGCCGCACCTGCAACCTGGTCATTATCAACTCGCTGCGCGCTTCGGGCGATGCCAAGTTCCCTGTCTATATGGGCTTCATTTCGATGGTCTGCATCAGTCTGCCGCTCGGCTATGTGCTGGTGTTCCAGCTTCATCTGGGCCTGGCCGGAGTCTGGCTGGCTACCGCTGCTGACGAATGGCTCCGGGCGGTGATCATGTTTTTCCGCTGGAAGAGCCGGGCTTGGGTGAAGCATCGCCTGATTGAACACGAGACGGCAGAGCCTGCTGCCCCAACTGCCGCATCGTCGCATTGATCTACGGAAACGAAAAAGCGGTTCAACCTGATCTCTCCAGATCCGGTGAGCCGCTCTTTTTTACATAACATGTTCCAATTTATAACCGAGAAGGGTGAAGGTCACGATGACAATGAATGAAGCGAAAAAAATACAGTCTGAGCGGTTCAATAGCCTCGCTTCCGACTGGAGCAACAGTGATGAGGCGATACGGCAGGCGGAAAAAGCTGTCAACGTCCTTGGTATACAAAGCGGACAGAGCCTCCTGGACGTAGCTTCCGGCACCGGTGTGATTCTCCACGCGCTTAAGCAGCTTCAGATTTCCCCCGGCCATTACCTGGCAATGGATATCTCTTCAGCCATGCTGGAGAAGCTGCATTCCGCCTTCCCCGAGGCTGAGACAGCCTGCGCCGATTTCGAGCAGCCCTTCACCTGTCAGCGGGGCTTTGACTATGTGCTGATCTATAACAGCATCCCCCATTTTTCCGATCTGGACATGCTGTTCACCAACGCGAAGCGCAGCCTGCTGCCGGGCGGCACTTTTATGATTGCCCATTCCAGAACACGGCAAGGCCTGAAGGAGCATCATCAGCGCATCGGCTACAAAAGTGAGCGTGCACCGATTCCTGCCGATGAAGAGCTGGCTCTTCTGGCTGAAAATTATGATTTTGACCAGATTTCCTTTGCCGATGAGGAATTCTTCTGCTTCACCTGCCACAGGAAGGGCTAGGCCCCTTCTCTGGTGCAGCGCACACTTGCAGGAGGCTTCCATATCATCAATCGCCTGAACCCCTCAGTTTTGTTTGTCTACCGCTTCTTTATGCTTGGCGGCAAACTGCTCCGGTGTCACCGCTTTGCCGAACAGCGCCTGAATCATATCGAGGTGGACCTGTGCGGCGCCTGGCTTCATCTGTACATCCGCAAACAGGGTGAGGCTGCTGGCATGATTGAGTTCGTTAAGCAGATCCACGTAGAGGTGCGGCAGCTCGGAATTTGAAGTATCGACTTTCGTTGCCGGAATAACGCCTGCGGTGGTTACAGAATCCTGTCCCCATTTGGTTACAAAGTACTCGACAAATGCTTTGGCTTCTTCCTTGACCTTGGAGGATTCCGCTACGAACAGTCCCACACCGGGTCCGCCCACCCAACTGTTGATGTCCCCTTTGCCGCCGTCTACAGTAGGGAACTTGAAGAATTTAACCTTGTCTTTGAACTCCTGCCGGATATCCGGGTTGGTGGTAAAGTTAGGAAGCTCCCATGTTCCCGTCAGGTACATAGCCGCTTTTTCATTCACGAACTCCGACTTGCCTTCATCGTTGGACAAGCCGTTAAAGCCCTTATTGAAGGCGTTCATATCCACCAGCGTCTGCACCTCAACCGCCGCCCGGATCAGCCCCGGATCATCAAATGAGCCTGTCCCATTCGTCGCTCTCTTCAAGGTATCGCTTCCCGCGATCCGGTCAGCCAGATACATGTACCACAGCGAGCCGGTCCAGCGGTCTTTGTTGCCCAAGGCGATCGGGGCTACACCGTTATCGGAGAGTTTTTTCACAACATGCTTGAATTCATTATAGGTTGCCGGAACCTGCAGATTGTATTTAGCAAAAATATCTTTGTTATAATAAACCGGCGAGATATTCAGCTCGATGGGCAGGGCGTAGGTCTTGCCATCCACCACAAAAGCTTCGGTAGTACCGGGAACGAATTTATCCTTAAGCTGTTCACCGTCCAGGACATCATCCAGCGGGGCGAACAATCCGCCTTTTACATAAGGCTCCATGAAGCCCGCCGCCCAGGTGATGCCTACATCCGGCAGCTCGTTGGAGGCCGACAGCACCTTCAGCTTGCTCTTGTACTGCTCGTTTTCTAATACTTCCTGCTTGATCGTAACGTTCGGATAATCCTTTTGGTAATCGTCAATGATCTGTCCGACCAGTTTATTCTGCTGGGCCGAGATTCCCGCCGGCCATAAATGCATCATTGTGATGGTAACTTTCTGTGCCTGTGTACCAGTGGATGCCAAGGCATTGGCCGGGGAGCCTGTGCTGATCCCAGCCCCGCTGCAGCCTGACAGAACGAGTCCCAGCATAGACATCAATACCAGGTTTTTGATTATCTTGTTCCTTGGCATTCCAACAACCTCCATAATTTTTGTTATACGGTTAATGTAAACGCCATCATTTACATTTTAGCATCGCGGCCGGAGGGCTATAAGATCACGATTATTGGTTATAATTCCACTTTTATTAGATTTCGCCGCGCCCATCCTTCATTTGATGGCGGTAGCGGCTAGGACTCATGTCTTCCAGGGACTTAAATACCTTGATAAAATATTTATCCGTACGGTAGCCCACCCGTTCACCGATCTCTATAATCGGCAAGCTGGTCTGCAGCAGCAGCTCCTTGGCCCGCTGAATTCTCAGGCGGGATAAATATTCGCTGAACGGCACTCCGGTCTGCTCCTTGAAAAGCACGCTGAAGTAGCTCGCATTCAAGTGAATCCTTCCGGCCACCTCAGCCATGGTCAGCTGCTCATGCAGATGCTGCTCCACATAGGCCAGGGCTTCTTTTACCGGCTCACCCATCCCCGCTGTATCGGGATCGATCTCCAGCAGCTTATGGTCAACCAGCTTTTCCAGCTTCTCGCGGCGCTGCTGCTCTTCTTCCTGTTTCAGAGCAGCTTCGACCACCTGCACCAGCTCCTCTTTGTCCAGCGGCTTCAGCAGATAATTGACTGCCCCCAGCCTAAGCGCCTGCTGCACATAATCGAATTCGGCATAGCCGGAAATAACAATAATGACCGGCTTCCGCACTTGCCCCTCCAGCGAGCGGATCAGATCCAGTCCACTGACCTCAGGCATGCGGACATCTGTAATCAGCAGATGCACCCGCCCATTCAGCAGCCGCTCACGCGCATCAATTCCATTCTCCGCCGTTTCTACGATATACCGGCCAGCCGCCCACACCTCCAGTGTCTGCCTGATGCCCTGCCGCGTTCTCGGCTCATCGTCCACGACCAGAATCGTTCTGTTGCCCAGATTCATAGGTATGCCCTCCATTGTTTGGAATTTCAAAAGTAATTACGGTCCCCTCGGACAGCTTGCTCTCAATATTCAACCCTTTCACACCTGTTCCTTCCGCTTCATAGTACAGCCTGATCCGTCGCTGCACATTCACAAGCCCTATTCCTGTTCCCTTAGCGGAGATGGATGGACCGCCTTCAAGCGCACTGTACAGTGACTGCAGGGTATCGGCATCCATCCCTGGCCCGTTGTCCTGTACGGTGATTTGCGTCCAGCCTTTACGCTGGGCCGGAGCAACAATGACACTGACCGTTCCGCTGCCCACCCGGCTCTCCACCCCATGGAGAATGGCGTTCTCGACGATGGGCTGAATAAGCAGCTTAGGCACCGGTACAGCAGCCTCCTCCGGACCAAGCTGAATAGTCCAGGATAAGCGGTCCCCCATCCGCATCTCCATAATTTTCAGATACCGCTGAACCTGCTCCATTTCCTCCCCTAGCGTAACCCACTCATCCTTGTTCGGATTTCCGATAATGTACCGGAACAGCCTTGACATGACAACAACAAGCCCGGCCAGCTCCTCTTCGCCCTTCTCCTCAAGCGACCAGTTGAAGGCCTCCAGCGTATTGAACAGGAAATGGGGATTGATCTGCGCCTGCAGCGCCTTAAGCTCCGTCCGGCTCTGGAGCACTTCTTTTTCATACACGACCCGGATCAGATCATTCATATTGGCTATCATGCCATTATAGGTATTATTCAGCTCTCTAAGCTCTATCGTGGATACCGACTCCGGGTTAGGCGTGAGCACCCCAAGCCTGGACTTGCGCATCGCCCGGATCAGTTGGATAATCGGCCTCGTGATCATCGTGGACAGCACAAAAGACATAATCAAAAAGAGCAAGGTTCCGAACCCCCCTGAGACGAGCAGCACCGTTCTCAACACAGAGAGTCCTCTGGTAACATAACTTACCGGAGTGAGCACCAGCAGTGTCCAGTTTGTCTTGTCTGAGCGCAGCTTCACCTGCACATATTCCTTGCCCCGGAAGCTGACCGTCTGGTCCTTGCTGGCAAGCAGCGGCAACAGCTCCGCCTGCGGTTCCTCACTGCTGCCGAGCAGCTCGCCTTCGTCATTCACCAGCAGCACAGACTCGCCCCCGTCGCTGCCGGACAGCGGATCATCGAGCTGGAAATAGCTGCGTTGGATCCGGGCCATCAAATAGCCGCCCCGTGAGAACCAGCGGTCCATCAGACTGACCTGGCGGATGGCCAGCAGGCTCTCTTCGTCCTTAGGGTCGACACCGATCCACACCAGTCTGCCCTTTTTGGTATTGGCTGAGGTGATATAGGCACTATTGATCCTTGTCTCCAGGCTGCCGTCCCTGATAGGGAACAGCAGCCGGTAATCCGCTGTGTACAGCTCCAGAGAACCCACGCTTGGCATGTATGCCTGATAGCTGGAGATAATCTGCAGCAGCGACTGCCGCTGGTTGAACGTAACGGATTTGCCGTCAAGCTCTTCCGTCAGCAGTTGTTGAATGGTCGGATGATTCGCCACCTGCTCCATCAGGCTGTCGATCTGGCCGATCAATGCATCGAGCCTCCCGTTTGCTTGCACCGCAGTCTGCTGGATATGCCGTTCCGCATTATTTTTCAGCAAATAGGAGACCCTGTTGTACACGAATGCACCGGACACAGCAATAATAATCAGCATGACAAGCAGGAAGCCAATGAATATTTGATTGCGCAGCGTATTCAATTCTTTGATTTTCCCATACACTTCGGATACTCCCTTTCCCGTGGCAGCGTTTCCAATCTTATTCTCCAAAAGTTCCGCCGATTGTCAAGACGAATCATTCCCCTTAGCCCGGCATGGTAAAAAGCCCCTAAGCCGTTCCCCTTGTATGGGTTACGTTAAGGGCCATCTCTTGGATCAGATGAACATGAAGCGGTGTGATCCACTCTTTATCCAGAGCCACGAATCATGAATATAATATCTGCTTCTTCAGGATATTTGTCAATCCGCAAAGCACAAAAAAAATAGCCCGCTCCGCAATAGAAGCCGACTGTTAAAGGATGTTCGCTAGTGCAGGCCTAGATCTACAGGGTGGCTTTCAGAAACGGCGGATTACGTAATGGTGATCCCCTTTTTGATCGCCTTCATGTCCAAATTCGTGTTCACAAGCATAGGCAGTATCTTCATGCTTCTAGTCATCGGAGAGTTGCATTGCCAGCAGGTAGGCACATGCTGAAAGGCAAAATTATCGCGCATCCATCCTGTGCAACCCTCTTTGGTGCAAGACCAAATAGCTGTGTCTTCCTGGGGGAGATCCTCCAGCGCTTTTTTACGAAAATACATAAGTACCCCTCCTTGGTTCGAATTGAGATGATTTACACACCCTAAAGAAGCGTTGTGGCGGGCTGCGGCGGCTTGTTCGAGGTCAAAAAAAAAGCTGCCCTCAACTTGTGTTAAGGGCAGCTTTGATTTCACATTACAGTTTTACAACGTTTTCGGCTTGTGGTCCACGAGCGCCTTCAGTTACGTTGAACTCAACGCGTTGGCCTTCGTCCAAAGACTTGAAACCGTCGCCAGTGATTGCGGAGAAATGTACGAATACGTCACTTCCGCCTTCAACCTCGATAAAACCGAAACCTTTGTCTGCGTTGAACCATTTAACTGTACCTGTTTGCATGATATTACCTCCAAAATTTTATTTAACACATGTCCTTTTATTCCTACGTATTGTACGAACAAATAAAAATTCACACATTGTAAAAGGATTCATACGCACAAATGATAACCCTTTACAATATGTGAATTAAGGTTTAACTTTATGTTTAAATTTATTATAGCACATTAATTCTTCGAAAGCAAAGAAATAACTAAAAATAAAAATATTCTGCCCGGTCCGTGCACCTCCGTAAAGGTCCTAACCGGGCAGCCGCAAGGTTCAGTCGATATAACCAGCCAGCCCTTTATCCATTAAATAATCCATTTCCGCATCGAGAATGCTCTCCACGGTCAGTTCATCCAGCTTCACATCACGCTGGGCGACGACGTAGTCCACCAGATCATCATTGTCGATGTCCACCTCGCCTTTGGCATTTGCCTTGGCCTTATTAATAAAGGTCTGCTCATGCTTCAGTACCAGCCGGATCAGCTTCGGGTCCACCTTCGTCTGCGCGGCCAATACATCCACTAATTCCTGCTCGTTTACTTCATCACTCATACTATTCCTTCAGCTCCTCGGCATTTATGCTCAGCTAACCTGAAATAACGGTCTCCGATTCTTACGGCATTATTGTACCCTAACTCCCCGCTCAGCCGCGCCCCTCATTTCCACCATGCAAGTGAGGGGACCTCTGCCGAACCGGTATAAACCGGCTCGCCAATGCGCGGTGTAGCCAGCCGGACGCCGTGCGCCTTAGCCGCTGCGAAGACACGCTCCACCGGATCGGTCCAGTCATGCATCGACAGGGTAAACGCCGCCCAATGGATGGGAATCATCAGTGCCCCGCGGACATCCAGATGCGCCTGAACCGTCTGCTCCGGGAGCATATGAATATCCGCCCAGCGGGGATCGTATTGGCCGCATTCCATCAGCGTCAGATCAAAAGGGCCATATTTCTCGCCAATTTCGGCAAAATGGGGGCCATACCCGCTGTCGCCGCTGAAAAAGATCTTCGTCTCTGCCCCCCGGATAATCCAGGAGCACCAGAGCGTGGAGTTGCGGTCCAGCAGGCTGCGTCCGGAGAAGTGCCGTGCCGGAGCACTGGTCAGCGTAAGCCCCGCATACCGGAACTCATCCCACCAGTCCTTTTCGCGGATCTTCTCCCGGCTCACTCCCCAGCGCTGCAGATGAGCGCCGACGCCCAGCGGCACAATGAACATGCCTACCTTGTCCTTTAACTGCCTGATCGAGCCGTAATCGAGGTGGTCATAATGGTCATGGGAGAGCAGCACAGCATCTATGCGGGGAAGCTCCGAAATCTCAATCGGCAGCTGCTTGCTGTAACGCCGGCCGCCAACGAACGGAAACGGGGAAGGCGAGCGGCCCAGCATAGGGTCCAGGAACAACGTCACTCCGTCCATCTCCAGCAGCACAGCAGAATGCCCGAACCAGGTCACGCGGGTATCCCCGCTCTCCTGAATCGAACCGGGCAGCAGCTTCTCAGGAATCAGGGGCTGCGGAGGCCGCGAGCGGGGGTTGCCTTTGATGAAGTCCTTGAGAATGGAAAGGCTGCTTCCCGCGCTGTTCTCCATCATCACGGTTGCAGCCGGATAGACAAACTTGCCGTCCTTATAGTTCAGGGAGCGGCTTATGATTTGCTTCTCCTTCCTGGAAGCCCGTCGTCCAAAAGCGGGATAAAAGGTCATTACAATGTAAGCCACTGCAGCCAGCACCACAAGGGATACAGCGATGATTATTAAGGTCATGGTCCAGCCCTTCTCTCCAGCATAGTCATTCTATGGACATATTATAAGGCGGTCCAGGCCAGCGGGGCAAATGTTGCGCGGGAGCCCACTGTGAAAGCTACAAATTCCAGCCGGGAATTTTGCGCAAATCGCCATCCCAGATCTGGACGGTGCTCTGTACCGGCACATCAGCCGGAGAAGAAGCGGTGCGGATATAACAGGAGTCTATTCCCACCGCCGCCGCACCGGCCATATCGGTACGCGGATCGTTGCCGATCATGATCGCCGAGCTTAGATCCGCCCCGTATTTCTCCGTCAGGTAACGGTAGAACAGCGGGTCCGGCTTGCTGATCCCTGCCTCTGACGAAATCGCCACACCGTCGAATAAATGCAGGATGCCCAGCATGGTGAGTTCGGCTTCAATGAAGGTTTTCTGCCCGTTGGAGAGCAGAAATACTTTTTTGCCGCGTGATCTTAAGCCCCGGAGAATTTCCTCCACCCCGCTGTATAAGGAGATCTTAATCATCGACAAGGTACGCAGCCATCTCACTGTTTCATGCAGCCAGGCCTGCCCCGGATTGCCGCCCAAATCGCGGGCCACCGCGCGGAACACCTCCTCCATCACGAAGTCCGGATACGCACAGTGCTGCCCAGCGGCAGCCAGCTGCCCGTCCCGCTCCCGCAAAAAACGCTGCTGCAGTTCCACTCCGGAAATATTCAGCCCATGATAACTGAAATGGAGCGACAGCCGCTCCCAGAGTTCAGGCCGCTCCTCATCTGTCTCAATGTCAATCAGCGTGCCATACAGATCAAAAATGTAAGTCTGATACATACTTCTCCTCCTGACCATTTCTGAAGCGATTGTTAATATTTTCATTTTAAACCGATCCGGAGTTTATGCAACATATTCGCAGGCCATAACGTTTAGAAGTTTAATAGAATCGGCAACCGGAAAACTAAATCAAAGGAGCATATCCATGAACGCTGCCCTGAAAACAAGTGCAATCTTGCTAACCTTATCACTCGCTCTTACAACCGGAGGGGTCTCGGCAGCCCCCAGCGCTGCGTCCACCCCCAATCACAGCACTATACAAACCCCCTCAGCCGGGGCTGCAACATTCTCCATATCTGTAAATGGTTCTGCTCTTTCCGAGCCCGGCTTCCAGTCCCCCGGCAGCAAAGAGCCGCTGCTTCCTCTGCGCGCCGTTGCCGGTGCACTCGGCTTCACTGTGGCCTGGAATGCGCAGACGAAGGCCGTAGACCTGAATAAAGGCAGCATCTTTACCTCTGTAAAAAGCGGCAAGGACCGCTATGCCGTCAATAAGATGTATATCCAGCTCGGAACAGCTCCGCAAACGAAGCAGAACAAGCTGTATGTCCCTGCATCTTTTGTAAGCAAAGTGCTGCGTCAATCGGTTAGCGCGGAGGGACAGCGGATCGAGATCAATCCGGCAGCAGAGCATATCAGCGAGACCGGTGTCATCACAGCCATTACCGATGCGGACAGCTACCAGTCGGTACGTATCCGGGGCATCGGCACCGAAGGAATGATTCTGAATGTGGGGAAGGATACCAGGCTTAACCGTCAAGACGGCTCTGAGCTGGCCTTCAGCGAGCTTCATATCGGCATGACCGTGGAAGCGCAGCACTCCCTGATCTCCACCCGCAGTCTGCCCCCGCAAACACCGGCCTACCAGATCACAGTACTGGACGGGGAGACACAGGATGACCTGCTTGGCACGGCAGGCACGGTCCAGCAAGTCACTACAGCGGAGGATGGCACGGTCAGCTTTCGCATCCGCGGCAGTGCACTGAGCGAGAAATCGCAAAACGAGGTTGTCCTTCGCCTGGCAAAGGACACGGTAGTCATTAATGAGAACGGTGAGACTGCGTCGCCCGCCGATGTGATCCAGGGAGCCGAAGTGATCAGCTTCTATAGCCCCTTGCTGACCCGCAGCCTGCCTCCATCAGGCACAGCTTTGAAGGTGGTTTTGAAGGCGGACAAGCTGTAGTAAAGGCTTCCGACTTATACAACAGCCGCGACCCTGCAAATAGAGGGCCGCGGCTGTCGTACTGTGTGAACCGCACTTGGCCTGGCTCCATCCTGGCGCCAACACAGCGAAGACCCTGCAGGCAGCCCGCAGAGTCTTCAAAAGGTGAGAAGTGAATATTTAGTTATGCCAGGTTCCACAGGCTAGGGTACTTTTCCGGTAAACAATCGACGCCATCTCGATTTGTTTTTGCCTTTCAGATAGTACATGGGTGAAATCAACTACCTTTCGGAATACACATTACATGCCGTTCCAATCGCTATAATTGACACCTTCCACTTCCCACCTACTTATTAATACCCATTATCCTTGCGCGATAAGCAGCCTGTGCAAAAAAAAGAGGACTTCCCGTATACCATCTGCATGGCTGCGGAATATCCTCTGTGCGGTAAAACTATTATTTCTTCTGCGCCAACCGTTGTTTGAACTTGTCCACACGGCCGCCAGTTTCGGTATCTCTTTGTTTACCAGTGTAGAACGGGTGGGATGCGGAGCTGGAGTCCACACGGATCACCGGATAAGTGTTGCCGTCTTCCCATTCCATAGTTTCATTGGACGATTTGGTGGACGAGCTCAGGAATTTGAAACCTACGCTGGCATCCAGAAAAATCACCTGGTTGAATTTAGGGTGTATGCCTTCTTTCATTGTAGTAACCTCCTTCCCGTACATATACAATCTCTATGGCAAAATGAAGCGATCTCTTGGGAGATAACTAAATCCACAGATTTACACGCCATACTATCATACGCTATCGGGGGCGTTGAGTCAATCACCTAAATTAATCCAACACCCGCTCCATGTGTACAAGCTCACTCCGCACGCTGAATCCGGCGGCTTCCAGCCAGCTCCGCATTCCAGAGTCGGCAGCCGGGGTATGCACCGTGCTCAGGCTGACCCCGCTTCCGCTATAGCTGAAGATACGGCTAAGCAGCAGATGGATAAGCGTCCCCCTATCAGGGAGGTCATCGCGCAGCCTGCCGGGATACAGCTGAATCCCGCTGAGCTGCCCCGTCCCCGCATATACCCGCCGGAACTGGACATACCCCAGTGCGGCTCCGTTCTGCTCGGCGATCAGACAGCGTCCGTCCTTGAGGCTGGGCCAGTGGGTCTGCCAGGGACCGGAATAGTCGTAGAACGGCAGCACCGCCGCTTCTGCAGCCGCACACTCACGAATCTGCAGACCGGCTTCTTCACCGCTCCTCCAGACTTGTTCCGGCGCCGCCGGGAATGAAGGCTCTCCGTCCAATGTGTAGAACAGCGTAGTTCCTTGCCCACGGTAGCCGTGCTTTTCATATAGGGCAATCGCAGGCTCGTTCTGTACAAAGGCTTCCAGCCGGGCTGTCTGCGCTCCGGCGAGCTTGTATCTGCGGATGTTCTCTTCCAGCAGACGTCCGCCCATTCCCTGGCCCCTGTAGGCCGGAAGGACGGCAGTCCCTCCGTTCCAGGCCATGGTTTCCCCGTTCACCGTACGCAGCCCGTTCAGTGTAAAGCCCACCGCCTGCCCGTCTGCATAGAGCATGACGGATTCTTCCGGCAGCAGATCCTCGCGGTGGAACCTGCCCAGAAACGTCCGGCAGTCCATCTGCAAATTCGCATAGTAATCCTGAAACCCTGCATTCCAGGCAGCGAGTGCGTCCTGCAGCGGGATTTCGCTGAATGTTCTGAACGTAAACATTACAGTGACTTCACCATCCCGCCGTCGATCAGCAGAGACTGGCCGGTAATATAGGTATTGGCAAAAGACCCCAGGAACACGGCTGCTTTGCCGAACTCCTCCGGCGTTCCGCTTCGTCCGGCCGGAATCTGGGCCAGCGCCTCCTGCTCAACCTGCTCACGGGAGATGCCGCGGGCATCCGCCCGCTTGCTGTCCAGCTGCAGAATCCGGTCGGTTCCGATGCGCCCGGGAGCAAGCGAATTAATCAGGATGCCCTCGGGGGCAAGCTCCGACGCAAGCGTCTTGAACAGCGCGCTCACGCCCGCCCGGAAAACATTCGAGAGGATCAGGCCGCCAATCGGCTGCTTGATCGAAACCGAGCTGACGCCCACGATGCGGCCCCCGCCGCTTGAACGCAAATAAGGCAGCGCCTCGCGGATCATACGCACCGTGCCCATCAGCGTAAGCTCATAGCCGCCGCTCCAGTCCGCGTCGGTCATCTCCTCAAAGCCGCCGCCCGGAGGGCCTCCGGCATTGGTGACCAGCACATCCAGCCCGCCTCCGTAGTCGGCGGCGGCTTCAATCGCCCGCCCGATCTCCTCCGGGCGGTTCACATCCATCTGCACCACGGCCACCTCACGCCCGGTTGCCTCAGCAATGGCCCGCCGGGCCGCTTCAAGCTGCTCCAGGTTCCGGCTGGCGATGGTCACCTTCGCACCTTCGCGTGCGAATTCCAGCGCAGTAGCTAGTCCCAGCCCCTTGCTGGCTGCTGCGACAAATACCGATTTCCCTGTAAGACCCAAATCCATTCTCTCCGCCTCCTTGTTCCGGTACCCCGGGGGCCGGTTGCCTGAATAAAGCCCAGCACAGCCGAGGCTCAGTTTCCGTACCGGTGGTTTCTGTAAAGCTGGTTTCCGTGCTGCCAGTAACCGGCAGCGGATAAACTAATTGTAGTATAGCCCGGACCCCGGGTCCAGACTCGCACCTTTATCCGGGACAGCGGCATGTAGCTGCTACATCGCTCCAGCCCGGTCAAGAACAAGATTACCCTGGCGCGTAAATAACAACACGGGACTTACAGCCGCAGGGATTCCCCACCGCTCCCAAATCAACGGGAGCATGCTGAAGACGGATCGTTGTATGTTTAGCGGCAAGCTTAAGTGTACTGTTTCCACTTCACCTCCTGCTCAGCGGAACACGCAGATTCAGCCCACGGACCCTCAACAACGGCATTTCTGCCGTTATTTCCGGGCACACCAAATGGCGATGAGCCCGCCAGCGCGCTCATCGCCATCTACACAACAGCCCTTCCATGGATATTAGGCTACACGTCGTATTCCAACTGCTTCTTGGCCTGCAATATGAAATCGAACGGGTTCTCTATCGTTTCCGCCTCATATTGTACAGCCCCGATTTTCAGCCCCAGATTCACCTTGTATTTGGCCGAGAACTCGGTGTCATTCAATTCCTGCAGCTTGAATTTGATCCGCTCAATGACAATCTTGGCCCCCTCGCGGTCCGTGAACAGCAGCAGCCCCCAAGTAGCTTCCTCCTTGTCCAGCAGATACAGCGCGTCATTGGTCCGGATACTGGACTGGCTGAGCTGCGACACATCGTAGATCGCCTCGGACAGTTGCTCCTCCGGGATCAGACGGCGGATTTCACTCCAGTATTTTACTTTGACCACCAGGAGGGTCAGCGGAATGCTGTAGCGTGTAGAGATTCCCGTGAACAAGCTGGCATCCTTCTGAAAAGAAATGATGTTCCGCAGATCGGTGTTCTCGTCGACGGCGGCGAGGTTCGCCGTTTTTTTCTCCAGCAGCTCATTCTCGGCCTGAAGCTCCCGGGTTCTGGATGTAAACACCCAGATTACTACTGTAAGCAGCGGAGTCATAATCAGCCAGAAGTAAGTATTGACGCCGATAGTCCCGCCCTCCGACACCGTCTGGTAGAGGACGAAGAAGCCGTAACCGAAAATAAACGCCAGATTCAGCACCAGCCCCGCAGTCACGGTAGTGAAATAGGTAACCAGCGCCAGCAGAAAAGCAATATTTAAAATAATAATGTTCTGGATGTAATGATCGGGCGAACCTGCGATAAAGACGATACATATGAAGTTCAGCACCAGGAACACCAGAAAAGCGAGATCGGAAAAAAGGCTGCTGCGGTTACGTCTCACGCTTATCCCCCCGTTTCTTCATATGTTTGCGGAACAGCAGAAGCAGCGAGACAAGCACCAGCGTGACCGCAAGCACAACCGCCACCACGAAGCCCAGCACCTCGCTGCGTTCCGTGATTTGCGAAATCACAGAGTCCTTGCCGGCTCCTGTAATCGTTTTGAAGCGGTATGCGCTGACGTTGCCGTCCTTGTCGGCGGTCACCCCGTCGCCATATACCTTCCATTTGTCCTTATCGCTCGCGATCAGCTTAGAGACAAGATACATATCCTCCGTGCTGACTCCGGTTACTGCCATGAAGCCCCGCCCGTTCTCATACGGGGATTCCAGCAGCTGCAGCGTACCGATCTCCGCCCCGTACTGTTCATCGATGCTGATCTTCTCATTGGAGAGAATCGTGGACCCATCCTTGCTGTACCGGAAATACAGCTTGTCATTGTTGTCACGGATCACCTTGTTGTCTTTATAGGAGCCGATGGCGATTATATTGTTGTTCTTCAGATTCTCTGCACTGACAGCATCCGTGTAATAGTGGACATCCCCTGTATTGCCGCCTGCATATTGACCCAACAGGTTGAAAATATTCGCCAGGCTCCGGTACGTGTAGTTGTCCATTTTCTGCGGAAGCACCACCGCCACATGGTTGTAGATCTCATCCCGCAGGAACGGATACGGATAATTGTTGAACAGCAAATCCGTGCGGTCCTTGGTGTTCAATTGCATCGCAGTTTCCTTGCTGATGTAGGCCCAGGGCATTTCCCCCGTATTCGGGGTGCAGATGGCATTGTTCATTTCCAGATCAAATGCCACGGTCACCGAAAAGTTGCCGGAGATATTCAGGCTCTGCGGAATCGCCAGATTCAGTATATCGCCGTTTGCCAGCTCCTTGGTCAGCCTCTTGCTGCCGATCGGTGTATCGTTGATGCTTACCGTCACCAGCGAGCGGCCGAAGTCCAGATTCTCCGCATAGCGGAAATCAAGGCTGATTTTGCCGGAATCGGCAATCGAACGATTCGAAGGCAGCGTGATGAAGTAGGTCTGTTCCTGATGGTTCGGACCGGTCAGCTTATCTCCGGTTTCGGTAAAGGTCACATTGGAGCTGATGGCCAAAGCCGGTGATGACACATCGGTGGCATCATCGATGACCTTCTTGTCGCTGCTGATCTGGCTGACCAGCTGACGGTTCGCGAGCAGCCGTCCGGCCTTGATCAGCAGGCTCTCATCTTTGGAAGTGACGACCAGCGTAGGCCGGCTATCCTTGTCCAGCAATTGGATAAGGGCATGCTCTTCCAGGTCTACGGAAGCATCGAGCTGCTGCTTCAGCCCACCCGGTACACGGTCCGCCAGGGCCAGCAGCACCACAAGCCCCCTGTCCCTGACGGCTTCTTCAGTGTAAGGCAGCAGCGGAAGCGTTTGGTCAGCTAAGGTATTGGCCTTGGCGAAGCCCGATAAGGCATAGGTAGCCGCCTCCAGTTCAGAACCGCTGGCATGGTCGGGCACACTCAGGAGGCTTTGGCCTCTTTTTACATAATCCATTCCGGAGAACCGCTCGCTGAAATCGCTGATTCCCCCATCCAGGACTTTGGGCATATAGGCTACCGCAACACTGGAGGTGTTGAACAGATGCAGCCAATTATCCGGTGTGTTGTCCACGTAGCAGACCTGGTTATTCTCTGCGGCTGTCCGCAGGTAGCCCTGAATGCTTAACGTATTCACTCCTTGCTTCAAAAAGCTCTTTGGTGCCGGAATGGTCACACTCTGCTCCCCGTTGTTTTGCAAAGAAGGCCTGAAGGAGTAGAAAGGACTGCCGTTCAGGGACAGTGTGACACTGGAAATCTGGTCTTCGGTGATTTGCGAAACCTGAAAATGCAGATTGACCTTAAGGTCCTGCACATTCCAGTAATCCATTACTGTGAAATACTGCTGCTGCTGCGAGCTTGTTCCCGTAAGTGAACTGTCGCTGCCGGTAAACATTGTCTCGTACGTCAGCCTTCCGTCGCCCGGGACCGCCGCTGCTGCGGAAGCCGCCTGGAGCGGGATCAGGAAAAGGGAGAGGCAGAGCGCCCACATCATGATCTGTTTTTTGTTCATAGTCCGTATCTCCTGTTTCACTGATTTCTTGGCCTGCAGAGGCCTAGTAGCGTTCCGTCTTGTACCATTTGGCTTCCCGTTTGAAGATGACGTCTTTGAGATAGTTGTATAGCCCGTAAGCGGCAACGACCATCCACAGCTGGCAGTAGGATACATACATCAGCAGAATGATCCAGAGATTGGACAGGCTCATCTCGCCCTTTTCTGTCGTCAGCGTGACGAAGATGCCCACTACAAACAGGATGATCGCAAGCAGCCACAAGAAGCTGCTGAGTCCGGCAATGGTCGTATGCACATAGCCCATCGCATGCAGCACAAGCAGCAGGTCCGAGGTGACCAGCGAGATCAGCAGCAGGAAGTAGATGGACAGATAGTACAGGATATCGAAGCGGATTTTGGCCGCCGAGCGGTCGAACAGCAGCGGAATGTTTTTGACAATGACATAGATATTCCCCTTGGCCCAGCGCGTTCGCTGTTTGAACCAGACCTTCACGGTCTGCGGCTCCTGCTCCCAGGTGACGGATTTCGGCTGGAATTTGATCCGGTAGCCCATCATGTAAATGCGGAAACTGATCTCAGTGTCTTCAGCGATCGCTTTGACATCCCAGCCGCCGATGCTCTCCACAATCGACCTGCGCATAATGAAGTTGGTGCCGGGGATCGTGCACAGCTTGAACAGCTTCCAGCGCCCGGCCTGGGCCATCCATTGAAACGACAGCGTCTCAATATTAATAAACCGGGTGAGCAGGCTCGCATCACGGTTGCGGGTCCGGAACTTGCCGATCACCGCACCGAGCGTGGCATCATTCATGATCTCGGCGACCAGATACCTCAGCGCGGTCCGCTCCGGCGTATTGTCCGCATCATAGATTGCAATCAATTCTCCCCGGCTGCGGGTGAAGCCGATGTTCAGCGCATTGGACTTTCCTTTGCCTCCCGTGACCGCATCCGTGTTGATGATAATCAGATTGCGCTCCGGCTGGCGGCTCTGAATGCGGCCCAGCAGCTCAGCGCTGTTGTCGGAGGAGTTGTCATTGATCACAATAATCTCGTACCGGTCATGCGGGTAATCCAGCGCCAGCAGGGATTCGACGGTTTTGCTGATCACAACGCCCTCATTGTGTGCAGGCACCATAATCGTAACAAACGGATACTCGCCCTTAATCTCCGGGACATCCTCATTTTCGGTTTTAATATAATAGAGATAGCCCGCTATAATCAGAGCCACGTTGACCAGCAGCAGGGACCAGATGCAGATCACCGCAATCACCATCAGCACATCTGAGATCGTCATTTTGTTCTCCTACATAAACTGAAATTTGAGATCCTTATATTTTGGTTATAGTCATCACTACAGGGAATGTTTGGACTTCCGGCCGCTGTTGTCTGCAGATTTCTTGATTGTTACCGCTCTTCGCGGTGGAAATCCGCAGACAAAGGCGGTCGCTATCGCTCCTCCAGTTCCAAACTTCCCTTCCGTCATTCCAACCTTTATATTCCTTTTCAATTTCACATTATTTACATCCAATTTTCATTATTTCAAATATTTCTTCCGGTACAGCCTGTACCCGATAGAGAGCAGGCCTCCGAACAGCAGCAGGGTCACAATAATCACTATGATAAAAAATTTGCTCTGCACACTGAACAGCTTCGTGAAGCTGCGGACCTGCTCTTCCTTGTATTGATAATCACTGCTTATGGCCTCCGGGGCATAACCGACATTCAGAGGGGTGCCGTTCACCAGAACCACCCCATCCTCCGAGACCACCGTATTCTCATCTGTAACGGTTTGGTGCCGTCCCTGCTTATAATCGGCAAAAGAGATCCACTGCCGTTCCAGTGTCTGCAGCAGCGCATCCAGGCCGGCTTCATCTTCGGGAAGCTCTGCGGTTACTGCTGTATTCAGCGGCAGCTGCGGCATGGCATGGCCGTGGTGCTCCAGCCGCTGCAGGTACTCCGGTGTCAGACTGTAGAGAGAGGAGGCGAATGCCTTCGAGACATTCGTCTGTTCCATGTGCAGGACAGTCTCGTCCGGGAACAGCACGGCAGAGTCGAAAAAGCCCATGCCCGCTTCCGCATACTCCCTGTCATACGCCCAATATAGGTTCGCACCGATGCCAAGCGGCGCAATGCCGTTCTTCACCAGCAGATTCACAAATCCGCTCATCTTCTTCCCGAGCGTATGATCACTGCTGTTAATGGAGGGCATTACCTCCGGCGCATTCACCAGAATGCTGCCATTCCGCGACTGAACCACCTTCAGGGCGTCCAGGTAGCGCTGCATCGCCGGAAAATCAGTGTTGCTGAACACCGGGCGGATACTGGCGATAAACGGAATCCCCGCCTTGTATAGACGGTCTGCCGTCTCCTCCAGCAGGTCAAGGTCGGAGAACGGATAGATCTCTCTCAGGACAAGAAGGGTCTGCGGTACAGTCTTGTTCCCCAGCCATTCCCTAAGCACATAGGCCATGCCCACGACACTGGCATTGTCCCGCTCCAGATAAGGGACATACGTATAGCTTCCGGCCGAGGCCGCAAAAGGCAGCTTCCGGCCGCTGCTCTTCAGGGTAAAGCTGCCATAGGTTCGCTCCGCCTTCACGGCCGCAATATAAGCCATACCTCTTACCTGAAGATTAGAAGCCGTGAACTCCCCAACCGTGAGATCGGCAAGGTCTTCATCTGCAGTTCCTGCAGTCAGCTGCATGTCCTTCAACAGCCTGGCGGGCGGATGATAGCCTACATGCAGTGCCTGCCCCGTATAGCGCTCCGCATCCTCAAGATAACTCCGGTCCGCAGGAGCAAGATCCGCAGCATTCATTACTGTGATGACCCGGGTAAAAGAATCCATAGTCCCCGGCTCGTAATGATCGAGGCTGAGAAGTGTCACCTGGCGGCCCATGGCGGACAGCAGCCGCTGCAGCTCACTTACATTGCCTTCCCGGACAGTGCCTTTGCCCAGGCTGTCGTATAGAAGCAGCACCCTTTGCGGAGCGGAGGCGTCCTGCACCGCCCGGGCCTGTACCGGCGGAACGGCAGACAGCAGTACAAGAACAGTAACGATCAGCGGCAGCAGCAGACGGGCAATCCTCCGTTGGTTCAAGCGCTCACACCCTTCTGCACCTCAGGATATTGCCCTGCCTTGCGGGCCGCAGGATGCCGGCCGGCCGACACCCTGCGGCCAATCACATCAGCCGCCAGCATGAAGGTGACCAAATCGAAGCATAAAGTGAACAGGAATTCATGCTTCGAAATGTCGGCGTCCCCCGCTCCGATAATCGAGACGAAAATCCCCGACAGGCCGACCCCCATGCTGGCCAGAATCAGCACCATCCGCTGGAAGGCCCGCATATTCCGGGCTTTGACGGCCTTCACGCAGGAAGGCATATAGAGGCCAATAACCAGCGCCATCCAGAGCAGGATGAAGCCGAAGGTTTTGGGCGCAAGCTTTTGCTTAAGCAGGCTGTAGGCCGTAAAAAAGTGGCTCTGGGCCCGGAAAGCCTTGCCTTCCGACTCTTCATAATTGCCCATCGCCGCAGGCTTGATCGAAAAAGCGCTGCGGGCCGCCACATTCAGAATGGAACCAAGCTGGCCGGGATTCGTCGCATAGTATTTGAGGATAGAGCCAAACCCGTAGCGGCTGTAGAAATCCTTTTCCAGCATTGGCGAATTCACATCCACCGTCCCATATTGCTCATAATAGATGCTGCCCTTCAGAATGGCGTACTGCTCATCGATTCCGAATGATTTCAGCGTTGTTTCCGGATTGGAGGATTCCTTCAGCACCCCGCGGGTCATGGCATGATATTGGTTGATATTCACAAATTCTTTGGAGATGTTCAGGTAGGTAGCTATTCCGGCCAACATCAGCAGCGCCATGGAGACAAGTGTCAGGCTGCGGAACAGACGGTCCCGCCGGATCCAGACGAGCGATATTCCGAGCACAGCAATAATCATCCCCACCGGGGCATTCTGCTGCTTCGAGGTCGTCAAAATGATGCTGCTGAGGACGAACAGGCCGAGAAGAGCATAGTCGTTGTATCTTTTGCGGTAGAGCAGCAGCCAGGAGGCGAAAACGAAGATCATCATGATCATGACGACACTTTCACTGTAAAAAGAGTTGAAATAGGCGGTGTATCCGGTATCTCCGAACACCAAAATAGCAATAACGGCAATAATCATGCCTTGCTTGCGCGACATTTTACAGGTAACCGCCTCGATTAAAAGATAAATGGCAGCAACATAAAGCACCGTGTAAATGGCTGCCTGAAAACGGATGTCAAACACGGTGCTGCTGAAGACCAGCTTATTCAGACCCATAGACAGCTTGATGAACAAAGACTGGGAGGAATCCAGGGTCGCGCCATTCTCGTTATAGTACTGATAGATTCCAAAATGCTTCACGAAATAGCCAAAATACTTGCTGTCATAGTCAGGCAGGTTGAAATAGAGGCCATTGCTATAAATGTTGCGGAAAAAGTCGCCGTTGTCGGCCATTCCTATGTAGGGAGCCGTAAACAAAGCAATAACCGTAACCAGCAGTACACCGAAGGCTGCAGCAAAAGCGGGCGAGACCCGCAGTCCGGCGGGCATGATCCGCTGCCGCAGCGTTGTTTTTACAAGGTTGTCTTCAATCATGCGGGCTCACCTTCGTTACTGTGGTTTAGAGTGAATAAGAATAGGCCAATAAAGCCATGAGATTGTCAAAAGAGTATGCCTGTCCGGTATCCGTATTGCCGAATCCCCCGGACAGCGGACTGTCCGCATCCCGAATCTGGAATTCATTCATTCTCGCAATCGCTGCTTGATAGAGTGAATCGTCTCCGGCCTCAGTGCCGATCATGGCCGCCAGGGCGTAAATCGCGGTGGAACGGATATCGTTCAGCGGCTTCCCGTCACGGGAGTATTGCCCGTACAGCGTTCCGGCCGCGACCTGTTCCTTGATATAGCGGATACTCGCAGGCTTCTGCTGGCCCGTCTCGGTCAAATGCAGAATGCTCAGCAGGGATTCCACCGTATTGATATGATCAGAGCTGTAAGCCCCCGTATGATAATCGAATCTTGTCTCATAGAAAGGGAATGCATCCGAGAGGTAGCCTTCCTCCAGAATTCCATCCATGTTATGCATTAATATACCGCGTAATTCGCTGGATATCGATAGTTTTCGAAAGATGCCCAAATCAATATAACACAAAGTTACGAAGTTGTTCGTAGTTTTGTAAACATTGTCGTAAAAATCATACATATATCCTTCTTTTACATTATTGTCATAGAACCGCTGGCCGTATTTATCTGCCTGCTCTGTATAGGCCGGCTCATCAAAAACTTCCCCCGCCTCATACAGGGCGCCAATCAGCCGCAGGTCATCCACCGCAGCATTCACAGGATACCGCTTCTGCTGTTTGGGGCTGTAGCGGTAGCTGAAGCCACCTTCCATGTCAAAGGTTTGCTGCGCCAAAGCCCACTGGCCGGCAAACTGCTCCTTATCACCGGCAAGCGCAGCTGCGCTCATCAGGAGTGAGGCAGACTCGCTCAGCACCTCATGACCGGTGGCCGCTTCCCCGGACTGGTCTGTCTCCAGCAGGTTCGTATACACGCCGTAGGGACCGGTAAGCTGTTTCGCAATAAATGTGCTCAGCTCCTGCCGCTCTTTCCGGTGATCCATACTCCGGCTGGTAACGGCCGATGGCGATGGCGATGCGGTTACCGTCTCACCCGCTGTGGCGGCGGGTCCGGTAGCAGCTTCTTTGCCGCTGCAGGAAGCCAGCAGAAGAGAGAGTACAAGTAAGGTTGCTGCGCTACGTTTGCTTGTCAATCCATCACATCCTTAAGAAAACCATATGTTTTCTATATAATATAACGGTAATATAAGTCACAGAATTAACCATACAATTGATCATTATGTGTCAAATTCAATGAAAGATGCAATTTTTTCTGGAATAAACGGCTGCACCGTGCTTCACTGGACGGTGCAGCCGTTTCAGATTCTAGGTTTAGATTTAGGCTCCCTGCTTGGATTGTAACAAACTCATGTGGAAGTATTGTAAAAAAGTGAACTTAAATTCTCCCTTCCTGCTCCCCCGCAAACGCTAGTTGGAAAAAGGTTAACTAATTCGCCCCAGCGCACCTATTCTCCGGTAATGAAGTGGAAAAAGGTACACTAATTCAGCTCATTTCGCCCCAGACGGAGAAAACCAGCACAATTAAGTTCCCTTTTTCCACTTAACTCTCACAATTGTTGATTTTTCACAAAAATAAGTTCCCTTTTTCCAACTATCAACAGAAAACGCTTGGAACTCCGGTCACTGCCCACCCTGCAATTTTCATGTTTGTATCACCGTTCCGATTGAAATCCGCATAGTTTCCCAGATAACAAGAAAGAGCTGCCCGGGCCAGCCCGACCCGTACAGCTCTCTGGTTAAAGTATTAAAATTTGAGGCCTGTCTGCTAACCCTTGATCTGCCGGTAAGTCTCCTCATCCGAGACGATATAGAGCCTGGCGTCCTGCGGGATCGGCTGATCCAGCTTGCGGTTGATGCCCAGATCTCCCCGGTCTGACAGCAGCGTCGCCCCCCGGCGCAGCAGGGCCTGAAAAGCATCGCCGTAGGTATGCCAGGCGGCATCCCGCGGAATTTCATAGATGTCATCCCCATGCTCCCGGCTGAGCAGCTGGGTGATGACCTCGGAGTTCCCTTCCTGCAGCGCGGAGCGGACAGCCAGTCTTGAAATGGCATCATGCGACAGCACGAATTCATTGACATGGACATGGCGGAAGTTTTGGATGTTCTTCTCCTGCATAATCTCAACAGTGGTATGTACCTGCGGGGCAATCCGCTCAATACTGGAGGCGATCAGCAGGGTTTTGCCGTCCGTCAGGGAAGCCTCGTCGATCCGCGTATCCCCGAATACAATGGCAGCCTTGGCTCCTTCAATACCAGCCTTCAGCAGGATGTCGTCGCTGGAAGGGTCACCGCTGATGAAGTGCACATGCTCCATCTGCTGCAGCGGATGCTGGCCGCTCTCGTCAATAATGACAATCCGGCAGTCCGGCGTATAGCAGAGAATCTCGTCAACAGCGGCTTGCGTTTTGCGGTTCCAATTGATCAGTACCACATGGTCTTTCCCGTGAAAGCTCAACGTCCCGGCTCCTCTCCTTCTTTGCAGTTCCCCCATGGCATCAATAATCTTCCCGATAACCAAACTGAGCAGCCCTATGCCAAAAATATACAGAAATATGGTAAACAGCTTACCCGCCACCGTGCCGGCAAAAAAGTCGCCGTAGCCCACGGTGGACATCGTTGTCATAACCCAATAAAAAGCATTAAACCAGTTACTAAAGGTTCCCGGCTCCAACAAAAAGGCAATAGTTGCGCTAATTACAATAAAAGCCAGGATAATCAGCCCAATGGACTTTTTCTTCAGACGCATCAGCTTGCCGGACAAACGCAGCAGAAAATGCATCAGCTTAAATGATCAGACTGCTGACGGCAAAGGCCGTGCCGACGAACACCAGGCAGAGCATCACGCCTACGGCGACATTCCCCTGCTTCAGATGATCCGAGATCTTGAAGCCCGGCGTGAACAGCTCGAAGATCCAGTAGGCGGCAATCAGGCAGACATAGCCTACCGCGAACCAGAGCATCATGAACCAGATCGAGGTATTTGTATATGCCGCCACACCAAGGATAATCGCCGTAGCCAGAAATTTGCCCCCAAGAGCCAGGGCTACAGCCACATTGCCTTTCTTCAACTCGTCCATATCCTTGAACGGAGTCATCAGGGTGAATACAACCATCCCGAGCACCTGCAGCAGAATAATCGTCAACACACTCACTACCAGATTAATAACAATCGTCAATTTGCCCACCCCCGGAATTTTGCGTAGGCCGAATCATAATCGGCGAAATCATGCACTTCCTCCAGCACCACGGAGGCTTTCTTTTGTTTCTCCAGCGCTTTATACCGCTTATCGTCGATCGGCTGCTTGATCCGGTTGCCGGAAGGCAGCTCAACCACGGCAAAATTTCTGGTTTTGTTTTTGTACTCTGTCTTGTAGACGCCGACAAGATCCACATCCGTCGTAATGGACACCTTCAGACGGGTCAAATCCTCGGCAGCCGTCTTCTGGTCGGCATACGATTTGATCGTGGTCCAGGAGGACAGGCGGATATCGTTCTTCTGATCCGCATCCGTTACCAGTTCGGCATCCATAAACTGCAGGGTCCATATCTTATCGCCGGTGGCATAATTGCCGTCGTTCGGAAGCATCTCATTATCCGGAAGTACCGTCATATCACTGCCGATAAGGTCGCCCACCGTGCCTTCCACCACCCGGTAGTCCCACGGCACGCGCGATACGCTGTCGGTCGACTCCGTATCCGTATGAAATACACTGCCCGTGTTGCCGGAACATGCGCCAAGCAGCAGCACTGCCATCAACAGCATGCCAAGCATTGCTCCAGCACGAACTTTGCTGTACCTCCCGCTCCAGCGGTTTCTATCCTTATTCATCTTCAAGCTCCCTCACTCCTAGCGCGATAAAATGGCTGGCGTTGCCTGTAATCGGTCCGCCTGCGCGGCCCAAAAGCCCGCAAGGCACGCCGTTGATCACGAACATGCCGGTCAGCAGGTGAAGCTCCCCTTCCGGGGTCTGGATACGGGCCAGCTCCGCCCGCTTCTGATATACCGTCGGGAACAGCACGCTGCTGTCGAAGCCGTCCTCATCGGCAAGCTCCAGCGCCCCGCTGTCATCGAAAATCCGCACCGAGCCGCCTTCACGGCCGAAGACGGATTTGGATACAAAGCTGCCGGAGAATACCGGCTTGTTGTAGGTCGGAAGAATGTAACTGGCTATCGCCTGGCGTTCGTCCTCGCTGAAGAGCAGCCCCAGCTCATACATCCCCCATACGGCGGCGATCAGCCCCTTGGACTGCAGCAGGATGCTGTGCGGACCGTTGAACAGCTGAAGCTGTCCGCTCTCAATGGCATAGGCAAGCGCCTCTCCGCCATCGTCCACCGCCATCCATTCCTTCGGATAGAGGGCGAACATCCGCTTGATGATCCGGTTCTCCGCATCCCTGACCGTCCCTTCGTCGATCCACAGATCCAGACAGTCGACGCAGCGGATGTCCAGACCGCTGTGCGCCACCAGCGCCTCAATCGTTCCGGAATCCTCCTGATGGGTTCCGTAAGCGACACAAGCCGCCGTATCCGGCTGTTCGATGCTCCAGGCAGCGGCCAACCGTTCCTTCATGCCGTTGTTCCGGCTTGAAATACCGGCTTGCCCGCAAATCCACGGCGTAGCAACCGATGCTTCCACATAGCCGGTTGGTGTATCCGCATTCAGCTCCAGCAGCTTGATCGTGCCGTCGCCGGCTATGGCGAAATCGAATCTGGCGTACCGGCTGATCAGCCCCGGCTCCGGCAGCGGAGTGTCATCCAGCATCTGCCACAGCACCGGAGGAATGCCAAGCAAATCATACAAATCATGCCGCCTGTGCACATAGCGGACAGCCTTGTCGAGGATGCTCCAGAGCTTAACGGAAGCCTCCTCCAGCTCTTTGTAGGTCTCACCGCGCATCACGGCAACCGCGTCGAGCCAGTACTCCTCATCTTCCAGGTCAGCCCAGGTAAATCCGAGCTTATGCAGCTGTTCTACACGGGGTGCCCGTTCCAGCCCCGACTGGTCAAGGTATTCAAAGACGCTGTCTGCAGGGCTCATCCGCCAAAACCGCTTTTGCCGGAGCTGCTCTTGCCGGCACTTGATCTTGAGGTAGAGCCTGATTTGCTGCTGGAACTGCCGCTCTTGGACGAGCCCAGACCGCTGGATTTGCCGCCGACTCCGCCTGCCTTGCTCGAAGTATTCCTTCTGGTGATCGAGCCGGTGGACGAGGTGGAGGTACGGGGCTTAACCACTGAACCGGCTACAGGCTTGTTCTGAAAGCTGCCGCTGTTATAGCTTGGAGCCTTGTACTTAGTCCGTGTTCCGCCATAATAAGTTGGACGGTCGTTGTACCAGCCTCTTGATGAATAAAATGAGCCGCTGTTGAACAGCATGTGGTACAGCAGCAGATCATCCCAGCCGAAGCCGGAATTATAGCCGCCGTAATTGTTAATAACCGTTGTTCCGCCTGAGGTGACTACTCCTTGTCCTTCCTGCAGCACCTCTCCGGCATTTTCTTCCGGGTAAGGGATGTTCCAGTCTACATTTTTGTCAAAATAGGCTTTGACTTCCTCCGTGGACCAGGATACCAGCTTCGGTTCCTCAGAGCTGCCGCTTGCCGCGCCGGTTCCCCCCGGAATAAATAAGGCATTGGCCAGCAGGGCAATGCCCAGCGACGTAGACAATACCCGGAGCGGTTTGCCGTCCGGGGTGAATAGTCTGGATGCCGCCGATTCCTTCACTGGTGCTTTGGCTGGTTCCTTTGCTTGTTCATCTTGCGCCAATTTGAGATCCTCCTCTTCTGACATTATTCTTCTGTCCGCATGGGAACGAGCAGGAGCTCAAGCTTTCCCGCATCCACATTCAGCCGTCCTTCCACAGCTTCATACTCCCGGCTGCCGACCACAATATAATTGACATGCTCCAGAGCCGCAACCATGTTCATGCTCCAGGTGCGCTCCTCAATCACACGCAATTCGCCTTCCGGCATCTTTTCAAACAGGATGACATTCATGCCATTATCCACTTTTTCCTCATCCTTCCTGATCACTATTATGCTTCTGATACGCTCTTAGCGCCATTTCGTTTCATTTCCATCCCCCGGGAACGCCGATATAAAAGCACCAGGCTCAGAGAGCACAGACTCACCGCAAGCAGAATTCCATAGACATTTCGGTAAGCGCCCGAAGGTGCAAGAGTCCGCTGGGCATGCAGCAGCAATCCGCAGACGGCAACGGAGACCGACCCGCCAAAGAACTGGATCAGCTGCAGCAGCCCCATCCCCGACCCGATCCAGGTGCGCGGCAATATGCCGGAGGCCTCATTATTCAGAGAAGCCATGGTTGCCGAAAAAGCCGGCGAGAAGCACAGATACCCGAACAGGAGCACGAGCGGGGATACCTGCAGCCCCAGTGCAAAGACGGCCAAGACAGTGGCCAGTATCCCGTGGCCAATCAGCAGGAAGCGCAAATTGCCGTACCGGTCGATCCAGCGGCCGACAAAACGGGTCAGAAATGCCGATAAAATGGCACCGGGCGCAATATACAGGCCGATCATCAGCGCAGATTGATGGAATAGATTGGACAGCGCAAGCGGCATCAGGAATAAATTCCCGAGATTCAGCACCAAAATACTGAAGCCGATGGCTGTCAGCTTCAGATACCCGGGCATTTGGAGCAGCTTGGGATTAATAAAGGAATCCCGGGCTCTGCGGAGATGGATGGCATGAACCGCAAAGGACGCGACACTCACCGCAAGCCATATGTAGGATTGACTGGTTACAGCCACGAGCAGGCTCCCGGCATTGATAACCGTCAGTGCTGCTCCGTACAGATCAAAGACCGCCGCCTGGGGCTGTTCTTTGGGCAGCAAATACAGCAGCACAGGCAGAACCAGCAACACCAGACATGTAACGCCAAACAACCCGTTCCAGCCAAAATATTGGCTGATAAGGCCGCCTACGATCGGTCCCAGGCCGAAAGCCATAGCGCTTCCGACAGAGATCATGGCGATGGTGGCACCGCGTCTGGCCACGGGCACATACCGGCTGGCGAGCACCAGCCCCAGGCCCGCCATGACTCCGGCGCCTGCGGATTGCAGAATCCGCGTGATAAGCAGAACATTGAAGCTGTGCGCAAATAGTCCGATTACCGAAGCGAGGCCCAGCGTAGTCAGGCCAACCGTCAGCAGCCTGCGGAGGGGCACGAGATCCGACAGCCTGCTGTAGATCACTGTAGACAGCGCATAGCCGATGGAATAGCTGGAGATCACCCACGATCCCAGATCGGCGGAAATATGCAAATCCTGAATAATTGTGGGCAGCGAGACATTGAACATAGTGGTGTTCATCACAACGATAAAGAGGCAGAAGGTCCATAGCGGCATTACGACTTTGTCATTCACTCTTACTCCATCCCTATCTATATTATCTGGTACAGCCCCACTAAATTCTATGCTCTTGCCATATTATCGGCAATATATTTTACAATACTCTCTGAACCCAGCTGTCCATGAGGCTGCCGGGATGGATGCCCAGTTCATTATGCAGAAGCGCTTTGAATTTCTCGTAGTGTTTCCTGAATCCGACAAAATCACCCAGATCGGCATAGCTCCGGAGCGCCAGCCGGCAAATCTCCTCCGAATACGGGTCGACCTCCTGCAGGGACAGCAGCCGGGTCAAAGCCTCACGCGGCCGTGCCGAACCCAGTTCATATTCGGCAGACCGGAGAGCCATCTGCACATAGGCGGTCTGCAGCTCCTTGCGCTTCGGCTCGGCCCAGTCATAGTGATGCTCGTCCAGATAATCTCCCCGGTACAAGGACAGCACTTTATCCCGGCTGGCCCACTCCTGATCCGTCTCCACAGGAGTTCCGCACCAGCCCCGTACGAAGTCCTCCACATCAAAGGACACGTCCTCATAGGTTAGACGGTAACGCTCCTGAGAGAACTCGACAAGCACGTTCATCCCCCAGGTCTTCAGCAGTTTGCGGATGTGGTAGACCGTTGTGTGCAGATTGGTAACCGCTTTCTCCGGCTTGAAGTCCGGCCAGACCAGATCCACAATGGTATCCTTGAGTATCCATTGCCCGCGGTTATGGAGCAACAGGGCAAATACCTCCTGCGCTTTGCTGGTCCGCCACTGCAGCTTCCTTCCAGGTTCGCTGGTGTCCAGAAATTCCAGCCGCCTGAAGCCGAGAATGGAGAGGGCCCGTGCTTCTGCAGCGGACTCCGCCTCCCGCGCTGACTGCTTCTCACGGCTCTGCAGCCGCTCCAGCGTTTTGCCTAGCCGCTGCGAGGTTACCGGCTTCAGCAGGTAATCAATCGCGTTCAGCTCAAAAGCCTCAATGGCATACTCGCTGTAGGCTGTAATGTAGACGATACGGATGCTGCGGTCCAGGACCGCGATATGTTCCGCTGCCTCAAGCCCGTTCATCTCCGGCATGCCGATATCGAGAAAGACAATATCAGCCCGCTCCTGCTGCAGGTGCTGGAGGCCCAGCCGTGCCGAGGTATACTTTCCGCTGATCTCCAGCCGTCCATCCTTGGCCAGCAGGCGTTCAAGGTGCTGAAGCGCAGGTTTCTCATCGTCGATCAATATTGCCTTCATGGGCCAGATCACCTCTTGTTTCCTAGTTCTTCAGGGTGTTCCCGTTCTCGGTATGGTATAAGAAATCGTCGTCCCCTGGTCCGGCATGCTTATGACAGACAGGCCTGCTCCGTACATTTTGAGCAGCCGGCGCTGAATGTTGCGGAGGCCGATGCCTCCTTCGGTCCGCTCATCCGACAGAATATCAGCGATCCGCTCCTGCGTCATGCCAATGCCATCATCCGTTACGGCAACAACCAGATGACCGGGAAGCTGTCTGATGGACAAGGTTACGGTACCGCCGGATTCCTTCTGCATCAGCCCGTGGTTCACGGCATTCTCAACAATCGGTTGAATGGAGAGCGGCGGCACCAGCGCCATCGTATCCTGCGGCAGATCAAAAACAATGTTGAGACGGTCATCAAAGCGTGCTTTTTCCAGGGCAAGATACGATCTTACCAGCTCCAGCTCTTTCTCGATTGGCACAGTCTGTCCGCGGTTCTGGAAGTCGAAGCTGCTGCGCAGATACTGGCTTAGATCCAAAAGCAGCTCCGTAGCCATATCAGGATCATCGGGGCAGACCGAGATAATGGCATTCAGCGCATTGTACAGAAAATGCGGTTTGATCTGGGCCTGCAAAAAGGCGATTTCCGTCTGTACCGAGGTGCGGATGGATTTGCGCATATCCAGCAGCGTACGCACACGCGCCTTGAATTCACGGAGATCTACCGGTGTACTCAGGTAATCATTGGCACCCGCCTCAAAGGCAGCCTGGATATCCTCCGGCCGGTTGCTGGCTGTAAGCACCAGAATAGGCAGCTCTGAAAGGACAAACCGTTCGCGGATCGCTTTGCATAAAACAAAGCCGGACATACCGGGCATGACCCAATCGGTAATAATCAGATCCAGTTCAGGAAAGTCCCGCATTTGCAAAAGCGCCTCGGGACCGCTCTCCGCTGTGATGACCGTATGATTCTCCAGACGCAGCGCATTGGCCAGCACCTGGCGGTTGACGGGATCATTATCCACGATCAGAATGAAGCAGCATTCTTCTCCGCCAAGGAGATGGGGCGGCAGCCCGCCTTCCATTTCCATAGCGGCTGCAGTCTCCCATCCCGTAGGCTCCAGAACCTCCTGATCCGTAAAGGCTGTTTTCTCCTTTAATATCGGCAGTGTAAAGGTAAATTCCGAGCCTTCCCCCGGGGTAGATTGCACTTCAATCCTTCCGCCGTTCAGCTCCACCAGCTTCTGGGTAATGCTGAGGCCCAAACCGAGCTCATGATAGATTTTTTTGGCATCCGCAGCATCCGGATCATAGGCGTCAAAAATCGTTCCCAGACGCTCAGGCGCAATCCCCTGTCCGGTATCCGCCACGATGACGGCCACATACTCTTCTATAACCTTGGCAGAGAGCGTTATCACACCTTTATGGGTATGATTCACGGCATTTGCCAGCAAATTGAACAGAATCTGGGACAGGCGTTCCTCGTCCGTCTCCAGCAGCGGCAGCGGCTCCGGCAGCTCCAGCCTGAACTCCAGGCCCCTCCTTGCGGATATGTGGCTGGTAACCTCCATGACAGAGGAAGCAACCATACGCAAGTCCACTGCCTGCCGCTTCAGAAACAAATCCCCGTGGTTCAGCTTGGCGAAATCCGCCATGTCGTTGATTAACGAGCCCAGGCGTTTGCCCGTCGAGACAATCATGGACAGCTGTCCCTTTTGCTGCGGACTTAATGATCCTGAAGCGCCTTCAGCCAATGTCTGGGCCATATTCACAATGCCCTGCAGCGGCTTGCGCAGTTCATATGAGGTATCCGCCATGAAATCGTCCTTCAGGCCATCCAGGGTTACCAAACGGCGGGACAGCTGCTCTACCTCAAGAAACGAGGACTTGTATTTGCGGGTCATCACTATGGCTTGAACGAACCCGAACAGGACAATCTCGTAAGAAACCACATTATAGCTGAGGTGCACACGGGATATGCTGATCAGATAATACAGAATCACTACACTCAGGCTCTCAATGCTGACCATCATGAGAAACATATTTTTGGGTTGCTGCTTGGTGCCCTTGACCATGACATAGAGCACAAAGCTGAGGCTGACAGAACCCCAGGTGAGCAGCAGAGTCTCCAGGAAGCTGAAATAATAGGCAGGTACGCATACCGCGATAACCAGCAGCAGGGAAGTAATGAACTTGGAAGCCTTCATCACAGCCTGGGGCATCGGATAATTAATGGAGTTGGCCACGTACCGGAGCAGATAATAGTAGACCAGCGTGGAAGAGATTAGCTGCAGCTTTAGTACGATTTCATAAGGCAGGCCGGGCAGGCCGCTGGCAATCAGCTTTTCTCCGTGGGTCAGAATATACACGAACGCCGACATGCAGAACAGGCCCAGATGCAGCGTGATCCCCCGGCCTTCCCTGACTCTGGAGAACATCAGAAGAAATATGGATAGAATGAAAAAGCCGCACATCGCCGCGCCATCCGCAATCAGCGCAAATTCCCGGTGCTTCAGAATGGCGGTCTGGTCTCCAATGATGACCGGCTGGACAATCCCGCCCGAAGAGTAGCTGTAATTGGACACTTGCACAATGATCTCCAGCCTGTCCCCGGCGACAGACGCAAAGCCCATATAAGGAATGTTATTCTGCTTGCCGGCTGAGACAGAACTGGACGGAATACCGCTATTCCCAATCTCCTGACCGTTCATAAACACTTTGCTTGCCGTACGGATATTGCTCGTCCTCAGGCCGTAAACGGCGGTTTCTCCTGGCGTGATCAAGGCCTGCATCCGGTATGTGGCGTAGCCTTTAGCCGTCCTTTTGCCGCTCGCGGAAATATAACCATTCCATTTATCCGGGACATTGATCATTGTGGAGGCAGCAGGCGGCGGCCCATCCCCCGGCTGGAAATCTTCGGGGTCAAGCAGCATATTGCGGTAGAACTCCCACTCCCCGTCAAGCCTGACCAGACCATCCGATCCGAAGTCCCAATCGCGCAAATCCATAAGTCCATGCCGCAAAACCGGCTTATTCTGTGCATCCGTTATCAGTTGAACGGTTGAGAACAGCGGAAGAATGAGAACCAGCAGCAGACTGCCTGCAATACTCAGCCAATATTTCTTCATCCTCTCTCCCCTCCCATCCGCGATTAGCAAATTATACCGTGGAACACTTTAATAGATAAAGCAAAAAAGCCGATTCCAATTATATTTCGGAATCGGCCGATGGACTTTTTAGCGTTCAGGACTTGCAATATTTTACTTCACATGGACCTCGGGTACAGTGGCAGCCGGGGCTGCGTTCTCCTGAGTTCTGGAGAGGAAGATATTCAGGATAATGGCCGTCAGCGAGCCGGAGACAATTCCGTTCTGAAGCAGCATTCTGGCGAATTCAGGCAGCTGGTCGAACATGGAGGGCAGCACTGCTGACCCCAGCCCCACAGCGATACTGCAAGCCGCAATCAGCAGGTTGCCGTCCTTGCGCAGATCGACCTCAGAGAGGATCGACATCCCGGACGCCGCCACCGAACCGAACATAACAATCATCGCGCCGCCAAGTACGGCATTCGGCACCACGGTCGTCAACGCCGCCAGCTTGGGCAGCAGGCCGAGCACAACCATAATTCCGCCTGCTGCAAAAATAACATTGCGCGTCTTGACGCGGGTCAGCGACAGCAGGCCGACATTCTGGGAAAACGCCGTATACGGGAAGGCGTTGAACAGACCGCCCAGCATGATCGCAAGCCCTTCGGAGCGCAGGCCGTTCACGACTTGCTTCTGCTCAACCTGCTGGTCCGTAGCCTTGCCTACGGCAAAATACACACCCGTTGATTCCACCATAGAGACGATGTTGACGATAATCATCGTGAAGATGGCGGTAATGCTGAATTCAGGCCACCCGAAATAGAATGGCTGGGCAATGCTGACCCACGAGGCGCTGCCCACGGTAGAGAAATGAACGATACCCATCGCATAACCGATCACGGTTCCGGCCACGAGCCCGACCAGGACCGATACCGAGCGCATGAAGCCTGTCGTGAACCGGTTCACGGCCAGAATCACAAGCAGCGTGATGAGGCCCAGCAGCAGATTCCGGGGCGCTCCGAAATCGGCGCTGCCCTGGCCTCCCGCCACATTATTCATGGCTACCGGAATCAATGACAAGCCGATGATCGTGACTACAGAGCCGGTAACTACTGTAGGGAAGAACTTCAGCAGCTTTCCGTAGACCGGGGCTGCCAGAACGACGAACAAGCCGGAGATAATAATCGCGCCGTAGGCCGTCGCCAGATTAGAGCCTGAAGCGATGGCGATGATCGGGCTGACCGCAGTAAATGTGCAGCCCAGCACCACCGGAAGCCCGCTGCCGAAATGCTTGCTGCTGATAATCTGCAGCAGGGTAGCCAGGCCGCAGGTGAACAGATCCGCCGCGATCAGGTAGGCCATTTGTGTTCCGCTTAGATTCAGCGCCCCACCGACAACAAGCGGCACAATGACCGCCCCGGCATACATCGCCAGCACATGCTGCAGCCCGAGGGCCAATATTTTCTGTTTGCTTAACATTCTACACTCTCCTTGATCATTTCTGCTGTATTCGGATTTCCGATGAAATGGATTTCCCCCGGCGACATCGACGAGATTCTGGCCAGTGCATGGACAGCAATACCCCTGTCTTCAAGCAGGCTCCGGCCTTCCTGAAAGCTTTTCTCGATTACACAGCCCACGCCCAGCAGCTCTGCTCCCGATTCGTTCACAATATCCGCCAGTCCCACCAGCGCTGCCCCCGTAGCCAGAAAGTCATCGACAATCAGCACTTTATCCCCCGGACCCAGGTACTTCCGCGAGATGCTGATCCGGTAATCCTCCTGACGGGTGAAGGAATGCACCGGTGCCGAATAGACGCCTTCGGACTGGGTAACAGCTTTCTTTTTCTTGGCATAAATGAACGGCACTCCCAGCGCAATTCCGGCTGCCATGGCGAACTGGATGCCGCTGGCCTCAACGGTCAGCACCTTGGTGACTGGCAGATGCCCGAAGATGCGCCCGAACTCCTCCCCAATTTGCAGCGCAAGCTGCGTATCCACCTGATGATTCAAAAAAGAGTCCACCTTAAGCACCGTATCCGACAGAATGAGACCCTCTTCCCTTATGCGTTCCTCTAGAATTTTCATGCTGCAAATGCCCTCCCTTTTCAAGAACTGAACGGCTACGCCATCCTTGACTGAATAAATTTTTAGTTTAGCTATGCCTGGATAGCCCTTTATCAATCCTTCGCCGACTCTAAGTGGAAAAAGGTTAACTAATTTGCCCCGGCGCCCTGTTCTCCGCAGGTTAAGTGGAAAAAGGTTAACTAATTTAGCTCATTTCGCTCCTGAAGAAAGAATTTGACCCCATTAAGTTCCCTTTTTCCACTTAAATCTCTCAATTGTTGATTTTTAGGAGGAATAAGTTCCCTTTTTCCACTTAGCATTGCTCACCTGCGTCTTACATGTGCTAGTTGGAAAACGGCTATCGAATCTGGCTAATTTTCATCCTTTTGGGTGAATACGCTGAATTCGCGTCTACTTATCCCCAACTTTACAAATATCTTATCAACAAGAAAGGGAAATCATCATTTTTCTAAACGACAAAAAAGACAGTTCCCCTTGAGCGCTTCTCTCAAGTGAATCTGTCCTTCTGGGTTTTTGTCCCTTAACGGTGTAACACATACCTGTGCCCGCATCGCTTGGACCAGTCTCTCTTATGCCATGGCATAAAAAACGGAACCCTAGATGCGCTATTTCACTCATAGTCGGATAATTGCAATGGTTATCCGGTAGAAACTTATGGGCCTTATTCCCAAGATTATATGAGTTATATGATAGTCTTTTATTAAAAACCTTCGTATATCTTACACGCTCGCCACGATCCATACAAGCAAAATTTTAAATATTTTCAGGAGTTTTCCCTTCCTTTCATAGGAGTTTCATTTTTGTTCAAAAATCAGGGCCGCTGGGCTTCTGCTGGTTTATCTTCCGGTAGCGCCCGGATTGCTCACCCTTCCCGGCTGGACGCATTAATGGTAAGGGACCTATATTTATGGGAGGAATGAGGCGGATGGCTAGACCCACACAGAAACGGCAGGACCGGATCATCGTCATTATCCAAAAAGGATCACGGAAGATCATTACCCGCACCCCGCTGGCGGGAGTAGACCGGCTGGTATTCGTCATCAACAACCAGTATACCAATGCGGCGAATACCACACAGATTGCCAGCGGAGCCGGAAGAAGCAGCGCCAGCGGGAGCAACGCAGCCATTGCATCACCCTTTACCCGCCAGCAGCAGAGTGTCGGGGCTGGAGGGGATGCAACAAACCTGGGAAGCAGAGGACAGCGCGGCAGCAAACCGCATTTCCCGCTCCCCAGCTTGCACGGCAAAGAGGTAGTCGTTGTCATTAATAACCAGACCGTCAAGCTTCCCAAGGGCAGCAAGACCTCCTCAGCGACTCAAGTCGGCAGCGGGGGAGGAACGTACAGCGCAGGGGGAACCAACGCAGCCATCGACAGCCCTGCAACAAGACAGCAGCAGGCAGTCGGCGGCGGAACAGGCGGTCATGCCCTGAACAAGGCTTCCTCCAAGCGGCGGCGGAGCAGCCGCCGCCTCCGTTAACCGCTTCCTGGACACAAGCTCACGAATTTTCATAGACTGCATCGAAAAGTTGCTGAAAACCAGCAGCCTTTCGGTGTTTTTTCAGTGTTATGCTTTCATCGCCCCTCTATAAGCTCTGAAATACCTGTTGGAGAATGAGTACGCGCTAATTATTATGGATGTGCTTATGCCCGAAATGGACGGCTTTGAAACGGCCAAACGAATCAAAATGCGCCGGAAGTCACGGGATATCCCGATTATTTTCTTAACGGCACTCACCAAACGGCCATCGACCGCATGCTCACGCTGGAATTCACTGTCGAGGATACGGGCATTGGTATTCCGCAAGATAAAATGAGTTACTTATTTCAGCCCTTCACCCAGATCAGCAGCACCATCAACCGCAAATTCGGCGGTACCGGACTTGGCCTGTCGATCTGCAAAATGCTGGTGGAGCTGATGGGAGGCGAAATCTACGCCAAACCTGATGCCGGGCAAGGCGCCGTATTTGTTTTTACGATTCAGGTTAGCGAAGGACAGCCGGACTGAAACGGTACCGGAAGAGAATATCTGTAATCGGCAGCAAAAACCGCAAGCTCCCTTGGATGGGGCTTGCGGTTTTTGCTGTGCTGGCATATGCCGGCCTGAGATGCTGAAGCAGGCTTACTCTTGCAGGCCACCGGCAGGAGCCGGATGTGCGGCGATGTACTCCAGCGCGTTATAGATCATTTCCGCCGCTTCGGCGCGGGTAATACCGGCAGCCGGATGGAATTTGCCGTCACTGTCCAGACTGGCGATATGGAGCACCAGCGCCCGCTGGATGGAGCCGTCGTAGCCGTTGGTGAAGTCCGCGCTGTCTGCAATGTCCACCGGCATGATTTTGATCAACGGAAGATTGCTGTGCTTTTCGATGGTCAGCATGAGCTGATGGGTGAACTCCTCACGGGTCCAATTCTTCGCAGGATTGAGATCCGGGGATAAACCAATGTCGTTGTTAGCTGCTATAATTAGAGCATTTGCATACCAGGCATCGTTAATGGCATTGGCAAAATAGTCGGTAGCCTGCGGTGCCTTGACGAAGCGGAGCAGATCAATATTCAGATCAAAGGCATTAACGAACATCTGAATAGCTTGGGCTGCTGTAACCGCCGCATTCGGCATGAATTGCGTATCGCTAACTCCGTGAATAACGCCGCGCTGCTGCAGTTGGGCGATTTTATCCTTGGCCGGTGTGCCGGAGAGATCCTGAAACATTGCGGCTGCGGCCAAGCTCTGTCCGGCAAAAGCCAAAGTCAGCAGTACTGCTGCGGCAGTTGATGTCATTTTCTTCAATGTATTCGTCTTCATGGGGGTCACCTCTCAGCAGGATTTAGAAGTAAAGGATTAGCCTCTTCTTCCTTCCAGACGGATAAATTGCTAAAAGGTTGCAGCCCTAACGGTTCAGCACATTATCCTCCAGAACAGCGAATTTATCCCCATACTGCTTGATGATATGCTGCTCTCCCCAGGCACATAAGGAATCGAGAATCGACTGCAGCGTCCGCCCGTAATCGCTAAGCTCATATTCCACCTTCGGCGGCACCTGATTGTAGCTGATCCGGTTCACAATCCCGTCCTGCTCCAGCTCTCTCAGCTGCTGGGTCAGCATTTTCTGCGTAATGTTCGGCATATGGCGCTTCAAATCGCTGGTCCGCATTTTACCATGCGTCAGATGGCAGAGGATCACACACTTCCACTTCCCTCCGATGACTTCAAGTGTAGCTTCAACCGATATATTATATTTTTTAGCCATGATCAGCCCTCCTGTTGTTTGGTTATAGTTACTTTTTAGAACCTATAGCACAAAAAAGTGCGTACTATCCTTCGCCGCTGCAATAATTCATAATAGCACTTACCGGCCGGTGATTACCATAGTGTAGGAGTGAGGAAACATGTCTTTGGACCGTAAAAAAAGTACACTGGCGCTGCTGGCTCTAGCCATTAGTGCCTTTGCGATTGGAACAACCGAGTTTATCAGTGTCGGGCTGCTGCCGCTGATCTCTGATGACCTGCATATATCCGTGACGACAGCCGGATTAACCGTAACGCTGTATGCGCTTGGCGTCACCTTCGGCGCACCGGTGCTGACCTCGCTGACCACGGCCATCTCGCGCAAAACTCTGCTGCTGGCCTTAATGCTGCTCTTCATCGCCGGCAACAGCCTGGCGGCCGCTGCGGGCGGGATTTCCATGCTGCTTGCAGCCCGCATCCTTTCCGCGCTCTCTCATGGCCTGTTCATGTCCATCGCTTCCACCATCGCCGCCGATCTGGTGACCGAGGACCGGCGGGCAAGCGCCATCTCCATGATGTTCACCGGGCTTACGGTAGCCACGGTGACCGGGGTGCCGCTGGGCACCTTTCTCGGGCAGCAGCTCGGCTGGCGGGCCGCTTTTATCGCCATTGCCGCTGTCGGTCTTATCGCGCTGATCGCCAACCTGCTGCTCGTTCCTGCCGCCCTGCGCAAAGGTACACGGACCCCGCTGCGCGAGCAGGTCAAGCTGGTGACGAACGGACGCCTGCTGCTCGCTTTTGCGATAACCGCTTTGGGCTACGGGGGGACCTTTGTCGTGTTCACGTACCTCTCCCCACTGCTTCATGAGATCAGCGGTTTTCAGGAACAGACGGTAGCTGTGATTCTCCTGGTCTACGGCATAGCCATTGCCATCGGCAATGTCATCGGAGGGAAAGCAGCCAACCGCAAGCCGCTGAACGCTTTGTTCTATATGTTTGCCTTCCAGGCAGCGGTCCTGCTGGTGCTTACCTTTACCGCCCCCTTTAAGGCCGCTGCCCTGATTACCATTTTCTTCATGGGCCTGCTCGCCTTCATGAATGTACCCGGTCTGCAGGTTTACGTAGTGATGCTGGCCGACCGGTTCGCACCCAGTGCAAGAGATGTCGCTTCGGCGGTGAATATAGCTGCCTTTAATGCAGGCATCGCTATCGGCGCCTATCTTGGAGGACTGGTGACCGACCATCTGGGACTGGTCCATACTCCATGGATCGGCTCTATCATGGTATTGGGGGCAGTGGTTCTTACCGCCTGGAGCCGGGCGCTCGAAAATAGGGACGGGCGCAAGCTCCAGAGCCAGGCCGCCTGATCCTTAACAAGGTAGCCGATAAGGACTTTCTGTTGCGGATAAGAGTTCTCAGTTACGGATAAGGACTCTCTGTTGCGGATAAGGATTCTCTCTGAGGGATCTATTTCTGCTCATCTCAGCTTCATGCATTCTCATACTATACCCATTCAGGAGGTTTTTTCATTATGGCATTACACTTACAGGATACGACCCGCTTGAACAGCGGTGTGAATATGCCCTGGTTCGGGCTGGGGGTTTTTCAAGTGGAAGAAGGCGCAGAATTGATACAAGCGGTAAAATCCGCTATTGCCTACGGCTACCGCAGCGTAGATACCGCTGCCATCTATCAGAATGAGCGCGGTGTGGGCCAGGCTGTAGCGGAAGCTCTGGCCGAGAACCAGCTGGCCCGCGAAGATCTGTTCATCACCTCCAAGGTGTGGAACGCCGATCTCGGATATGAGGCGACCCTTGCCGCCTATGATGCCAGTCTGGAGAAGCTGGGGCTGGACTATCTGGATTTATACCTGATTCATTGGCCGGTACAGGGCAAATACAAGGACGCCTGGAGAGCGCTCGAAACCTTGTATACGTCCGGACGGGTCAAAGCCATAGGAGTCAGCAACTTCCAGATTCATCATCTGGAGGATGTGATCCGGGATGCGAAGATCACACCGATGGTCAATCAGGTGGAGCTGCATCCTTACTTGTCCCAGCGCGAACTGCGCCGCTTCTGCAAAGAGCAGGGCATCCAGATTGAGGCCTGGTCGCCCCTCATGCAGGGACAGCTGCTTGACCAGCCTGTGCTTAAGGAGATTGCCGCCGCACACGGCAAATCGGTAGCTCAAGTAATCCTGCGCTGGGATCTGCAGCACGGAATAGTTACCATACCCAAATCAACCAAGGAACACCGGATCATCGAGAACGCCTCCGTGTTCGATTTCGAGCTGAGCACCGGGGATATGGAGCGGATTGACGGGCTCAACCAGGACAAGCGGACCGGTCCCGATCCGGACCATTTTGATTTCTGAGCCCGCTCTGACACAGCGCTTGAAGCCTTATATCTGAGCAAACCCGTCATCGGCGCTTCAACAACAGCATTTCTGCCGTTGTTTCCGGGCAAACCTGCCTCCGGCGCTTCAACAACGGTATTTCTGCCGTTGTTTCCGGGCAACCCTGCCTCCAGCGCTTCATCAACAGCATTTATGCCGTTGTTTCCGGCAAACCTGCCTCCGGCGCTTCAACAACGGTATTTCTGCCGTTGTTTCCGGGCAAACCTGCCCTCCGGCGCTTCATCAACGGTATTTCTGCCGTTGCGTGACTCCGGGGAATATTGGGACTTTCGGCCGCTGTCCATCTGCAGATTTCTTGGATTTGTACCGCTGTCCGTGGTGGAAATCCACAGACAAAGGCGGACGCTAACGCTCCTATAGTTCCAAACTTCCCTCATCACTTTATCCTTTTTTCTAATTTTAAGTTCAACCTCTATAGAATAAATAGAACAAAATCACCCTGGCGGGTGAATAACCTTCTAGCCAACGGTCATTTGTCCGCTGGCTCTTCTTTTCTCACCAAGGTTCCATTACAAACCGGACAGAAGAACTCCGGGGATGCTCCAGCTTCAAGTTCATACGAACACTCTGCCACTATAAATTCAGGGACAGGATCTACCATCCCACATTCTACGCAGACATAATCAATCCATACCTCAGGTTCTTCCTCCCATGGCTCCCACAAATCCCATTCGCTCGGGTTATCCTGTTCGTTCTTTTGTCCTCGTACTTTTCCCACCTTTTCTCATCCCCCATTTCTTTTGGTTTGCGTATTCTCGCTCCTCGTCATAATAATAAATTCGCCCATATTCTGCATGCCAAATCACCACAAGCAACATCCGGTGCTTGCAGCATGGACAGCGCATCGGGTCTCGCCCGTAGCTTTCCAACATCCGCTGGCGGTAACTTTTTTTCTTTCGTTCTTCCGCAGGAAACGTCATTTCGATTTGTTTATGTACCATGAACCGCCACAGATTAATCACCTTCTGCGACTCTTTGTTTTTTCCTCTGCTATATAGACCATAGCGGCCCACCATCCGGAAATGCTTCGGGGGGATGTGCTGGACCAAATCATAGATAAATTTCATTACTGGCGACACGACGTCCACCCGTTTCCCTGTTCGGTGATCCTTGTACCAGTAGTGTACCTTGTGGTAGTCATAGCTGACTACACGGTACTCTGCAATCGCCGGGCGCGCTAAGTAACGCCCTATATATTTCGCGGCTCCCCGGGCATCTTTCATCCGCTGCTCCGCATTTACGTAGAACCCCTGCGGATAACGCTGGTATAGCTCATTCACCAGTCCCTTTATCCATTCTTCCTTCGGATACCATTTCATCATTAAATCCAGAAGTAGCTTCTGCCACGCTTTCCGCAAGTACTCATAGGAGATATACTCTACCTTTTTCCACTCCTTGTTCTGCTCTAGCGCACCTTCTGTGATTAATGTATGGATATGTGGGTTGAATTTTAAATCTCTTCCAAACGTATGAATCACTGTAATGACACCGACTTCATATTTCTTGCTCTTGTTTTTCCGCCGGTAATAATATTGAATGACCTTGGCCACTTGCTTACTCAGTTCATTTAACTTGTGTCGGTCTTGAAAAAATACCTTGCGCAATTCTTGCGGCACCGTAAATACCATGTGACGATGAGGTACATTTAGGATTCGCTCTTGCTGCTTTTCCGCCCATTCATCCGTATATTTCTTCCCACATCCATGACAAAAGCGGCTTTTACAGGTAAAGCAAATAAACACGGGCTCCGGTGCTCCCTTCGTGCATCCCTTGCACTCATATCTGGCATAGCCCATATCCCGTGTGCCACAGCGTATCGCTTTATTCACGGTTTCCGTGATGCTGCTATGAAGTCCTTTGGGCAAGTGATGTCCGTGCATTTCCATGAATCCATGAAAGTGATCTTTTAGAATCTGCCGGATGATTCCTCGTTTCTTCCACGTCTCCTGGTTCTTCACGTTCATCCCTCCTACCTTTTTCATCGGAGTTATCCACATTTTTTTGCATTGCATAATTTCCTAAACAAGAACAAAAACGGCTATGCCGTCCTCCACGGGACAGCGCAGCCGTCTTGGTTCTAGCGTTACCTGGAGAACGACTCCCCATGAATCCTACGGCAACTCTTTAAGTGGAAAAAGGTACACTAATTTGCCGAAGTACCCTACCCTCGGGCAGATGAAGTGGAAAAAGGGACACTAATTCAGCCCATTTCGCCATTGTTCAGGAAAAGTGGCCCATTTAGGTTTACTTTTTCCACTTAAATCGCAGAATTTCTTGATTTTCGGAAAAATAAGTTCCCTTTTTCCAACTAGCACCTGCGAAAAAGCCGGCAAAGACGGATCGCCCTATTCCTTCGCGATCTATCCGCAGCCGTTGCGGACAGGTAAGCCGTTATTGAAGGAAGATTCGTCTATTCCGCAGGACAATGGACTCAGATGCATTTATTTGTCCCTTTCCCCTTTATTCCAGGCTCCATCGAACGATATAACGGCTTCTGAGTCCGTAACTGCTGAAAAAGTAAGGCTTTTGGCAAAATAAGGGCTCCTCAGTCCGCTTCCGTACACGGATGAAATCCAATCCTCCTGTGGAGCCCAATCCTCCTGCACCGCTTATATCCTCTGAGGCTTCCAAGATATCCACATTTTTTTGCATTGCATAATTTCCTAACAAGAACAAACCGGCTGCACCATCCCTCCCTGGATGGTGCAGCCGGTTTAGTTATAAGGGTTAGCTTGCCTGAGGACCCTGTAGTCCGCTCTGCCACATGAAATGCCCTTTCCCGGTCCCTCCAGTACAGAAAAATCCACAGGTTCAGCACATACCGCTATAAGGTCACACGCTGCCTACAATAGAGATCAAGATCGGCAGCACCAGGAAGGACGCGAGTGTTGTCCACAGAATGCACCGTGACACAAGTGCGGGGGAGCTGCCGAAGCGCTCAGCCAGCACCACGGAATTGACCGCAACCGGCATGGAAGCCAGGATAAGCAGGACAGCGAACAGCGTACCCGAAATGTTCAGCAGGACCAGCAGCAGCGCAGCGCTTAAGGGTGCCAGCAGCAGGCGGACAGACATGCCCGTCCAGAAGGCCAGCTGCACATTGCGTGCAACCTGTGCGGTCTGGACCCTGACCATCTGCACCCCCAGTATGGCCAACACCACCGGGGAATACGCTCCGGCCACCATTGACACTCCCGAGGCAATCTCCTGCGGCATATGCAGGCCGAGCGCCCGCAGAAGCAGCGCAAGAATCGCTGCGTAGATCGCGGGCAATGAGAATACCGAGCGGACGGCGCTGCCGGCAGAGAACTGGGATCTTGCCGCGAAATACACCCCGATGGTGTTGACAATGACCATCTGGGCGATGACATAGACCGAGGCCTTATCCAGCCCCAGCTGCCCGAAAGCCAGCAGCACCAGCGGCAGACCGTAATTGACACTGTTCGTGAAAGTGGAGATCAGGGTCAGGCCTGCTGCCTCAGCCGGGGCCAGCTTCAGCACTCTGCCCAGCAGCTTAGCCAGCGCCCACAGCACCAGCAGGTTCATCAGGGAGAAGGCTAATGTTTTGTACACGTCACCGAAGGAAATCTCCGCCGTCGCGAGCGTATCCAGAATAATCGCCGGACTCAGGAAATATAGGTACAGCGTTAACAGCGGTTTGGTGTCCAGGTTTTTGTACCGTCCCAGCAGCGCCCCTGATATGACCGGAATGGACAACGGCACAATCACCTCGACCAGTGTGGACAATACCTTGTCAATCAATAGCGAGGACTCCTCTATTCTAATATTACTTTTACTATAATCCCCACGGCCGGGCCCGTCTAAGATACGGAAGCAATATGCTTAATAGCAAATGCCTATGAACGATATTACTTCCCAAAAGATAGTATTGTGGTATGATTAGCACAAATCGTGATGATCACAGGAGGTTGACTGAAATGGATAACACGGAGCCAGTCATTCTGACCAAAGGAACCCCCGGCGAGGCCTGCCCCATTGCCAAAACGCTGGATGTCATCGGAACCAAATGGACGTTCCTGATTATCCGCGATCTGCTGATCGAAGGCACCATGCGCTTCAGTGATCTGCTGCGCTCTCTGGAGGGCATCAGTCCGAAGACACTCGCCTTGCGGCTGCGTGAGCTTGAGAGCCACGGGATTCTTATGCGCACTGTATATCCCGAGGTGCCGCCGCGCGTGGAGTACACGCTGACGAAGAAGGGGGAACAGCTGGAGGGCATTTTTATTGAACTCAAGAGATACGGGCTTGCGCTCTGAGTAGAAACAGCATAAAAGGTTCATACCCGACAGCTCAACCCCCACACAAAACTTCCTCCCGGGTAACTGTATGTGCAGAATGTAACTACTTCCCCAAAGGAAGTATTAGGATTATACTCTCCTCACAAGGCAGTTCATTTTGAGGAGGAATCGACATGTTAACAGGACAGAAAATAGTAATTATCGGCGGCAGCTCGGGCATCGGTCTGGCAACCGCGAAACTCGCCGCTGCGGAAGGGGCCGAAGTGGTCCTCGCCAGCCGTTCAGCACAGAAGCTGGAGCAGGCCGCAGCGGCATTGGGGCCTGCTGCAAGCGTGGCAACCTATACGCTGGATATTACGTCCGAGGCTCAAGTGCAGTCTTTATTCGCAGAGCTGGGAGCCTTCGACCATCTGGTGATCACCGCAGCCGAGACCAGCGGTGGCCCCTTTCTCACCACAGCCACCCGTGCTGCGCGGCAACTGATGGACAATAAGTTCTGGGGCCAGTATTATGCGGCTAAATACGCCGCGCCGCACCTGAACCCCCACGGCTCCATCACCCTGTTCTCGGGGGTTGTAGCCTTCAAGGCCATGACGGGATCGTCTGTACTGGGCGCAGTGAATGCAGCCGTAGCCAATCTGGGCCAGACCCTGGCTCTGGAACTGGCCCCGCTGCGGGTGAACACCGTATCGCCGGGTATCATCGACACCCCCTCCCGTGCGGGAATGGCCGAAGAGGCCCGCAGTGCTTTTTACAGCAGCGTAGCGGCTAAGCTGCCCGTAAAGCGGGTAGGCACAGCTTCGGACGTGGCCGAAGGCGTGCTCTATCTGATCCGTAACGGCTTCGTAACAGGCACTGTGCTTCATGTAGAGGGCGGGCACACTCTGATTTGACCGGTCTGCTTGCGGAGAGGAGCTTAACCTGGGCAATTCCCCCCAGATCCCCCCCTCCCACCAAGTGGAACTTTTGCATGGAAGCTGCTTCAAGCATTTTTGCGGGGACTACAATATTTCCTTTCTAACACGTCAAAAACCCTGCCCCCTTAACGATACAGGAGGCAGGGTTTGGTTTTGCAGGGGCCGCTTCTTACAGCAACTTGATCTCCAGCAGCTCATATTGGATAATCCCCATGGGTGCATTTACGCTGATGATGTCCCCGACTTTTTTGCCGAGCAGCTCTTTGCCCAGCGGACTTTCATACGAAATCTTGTTGTCCAGCACATCAGCCTCAGCCGGTCCGACGACTCTATATTCAATCTTCTCAGAGTACTCCACATCATTCAGGGTGACAAGGGAGCCAACACTGACTTTGCTCAGATCCATACTGCTCTCATCCACAATCTGTGCTTTGGTCAGCATTTTCTCCAGAATCATGATGCGCGTCTCCATAAACGACTGATCTTCCTTCGCCGAATGGTATTCGCTGTTCTCCTTAAGGTCCCCGTAGCTGATCGCCAGCTTAAGCCGGGCCGCAAGCTCCTTGCGCTTCACGGTCTTCAGATCCCTCAGCTCTTCCTCTAACTTGGCCAGACCCTCTTTTGTCAGAAACACTTCTTCATTCGACATGTATGCAACTCCTACTTTCGCTCGCTTTATTATATATTCTACCCCATAATCGGCTAACATGCGAAGAGAAAGCGCCGCCGCCGCAAATTGCCACAAATCCAGCACAGGTAAAACCACCCAAAATCGTTTAGAATATTAACAGGTGCTTTTTAATGCTTAAGTACAAGTATGGTACCCAATCCACAACAGTCAGGAGTACAAGAAGTCCATGTTCATGCAATCCCGTAAATTCCACCGTATTAAAAGCTGTCTGGCCGCACTGGTTCTCCTGTCGGCAGCAGTCCTGCCTGCCACCGCTGCGGCGAAGCCTGCAGCCACATCCACTGCGCCTGCGGGCTATGATGTCGTTATCATCGGAAGCGAAATTCAAGGTGCACTGCTCGCCAAGGAAGCCGTCAAGGCCGGACTGAAAGTGCTGATGCTTGATCCCCGCAGCAAACCGGGCGGCGAACTGATTCAAGGGCAGATGTTCTTTCTCGATGATGTGAATGACAACCAGAAGAGAAGCCTCGTACAGGGCGAGATCAAAAACCTCCTCAATGGCTACAAAGCCGGAACCATCCGCAATGCTGCCGATTTCCAAAAGTATTATAACAAGGTAATGCAAGGCATTCCGCTGAAGAGCGGGATTGTTCTGGACCGGGTGGACACCAAGGAGACAAGCAGCGGGAAGATGCTGAGTGCTCTCACCTATCACGGCAAAGACGGCGTCAAGGCTACGATCCAGTCCCGGTATTGGGTGGAGAACACCGATTACAATGCCCTGAGCGGGAAATTGAAGGAAGCCCGGATTCCCGGAATGGAAACGATCTATAACAGTACAGTGCCCGATTATATGGCGGCAACCTATATGCTTAATTTCAAGAATGTGGACTGGAACCTGCTGCATCAGCGCATTCTGGAGGATTATCCCCTCACCAATGTCCGCAAGAAATATGGCCCCAACACCTATGTGGACTGGCACTTTGCAACAGGGTTCAGCAACATTACCAATAGATACGCCACCAAGGATAGGCAGCTCCGGCTGCGCGGATTAAACGCTTCCTACCAAAAAAATGGCCAGGTGATCATCAACGGCCTGCTGATTTATGATGTCAATCCTGCAGACCCTAAGTCTGTGGAATCTGCGGTACGAAAAGGGAAGGCGGAGGCCCCTTACATTCTGAGCTTTTTGCGCAAGAATATCCCCGGGTTCGCCAAAGCCGAACTGAACGGATTCCCCGAGTACCTCTATATCCGTGACTATAACCGCTATGAGACCAAATACGTTCTGGAGTACACGGACTTAATGTCCAGCCGGATGTTCTGGGACAACGTGAGCATTGGCGGGTATTCCATTGATCTGCAGGGAACCCGGGCGATTCCCACCGGAATCGGCTTCGGCAAGCCGGACCGTTACGGGCTGCCGCTGCGTTCCTTTGAGCTGAAATCCTATGACAATGTGCTCGTAACCGGAAAAAATGTGGGCGCCAGCATCAAAGCCTATGGCAGTGCAAGAATCATGCCTACCACCGCCTTAGCAGCTCAGACGATCGGCATCATTCTGGGGCGGGAGCGGAGCAAACGGCTGGACGATTTGAATGTGGAAGATTTCAAGAGAATCCGTGCCTATCTGAAAAAGGATTATCAGATCAGCCTGCAGTAGGCTAATCACCGTCTATACCAAAAACAGCCCCTGCAGGTCCGCTAGGAACCTGCAGGGGCTGTTTGCGGATTTACAAGCAATCCGGCCTGAAGCGGAGACGGTTGCTTGACCAGGACGGCCCGGCTGTTTGTCCCCTGCTTGCCGGCAGCATATTAACTGTTTGCCCCGCGCTTGACGGTTGCCACGTTCAGTACAGCCGCTTGGGGTTTGGCTGTTCCGGTTCTGAGCAGGAAGGTCAAGGGAATCGCCAGAATCCCGATCACTGTGGCGGTCAGGAACACATCCTGAACCCCCATTGTCATGCCCTGCGCCTTAATCAGCGCCCCTGCCGCAGAAGCTCCGCCGCTAAGCTCCTTCTGATGTGTCAAGGCTCTCGATGCCAGCAGAGAGCTGAAGATAGCAATCGACAGCGCTCCGGTCGCTTGACGTACCCAGTTGGTGACGGAAGAAGCATGGCCGGTGATCTGCTTCGGCACGGAAGACATTCCCGCATTCGTAACCGGCATAAAGGCCAAGGCAATCCCGATGTTGCGCACCGCCATCAGCCATGCGAGCTGGACATGGGTAGTGGCAAGTGTTAGATGACTCAGCTCCCAGGTGGAGGCAGCCAGCAGCAGAATCCCGCCAAGAATGAGCCAGAACGGCCCAACCTTGCTGTAGAGCTTGCCGACAACCGGGGACATGACGGCCATGGCGATGGAGCCCGGCAGCAGAACCAGCGCTGTTGTGAGCGGAGTGGACTGCTGGATATCCTGCAGAAAGACCGGAATCAGGAATGTTCCCGAATAAAGGGCAACCGTGATGATGCAGTTGATAATCAGACTGTAAGTGAAGCGGTTTTGCCGGAATACCTTCAGATTCAGGAGCGGCTCCTTCAAAGAAAGTTCCCTGCGGATGAAGTACATCAGTGCAACGGCTCCGATGATCAGCAACGCCAGTACTTTCCAGGATGTCCAGCCCCAGCTATTCCCTTTATTAAAGGCCAGGATAATGAATGCACTGCTGAGAATAACCGTTACAAAACCCGGCAGATCGAAGCTTTTGGTCTCTCCGGCGTTACGCTGGAACGGCAGGCACTTCAGCGCGACAGCAATCGCTATGATTCCAATCGGGAGATTAATCATGAACAGCGATTCCCAGCCAAAATACCCGGTGAGCCATCCCCCAAGTGTCGGCCCAAGAGCAGGTGCCAGCATGGAGGATAAGCTCCAGAGACTCATTGCAAATGCCTGCTTTTCCTTTTCGATAAATTGATAAATCATGGTCATTGTGGTGGGAATGATCAGTCCGCCGAATACCCCCTGCAGAATACGGAAAATCACCAGCGAGTGGATGCTCCAGGCGATCATGCACAGCCCTGAGAACAGCGTGAACCCCGATAACGCGAACACATAGAGGTATTTATAGCTCCATTTGTCACCAAAATAGCCCACCACCGGCGCGATTACGCCTGTAGCGAGCAGGTAGCCGGTAATCATCCACTGTACGGTCCCGATCTCCGCATGAAAATCCTTCATAAACACCGGAAACGCCACGTTAATGGTCGTCGTACTCAGGATCGCCATGAAATTCCCGAAAAAAACAGCTAAAATGATCAGCCAAAATGATGAATTACGAGCCGTGTGATTATTCAATTCGTTCTCTCCTCCGTTAAAAACAAGGAAATCAGACCAGCTTCCTCTGCAATTTAGGTGTATAATACAACAAGATGTTATATGTGTATTATACAACTACATTCATGAAAGTCAATATGACTTGTTTCATACCCTTTCATCATTGGCTGCGGTTTTTGCTTGTGGTCCGGTATGTTCACTATAATAATGGAGAAGAGTATTCAGTAAAGGAAGGAAACTATGCCATGGATGTTAAAAAGGATGACAAAAACCTGGAGTCTCTTAACAATGAGCTGATGACGCTCATCCGCCGGTCCTCTCTGGACAAGAAGCACGGCGGGCTGGACCGCTCGACATATACGCTGCTCTACCATTTGGCTCATCATGAGAAGGTTGGGGTGAAGGCACTTGCCGAAGAGTTTGGCCTCGACACTTCCACGATCAGCAGACAGACCAGTGTGCTCGAAGCCAAAGGTTATGCCGTCCGGGTACCTGATCCGATGGACGGAAGATCAAGCTATTTTGAGATCACCCTGCTTGGCACACGCAAGCTCGAAGAGGCACGGAACATCCGTCTGGAGCGGTATGGAGAGATCTTTGCCGACTGGTCCCCGGAGGACTGCCACACCTTCAGCGGGCTGCTGGCCAGACTGAACCGTAAACTGGCGCAGCGCAGCGCCGATGCGAAAGGATTGACGGAAGAGGCTGAAGCTGGTAGATTGAATTAATCATACAATATAAGTCGGAATTATAATGCGGACATCTTAAATATTGCCAAAGGGGCTGGGCAGCGTGAACTTTATCTTCTTTTCTCCTCATTTTCCCAGGAACAGCGCGGACTTCTGCAGTCAGCTGCATCAGCAGGGCGCTACGGTACTCGGGATCGGCGATGCCGAATATGATCAGCTGGAGGACAAGCTGAAGTCGGCATTAACGGAGTATTACAAGGTAAGCAGCTTGGAAAATCACGGCGAGATCCTGCGGGCTGTGGGCTACTTTACCCATCAATACGGCAAAATTGACCGCTTCGAATCCTTGAATGAATATTGGCTGGAGCAGGACGCTGCGATCCGCACGGATTTTAACATTTACGGCACCAAGACGGATTTTGTCTACAACCTGAAGCAGAAATCCAAGATGAAAGAGTTTTTTCGCAAAAGCGGGGTTAGTACGGTCCAGTTCTCCACCGGCACTACCCGGGACAGCGTCCAGGACTTTATCCGCAGCACCGGCTTTCCGCTGGTGGTGAAGCCCGACCTCGGCTCCGGGGCCAGCATGACCTACAAGATCAATAATGAAGCTGAGCTGCAGCAGTTTTTTGACACCAAGCCGGATGATGTCGCCTTTATTATTGAGGAGTTCATTGACGGCGTCATTCTGACCTATGACGGGCTGGTTGATATTGAAGGCAACGTCCGGTTCGCGGCCAGCCATCTGTTCGAAAACAGCGTGATGGATGTTGTCAATACGGACAACCACCTGTACTATTTCTGTCTTAAGGACGTCAGTCCTGAGGTTGAGCTGGCCGGGAGGAACATTCTGAAGGCTTTTGATATTAAAGAGCGCTTCTTCCATATCGAATTGTTCAAGTCGAATATGGATGGCCGGATCATTGCCCTTGAAGTGAACATGCGTCCACCCGGCGCTTGGATGACCGATGCGATCAACTTTTCCTATGATGTGGACGTATACAGGGAGTGGGCGCGTATGGTTGTGCACAATGAGGTTAGCGGCCCTTTTGAAGGCAAATATTATACCGGCTATGCCAGCCGCAAGCAGCACAAGCATTACTCCCACAGCCACGAGGACATTTACCGGATGTATGGGGACAAGATCGTCAATTATGCCGGGATTGAAGAAGTGTTCAGCCGGGCCATGGGGAACAGCGCCTATCAATTCCGTTCTGCCGATCTGGCGGACGTCAGGGACATCGTGAACTATATTCAACAAGAAGAGGGATAGGATGTGTTGACGGATGAGGATAAGCTACCATAAAGAATACAGCCACCACCTTCACAGAGATATGGAATACAAAGTGTATGGCCATGCCGGCAAGCCGATGCTGGTCTTTCCAACTTCACTGGGGCGCTTCTACCAGTATGAAGATTCCGGCATGATTCAGACGCTCTCGGAATTCATTGATGCCGGCAAGCTGCAGATCTGGGCCTGCGACACCCTTGATGAGGAGACCTTCTTCTCCAGCCACTGGAACCATGAGGATAAGGTGTACCGGCATGAGCAGTACGACAAATATATCATGCAGGAGCTGATTCCAGGCATCCTCCATTCCAGCAAAGAGAACAACGGCGGCAGCGACCAGAAGCTTCTCATTTCGGGCTGCTCCATGGGCGCATACTACAGTGCCAGCTTCTTTTTTCGCCATCCGCATGTTTTCGATACCCTAATTGCGCTTAGCGGTGTCTATTCCACCTATTACTTCTTCGGTGATTATATGAGCGAAACGGTCTACCTGAACTCCCCCCTGCATTACCTGCCGAACCTGACCGATGACGATTACCTGAACGCCTACCGCAGCAGCCGGATTATTCTCTGCGTCGGCCAGGGCGCCTATGAAGACGAAATGCTCCATGAGACCCGCTTGCTCCAGGATCTGCTCCAGCGCAAGCACATTCCGGCGCAGATTGAGTACTGGGGCCACGATGTGGATCATGACTGGCCCTGGTGGAACAAGCAGATTCATTATTATGTAGGCGGGTGCTTATAGGTATATCATGCTACTAATTTAGTCAGTAGACATCCATGCCGCCTTGCGGCAGTCCAATAAACGCAAATAGACCGCTCCCTCCCAGGGTATGCGGTCTATCTGTTCGGTATCCATTGGTTCAGCCCTTGCGGAACCGCCGAGACATGTGCCTGCTTAAGCCGGCAGGTGCTCCTTACAAAACAGGACCAACGCTGCCTCTTCATCCTCTTCCATATCAAAATCCAGAAGCCGGCCGGTTGTGGTTTCAAGCAGGTCGTAGTTGATAATGCTTGCTTCCTCATCCTCTACCTTCACGATCACCCTTGCGGATACACCATTTTCTTCATACAGCTCATCCTCCTCCGGCACATCCAGATTAATGACGAACTCATATCGCTTGCCGCTTAAAATCCCAAATGGATCTCTTACGTTCTCTACGGTGTAGCTTGTAAATGTCAACATTTCGCATTCCTCTTTTCTTCAATCATCTGGCTATTGTATCATACAATCCACGGCAGAAGCTTCCACAATTACCGCAGCTGAACAAATCACTCTGGGCAATGGAGATTACGCTGCAATCCGGATGATGACCAATGTACTACACGCCAGCGGCACAGGGGCTTCGGTTAAAGCCAACTCTACAAGCTTTTGCTGCAGCCTCTGCTGATTCTGCTTCCCTATCTCATCCCGCAGACAGCTCAGTTATTCCAGCTTGCTTGCCTATAATCTGCTCAGGCGGCACCATCAGTCCGCTCACTGTCCACTTTCCGCATCAATTATGCCGGCATCCTCATAAGCTTCGGGCATAGCCTATTCTTTTATACCCGATCCATATACAGAAGGCGGTTTATACTGGCAAAAGGAGGAACCGCTGAGCAGTGTACATTTGCGCAAAAACCGCAGTGACGCCCACTGGGAACGGCCTGCCGGTAAATACAAAAGCGGTGCCAGGTGGATGACTGCCTGGCACCGCTCTTTTGTAATTGAAGGGGCGGCTGAATCAAAGGTATTTTTACCTTTGATTTCGGCCATCCGCGCTTGGGCGGCCCATTCAAAGGTATTTTTACCTTTGATTTCAGCCCTCCGCGCCTGGGCGGCTCATTCAAAGGTATTTTTACCTTTGATTTCAGCCCTCCGCGCCTTGGCGGCTCATTCAAAGGTATTTTTACCTTTGATTTCAGCCATCCGCGCCAGGTTGACCCATTCAAAGGTATTTTTACCTTTGATTTCGGCCTCCGCGCCTGGGCGGCCCATTCAAAGGTATTTTTACCTTTGATTTCAGCCATCCGCGCCTGGGCGACCCATTCAAAGGTATTTCTACCTTTGATTTCGGCCATCGGCGCCAAGCTGGCCCATTCAAAGGTATTTTTACCTTTGATTTCGGCCATCCGCGCCTGGGCGGCTCATTCAAAGGTATTTTTACCTTTGATTTCAGCCATCCGCCCGCGGCGCGGTCTACCCGGCAGCCACGCCGCTCGGGCTAGCGCCGCCTTTGGCCTTTTGGATCTGCTTGCTGCGCAGCTGGCCGCAGGCGGCGTCGATATCGACGCCGTGCTCCAGGCGGGTGCTTACGCTGACGCCCTGCTTTTTGAGCGTATCGAAAAAGGCCCGCACGGACTCGCGCTCGCTCCGCTGGTATTGGCTGTGCTCATCCACCGGATTGTACGGGATCAGGTTCACGTTGGCCATCTGCCGGCGGCCCCCGATCAGTTCGGCCAGCTCCAGGGCATGCTCCTGGCGGTCATTGACATCCTTGAGCAGAATATACTCCAGGGTGATTCTCCGGTTCGTCTTTTCCAGATAGTAATCGATTGCGGGCATTAATTTCTCTATAGGAATGGCGCGGTTGATCTTCATGATCCGTGTCCGCAGCTCATTATTCGGCGCATGTAAAGAAATCGCCAGGTTAACCTGCATATTGGCATCGGCGAATTCTCTGATTTTGTCAGCCAGACCGCTTGTGGACACCGTGATGCCCTTGCCGGCAATCGCCAATCCCTTGTGATCCTTGATGATCGTCAGGAAATTCAGCAGATTCGTAAAGTTATCGAATGGTTCGCCGATCCCCATCACCACCACATGGCTGACCCTCTGACCAAGCCCCAGCCCGTCCAGATGATGCTGGACCTTCATAATCTGCTCGACAATCTCCCCGCTAGAGAGGTCGCGGCTCTTCGCCAGCAGCCCGCTGGCGCAAAAACTGCAGCCGATGTTGCAGCCCACCTGTGTCGTCACGCAGACGGACAAGCCGTATTTCTGCCGCATCAGCACCGTTTCGATCAAATTGCCGTCCTTCAGGCGGAACAGGAACTTGATAGTGCCGTCAGCCGACTCCTGCTTCACATGCTCATCCATCGTTTGAAAAACAAAATGCTCGGACAGCAGCTGCACCGTCTCGCCGTTCACCCCGGTCATTTCCGCAAAATCCTTCACCCGCTGGCGGTACAGGGATTCCCATATCCGGGATGCGCGGGATTTCTTATGGCCGTGCTCTACGAGCCAGGACGCCATTTGCTCCAAAGTTAATCCATAAATGGATTGTTTATCCATGATTTATCCTCTTTTCAAAACATAAAGTTCAATTCATTCTACCTTGCAGAGCCCCGTCTAACAACATGCACTTATTGTCTCAAATTTTTTTTATTAAAACAAGAAGAATCCCCAGCTGTTCCCGCTTTAACCGCAATTTGCAACACGCTGCAAGCCTCATGAAGTGCACTGTTCCTGCAATGAGAAAATATTCCGTACAACATCCGCTGCAGCCAGCCATTAACCAAGCAGCATTGATCCATATAAAAAGCGTACCCGCCACTTCGGATACGCTTTGGTAACATGAACAGCCGCTGCCCCCTTATCTGAAAATGGCGAATTTCAGCTGTTTGCTTTTAAGATATTCTATAATTGCAGGCAGTGCTTTGACCGTTACTGCTTTTTCATGCAGAAGATAGATGCCCCCGGAGGGATCGGTATTGTGAAAATATCGGGTGATCTGCTCCGCAGTATCCGCCTTCCAGTCTTCAGGATCACGGTTCCAGAGAAGCACCTTCAGCTTCTGTTTCCCGGCTTCTGCGGCCAGGGAGCCGTTGATAGCTCCATAAGGCGGACGAAACACGGTTACCGGTTTTCCGGTATTCTGCTCCAGCACCTGGACTGACCGCAGCAGGTTATTGTGATTCTCTCCACTGCTATTCTTCGTCAGGTCGCTGTGATCCCAGGAATGGCTCCCCACCGGCATTCCATGTTCATCGGCATAGCGGACCGCCTGCGGGTAATGCTGGGCGTTCTGGCCGATGAACAAAAAGTTCGCCGCCACTCCATGCGCCAGCAGAATATCGACAATTTCCTGAGTATACTTCGACGGGCCGTCGTCAAAGGATAAAGCCACATACCCTTTGGCCAGACTATATTCATAGCCGCTTCCGTCCAGCTCCAGGGTTTCAACCAGCGGACTCTGTGCCTCTGCATCCGGTTCTGCATCTGTAACCGGTTCCGCTTCTGGTTCCACAACTGGTTTTGCCTCTGGTTCCGACTCCCCTTCCGGCTCCAGCACTTGTCCGGTTTCCGGCACAGGTACAGCCTCGGTACCTTGAAAAGATGCCTGATGAATCTCAGGGACATAGGCCACCGGAACACTGCTACGGGCAGAGAGCTCCTGTTCATTGAAGTTTTCATGGGCTTCAGCACTGTTGAACACGGTGCCGTCCATCCGCAGGAAGAACAATACGAACAGCAAGCTGAATAAAATACACCTCAGGACAATCGGCCGGGCCAAGCGGAAGGTTCCGGCACTGCGTGTGAGCGGCCCCGTCTGCTGCGGCTCGGGTGAAGGCAGCTCCGTTGGAACCGCGTCTGCTTCAGGCGGCGGAAAGGTTAGCTGTTTTAATTGAAGCAGCTGCGAGACGTAAGCTTCCGAACAGGCAAAATACAGTGTCTCGGAGTAGGTACTGTTCATTTTGATAAGAGAGCTGAAATATGTACGGCGAAAGGGGTCCCACTTCGGGTAAAGCGACAACCGTACTCTATGTCCTTGAGAAGAGGCCAGCATATTCATTTGCAGGTATGTAAATTCATCGATGAGGAGAACTTTTCGGGTGAATCCGCCGCTGCCGGTTAGACCTACCTCCAGCTGATAGCCGTCCTGCTTATGTTCAAGCGACAGCAATTCTACGATCAGCGCGGCTTGTTGTTCAAGAAGAGGCATAGATGCTATGTATTCCCGTTTCCGTCTGTGTGTTCTCCGCTTGGGGTGTTTCCCCCAAAGGGCACTGTCATCCGTGTGGCGAAATCGTTAATCATGCTGGAGAGGTAGGCTTTCTCCTGCCGGATTGTTTCGTATTTCTGTTTCACATGGGCATTTTCAGTTTCGAGACGGCCGATCTTTTCTTCCAGCTCGTTCATTTTCTTCAGCTTTTCCGAAATGGCATCATTATGCTTCTGGACCAGATTGGCATACTTTTGCCGTTCCAGCTCAATGGTGCTCTTAAGCTCATCCATTTCCGAAGACAGGGTGCCGTACATTTCACGGTGGTCCTCCATAACCTGATCGACCTTCAGATTGCGCTCCACCAGCTTATGTTCGAGCTCCAGAATACTCTTCTCCCGCTCTTCAATAACCTTATTCAGGTTCTTCAGATCCTTGTTCAGCCGCTCCACATGTCCGCTGGTATGGGTCAAACGGTCCTGAAGCTCATGATTGGTCGTCTCTGCATGGGTTCTGGCCTGGATCATCTGCTCCACAGCAAAAATAAGATCCAGCGATTTCTTATCCAACTGCGCTTTGCCGGTGGAAATGAGGCTGGACAGGCTCTCGCCCGTTTCATTATTCACCTTTTCTTCAGGCGGGTCTTCCGCCAATTGAATCTTTTGAACCACGCCGGGCCTGGGCTGCTTATCCGCCGCCGCGTCCTTTTTCTTGAAAAAAGGGGTCGCCATCTATGCTATCACCTCATTATATTGTCAAAAAATGTCGAGCCTATACGCATTTATTATAGTTGATTTAGCCTGTCTGTAAGTGAGCCTTTATATCTAAGTTTCCTAAATGTATCCAAAGGCCTATTTTCAAAAAAAAAAGACACCCTCCTGGATGTCTTCTTCGCCTAACAAAATGCTCCTGTTTATAGCGGCAATCCGGCCTCCAGCTTGTTCAGTGCTTCTTCCAGCAGGGCCAGAAAATCCGCCTCGGGATGCTCTGCATAATACTGCATCACCGATATGTTGACACCGATGACCGCCCCCGCAAAAGCACGCACTGCCAAATCCTCCCGCTCTCTGCCCGTACGCCTGCAAGTCAATTCGATGATCAGGTCCATCATGTTAACCATATTATTAATCATCGCTGCCCGCAGCTCCGGTACTGACATCACCAGCTCGTTGCGTTCACGCATTGTCGACAATTCCTGTGGCGTCATCTCCTTTGCCCCCGACAGCATCGCATTGCGCAGCGCCATCAGCGGGGTCAGGTGAGCCGGCTGGCTCTCAAAGGAGGCAACCAGCAGCGGATCATAATTATCGATGAGCAGCACATCCTCCTTGGTGGAAAAATAACGAAAAAAAGTGCTGTAGGAAATTTCCGCCGCTTCTGCGATTTGCTCTACCGTTGTTGCTTTATAGCCATACTGCCGAAAAAGCTGCAGCGCATGCAGCTGAATGCTTGCCATCGTTTTTGCCTTTTTGCGTTCACGCAATCCTGCTTGCGTAGGTTTCACAGACAAACCGCTCACTCCCCGATCATTATTCCCGGATTCTTGTCCTCCTCCAGTTTAGCACGATCTCCGCCCGAACCTGAAATAATCTGTATGCTGCCTCCCGCACCATCAACAATGACCCTGTCGCCCGTCTTTAACCGTACAGAGGCATCCCCGCATCCTACAACTGCCGGGATACCAAGCTCCCTGGCCACTATAGCTGCATGGGACAGAGGTGCGCCAATATCGGTTATGATTGCTGCCGCCTTAGGAAAACAAAGCGTCCAGCCCACATTCGTCTTCGCCGCCACCAGAATTTCTCCCGGCAGCAGCTGCTTTCCCTCAGCCGGTGTGGCAAGCACTCGTACTATGCCCTCAACCCGCCCGGCCGCACCGGGAAATCCTCTAAGGACATCCGCATCCATACTGCGAAACGCCTGAACGGGAGCCTCGGAATCATAAGCATCCACTCTGCGGTCAGGGTCCTTCGACCAGAGGAACGGATCGAATCTTCCCCGGATCACGGATGGCAGGGGCGGTAGAGCCTGATATTTCGCATAGGTTTCTTTTCGCGCGGCTACATGCTGCAGCATCGGCAGATCGCCATCAGCCAGCCATTTCAGAATTTCGTCAAGGTACAGAAAAAACACCTCTTCCCCAATGCCTGCAAGCTGACCCGCCTTAAGCGCAAATGCCCGGTTCAACCGGAATACCCTGGTCCATTCCGAACGGACGGCCTCGCGCACCTTCGGCCCTTCCGCAACAGACTGTATCCGGCGGCGGAGCTGTTCCCGCTTCATGGATATCTTCCCTTCCGCCCGCTTCCAGGCAGCATCATAGAGCTGCTGCTGATGGTTGACAAGCTCCTCCACTTGTATGGGCAAATCCCCAGATTGTTCAAGCTGCCGGGTCAGCCAGAACTCATCTTCGGCAGGCTCCGCAATGGAGAGTTCGAATTCATGGGGTCCGCGGTGCCCGTATTTCTGCAGGTATTCTTCATGGCTCATCTCATTCTTAAGAATTCTGGAAATGCCCAGCACCGGACCCAAACTCTCCAGTTCTGTACCTCCACTAATGCTCGACAGCAGAATTTCCGCATCCTCGCTACCCAGTTGCTTAATGAGCTTCTTCTTGAATTTCACGAATTTCTGCATGGGGGCACTGGCCCCTTCCAACGCAGCCCATAATGCCGCTACATTCCTTGGCCACAACTCACGCTCCCACAGGGTAAGCAGCTCCTCCCTGCTCCCGGTTTCTTCCAGCCGCGTGCGGATCTGCTTGCACCATTCCGGTGTTTCCTTTACAAACCGGGGCAAATTTCGCACAGCTTCCCGGGTGCGCCGGGTACTGTACACGATTCGCGGCAGCAGGGTCCTGATTAATTCCAGCTTATTAAAAGGGTACTTTGGCAGGGAGGCTCCCTCCGGGATTGGGCCGAACAAGTCACTCATTTGACGCAGGATCGGCTGCACCTTCAAGCCAAAAGCGGAAAAGACGGAAACAGGCAAGCTGATGTTGGAATACACCCGTCCACATATATTGCCGGATAACAAGTAGTGGCCCGGAATGACATTATGCTCTTCATCAAGGGCGCGGAGAAACGACCAGCTCAGCGGGGTGAACACGTCCGCAATCGATTCGCCTACATTGGTGTTGGTCCAGAGAAAATCTCCAGTCATGGAATCGTTGCATTCAAAATGGTCGAGGTTGCCTGCGCTCAGGGTGGTAATCGGACGCGCCTGCAGCAAGTACACCTTTCCTTGGACAGCCGCCCATTCAATGTCCTGGGGGCAGCCCGTCTGACGTTCAATCCTGCGGGCGTAACGGTACAGCCGGCTTGCGATCTTTTTACATTCCAGAGGGCCTTTATATCGGCCTTTAGGCCGCGACACGGTGAACACATTTGCATTAGCCTCACCGGACACCAGCTGTTCTCCTAAACCGTGCACATAGTTCCCCTGCATCTCCAGCCGGCTGCCCGTAATGGGATCTGCTGTAAACAACACTCCAGACAGCTCGGATAGGATCATCCGCTGAATGACAACGGCCATGGAACGGACCTCATGATCCCCTTGAATACTGCTGTTGTAGACCTGAACTCTTTCCGCAAATTGGGACTGATAGACGGTATCCAGAGCAGCCCACAACTGATCATCCGTTTCTACGCCAAGTACAGACTCAAACTCCCCGGCAAAAGAAGCTCCCGCCGCATCCTCACCGAGCCCCGAGGACCGCACGGCGAAGGCCGCGCCGGGGTGCTTGCTGCGGATAGCCGATAGTTGTGCCAAAATCTCCTCCCGGACTGCTTCCTCAATAACCCCGCCCTGCAGCGCTTCAGGAAACACGACAAAACCTTCAGGTACGGGATAGCCTTGTTGATACAACAGGCTCAGCATAGCCCCTTTTCCCCCTGCCTGTTCCCGGAGCTGCGGCGTGATTTCCCGGAAACCTGCAACCTTGCTTGACATACAAAGACCTCCATCCAAAATATGAAACTTAATATCATATTAAACTTATATATCATTTAATATTTAATGTCAATATTTTCAGGCGCAAAAAAAGCGCCATCCCCCCGGGACCGCGCTCCAGCAATATGTTAGGCTTATTTGTACAAGACTTTCTCCACATTGTATTTGGCTCTAAGCTTGTTCACAATGTAGGTTTCATAGATTTCCCTGTCGACGGCATCATCAATGATGCAAACCTCAATCTTGGCCACCTCGTCACGGTGCGGCTTCATCACCGAAACATTATCTTCAAAATGCTTTTTGATCCGCGGTCTCAGCTTTCTGGCCTTGCCCACAAACAGCAGTTCATCCTTGTCATTGTAGAACATGAAGATGCCGCCTTTTTCGCGGGTGATCAGGTGAAAATCCGTGAATCCGTAGATATGGCTAAGTACAGGATTCTCCTGCTTCATAATGGTAACATCCGGTGCTGGAATCGTAATGCTGATCATTGTAGCTCACTTCCCTCTTGTATATAGACATAAATAGTATCATAGTTCCAGAACCCTGACTATACAGATACATCGGATTAAGCAACGGGGAGCTTCTGCATCCATGGATCAGCAGTGCTACTTCTATGATTCTGCCGCTTTTTACAAACATCCAGTCTATTGTGGACTAACCCGCTCATTTCATTGATCGTTTCAGGTCAGGCTCTTTCATCCTCCGACGCTTTCCCCCTATAATAGACGTGAATATAGCCAAGGAGGGCTTCTATGCTTGAGAACCAGGAAGTGGTTATCGGAGTAGATGGCGGCGGTACCCATACTCGTGTAATGGTCAGCAGCCTGGATGGGTGTGTTCTCTCTTATGTCGAGAGCGGCGCAGCTTGGGTACAAAAAGATTTGCAGGCCACACACAACGTGAAACAGGCGATACAGGAAGCTTTGCAAGTAGCGGGCAGAACACTGGGCGATGTTAGAGGACTTGCTGCCGGCATTGCCGGCTACGATTCACAGGAAGATCTGGAATGGGTACAAGCGCTAACGGCTGTGGAGGGACTGGACTGCCCCAAATGGCATTACAATGATGCGGTCGCTGCGCATTACGGCGCTCTTCTGACAAAGCCCGGCATTGTTGCTCTTTCCGGCACGGGCTCCATCATTATGGCCATGAAGGAAGACGGGCAATACCTCAGGAACTATGATTTCCACCATTATACGGGCAGCGGAGCCCGCTTTCTGGCCTATGATGCCGCATATGAAATGTTGGCGGGGCATACGGATGAGACAGATCGGGAAATGATCAAGGATATGCTCTGTCACTGGGGAGCAGGCACAATTCAGGAGCTGTGGCAGCTCGCCCGGACAGGATTTATTGAAGACCGCCGGAACCGGGACCGCAAATTCGAACAGTTCGCACCTTTTATCACCGAAGCAGCCTCCAAAGGAAGTTCCCTGGCGGGACGGGTGTCAGACCGGGCAATCTATCAGCTTAAAGTGGGCATCGAATTGTTGGCGCCTTTTGTGGCGGGGGAGACTGTTCTTGTCTCATTCATTGGAAGCGTCATTAACAGCAGCTATTTCAAAGAAAAACTCTCGGCTCTCTTAATGCAGGGCAGCAGCCAAACATACACGATCGTGGAGCCCCGCTTCACTCCTGTCACCGGATCTGTGCTCTATGCAATCAGCAGGGTAACCGGACATGGCATATGCGAAGAGTGGGTCCACAATCTGGATAGAGGCTCCCAAACCCATCCCGGGTATAAAGCTGCGGAAACCCAGCAGTCCCAGCTCTAAGCCTCTCTAGGCCTGAACGTCAATTTCGCACGCCTTGCTGTAGAACTCGTCATAAGTGTATCTGATAGCAGACATGCGGGGCCGCGCCAGAGAGCTCTGGGAATGAGCTCACAAAGCCTTGGCCTGCCGGCTCTGGATAGCACGGATCGTCTCCCTGATGCCATCCTCAAATGAAGTCGCCGGGATGGGGCCGGCCAAACGCTCATACTTCCGGCCGCTTAAGCGCAGCGGTTCCTTCGTTAGATAGAGCATTTCCACAATCTCTTTCATGACCGGTACAAACAGGCCCAGCAGCGATAAACCGAAGGCTCCCACCGGGATGACCGGCTTGGATCTCCCGCTTGCTGCCCGGGCAAGGCGGACGATCTCCTTGCCCGAGATCGTGCCTGCTCCGGGAATGTTCCAGTTCTGCCCGTAGGCCTCTTCCCGGAGGGCAAGCTCGACGATCATCACCGCCGCATCGGGCAGATAGACATATTCACGGGGCACCGTCATATTCCCGATGAACATTCCCGGTTTGCCTGCAGCAATCGCCTCAAGGGTTGAACCCAGGTAAGAGGCTTCGTTGGCGGCAGCGCCATAATAATCGGGCAACCGGACAATCATCCGCTCCGTCCGGCTCCAACGCGGGCTGAAGAACATCCGCTCGAACTCCAGCTTGACTTTGCCTTTTTTCGTATGCGGATTCTTGGGGAAGTCCTCGCTGATTGGCTGTTCATCCTTTCTTCGTCCATAGGGATAAATTCCGTCTATCGCAATCACACGGGTACCGAGTCTGTTCGCCGCCTCCATCACAGCCTCGCCCATTGGCAGCAGCTTGCTGCTCATTTCGTGGTACGGCACCGACGCACAGTGGAAAATAACATCTGCCCCTTGCGCAGCTTGGTAAACATCCTCCGGCTTGAATACATCCCCTGTCTTCAGGCTAAGTCCAGCCGGATTGCCCAGTTTCGCAGCAAGCTGCTCCAGCTTAGGCAAAGCTCTTCCGAATGCCACCGTGCTGATGCCTCTTTTCAACAGTTCGGCAATAATAACCGTGCCGGTTCCTCCGGTTGCTCCTAATACGACAGCCTTCTTTACATGATTGTGCATCATTAGTATTCCTCCTTGGGTTTGATTTATTAGTGATTAATCAATAACTAAAATTCAAAAAAATAATAAACCTCCGCTGTGCCTACATGAACATTTCATATACGCTTGTTATTCAGGCGCTGCTATTTATACGCTTGCTATTCATGTGCTTGCCATTCATGCGCTTGCTATTCATGTGCTTGTTATTCGCTGTGATTGATCAATCACTACCTGAAGGTTATGAAGCAGCTAAGGGGGACCCTTAGAGTGAGCGGCTGGTTATTTAACGATCCGGCTCACTTCAGATGCTTCGGCTTCAGCTCCGGCATCTCCAGCGCCATTGCAATATGGCAGAGCATGCCGTTGGCCATGAATGTACTGACCTCCACCTCGGGGTGAGCGACCCCGGCAGCGGTAAATTTATTTTCCATCAACTGTGTCACCTTGTTCATTCCGGTCTGCATGGACCTGCGGATCGCTTCATCGCGAATACCCAAGGCCTGCACCTGCAGAATAATTTCACTTGGATGAGTCTCCATCATTTGCTCATACACCCGGATCGATTCCTCCAGAAGTGTATCTCCGGATGCCTCAACAGCTGAGAATGTGCGGATCGTCCGTTCAAACGCCCGGTCCAGCGCCGCCACAAACAATTCCTCCTTGTTCTTGAACAGCTTGAAAATGTACGGCTGGGAGATCCCTACCTTCTCTGCCACCTGTGCGGTTGTCGCCTTGAAATAGCCGTGCTCGGCAAATACAACTACTGCGGCCTCCAAAATCTGTTCCCGGCGGTTCACTGAGGCAGCTTCTTCCTTCGTCCGTACGTCTCCCGATCGCTTTGTCATGTCGGCCTCCTGTTGTAATCCGGTGTTCGGTCTTATAAAAACGTCTGGTTATTGGTCAATCACTACCACACTTTGAAGTATACACGGACTGTTTCCGAAATACAAGGCTTGCTTAAAAATTATAAGCAGAAACGGCTGTTTGATCCGCAGCCGTTACGGACAGGAGAGCCGTTATGGATAGAAGATTCGGCTATTCCGCAGGACGGACTGAGATGCCTTTATTTCTCCCTTTCCCCTTTATTTCAGGCTCCATCGAACGTTATAACGGCTCCTGAGTCCGTAACTGTAGATAAAGTAAGATTTTTGGCAAAATAAGGGCTCCTCTGTCCGTTCAGTCCGCGGATGGAGCCCTATCCTCCTGCATCGCTTACACCCTGTGAGGCTTCCAAGATATCCACATTTTTTCACACTGGATTACAGTTAAATAAGGGGAAGGCATTTTCCCCAAAACATATAAATTCTGGCGTAATATTTCAAGCAGAAACGGCTGCGCCGTCCTTTAAAAGGACGGTATCGTTTCCGCGGGAAACAGCCGCGCCGTCCTTGCTTGAGGACGCCGTAGCTGTTTTTGGGAAATCCGGCCAGATTGCCGCTCTCCGGCTTATGATCTTTAATTTCGGCTCCGCAGCTTGGACAGCAGTCTGAGGATCTCCACATAGAGCCACACCAGCGTGACCATGAGACCAAAGGCCCCGTACCATTCCATGTACTTCGGAGCTCCCTGCTGCGCCCCGTGCTCAATAAAATCAAAATCAAGCACCAGATTAAGCGCGGCAACGATGACAATAATGACCGAAATGCCGATTCCGATCAGACTGTTACTATGCAAATAGGGCACGGTTACACCGAACAATCCCAACACAAAGCTCAGTAGATATACAATGGCGATTCCGGCTGTGGCGGCAAATACGCCGAGCTTGAATTTTTCCGTCGCTCTAATTATTCTTGTCTTGTAGGCAAGCAATAAAGCGACAAAGATGCTCAGGGTCAATAACGCAGCCTGCAAAGTGATGCCATAATACAAACCTTCGTATGACGCTGAGATTGCCCCGAGAAACAGCCCTTCCGCCAGCGCATAGACCGGTACCAGATAAGGGGCAGCCGTCGGCTTGAAGCTGATAATCAATGCTAACACGAATCCGGCCAGCGCCCCGCCGATCGCGTAAGCAGATACATCCTGTCCGTTAAAATACATCGACCAGGCGCTGAAGGCACCTGCCAGCAGAATGGTCAGGGTAATAAAGGTTTTGTTGACCGTTCCGTTAATGCTCATACGCTCCTGTCCGGAGTACCGTTCTTCGCGTTCAAACGTTTTTTCATTTAACGTGGGATTCCCGCTGCGTCCGATCAAAAGATCATCTCATTTCATCTTATTTTGTGTCTATAATAGCATATTACAGCATGAAAACATTGCGGTGAGCCGCAAATGCTGTTATAACCAGCCTAACTAAAAAAATCTGAGGAGGGGTCTAATTTGCGCAAATTCGGAATGTATGCCAAGTTCACGTCTAAACCGGGAGACCGCGAGGCGCTGGCGGCGATTCTGCTCGAAGCTGCGGCTGCAGCTGAGACGGTGAAAGAATGCGAGCTGTACATCGTCAATCTTTCGGAGAGTGAGCCGGATGTCCTCTGGGTCACTGAGGTATGGAGCAATGCAGAAGCACACTCGGCTTCACTAAAAGACGAGGCGACCCGGGCCACCATCCAGCGGGCCATGCCGCTGATTGCAGGTGTCGAGCCCATTCCGCTTGTTCCGTTGGGAGGCAAGGGGCTGGCATTCGGAACTATGGATGCTTAGGGTTCCTGCACAAAAAGGCAATAAACACAGCCTCTAGCTGGATTATTGCCTTTTTTGCCATCAATCATCCTTATAGTTCTGCCTGTCTTATTCCATTTCCGCCAATCTGGCGATAATTCGTCTTTTGCGGTAGAGCATCCGGGCAGCCTCAGCGACATCCTCCAGCGCCTTGCGGTTGGTATAGGCACCGAAGAACATCCCTGCTACCGGGATGGCCTGCAGCATCTTTTTCCAGCCCCAATTGTCGCGGTACACCGTAATGACTTCCTTCCAGCCCTGGATCTTGGAGACAGCCTCATTCGTTCCCGGCGCAATATCCCCGTTCCCTCCGGCCTGCAGGTTGAGCTCCTTCAGAATAGTCCGCTTGCCGACAATATCCGAAGAAGCAAACTGCATCACCTTGACGGTAAAGATCCGCTCCGCCTTATCCGCAGGATTATAGCCATAGCAAAGGCCAATCTCCTGAATGACCTTCAGAGACAAGCCCAGTACCGCGGGGATGTCCGCCGCCAGCGTGAACACTCCGCCGAACCCCGTTGTCGCTCCCTGCGCGGTGGCAACATTCCTGCTGCTCTGTGTCAGCTGCTCTGCAGCCTTATCCATAACGGCCAGGGGAAAAGGGCCCTCTCCGCTTCCTCCAGCCGCGCGGCTTGCGGCCTGCATGAGCGACCCAACCTTGCGTCCGGCCACCAGGTAGTTGCCTCCATTCTGGATATAGCTCCCCAGCTCGTCCAGCAGCTTGCCCAGCTTCTCATGAATAAATTTGGGTGTAAGCTTATCGAGCACCTTGAATGGCAGACGGGTGAGATGGTCCCAGATCATCAGCTTGTTCTGTTCTTTTTCCCACTTCGTTGTTTCAGCAAGCGCAGCATTCAGCTCCTCTGCAGTCTCCAGATGGGGATAGGCCCCAGCAGTTTCCGTCATATCTAAGCCCCCTTAAAGATACTTGTTTGTTTAAATAGTACGTTTATGCAGGCCATCGGTTCTGTTAATTTTATAACCCGTTTGGGGGAGCTTGAATGATTGAAGAAGTCTCTTGACCTTCTTGCTTAGACAACGGCAACAAACTTAAGTGGAAAAAGTGAACTTATTTCCCCTGCATCGCGCCTCCCGGCAAGCCCTAGTGGGAAAAAGGATAACTAATCCGGCCGTTTCCCACTCTAACAGCTGAATTCACTTAAAATAAGTTTACTTTTTCCCACTATCCCTGCTTCAAGAGGATTTATCGTCCATTTTAAGTGTACTTATTCCACTTCCCTTCTCTGGAGCTTGCTGCCTTCGCCTTTCCAGGTTCCGTGTTCCTCCTGCAACTGTCCTCCGGGAACAAAACCACCCTCCAGTTTCTTTAACAACAGCATTTCTGCCGTTGTTTCGGTACTAACCACCCTCTAGCTCTTCAACAACAGCATTTCTGCCGTTGTTTCCCCGCTAACCAGCCCTCGGCTCCTCAACAACAGCATTTCTGCCGTTGTTTCCGTGCTAACCAACCCTCGGCTCTTCAACAACAGCATTTCTGCCGTTGTTTCGGTCCATTCGTCCTTTAGCGATTTGAACTAAAAGACACTCATCCCCATTTTTATACAGTATTTTATCGAAAATTGGAAAGTAATCGTGATTTCCTGAAAATAAAAAAGCACTTCCGGATAAAGCCGGAAATGCCAGAGCGTTCAGAGTATTTAGCTTGGAGGAAGCCCCGAATCGGCGGAGCCCAGCTCCAGGCTCTTCTCTGAATTTTCATCACCTGTTGGTGCCGCGAAAGAGCGGCAAGGATGTCTATTGCTTGTTCTCGCCGTTCGCCGCTTCTGCGAGGGCCAGCCGCTGTTTCTCCTCGGCCAGTCTGTCTTCGGTGAGATCCACCCCATGGCGGCCGACCGAGCCCTCCGGAGCATGGCTGACTGCCTCCTCCGCGTGTTGCAGACTGTTCTCCGCCTGGGAAATAGTCTGATCGTTCGGATGGCTAAGCGCCTGAGATACGGAGTTGTGCAGCCGTGTCACCGCGTCCTGGGCCTGATCAACGGTACTGTTGGTCCGCAGACTGGATTCATAATGCTTCATCTTGTCAACCGCTCCCTTCAGGGTTACTGTCCAATCCTCTTTAGGATGGATAGAGGGAGCATATCTTATGCAGAGCCGGGCTAGGGGAAGGTAGAGCGGGTCAATCAGGCAGGGCAGGGCCAGGCCGGGCGGCCCATTCAACGGCATTCGGCCGTTGCTGCGAGCCCCTCCGGCCGGGGCAGGCCGGGCGGCCCATTCAACGGCATTTGGCCGTTGCTGCAAGCCCCTCTGGCCGGGCCAGGCCGGGCGGCGGCCTCTACGCCGCCTACACCAGGAACATGGCGACGATCGTAGTCGCCACAAGCCCCAGCAGGACCGGCTTCAGGTTGCGCCGGGCCAGCTCAAACGGGCTAACGCCGCAGATGGCAGCCGCAGGAATGAGCGCCCACGGAATCAGGGTGCCGCCGCCGACCCAGATGGCGGCCACCTGTCCCAGGGCGGTCAATGTCGCCGCGCCGGAGTGAATGGCGGCGGCGAACAGCTGGGCAATCGAGCCGGCCAGGGAGATGCCGGAAAAGCCGGAGCCGTCGAGGCCGGTGATCGCGCCGATCGCCGTCATCGTCACGGCTCCCACGGCCCCGTTAAGCGGCACGTGATCCGCCAGGGCCACGCCCAGGTCGTTCACGATGCCGTGCGAGCCGGCCGGCAGCACCTTGCCGAAGAGCCCGGTAAACGCCGAGTCGCCGAGGTAGAAGAAAGCAGCGATGGGGATCACCGGTCCAAAGACCTTGAAGCCGAAGACAAAACCCTCAATTAGGTAGGAGGTGACCTTTTCCAGCCCCTGATTGCGGTGGGCAAGCAGTGTGACCGAGATCAGAATGAGCACGGCGGTGCCGCCAATCAGCGCCGTCGCGTCTCCGCCTTGCAGATTCAGCGCGAACATCGCCGCCACATCAAGCAGAAAAAGCAGAGGTATGGCAACGGCGAGCCCTTGGCGGAGACGGGCAGGCAACAGAACAGGCGTTTCTTCTCCCCCTGCGGCGTCCGGTCCCCTCAGCCTGCCTGTGCTGCCTTGGACGGAAACCAGCCCGTCTCTCCAGGTGCCGTTCTGCCGGTCGCGGCGCATCATCCAGAATGCAGCGATTGTAGTCACAAGCCCCATTACAATCACCAGCGGGATGCTCGCTTCCATCACGCTGGCCACCGGAAGACCCGCAGCATCTGACGTGATCTTCGGAGCCCCTTGAATAATATAATCTCCCGATAAGGCGATTCCATGGCCGAACAGGTTCATCGCCACCGCTGCCCCAAGTGCAGGCAGCCCTACCCGGAGAGCTACCGGCAGCAGAACCGCACCCACCAGTGCAACAGCAGGCGAAGGCCAGAAGAAAAAGGAGGTGACCATCATAATCAGTCCAATGCCCCAGTACGCCATGCACGGTGTGCGTATGAACCGGGTAAGCGGGGCAACCATCGTTTCGTTAATACCGGTAATCATCAGAATCCGGCTCATGGCCACAATAATCGATATGATCATGATCGTTCCCAGCAGTTCCTTGGTCGCATAGACAAAAGAGTTAAAAATCCCTGATACCGAGCCGCTGAGCGACTCAGCAGCAAGCAACCCCAAGGCAAAAATCCCGGCCACACAGATCATCGTCGTATCGCGCCGCCGGATCATAAGCACCATAATGAACACAATAAAGGTCAGGTAAACCCAATGTATCGCAGTAAGCTGAATGCCCATTATTGAACACGCCCTCTCTTCACCCTGCAGGTTGGTCCTATAGGGTATGCGGGAGAATAGGCGGTTGTTCATCCATGCATTTTACAGCAATTTGTTAGACCTTCTGGCCCGCACCAGTTGAAGCTGGTGGAGCCAGTCATGGGCAGCTACTCCGTCTACCGGGTTGGCAGCAGGCTCTTGTCCTTGCAGAGAGGCTTCTGCAGCCGAAAGCAGATTTTTAGATAAAATCGGGAGGGCCGCCTCCCAGGCATGCCGTCTCTCGGCAGCCGTCCTGCTTTCCTCTGCTTGTTCATTCCGGTTCTCCATATCCAAATGCTTGCCTGTCTCTGCTTCCCTCGGAGAGGCTGCAGCAGACCATAGGGCAACTGAACCGTCCTTATGTACAATCAGGCTGTGGTTTAAGCCCTTCCCGCCCTTCAGCGGCTGCAATGGATTCTGGCTTGTCTGTTCTTGAGTAACGTATGGATCAAGGGTTCCATACACTTTATTGCGCATGACTGGGTCCTTAGCCATCTGCTGCAGAATGTTGGGCGCAATGATTATTTCCCGTTCGTCGCCGCTCATCCCGGAATGCTCCAATTCTTTTCCGCCCTTGGACACGGCCTGAATCCGCACTCTAACTCCATATTTCCGCTTTAGCCGCTCCGCCTGATCCATTGTCGCCGCGTTGACCGCCGCCAGGGTTTCGTTAAAACTGAGCGCAGAGGCCGGGGTGGACGAATGGTTCTCTGGCTGCTGCGGCGGCCGGGTCAAAGAAACTCCGCTGATCCCTGTAATAGGAATATACACACAGCATTCCTCCTCTCTTCACTAAAGTGCAAGTTATCCTTAATATCGGCCGGGACAGAACGATTACTTAAGCTTCGGAGATGCATGCCCGGCATGGAGCAGGACCATAGGTTTTGCGGACTGAGATTACGCTATACCGCCTGCCCCTTCCCATTCATCAATAAAAAAAGCCAAAACCCCCGGCAGCCTCCTATAAAAGCGAGTATTGCCGGAGATTTGGCTTGAACATTGCGTTTGGAATGGGATATGGTGCAAAAATACTCTTATCGGGTATAATCCTCGTACTCATCGCGCTGATTCAATTTACGGTGCATATACTCATCGTTCTTCAGCTTGTACAGTTGGCCCATTCCGGCAAAAATGAAGAACAACACCAGAATTAAGGAGTACGCATACATAAAATGGTCAAAATAGAAGCACAAGACGATCGCCACAATGGTCAGCACCAGCAGGGCCACCGCAATTCTGGCCAACACTTTTTTCATCACAGATCCTCCTGAGAAATTTAGGATCACCATACCATTTCTATCAGAAGAATGTTGTCGAATGCTGTCAATTCCTATAGGGCTCTCCATAAAAAAGGTTAAAGCTTATTTTGCCAAAGCCCCTGCTGCTGCGTCTTCCCCGCCCAGACGGCCGGAGGTGAAGGAATAACCCAGGCCTACGCCGTTGCCGACATAGGTATCATTGAACAATACGCCTTCGGATTCGAGGCCAACCGCATACAGCCCCTTGACCGGCACACGTTTGTCATTCAGCACCTGGAACTGGGTATTGACCAGCAATCCCCCGACCGAACCCAGATTGTTGACTTCGGCGATGATCGCGTAATATGGACCGCTCTGTCCCATAGGAATAAGGTATTCCTTTGCTTTGCCGAACTCGGTATCTACCCCGGTCTTCGTTGCTTCCTGGTATTGGTTGAAATCATGTGCAAACACCTCTGCATCCAGACCGGCATTCTGGGCCAGCTCTGCAATGGTGCTGCCTTTGTAGCCATCGCCGTTGGCAACCATGGATTCAAATACCTTGTCCGCATCCTTCCACGGCGTATCCAGCTTGAACTGATCGGCAAAAGTGGCGTAGAATTCCGGCGGCATTCCCGGCAGGGAAGGTGCTTTTACACCGTTCATTCCTTTCGCCTTCAGAGCATCGATCTGCGCCTGCGAAATAATGACCAGATGATAAGCTCCGTTAAAAGCACTGGTATTGGCAGCTGCTACGGAGGTGAGCGTCGCCGCCTCGTCTCTGAATCTCGCTCCTGAAGGACCGACATTCATCAGGGTAGGCAGGTAGGACAGCATCAGCGGATAGCTGGCTTCGAACGGCGTGTATTCAGCCTTCAGCTTCTCCGTGGCTCTGGCCAGGGTCTGATGCAGCATCTGCCCGCCGAAGTTATCAGGAACCTTGGCTCCGGCATCCCAGGCCATTTTCAGGCCTTCGCCGATATTCTGGCCGAGTCCCCCGTTGACACCTTCAAAACCGAAGGCCTCTTTGACCATTTCCTTGTTGCCGGCATAGCCGCCGGTTGCCATAATAATGCTTTTTCCGGTAATTTCAAGCGTCGTGCCGTCTGCTTTCTCGGCAACTACACCGGTCACCTCACCGTTTGCTCCTGTCATCAGCTTTTTGGCAGTCGTTTCGGTGATTACTTGTCCGCCGCCCTTTTCCACCGAAGCTGCCAGCATCGCCCGCAGTGTGGGCTGGCGGGTTTCGTAGGCCGGAAGCATATGCAGCTGTTCCCCGGCAAAGTTGATGAAGGTGGTTTTGTAGCCTTTTTTGTTCAGCCAGTCATAGGTTTCCCCCGACTTCGTTACATACTGGCGGATCGCCGCCGCATCGACTCTCCAGTGGTTATTCACAATCCAGTCGGAGATTTCCTTTTCCACACTCACTTTAAGCCCGCTGCTGACCGCAGCCGAGGAATTGTAGAACTTGCCCGCCCAGGACAGGTTGCTTGCTCCGCCAATGGTGGCGGTTTTCTCAATAATAATAACCTTGGCCCCTTTGTCAGCCGCTGATACGGCTGCTGAAACACCGGATGCCCCTGCGCCTACAACGACAACATCTGCCGACAGCTGCTCGGTTTTGCCTTCACCGGCTTTGGCTACCTTCCGGGACTTGAATGCTTCTACGTTGCCGCCCGCCTGCTTCAGTGCATCCTCAACAGCAGTCAGAATGGCCGCGCTGGATTCGGAAGCCCCGCTGACCGCATCAATCGCAAGCGTCTGGCCTGAGATGATCTCATCCTTGATCTTGTTGATCGCTTCAACGCCGATTCCGGCCGTCTCTTTCTGGTTGAGCACCTTGATGTCGGTGATTGTGGATTGGGCATCCAGGGTAACCTCCACCTGAATTTTTCCGTCTTTTCCATCGGCCTCCGCCTTATAGGTTCCTGCTTTAAAAGAAGCCGGCACCCCGTTGTCATCCCCCGCCTGCTGAGTCGCCTCGGGCGACGCCGACGGCTGCTCGGAAGCTGCCGGTTCAGCAGTATTATTGCCGCTGCAGCCGCTGATCAGCGACAGCATCATGATGAGGCACACGGATAACGTGAATATTTTGCTCTGTGCTTGCTTGCGCATTGGTTCTCCCCCTGTATGGTTGGTATGCAGCCCTTTTCTCTCTGGAAGGACCGCCGGATTACGCACAGAGTGTAAACCTTGGTGCGGCACCAAGGTCAATGAATGTTATGTGAAATTATTCTCAAGGGGGATGTCGATCTCCAGATAGGTTTGATTTCCCCTGCTCATTCGTTCGGTGAACAGAATCTTGCCGCGGATATCGCCGGTGATGGCGAGGCCTTCTGCCCCGGCAAAATCCAGCATGAATTGAAAGGACTCCCGGCCAAGCTCCTTCTCATACGCGCTGGCAATGACTGCGGATATGCAGGTGGACGGCCCGATATACTCCATACTCTCATTCACGCCGACCTCCAGCTTCCGCTGATCCGTCTCCAGCAGGGCCAGCCCCCAGCTGTATTCCAGCTCTTCCGTTCCCAGAACGCTCTCGGGGTTTTCGATTCTGAAGGAATAGAACGTGAAGGGAAGCAGCTCCATCCAAGCCTGAACCGTCCGTTTCAGACACTCCTTCTGCAGCAGCTGATTTTTGTCGGTCTGCTGAATACGGTACATGCCTGGCACTTCCCTGATCCGGCAGGCATAAAGGGCTTCCCCGATCCGTCCAAGCTCCGCGTGGATCTCATTGATTTTGTCCAGCAGCATGACACTGCGCTTAATCTCCTCTTCCAGCTGCTGCCGTGCGCCGGCAATAGACTGGATGACCTGCTCCGCAGGGGCATCGTTGATCAGCCCGGCTACATCCTGCAGCGGAATCTGCATACTCCGGTACCACCGGCTCGACAATAAATTCCTCGCATCCAAATCACTGAAATAACGGTAGTTATTGTGTTGATCCTTCATCGGGCGCACAATATCATGCTTCTCATAGAGCCGCAAGGTATCCGCCGTCACACCCAGGATCGAGGCAAATTCTCCGATAGAATATTTCATAAAAGCCCCCCAGCTTTGCAGCTCTATCTTATCCTGTATTTTATGATAGAGGGTTTCCGCAGGGGGGTTTGTGGATTATGTCACATGAAGAGGACGAATCTATCGTTGATCGTTTATACTAAAAAATACAAGAACCTACGATTGGGAAGTGAACCTCATGAATTTGGCGGAGAAGGTGGCGGCCCTTCCTTTATCTCCCGGGGTCTACCTGATGAAGGACAGTCTGGGCCATATTATCTATGTCGGCAAAGCCAAACAGCTGAAGAAACGGGTCCAGTCCTACTTTTATAACGCCAAGGGCCATTCCCCTAAAGTAAAGCAGCTGGTCAGAAACATCCGGGACTTCGATTACAAGCTGACCGATACGGAGTTTGAAGCCTTCATGCTGGAGTGCCAGCTGATCAAAGAAATCAAGCCGATGTATAATAAAAAAATGAAAAACCCGCTCGCCTACAGCTATATCGTGATTCGCACGGATACTGCCTACCGGCAGCTGGCGGTGACCTATGACCCGGCCGAGTATGGGGACAGCCTGTATTTCGGCCCTTATACCAGCAGAAGCACGGTTGAGCGGGCGGTGCAGGGAATTAAAGAAAGCCAGAGAATCCTTTGCAGCACACCCCATGCCAGGAACGCGCTTTGTCTTAATCACTCGCTGGGTCTATGCCTCGGTATGTGCGGGGGCGGGGAGGCTCTGGAGCGGTACGAAGGGATTATAGACAGTGTGGCCGGGCTGCTGAACGGGAATGATCCCCGTATTCTGGAGGAGCTTCAGCAGCGGATGGATCTGGCAGCAGAGAATTTCGAGTTCGAAACCGCCGCCAAATACCGCGATTATTGCACAGCCGTCCGCTCCCTGCTGCAGAAGGAGAAGGTGATCGGCTTCACCGAGCAGAACAAAAACATCGTGGTGCTGGAGCCAATGCAGGAGCAGGTGCTCAAGCTGATCCTGATCCGGGGCAGCGAGATTCTGGACCGCGCCAGGCTGGACGCCGGGCAGATGAACGCAGAGCAGCTGTGCGGGATCATACAAGCCGCCGTCCAGGACAGCTTCAGCAAGCCTCCGCACGGAGAGCCGGGTGAAATCAGCCGCCATAAGCTGGATGAAGCCCAGATCATATACAGCTATCTGACAGGCAGCTCCGGAAGCTATGCTGTGATTCCTCAGGAATGGCTGGAGGCCGGGGACGGCGCGGCAGTTGCTGAAGCGGTCCGGGAGCTGCTGGGAGGCTATTTCGAAGCCGCGCCAGCTAAGTTTCAGTAAAAAAATCCCAGAACCAAAACGGCTGTGCCGTCCTCCACGGGACAGCACAGCCGTCTTGGTTCTAACGTTACCTGGAGAACGATTGCCCGTCAATCCTACGGCAACTCTTTAAGTGGAAAAAGGGACACTAATTTGCCGAAGTACCCTATCCTCGGGCAGATGAAGTGGAAAAAGGGACACTAATTCAGCCCATTTCGCCATTGGGCAAGAAATGTAGCCCAATTAAGTTTACTTTTTCCACTTAACTCTCAGGATTTCTTGATTTTCGGAAAAATAAGTTCCCTTTTTCCAACTAGCACCTGCGAAGAAACCGGTAAGTACTTGTTAGTTGGAATTAGGATATTTAGACCGGCTACCCCCTCAGAACTCGGCCCTCACCGCTCCAACAACGGTATTTCTGCCGTTGTTTCCGGGCAAACTGGCCTTCAGCGCTCCAGCAACGGCATTCAATCAAAAAGCACTTATCCCCAACCTTATACACATCTTACCCACATTATCCACAATAGAAGAAAATCGGAATTTCCTAAATAGAAAAAGGCTTCCCGCCAGTCCATTGACCGTCTGCGGGAAGCCTCTTCATTATAATTAGGATAAGCTCACTATGCTTATCCGGCCCGCCTTCCGGCGGAGTAAGGCCGGACACTGTCTTAGGCCTTAATTCCCGAGCAGATCCTTTACACCTTCACTAAGCGGTGTAAGCGGGCGCTGCAGCAGCTTCGTGAAGTCGCTGCTGGCGATGTCGAGCGCGCCTTCGCGGATCGCTTGTTGAATAGCGACTACAATCGGGAGTGCAGCTTCCGGTACGCCTGCTTTTGCCATAATATTGGCATACACGGCATCATCCACCTGCTGAACCGGAACCTCCTTGCCCAGCAGCTTGCCGACAACTGCTGCCAGCTCAGCCTGTGTTGCCGGTGTGCCTGACAATTCGTATACGGTATTCTTATGGCCTTCGCCCGCCAATACAGCTGCTGCCGCTTCTGCATAATCACGGCGGGTTGCCCAGCCCACCTTGCCGTCGCCAGCCGAGGTCACCCATGGGGCTCCGGCTTGAACTGCCTGAATGGAGCCAACCTCATTCTCCAGATACCAGTTATTGCGCAGGAAGGAGTACGGAATCCCGGATTCACGGATGAACTCCTCGGTCGCACGGTGAACCGGTGCCAGGAAAAGTGAGCTGCTGTCGGCATGACCGACACTGGTATAGACGATAAAGCCGACTTTCGCGCGCACTGCGGCATCGACCGCTGCTTTGTGCTGGCGGATCCGTGTGTCGTTGTCCCCGTCAGCCGATACGATCAGCAGTCGGTCCACACCGGCAAATGCTGTATCAAGTGTCTCCGGCTGGTCGAAATCACCATGACGGACGTCTACTCCGCGTGTGCGGAGATTGTCCGCTTTTTCCGGGTTTCTGACGCTGACTACCAGGTTTTCTGCCGCTACTGACTTCAGTAAAGTTTCGGCCACGATGGAACCGAAGTGTCCGGTGGCTCCTGTTAATGCAATCTTCATTTCTTTTCCTCCTAAAGTAAATATCATTTATAGTCGTTCCTGCGGGGGCCGGGGGCGGCGGCTGCAGATTTTCTTCCTGTAACTAATATAGTTACAAGATAATGAAATGTCAAATAAAAAAACGGCTCACTGAAGAGCGCGCTTCTATTTTTCATGTCACCGTATGGTCTGTAAAACTGGACCCGTCATGATATTTGTTAGGATTGCCGGTTTTTGTTATTCTTAATTGAAAAAAGAAATGATCTGCAATCAGAAAGGTTCTGCGCCATGTCTAAACCAAGAGCAAGCATTTACAAGCGATATATTCCTGCCGTCACTCCACCGCTAGAGTTCAGCGGCTCCGCCTATTGGCTGATTTTTCATTCCGGCAGGCTGCTGGTTACCGAAAACGCCGGGATCACCGGCATCCCATTCATACCTGCGCTTGAGCAGATATCCATGACTCCCTTAAGAACCCTGTATCTGGGAACCTTTGAAGGGATCGCCTGCTTCGCCGCACAGGTCCAGGCAGAAACGCCTGAGCCCGAAGGGATGGCTTTCCGCCCGCTGCGCTCCTTGTATGAATCTCTGGATGAAGATCTGTTCCATCTCGCAGGCAAGGGCATTCAGATGCTGGCCTGGGATGAAACCCACCAGTTCTGCGGCAGATGCGGGACCGCTACCGAGCTGGTTCAGACCGAGCACTCACGCAGTTGTCCGGCCTGCGGACTGGTCAGCTATCCCCGGATTGCCCCGGCGGTCATTACCGCGATTCTTAAGGACAACCGGATTCTGCTCGCACACTCCCCGCATTTTGTGAACAATATGTACGGGCTGATTGCCGGATTCGTGGAGCCGGGCGAAACGCTGGAGGACTGCGTACAGCGTGAGACTATGGAGGAAGTCGGCATCAAGGTCAAGAATATCCGCTATTTTGCCAGCCAGCAGTGGCCTTTTCCCCACTCTCTGATGGTAGGCTTTCTGGCCGAGTATGAGAGCGGAGAAATTACTGTGGATGGGGAGGAGCTGGATCATGCCGACTGGTTCGAACTGGACCGCCTGCCTGTCATTCCGTCCCCTGTCAGCATTGCCCGCAAACTGATCGACTGGGTGGTCGAAAACCGTACTAATTAGCTGTCTGGAAATACCGGTAGATCCGCTCCAGCTTCTGGGCGTGCTTGCCCCGCTTGCTCTCCATGCTGCCGAACTCAAAGAACTTAACTTTGCGGATGCCCACGAAGTTGAACAGCACCTTGCGCATTAATACCTTGTGCGCATTATGCAGCATCAGCAGCGGATAGTGGGTTGGACCCTGCATGGTGGAAATGCACACTACCGACTTCCCCTTCAGCAGCCCTTCCGGCAGCAGTCCGCCCTTATCCCGGTATGCGAACCCCGAGGCAAACATCTGGTCAATATACCCCATAAGCATAGCTGGCGGCCGCCCCCACCAGATGGGGTAGACCAGTACGATCTTATCCGCCCACAGCAGCTGCTCCCTGTATTTAGCCAGTGCGGGATCACTGTGCATGTCCCTTCTCCGCTTATGCTCATTAAATACCAGCACCGGATTAAATCCCTCCTCATACAAATCAAGCACCTGAATCTCATTTACCTTCGCATTTTCCCGGCTCCCCCGAAGCACCTCCTGTAAAAAGGCATAGTTTAGACTCTGATGATTCGGATGGGTGTAGATAACCAATGTATTCATGCCGCCACTCCTTTAATTATCATTTGATAACGAAAGGGTATCACGGTTTTATTTTAGTTGTCAAATGATAATTGTTATTTGATAATGTTTTTGTTAAGGTTTCTTTTGAGGTGAACTTTATGGACAACGAATTATTTCAGAAATTTGTAGCTTTTACGACCGCCGTCCATCAAATTACAAGTGATATCAGCAAAGATATCAAACCCGAAGCACTGACCCCCCTTCAATATAAAATTCTCGAATATATCGCCGTCAGCCAGCCCGTCACCCTCAGCGAGATCAGCGATTGCATGCATATGTCGATGCCGAACACCAGCCGTGAGCTGAAGAAGCTCAGCGAGAAGCAGCTATGCGACAAAATCACCGATCCTGCCGACCGCCGCAAGCAGGGGATTACCCTCTCCCCCGCCGGAGAGGCCATGATGAACGAAGCGTTTCAGCATATCGCTATCCGGTTCACCGAACGGATCGGGGATTTAACAGAAGAGCAGCGCAAAGAGATCGAGCGGGCGCTCGATCTGCTGAAGGAAAAGGTATTTTACTTGAGGTAAACCAACATGGAATTAACATCATTTTACCGGAATACTGTTCGCCGGACTCTTGACCGGAGCTTCCTTGCGTTTGATAAAGAAGGCCAGGATCAGCGCAATAACGGCACTCCCGGCGGTTACCATTGAAGCCACATTCATCCCGTGTATTAAGCCGTGGACATCACTCGTTTGTCCCAGCCCGCCGCCGCTATGGGTCATTATGGTCACAAGCAGCGCTGTTCCAATGGAGCCGGCTACTGTCCGCAGAGTGGTGTTAACGGGAATCCCATGCCGGATCAGATCAGGCGCCAGTGAATTCATACCGCTGGTTATGACCGGCAGCAGGGTCAGGCTGACTCCAATCATCCGCAAGGAATAGCCGATCATCAAAAAGGCATATGAGGTATTCTCCGTTAAATTAGTGAACAGCAGGGTGGAGACTACCGTTAAGCTTAGCCCTGTGATGACCAGCATCCGGGCACCCAATTTATCGAAAAGCTTCCCGGCTACAGGTGACATAACGCATATGAGAATCGCACCGGGCAGCAGCATGAGGCCTGATTTGAGCGATGAATAACCAAGCATCGTCTGCATATAGAGAGGCAGCAGCAGTTGGGCGCTCAGCATGATAATCATCAGGATCATACTGATTACTGTAGCCATTGTGAAAGCTGGGCTTGTGAATACTCTTATTTCCAGCAGGGGATTCTCCATGGTCAATTGCCGCCATACAAACAGGCCAAGTGCAATGAACCCGATGACCAAAGAAATCAGAACTTCTGTGCTCCCCCACCCTTTGCTGCCGGAGACGCTGAACCCATACAATACGCCGCCAAACCCAAGAGAGGACAGCGTCATGGATAACGCATCTATTTTGCTCTTCACCTGCGGGGTAACATTCTTAACGAAAAATAATCCAACGATGGTAATCAATAGAGCGCAAGGAAACAGAGCATAGAATAATAAGCGCCAGGAATGATCCTCTACAAGCCAGCCGTTCAGCACAGGTCCGATGGCCGGAGCGAAATTAATAGCGAGCCCAATCATTCCCATCGTGAACCCCCGTTTGGCAACCGGGATCAGGATGAAGGTCAGCGTCTGCACCAAGGGAAGCATGATCCCCACTCCAACCGCCTGCACCATTCTTCCGGTGAGCAGCAGCCCGAAGTTAGGTGAAACCGCGCACAGGAGCGTTCCAGCAGTAAGCATTCCCATGGCAAAGACAAATACTTGTTTGGTTGTGAATCTCTGAATAAGAAAAGCCGTAATCGGGACAACAATCCCGGTAACCAGTGCAAAAGCCGTTGTAAGCCATTGGGCTGTACTTGTTGATAGCCCGAAATCCCCCATGATATTCGGGAGTGCCGTATTGAGTGAGGATTGATTCAGCAGTCCCACCATAGACCCGATAATTAAAATGGCCATGATTAGAATTGTTCCCTTTGGTATCTTCTCCATTCTATTCCCCTCCATTAATGATAAGATTCCGGCTGATTTACTTTTGATCGGCATACCGCCACCAGCCTAAGGTTCCTACGATGCCAATGCCACCAGTGAGATAGGGAAGGATGCGGCTTAGAGATTGTAAATGTGTATTCTCCTCTCCCGCAGCCTGCGGATAATCTCCAGATTCTCGCGGACGGTAAGTTCAGGATAGGAGTACGGTGTTTCCACCATGTAGCCTACACTAGCCCACAGTTTATGGCTGTCGGCATCGACCCGCTCTCCGAACACATATGAGGACCCCAAATCAGGCCGGATCATACCCAGCAGCATACGGATGGTTGTCGTTTTACCTGCTCCGTTCAGCCCCAGAAATCCGTAGATCTCTCCTTGGTTCACCTCCAGCGACAGTCCATTCACAGCATGGTTGCTCCCAAAATGCTTGGTCAATCCTTATGTCTGAATCATTGCGCCCATTCAATCACTCCCATTCTATTTTAAAACTAACTAGTTGTTTATATTTTCTCTAAAAAAATAGCCGCCTCCTACAGCAATGACGGCTCCATTACACCATGGATGATAAACTTTGCAATCTGTTCAATCAACCGCTCTTTTAGTTGCGGTGAGTCCCTTTTACCCAGCAAATGTTCATACCGCGAGGTGTATTGCAGGGTAGCTGTGGTCACATTCATAATCAGAATGGGAAACAGCTCGGGGGCCAAATCCTGCCGGAGGATTCCGCTCTTCTTGGCGGCTATGGCCAAATCGTTTAACTGGGTGCCATCGTCCGGACGGTAGGTGATTTGATTCCATGTCTTCCAATCATCGGCGGCTTCCCAGAATAGAATTTTCAGATAGCTCGGATGCTCCAGAAGGAAGGATACCATTTCACGGGTCATAGCTTCCAAAAAACTCTTAAACGCCGCAGGGTCTGTTACAAGCTTCTCGTTCTTCAATAATTCGGCAATAAACGAGCCTGTAATTTGTTCGCCAATCTGATCCGCACGTTTGACCACTTCTGTATAAAGACCCAATTTGTCGCCAAAATACTGATAGATCAGGCTTTTATTGTACCCGGACGCCTTCGCAATCACATCAATCCGTGCCGCCGAATAGCCAAGCTCGGCAAATATCTTCTCGGCAGCGTCAAGGATGATCCCTTGGGTTCGGGCGGCATCGTAAATTTTCGAACTTCGTTTGCCCTCTGCTGATACTATGATTGCTACCTCCTTTTATAACTAACTAGTTATATTTTACAATGAGCTTGAACAGTAGTCAAGCGCAAGTAAGATATCACCTGCATTTGTGTACGATAGGGGCGAGATGCAGCAAATGTCTCTTTAACAGAAAAAAAGAACAGCCGCCATCCAAATCACAGCTGTTCTCCCCATACGAGCGTATTTTATTATGCAATTATGCTTTTCTGACAAATTCGGATTTGAGCTTCATGGCTCCAAAACCGTCGATTTTGCAGTCAATATCATGATCGCCCTCGACCAGCCTGATGTTCTTCACTTTGGTACCGATCTTCAGCACGGAGGAACTGCCTTTGACCTTTAGGTCCTTGATGACAGTAACCGAATCCCCGTCATTCAAAATATTGCCATTGGCGTCCCGCACTACCTTGCTCTCCTCACTGCTTGCATTTCCCGCACTCTGCGCCCACTCATGTCCGCATTCCGGGCAAACCAGCAGCATCCCGTCCTCGTACGTGTACTCCGAGCTGCACTGCGGGCAGTTTGGCAATTCATTCATGATCACATTCTCCATTCCTTATCGACAGCATCGTCTCATAAATTCTTCTTATTGTAGCATACCACTTGAACTTACACGTAAATTAAATTAATATCTAATTAGATATATATTGAATTATCTGCTATTCAAATCCCTTTTTACTTAAGGAAGGTGTAACTAATGATCATTTTAGAAGCCGTACCGGACCCAATGTCCGCAGAAAGTGTAGAGCTTCAGGCCGCAATTCTTAACTCCCAGCCCACGTTCAATCTGATGGTGCAGCATAAAGAGCATCTCACCCCGGAGGAAATCCGCGAGGAGAACAAGCAGAATCTGGAGGAGATGGGGGAGAAAATGCTGCTCATTGTGGAAAAGGGTAAGCACATTGGCATCATTACCTATCTGCCCAGCCATCCTGGTGACAAGCACTGCTGGATCGGTCTTTTTGTTCTTCATCACGGCTGCGCCGGGCGGGGGATTGGTTCAATCGCTTTGAATGCTCTGGAACGGAGATTGAGACAGGAAAATGCAGCGCAGGTCCGACTGGCTGTTCAGCTGGAGAACCTGGCTGGCGCAGCCTTTTGGCAGAAGAACGGCTATGTCATCGTCAAAAGCACTCAAGATCAGCGCGGCAATGAGGTGGATGTGTACGAAAAACCGCTCTTGTGAACATAGTCTAGATAAGCTGTATCAGCATTCCTCCCGCAGCACCGGCCAGAACAATCACCCAAGGCGGGAGCTTCCAGAAAAAGAGCATCACAAACAAGATTGCGGCCAGCGCGAAATCCAGCGGCTTCAGAATGGCGGAGGTCCACAGCGGATCATATAGAGCTGCCAGCAGAATTCCCACCACAGCAGCGTTGATGCCCGCGAGCGCCCCTTGAACGTTCGGACTGCTTCTAAGCCCATTCCAGAAAGGAAGCGCACCGATGACCAGCAGGAATGCAGGCAGGAAGATGCCCAGCGTCGCAATGATGCCGCCTTTGAACCCTGCGGCCATCATCCCGAGATAGCTGGCAAAGGTAAACAGCGGCCCCGGAACGGCTTGTGCCGCTCCGTAGCCGGCCAGAAAGTCCTCCCGGCTGACCCATCCGGCAGGTACAACCTCATGTTCCAGAAGCGGAAGCACAACATGTCCTCCACCAAATACCAGTGAACCGGAACGGTAAAAACTGTCGAAAAGCGCAAATTCCCCAGCACCTGCAGACGTTCTAAGAAGAGGAAGCGCTATAAGCAGAAGGAAAAACAACGCCAGACAGCTGACGGCAACGGTCCGGCTGATCCGGATAGGCAGGTCAGGCCCCCGGTCCGGTTGACCCCGATACAACCAAAGGCCGATCACTCCGGCAGCTGCGAGGATTAGAACTTGAGCGTAGGCAGCATGCCAGGACAGCGCAAAAACTGCCGCTATCACCGCAATGGTAACTCTTCCTCTGTCCGGTGTAAGCTTTTGCCCCATTCCCAGCACCGCTTGCGCCACAATCGCCACCGCTACAATCTTCAGTCCATGAATCCAGCCCGCACCAGCGATGTCAACGCCCTGCAGTACTAAAGCAAACACGGCCAGAGCGATCACTGAAGGCAAAGTGAATCCCAGCCAGGCTATGAATCCCCCAAGCAAGCCGGCCCTGACCACACCGATGCCAATCCCCACCTGGCTGCTCGCTGGTCCGGGGAGAAACTGGCAGAGCGCCACCAGATCGGCATAGCTGCGTTCATCCATCCATTTCCGGCGGCGGATATACTCATTATGAAAGTACCCCAGATGGGCAATCGGCCCTCCGAAGGAGGTGAGCCCGAGCTTCAGGGAGACACCCAGTACCTCCAGCAGAGCTGCCCCTTTGCCCTTTGTCCCGCCAGCTTCCACCGGCCTCTGACTTCCCGTCTCCATACCTAAATTCCTCCCTCTCCCGGTACTCTCCGCCTCATTCAGGGCGCGTCTTTCCATCGTAACATTGAATTGTTAACGCTCTATTGGCTTCAGGTCAAATCAGCTGGCAGAATATTCGTCCCAACTAAAAATCGGGATATGCTTTGTTTGAGCGAAATGGGCAGGATTGACGTACACATAGTAAAGTTAACTCAGAAAATAAAAGAGCAGACCCTATCAGAGTCTGCTCTACTTCTTTATTAAATTGTACCAGTTTTGATGAAAACCTATCAGCCTAAGATCGACCTCGGAATATTCATCTATCAGAGATCTTAATCTTTCAACCCAACTGTTCCAATACTTTTTGTCACTGATCAGATATTTCATATTGTAGACTATTGCATATACCTTGTTATTATCAATAATACCTTTCTTGTCTCGAGCAAATAACTTTGGAGCAATTGGAAAATTCCTATTATATATACGCCCATAGTGCGCACAGATATTTCTGAGATTACTTATTGCATGTAACCAACTTGCGATAAATTCGCCCGATAGTCCTGAGTAAAATTTCATTCCAATATCATTTTTATCGCTTTTCTTCAAGTTTTTGAATAGTTTAGATAAGATGCCAAGAGTCGTTACCTCAATTGCTACCCAAATAGGAAATTCTCCTGCGTACTTATCATAATAGTGCTTCACAAAAACATCCTTGGATTGCTTAAGTAATTTCTCTAATTCATTAATAAAATCTGCATGTTTCAAGGAATCATAAAAATTAGCCGAATCAATATATCCCATACCGTCATATTTCTCAGCAAAAACTAATGAAATGTGAGTTCTCATTGATACCTCAACAACTTCAATTAACTCCATTAGCAACAACCTGAATTTCAGATCGAACTCATACAGCCTAAAAATATGATTAAAGGTAACATTATCGTAGAATTTATCATTGGTTTTCAGCGACAAAGTATATGCAGTAAACCTGTAGTAACTTATACGACTAAGTATTTCCTTTGCGTTCTCTTCATCTTCAATTATTAAGCCTCTGGACTGAAAAATCTGCAATTGTTCTTCAACTGTCTTAGATGGTTTATGACTATGGGATATACGAATCATAAATTTCTCCATATAAAAAAATTGTCTCGCCCTGGTGCGCAACCTTGAATAGGTATGCGTGGCGAGATCTGTTATTCATATTATACTACAGGTGCTATAATTTGTAAATAATATACTGTCAACCCTTCCAGCTCAGCCATACTTTCTCGTAGAAGGTTCTGATGTGTGTTCCTTTCGCGGACAAGTGTTGGTATGGCCTGCCGAGTAACTATCCACTTCTACGCATTCACCTCTCCTTCCCTTGATACGTCGACATGGATGGGGAGGCTGCATCCTCCGGCCTCAATAGTCCCGCCTGAGCGCAAAGCTCCATCAGTTGATGCACGCCGCTGTACTGCTGGCGGTTGCGCTGATGAATGCGGCCCAGCGCGTGCTCGGTTACCTCTTTGGCCTTTTCCAGGCTGTGCTGCTCCACAGCTTCCACAAGCTCCTTCATTCTCTCCAGAAAATATACCGTCCGTCTCAAGGTGCGGATCAGCAGAATCTGCCTTAAATGCACCGCAGTGTACATTCTGTAGCCGTTCTCCGGGTTTCTTAGCGGAGTCAGCAGCCCCTCCTTTTCCCAGTGGCGAATGGCCGAGGGCTGAACTCCCGCAATCGCTGCTGCTTCTCCGATTGACATCCGGTGGCTGACGGGTCTGCCTTTGATGGAGCTAATCTCCGGGTCCTGCAGCAGCGCCAGCGTCTGATCGGCAGCAGCTTTTTCCTCCTGTAACCTGGCCTGCTCTGCCCCTGCAAGCCACAAGGCCTGATCCATGTCCCCCTGTTGGATGTTGCGCAGCACATCATAGGTTATCTTGTAGCCAAACCCCGGAATCATGGCGCGAAGACAGCGAAAGTAGGCCAGATGCAGCTCCGTATACATACGGTAGCCATTCGTTGCCCGTTCCGGCGCAGGAACCACACCCCAGGATTCATAATGCCGCAAAGCGCTGGTACTGATGCCAAGCACCGATGCAATCTCAACCGGCTTGTAATATTGCATTGCAATCACCTCCTGTTACCCGCAGTCTGCATGATACTAACCTACCAAAGACCCGCACCGCCTGCAAACCTTCACATAAAACCTTTAAGTGCTTTAACAAACCTGTAACCGGATTTCTCAAGTATACTCAGGTCTTTATCGGCAGAACCTTCCCACTTGCATCAATGTTATATATTGATAGATATACAGGATTTATGAACAAAATGCTGAATTAGGAGGCTAACGATGCTTAGAGTACAAATGCATGATGCAAGCTGGATCGAGGTGGAGATTCAAGGAGAAGGCCCCTGCCTGCTGCTTCCGGTGAACCCCCGGCCCATAGATGGACCACAGGCAGACGAGATGATGAAGTGGGGCGTTGATCCGGCGCTCGGACGCTCCCTGATTGACCAGCTTAGCAGCAGCTGCCGGGTCATCGCCTTCGATTATGAAGGCCATGTTCAAAGCTGCGCCAAGCCCGATACCCTGACGCCGGATAACCTGTCCAGCGACTTTCTGGCCATCGCCGATGCGACTTCCGCGCAGCAATTCGCCTATTACGGCTATTCCTGGCTGGCCTTGTCCGGCATGCAGCTGGCCCTGCGCACAGACCGGCTATCGGCGCTTGTGATGGGCGGCTTCCCGCCTGTCAGCGGTCCGTATAAGGAAATGCTGAAGGTCACGATGGCTGCCTATCATCTCTCTGTCTCGGCACAGAAGAACCCGGACCCCTCCCCCGCCACATGGGACGAGAACGCTGATGAATTCGACTGGTCACAGGCTGAAGTCACGATGAGCGAGGCGCAGACCAAACAGTTCGTCACGTTGTACCAGGCGCTTCAGGCATTCAATGACCGGACGGCCCAGGAACGGATCACCTGCCCCCGCCTCTGCTTTGCCGGCAGCGCCGATCTTATCGAGTATGGCGAACGCTGGGGAGCCGTGCGGGTCGATATCGCCGGACCGCTTATCAGAGAGCGGTCTGCCCTCGAAGCGCTAGGCTGGGATGTGGCGGTGCTTGAGGGACTGGATCATACCCAGGCGATGCAGCCGGCGCATGTCCTGCCCCTTCTGAAGCCCTGGCTGGATGCCAATCTGCACTAAGCTCCGGTAAGGCAATCCGGCTGTCTCCTATGCCGCTTGCACTCATTGTCAGAATAAGCTGTTCCCGGTCTAACGGGGCAGCTTATTTTACTTTCACCCCCTCCAGCTCCTCCTGCCGCGCCTTGCAAAGTGGTTGTATTCTTGGCAAGCTAATTATATATTAGAAGCAAGATACAAGACTTTAGGCCCAAAAACCATGCATAATTGACTAATAATAGCAGGAAGGTGTAACTTGTTGGGTTTTGTGGTATGGATTGATCTGATTTTATTTTTCGTTCTGTTTGCACTTTTCGTCTATATTTTCGTTTCGGTTAACATCACGAATCTGCACAAAGTCTATTTAGCCTTCCACTTCACAATGATGATCTGGCCCTTCTGCCAATTTGCCATCAAAACTACCGATAATCCCATATATCAATTATTTTATGTTAAGGCTGCATTCGTAGATTCGGCGCTTCTCAGTACGGGCTGGGTCTTTTTCACCATTCTGTTGACCGGACAAACCCGGTTTCTGCGGCGGAAAATGCTGCTGCTGCTGTCGGCTCCAGCTATTTTTTCGGCAGCCTGTATTCTATTCAGCCCCAACAGCTGGTTTGTGCAGCCGGTAAATGAGGAATATATTCAAAGAACCTATGGTCCTCTCTTCTGGCTCTTCATAGCCGTAATCATCATTCAGGCGGTTATCTCACTGTACGTCATCTCTACAGCCCTGGTCCAGGAACTGGCTCCCCGCGTGCGAAAGCAAATGATGCTTGTGCTGAAAGGGATTCTTGCGGTAACCGTGTTTATCCTGCTGGATATTGTGCTGAATGTGGTCCTGGACCCCTATCTGCCGGTGATTCCGGGGATGACCTCGCTGGGCATTTTACTGTCTGCTGTCTTTTTTGTGGTTTCCATTAACCGCGACAAAGTGTTTGATATAGCGACCATAGCCCATCAGGATGTGATGGATACGATCGGACATGGCATCCTTGTACTTGACGAATATGACAACGTGGTCGAGATTAACCGTTTCTTGGGTCCCCATATGCATCTGCACCGGGGGGAGCGGTTCGATATCAGGATTATTTTTCCGGAAAGCTCGCCTGCGATTGAAGCGTTTATATCGGGATACCATGAACGGCCGCTGGAGAGAATGGAAATTGAAATCCTCCATACGGTTATCCGGCGTTATCTTAAAATTCAGGCAACGCCCATTATGGTCGGCGGGTTACGGGCGGGTCGGATCGTCACGTTCCAGGATATTACGGAGCTGCAGAGGCTGATCCATGAAACCCATCAACAGAATAGGGTTCTTCAGGAACGCAACCATTCATTGATTGCCGTGCAAAAAGAGCTGTCTGAGACGAACCGTCAGCTGCAGCAAATGGCCATCACCGACAGCCTGACCGGCTGCTATAACCGCCATTATCTGACGCAGCAGCTTGAAGACGAAGTGATCCTGAACAGGGAAAAGCACATTCCTTTCGCGCTTATTTTGCTGGATATCGATTTCTTTAAGAATGTGAATGACACTTACGGCCATTTGGCCGGGGATGAAGTGATCTGCCAGACGGTGGAGGTGCTTAAGCAGGAATTACGCCAAACTGACGTTTTAGCGCGGTACGGGGGAGAAGAGTTCATTATCTATCTGCCAGATACCCGTGAAGCCGAGGCACTGCATGTAGCCGAACAACTCAAGGCAACGGTGGAAATGAACCAGATCACGATTGCCAATGCTGCCGATCCGGTAACGGTTACAATCAGCATGGGGCTCCTGACTATCAATGATTTCTCGCTGAACAGCAATCTTTTTGAAGATGTGGACCAGGCCCTCTATCAGGCCAAAAATAAAGGGCGCAACCGGATTGTACATATTGCGCGCTGACGCCGCGTCTGCTATCGTTCAACGGCTTCCTTTGGGGTAATGGTAAGTACAACACATCTGCAAACAGGGAGGAAACTGTATATGACGCAGGCCACGATCATTGTTAACCCCTCTTCGGGCAAGGAGGAAGCGCTCGACTATCTCAGGAGTGTGGAAGAGCTGCTGCAGAGTCATGGCTATGAAGTTACGGTCAAGGAGACGCAAAAAGAAGGCGATGCCACCGGTTACAGCATCGCTGCATGCGAAGCGGAGGCCGACATGATCGTGTCCATCGGCGGGGACGGCACGCTTCATGAAACGATCAACGGCCTCTCCGGCCAGGCACATCAGCCGAAGCTGGGGATTATTCCGCTCGGCACGGTGAATGATTTCGCCCGCGCGCTGCAGATCCCGCTGATTCCCGAAGAAGCCGTCCGGACGCTGGCTTCCACCCGGGTACAGCTAGTGGACGCAGGCAGGCTGAACAACGGCCTGTTCATCAACGTGGTCGCCGCAGGGAAGCTTGCTGAATCGCTCACCTCCGTATCTTCGGATGACAAGTCCAGACTCGGCGCGCTGGCATACTTCAAGGAGGGCATCAAAGAGCTTGCAGGCAATGCATCCCACCCCCTCACCATACAGCATGACGGGGAGACCTGGGCGGGGGAGACTCCGCTTTTCCTCGCCGCATTGACCAACTCGGTAGGCGGCTTCGAGAAACTGGCTCCCGAAGCCGCTGTCGACGACGGCTTGATTCATTGCTACATCATTAAGGATCTTCATTTCTTCAACACGCTTACAGTCAGCCTTTCCGTACTGCTGGGCAATCTGAAGAACCATAAGGACGTGGAATATTTCACCGCGGGCGAAGTCACAATAAGCTCATCGGATACCGTACGAACCAATGTGGACGGTGAAGAAGGACCGGCTCTGCCGATCAGGCTGAGCGTCCTTCCCCGCCATATTCGCGTGGTGGTGCCGGATTCATTATGATACCGGTCTGTATCCGTTTTCATGCCAATGCCTAAAATTGGCTTGTCCGCTATTGCCGTAAATGAATCCGGCTGGTATAGTATGGATAATTAATTCAAGGGCACTGATCCCTGGCTACGCTGGAGACAACCCCGCTGCTTGCAGCGGGGTTGTCTTATTCTGATGAAAAGGTGGAGGTCCACATTGACCAGAAGCAATGAAACCAGAATGATCTTTACGAAAGAGGATTTGATCAAGCAATTTACCAGCTGCGGGCTAACCAAAGGACAGCACATCCTGGTGCATACATCCTTAAGCAAGTTTGGTTTTATTATCGGCGGAGCCGAAACATTCATCCGTGCTCTGCTTGAGATTGTGGGCGAAGAAGGAACCTTGATGATGCCGTCCCAGACCTGGAAAAATCTCGATCCCTCAACTGGCGTCCACTGGGAAGAGTCCGCCGAATGGTGGCCGATGATCCGGCAGCATTGGCCTGCCTATGATAAAGAAATTACTCCGGCAATAGGGATGGGCGTGGTGGCGGAAATGTTCCGCAAATGGCCGGGGGCCGCAAGATCAGACCATCCCGCACGCTCCGTCGCCGCCGTGGGCAAACATGCGGAATATCTGACGCAAAACCATGACCTCAGCAATATTTTTGGGATTGGCTCACCGCTGGATAAGCTGTATCATTTAAATGGTTATGTTCTCTTGGCAGGCGTCGGCCATGATAAAAACACATCCTTGCATCTGGCAGAAGCCCGGGCTGATTTCCCCGCCAAGAAGCGGGTCTATGACAGCAGTGCGGTCATGGTGGAGGGCAGACGCAAGTGGGTGACTTACGAAACCCAGGCTGTGAACGACGAGGATTTTATCCGATTGGGCGAAGAATACGATAAAGAAATGAACCTCAAGGTTCATCAGGCCGGAAAGGCCGAAATCCGGTTTATGGAGCAGCGTCCTCTGGTGGACTGGGCCACTGCATGGATGGAGAAGAACCGGTTATAGAAGGGTTGACGGGCAATTATTGCCGAGGCGCATATTCTCTCAGCTTCCCTTGATAGATCAGCTCCAGCCGGTCGCTCTGCCGGAAATCATCCGGGGTGACGAGTGCGGGCAGCTTGTTCCACAGCTTGATGCCGGAACGGTCCAGAATTTCCGCAACAAACTGCGAGCAGAAATAGGAGTTGCTGAATTCAACAGGCTCCTTGAGGGCGATGCCGATGACCCCCAGCATATTGTAGAGGTACTTTTGGCGGCTGCGGATAAAAACGTGCAGGACCCGCCGCATTTTCTCCACCTCGCGTTCAGAGACATGCAGCTCATAGATTACACAGGTGGTATCCGGATACTTGCTGAAGGTGCCTGTCCGCAGATCTTCATGCACAAAACCGCCGTTCAGGGGATTGCTCGGATTCTTCCGGCCGAAGCTGTACAGCTCCTTAAGCTCCCGGTCAAACGCGATTGAGGCGTGATTGTAGGGTGCTTTGGTATAACCTTGAATGAGTTTTGTAAACAGCGTTCCCGTATTCGTAAGCAAAATAAAGACCGAATGATCTGCTTCCATGTACAGAATATCCCCTTATCGCAGTGTAAAAATTTAACATGCAGCTTGTGCTTTTTTCTATTCTAACATATGATCCCTTTGTTGGAATCCTATCCTGCAGCAAGTTGGTGATGGCTTGAACAGCTCGTTGGTTACATTAATACTTATATTCGCAGCTTTATCCGCGGTCCATTTGATCTACATGCTGGTGAGCAGACTGCAGAAAGACAAGGACTACACGGGGATCGGCTTCCGCATCAAAACCTGGTGGGGCATGGTCTTTATCTTCTGCCTGGCCACGTTATTCAACCCGGTCGTATCCCTGCTGTCCCTGATGGTGCTTGCCTTCTTCGCACTGAAAGAATATTTCTCCATGATCCGTACGCGAAAAGCGGACCGGAGGCTGTTCCTGTGGGCCTACCTGTCCATTCCGCTGCAGTTCTACTGGATCTATATCGAATGGTACGGCATGTTCATCGTTTTCATTCCGGTGTACGTCTTCCTGCTCCTGCCGCTGCCCCGGCTGATCAACAAAGGCACCCTTGGCTTCCTGCGGAGCGTAAGCGCCACCCAGTGGGGGCTGATGCTCATGGTTTTCGGTCTCAGCCATCTGGCTTACTTCCAGTTTGCCACACCGGAGTACGGCGCAGGGCTCGTGCTGTTCCTGGTAGTGCTGACCCAATTGAATGATGCCGTACACTACCTGGCCTCGATCTATTTCGGTAAGCGCAAGGTCGTGCCGACCGCCAACCCGAATCTGACCTGGGAAGGCTTCGCCTGTGCATTTGCGGTCACTACCGGAGTCTCATATCTGATCTACCCTTACCTGACGCCGCTGACCCCGGTATTCGGGTTCTTCTCCGGCGTGCTGATCAGCCTGGCCGGATTCTTCGGCAGCTTGACGGTGTCCGTACTGAAGCGCGATCTGCTCATCGGGGATGACGACAAGTTCGCAGCCCTGCAGAAAAGCTACCTCAGCCGCGTGGACAGTCTGGCCTACACCTCGCCGGTGTTTTTCCATGTGATCCGTTATTTTTTTGATTTTATGTAGAAGTGTGGAACGCATCTGCAACCTGTATTCATAGCTCCTCTCAACAGGAAGAAGACCCTGCTGACAGTCCCGTAAGGAGTGTCAGCAGGGTCTTCATATTTTTCCGGTACTATTTAATACACAACATTCACAGGAGTTCTGGTCTTGGCAGATTCCATAATGGCGAGAATAACCATTGTTGTATTGTAGGCGTCCTCCATCGAGACATAGAAGGGTTCCCCCGATATCAAATGGTCTATAAAATGGCGGATGCTCTCGTAAGCAAACCCCTTGGGCTTGCCATGGATAAAATGCCGGACAAGCAGATCCGGGCGGTCTGCCTTCATTTCCGTGAACCGCTCCATCATTTGGCTATGCGTTGGATCAATATTGAACATGCCTTTGGTTCCCGTGATGTTCAACTTCATATCATTTACATTCGGATTAGAGTTCGGGGTAATCCAACCATTCTCCATCGTGGCAATGCCACCATTCTTGAATTCCAGTATCGTCTGATAGATGTCCACCGTATCCACACCCTCGCCCTGCAGTACGCCTTCACGGGAGACGGAATAGACGCGTTCAACCTCATCATCAAACAACCAGCGCAGAACGTCTACACTGTGATAGCCCAGAAACCAGAGGATAGAAGATTTGGCCGCCCAAGGAAGCAGGTCCGTCGCAACCCATTTAATATCATTCAGCCGATAATAAGCGCTATATGGCTTGCCGATATCACCATCAACAATACTCTTCTTGGGAATTGCCACGAGCGGACTCCATCTGCTGTGTAAATCGACCATCATCCGCACATTGTTCCGCTCCACCGCCTCTACGATCTCGTCAGCTTCCTCGCGGCTGGTCGTCAGGGGCTTCTCGATGATAAAATGCTTACCGGCATTCGCACAATCCACCGCAATCCTCGTATGGGCAAAGTCGGGGGTTACAATGGCAACAGCATCGATGTCTGCACTGCGAAGCATCTCCTTATGATCCGTAAAGACATGATTGCCAGGGATATTGAACTTGTCGGCCAGCGCTTTCGCCCGTTCAATGTTCATATCACATACGGCAGTCACCTCCGCACCGGGATGATCATTATAGATAAATGCATGGGTTTCTCCCCAGGTTCCTGCTCCTACTATACCCATTTTAATAACCGTCATGTTTCCATCACCCTTCATACCCTATTAGAATCCTTTATTTCACGCCGCCAAAGGTCAGTCCACGGATCATATACTTCTGCACAACCATCGCAAAGATTAACACAGGCATAATCGTTACAATCCCAATGGCGGACATTTCACCCCATACCACGCCGCTGACAGATAAGAACAAAGTGACCGTGGTTGGTAAAGTGCTTGCATCCGAGCTTGTCAGGAACAAGGCGAATACAAATTCATTCCAGGAATTAATAATGCAAAATATGGAAGTCGCAATCAGTCCGGGCAGAGCCAGCGGCAAAATCACCTGAATAAACACCTGAAACCGTGAAGCACCATCAACAAAGGCCGCCTCCTCCAGCGCCACGGGAATCTCCTCGAAGAAGCTGCGCATCATCCATATCGTAAACGGAATATTAAAAAGCATATAAGAAACAATAAGCACCACATGAGTATCCAGCAGTCCTAGAAAGCTGGCCATTACAAAGATAGGAATCACCGACGCCATAGGTGGAAGCATTCTCAGGCTGAGCACCCAGAACGCCCGGTTCTCCTTTTTCTTAAATTCAAATCTGGCAAATCCGTAAGCCGCCAAACCTCCAATGAAAATAGAGAATAGGGTAGTCAGCACGACAACAATCGAACTATTCTTCAAATAGTTAATAGCATTTCTATTTTCAAATATGGATTTGTAGTTTTCGAAGGTCGGGGTAAAGAACCAAATTGCAGGATTATAGGTCTCCGTCTTTGTTTTCAGGCTGATAATGAACATCCAGAACAATGGGAACACGCTAGCGATACACACCAGGAGCAGAATAATAGCAGTCACTACACTAAGCTTTTTATGCCCGTTCAGATTCATCCTTTATTCTCAACCCCCTTCCGGTAAGCCTTGATGAGCAGCATGCTGATCCCTGTGGTCAGAATAAGCAGAATAACGGATACCGCTGCAGACCGCCCCACCCAGCCTGTCTGTGCAAAGCCAAGACGATAGACATGCAGACTTAAGAATTCAGTAGCACTTCCGGGTCCTCCCTGTGTCAGAGAGTACGGGATATCGAATGTTTTCAAAGAATCAATCGCTCTGAAGATCACAGCCAGCAATATCATAGGCCAAAGGAGCGGCAGAGTGATATTACGGAAAATCTGAACACGGCTTGCACCGTCTATTGCCGCCGCCTCGTAAGGATCGGTTGGCAGCGAGCGGATTCCCGCATAGATGATAAGTGCTACGAACGGCGTATTCTGCCATACGTCCACAAGTACCGTTGACCAAAATGCATTCTCTCCCGATAACCAGATCACCTTGCCTCCAATAAAATGCAGGAGATAATTAAGTACTCCGGACTCCGCATTCATCATCAGCTTCCACACTTGCCCGGTAATGCTTGGTGTCATAGCAATCGGGACAATCATGCAGGCGAACACGAGAAACTTCAGCTTGAATTCACGGTCCAGCAGGACAGCCAGCCAAAATCCAAGCAGCAGCTCTATCACCGTTACAATACCCATGAAGCCAAGACTGATCGTAACGGAATACCAGAATTCCGCATCTCCTCCAGAGAATAACCGGATAAAATTATCGAGCCCTACGAATTGAAAGGCCGGATAGCCCAACTCGTAATCCGAAACACTCAGCACATATAGAAACAAGGTTGGAATAAAGGTAAGTGTCCCAAGAATGATCATGGCAGGCATAATGTAAGCAAGATGCGGATTTTTTTGAAAATAAGTGCGGATCATGTTATCACCTTCCCCCAAGTAGCATGCCAGGCCGCTTGAGCGGCCTGAACCTTAACACTTACTTCCCTACAATATCTTCCAGCTCTGTTTGTGATTTTTGAGCCGCTTCCTGTACCGTCATCTCGCCTGTCATCGCTGCACTCACGTAGTAACCGACACGGTCAAGGATTTGGCCGAGCTTCTCATGTGGCGGAATCCACGAGATTCCTTTTTCCACAAGTACGTTCGCATCATTGAGGGCTTCCAGCTGTACAGGATAGGAGGGATCAGCAGCAACCAGTTCTTCATCTTTATAGATGGATGTCCGGACGGGCACCCCGCCGCCTTGTACATAGGTCTTCGCATTGCTCTTGCTGTTCATGTACACGATAAATGCCCATGCAGCTTCTTTATTTTTCGATAGTGCAGACAAGGACATATTCCAGCCTGCTAACGCGCTTGCTTTGCCGGCCGGTCCTTCCGGTGTTGGAACAAATCCAACCTTGTCATACACCTGAGAGCTTGACGGGTCTAAGATTCTGGTTGCCAAAGCTGTTGCATCCAGCCACATGGCTGCTTTGCCGCTTGTAAATGCAGACAGCGCTTCTTCATGAGTGTAGGAGGCCACATCCTTCGGCGCATTCTTCAGCAGGTCTACATAAAATTGCATGGCTTCCACCGTCTTGGGGTCTGTCATCGTCACTGCGCCCGTCTTCTGATCCATGAATCCGCCGCCAAAGTTGTACATGACCGTCATCAATCCCGATGCCGCATGGATCCCCCGCTGGGCACGCATGGATACACCGTACAAGCCGCTTTCCTTGCCATTGAAGAATTTAGCCAGCTCCAGGAACTCCGCCATCGTTTTGGGCGGCTGCTTGTCATATTTCTCGAAAAGATCCTTGCGGTAAGCCACAAATCTGGTCTCACCCGCTGTAGGTATACCATAGATCTTGTCGTTGTATTTGCTGATGCCATTACGGTAGGCAGGCACAATATCCTCATAATCAAACCATGCCGGGGTTAAGTCTTTATTCCCGATAAAAGTATCAAGAGGTTCCACTACTTTTTTGGCTCCATATTCACTCATCCAGAAGCCGTCGACCATCAGCACATCATAGGAACCTGTTTTGCCGGTGAAATCAAGCAGCTGCTTATTTTTGAGATACGTTTCCTCCATAACCTCCCATTTCACTTTGATGCCTGTAAGCTTTTCAAAATCTCCGGTCATCTTCTGGAAAGATTCTGTCGAAGGATGACTGGCAAAAGCCAGCTTAATCTCCTGGCCGCTGTATTTCTCTTTGATGGTTTTGCCCCAGGCCTCCAACGTATCGGTCGACCCTCCCGCCGAACTCTGCGCGGCTTCTCCTTTGGTATTCTCTGCATTCTTGCTCCCGCCGCTTCCGCTTGAGCACGCAGAGACCAATGCAACTAACACCACAGCCACAACTAGTTGAGACCACCATTTTTTCACCATACCAAACTCTCCCCCTACCAAGAAAATTTTGTTAGATTACATAACGTGAAACTAACTCTCATCTTACAATTGCGGCTTTGATGTTTTACATATTATAATTTTAAAGCGCTATCAACAATGTACAGAGACACCTTTTCTTGTCTTTACAAAACTCATCTAATAAAAAAAGCAAAAAAAAAGGCCGAGTATGTAACTATTCATTACATGATCAGCCGTTTTTCTCTTTATATTCCAATGGAGATACGCCAAAATTTTTCTTGAATATCTTGGAAAAATAAGGATAGTCACTGAAGCCGCATTGTTCAGCGACTATGTTGATTTTGGCAGGAGCATCGTATTTCAGCAGCTCACGGGCTTTTTCCAGCCTGTATTCGCTTATATACTGCGTAATGGGCTTTTTCATTACTTCTCTGAAGATTTTGCTCAAATAAGGGGCAGTCAGCCCACAGCTCTCGGCCAAACCCTGCAGATTCAGCGATGCATCGCCATATTGGGCTTCAATCCGGCCCAGTACTTCCTCTACAATTCTTTTATTCCGGGGGGCTCTTCTCTCGGATACATAAAGAATGACGCTTGCCAAATAGTTTTTCCACACCTCAAACAGTTCTTCTGCCGATGAAGCGGTCTGTTGAAGCACAGGTAATGCATCCCCAGTGGCCTGCTTCAGGTTCAGCAGCAGCTCGGAGCGGAAGAGCAATTGGAAATGGCCCATCATCTGCTTGAGCTCCAGCCAGGTATAACCACATTTGCGGCAATGCGCGCTCCAGCCCTCTATAATTTTATCCGTCTCCTGTTGATCCTCGGCCATTACATTTTTCACAAGTAGAGTCACTGTCGTCTTCATGGTGCGGATAGTCTCACCATCCATCTGTGAGGTCCACCTGGCGGGATCTTTGAGCAGGATCTTGGAGATAACCTCATTCAGTTGCTCCTGTGTAACCGGTTTTAGCAAATAATCAGCAACCTGATGCCGCAGTGCCTGCTGAACAAAGTCAAATTCCGCATACCCGCTCAGAACGATTACGTCCAATTCAGGATAAACCGCCCTCACTCTACCAATTAAATCCAGTCCGTTCATGATCGGCATTTGAATATCTGTAATCAGAATGTCTGGCTTGTTGACACTGATTCTAGTCAGCGCTTCTTCGCCGTTTTTAGCCTCATCAATATCCGTGATGCCCTTGCTGAACTGCTCCAGCAGCTTGATGAGTCCTTTCCGGATCACAACCTCGTCATCAACGACCAGAATCTTCATTCTCTTTTCCCTCCTTGGGAAGTAAAATCTCAACCGAAATGCCGCCGGTCAATGACTCTGCAAGGGTCAAACCATACCGACCGCCATAACGCAATCTAATGCGGTGATGTACATTCAGAAGACCAATCCCATGCCTGCTGCTGGCATTCCCCTGGGGCAACTCCATGGATTCTTTAGCAAAAAGAGCATTCATCGCCTCCATCGCAGCTGTTTGCATCCCTTCACCATTATCCTCGATAATTAGGGCATAGGTATCCGGTGAAATATCTGCTGCATAGACTTTCAGGTAATAGTCCCGTCCTCCTATGAATCCATACTGAAAAGCATTCTCCACAATAGGCTGAACTGTCAGCTTTATAATTGGATAGGCGTAGAAAAGCTCCAATCCATCCAGGTCGATTTCAATATCAGGATACCGCTCGTGCTGAATCTCCAGATAGGTTCTGACATGCTGTATTTCGACTGATAATTCCACCTCAATCCTGGGAGAATCAACAGTGTAACGAAAAAAATCAGCCATGGCTTTACTCATGCGGCTAATTTCCGGGACATCGTTGAGAATCGCCTGACAATTGATCACTTCAAGCGTGTTATATAGAAAATGCGGATTAATCTGATGCTGCATAGCGAGCATTGTTGCATCCTTCTGTTTCATCTCTGCATTAATCTTCTCCATCTCGACAACGTACATTTTATCAATCATTTCGGACAGATTAGAGAGCATCCTGTTAAAGTTCCGGCCCAGCAGTCCAATCTCATCTGTATATTTGCTTGAGAAACGGACCCTGAGGTCGCCAACCTCAACATGCTTCATTAGTTGCAGCAATTTTTTGATCGGCTGGACGAGTGTAAGCGACAGAACGAACGAAATAATCATCGTAATCACCAAAACAATTACAATAACCAGCGGCTGGACAATTTCAGCCTTTCGTACCTTTTGGGAAATCGCCTGCTGATTGATGAACGCCTGCACTCCAAACCCGCTATTGTTAAGCTTGGAATCCATCTGCAAATACCGGGACCGGTTAGCGCTAATGTCATCCGGCAAAGAGGAATACACAATATTCCCATCCGGGTCCTTGAGCTCAATAAGAAGGTCGGATGTGGCAAGAATACGGAAAGCATCGCTGAACAGCCTGCCGTTCAGCCGCACCACCAGCATGCCATCACGGCCTTCTGCAGTATACTTTCCAAGCGTCAAATAAATCGTACGATAAGAGCGGTCCTGATAGAATAAATGCTCTTTGGTGAGCTTGGACCACAGCTCCGTATCCTTGTTAATGAAATCCCGATACCATGCTTGACTCCTGTAATCAATGTCGGGAACCCGGTCCAGGTTCTCATCATAAATCAGTGCCTCTCCCCCCTCTTCTTTATCATCTTTGATCATAAGAAATACCGATTCCAGCTCACTTGAGTACTGGGTCCTATACGCTTCGAGCGCCTTCTCCACCTTATTGCGGTCTGTGGCCTCAATGAGCTCCGAGCCATTATCGGAATAATAGAAAAAGTAATTAATATTCTGGACGATCCGGGTCAACTGGTTATCCAGATTAAGACCGGCCTGATTAATGGAACGCTGCACACGCTCCATTTCATTCACTGTTAATACTCTCTCGAAATACTGTTGATAGAAAGCCACCAGACTGAACACGCCGACGAATGATACGATGGAGATGGAAACAAATATTTTCGTAAAAAACTTACGGTTCATCAGCGGTCTTACGACCCATTGAATCAACCAGTTCATTGTCGCCCCCCACTTCGTGTAAGTATTTCCTTGCTGCCTGGGAATCATTCAGCTGCTGCTTCCCTTCATTCAACCTCAATCAGGTTCTGTAAAGCTATTATACATTCCATCTTTTCTTCGGCAACATTTTCTCTGAAGAGCCCCTCTGATTTCCAAACACAAACGACCCCTCTCCATCCACCGGAGAGGGGCCGCTTGTGTTTTAATTTGCAGTTTCACCTGCAGCATCTGGCGGTGTTCCGCCTGCTCCGCCTTCGGGCGGGTTGCCGCCAGCGCCGCGCTCAGGTCTGGTGCCGCCGCCACCGCCGAAGCCGCCGCCTCCAGGGCCACGGCCAGTGTTGGCTGTGGTGACGCCTGATTCGTTCAGCCAGGTAACGCTGCCGGAGATGTCGAACGCTACGACCTGCGTGCCGCCGGTATAAGCGCCGTCTGCGTACAATCCGTCTACTGCCGTGCCTGTAGAAGTTCCGCCTGTAGAGAGGGTGTAGGAACCGCCCTTCTTCAAATCCGGAGAGCTGACAACAACGGACGAGAAGTTCTTCGAAGGTGCGAAGGTCAGGATGTTGTTGCCGTCACCGTCTTCCAGATGAACCAGCGTTCCAGCCTGCTGGGCCGCAGTGAAGCTCATGCTGACTGAGTATTGGCTGGAATCCTCGCCCGGAGCCTGGGCCATCCCCGAGCTGCCCGCAGCAACCAGTAAGCCGCCTGTCATGTCGAAGGTGCCGTCATAATCCAGCGGACCGTTGCCATCATTGGTTGGGCCGTTGACAATCACGGTTCCGCCAGTCATGGAGACCGATCCGTTGGAATCCAGCCCGTCGCCCGTGGAGTCAACCGTTACTGATCCGCCGCTGATTGTGAGCAGGCCGCTGCCGGAGCTTGTGAATTGATCCTGCTGTGCAGTTCCCTGCGCTGCGTTGCCGTCATTGCCGCCGGATACGTTCACGCCGTCATCGGAAGCGACCACGCGGATGTCTCCGCCGGAGATGGTGATATTGCCGCCTTCAATACCTTCATAACTCTTCGTGATATCGATGGTGCCACCCGACAAGGAGGTCAGGCTGTCGGCATGAATGCCATCGTCTCCCGCAGTAATTTTGAATTCGCCGTTCGTAACGGAGACATTGCTGTTGCTGTGCAGCGCATCATCTGCGGAGTTAATGGTGAAGCTGCCGCCATTCACGGTAAGATCTCCTCCGGCCTTCAGCCCCTTGGCGCTTGTGGATTCCGTTTCGGCCGTTGTTGCAGCTGCCTCCGCTGTAGATACCGCTGCTGTAGTCACGGCTGCTGTATCCGCCGCAGCTGCAGCCGTGTTGACTGCGGGAGCCGCATCGGTTGTGGCTGCCGAGGTGCCGTCCACTGCCCCCTGGTTACCGAAGCCGCCGCGTCCGCCGCCCATACCGCCCGGCCCTTGGTCACCCGTCTTCGCCTCAGCGTTCTCATAGCCTCCGTTCGTTACGATGTTGAACGTTCCGCCATCGATGACTTCCGCAGTCTCGGCTTGAATGCCGTCGTTGCCTGCCGCGATATCGAATGTTCCGGCCGCGATGGCCACGAAACCTTTGGCGGTATCCTCATCATTGGTGGATTTGATGCCGTCTCCTTCGGCCTTGATGGTAAGAATGCCGTCCTGTACGGCCACCAGATCCTTGCCGACAATGCCGTCATCTGCTGCCGTAATATCAATTGTGCCGCCGGCAATTTTCAGATCATCCTTGCTGGTGATGCCGTCCTTGTAGCTCCCGGTAACCGTCAGCTTGCCGGTTCCGTTAATGGTCAGATCGGCTTTGCTGAAGATGGCCGCACTCGGCTCGTCGGTGCCGGCATCCGCGAACACATAGGTTGCTCCATCGGCAACACTGTTCTCTGTGCCTTCCTGAAGAGTGATTACAACCTTGCCCGCTTCCTTGATATAGACCGGCGCGCTGTCGCTGTCCTTCAGGTTCACGCCGTTCAGCACCAGCCGAACGGTTCCTTTGGCCTGCTCATCCACAATAATCTGCCCGTCGCTCAGTGATCCGGAGAGGATATAGGTTCCCGCTTCCGTAATCGTGACCGATCCGTCCTCGGCTGTAGCGCCAGCACCTTCGATCTCTGCAGTCGTTCCTGCGAGGGCAATATCGGTTGACGCATCTGCCGTCCAGGCTGTAGTGGTATCGTCTTCGTCATACTCTACCAGATCCGCCGTCTTGACGTTTGCCAGCTCTACAGCGTCTGTGGTGCCGCTCGTTGCACTGGCGGTAACGGCTGTACCGGTTGCTGCACTATTCGCGGCATTGGTACCCGCCCCTGTATTCGTGCTGCACGCCGTCATAAGCGCTGCACTGAGCAGCACCATCCCTATCTTGCTCCCTGTAAGGAAATTTTTCATATGTCATCGTTCCCTTCAATTTTAGTAGTCAGTGGCGGGCGGACACATCGTCAGTGACAGATCCAGATTGCCGTTCCGGGTGCGGACCGCATCCAGGAGCTCCTTCTGGCTCGTATGCTCATCGATCGTAACCTCGTAGACCAGCTCGTATAAGCTGCCCAGCTCGGTGGTTCTAATCTTTTTCAGTTCATAGCGGACATTGAATGTATCGAACACTTCGGCAAAAGCTTCCTCATACCCCAGATTCTCGGGGATGGTTACCTTAAGCGTCTTCTGCTGCGACTTTCTGGCCCCGAAGCCGGTGTGGTTCAGGATGAACATCAGCACGCAGAGAATGAGGGTGAACAGTGCGGCGTAGCCGAATGAACCGACCCCGCAGGCCAGTCCCGAAGCCATGGTGAACAGCACAAATGTAATATCCTTCGGGTCGCCGGGCGCGCTGCGGAAGCGGATAATCGAGAAGGCCCCGGCAAGGCTGAAGGCACGGGCGACGTTGCTGCCAATGAGCAGAATGATGATCGCCACAATTACAGGCAGCAGGACCATCGTCAGTGTGAAGCTTTGCGAATATCCCCCCGGGTTGGTTTTCATGTAGGTGAAGCTGATCAATCCGCCGAGTACAATCGATATGAAAATAGTCAAAACGGCGTCCGTAAAGGTTAATTCAGCACTCGTCAGAGCGGCGGAAAATATAGAGTCAAGCATACAGGGCACTCTCCTTTTCGATTTTGCTGGCCTTCAGCATCTGTTTATATTCATTGCCGTATTTGGAGAAGCTGGTGCGGTACATCCTGTGCTCGGAGAGCATTTTCGCCAGCCAGACGGGAATCGTCTTCTCGGCCTTCACTTCCATCAGCCACTGGCCCTGGGGCATCAGGTACTCGCCATGCGTGCCATGCTCCAGCTTCAGATCGTAGCGGCGGCTGCGGATGTTCGTGTCGAAGGTGATGCGCAGATCCCGGTTGTTTTTGCAGAAAAGCGCTTTGCGTTCATAGGAGAGGTACACCTTGGGCATCAGGTCATACCGGGATAAAAAATACTTGATCTCCTCAATCACCTGCTTGTTCATGTACTCCCGGTACTCCGGCTCCACGCCGGTAGCGACAAAATCGTAAGCCTCCTGCAGCTTGAGCGAAGTTCTTCTTTTGTTAACCAGGCCGAACACTTTTTTCTTAATTTCCAGATACACCTTGGTGTCCTGGTCCGGAACACCGTAGGCCCGCAGCCGGAGCTTTTCCTTGTATTTCGGCTTCGCCAGACTGCTGCGAATCAGCGAGTCATGGGCGGTATCATAATAGAGATTCGTAATGGAGTAGAATTCATGCTGCTTGTTGTAATCATCCGGCTCCATATATTCCAGCAGGTCATTGTAGAGTTTCTGGTATGCGGCATGGTCCAGCAGATATTTGTTCTCGTACCGGTTGAATACCTCAATCGCCATAAGGGTCAGATCCTTTCATAGTGGAGTATTTCTAAGTATTCTATATGGAGTGAACTTAAGATATTTACATTAGGGACTTCGTTGGGACTACGGAGAATGTTTGGACTTCCAGCCGCTGTTGTCTGCAGATTTCTTGATTAATCCCGCTCTTCGCGGTGGAAATCCGCAGACAAAGGCGGACGCTACCGCTCCGTAAGTATCCAAACTTCCCCTCATCCCTTTTCCCCTTTGTTACTTTTTCAAGTTCGCTTTATATAAGTACCTATAAGTGCTGTATGTGTGTGTTCCATGTATGCCCTCGCTTGCTTATGAATGTATCTTAGTCCCGGAACCTTTAGTGAATCTTAAATGGTTTTACACTCCTGTGATCTTTTTACACCCGCTTAACAAAAGGCTGGTGCCCGCCAGAATTCCTTCATATATAGCGTTCCTGGTGTATGGAATCCGGTTAAGGTTGGTTAAAGGTAATCTTGCTATAATGGCTTAAGTAATCAGCAAACTTCTATGCAGAGGATGGGCACACCCATGAGAATATTAATAGTGGAAGACGAAGTGCATCTGACGGAAGCCTTGACTCAAATATTGAAGAAACAGAATTATTCGGTGGACGCGGTCCATGACGGCAGATCGGGGCTGGACTATGCACAGAGCGGGATCTATGATCTGCTGCTGCTGGATATCATGATGCCGGAGATGGATGGCTTTACTGTGCTGAAGAAGCTCCGCAGCGGGGCGTATCCACTCCCGTGATCATGCTGACCGCCAAGGGAGAGATAACGGATATGGTGGCGGGGCTGGATTACGGGGCCGATGATTATATCGCCAAACCCTTCTCGTCAGAGGAACTCATGGCCAGAATACGGGCGGCGCTGCGGCGCAAAGGCGAGGTCATCCCGGATGACACGCTGAAGCTGGGGGATATGGAGCTGAATACGGCGAACCTGCGGCTCTCCGTGAAGGGCAAAGAAATCAAGCTGAACCTGAAGGAAAATGAGCTGCTGGAGCTGCTGATCCTAAGGAAGCAGGCGATAACCTCGAAGGAGCAGATTATCGAGAAGCTGTGGGGCTTCGACTCGGAGGCGGAGCATAACAATGTGGAGGTATACATCTCTTTTTTGCGGAAAAAGCTGGTGTTCCTGAATTCAGAGGTGCGCATTAACACAATTCGAAATGTCGGCTATGTATTAGAGGTGACCAGTTGATGTTCAAAAAACTCAGAAACCGGTTTCTGATCGTCAATCTGACCACCATCTCCGTGATTATGCTGATCGCCTTTGCCTCGATCTATGTGATCATGTACCTGAATGTGCAGAACGACATTAATATGAATCTCCACCGGATTGCGGACTACCAGCAGAAAGGCCCGGGCGATGCAGGACATCCGGGCTCCGCTGACGGGATACCTCCCAAAGAGAACAGGCCTATGGAGGGCGGCAACCCGCCGCCGGAGCGTTCCATCTCCTTCACGGTGACAACGGACGCGAGCGGCAATCTGAAAGACAAGGACTCCAAATTTACGATGGACGATGAGTTCTATACGGCTGCACTGAAGGAGGCCCTCAGCATCGGCAAGGACATCGGCCGTTTCACCCTGGATGACAGCCGATGGATTTTCACAGTCAAGCATACGGGCGAAGGTAAGGTCATCGTCTTCCTGGACATCACGGCCCAGCAAAAAATCCTCACCAACCTGATCTACACCTTCACCGCCGTCGGCCTGCTGATGCTGATTATCCTCTACTTCACCAGCCGGTTCTTTGCTAACCGCTCGATTGCACCGGTCCGGGAGGCTTTTGATAAGCAGAAGCAGTTCATCGCCGATGCCTCCCATGAGCTGAAGACGCCGCTGACGATCATCAATACCAACGCGGATGTGCTGCTGTCCAATAGCGGCGACACGATCGGCAATCAGGCGAAGTGGCTGCAGTATATTAAGTCGGAGACGGAGCGGATGACCCGGCTGACCAATGACCTGCTGTATCTGACGGAGATGGATGATTCCCGGACGGGCATGATGCACAGCAGGTTCAATATAAGCGAAGCGGTAGAGAATATCATTCTGACGATGGAGGCCGTGATCTTTGAAAAGCATATCTCCTTCGACTATGACATCCAGCCGGAGCTGACCGTGCAGGGCAACAGCGAGCAGATTAAGCAGGTGGTGATGATCCTGCTCGACAATGCCGTGAAATATACGAACCCTAAGGGCGCTGTAGCCATCACGCTCAAAAAACAAAATAACGATGTGCTCCTGTCCGTCTCGAACACCGGGGAAGGCATTGCCGCCGAGCATCTGACCCGCATCTTCGACCGCTTCTACCGCACGGATACTTCCAGAGCGCGCCAGCAGGGCGGATACGGGCTGGGTCTTGCCATTGCCAAATCGATTGTGGAGCAGCACAAGGGCAGGATTTACGCCAAAAGTGTTGTCGGGGAGTCAACTACGTTCTATGTGCAGCTGCCCTGAAAGGCCAACACAAGAAGTGTAGACAAATGATATAATACCAGCATCACATGCCCAGAGCTGGAGGAATCATATTGTTTCGAATCATGATCGTAGAAGACGATGAGAAGATTAGAAGAATTGTAGCCGACACGCTGTCTAAGTGGAAATACGAGGTCACGCAGGTGTCTTCTTTTGACCAGGTTATGGACGACTTCACCGCCAGTCAGCCTCATCTGGTGCTGCTCGATGTAAATCTGCCGGTGTACGACGGGTTCTACTGGTGCCAGCAAATCCGTGCTGTCTCCAAAGTGCCGATTATTTTCCTGTCTTCACGCAATCAGAATATGGATGTCATCATGGCGATTAATATGGGGGCGGATGACTTCGTGCAGAAGCCCTTCGACCTTGGCGTGCTGGTGGCGAAGGTGAGCGCGCTGCTGCGGCGCAACTACACCTACCAGGATGAGAGTCTGCAGATGGCCCACCGCCAGCTTACATTCCATCTGTCCAATTCCTCCGTCGAGTATGAGGGCCAGACCGCAGAGCTGTCGCGGAATGAATTCATTATCCTGCAAACCATGATGAGAAATATCGGGAAGATTGTATCCCGGGACAGCTTGATGCAGGTGCTGTGGAGCGATGAGCAGTTCATAGACGACAATACGTTAACCGTTAACGTCAACCGCCTGCGCCGTAAAATCGCCCTGCTGGGGCTGGAGGACTTCATCGTCACCCGCAAGGGAATGGGGTATATCATCGAATGAGATTCTGGCGATTCCTGAAATATGAGAAACCGTATATCGGCCTGTATGCCGCCGTATTTCTGCTGATGGTTGCCGTATTTGCCGCAGATCCGCAGATTCCATGGCACTGGCGGACCTTCTTCTATGCGCTGGCACTGCTGTTATTAGGTCTGGCAGGCTTTTTGCTCCATCGTTACATGAAGAATGTGCAGGCTCTCCGCCACTTATCGGATGAAGATGCGGAGCCGCTGTCCCTGGAGGCCGAGGGATACCGGGAAGCTATAGAGCAGCTGCAGATCCAGCACATTCGTGCCCTGAACGAAGCGCAAATGCAGCAGAAAGAGCATTATGATTTCATCATTTCCTGGTTTCACGAGGTCAAGACACCCATCGCCGTCCTCCGGCTGATGCAGCAGACAGAGATCGATCACAGCAGCCTGGAAGAGGAGCTGTCACGGATCGAGCACTACATCGACCAGGCTTTATATTATTCCAAGCTTGACACCTTCAATCAGGACTACGAGATCGTTAACTGCAATTTGGAGCTGCTGGTCAAAGAGGCCGTTAAAGCCCATTCCAAGACGTTCATCTCCAAAAAAATCAAAATCCGGCTCGATGTACAAGCCACAATGGTGCAAAGCGACTCCAAATGGCTGTCCTTCATTATCAACCAGCTGGTCACGAACAGCCTGAAATATACCGGGGACCAAGGAGAGATATCGTTCACGACACAGGTTACACCGCATGAGAAACTGCTTATTGTGCGTGATAACGGCATCGGCATTGACCGCAGGGATCTGCCGCGGGTGTTCAACCGCGGATTCACCGGCACCAACGGGCGTACCTATGCAAAATCGACAGGCATGGGCTTGTATTTGGCCCAGGAGCTGTCCAAAAAACTGGGGCACTACATTTCCTGCGAATCCGAAGCAGGCAGCTTCAGCGAATTCACCATCCACTTTCCGAAAAACCATGATCCTTATTTGAAAATGCTGCGGTAAGGGAACAGCGATCCTCCAATCACCGGAGAATCGCTTGAATAGAGAGTTACGGGTTTTCATTAACAATTTTATAATACACATTCGTGGAAGAAACGTAGAACAGTACGTAAATCAGGAAATACACCCCCATGATGCCCCACACGGTTGCCGTAAGTCCAGTAAAGCCCTGCACAGAATCCAGGATGTAATACTTGATAATGAACCAGCTGTGGCATACCCCAAGCACCAGCGGCGGCAAAAAGACAAACAGCAGCTGCTTGCGGATCACGCTTTTCATCTGCCGGTCATCCACGCCCATTTTGCGCAGAATGGTATATTGCATCCGTTCGTCTGTAGCCTCACGCAATTGCTTGAAATAAATCACACTGGCAAGCGCGAAGATCGCAATCAGGGCCAAAAAGCCGCTGGAGAACAGCATAAGCGACGAGCCTTCAATTTGCTTGGAGTACACGTCTGCGAACGAGGAATAATAGGCACCCGGCGTCTCCGTGACGATGGCATGGACCTGCTTCGAGAGTTCTTCGGCCCGGCCGGCATCCGCAATACCATAGATTTCAAAAGATTTCTTGTCCGCATGCTCCCGCAGGCTCCGGTAAGCCTCGTCGGAGATTACGAGCACCGCAGGTTTAATGACCATAGATCTCACCGGATCTGAAGACCAGCCAAGATAGGCGTAGTCCTTCTTCTCAATAATCCGAAAAGCGGTTTCCGCATCTGTCTTCACCTTAAATTCCGGCTGCCGGTTTGCGGCATAGGATTGCGCGAAGTCCGATCCCTGGGCAAGGGTTACCGCTTCCTCACCTTGCAGATCCAGGATTTGCTTGGGGTCCCGTTCCTGCATCAGCCCGTTATAGGTTTGCTCGGATACAAGCAGCAGGTATGGAGTATAGTACTCGGGATTCTCAAAAGCCGGCCCCATATCCGATACCGGCTCAGCCACTATCGCCTCTTGCGTCAGGTGGTACCGGACCTCGTGGCCGGAGCTGCGGATCAGGCTGTCGATCCGGTTGTTGGTTGAAGAGGCCAGCGATTCAAACGCTATATCATTAGGCAGGTTTCTCCCCACCGCTTCGAACTGCACCTTATAGTTAATCGTCATGAAGCTCAGCAGCAGCATAATCGCCGCACTGAACAATGAAATAAAGGTCAAGTTCAACGTGTTGCCTCTAATCTGAAACCGCAGGGAAGAGGTCCACAGCATCGTATTGCCCTCATAGTATTTTTTCCGGCGGCTTACCGCCTGGAGCAGCCAGCCGGCAAGTTGACGAAAGAACAGAAAGGTGCCCGCAATAATGCCAATGGTCACAGCAATCATACTCACCGTCGCGTAGTCCTGCCAGAACACCGAACCTTTTCCGCTGCTGATCAGAGCAAAGGCCATGCCCAGCAGAAGTACAGCAATCATAGCCCAGGCCGAAGACACGCGGACGGGTGTCTCCATCTTTTGCTTCGCATGAAACAACTCCGTAAGCTGCACCCGGTTCAGCATGATGTAGCTCTGTACACTTATAATCATAGCGAGCAATAAGAAGACACCGATCGTTGCAGCAATCGACGGCATAGGGAATGACAGGGAAATAACCTGGTTGTAATTCATTAAATCCATCAGCAACATCCCAAACAGCTTGGACAGCAGCCCCCCGATCAATATTCCCGTGAATAGTGAAATGGCGCTCATAATCAGGGTTTCATAAAATACCATCCGCGTAATTTGCCGTTCGTTCAGGCCGTAAAGCAGGTACATGCCGAACTCTTTTTTACGCTGCTTCATGAAGAACGAATTGGCATACAGAATAAAGAAAATGATAAATAAGAACACAACAAGTGAAGCGATGCCCACACCGGTCTGGAAATTGGCCCGGTTCTGGAGCGCATCCATAATATCTTTGTTGTACATCAGGGATGTGAACGTAAATTGAATGATGACCCCGGCAATCATCGAGAACAGATAGATGGAATATAGGCGGAAGTTGCGCTTCACATTTCGGACCGTAAGCTCCAGCAGACTCATCGCAGCTTGCCCCCCATCAGGCTTTGGGTTTCCAGAATGCGGTCGTAGAACGCTTTTTGAGTCTGGTCTCCTGCGTAAATCTCATTAACAATTCCTCCGTCACGCAGAAAAATAACCCTTTTACAATAGCTGGCCGCATAGGGATCATGAGTGACCATCATAATCGTTGTCCCGAACGTCCCGTTCAGCTCTGCAAGCTGCTCCAGCATTTGGGTCGCGGACCGGGAATCCAGTGCTCCCGTCGGCTCATCGGCAAAAACAATGGACGGATTGGTAATGATCGCCCGCGCCGAAGCTACCCGCTGCTTCTGTCCCCCTGACAGCTCGCTTGGATATTTATGAAGGATCTCTTCAATATTCAGCGCCCGCACAATCGGCAGCAGCAGGTCTTCCATCTCTTCCACCTTCACTCTGCGCAGGGAGAGCGGCAACAGAATATTCTCTTTGGCCGTCAGCGTATCCAGGAGATTATAGTCCTGAAAAATAAATCCCATGCGCTCCTGCCGAAATTGCCGCAGTGATTTTTTTTTGAGCTCCAGCAGGGATTTCCCCTCCAGCCAGACCTCGCCGCCCGTAAACCGGTCAATGGTAGACAGCACGTTCATCAGCGTCGATTTCCCGGAGCCCGAGGGTCCCATAACCGCTGTAAATTCTCCCGATTGGATCATCAGATCAATATTCTTAAGTACCGCTGTTGTCCCATAGTTTTTCGATAAATTTTGGGTCTGAATCACAGTTTGCATCTCTTTATCCTCCCCTTCCTGTTACTTATCATAGACGCAGCTTGGGTTTGCAACCATAGAAGCAGGATGTATTTGGGTGACGTTTTTGTCACTCAGCAGACCGGATATGATTAAATGTAAGTTTACATTACATGAAAACGCTTAAAATGCCTAAATAAAGCATTAAAATTAATAATTTTAAATTTTTATGTTATAGTTGTTGACATTTCCTATCGAGCTAATTATATTGACATTATAAGATTTCAACGACACAACAATGTGTCCCTGAAGGTGACAACAGATTGTTCCCACAATGCTGTGGACGGATAATCTGCTGTACCGGAGTGTTACTTTCAATAATTATTCAGTCAGTCACGATGGTGTGGCTGCAATGGCAATGGGGCCGATGAACTTAATCCGCAGATGTGCGGGTTCTGTCAGTCGGCCTTTTTTTGCCGGTTCATTTACTTGGGGTTATTCAAAGGAGGATGTCAGCGATGGAAGCAAAAGGTTTTCGTAAGGCGGGTCACGCCCCGAGTTTATTGTCAGCTTTTTTGTACTTTGATGTAAGCTTTATGATTTGGGTGCTGTGTGGAGCCCTGTCGCTCTATATCACCAAGGATTTCGGATTATCAGATACTCAAAAAGCGGCCATGGTTGCCATCCCCATCCTCGGCGGTTCGATCTTCCGCATCCCGATGGGCATCCTGGCTGACCGGATTGGCAGTAAAAAAGCAGGCCTGCTCGGAATGTTCCTCACCATTATCCCCCTCCTGTGGGGCTGGCTGGGCGGAACCAGCCTGCTGCAGATGCATATGATCGGATTCCTGCTCGGTTTTGCAGGGGCGAGCTTTGCCGTCTCCCTCTCCCTCGCCAGCCGCTGGTACCCGCCGCAATATCAGGGACTCGCAATGGGTATTGCCGGAGCCGGGAACAGCGGAACGGCGCTGGCGACCTTTTTCGGGCCGCAGATCGCCCAGGCTTATGGATGGCATAGCGTGTTCGGGATCGCGCTGATTCCCCTGGTCCTCGTTATGATTGTTTTTGCCCTATTGGCTAAAGACGCCCCGAATGCCCCGGCACCCAAGCCGCTTAAAAGCTATCTCAGCGTCTTCAAGCATGCCGATACCTGGTGGTTCTCGATGTTCTACGCCATTACCTTCGGCGGGTTTGTCGGGTTCGCCAACTATGCGAGCATCTTCTTCTATGATGTGTACGGCGACGGCGTACATTCCGGGGGCCTGACCAAAGTCCAGGTAGGCTACCTGGTCACCATCACAGTTATCGCAGGCAGCTTCTTCCGGCCTTTAGGCGGCTGGATTGCGGACCGGATTGGCGGCATGCGTCTCCTGCTTGTTTTGTATGCTGTAGTTTCTGTATGTGCGTTCGCCATTGCGTCGATGCCTAGTTCCTTCCTCGTGATGCTGCTCTATACCAGCGTGATGATGGCCTGCCTCGGAATGGGCAACGGTTCGGTCTTCCAGATCATCCCGCAGCGCTTCTCCAGCGAAATCGGAGTCATTACCGGCATTGTCGGCGCAGCCGGAGGTCTTGGCGGATATCTGCTGCCGACTTACGTTCTCGGTCCGCTGAAGCAATCCACCGGCTCACAGGTTACCGGATTTCTGGTGGTCGGTTCTATCGTGCTTCTGACAACCCTGATTTTCTATGCTGTAACCCGTTCGTGGAAAAAATCCTGGGCGAAGGCGGAATCCGGGGTCAATTTCTAACATTATTTATCCAGAGAACCTTCGAGGCGGTGAACTCACATGACAACGGGCAAAGTGAAAAGCGTCTGTCCTTATTGCGGCGTTGGCTGCGGGATCATACTCGAAGTGTCGGGTAACCGCGTAGTCAGCATCACCGGAGATAAGGAGCATCCGGCCAATTTCGGCAGGCTGTGCACCAAAGGCAGCACGGCGGCAGCCGCACTCACGGAATCGGGCCGGATGGAATATGCCTACAAACGCCAGGATCGCGGAGCCGGGCCTGAACGAGTGAAAATAGATGAAGCTATCCGTGATACCGCGCAGCGGCTGCGGGCCATTCTGGAGGAACATGGCCCGGATGCCCTGTCCGTGTATGTGTCAGGTCAAATGTCGCTGGAGGCCCAGTATCTGATCAACAAGCTGGCCAAGGGCTTCATCCGTACCCCCAATATTGAGTCTAATTCACGCTTATGCATGGCGGGCGCTGGCAACGGATATAAGCTCTCCCTGGGAGCCGATGGGCCTCCGGGTTCTTATCAGGATATGGATAAGACGGATTTATTCTTCGTTATCGGCGCCAATATGGCCGATTGTCATCCGATTCTGTTCCTGCGGATGATGGACCGGGTGAAGGCCGGGGCCAAGCTGATTGTCGTGGACCCCCGGCGGACCGCAACCGCAGACAAAGCAGACCTGTTCATGCAGATCAGGCCCGGCACGGATCTTGCCCTGCTGAATGGACTGCTGCATCTGCTTGTTAAGAACGGACACACAGACCCGGCCTTCATCGCCCGGTTCACCTCCGGCTTTGAGAGTATGGAGGCATTTCTGGAGGACTATCCGCCGGATAAAGTGTCCGAAATTACCGGCATCCCCGAAGCCGATATCCGGCAGGCTGCCGAGTGGATTGGCGGGGCGCCGGAGTGGATGTCCTGCTGGACCATGGGTCTTAACCAGAGCATTCACGGCACCTGGCACACGAATGCCATCTGCAACCTGCATCTCGCCACAGGTGCGATCTGCCGCCCGGGGAGCGGCCCCTTCTCGCTCACCGGCCAGCCCAATGCCATGGGCGGGCGGGAGATGGGCTACATGGGGCCGGGCCTCCCCGGGCAGCGCTCCCTGGTGTCTGAGGCTGACCGCAGCTTCATAGAGAAGCTGTGGGAAATCCCCCAAGGCACCCTTCGGTCGGATGCCAGCGGCGGCACCATTTCCATGTTTGAGAGCATGATTGCAGGCAGGATCAAAGCCTGCTGGATCATCTGCACCAATCCGGTGGCTACGGTTCCCAACCGCAAGAAGGTCATCGCTGCCCTTGAGGCGGCTGAACTGGTTATTACGCAGGACAGCTTCCTCGACACCGAGACTAACCGTTATGCGGATATCCTGCTGCCCGGGGCCCTGTGGGCCGAAGGCGAAGGCGTGATGATCAACTCCGAGCGCAATCTGACCCTGATGCAGCAAGCCGTCGAGCCGCCCGGAGAGGCCATGCCTGACTGGCAGCTGATTGCCCGGGTAGCCGCTGAAATGGGCTATGCCGGGGCATTTGCCTACCAATCTTCGGCAGAGGTCTATGCCGAAATCCAGCAGGCCTGGAATCCGAAGACCGGCTACGACCTGCGCGGAGCCACGTATGCACGGCTGCGGGAAACGCCTGTGCAGTGGCCCTCTGCGCCGGACCAGCCGAACGACCGGAACCCGATCCGGTACTTGAACCGTCAGGGCGGCACTGCCCTTAATGAGCCTGCTGATGGCAGCGTTCCAGATATCGTATTTCCGACAGACAGCGGAAAAGCTGTATTCTGGGCACGCCCGTATATGCCGCCTGCAGAAATGCCTGACAGCGACTATCCCTTTGTGCTGAATTCCGGCCGCTTGCAGCATCAATGGCATACGCTGACCAAGACCGGCAAGGTTCCCAAGCTTAATAAGCTGAACCCGGGTCCATTTGTGGAGATTCACCCGGAAGATGCTGAGGCGCTTGGAATTAAGGACCGCCAGCCGGTAGAGCTTCGTTCGCGGCGGGGCCAGGCGGTTCTTCCGGCCGTCCTTTCCGACCGCGTGCGCCCGGGCAACTGCTTCGCCCCCTTCCACTGGAATGATGTCTTTGGTGCCCAGTTAGCCGTCAATGACGTCACGAATGATGCCGTCGATCCCCTGTCCTTACAGCCTGAGCTGAAATTTTGTTCCGTGTCGCTGGTCAAGGCTGCGGGCCAGCTGTCCGGGGAGCCGCAAGCGCCGGATATGGGCGGGAATCAGCCCGTACCGCCAGCCGCCGCTGAGAACGCCCATCTGAAGGAGGCCGTAACCATGAAGCAGCTTGATGCGCTTGCAGGCTTGTTTGGCCTTGAAGCCCCTACGGCCATGACCCTGGATCGCCGGGAACAGGCTTATCTATCCGGTTTCATCACGAGCCTGCGCACCGAGGCTGGCCGGTCTGCCTCCGGCATTCCGGTTCTGCCGGCCACCGCACCGTTTGAGCCATCCACCCGCTACTTTGTGGACGGTCTGCTGGCGGGAATGTTCTCCCGCACTCCGCTTCCCGGAGCGGAACCGCATTCCCGGCAGGTAATGCCTTCGGGTCCAGCCTCTTCAGGGGCAGCCTCCGAAGAGGCTGAGGCAGCAGGCAAGCTTCCCGTAACCATCCTTTGGGCCTCACAGACCGGAAATGCCGAAGGTGCAGCCATTGACTGCGCGAAGAAATTACAGCAGGCCGGTTACGACATACGGCTGGTAAATATGAATCAATATTCTGTAAGCGATCTGGCGAAAACCCGGTTTGCGCTGTTCATCGCCAGCACCTTCGGAGCCGGAGATCCTCCGGACAACGGAGAAAGCTTTTACCAGGCACTTAGGGCAGAGAATGCTTCTCTGCTGAAGGATCTGCGGTACGCCGTGCTCGCTTTCGGGGATTCTAACTATGATCTTTTTTGCGGCTTCGGAAAAAATCTGGATACCCGGCTGGAGGAGCTTGGCGCGTCTCGGCTGCTGGACTGTGCCCATTGCGATACGGACTATCAGGAACAGGCGGATGCATGGACAAAGGATATCTCGGAACTGCTTCGCGGGTTCACAGGCCGCCCGGAGCCTTCTGGACTAGCCGCAGCAAGCGGCATCTCCTCCGCTTCCATTGCTGCCTCCGGCCCGGCTTCCCCGAACCCGGACCAACGCGGATATCACCGGAATCACCCGGTCCCGTCACGGCTCCTGTTCAAACAGCAGCTGAATAAGGCCGGATCTGAAAAAGAAACCCGCCACTACGCCTTCGACCTGAAGTCCGCAGGTGTGCAGTTCGAAGCAGGTGATGCGCTCGGGGTATGGCCCGTCAATTGTCCCGGCCTGGTTGATGATCTGCTGCACACCTTGGACATTGAGCCTTCTGCTCCGGTAATGGTTGCAGGCCAGGGAGAACTGCCGGTCAACGAAGCGCTGCACCGTCATTTTGAGATTGCCCGCATTGCTCCGGAGATGCTCCGGTTCATCCGGGACCGGACACAGAACAGGCAGCTCATCAAGCTCCTTCAAAGCGAAAACCAGACGGAGCTGAAGCAGTGGCTCTGGGGGCGCCAGCTCATTGATGTTCTGCAGGAATTTCCGGTTGCCCTCAGCGCTCAGGAGTTTCTGGAACAGCTCAAGCCCTTGCAGCCCCGCCTGTATTCCATTTCGTCCAGTCCGAAAGCCCATCCGGACGAGGTTCATATTACAGTGTCTACTGTACGCTATGGGAATAACGGTAACGTCCGCAAGGGAGTATGCTCCACGTTCCTCGCGGACCTCGCTACAGAAGATACAGAGATTCCAATTTTCATTCAAAAGAATGCCCATTTCCGGCCACCGGTTAACCCCGATGCCCCGATGATTATGGTTGGACCGGGCACAGGCATCGCCCCGTTCCGCGGCTTCCTGCAGGAGCGCAAAGCATCCGGTGCCAAGGGCAAAAACTGGCTGATCTTCGGCGAACAGCGGGAGGACAGTGATTTCTATTTCCGCGGGGAGCTTGAGGCGTTTCGGGAGGAAGGCTTCCTGCAGCGGCTGGATACGGCCTTTTCCCGGGATCAGGCGGAGAAAATCTATGTACAGCACCGTATCCTGGAGCATGGGGCAAAAATCTGGGCCTGGCTTCAGGAAGGCGCCCATTTCTATGTATGCGGAGACGCCCGGCAAATGGCCAAAGAAGTGGATGCCGCGCTGAAGACAGTGATCCGGCAGCATGGCGGCAGGACTGCGGATGAGGCCCATGATTATGTAAAAGAAATGTCATTAACCAAGCGGTACGTGCGGGATGTCTATTGAAGCAGCAATGGCGGGCATGGATCGGCCATCAGGGTTCAGCATTGAAGCACATCAATGCATAAAATCTTCCGGCAACGATCACCCTACAGATTAGCGTCCTTGCGGGCGCGTTAATCACAGGAGGCGATCCCCAAATGGCAAAACCGGATAACCGGGCGGATAACGTTGAGCATTTACAACAGAGCATTCAGCACACCATGCAGAACCTGCATGAAGCTGAAGACTATTTAAACGAATTCTCTTCTGAGATCAGCAGCAAAGAACGTGAACAAATCGAAGCAAAAAACGAACGCCGTAAAGAAAGCATTAAAGGCTTCCGCGAGGAAGTTAAGGACGAGGCCGCGCATTCCCATGAGTAGTTAAAGAACGGCAGTTCAGCCAAACGGCGGTTCACCCGGTTATTCCGGGCTGAACCGCCGTTTGGCTTGGGTTATAATGAAGGCATATGCGGACTAACGCATCCGATATCCAGGAAAGGTGTGTGCTTATGCATTCTACAGGACCCGATCCGAACGCAGTTCATCCTAACCCCAATATTAAGCAAGTCCGGTTCATCAAAAATACCGTCACCCGCCCCAATATCATCGCCGGAGATTACTCCTACTATGATGATCCTGACGAATCTGTCTCTTTTGAAAGCCGTGTCACCCACCATTATGAATTCATCGGGGACCAGCTGATTATCGGCAAATTCTGCGCCATCGCCCGCGGCACCGAGTTCATCATGAACGGCGCCAATCACCGGATGGGCTCAGTGACGACCTATCCCTTCAACATTATGGGCGGCGGCTGGGAGAAAGCCACGCCGGAGCTGGCGGACCTGCCCTACAAGGGCGATACCGTCATCGGCAACGATGTGTGGATCGGCCAGAACGCCACCATCATGCCTGGTGTAACCATTGGCGACGGATCCATCATCGCTGCCAATTCCACCGTAACCAAGGATGTGCCTCCCTATCATATTGCCGGCGGGAATCCGGCACGCATGCTTAGAAAACGCTTCGACGATGAACTCATTGCCCTGCTGCTGGAGCTGAAATGGTGGGACTGGAGCAAGGAGAAGATCACAGCCAATCTTGATGTGCTGTGCAGCAATGATCTGGAGCGGATTAAGGGCCTCGCAGGTGGCTGCTGAAGTCTTGCCGGGGCTTCCGGTGTACCTTGGCAATGGCTCTTGGCAACGCTATTTTACGCTAGAATTTTTGCATACATTACGTCATACCCAGGCAAAAAGAGCGGTCAATCCCCAACAGGATGAACCGCTCTTAGATTAACCTTTGTCACTCAGCCAGTTTCCCCAGCCTAGCCCGCATCTCCGCATAAGCTTCAGGGGTGCCGACATCATCAATCGCGCCCTCCGTATAGTAGGCCCTGATCTCTTGTCGGGAATGCAGCCACTCGGGAAAATAACTCGGCGCGTCCGGGTTGCCCCCTTCGGCCAGATAACGGGAGAATAGCGGCAGCGTGGACCGTTTATAGATGTAGAGTGCGAATACACCAATGTTCGTCCGGGGCGCCTGCGGCTTTTCTTCCAAAGAAAGGACCCGCATCTCGGCATCCAGCTCAGCCACTCCGACACTGCGCAGCTCCCGGATATCGTCCACCGTCCGGACCAGAATACAATCCTTGTCCACCTGGTGAAAATAACTCAAATATTCCTCAAGGCCAAATCCCAGCACATTGTCGCCCGCCAGAACCAGCAGATCATCCTGTATCTGCTCCCGCCCGATAGCAAACTGGATATCGCCAATCGCCCCTAACCGCCCCTCCGGTGAAGTGGTGCCGTCGTTCAGAATACGAATCGGCTTTGTCCCTCTGTACTTCTGACTCCACTGCTCAAAAGCCCGGAAGAACCGGTCATTGGTCACAATGAGCACCTCCGCAACCTCATCCAGCACCTCCAGACGGTCCAGCAGCAAATCCAGAATGGTACGGCTTCCTTGAACCGGCAGCAGCGGCTTCGGCGTATCTTTTGTTAACGGATAGAGACGGGTCGCATACCCCGCAGCCAAGATTAATGCAATCATCCCCTGTTCGCTCCTCTGCCTGCAAATTGTCCCTCTACTATATACCACCGGAGTCGGCCAGCCAAGGCTACTGCTGCTGATAAAACCGCCTTTGCGATAAGCTGATTGCGCTTGTGCCGGAACGAATCGAACAGCCCATCCCTTGAAGGGATGGGCTGTCAGGAGTAATCCGCTATGGCTTGGATACTGCAAACAAGGATCGGGACAGCAAAACTATTGTTTGTTTGTAGACGGTATGGGCCGCATCGGCATCGCCAAGGAACCCGCCCATATACAGGTGGATTACGCCGTGCAGCGAAGCCCATATGGTGCTCACGATGGTCTGAGTCTCTTCCTTGTCCGAAATCTGTCCCTGCTGCTGGGCGGTGCTGATTAGAATCAACAAGCGGCTCATGGCTGTCATCGTCCCTTGCATACTCTCCGCATCCGGCTTGAACTCGGCAAAAGCCCCTCCAAACATCAGCTTGTAGTAGCTGGTATATTCCTGCCCGAACTGCCAGAAGGCTTCGCCCAAATCCAGCAAATGCTGCAAGGGGTCAGAGGACGGCGGTACTTCTTCAAAACGCTGGGCCAGCAATTTGCAGCCCTCCAGATACAGCTGCTGAGCCAGACCTTCTTTATTGACGAACAAACTGTAAATGATTTTGGTAGAGCAGCCCATCTTTTGCGATACTCTGCGCACAGTGACGGCCTCAGGCCCCTCTTCCTGCAGAATGGCTGCGGCCGCATCAACTACAAGCTTACGGAGGTTTTCCGTATTTTGCAGACGGGCTTCCTGATATGTTTTTAATACCCGCCCCGTGGATGGTGAAGGCTTGTCTTCGTTACTGATAAGGATCACCTTCATTCGGTTATCTTGTTATTGACCAGAAACAAGGTTACTGAGCTTCTAACAGGCATTCTAACCATTTGCAGGAGGGTTGTCAATTGATCCATAAGTTTTAAAAAAAGATTTGACACACATGAACCTTTTGGTTACTATGATTCTCATAGGAAACAGTGTTACCAGTTATGAATTTATGTTCACAAGCTTCACTATCTTTTTTTTGACACCTAGTAACAACGTTTCTAAAATAAAACATCGTAACAAAGGGGCGAAATTCATGAATATTAAAGGGAAATGGTCGCTAATCACTGGGGCCTCTTCGGGAATCGGCGAACAGTTCGCAAGACAATTGGCAAAGGAAGGCAGCCATTTGGTGCTTGTAGCCAGATCCAAACGCAAACTTGATACGCTTGCAGCAGAATTGACCCGAAGCTATGGAATTCAGTGCCAGGTGGTTCCCCAGGATCTATCCATCGAAGGCGCTGCCGGAGAGCTGTATCAGAAGTGCCAGCAGCTCAACCTGAACATTGATCTGTTGGTTAACAATGCAGGTTTTGCCACCCATGGTCTGTTCGAGCAAATCTCCGGCGAGCGCCAGCATGAAGAAGTGATGCTCAACGTCGCCGCTGTAGTGGATATGACTCATTTATTTCTTCCGGGGATGCTCCATCGAGGCGCTGGCGCTGTTATCAATGTTTCGTCTACCGCAGGCTTTCAGCCGCTGCCTTATATGGCCGTCTATGGGGCGACCAAAGCTTTTGTCTTGTCCTTTACCGATGCCCTTTGGTGGGAGAATCGTGACCGTGGCGTTCAATTTTTTGCCTTGTGCCCAGGGTCGACGGAGACGAATTTCTTCAACGTTGTTGGCACAGAGGACGCCTCTGTCGGTGCGAAGGATACGCCGGAACGTGTAGTGGAAGTTACACTGCGCGCTATGAAAAAAGGGAAACAGTATGTTGTTCCGGGACTCCGGAATTATCTGGGTGCCCAAATTTCCCGTTTCATGACCCGCAGACAAAGTCTGCGGCTGGCCCAGGGCATGCTTAGCCCCCGCAAACAATAAGGAGGATTAATAATGTCCACAGAACCAAAGCAACGCAAACGTTCAACACGTCAAAAAGTCGGCAGATGGAGCTTGGCCCTGCTCGGGGTAATTGTGCTGGGAATCGCTGTTTTTCTGCTGATACCTGCTCCGGTAGATCCAGCGTTATGGTCTGCACCTGCCGCCCCTTCCTTTGAGAAAGAGGGACCCTGGAAAGAAAACAGCAAGCTCAGCTCGGCTGAGCTGGTTACAGACCGCGCCAAGTTCCCGGAATTCATCACTTTTGATACCAAAGGACGGCTGTATACGGGGGACTCCGACGGCAAAATTTACAGAGTGGCCTTTGACGCAGAGGGCAAGGCGCAGCCGGCTGAAGTGTTCGCCGATACCCATGGAACACCTAACGGACTGAAATTCGACGCGGCGGGGAATCTCATTGTGACAGATATTCAAAAAGGGCTGCTGTCGATTGACCCGGAGGGAAATATTCAAGTACTAACCACAGAAGTAGAGGGAGGGCCCATCTACCTGGCGAACGAACTGGACATCGCACAGGACGGATCGATCTATTTCTCGGATACCTCTAACTACGGCAAGGTCATGTTCAAAGAAATTGCCGAGAACAAACCGCATGGACGATTGCTGAAATATGATCCGCAGACCAAGCAGACGACCGTTTTACTTCGGGACTTATATTTTGCCAATGGGGTAGCCTTATCTGCTGACGAAGATTTCGTGCTCGTGGCCGAATCGTATCATTATCAGTTGACCCGATACTGGCTGAAGGGGGCCAAGCAAGGCACCTCGGATATTTTTGCAGACAATATTGCTGGTTTCCCGGACAACATCACACGTGATGTACATGGACATTTCTGGGTAGGGGTATTCACAACCCGGTTGCCTTTTGCCGACTACATGCATAGCCATCCCTGGTTAGCGGCTACAATGTCCAAAGTTCCACAATCCTTGTTAAATGGAGCCAGTGCGCCGGTGAAGCATGGACTGGTCGCGGAATATGGACCCGAAGGGGAACTTGTGAATAGCTGGCATGATCCTGAAGGTACATTGTATGGCATCACCACTGCCGTAAACCAGGGTGGATATTTATATCTCGGAACCGCACCGGGAGGAAGCCAGGGCGTTCATCGGGTGCTTATGAATCCGTAAGGTAGTGTTAATGCTATATTCCTCCCCCCACTGCCACTTTAAGGCATTCCAAACAGCAGCTCACTCCGTACAGGAGGAGCTGCTGTTCATATTGGGGGCATTTTCTTCCTACCCTCCAAACGCTAAGCGCGTGGACGATACGCCACACCATCCATCTGCACCTTCAGCCCATCCGGCCCGCCGACATGCGCGAACTCGGTGGAGATCGTTTTCCGGGCAGGGTACTTGCCTTGAAATCTGCGCTTGAACACCGTCTCCATCACCGGAATATCCCACACATCCCGCAGCAAAATATCCAGCTTCACCACATCCGCAAGCCCCAGCCCCACCTGCTGCAAGCGGCTACTCATATCATCCAGCGCACCTTCCACCTGCTCCTCCACCGTCCCGCCCACATTGCCTACACAGAAGCTGAGAAAAATAAAATCCCCTGCCTCCACAAATCCGGAATACGCATACTCCTCATTCACATCATGTCTAACGATCCCATCCATACCTCTCGTCCCCTTATCCTTTAAGATAGGTTCATTATAAGAGGGGAAATCGGACAACTGTGTGTCGTGGTTCGGGAGGGGAATTATGGTAATATTGTACTTATCTCATATAGATTAATACAAAAAAATGAATGTATGGGGGATTTTAATGACGCAATTTTATCTCGTTCGCCACGGTGAACCTCAGTGGGACATAAATGAACACTACAAATTAAAGGGACATGGCCGGGACCTGGTTCCTCTTACGAATAAAGGAATTAACCAAGTATATTTGACCGCTAAAGATCAACGTTTAAAAGAAGCCGAAATTATTGTCTCTTCCCCTTACCCAAGAGCACTTCAAACAGCCGCTATTCTATCAAAGGAACTTGGTTTAGAAATAATGGTTGAATTCGATTTAAGGGAATGGCAGCCCGACTTAACATTTGAATATGACTCATTGGAGAGGCTTAAAGAACTGGGGGACGATTATGATGCTAATCATGGAGTCTATCCTCCTGGGATTAACAAGCTTTGGGAAACTAAAGAACTACTGAAGAACCGTATGGAGAAAGTAATTGACAAATATCTCGAATTTCAAAAGGTGATCATTACTGGACACGGCATGGCTTTTCGTACTTTGGTAGGAGAGGTAGGCGAAATTCCACATGCTTCGATTATCGAGTATTATAAAAAAAGGCATGCCGCACTACGTTAACAAGGAATTTGTCTGAATGATACGCAAATCTTATATGTGAGGGTGATTCGTTTGAAGCAAGGACTTATTGTGTTGTTGAACGGAACTTCAAGTTCTGGAAAGACTAGTATTTCTATGGAACTGAAAAATCAGAAAGAGATTCCTTTTCATCATTTATCCATAGATGATTTTTTTGGTAATTACAATGATTTTATTGATAATAAATATCCGGATATTGAACCTACAAGAGAAGTGGAAGATGTCGGACAAATACTTTTTGATCCCATAATCTCAGTGTACTATGCAACAATTAAATTGTTTTCAGAAATGGGTTTGAATGTCATCGTCGATACCGTAATCGACAATGACAAGCGGTTTAATGATTTCCTTGATCTATTTTTTGACCATCCTACATTGTTTGTAGGCGTATTATGCTCGAAAGAAGAACTCACAAGAAGAGAGCAAATCAGAGGAGATCGTGAGATTGGACTAGCAAATTCCCAGTACGACAAAATATATTCCTTTACTGAATATGACCTTGAAGTAAATACTGGAGAGTTGAGTCCAACAGAATGCGCCGAAAAAATATTAAGTTTTATTAAGTCCGATCAGGATTACTCTGCATTTAAGAAATTAAGTAAAAGAGAGATTAGCGTTTCATAGAAGGCGAATCCACCCCCGACAGTACACCCGCATGATGCAGTTCCGGGAGCTCCAAAACAACCTGGCCCAGACACTCCGTCAGCACCTCATGATATCGCCGAGCCTGCTCTTCGGTAACGTCTTCACGCAGCGATTCGAACAACGCCAGACAGCGCTTGAAATTCCCGTCATGCCTGGACTGATGGGCCAGTCTTAAAGATTGTATCGTCCATTCCAGCGCCTCCTGCAATCTGCCTGCCCGCTTATGATATAACGCAAAGTGATAACAATAGCGAAATAATGCGAGAGATTGCCTGCATCCTCATTCTCCCTGAACCCATCACTCTGTTCAGCGAATGTGTGCAGCAGATCATCCACATCAAGACCGTACTGCACCGCAGCCTGCAAAATTGTCCCCAACCCCGGCAACAGCTCCTCGGGATTATCCTGCAGGAATCGGGCATACCCCTCCAGCAATTCTGTTTTGCCCGACAAAATCTCCACGATGTACAGGTTGGCACGGGCCAAATATCTGAACTCCTCGGCGACTTCCTCCCCTTCCACTCCCAAATCCTCTATCCAGCCAAGCTCGGCATAGCGGTAAATGGAATCTCTGGCCTCATCATACTTCCCCTGCTTCTGGCAAACGATGCCCCGCATCAGATGACTGAATCCGAAGTAATACACCAGCGGACGTTCCATATCCACAATCGGCACCGGAAGTTTCTTAGCCTTGTGATACTGCCGCTCCTCATAGATGCACTGCGCATAGCTGTACAGAATACCCGCCGTATTCAGCATCTTGTCCCAATCCTCGAAGCGATAAGCCATTTCCAGCATTTCAACAATAATATCCGGCTTGAGTGATTTCAGAATGGAAGGACGCACGGGTGGGGCCTCCTTCGTTTAGATAGGATATAGTTCTGATTTCTTCGATACGTATTTTATTGAACTTAAAGGAAATAATGGAATGCATATTCATTATCTATAAGTATTATTTAAAAGTCAAATACAATCTATAGTGTGTTAATAAGACATACTTACTCAGTTAAGCTTGTCATGAGGTGAGCCAAAATGCCAGATGAATCCAAGTCAGAGCTTGTAAAAAAAATTGGAGAACGCATCCGAAGATTACGTAAAGAAATGAACCTATCGCAAGAGCAGCTTGCAGAACGGTCCAGTTTACATACGAATTATGTGGGACAAGTCGAACGCGGAGAAAAGAACCTTACGCTTGAGACCTTGGAGAAAGTGGTTGGAGGTCTAGACATTTCGTTAGAGGAGTTATTCAGGTACATTGGGCCAATGGAGAAACAAGACGCTCTTGGACAAATTGTAGAACTGCTTGTTGAACGTTCGGTGGAAGATCAAAATATGGCATTGAATGTTTTGAAGACGGTTATAGAATGGGAAGAAAAAAAAATTAAAGAGTAAGACTTTATTTCGATACCTTCGTTGCTGCTGCAAATACAAATATGATGAAGGTTAGTTGTCTGTTTATCATCATATGCTCCCCGTCCTCCTCTCCCCGCTTGATTATCCTTTCTTAACCTTCGGAAAAGGTGATTCATATATGATAGATCTACGGAATACAGTCGGAGACAGAATTCGGGTTATAAGAAAAGCAAAGGGATTAACGCAACAGCAATTAGCAGAACTATCCAACCTGGATGATGCATACATAGGGGCAGTAGAACGTGGTGAACGGAATTTTTCTATTGATACACTGGAGAAAATAGTTACAGCACTGAAAATTCAACCGATGGAGTTGTTTCAAAATCATGATGATTTGAATGAGGTTGAAGCCGCACAGAGGAGAGCAATTGATGAATATGCAGTTACTGTTAGTGAGTTGAGTGTTAAGCAGATAAATACTTTGAATAGGATTGTTAGAGAGGTTAAGGGAGCTTTTGTGGATTAGGCGTACTGAGGAGATCCAATGAATTTACCAGAAAGTGTAGGAAATCGGATACGTGAGCTCAGAAAAGCAAAAGGATGGACGCAAGAACAACTAGCTGAAGCAGCATCCCTTCATTACAGTTACATAGGTGGGGTAGAGCGAGGCGACCGTAACATTTCTTTGGAGACTCTGGCGAAAATAATAACCGCCTTCCAAGTTCCGGCTGTAGAAATTTTTCGTTTTGAGGATGAAACCGACCGCCGTAAGGCGTTAGATGAGCATATGACCTTAATAAGTGATAGGAGTACAGAGGAAATAGCAGCAATCACTAAAATCAATCGGGAAGTGATTGCTACCATGGGTTATGGAGTGGGAGCAAAAAAACATTAAAGAGTAAAACTTTACTGACTATCCTCTCTTAACCTTTGAATAGAATTGTTAGCTATACAAAGAACAAAACGGCTACGCAGTCCTTCACCGGACAACATAGCCGTTTTGGCGTTGCCTGGAGAACCCTTTATGTTCGGCAACTCCAAGTGGAAAAAGGATCACTAATTTGCTCGAGCACCCTATTCTCCGCAGGTTAAGTGGAAAAAGGATCACTAATTCAGCCCATTTCGCTCCCGGAGAGGTAATGTGGCCCAATTAAGTGTCCTTTTTCCACCTAAATCTCACAATTGTTGATTTTGGGGAGAAATAAGTTCCCTTTTTCCACCTAGCACTGCTCACCTGCTACTTCGACAGCGCTAGTTGGAAAAAGGCTATCGAATCCGGCTTACACCTGATGGATATCGAATGTCCTTTTGACATACTCAATAACTTCTTCTGAAGTTTTCATGGATAGAACGGCCTCTTTAACGCTTGTTGCATGTTCACTAGACAGCTCTTTGATTTGTGCACGTGCCGGAAGGATTGAGGTTGCACTCATGGAGAACTCATCAAGCCCTAAACTAACCAGGAGAGGAATGGCAATCGGGTCGCCTGCCATTTCTCCACACATCCCAACCCACTTTCCTTCTTTGTGCGCCGCGTCAATGACCATTGAAACCAGCCGTAGAATCGCTGGATTATAGGGTTGATACAAATAGGATACACGTTCATTCATACGATCGGCAGCCATGGTATATTGGATCAAATCATTGGTTCCAATGCTTAAGAAGTCAACCTCTTTGGCAAATTGATCCGCCATTACGGCTGTAGACGGAATTTCAACCATCATGCCAATTTCAATGTTATCCGCTGCCTTTACGCCGCTGGCAATAAGCTTTTCCTTTTCTTCCATAAGAATGGCTTTGGCTTCCCTGAATTCAGAAACTGTTGCAATCATAGGGAACATGATTTTCAAGTTTCCATAGCTGCCGGCACGTAATAATGCACGTAATTGTGTACGGAAAATATCCTGTTCCTCCAGGCATAAACGAATCGCTCTAAAGCCTAAAAACGGGTTCATTTCTTTCGGCAGATTTAAGTAGGGCAGCTCTTTATCTCCACCGATGTCCAGTGTGCGGACAACAACCGGTTTTCCGTCCATTTTTTCAAGAACGGTTTTGTAGGCATTAAATTGCTCTTCCTCTGTCGGAAGCCGGTCCTTGCCCATATAAAGAAACTCCGTACGATACAGCCCTACCGCCTCTCCGCCATTTGCCAGCACCCCTTTAACATCAGCCGGTGTACCGATGTTTGCGGCCAGTTCGACATGCACGCCATCTTTAGTCACCGTCGGCTCATGAACTACTTTCGCCCACAGTGCTTTTTGCGCTTCGTATTTTACTTTTTTCGCTTCATATAGAGCAATGACTTCTGATGACGGGTCAATGATGACTTCACCTTCCAAACCGTCAACAATGACCATTATCCCGTTTTCAATCATTGAAACAGCTTGTTTTGTACCGACGACAGCGGGGATTTCCATGGAGCGGGCCATGATCGCCGAATGGGAAGTGCGGCCCCCGATATCTGTCGTAAAACCTTTCACATACCGGCGGTTTAGCTGCGCGGTATCTGAAGGGGTTAAATCCCCGGCGATGATGATGACTTCTTCAGAAATCAGGCTGGGATCGGAAATTTGCACGCCTAATAAATGTGCGGTCACCCGATTCGTTACATCGCGGATGTCTTTGGCGCGTTCCCGCATATACTCGTTATCCATGGATTCCAGCATGGAAACAAATCTGTCGGCTGACTCTTTTAAGGCAAACTCCGCATTTACGCCTTCCGTGCTTATCTTTTCGAACACGGGATTTAATAGTTCCGGGTCATTCAGCACCAATAGCTGGGCAGCGAGAATTTCTGCTTTGTCAGCGCCAAGCTCACAGTTTACGTATTCCGTAATTTTCTCAAGCTCTGCTTTTGACCTGCTGATGGCTTGCTCCAACCGCTGTTTCTCGGCTTCCTTATCTTTGACATTCTTCTTTAAGATGTGGAGCTCCGGCTCCTCCAGACGATAGGCTTTGGCGATCGCTATGCCGGATGAGGCCCCGATTCCTTTCAACTGATTTCGCATGGTTCGCCGAGCCCTTCCTTTTTCAAAGCTTCTTCAATCCCTTCGATCGCCTTATCCGCATCGGAGCCAGCCGCAGCAATTTGAATTTGAGCTCCTTGCGGAACCCCCAAAGACATCACGCCCACAATCGATTTCAGGTTAACGGTTCGGCCGTTATATTCGATGTTCACCTCCGTATTATATTTGCTTGCAGCTTGAACTAAGATTGACGCCGGACGCGTGTGTATTCCCAGCTCATCAGTTACAGTAAATGTTTTTTTCACCATAGCTTCCGTCTCCTCTTTCTATAGAAATTGCTTTTTTTATCTCAGCTTATAGATCCTTCTAAATTTAAATAGCATTTTTTCGAGCAGTACAGTTCCCGGCCCCGTTAACGCAAAGGCGATCACCGTTCCGATTCCCACGATCCCGCCGAACAAGAATCCACTGCTTAAAAAGAGGGCATCTGCGCCGATTCTGCCGAAAGCATACCTCAATCCGAATTTTGACTCCATATATCGCAAAACAGCGTCTATGGCATACATGCCGTTGCCAAAATTCATCAACAATACATAAGTGATGGAGAAACAAAGGTTAGCCAGGATGACAATGACTATTTTTATGAATAGCGATAAATCCGCCAAATTCATATTGGCAATAAACGGATGAATCCAGTTGATCAAAGGCCCGACCAAAAAGGAGTACATGACGGATGAAAAACCGATCGATGTTCGATTTAGCAAAAGACCTGCGGCCAGAAAAACAATGCTTATGCAAAAGCTTGCAAGACCGACACTAACTCCGAGACTTTTATGCAATCCATCCAACAAAACCGTTAAGGTATCAGACCCGATATTGCACTCGATAAATAAATTAACGGCTAGTGCGCTTAACGCCGTGGCGACGACCACAATCAGCAATCGTCCGCCAAATTTCCTTAGGGCCGGGAAGTTGCGCAACCTCAATCTAAATTTTCTCCATTGGAAGCGATCACTTTTTGCATCCAAGAAAAACTGTCTTTTTTGAGACGCTTTTTACTACCGTTGCCGCGGTCATCCTGGTCGACATAAATAAATCCGTAGCGTTTGCTCATTTCCGAGGAAGAACAGCTAATAATATCAATTGGGCCCCAAGCATAATAACCTCTTAAATCCACCCCGTCTTTAATGGCCTCTTTCATTTGTTCAATATGGGCCCGGTAATAGTCAACCCGGTAGGAATCATGGATGGAACCGTCTTCTTCCAAGGTGTCATGGTAGCCGATCCCGTTTTCCGTGATATAAATAGGGCACTGATACCGGTCATAAAACAGGTTGAGAAAAGTGCGCAGACCGATCGGATCAATCGTCCATCCCCAAGGGTTGGCCGGAAGTTCAGTATTGCGGTAAGGTCCTGTTTTGTTCTTCATGCTTTCTGCATCATAAATGCGGGTATAGTAGTAGGAGAAGGACATAAAGTCCGCCGTATTTTTCAGTGCCTCTTCATCGCCCTCTGCAAATTCGACAGTGATGTTATTGTCGGCGAAATAACGGAAAGCATAACCCGGATAATATCCGCGAAGCAGAATATCGGAGAAAAAGTACTCCATTTGATTTCTGCGCACGGTGGCAAAGATGTCTTCCGGCCGGCAGGTAGCCGGATAAGCCGGTCCCCCACACAGCATCATCCCGATTTGCAAGCTGGAATCCAGGCTTTTGGCATATTTCGTGATCAGGCCGCAGGCAACAAATTCATGATGCAAGGCTTGGTATTTGGCGGAGGCCAAATCCTCCACCACATCCTCCGCAATGCCCAGGTGGTTGAAGGATTCATGATCAATCAAATTGATTTGATTGACAATAATCCAATATTTCACTTTTTTATGATACCGGTCAAAAACCACTTGGCCGAAACGGACAAATAAATCAATCAGTTCTCTGGAGTACCACCCTTTATAAGCCGTTGTTAAATGAAGCGGCATTTCATAATGCGATAGGGTGATCATCGGCTCCATGCCGTTCGCTATAATCTCGTCGATCAGGTCATCATAAAATTTCAAGCCTGCTTCATTAGGCTGAGCTTCGTCGCCATTCGGAAAAATTCTTGTCCAGTTAATCGAGGTGCGGAAGGTTTTGAGTCCCAGTTCCCCTAACAGCTTCAAGTCTTCTTTATAGGTGTGATAGAAATCAATTCCCCAACGTTTCGGGAAAATCCGGTCTTCGCTTTTAATAGCTTCATTAATATAGTCCGTAGTCAGCTCCAAATTCGACTTCTTATCTAAAGGAATTCCATCCATATATTCATTAATATCTGCTACGCTTAAACCTTTTCCGTCTACATTGTAAGCACCTTCGAGTTGATTGGCGGCAACGGCTCCCCCCCATAAAAAATCGGATGGGAATCCTGTTGGAATGTTCTTCATTTTATTACTTCCTTTCATTTTTTATTGATTATTTATTTATTGATCATTTCCAGTTGGGTCAGCCTCTGATTAAAGCTCTCGAAAATATCAATTAACCGCTTGGCAATATTAATTTCACTATAAATTGTCATTAACGTGTCTTGGGCATGGGCAAATAAAACGGAGTACTCCCCTTTCGCCCCTTCGGTTTCTTTTTGGATGCAATTCGTTTGCACGCGATGAGCGATGACAATTTCCGCATTGGCTAATTTCATCTTCTCCTTAGCCCCGGCAAAGTCGCTTTTTTCAATATCCTTTAGCGCATCCGTACAATGCTTTCTTGCTTCCCCTGCGTGCAAAATGATTTGCATTGCATCTTGAGCCACTTCTTCAGAAGTCATAATAAAGTCTCCTTAACAGATTAATTGGCTTGCGGCAATTCTTTTTCAAGTTCTTGCTTTTCGTAGGCTTTGAAAAATGGATACCAAATCAGCGTAGCTGCCGTGACAACGATAAGCATCAGGATAATCCCTGTAATGGTTCCCGTTGTAACCCACGTAGAGATTGGAAAAGGAACGTACCACATATCGAAAACCACTTTCGGGATGGGGCCAAAGTGAATGACTTTGGTTCCGATCCAAACGATCAACGGCAAGACCAAACCATTGATCCACATCGGCAGCATCATAATGGGATTCCATACGATTGAACCAAACACTAAAGGCTCGTTGATATTAAAGATGGATGGTACCAAACTTGCGCGTCCCAGCGCTTTTAGCTTGGTGCTTTTAGAAAGCAGATGCATAAAGGCCAGCGGCAACGTACAGGCCACGCCTCCAACCCACAGGTATGCTGAATAAATCGTTTCGGCTGTTACGAGATTATGCGCCCCCGCGGTAGCGTTGGCCATAATAGCCGCCAGAAAGATCGGTTTGGTGACAGGGGTTAGAATCCAACTGGAAATCCCCATGGAATATAAGAAACAGCTGATAAACAAAATTAGCATGAATCCCCAAGGCGTCTCTACCACGCTCGCCAACGGCATAAAAATATTCAAAATGATGTTGTAGATATCAATATGAACGAGATCGACCAACACCCAGGCCAGAATGATAGTTACCCCAATCGGAAGCATGGAATCAAACCAGGCTCTGACAAAGTCCGGGATGACGGATTCTTCTTTGAAAAACGAGAATTTTCCGAACAGACTCATGATATAACCCGTGATAAGAGCGGCAATGATAGCAACGAACATGCCGCCGGTTCCCAAAGAACTATGCTTGAAACCAACCGTACCGTCCTTTACAACTTGGGGAGTAACGATGATCAAAAAAGTAATCAGGCTTGTACATCCGGCAATAAAGCGCTGTTTTCTCAGCTTCTTCTTTTCCATCAAGTTGAACGGAATCAGGAAAGAAACCAGCAGCGAAAGCATGCCCATCGTCCACCCAAAGGGAACCCAAAAGTCAGGGTAGTTTTTGATATGATACACATCTCCAGGTATAGTCAGAAGGCAAAATACCGATCCTAAAAGAATAAAAGGCAATAGCTGCATAACAGAATCTTTAAGTGTGATAACCCATACATTGTTATTGACTTTATTCATCTTCGGAGAAAAGTCATTTTTCAGCCATTCTATTAATTTGTTCATTTCTGTTATCCCCTTTAAATTTTCAATTCGCTCAGCAAATCATTTAAAGCGGCTTCCCCATCTAAGGTGGAATAATAAGAAGGCTTCATTAAGAGCACTTTGACATCGGAATCTCTGGTAAGCTCTTCGATTTCATCAACGATATAAGCCAAGTGGGGACCGACTAACAAAGCATCGATATCATCGATATAATTTTCGATTTCCGCTTCCCCTCTGGCTATGATATCCATATTCAGGTTTCTCTTTTTGGCGGCCTTGCGAATATTGGCAGCCATAAAACCGGAGCTTGCTCCCGACCCGCAAACCAACAACACATGTAACATTTCGCTTGAATTTGCCATGGTAATCCTCCTTGCTTTTATTTATAATGTTTTGACAGCGCTATCTTTGTTACAACCAAACTATAATACAAACCCCGAAACGGGCTCAAATAAAAAACTGCACCCCTATGGTGCAACATTTTAAAGCGAGGGATGCAACATGAAAACGCAGTATATTGATTTGATTCAATATTTAAGCTCACAAAACAATAAATGGGTATCATCACAAAGTTTGGCGAGCAAATATGACGTGTCCAAGCGCACCATCAAATCTTATATCAGTGAAATTAATGCTATTCACCACGGGTTAATCCTATCGTCGAATAAAGGTTATAAGGTTGATACCCATCAAGTAAACAGGTTTCTAACCAGTGAACAAAAAGCCATCCCGCAAACCCAACCCGAAAGAATGGCTTATATTCTGAAAAAACTGGTGCAAACCAATGAGCCCATTTACATTTACGATTTAAGTGACGCTCTTTTTATCAGCGAATCAACGCTTAGACTTGATTTAAAGCTGGTCAAAGAAAAACTTACCAAGAATAATTTGGAATTGCAGTTGATTAAGGATCATGTTCGTTTACAGGGGAAAGAAAAAGATAAACGCAAGTTAATGAGTAGTATTTTATACGAAGAGGCTAATGGAAGTTTTATTGATATTGATAAAATCAAAGGAGTTTATAAAGAGTTAAATATCGATTACATTCGGGAAGTTGTCATTGGAACCTTTTCTGCGCATCACTTTTTTACGAATGATTATTATTTAACCGACGTGATTATCCACATCACCATTGCATTGGACAGAATGAAACATGATTTTCAGTTTTTAAATAAAACCTTGAATTATAGCATGGACAACAACGCATTTTTAATCGCTAAAGAAATCGCCTCAAAATTAGAATCGTATTTTCATGTAACCTATCCGGAAGAAGAAATCGCTGACTTGGCGATCTTAATTTCGTGCAATGGGACCAATGTTAACTTTACGCAAATTGAAGTAAGCGACCTGGAAAATATCGCCGGTATAGATTGCATTGATTTGGTAAGTGAAATAGCCGTTGACCTGGACAAGTATTACTATATCAGTATCGCCGATTCTGATTTTATTACACGTTTTACACTACATGTAAAAAACCTTTTAATGAGATTAAAAAATCATCATTCAACGAAAAATCCATTAACGAACAGTATCAAAAGAGAATGTCCGCTCATTTATGATTGCGCTGTTCATGCTTCACATGTGATTAAAGAACGAACCGGTTATACCATTAGCGATGATGAAATTGCTTATTTGGCTTTTCACCTGGGGTATGCCATTGAATTGCAGCGGCAATCGAACGTAAAAATCTCGTGCACGGTGCTGTTTCCGCTTTACTACAATATGAATGTGCAAATCATCAATAAATTACAGCAGTATTTTGGCGATGATATTTCGATTCACTCGATTGTAACGGATGAGAGCGATTTGAGTCATGCAACAAGTGATTTTATTATTTCCTCTGCCCAATTGCATAAGATTCCGGAAGTGCCCTATGTCGTGATTACCCCATTTTTTATCGAAAGCGACCGGGAAAAAGTATCGGACAAAATTTTTGAATTAAAAGAACAAAAAAAGAAAAATCAGTTTAAAATCAATTTAGAATCCTTTTTGGACGAAAGGCATTTTTGCAGCTCTACAAAACGGTCTGACAAAGAAGACGTTTTACGTTTTATATGTCAAATTATGAATCAAGACGGTTATACGGACGATGATTTCTTCTGCAAAATTATGGAGCGGGAAGCCATGTCATCTACTGCGTTCGGACAAGTTGCTATCCCTCATGCGATAAAAATGGACTCCCGTAAAACAGGTATGTTCATTTATTTAAATCCAAATGGAATTCAATGGGATACTTCTACCGTGAAAATTGTATTATTACTCACCGTAAGCGGAGAGGACCGAAAAATATTCCGCGATGTATTCGATGCACTCGCCACCATATTGACGGACGATAAAAATGTGAACCTGTTATCTTCTATGCATAGCTTCGATGATTTCATCAATAAATTAATCGCTTGCTGGGAATAAATCTATCTATATAGGAATTGGCTTCACTTTCCGTGTGATTGCACTTTCTACAATAGAAAGCTAAGATTCTTGCGGCGAATCGCATTCTGCTGTATTTCGTGCAGTAGATTTCTTGATTTGGAGCCAAAAGCGACTTTTTCGCCCGATTCTGCTGTACAGAGTGCAATAGATTCCATTTCCCCGCTGATTTAAGGATCATCTGTTGTAGAAAGTGCAATTGAATGCTGGCTATAGCCCAGTCTGAGCTTTAATAATTCTCCCCGCGGTAATAACGCTCAAGCTTGTGCTCCAAGTGAACGAGTTGAGCTTTTTTCTTGTCGATATCGTCCAGCAGGGCTTGTTTCTGGTCCTGGATGAGCTTGATCCTCTCAGGCAAGGTGGATGTTCCGGCTTTGACCATGTCGTAGTACTTCTTAATCTCCTCTACACTCATTCCGGTTTCACGCAGGCATCTAAGAAAGATCAGCCAATTAATCTCGTCATCGGTATACAGCCGATTGTTCTGTTCGTTGCGGACAACCGGATCGAGCAGACCCTTTCTCTCATAAAAACGGATTGCCCCTATGTTGAGCCCTACTTTTGCGGCGACTTGTCCTATCGTAAAAATCTTAATCACTTCCTGACATTTAGTGTTGACCTACACTTAGTGTAGCATAGTAAGCTACGAATTGTGATAGATACTATTCCGCAGAAAGAAGGATAACCATGACAAAAATTGCTTTGGTAACGGGTGCGAATAAAGGGATTGGATTCGAAATCGCCAGACAGCTTGGTGAAGCAGGCTGGAAAGTATTGCTGGGCGCACGCAGCATCGAACGGGGGAAAGCAGCCGTTGCTGAATTAACCAGCCAAGGATTGGATGTGGAGTTCCTGCAGATTGACATGACAAGTCTGGAGAGTATTGAACAGGCAGCCGGTACCCTCCGGAACAACTATCCCGGGTTAACACTTTTAATTAACAATGCAGGTATGCCGGGCGCTTTCTCCAGCTCGTTCAGCAATACTCAGGAAGAGCATTTACGGGAGGCCTTTGAAGTGAACTTCTTCGGAACCTTCCGCTTGAATCAGCGTCTTCTCCCATTAATTACAGAAAATGATGGAACGATTGTGAACGTCTCCACCGATATGGCGTCACTGCACTTTATGCAGAATGCGGAATACGCACTGAATGCGTTCGACTACAATTCCTCCAAAACGGCAAACAATGCGATGACGGTAGCCATGGCCATAGAATTAAAAAACAGCAAAGCTCAGGTATTCGCCGTAACTCCCGGGTTTACGAAGACTGACTTAAACGGCAATGCTGAAGGTGGAAAATCCAAAGAAGCCGGGGCGGCCATTATTGTAGGCTATGCCACGGACGGCAAACGTCACAACGGTGAGTTTTTGGATATTAACGGGGTTTACGCGTGGTAAAACAGAACCGCCACAACAGGCTCCTGCATCTACATTACAGGGCTGCCAAAAAACCGGGGAAGCCTGTGCTTCCCCGGTTTGTATTGCTGCGCCAGCTGCAAGATTTATTCCTGTTTCCGCTTAACGCTCCCATGGCTACTCCCGATCCAGCGGCTGCTGCAGCCCGTCCTCATAGAAATCGAACACGAGCTGCTGCTGCGTGCCTTTTACCGCATAGAATACATCTGCCAGCGTCTTCCCCTTCTGCTTCTTGTCCAGCTCCTTCTCCAGCCACTCCCGGGTCAGGCCGTGCTGCTTGAGATTGTCCTCAACCAGCTTGCCGTCCATAATCAGCTCCACGGGAAAAACCTGCGGTTTCAGCGCCAGCCCCAGATCCTGCTTCGTGACGGACTGGTACGCTTCCTTCTTGAGAACAGAAACCTGTCCGTTATCCTCAAGCACGGCATAATCAACCTCTTCAATATTAAAAATCTCCTTCTTCCTCAGCGCCTGGTCCAGCGAATCCATGGTATAGCGGATCTTCCGCATGTTGGCTTCCATGATTTTGCCTTCCTCGATCAGGACCGTGGGGGAACCGGAAATCCAGCTGCGCAGGCGGCGGCTTTTGAGGGCAATGAAGGAGAGCAGGAACGAGGTAGCCGTTATAACAACAATGGACAGGACAAGATAGGTGAATTTCAGATTGACATTGAACGCCAGATTTGCCGCCAAGGAGCCAAGCGTAATACTGATCACGAAATCGTTGGACGTCATATTGGAAAGGGTCTGCTTGCCTAGTATTCTGGGAATTAGCAGCAGCAGGCCCACCGATAGAATGGTTCTCATCAGAATCTCTGCATAGTTCATTTTCCAGCCTCCTCCCCACCATTATTTCCAAACGGGTTCAAAAGAAACGGGAGCCGGGGAATTGCGGGGAGGAAATTCATTTCGAGTTGCTCTTGCCTATTTAACCGACTGCAAATGCTCTTCGAGGCGGTCCCAGGTTTCGGTAATGCCTTGCTCCATACCCATATCCATGACCGTCTTGAGCGCTTCAGCCGATTCATATTTCGAACGGCTTACCAGCTTTGTTTTTCCGTCATATTCTTCAAAGAGCATCGTAACCAGTGTGGACGGCATGCCTTCGGCTTCATTGCCTTCCGCATCCGAGAAGTAATCGGTGTAGACGACTTTCTCCCCGTCAACAATTTCATGGTAGACCCCTTTGCCCCAGGACTCCATTCCGAAGAAGTCCCCCTGCTTCTCGTCGACACACTTCATACAGTAATGCCAAATGCCGCCCGGACGAAAATCTACGGTGCAAACGGGAACAATCCAGCCGCGCGGGCCCCACCATTGCTTCAAATGCTCCGCCTCGGAGAATACTTTGAATACAAGCTCGCGGGGTGCATCGAATACACGTTCAAGAACCAGTTCAAGGCCTTCTACTCTGGAAATCATTTTGGACATTTCAATTCCCTCCTGTAAGTAACGTTCATTGTTATTCCTTGCCTTGGGATTGCAGGTGCCGCAGGTACTCATCCAGATTGTCGAAGCGTTCATTCCACATCTTCCGGTAGGCTTCAAGCCATGCATCCAGTGCCTCCAGCGGCTCTGTTCGCAGCCTGTAGTTCCGCCGGTTGGCTTGCGCCTCTACCTCAACCAGCCCGGCTTCCAGCAGGACGCGCAGATGCTTCGAGGCCTGAGGCTGGCGGAGCCCGAGTTGTTCGGCAATCTCGCCTACACTCAGCGGTCCGTCCTTCAGCATTTCTACCATCCGCAAGCGGGTGGGTTCGGCTAATGCGCTAAATGTCGTTGTGTCCATCTTTCCGACGTTCCTTTTGTGAAGCATTTATTATTGTTTAGGTACATTTATAATATACCCTAAAAGGAATATTCCCGTCAAGGAATATTTAAAATATTCTTAGAATTACAATTACTCTATTGGGCGGCTTGGGTTGGCTCATCTACGCCGAATTCAAAGGTACTTTTACCTCTCATTTCAGCATCTAAGCCGCCTGAGACGAATTCAAAGGTACTTTTACCTCTCATTTCACCACTTAGCCTGCCTGAGGCGAATTCAAAGGTACTTTTACCTCTGATTCCAGCATTCGCAGACAATCCGTGCTTGTCTATCATCAAGTTTTAAGCTGGTGATGCAGCCGCAGGGGATTTATAATAACAGAAACATTGAAATTCTGTTCATAGAGTGTAAAGAGAGGAACGGATTACATGCTCATCCTCCAAATCATTACCTGGCTTCTGGCACTTGCTGTACTCCTGTCTGTGATGTGGATCGTCGTAGACACCTGGAGGAACGGGATCTCCCCGATGCCCGCCTCGAAGGCTGTAAGGCTGGCGGTTGCCGGAGAGGTGAACCGGGTGCCCGGCTATGGCACAATTGTCGAAGCAGGGTCCGGTTGGGGCACATTGGGGCTGGATATCATCCGGCATTGTCCGGGCAAAAGATTGACCGGCATTGAGAATTCAAGCCTCCCCTTGTGGGGCTCGCAGCTGCTGGCGCTGATTGCAGCGCGGCTCCAACATTCAGGGAACGGCCGGGAACCGCTTCAAGGCCGGCTCCGCTTCATCCGGGGCAATATCTACCGCGGCTCGTACGCCGATGCCGATATGGTTATCTGCTATTTGTTCCCCGGCGCGATGGAGCGGCTGGCAGTTAAGTTCAGGCAGGAGCTTCCCCCCGGGGCGGTAGTAATCAGTGTTTTTTTCGCCCTGCCGGATATGCAGCCGGTCCGCACAGTCACCTGTAGAGATACGCTGCAAACGAAGCTGTATGTGTATTCCTTTTAAAAATAAAACCAACGCCATGATTCTGTTCTTCTCCCATCTTTATTCCATCACGGCATAGGAGGCTTCCCATGATCGACAAGTCCATTACCGAAGGCGTCATCCGCACCCGCACCAAACTGCGCAAGGATCTGCTGATCTCTATCTTCGATGAATTCGACGGCAGCATTATGGGGCTCAGCCCGGAGAAACGGGCGGAGAAATATTTGAAAATGTCGCAGAGCGCTTTTTCCTTTTACCGGGGCAGTGCCTACTTATTCTATTTCGATACAACCCGCCAGTATTTCCCGTACCACACTGCAGAGGACCGGCCTACCTGGATTCAGGGGGATCTGCACTTCGAGAACTTCGGCGCGATCCGTAGCAGTGACGGGGAAATCGTCTATGACGTCAATGATTTCGATGAGGGCTATGTGGGTTCTTATCTCTACGATCTTCTGCGCATGGCGGGCAGTATCGCTCTGGTGGGCAGACAGCTCGGTTACGGTGAAGCTGAACAGCTAAGCTGTATTGAGCGCTTCGTACAGGCCTATGCCAGACAGATCCGCCGGTTCGCGCAGGGCAAGGACAACCCAGCCACTTATGTGATGGATGAGGGAAGGGCCAAAGGTCCGGTGAAAAAGCTCCTCCGCAAGCTGGAGAAACGCAGACAGGCACATTTTCTGGAGAAGGTTACGGCTCAAATGCAGACTGGCCGGGTGTTTCTGGAGAATTCCGAGCTGGCCGTTCCGGGGCAGGCCGAACAGTCCCTTCTGGAGAGCGCCTGGGCATTCTATATACAGACCATCACTTCCCGCAGCCAGGACGAGAATCACTACCGGATGAAGGACATTGCCGTCAAGCATGGCTCAGGAACCGCCTCCATTGGGCTGGACCGCTATTACATCCTCATTGAGGGTGGACAGGAGCACGAGGATACAGACGATACAGTTCTTGAGGTAAAAGAGGTCCGGGTGCCGGTGCCAGCCTATTTCATGCCCTATTCCGAATCCTTCTGGCAGTATTTTGGACATCAGGGGAAGCGTGTAACAGCGACACAGCAGGCCATGCACCACAAGGCCGATCCATATCTGGGTTTTCTTACGCTGGAGGGAAGACATTTTTATGTAAGAGAACGTTCGCCTTATAAAAAAAGATTGAAGCTGAAAGACATCTCCAGTCCAGAGGATATGAACCGTGTGCTTGAGGGGATGGGCTGCCTGACCGCCAAAATGCATGCCCGGGCCGATATAGATGTAGACCAGGGGATTCTTCCTTATCATAGCGAGGAGGAAATCGCCAAGGCCATGGGGCAGGACCCGGATGCTTTTGCCCGTTATCTCTCCCGGTGGGCTTATGGGTATGCCGATCAGGTGGAGAAGGATTTTGTTGTGTTCACGGAATGGGTGAGCAGAAATGGCAGTGCCGTCCTTGCATAAGGACGGCACTGTTTCAGTAGAAGAAGACAGATAATAGTCGGCCAAAGCCCGGCCACAGGGGAATTATCAGTCCAGCTCGGCGCGGGAGAACAGGTCCCGGATCAGGGACTCATCTTCGCAGGCTTTTTTGAACCCGGCGGCAAATTTAAGGATAGCTTCCCTATTCCCGGAGTATGCGCAGAACATATCGGCTTCCGGGTCAAAATGAACGGTCTCCGCCAGCTCCGGCATTTGCTCTTCCAGATATACGGCCGCCAGGGAGGACCAATCGTAGCCGTTGCCTTCGAAGCCTTCTTCTGCCCGCGACTCGAACAGATCGGCCAAGTAGGTGCCCACACTCAGAATGACGGACATTCCGCCATTCTCCTGCTCCACCAGGATGAACGGGGCAACCTTTCCGGCAGCGGGCACGGCAACGTTCTTCAGCTTGTGCAGCAGTTCCTCTTTGGCCTCGTCCGTGAAGGCAAGCGCGCCGCCCCGTTCTACGATCATTCCCGACCGGATGCGGTCATCCAGCCAATCGGAAATGAACGCCGGCGCATAGCCGCCGGTTCCGAATTCGCCGCCGAACGCGATCATTTTTGAGTAGGCCTCCAGGTATTCGCCGCGGTTCGTATCCGGGTAAGCTTTGATGTATATCCAGAACTGCACATCGTACATCAAGGTAGACCGCTCATCGGCATGGAGAGAAAAATGCCCTTTTTCTTCAACAATAGCCGTACAGATCTTGCGGATTATGCCCTCGATGTTCTCTATCTCCGTGACTTTGCCGCACAGCTCCGCCAGCAGGGGAGAGAAGGCCCCATGAGCTACCTTTCGCAGATCGTCCGCCTTGTCCTCCTCGGATGTATCGAAGACCTCTTCGTTCACCAGCCCGCGTACAAAGCTCTCGAAGTCTTTGGCGAGAAAGGTGATCTCGTAATCGGCTTCCTGATCCACGTGGATCACTGCCGGTTCCCCTTCCCTGCCGCAGGCCCGGTAATCCAGCATGATCACATCATGTCCTGCGGACGGGCAGTCCCCGAACACCACGCCAATATCGGGATACCCCCATTCTTCAATCATGAACCGGCTGCCTAAATCTCCGCACAGCGAATAGGTCTTGTCCCGTCCGATGCCCATAATTCCCGTAATGGCCACATGGTCTTCGGCCCAGGAGGTGCCTTCCTCCGTAGGGAAACAGGTGTCACGGGGAACGCCCCCGTTATGCTGCTTCATCATCTCAATATAAAAAGCCGGCAGCTTATACCCCAGCTCCTGCTCCACAGAAGCAATCAGCTCGTCCGTGGGCGGCTCGGACACATACGACTCCAGCGCATAGTCGCTATCCTCCCAGAAGTCAACGAACTCCCGGGGATCAAAGCGCCCACCGCCGGAACGAACTCCACCGCTGGACTGCGCAGCCGCAAAACGCTGCTGTTCCCGCGCCTCCCGCCCGGCCGCCCGGCGGCTCCAGTCAAGCAGCTGAAGAACTGCCTCATCTCCAGGCTCCAGCTCATCGGCAAGCTCAAATTCACGGACTGCCTGATCGTATTGCTTCAGATAGTAATAGGCATACCCCACACGGTAGTGCCAGATGGGGTCCTGCTCCCCTTGCTCCGCAATGCTCAGCAGCTGTTCCAGCGCTTCGTTGTAGCGGTCCAGATTGTTCAGTGCCCTGCCGAGCTGGCCAATGAGCACATAATCCCTGTCCGGTTCAGGAATGTCCATAATGGCTTCTACGATTTTGGCAAATTCATCTTCTTCATGCCACTGCGCCAACTGCTCCAGCAAATTTTCTTCCACTATGTATGTACCTCCTTAAGCATTTATTCTTTATTCCCCTCTAAGGGGAGGAGTTAAACATTTCCATTCGGGCAGGTCTGCTATTCAAGCAGGTTTGGGCTTGCTCCTTCCAGCGAAGGAATAAGATATTTATGATCAATGGGCGATGACATCACAATTAGAATGGTATAGTTCCCGTATTTATCGCATTCATTGCCGAACTGCTCCAAGGCTTGTGTGGAATCGGTCATTACTTTTAACAGATAATTGTGCTCTCCACTGATCCGGTAACATTCAACGACCTCCGGAGAGGAGCGGCAGAAATCCATGAAGGCGGTACATTCTCTGGAGTGGAACAGCATATAGGCGGCCGCATGTTTTCCAATCTTTTCGGGAGAGATTATGGTACGGTACCCGCTGATCACCCCGTTTTCCTCCATACGTCTAACCCTTTCCGTCACTGCCGGTTGTGATAGGCCCACACATTTTCCGAGTTCTGTCATAGATATTCTCGCTTGGCTCTGAAGGTGAAACAGAATCTGCTTATCCGTATGGTCCATCCCATTCAACTCCTTTAATTTTAAGGGGCCTTGTGCAAACTGCCTTGTTTTTAACCGCCGAACGGCAGTTATAGCTTTAGTGCCTTATGTAAGGCTGTTAACTAATTTTATATAATATACTTACAATAGTAAAGCAATTGCTGCTTTAACTATAACGAAAGGATGATCACTGTTGAGTATACTGCATTCGAACACGATTAACCTAGACCGCCTCCCGGAACGCATTGATAAAGTAATTGACCAGACGCTTACCGACAAGCGCCTGGCTGGTGCTGTCATCAAGGTGGCGGTAGATGGGGAGCTCATATATAACCGGGCGGCCGGATTTGCGAACCGCGAACTGAACCAGCCCATGCGGGAAGATGCCTTATTCCGGCTCGCATCGGTTTCCAAACCCATTACCTCTACAGCTGCGCTGGTACTAGTGGCCCAAGGCCGCTTGCAGCTTGATGACCGGGTGGACCGCTGGCTGCCGGAGTTTCAGCCACGTCTGAAGAACGGCGAACACGCAGCAATCACGATCCGTCACTTAATGACGCATACCGCTGGTCTGACCTACCGTTTCTTCCAGGAAGAGGGGGGCTCCTATGAGCAGGCCGGGGTATCCGATGGCATGGATCAGCCCGGCATCACGCTGGATGAGAATCTGCGGCGGATCGCCTCAGCCCCGCTGCTCTATACGCCAGGCACCCAGTGGAGATATTCTATCGCAACAGATGTGCTGGGGGCTGTGATCGCAAGGGTTGCCGGAACCACGCTCAGCGAAGCTATCGATGCACTCGTAACCCGGCCGCTCGGCATGAAGGACACCGGCTTCCTTGCAACGGACCCGCAGCGGCTGGCCACCGCTTATGCCGATGACGTTCCCGGTCTGCGGCCTTTGCACAATCCGGACAGCCTTGCTTTTATGGAGGGTACAGCAGGCTTCCGGCTTTCCCCTGGACGGGCGCTCGACCCTGCCGCCTATCATTCCGGGGGAGCCGGCATGGTCGGCAGTACCGGAGACTTTCTGCATCTGCTGGAAACCTTGCGCAAGGGTGGAGCGCCTCTGCTGCCGGAACCTCTGGTCCGTGAAATGACCACCAATCAGATTGGGGATCTGCACATGCCCTTCTGGCCAGGACGAGGTTTTGGCCTGGGGATTACGGTGCTGAAAGACCCTGTTGCAGCAGACACTGCGGAATCGCCTGGCACATGGCGCATGGGGGGCACCTATGGGCATTCGTGGTTCGTCGATCCGGAGCAGCGGCTAAGCGTGGCAGCCTTCACCAACACCGCATTGGAGGGGATGTCAGGCCCGTTTACCATTGACCTCTGCAACGCCGTCTACGGCAGATTGAACAAATAAATACTATCATTAGAGAGGTGTACACAATGAGCAGCACCACAGCTTCCGCCTCCCCGCCAGTTCCCGGCACTCCAGCTTCCGGGCGGCTTCCTTGGGGGAGCTTGCTCGCCCTTGCTATGACTGGCTTCATCTGTATTCTTACCGAAACAGTCCCCGCCGGTTTATTGCTCCAGATCACTCATGGGCTTGGAGTGACAGAGGCCATGGCGGGTCAGCTTGTTACCTTATACGCGCTTGGCTCACTGTCAGCAGCCATCCCATTAACCGCCGCGACGCGCGGTTGGCGGCGGAAACCTCTGCTGCTGCTGTGTATCCTTGGCTTTCTCGTCTTCAACACCGTTACCACATTTTCTTCTAACTATACGCTGACGCTGGCAGCGCGCTTCTTCGCGGGCGTATCTGCCGGTGTCCTATGGGGAATGTCCGCAGGCTATGCCCGGCGCATGGTGCCGGAGCCGCTGAAGGGACGCGCTATGGCCGTTGCAATGGTAGGAACACCTCTTGCTCTGGCGTTCGGTGTTCCTGCCGGCACCTTATTCGGCGACCTTGCCGGCTGGCGCAGTGTCTTCGGAATCTTGTCGCTGTCCGCGCTGCTGCTGGCCGTCTGGGTGCTCTGGAAGCTGCCGGACTATCCGGGAGAAGATGCCGGCAAACGGCTCCCTTTGCACAAGGTCTTCACTGCCCCGGGAGTTCGCCCGGTACTGTTAGTCGTGCTGGCGTGGGTACTGGCACATAACATCCTGTATACCTATATTGCACCTTATCTTACCCAGACGGGGTTTACCGGGCGTATGGACTTGGTTCTGCTTATTTTCGGGATTACAGCGCTTCTTGGCATTTGGTTGATCGGTGTATGGATCGACCGCCATCTGCGGCCGCTGGTTCTGGTCAGCCTGGCTGCGTTTGCCTTGGCATCCGTCCTGCTTGGCATAGTCAGCAACCAGCCTGGCGTGATCTGTCTGGTGGCTGCAGTCTGGGGGCTAACCTTCGGGGGAGCCGCGACTCTGCTGCAGACAGCCATTGCTATAGCCGGCCGCGAGAGTGCGGATGTGGCTCAGTCGATGCTGGTGACGGCATGGAACCTGGCGATTGGCGGCGGCGGTGTGATCGGTGGTATTCTTCTTGAAACAACGGGAGTCCGCTCCTTTCCCTGGGTGCTGTTCATTCTGCTGAGTTTTGCACTTCTAATCGCTTGGCGAAGCAGAGCACATGGATTCCCTGCAAAAAGGCTGTAGCATTTCCACCTCTTCCGGACAAAAAGCCCCCATCTGAGGTTCAGATGGGGGCTGCCCGTTTCATGCTTAGGAAATAAGCCGCTATTCCTCTTCCTCGTCAGATTCCTTATCTGCCGGGGCTTCAGCAGCCTCCTTGCGGCTCCATTCCAGAAACTGAATGGTATCTTCATCTTCGGGGTCCAGCTTGTGTGCAATCTCAAATTCCCGGATCGCATCCTGCAGCTCATCCAGATAATAATGGGCGTATCCCACACGGAAATGCCACAGCGGGTCCTTTTTACCCTTGTCCGCAGTCTTCATGAACCACTTCAGTGCCGACTTGTACCGCCCGAGATTGTTCAGTGCTCTCCCCAAATGGGTGGCCAGCTCGTCATCAATCAATATCGTCGGCGTTTCTTTGATCCGGTCTACGATTTCCTGATATTTGTCCTCCTCATGCCACTTATTTAATTGTGCGATAAGTTCTTCTCTCATTGCTTATGCCTCCCGGTTGGATTCCTGAAAAATTCTCTGCTTAAGAAATACTTTACCATTATTGGACAGGTGTCTGCCATAGAACGCTTAAGTGGGGATGGTGATCAGGAAGGTCGTGCCCTTCCCCTTTTCACTTTCCACTTCTATAATCCCTTTGACCTTATTGATAGCGCTGTACGCCATCAGCATGCCGAGGCCTGTCCCTTCTTCTTTGGTGGAATAATACGGCTTGCCGAGACGCGAGATTTCTTCCTTGGTCATCCCGATACCGGTATCCTGAATACTGATGACGATGTTTTGTTTTTTCTCCGAAATATCAATGGTGAGCGTGCCCCCGTCCTTTTCCCTCATCGCTTCGATCCCGTTCTTGTAGAGATTAATGAGGCATTGCTGAATCTGGTTTTTGTCATAACATTTATTCAGGGTGTTGTTGAAATTGAACTGAACATCCACTTTATGAATGGTTGCGTAAGGCATGATGATGTTCTTGGTATACTCGGCTTCAGCCTTCATATTGGAACACACCATATTATCGGATTGCGGCTTGGCAAAAGAGAGATAGTCACTGACGATCTTCTCCGCCCGGTTCAGTTCCAGCAAGGATAATTCGACATAACCCTTTTCTTCCGGTGTAATCGTATTCGATTTATTCAGCAGCTGCAGGAAACCGCTGGTTACCGTAAGCGGATTCCTGATTTCATGCGACACGCTGGCTGCCAGCTCACTGACCACATTGAGGCGTTCAGACTGCAGAATCCGGTCACGGTTTTTAATATTGGTAATGATCTGCTCGATGAGAATCATAATAATGCTCATAACGGCACCATGCGTCAACAAGGCATAGACCGTAAGTATCCAGAATTGCTGATCCAATTTGTCCGTGATCAATCCCAGATTAATCAGGTACAGCCCCATGGTTAACGCAGCGATGACCACTGCCCACAGGATGCGGCGTTTGGAAGACAGCTTGATAAAGCGTTTGCTGAGATATGGGACCAGCAGCAGCACCGCCGTTGAGAACAGGAAGGAAGGGAAGGTCCCCGCTCCCCCCAGGTAGAACCGGTAAATGTTCATAATCAAGTACAGTGGAAACACACTCCGGTATCCGCCAAACAGAGCCACGAGAATAAACGGAATATATCTGAGATCATAAATAAATCCCATTTCCAGCTTAATCGGCTTGGCAATGCATAAAATCATCGTTACCGCGGACATGAAGACCAGAAGCCTGTTGTTGTACGGATATGCTCTATTTTCAAAAAAAATCACCACGATTAAGACCGGAAACAACAAGAACAGGAAATTTAAAAGTAAGGTTTCAAACAATGGCTAACTTCCTCTCAGTTTGTCTTGCCAGACAACTCCTATAACTATTTTATCGGAATTTTTCTGCTGTGCACTTCGATTATATACAGAATAAACCAAAAGTTGGACAATTTTTTTAAAGCTGTTTATCTTTCCGGCTTCGGACGCCCCGGATTTTATGGGGTACGCATATGCACACACCAAAGCCTGCAAAAACCGCTAACGTAAATTGGCGGCCATATGCCATTGTTTTTTCGTATTTCGGTCATAAAAGCAGTTAAATTGCTCTCTTTATGGTTTAATTACGATAAATGTCCTATGAAAAAAGGCCTACATAATTTAACTTTTATATTATATCTACATAATGAAAGAGGTACACCGATGTTATACTTAGAACTCCTGAATATGAACTGGCTGCAGCTGGCTCTGGCACTGCTGGCAAGCCTGGCGGCCTGCACTCTCATTGTTTTCGGAACGGTTCCCTTCCGCACTCATGCCCAAGGCCTGCAGGTCTGCTTCACCCGGACGAAGATGATACTGCTGGGAACCGCCACCTTCAGCGCTTCCCATATTCTGATCCCTTTATCTATTAATCTGCCCCTGGCTCCGGAATATTACATACTGCATCTCCTGTTCACCATGGCCGGCTGCTGGGCTGCCACTTACTTCGGCATCTGGTATTCCAGTATGCCCCGCAGCTATGCTGGCCGCCACTTCAGCATCAGCCTGGCTATTGCCGGCATCATTCTGGTGTTCGATTATCTGAATATCATCTTTCTGTTCCGTGACTATGTGGTCTGGAAGCCCGTACTCGTCCTCATGACGGCAGCTTCCGCGCTCAGCCTGTGCCTGGCCATCCTTCGTGTCCTGGTGATCTCGAACCGCAACCGCGAGTATCAGCTTCATTCCAAGGCTACGGTTCCCGGCATTGTGCTCTGTGCAGCAGGCCTGCTGTTAATTCCGCTGCTCTGCGCCTTTTCGGTGCTTCCGGTCGGGAATCCCGCTCCGGGAAGTTATCTGCAGCTGACTCCCTACATCCTGACGCTGTTTATTTGCAGCGGCCTGTACATCATTCCGGATGCCTACAGAGACACCCGGCAGGAGCGCCAGAACCGCAGAATCATAGAGACAGAGCAGCACTATATGTCGCTGTTTGAGTACAACCCGGACAGTGTGCTGGCATTCGATGCCCAGGGGATCGTCACCGGGCTGAACCGCAAGGCCGAGCTGCTCGCCCGGCAGCTCGGCCTGGAGCTGGTCGGAAGGCATTTCTCGGATCTTTTTGAGGGGGAATACCATGCACTGGCCCAGCATCATTACCGGCATGTTCTCCGCGGGCAATCCAGCACCATCGAGCTGGAGCTGAGAAATCCCGCCGGCGGTATGCTGACCTTCTGGCTCACCTCGCTGCCGATTGTGGTTGAAGCTGTGCCGGTAGGCATCTACAGCATCATTAAAGACATTACCAAGAATAAAAAGGACCAGGAAACCATCCGCCATCTCGCCTATTCTGATGAGCTGACCGGGCTGGCAAACCGCCGCTCCTTCCACAATCTGCTGCTTGAACATACGGAGCATACCGGCGTTCCCGCTTACCCGTTCACACTGTTCTTCATTGACCTGGACCGCTTCAAGCGGATCAATGATCTATTTGGCCATTCCTTCGGCGACAAGGTCATCCAGCAGGCGGCCGGCAAGCTGAAGCGCTGCCTCCCTTCCTCCTGCAGCATCGCACGGATGGGCGGGGACGAATTCACAGTGCTGGTGCCCCACTTGCGCTCAAGGGCAGAGATGGAATCCCTCGCTGCCAGCATCGTGGAAGAGTTCGCCCACCCCTTTGAAGTGGGCAACCATTCGGTCAAGCTGTCTGCTTCGGTAGGAATCGCCCGCTTTCCGGAGGACGGGCTGGATGCCGACTCACTGGTGAAGCACGCCGATACCGCAATGTACAGCGCTAAGGAGAACGGCAGCTTCCAGTACCAGTTCTACGATGCGGAACGCGACCAGACCAGTCTGGAGCGGATTATTCTGGAGAATGATCTGGAGCAGTCGCTGGACAATGACCAGATCAGGCTGTTCTACCAGCCCAAAATCGATATCCGCAGCGGTGAAATCGTTGGTCTTGAAGCGCTGGTGCGCTGGCAGCATCCCCTTCTGGGCATGATTCCTCCCCTGGAGTTCATTCCGCTGGCGGAGAAATCGGGATTCATTATTCCGCTGGAGCAGTGGGTGCTCCGCACGGCCTGTGCCCAGGTAAAAACCTGGGAGCAGGAGGGCCGCCAGGTCGTTCCCGTGGCCGTGAATGTTTCGCAGATTCATCTGATGAAACCGGATATTTTTCAATCGATTATGAGTACAATCCATGAGCTGGATTTCGACACCCAGCTGCTGGAGCTGGAGATTACAGAGAGTGCGATGATGCACAACGAAGAACATGTGATCAGCATCCTGAATGATCTCCGGAGAGCCGGGATTTCCGTATCGATGGACGATTTTGGGACAGGCTACAGCTCACTCAGCTATTTGCAGAGTCTTCCTATCGGCTGCCTGAAGATTGACCGGTCCTTTGTCCGCAAAATCACTACAGACACCGACAGCAGGGCTATTGCCGAGATGATTATCTCGATGGCCAAGCAGCTTGGGCTGACCATCGTCGCCGAAGGCGTGGAGACCGAAGAGCAGGTTGCGCTGCTCAAGGAAATTCAGTGCTACAATGCCCAGGGCTTCTATTATAGTAAGCCGGTAAGCGCGGACGAGATCACGAGCATATATTTATAGAATTATTCTCATGATTTTTGGGTAATAGACGTACAGGAACAACTTCCCAATGAGGAGAGATATACATATGGGTATTACCGGTGCGTATTATATGGAAAAAAACAATTTGGAAGAAATCCTGGCAGGCCGTGTCCAGGGGCCCAGACTGGACATCGACAAAACCTGGAGCCTGATCGCAGGCATGTTCCCCGATGTCCCACTCGTTCCTATACAGGAACAGTACAGGGTCGACAGCGAGGTTACGGAGTATGGCGCATTCTATTTGCCCGCAGAGATGGTAGCCCAAATCGCTGTACAGGTTCCCGGTCTTAGACAGCCTGAGCGCCTGGAGGAACGAATCGATTTCGAGAAGTGGACAAGCCTTCAGGATATGGACGTGGAAGCTCTCGATGAACAGTCGCTGATACTGTTGGCCTTTCCAATGACAGATGATGAGACCTATGAAGAGCTGGTTGAGGAGTATCTGCTGCCTCATCTGCAGTCCCTGTTCGATCTATTTGAAGAGGCGGCGCGGCAGCAGTATGGGTTGGTATTTTTTATTTTCTAACCATCACGCTCCCCGTCACTAAACTGTTAATACAATATAAAGCAAACCCAGATCATAAATGACCTGGGTTTCTTTGCGAAAAGGAGGAGTTCTTTTACGGAATCTTATGTTCATAAAAGAAGTTTGTTATTTATCCGGCTTAATAAGGAACCTTGAACATATAACGTCTTTCTTCCAGCGGATGCCCGGTAGCCTTGGCAAGCTCAACCGCGTATACACGCAATACAAGGTTCATCACCAGTGGGGCGATATAACCCTTCACTTCTTCCTCTATGCCGGTCAAATCAAATTGCTCAGCATCGATCACCAGCATTTTTTCCCCGTGTTCCTTCAGGAACTTCAAGGCCCGCTCTTCCATCGGACGTGTTTCATCAAGGCCCATCAATAATATGAATGGAACATTTTTGTCCAGGATTTCAAACGGGCCATGAAAGAATTCCCCGGCATGAATCGCATGTGAGTGAATCCACTGCATTTCCATCAGGATGCAAATTGCAAAGGAATACGCAATCCCGTAGTTTGATCCGCTAGCCATGGTATACATTATTTTTTCATCTTTATATTCGGCGGCGAACGCCTTGGCTGGAGCAAGATACTGTACCTTGGCTTTTTCCAGCACCGTATCCATGTTCTCCAAACTGCTTAGAAGCTTCAAGTACAGTTCATTTCCCTCCTGCACATATAAAAGCCCCATGGTAAGACGGTACAAAATGGAATAGTTCATGATCTCGGGAAGTGGATCAAGCTCCCCCGGAGGCGCCCAGCTGTAATTAACAATGAAATCCGATTCATCAGCCAGCGGAGCGGTGTCTACATACATCAGTGAAACTACAAGGGCTCCCTTGGATTTAGCAAAATGTGCAGCATCCGTAGTCTCTGGCGTTTTTCCTTTATGAGAGCAAAGGATGACCAGCGAGTCCGCTCCAAGTGACTTAGGATTACGGTATATGAACTCATTGGAGCTATAGATTTCTGCTGTAATGTTACTGGATTCACGGTCAATAAAATACTTGCTTGGATACATCAGGGCAGACGATCCGCCGCAGGCCACATAAAAGACGTTATTAATGGTTTTCTGCTTAAAAGCCTCCAGAATCCTTTCCACTTGGAATTGCGCTTTAGTTAATCTGTCTACAGTACTCATTGCATGATTACCTCCATTATTATACTCGTTATATATTGTTATATTATAATATATAACATTACAATCGAGTGAAGTCAACCTGCCTTTGCAGGTTATTCTAAGTCACCGAACCTGCGATGCCGGGCTCTGTCATGCGGTAGGGGTTGAGAATACGGTCCAGCTCTTCCTCTTTCAGCAGGTTATACCGCAGGCAAAGCGAACGGACAGACTCTCCTGTCTGAATCGCTTCATGCGCAATCCTTGCCGCTTCTTCATAGCCCAAATAAGGATTCAACGCAGTAATCACCCCTACGCTTTGCTTGACATAACCTTCGCATCTCTCTTTATCCACTGTAATTCCATCGATGCAGTGCTGCTGAAAAGCACCTAACGCACGGTTCATAATGCTTAGAGACTGGAGCAAATTAAATACAAGCACAGGCTCCATTACATTCAATTCAAGCTGTCCGGCTTCCGAGGCCATACAAATCGTATGGTCATTGCCCATAACTTGAAAGGCCACCTGATTCACAACCTCACACATTACCGGGTTCACCTTGCCCGGCATGATGGAAGAGCCCGGCTGCCGGGCAGGAAGCTTAATTTCCCCCAGACCCGCCCGTGGCCCCGAAGCCATAAGCCGCAAATCGTTGGCTGCTTTGGACATATTGATCATAGCGATCTTGAGCGCAGCAGAAACCTCCGTATAGACGTCCGTATTCTGGGTGGCATCGGGCAGATGCGCTGCGTTTTCTAACGGATAACCGCTTATATCGGCCAGCAACTCTACAACCTTGCTTATATAGCGGGGGTCAGCATTTAATCCGGTACCTACGGCAGTGGCCCCCATGTTGATTTCATACAAATGGAACTTGGTCTGCCTGATCCGTACCAAATCCCTTTCCAGCATTCTGGCATAGGCGGCAAACTCCTGTCCAAGCCGGATGGGAACCGCATCCTGAAGATGGGTCCGGCCCATCTTGATAATGCCATCAAACTCTTCAGCCTTCCGGACAAAGGCACCGTGCAGGCCTGCCATGGTCACCAGCAGTTCATCGATCAAATAGAGGACGGCAATATGAGTAGCTGTGGGAAAACTGTCGTTGGTAGACTGCGACATATTTACATGTGAATTAGGACTGATCATGGTGTAATCGCCCTTCACTCCTCCGAGCAGCTCAATCGCACGGTTCGCAATCACCTCATTAGCATTCATGTTGATTGATGTGCCCGCCCCGCCCTGTATGGGATCTACCTTAAACTGCTCACTCCATCCCCCTGCGATTATCTCATCCGCAGCCTGTACGATTACATGCCCTATCCGTGAGGGTAGGCGGTGGATATCCATATTGGCAAGGGCTGCAGCCTTCTTGACCATGGCCATGGAGGTAATTAAGCGTTCATGAATAGAGTAGCCGGTGATCGGAAAATTCTCGATGGCCCTCAGCGTTTGAATTCCATAATAAGCATCGGCGGGAACTTCCATTTCACCGAGAAAATCATGCTCAACCCTGACAAGTTTGTTCAACAAAGCGGAGAGCCCCCTTCACCCCTTATATTTCAAAGCCTGGCGGGATAATCTTTGCAATGCCGCTTGATACCGCTGCCTCAATTACAGCTTGCCTTACCTTAATAACGACCTGATCGTTGAACAGGCTGGGAATAATATACGCTGCGTTCAGTTCGGTATCCTTAACCACCGCTGCGATCGCCTGGGCGGCTGCCAGCTTCATCTGGTCGTTGATACGCTGTGCCCTGCATTCCAGCGCCCCCTTGAAGATGCCCGGAAAAGCCAGCACGTTGTTGATCTGATTGGGATAATCACTTCGTCCGGTAGCATATACTCCGGCGTATGGCAGAGCAAGCTCAGGCGATATCTCGGGTTCGGGATTTGCCATAGCGAACACGATAGGCAAGGGGGCCATGCGCTGCACATCCTGCGGCTGCAGAATGCCGCCGCGGGAGACGCCGATAAAAACATCCGCACCGGCAATCACCTCCTGCAGCGTACCGGGCTGATCCTCGACCCCGGACTGCCCGGCAAGCCATTGCCACTTGGGATGAGCATAATTCCCGCCTCTTATAAGCGCTCCCTCCTGATCGACAGGAACCAGATGCCGGGCACCCGCTGCAAGCAGCATCCTGCAAATGGATACCCCTGCGGCTCCAACGCCATTAACAACAATACGGACATGATCTATTTGTTTGCCGGTAACCTTCAACGCATTGATCAAACCTGCCAAGACTACAATAGCTGTTCCATGCTGATCATCATGAAACACCGGAATATCCAGCTCCTCCTCCAGACGGCGTTCAATCTCAAAGCATCGCGGCGAGCTGATATCCTCCAGATTAATGCCGCCGAAGATAGGCGCAATCGCTTTTACCGTACGTATAATTTCCTCGGTATCCGTGGTATCGAGGCAGATCGGAAAGGCATTGATTCCAGCCAGCTGTTTGAACAGCACCGCCTTCCCTTCCATGACCGGAGCAGCAGCATAAGGGCCAATATTGCCAAGTCCCAGCACAGCGGTTCCATCCGTCACGACGGCAACCATATTCCGCTTGACCGTCAGTGCATATACCTGTTCCGGGTCTTCATGAATCGCGGTGCATACCTGAGCTACCCCGGGAGTATATATTCGGGCCAGATCATCATGGTTGAGGATCGGCAGATTGGGCCGGGTGTGTATTTTACCACCCTGATGAGCCAAAAAAATCCGGTCGGTAATGTCGATCATACCTTTAGTCTCCCCTCACGTCTCTTCACTCTTCCGAGCGAGGCAAAGCCCGCTGCTCCAAGCAGGCTCATGACAGCAGCTCCCTGGAACAAAAGAGAATAGCCTCCACGTTCAACGACCCATCCGCCTACATTGCTGGCTACAATTCCTGCAACATTCGTATAGACAACAACGAACAGGGAATGCGCTGTTGTCTTTGCCCTATCCGAACTGTTGTCATAGGCATAGTTCACACCTGCCGACAGAAACAGGGCATAGGTAAGTCCTGACAGCATCTGGTTAGCCATTAGAATTTCAAATGACGGCTCCAGCGAAAGCACATACCATCGGAGCGCACCCGCCAGTGAAACAGCCGTCAGTATTTTGACATAGCCGAATTTCCTGATGATATAACCTGAGAATAAAAAGACCGGAATCTCTGTCAGAGATGCAGCAGTATAGAGCAGGCCGATTTTCGCCGAAGCCTCTCCCCCAAAATGGCTGATATATACGGAGTAAAAGGCATTATTCATTTGCGGCCCAATCGCTGCCAAAAATACAGGAATGAGAAACCATACAAATTTCGGTTCCTTTAATAAGGTGATCATTCCGGCGGTCATCCCGCTTCGCGGCGCCCCTTTTCCCGCCATCTCCGGTTTCGGACGCCCCTTTCTGTCTCCCGGGATGGAGAAGGTTAGCAGACAGACTAAGGTCATGGTGAGGATATAGGCAGCAAACACAGTGGATATTCCGAAATGCTCATACATCTGGCCGAATACGGCCACAGCCAGGCCGAAGCTGATCGAACCCACCACACGAATGGCTCCATAGCTAAGCGAGTTATGTTTGGCATGGCGCACAGTAACGGCATCAATCACCGGTAAAGTAGCGGAAGAGAAGACTGCCAGCACAACGGATATCACGATATACAGCCAGAAATGATGCCCTGCAAACCGGTAGGCTATAACGACCCAAGGGGTAATTCCTGTGCTGATGAGCAGCAGCCATTTAGCCATGCCGTAATAATCAATGAGCATGCCCCAGAGCGGCTGGACCAAAAATCCGACCAAAGGACCAATAGAGAAGATGAGTCCGATCTGCTGTGTCGATAATCCATCCTCCGCAAACCAGTAGCTGATGAACGGCAGATAAGAAGCGTAAGCAATGTAGAAAAAATAATTATAGACATGCAGGGAATATTTCCGGTAGCTAATCTTCATAAGCCCCTCCGGCTGCAGCAGGTTAAGGTTCCAATTGCCTAGTGTTTAGCCGTTAGCGGTACGAACGCTCCAAACGTTTAGCCCACATGGACAAGGGGTAACAGATAACAAAATAGACCAACAGCACCAGCACATAGATCTGAAAAGCAATTGAACCTCCCTGCATGATCTCCACCCGTTCAATCACGAGCTGGGCAGACTTGAGAAAATCCAGATTTCCTATCAAAACCGACAGGGTAGTGGACTGCACCAGATTGGACAAAAGCCCGATAATCGACGGGAGCATCCGGCGGAATGCCTGCGGCAGGATAACATACCGCATCGTCTGCACAGAGCTCAGACCGAGGGAATGAGCCGCTTCGAACTGCGTAGGAGGGATCGACTGAATCGCTCCGCGCACAGCTACGGATATGTTGGAGCTGCTCCAGACACTGAGTGCGATCATTGCTGAAATATAGCTATTGACATATATCCCCGCCTCCGGGAGCATAAAGAAGACAATGAATAAGGTTATGACGATAGGCAGCCCCCGAAAGAGTTCCGCGTAGCCTCTGGCAATCGACGAGACGAGTCTGTTCTTTGCCATTTGGAGCACGCCCACACCAATCCCGATAATCAGCGCAATACACAGGCAGCTAATGCTTAGAAGCAGCGTGTTAATTACCCCTTCTAAAAGAAAGTGCGAGTTTTTCAACAAAACCTCCACGGCCCTTTCCTCCCTTCACCGTCTTTTTGTTGAAATCCAGTCTTCTTTCGATCTTGCTGAACAGATAGGAGGCTCCCCAGATCAGCGCTAAATAAATGACTGCAATCGCAAGCAGCATTTCATAGGTTTTGAAATCATAGGCCATGCGGTCCACCGCCACAAAGGTCAGCTCGACGACACCGATCCCCGTCATGTAGGCCGAGTTCTTGATCACGGAAACCGCTGTATTGGAGAAGGCCGGAAAGCTGATCCGGAACCCCAGAGGGACGATGATATGCCGCACCACCTGCCATCTGCTGAGCCCGAGGGACTCGCCGGATTCAATCAAGGATTTCGATACGGCGTCTGTGCCTCCACGAAAGTTCTCGACCGCAAAGGCTCCGCCCCACAGTGAGAGGGTAACAATGCCCACAGTCACTGCATCCAGCTTAATGCCTATTACGGGGAGACCAAAATAAACAAAGAATATATGCACCAGAAGAGGGGTGTTCCGGATAATATCTACATAAACAGCTACAATCCGGGATACTACCGGCACCTTGAGTGTTCTGGCTGCAGCCCCGCTGAGGCCAATCAGGAGTGAGAACAGGATAGCCAGCACGCTGATAAACACCGTCATTTTAAGGCCTACCATAAGCACGGGCAGCGTTTGAATGATATAGCCGAAGTCAAAGCTCAACCTACTCACCCTCCTTTTTACATCACATTGCGCAGAAATTGCCGGGTCCGCTCTTCCTGGGGATTGCCGAATATTTGCTCAGGCGGACCCTGTTCCACGATTACACCCTGATCCATGAAGATAATCCGGTCACCCACATCGCGGCCAAAGCCCATCTCATGCGTAACGATGATCATAGTTGTTCCGGTATGCGCCAACGCCTTCATTACATCCAGCACATCCCGGACCCTTTCAGGGTCCAGTGCCGAAGTAACCTCGTCAAAGAGGATGACTTCCGGATTCATCACCAGAGAGCGGGCAATGGCTACGCGCTGCTGCTGTCCTCCCGATAATTGCGAAGGGTAGCTGTCCGCTTTATCAGACATGCCTACCTGCTTCAGCAGTTCCTCGGCGCGGGGCAGCACCTCCGCTTTGGTTTTCTTCTGCACCTTTAATGGAGCGAGCAGCAAATTCTCCATGACGGTAAGATGAGGAAAGAGATTGTAGCTCTGAAAGACCATCCCGATCCGTTGGCGGACCTTTTGAAGGGAAGCAGGGGTATACTCGATCGCAGCCTCATCGATAAAGATCTGCCCGTCGTTAATTCCCTCCAAGCCGTTGATACAGCGGAGCAGCGTGCTTTTTCCTGATCCGCTGGGACCTATAATAACTATGACCTCCTGGGAAAATACTTCAAAATTGACCCCCCGGAGGATCTGAAGCTCCCCGAACCGTTTGTGCAGATTGCGGATCGTCAATTTGGGTTTGTTCGTCTCCATCTTATAGCCTCCTAAATTCTCTTTATGGACGCGGGATCATTTCCATTGGATCGAGATCGCCTGCTTTTGGCAAATACTCTTCAATCAATACCTTGAAGTAATCCTCCTGTCTCATCTTTTCGAGGGAGCCATTAAGGAAATTCAGCATTTCCGGTTCATTCTTGCGTGCACCCATCGCCATGGGGGCAAAGGCCACCTGTTCACCCACGATTTTATATTCCGGTGAAGTCTTAATGAACTCAGACATCAGCACGGCGTCATGGAACATGGCATCGGCCCGTCCATCCTTCAGCGCGCGGAAGGCATCCGCGTTGCTCTCAATCTTCATCTGCTCCGCAGTCGGCACATTTTCTTCAAGGTAGGTGGAGCCTGTGGACCCTTTGATTACAATGACCTTCTTTCCGGCGAGATCAGGGATAGAGGTAATCCCGCTGTCCTGGGGAACAACTGTAACGGCGCCGCCGTCAAAGAATGTGGTCGTGAAATCAAGCTGCTTTTTCCGCTCTTCAGTTACTCCCAGCGTAGCTGCAATAAAGTCTATTTTCTTGGAGGTAAGATACGGAATGCGGTTAGTGGCATTGACCGGGATAAACTCTACGGCATTAGGATCACCGAAGGCATATTCAGCCATTTTACGCACAACGCCAATTTCATAACCGGCATTATTGCCATTCTCATCCAGGTATCCAAGCGGCGGATAGTCTACTTTAACACCCACAACCAGCTTTCCTCTTTCCTTTACAGCCTCAGGGAGAGCAAGGGAATCTGATGTGGCAGGAGCCGTGGAAGAAGCCGTAGGTTCAGAGGAAGCTCCCGGGGCTGCATTGGTCGCGCTCCCCGTGTTGGACGCTGCATTATTGCCGCAGCCTGCCAGAGCAAGTATACATACCAGAACCATTAACAATGTGATTGCTGCCTTGTTGCCTACCGCTTTTTTCATCTCAAATCCCTCACTTCACTAGAATTGTGTGTACTGCAATCAACGCATAAATGCCAGAAAGTTCATCCCCGGACGCTGCATTGTCATGTAAGCGCATCCCAGCCATTGGAATCAGAAAGCATTCCAGCGGAAACTCCAGGATTTACTCGCCCATAACCTGAATGTAGACTTTTCTGCTCTTGGGGCCATCGAACTCCACAAAATATACATCTTGTGCATCCCCGGTAACCATGATTCCATCCTGGACAACGAACAGGCAGCTATTGCCGGACAGCATAGATTTTAGATGAGAAGGGGAGTTGCTGCCGGTTGCCCCATAGCTGGGAAGAAAGTGGGCATGGGCATAGGGCGCATCCTTGGGAATCAGCCTGTCCAGGGTCTCCTCAATGTCTGTTTCCACACATTCAAGACCTTCATTGACCATAATGCCGGTTGTAGTATGAGCTGTAATCACAGCGGCCAAGCCATTTTTGATACCCGAGCCGGCGACAAATTGCCTGATTTCCTCTGTAATTTTAATCATCTGGAACTCTGATCTGGTCTGGAGCACAATACATTTGGTATTCACCATCTCTGCTCACTCCCTCCGATAAATCGCATTGCGTTGCCGCTCAAAATATTCTCCAGTGTGGATGGGCGGAAGTTCAGGCCCTTCAGAGCAGGCAGCAGGCGTTTGGCCCTGAACCTTGGACTGTTGGTACCGAACATTACCTGATACTTCAGGTTTCGTTCAATCCATAGCGGACCCATATTCCGTGTAAATACCTGCTCGTAGAAATCCTTTGCATTATCCATGTGCAGCAGTGAAGTATCTGTATAGACATTGGGGTATTTCAGCAGCAGCATTACCGTCTCATGAATCCACGGCCACCCGAAGTGTGCCAGACACATCCGCAGCCCGGGGTAAGCCATGGCAACCTCCTCAAAATGAAGCGGGTGGGAGTACTTGGCCGGAGCATCAGGCTGCCAGGTCATTCCGGCGTGGAACATAATGGGTTTATCGTACTCAAGACATTTCTCATAGATGGGCTTCAGCAGCTTGTCGTAAGGATAAAATCTCTGCTTCGATGGATGAAGCTTGAGTCCTTTCAGCCCCAGCTCTTTAAAAGCATAGTCGAGCACAGCCGCCGCATCCTTGCGGTAGGGATCAACACTCGCGAAACCGATGAACCGGTCAGGCTCCAGACTCACAAGCTTGGCGATCTCTTCGTTAGTCACGATACAGCCGCCGCTTTGTGTGGTCAGATCCTCGGGCAGCAGTACCGATTTATCAACATTCATATAGTCCATCTCAATCTTTACCGATTCAATGGAATAGGGAGACTGCTTGTAAATGCCGAACTGCTCCTTGCGGAACTTCAACTGCTCAGGGTCTTCACAAATATCTTTGTAAAAAATAGGATGGGTATGCACATCAATAATCATCCTAAGCACCGCCTTTCAATAGTTTTTTTCTCAATAAGGCTCGAATTTGGCAACCACGGCAGCAGCTGTTTCAGCTCCTATACGCAATGAATCCGGGATGGACCTGCCCTGGATAACCCCGTACATAAAGCCTGCACAGAAGGAATCCCCCGCCCCCACCGTGTTCACTACAGGAACCTTAAGGATGCCCTCCCGGAAAAAGGACTGTCCGTCATACGCAATGCTCCCTTTCTCCCCCAGAGTGACTACCACAACCCGGGGTCCCAGAGCCTGCGCCCATTTCATATATTCCAGAATCCAGGTATCGTCCTGATCGTAGGAGAAGAAGGCATAATCCACATCCGGCAGAATGGGTTCCGGAATAGAGTTGACTTTGGTAGTAAAGTCGAATACTACAAGGACGCCGCTGGCGCGGAACCGGGGGAGCCATTCAATAATATTTCCGGACAAATTGGTGTGAATCATCCCATGTTCAAGCACAAAGGCGATATCATCCTCCGTAAGCGCAAAATTCTCCATAACCCCCGCAAGCTTTTCCTTGTGCACTCTGTCATTTCCATTGAGGTCCATTTTGAAAATCGCAGTATCTCCTTCCTCCACATGAAGATGGGAGACATCCACATTCTCTCTGCGCAGGACCTCAATCATCAGTTCCCCATGCTTGTCCGCACCCACGGCACTTACCATGGAACTCTGAACCCCGAACCGGCTCATGTGAATTATAAAGTCCACGCTGTTTCCGGTCGGATAATACCTCTGCAAATTGTCGTAAATGTCCATACAATTGAAGCCAACACCCGCAACCCGCATTTTCCCCCTCCTTCTTGAGATAGCATTCATGTTCAGGAAGATGAGCAACTTATTATATGTTGTAATATTATATTATATACCATTATCAATAGTGTTAAGTCAATCTTATATTTTTTGGATAGCGTTTTCATGAGTTATGTTTCATGACATGATACGGGAATTTAATAAAAATTCAAACAAAAAAACATGTATTATGTAATGTAAATTTACATAATACATGTTTCTAAGAGTAATTTATTCCCTTTCCTCCCGTATCCGATGAACGATTAGAAAGTTCCGCTTTTTTTGGTATCTATCGTAAAAATCACCTTGTTGGTCATGTATAAGGAATTCGATAAATGAATCAGCCGATCCGTCTTATCAAAGCTTGCTTTTTCAATGGCAAACAGCGGGGTTCCCCGGTCACACCGGAACAGGTCCGCATCGTACTCTGATGCAGCTACGACCTCAAGTGTTTTTTGGGACCGGCACAATTCCACGTTGTATCGCTTCTTAAGAATACTGTAGGTAGATGCACTCTCTCCAATATGCTTCTCCAGATCCGGGAGCAGATTAAGGGGGTAATAGGAGGTCTCGATAATAAAAGGCTCATTATCAATGAAGAGCAGCCGGTGGACATTAAGTATGGGATCATGAGGTGCAATGTTGAAGGTTTTGGCCAGCTTCTCGTCTGCCTGAATAACCTTGTTGAATAAAATCTGCGAGCTTGGTGTTTTCCCCGATGCTGTGGTAAGCTCAGAGAACCCTCCCACCGATATCAGCTCACGCATAACCTTTGCCTCTTTAACGTATGTTCCTTTTCCCTGCTGCCGATGCAGAATCCCTTCTTCTACCAGGTCCGTAATCGCTCTTCTGGCGGTGATCCGGCTTACACCGTACATCTCGCATAATTCCGCTTCCGGCGGCAGCTGCTGGCCAGCCTTATATACTCCACGTTCTACGTCTTCTTTTAATATCTGTTTAAGCTGAAAGTACAGCGGTTTTTGACTCAAATTATTCAACTTCATTCCTACACTCCCATTCAGGGGATTCCCCCTCCGTTATAATACATAGACCTCTCAAAGTATAATATATTATAGGTTGTATTATGTCAAAAAAAGAGATACATCATAAAAAAGCCCAGACATCTAATGTCAGGGCAGCGTTCTCTTGTATAAAACGGGTAGAGCCGCTCCTATAAGGATCATCCCCATAACAGCGGGTGCGGCATGGCCAAGTGACACATAGATTTGGCCTCCAAGAATAGGCCCGAGCATTCTTGCCAAAGCCTGAATAGACTGGCTGCCTCCTTGAATCCTTCCTTGTTCACTGGAATCAACAGACTTGGAGAGCATCCCGTTGAATGATGGCCCAAAGACCGAATCCCCAAAACCAAATATAAACATTCCAGCGATAAGAAGGGGGTAGAAGGAGAACAACGCAGACAGCGCAATAAGACTGTAGCCAATCATCTCCGAAACCATCCCAAGCACCGCTATCTGTTGATCACTAAGTTTTTTCAAAAGCTTTGGCATTACGAGCCCTTGTGAAAGGATGTCCTGGAAGCCCATGATTGAAAACATAAGCCCGATTAGTGCAGGGTTCCAGTTGAAAGTATCCATCGTAAATTGTGAAAAAACCGCCTGTAAAGATCCATTGGGGATCCACAGTAAGAACGCAGAGACAAGCAGCCTTTGTAAGCTTTTCATGGAAAGTATGTTTGCAAGCTGTGTGAATGGATTCAGTCTTACCAAGGCAATCTCTTTCAGTCTATGATTCTTGTCAAGGCTCTCAGGCATAAAAAAGAATCCATAAACGACATTCAATAAAGTGATTATTGCTCCAAAATACATGGGTACAGCATAACCAAACCTGGCAAGTAATCCGCCTAGAGTCGGGCCAATGACGGTACCTGCACCTACAACCGCACTCACCCAGCCAAAGTACTTGGTTCTCTGTTCTGCAGGAATGATGTCTGCAAAATATGCGAAGATCGTGCTTATGCTCCCGCCTGTTACACCTTCTATTATACGCCCGGCAAATAGTACCCATAGAGCTCCGCCTACGCCAAAAACAAAGTACCCGGCTGCAGAACCCAAAAGGCATATCAGGAGCAATGGACGACGGCCATATTTGTCGCTCAAAGCACCAAGCACAGGAGCCGCAAAAAACACGCAGACTGCATAAACAGAGGTCAGCAGCGTAACCACTATAGCTTGTTCTCCCGGATTGCTTATATATGGCTGCACCAAGAATGGGACGACAGGTGTTATGATACTGAAGCCTATTCCGCAAAGAAACACAGCGATTAGACCGAATATTAAAGCGTGTTTATCTATGGTTTGATCCGTGTCCTGTTCCTTGTGTGATCTAAATTTGAACATTTGAATCCTCCCCCACAAAAGCCATCATTTTATTTTCCTCGGAAACAAAATTATCGTATTATAACTTTGTTTCCTTGTCAACAAAATAAACGGCAATAAAAATGCAGCCTGCGCTCAATCGAGGCCGGCTGCCTGTGGTTTCAAAAGCAAAGTTTAATGATCCTTGGCGTAATTCAAACCTAAGTGATAGGCTTGGTTCAGCAGCATTTCGTAATGACCGGGATGTGAATCCAGGGTCTCATATAAGAATTCAACCTTGGAATTGGGAACACCGCAATAATCTGCAATTCCCACATTCAGCAGATGAGTAATCATTTCATCATAGTTGCGCTTTTTCATCTGATCCTTCGAAACGCCGGCCAAAGCAACCCACAAGACATGCTGATGATGAAGGTGATTCGAACCGTACGCAAACCCATTGTTCCATACACGGTCAATATACCCCTTTAGCATAGCCGGTAAATGCCACCACCAAAGCGGAAAAATAAATGCCAAAGCATCATGCTCCTTCATCCGCCTTATTTCCATTTCCACTTCAGGGGAAAAGGATTGCTGCGCAGCTGACAAATCAGGTTCATCTGCTCCTTGTAAAACAGGATCAAAACCAATCCTGTGCAAATCCAATATCTCATAGTCGTGGCCGGCATCGGCAAGACCTTGTACGAAACGGCCGGCCACCCCAAAGGTCAAGGAATCTTGTCTCGGGTGTGAAACAACGCTTAATACTTTCATGCTTGTATCTTCACTACCTTTCTTGGAGCAGCTGATTTCTAGCCATGATCAATGGCTGATGCTATTATAAACAGTAGGAAATTGATCTGGAAGTACGCACTTTTAAGTTCTATTGGGTGATACAGGTGCCATAGGAACATGGAAGTACCCTAGGGTGTTCTAAGCAAACTTAGCCTTTAAATGGAGGATTAAGAGATGACTGAACATACAAAAAATAACGTTCAAAAGAAGTATCAAGTTGGAGTGGAAGCGGCTTTAGAAGTAATGGGAGGAAAATGGAAGCCTTTAATTATCTACCATTTGATGACGGGACGTAAACGAACGTCTGAGCTTCGCCGGTTAATGCCCGGCGTTACTCAAAAAATGCTGACCACTCAGCTCAGAGGCCTGGAAAAGGATGAGATCGTTACACGAAAGGTTTATAATGAGATTCCTCCTAGAGTGGAGTATGAGTTAACGCACTACGGCTGGGGATTAAAACCTGCGCTAGACCATTTATGCTATTGGGGAGAGGATCACCTGGAAAAGATTCATGGAGACAAATCCAAGGTTTTGGAAGAATTCCGGGGATGATGGATAGAGTCACTTTAATTTATTCCGACTTAATACCGATACCCTGTTTCTTTATTTCTGCGTCCAAATGCCTGCTGTACTTTTCCATGAAGCTAAGCATATTGTCAAATTGCTCCTCGGTTACATGCTCAAATACGGCTTTATCCCGCTCTTGAAACTCTTTGTGCAGGTCCTCATGGATTTTGTTAATAACTTCCCCTTGCCCAGTAAGCCTAAAATAGATTTCTTTCTTGTTATCCGGCTTCTGATAGCTTTCGATCAAGCCTTTTTCTACGAGCTTCTTAGTGATTTTACTTATGGCACCTCTAGTCATATACAAAGACTCGGCAAGTTTTGTCACGTTCGAGTCTACATTTCTTCCAATCGATTCAATGCAATGTATTTCAGAAGGCTTATACCCCTTAAGGCTGACTTCCATCTTCGTCTTATTCAGCCAAGCCATCTTGTTAAATAAGTCCCTGAATTCCATTTTGACCTGTTCTTCTTTGTTCATGGCCTGTCCTCCCTCCCGTTGGTGCATTAACAATAATATAATAACTGTTTGTAAAATGGAATGCACCGCTATATTACGGTTACTTCCCCCAAACGGGCAAAACGGCTATGCCGTCCTTCATCGACAGCTTAGCCGTTTGGAGTAAATTCACAATTGATCTGCTATGCCCGGAACCCTTTCAGGAATTCAACGGCTAACCGGATGTCCGCCTCCGGGTTGCTGCCGACTTCGCGTTCAATCGTCAGGTACCCTTTGTAGCCGATATCGTTCAGCGCCTGAAGATAGCCGTTCCAATCCACACTCCCTGTCCCCAGCGGAACCTCGCGGAATGCCTGGCCGGTCTCTGCCATTTCCGCGACTTTTTCATGGTCCAGCGCAGGTGCTTCATAGCCGTATTGGCCGTATACATTACGCGGATCGATCTCTGCCAGCTTGACGCCATCCTTGGCATGGGTATGCACAATGTAGTCTTTTAGGGCATAAACGCCCTGCACCGGATCATCTCCGGTCACCATGACCATATTGGCCGGGTCAAAATTGACGGAAACCCCTTTTGTGCCCAGCCCATCCAGGAACATTTTCAAATGTGCGGCGGTTTCCGGCCCGGTCTCAATGGCGAAGTAAGCATTCATCTCATGCGCATACCGGCTAAGCTCTTCGCAGGCAGTATGCATGGTTTCGTAGATTTGGCTGTCCCGGTTCGGAGGAACAATACCAATGTGGGTAGTCACGATATCCGTGCCCAGCTCTTTGGCCAGCTCCATAATGCGTTTGGACTTGTCGATTTTGGCCCGGTTCTGCGCAGGGTCCTGGAAGCCGTGGCCTCCCAGGTCGCCAACAAGGGCAGAGATTTCAAGCCCCATCGAAGCAATATAATCCTTCCATTCACGGCGGGCAGCCGGCGAGAGATTCGCCGGATCAAATTCACCCTGCACCGCATATATCTGCACGCCATCAGCGCCCGCTTCCTTCGCCTTGCGCAAGCCCTCCTTCACTCCAACCTGAAAGCTGTCTACGATGACACCGATTTTATTAGTAATCACAGGTCTAGCCATAGCAGTAATCCTCCCTTGTCGTTGATTAGAGTGCGTTCCATGTCCGCTTGACGTATTCCAGACCCAGCCTGGTTCCCTTGCGGCATTCTTCCATCCCTTCGAATTCGATGGAGATATAGCCGTCATACCCGCTTTCCTTCACCAGTTGGAGCACACGCGGCATATCTATGTCGCCCTGGCCGACAATAGCACCCCTGAGCCAATTCCCGCCGGAGGACTGGAACCACCCTTCTCCCGGATGCCGGTCCTGTGGACGGATGTAGAAATCCTTGAGATGAACCATGGAAGCCAGCTTCAGATTGCTGGCCACAGCGATCAGCGGATTCTCATCGGCACACAGAAAGTTGCCAACGTCCAGTGTCGTGCGGAAGTTGTCCCGGCCCACGGCATTTACCAGCGCCTGCACACGGTCGCTGTGCTGAATGAAATATCCATGATTCTCCACACTGGTTGTAATGCCGAAGCCGGATGCATAATCAGCAATTTCACGGCAGGCTTCGGCCAGCTGCGGCAGCTCCTCCAAAAAGCGGACGATCGACAGATCGGGTGAAGAAGCCACATCATGCCGCATCCGCTGAATGCCAAGTGCCGCACATACATCCACTTCCCGCTTGACCCGCTCCAGTTCCCGCCGCCGCTCCGCTGCCTCCAGCCCGGCAAAATTTGCTCCGATCGCATAGTTGGACAATTCGAGGCCACGGTCTGCTGCTGTCTGGAGGATGACACCCACCAGCTCCGGATTGTCGATCAGATTGAAGCCCAGGGGCACAATCTCCGCATGTTCTGCTCCCAGATCGGCAATCGTCTCAAGGACGCCCTTCAGTGTCAGCTCTCCGGCTGCAAAAGCCGAATGCAGACTATAGGTGCTGATCCCCAGCTTCATAATTTCACCTCTTCACCTTTGGCTGCCGAATCGTAGATCCCGCTAAGAATCCTCATGATTGCTACCCCGTCCTGTACAGGACTTAGCGGCTGCGAGCCGCTCTGCACGCAATGAGTGAAATGATCTATCTCGTTCTGGAATGCACTGTTGAAATCAAATCCCTTATGATCGGTCTGCGGATAGATATTAACGATGGTATTCGCCCGCTCACTGACGATGACCGTCTCCGGATCGATTTCAAAGCCGCCTTTCTCACCGTAGAGGCTCACTGACCGCCCGTCTTCCTTGGCATGCAGCGTAAAGCTGACATCCACCAGCAGCGAAGCGCCGTTCTCGAACCGGATCAGCGCATTTGCCAGATCCTCCACCGTGTTGTTCGCCGCATCGTAGTCGGCAGCTTTATAGAAAGAAAGATTCTCCACATTAGCCCGGTTGCCCAGCTTCCGGTATGTGTTGGCGCTTACGGAAACCGGCTTCGGGCGGCCCATCAAATACCAGCATAAATCGATCACATGGACTCCGATGTCGATCAGCGGCCCACCGCCGGAGCGTTCGATATCAGAGAACCAGCCGCCCGGATTGCCCAGGCGCCGCAAGGTTGTCGCCTTCGCATAATAAATTTCGCCGAACTCCCCTGCCCCCGCCAGCTTCTGAAGCAGCTGGACGTTGGCATCGTAGCGGCGCACAAAGCCCACTTGCAAAATCTTGCCGCTCTCTTCCACTGCCTGCTGAACCTGAACAGCTTCCTCCAGCGTGCGGCAGAGCGGCTTCTCCACCAGCACATGCTTGCCGGCCTTCAGCGCCGCAATGCTAATCTCGGCGTGGGAATTGTTCCAGGTGCAGATACTGACCGCATCGACGCCGGAATCTGCCAGCAGCGCGCGGTAATCCGTATACACTTTTTCGGCGCCATACTCGGCGGCTGCCGCCCTTGCGCGCTCTTCGTTCAGGTCGCACACCGCATATACAACCGTCTGCGGATTGTTCCGGTAGGCATTCAGATGCATGCCTGAAATGGAGCCCGTTCCTATTACGCCAATCCTGATCATATCCATTACCTTCTTTCCTTGATTTGCATCACTTCTGATTCGTATTATAATGATTTCAACCATGAACACCATGCAGAGCCTTGCGGTCTTATTTGTACAATTGTGCTGTGGGAGGAGGATATCCAGAAATGCTGAATTATGATAAACATCTTCGGGAGCCTATGGACATGCCGGACCCCGGGTTTCCGATCAAAGTCCATACCCAGCGCTTCGACAGGGAGGGAGTTGTGACGTTCCCCCATCACTGGCATGAGCATCTGGAATTTTTGTTCATTGAGAGCGGCGAGGCTGTGTTCGAATGCGGACGGACGCCGTTCTCCGTCCGGGCCGGCGATCTGATCGCCGTGAACAGCAACGAGCTGCATTACGGCATCAGCGCTTCGGATGATTTGCTCTATTACGCCATTATTGCGGACACCGCACTCTTGCACAGCGCCGCCAGTGATTCTGCCGAGACCAAGTTCATCGCACCGATCCGGCAGAACCGGCTCCTGTTCAGCAACCATGTCTCCGGAGACCAGCATATTTCCGGCTGTGCTCTAACCATTATCCGTGAGCTTGAACGCCGTGAATTCGGCTATGAGCTGGCGGTGAAGGCTGAGCTGTACCGGCTGCTTGCGCTGCTGCTGCGCAGACATGGCGTAACCGAGTTGTCACAGGCCGAACAGACCCGGCGCATTCAGACCATTGAACGCTTCGCACCTGTGCTGCGCCATATTGACACCCATTACCAGGAGCCGATTTTCGTAGAGGGCCTGGCAGCTTTGGCAGGACTGAGCCGCTTCCATTTCAGCCGGCTCTTCAAGGAGCTGACGGGACATACCGTCTCCGAATATGTCAATGCTGTCCGGCTGGACCGGGCCGACTACATGCTGCGCCATACTCAGCTTACCGTTTCCGAAATCGCCGCAGCCACCGGGTTCAACGACATTTACTATTTCAGCCGCACCTTCAAAAAGCATAAACAAAGAACCCCCTCCAGTGTGAGGGGGTTCTAGGGTACGCTAACAGCTGTCCATCATCCCTATCGCCAGTTGCCGGCAAGGAGATAGAACTTATGTGTCGAATACCTTAACTTCGAAGCAGAACTGCTTACGCTTACGACATCACTGCCAGCAGAGGAGAAGATCAATATGGCCTACACTATCAATAATTTGAAAGATAACAGCAATGTTGTGATCAAGGAACAGCTCGGCGGATTTACGGTTATCGAATACAAAGAAGATTTGAGCACCACCACCTTGGCGGAAGCACAGTCCAACTTCTTCATGAGCAAAAGCAATATGCGCAACAAGCAGCTCATGATAGAGCTGAATAACAGCGAGGTTACCCTGAGCGCGGGGGCGATGCAGTATATGGTCGGCAATATTGAAATGACCTCAGGGGTAAAAGGGGTCGGCGGCCTGATGAGAAATATCGTATCCAGTGCCGCAACCGGGACCAGTGCGATTAAACCTCTCTACAAAGGCACCGGTACGATTCTGCTGGAAACCACCTATAAATATCTGTGGCTGATTGATGTCGACAACGATCATATCGTCATTGATGACGGCCTGTTCCTGGCCTGTGAATCTTCACTCCAGCTCGCCGTCACCGCACGCAAGAGCCTTTCCTCCGCCGCACTGGGCGGAGAAGGGCTGTTCAATCTGAGCGCCAAAGGCAAAGGAATTCTGGCCCTGGAAGCACCGATTCCTTCCGAGGAAGCCGTCGTCATTGAGCTGCAGAATGATGTGCTGAAGGTCGATGGCAATTTTGCGTTAATGTGGTCGAACACGCTGGACTTCACCGTCGAGAAATCGGGCAAAACCCGGCTCGGCTCTGCCGCTTCCGGCGAGGGTCTGGTCAATGTGTACCGGGGAACAGGCACGGTCTGGCTGGCTCCGCTCACCTCATACAGAAATAGTCTGTTTCAGGCGAATACCCCCTAAATAATTGCTCGTAATACCACTTTGTTTATCGAATCAGCACTTCCTTTGTCACCCGTGCAGGGAGCCGCTAATGAACAACGAATTGTTCATAGCAAGAGGAAATAGATGCAGTCATTTCAAGGCCTGTATCCGTTTCAAGACTACCTGAACTGGAGGAATTGATATGGAAATGCTGAAAACGAAGGATGCCGCAGAGCTGCTGTCTGTCAGCCAGACAACCATCAAACGCTGGGCTGCCATGTTCCCTGATTATTTTCCAAAGGACCGGTTTGGACATTATATATTCTCAGAGCAGGAGATTAGTCTGTTAAAATCGATTAAAGAGCGCATCAATCACGGGGAAGTGCTAGAGTATATGAATCTGGGTTCCGCAGCAGGCATCCAGCCGCCTGTATCCCAACAGGAGAACCCGCTCCACCACACACAGGACTGGCCTATGGGCGATATGCTGTCCCGGATCGATTATATCGAACGCTCACTGGATCACAAAGCTGACGAGGTAGTCTCAGTCCAGCTGCTCCAGCAGCGCGCGGAGCTTGAGGACCTGCGCCAAATGATCAAGCAGTTAGCCGTATCCCTGGAAACTATCCAGAAGCCTGGCGCCCCCTCCCTTTCTTCGCATGATGAGCTGCATCCCGTTGCCGCTAAGAAGCTCAAGACTCCGCCAAGGAAGCGCGGGCTGCTGCGGAATATTTTTTCCTGCCTGTAGAACGGATTATGCTTATTCAAGCAGAAACGGCTTCCGGCCTTTAAAAGGACGGTATCGACTGTCCTTCAGCAGCTCCAAGTGGAAAAAGGATAACTAATTTGCTCGAACGCCCTGTTCTCCGCAGGTTAAGTGGAAAAAGGATAACTAATTCAGCACATTTCGCCCTTAATTCGGTAATATGGCCCAATTAAGTTCCCTTTTTCCACTTAAATCTCACAATTGTTGATTTCCGAGAGAAATAAGTTCCCTTTTTCCAACTAGAACTGTTCACCTGCTCCCACAACTTAAAAAACCGTCCCCTCTCCAAAGGGTAACGGCTTTCATCTAGATCATTCCGGTTAGCGGAGCTTGCCCTTCAGTATCTCCTTAGGACTGCATCCCGTCTTCGATCCGCTTCATGAATTCTTCGGCGGCGCTGTAGCCAAGCTGCTTGAGGTACCAGTTGTTAGCCGCTGCCTCAATTAATCCGGCTACATCGCGCCCCGGCTGAAGCTGGACCTCAATATGCGGAATTTGGACACCGAGATATTCCGTGAACTGGGGCACCAGCTCCAGCTCGTTGTTCAGCGAATTTTCCCGCCATGGGCAAAGCTCAATATCAAGCACAATACGCGTCTCGTCCTGAAAGGCCTTGCGTCCGTATTGGCGCACAACATTGATCAGGCCGATGCTGCGCAGCGCGAGGAATTCACGTGTGGTCTCATTATGTGTCCCGAGCAGCGTTGACGGGCCCAGCTTCTTGAGCACCACAATATCATCCGCCACGAACCGGTGGCCTCTGCGGATAAGGGTGTGTGCAGTCTCACTTTTGCCGATCCCGGATTTGCCTCTAAGCAGAATGCCTATGCCTGATACGTTCACGCATACCCCATGGATCGACAGCTCGGGTGCCAGCGCCTTCACCAGATAGCTGTCCAGCTTGGCAATGAACTCCGTTGTGGTGTCCCCGGTCCGCAGCAGCGGAATCCCCTCCTGGTTGCAAAACAGCGTCAAATAAGGAATCTCCTGCTGCCCCGACGTCACGATAAAACACGGGGGATGATATTTGACGATGTTCCCGATATGCAGCTTGCGTTCTTCTACGCTTAGTGTCAATAAATAGTTGATTTCCTTACGGCCGAGTACCTGTACCCGCTCCATGGGAAAAAAATCAAAATAGCCGACAAACTCCAGCCCCGGTCTATGCGTCCTTGGACGGGTAATTTCGCGGTCCATACGGCTGGCACCCGCCAGCACTTCCAAATGGAACTTTTCCGTAAGACCTTGAACAGTGACAGACTTCATATTGTTCTCCTCCTGCGGCTTGGATGTATTCGGAATACGCCTGTATTTCGATCCTTTGCTTCCGGTTTATATTCAACGATCCACTTTATATTCAACGGTCCACGGGAACATTCCTGCAAATGATTGATACGGGCTGCCAGCAGCTCCGGTTCGAAAGGCCAAAGAGTGAAGGAGTGAGTCGGAATACCTGCTTTACCGCAGCAAGGTGGTAATTCCTGACCATTGATTTTGGAAACAATCATTGTCACAATAGGATTACATCCAAATATTACGAAGTTGTTACTTTTGGAGGCAGGCAAAGACCTGATAAGCGCCATGATCGGCCGTTCTGGAAAGGAAGGAACGATGCTTGGCTCTGAAGGTCTTTTTTTATGTTTTGAGGAGGCGCTGCTATGCCCCATGACAATATCCCCATAGAACAAGATGGACTGACTACAAAGGAAACCCGCAGCCCGGCGGGGGAATTGGCTGAACGCCTGATTGGCTTGTCGGGAGGCGCCGGCAATGTGCTGGAAGCCATTCACTGCACAACCCGGCTTCGCCTTAGGCTGCGGGATAGCTCCCGGGTGGATGAGGCCGGACTATCGGGCATACAGGAGGTCCAAGGCGTATTCTTCCGCACCGGACAGCTGCAAATTATTCTGGGATCGGCCAATGTCTTCAAGGTCCACCGTCAGGTTGTCCGCATCCTTCAAGAAGGCGGGGCCAAGCAGCAGCCGGAGGGTACCGGTGATCTGTCCCAAAAGAACCGTCAGGAGCAGCAGGGCGTGTTAAAACAGATAGCTGATGCGGTCAGCTTCTTCTCGGACATCGTCGTGCCCATGATTCCGCTCTTTGTCGGGGTCGGACTGCTGCTCGGTCTGCTCAGCATGATGGAGGTTTTCGGCTGGGCCCCGCGGGATAGTGCCGCGTTTCGGACCTTGTCCTTATTGACCGGATCGGCATTTCAGATGCTGGCGGTAATGTTCGGTTATCATACGGCCAAGAGATTTGGAGGCACGCCGCCGCTCGGTGCCGTAATCGGCCTTGTCATGACCCATCCCGGTCTTCTGCATGTCACCGGATTCGGCAGAGCCCCGGTAAGCTCCGCAGATGTAATGATCGCGCCGCAGTTCGGATATCAAGGCGCGGTCATTCCCACAATTCTTGCGGTATTGGTAATGACGCTGATCGAGAAAGGGCTGCGCCGGATGCTTCCTGCATCAGCTTCGCCGATGCTGATCCCCTTTCTAAGCCTGGCCTCCGGAGGCGCGATTGCCATCCTGGCCATCGGACCGCTGACCTCTGAGCTTAGCGCTTCTCTCGGCAGCATGCTGGAGCTTGTATTCAGATCGGGCGGTACGGTGTTTGGCCTGCTGCTTGGCGGAATCTACAGCTCGCTCGTTGTGAGCGGCCTGCATCACGGGATTCAGGCCATAGAGATCGGACTGATCACCAATCCAGATATCAGCGTCAATTTTCTGCTCCCTATCTGGTCTATGGCAAATATCGCGCAGGGTGCGGCCGGACTGGCTGTGTATGCCAGAACCCGGGACCCGGCATTGCGCAAAATAGCGCTGCCCGCCTCAATCACCGCCTTCTTGGGAATTACCGAACCGGTTACCTTTGGGGTCAACCTGAAGCTTGGCCGCCCTTTCCTGGGCGCTGCGGCAGGAGGGGCTGCAGGAGGCGCTTATGTTGCCTTTCATCAGGTGGCGGCCGATTCGTTCGGCCTGACCGGAATTCCGATGTTCGCTTTTACCGTCCAGCTTGGACAGCTGAATGTTATCCATTATGCGGCCGGTTTTCTGCTGGCAGCGGCAACAGCCTTTGCGGTTACCTGGGTCCTTGGTGTTGACGAGCCGTCTGGTGATGGAACAAAAAAGCATAGGAGAATAACATGAAGATCAAAAAAATTCTGAACAACAACGCGGTTGTAGTGAACGACCTCGGCGAAGAAAAGATTGTCATGGGATCCGGGATTGCTTTTCAGAAAAGGAAAAACGATATTATTGATCCGTCCCTTGTTGAGAAAGTGTTTATTATGGACGACCCGGATCAATACGGGCATCTGCAGGAAATGCTGGGTACACTGCCCGAAGAGGAGATTGCGGCATCGGAACAAATTATTACGTATGCTGAACATGAGCTGGAAGTGACGTTCAATGAACATATTCATATTGCGCTGACGGACCATCTCTCCTTTGCTCTGGAGCGGATCCGCAAAGGAACGATGATCCAGAACACGCTGCTGGATGAAATCCGCATTTTATACCCGAGAGAGTTCCAGATTGGGCTGCATGCAAAGAGCATTATTCGTGAAGCCCTGCAGGTGGATATCCCCGTGGATGAGGTGGGATACATCGCGATGCATATCCATACCGCCTGGAAAAACGCCGGGGTCCGCGGGTCCGCTGCCGAAACGGCGGCAATGATCCGCGATCTTGCTGAAGGCGTGGAACAGGCCGCCGGCATTACGCTGGAACGGGGTTCTGCCAACTATGAGCGGTTGGTGACCCAGCTGGAAAATATCCTGCGGACCGATGAAAACGGCAAGCTGCTGAGCGAGCTGAACCCGGAGATTGTACGGATTGCCAAAGAGCGCTATACCTTGGCTTATGTGCAGGCCACAGAGATCAGCAGGCTGGTTGAGGAGGATTATAGCTATGTTCTCAGTGACAGTCAGCGGGTATGTCTTGCTATGGAGATCAACCGGATCAACACCCGGTCGGGAAATGGTAATATATCCTAATTTAATATTTTAGGCCCATAGACCCTAGATACTATAATAAATAACAAAAAATGATTGTTTTTTATCCTAAAAAAATAGGAGTATCAGTCTATAGCTATTATCCGTTATAAAATTATAGAATTAACGCGACAACAAAATATGTCGGGATTGTTACTGTTAAGCAGGCAAGACCTAAAAATCCGTTTGGGAATCGATGCGTCCGCGTGTCCCCAAGGGTATTTTTAGGTCTTTTTTCTGTTTAAGAGAAAATTTGATCAGAGAAAAGGAGACAGGGAAATATGAATATCAAAAAGATGGCACGACAAGCAGCAGCAGTAACCTTTGCAACAGCTTTACTTGCAGGTGGCGGAGCTTCGGCTCTGGCGAAGGGGAATAACAATGGAGATTATAAGGGGAATAACAGTGGGGATTACAAAGAAAGCTACGGTTTTTCCCATATCACCCGCGAGGACATGCTGAAAATACCGGAACAACAAAAAAGCGGGCAATTTCAGGTTCCGGCGTTCAATGCCGCTTCAATCCAGAATATTTCTTCTGCAAAAGGCTCGGATCAGTGGGGCAACGCCATCGACCTGGATGTCTGGGATAGCTGGCCGCTGCAAAATGCGGACGGAACCGTTGCCGAATATAATGGCTATCATATCGTGTTTGCGCTGGCGGGAGACCCCAAAAAAGGATGGGACACCTTCATCTACATGTTCTATCAAAAAGTGGGTGACACCTCCATTAACAGCTGGAAAAATGCCGGCAGAGTTTTTAAGGACAGCGATAAATATGTTCCAAACGACCCGATTCTGAACAAGCAAGCCGAAGAATGGTCCGGTTCCGCAACCTTGACGAAGGATGGCAAAGTCCGCCTGTTCTATACCAACCGCCAAGGCTGGGACCCGGCACACGGATTTTTTGGCAAGCAGACCCTGACCACAGCGCAGGTGAATGTGTCGAAGCCGGATGCGGATACGCTGAAGGTGGATGGCGTGGAAGATTTCAAATCGGTCTTTGACGGAGACGGAAAGTTCTATCAGAATGTGGATCAGGCTTTCGGTGGAGGCGATTATGCGGATAACCATACCTTAAGAGATCCTCACTATGTTGAGGATAATGGCCGTAAATACCTTGTTTTTGAATCGAATACCGGTACGGAAACGGGTTACCAGGGCGAAGAATCGCTGTACAACAGATCCTTCTACGAAGGAAGCAAGGTCTTCTTCGAGAATGAAAAAAACAAGCTGCTGTCTGGCCCTAAGAAATCGCTGGCAGCATTAGCGAACGGATCACTGGGGATTATCGAGCTGAATGACGACTACACCCTGAAATCAGTAATGAAGCCGCTCATCGCCTCCAATACCGTAACCGATGAAATTGAACGGGCGAACGTGTTTGAAATGAATGGCAAGTGGTACCTGTTCACGGATTCACGGGGCTCCAAAATGACCATTGACGGAATCGGCGCCAATGATGTATACATGCTGGGCTATGTAGCAGATTCATTGACCGGTCCTTATAAACCGTTGAACGGAAGCGGGCTTGTGCTGCACATGAACCTTGATCCTAACGACCTTACCTGGACATACTCTCACTTCGCCATCCCGCAGGCCGAAGGAAATAATGTGGTCATCACCAGTTATATGACTAACCGGGGATTGTATGCCGAGCAGCATTCCACTTTTGCGCCCAGCTTCCTCGTGAATATTAAGGGCTCGAAAACTTCGGTTGTCAAAGACAGTGTCCTTGAACAAGGACAATTGACGGTGAAGTAGCCTTTTGAACCCGAAAAAGCGTGTATGGCTACAGCATTCCCTTTTAGCCGCGATTGGCTTGGGCCTTATCATCGCTATAGGGGCGGCGGCTTACTATTCCGGAAGGAACAATATCCCGGAGGAGGCCGCCCCTTCTCATTCACCGCCGGCCTATCGGGCGGCCTACCATTTTACCACACCCGATAAGTGGATGAACGATCCGCAAAGACCTGTTTATCTGGACGGGGTATACCATTACTACTATCTGTACAACCGCGACTATCCCGCTGGAAATGGTACTGAATGGCGGCACGCGGTATCTGTTGATCTGGTGCATTGGACAGATGAGGGAATCGCCATCCCCAAGTATACAACCCCCAATGGTGATCCCTGGTCAGGGTCGGTAGTTGTGGATGTGACAGGATCAGCCGGTTTCGGAAAAGGGGCTGTTGTCGCGATTATGACCCAGCCCTCCGCCGATGGCGGGCAGCAAGAGCAATATTTGTGGTACAGCACCGACCACGGATACACCTTTCGCCCTTACGGACATGCTCCCGTTTTGCCCAATCCGGGAACAGCCGACTTTAGAGATCCAAAGATCATTTGGGATGACCTCTCCCGCAAATGGGTCATGGTCTTGGCTGAAGGCACAAAAATAGGCTTGTATGAATCCAAGAACTTAAAAGCCTGGCACTATATGAGCGGTTTCGTAACAGAAGGTATCGGAATTGTGGAATGCCCGGATCTTTACCTGATGCATGCGGAGGACGGGGCTTATAAATGGGTGCTCGGCGCCAGCGCCAATGGCATTGACTCAGGGAAACCCAACACCTATGCCTACTGGACAGGAGATTTCGACGGCGTGGCATTTCTCCCTGACCGGAAGGAGCCGCAGTGGCTGGATTACGGCTTTGACTGGTACGGTGCCGTAACCTTTGAGGATGGAACAAGCCGCGACGCCACCCATCATCGTTACGCTATGGCCTGGATGAATAATTGGGAATATGCCCAGCATACGCCGACGATGCGGGAAGGCTTCAACGGAATGGATTCGATTGTCCGTCAAATTGAACTGAAGCAGGCTGGCGGGGACAGCTATCGGCTTGTGTCAGAACCTCTTGAAGCCTTAAGCCAAACGGCCAAGGAGGTAGCCACTTATGAGCGCTTCGATGTGAAGGGCTCTAAGACACTTCCTGTCACGGGCGATTCGTACGAGCTTAACACCGATATCACTTGGTCTGAGCTTAAGAATGCCGGTGTCAGACTTCGGGAATCAGCGGATCAAAGCCGTCATGTGGATGTAGGAGTTTTTGCCGAGGCCGGGTACACTTATGTCAATCGGGCCTACACCGGGAATCCCGACAAAAGCGGAAAATATCTGGAAAGCACAGCTCCCTTTGATGTAAGCAAAAAGAAGATCCACCTGAAGATTCTTGTGGATCGGACGAGCGTTGAAGTGTTTATTGATGACGGCTCCGTCGTATATTCCAATGTCGTTTTTCCTGAATTAGACGATAAGGGGATCACACTGTTTTCCGACGGCGGCACAGCGGTTTTCAGCAATATTGTGATCAAGCCATTGAAATAAGGTTCCTCAGCATTCACCCGATTCCTAGTCAGCCGGAATCGGGTGTTTTCTGTTCTATCCGATCACTGTGCATATGACCTACGAAGAACTTGAAATAGGAGCCTTTTTTTCAACCTCCCCTGCTCTGCTCGTCAGATTTAGGGAGCGGTCCGTTAATTTCTGAATTTCGTTGATCAGTTTAGGGTTTTCCATAAGAGTGACGCCATAGGCAGGAATCATTTCTTTTATTTTCGGCTCCCACGCCTTGAGCTGCTGCGGAAAGCATTTGCCAATGACTTCAAGCATGACCGAAACGGCGGTAGAAGCACCGGGAGAAGCACCCAGCAATGCGGCTATCGACCCATCGGCGCTGCTTATGACTTCGGTGCCGAATTGAAGCGTGCCTTTGCCGGCTGCCGTATCTTTGATGATCTGCACGCGCTGGCCCGCCACTACCAGGTCCCAATCCCCGCTTTGGGCGCCCGGGACAAATTCCCGTAAGGCTTCAATGCGCTGATCTTTTGATAACATCACCTGCCCGATCAGGTACTTGGTCAATGAAAGATTCTTCGCACCTGCCGCCAGCATTGTGGTAAGATTACCCGGTTTTACAGAAGTTATCAGATCAAACACCGAACCGTATTTCAGAAACTTTGGCGAGAAGCCGGCAAACGGCCCAAAGAACAGCGATTCTTTTTTGTCGATGACTCTGGTATCCAGATGCGGGACAGACATAGGCGGAGCACCGAGTGCAGCTTTTCCGTATACTTTGGCATGATGCTGTGCAACAATGTCCGGCTTCTGGCACACCATAAACAGCCCGCTCACCGGAAAGCCTCCAATGCCCTTCCCCTCAGGAATACCGGATTTCTGCAGCAAATGCAGACTCCCGCCCCCGCCGCCGATAAAGACGAATTTCGCGGAATGGCGCGTAGTGGTACCGTTCTCGAGATTCCGCACCTTCAGGTCCCAGGAGCCGTCGCCGGCACGTTTAATATCATCGACATTATGCTGGTATCTGATATCCGTGTTGTTACTCTGTAAGTGGTCAAACAAAATGCGCGTTAACGCGCCAAAGTTCACATCCGTACCTGATTCAATCCGGGTCGCCGCGATGGGCTGGTTAATTCTTCTGTCTTTCATCATAAGCGGAATCCATTCCATCAGCTGCTCCGGATCCTCGGAAAATTCCATTCCCTGAAACAGCGGATTTTGCGAAAGCGCTTCAAATCGTTTTTTCAAAAAGGTCACGTCGGCTTCCCCTTGCACAAAGCTCATATGGGGCACGGGTACGATAAAATCCTGCGGATGCTGTATCCGCTTGCTTTTCACCAGATACGACCAGAACTGCTTGGAAAACTGATACTCTTCATTCACTTTTATAGCTTTGCTGATATCGATGGAGCCATCCGGCTGCTCTACGGTGTAGTTCAGCTCGCAGAGCGAAGAGTGCCCGGTTCCTGCATTATTCCATTCATTAGAGCTCTCCTCACCTGCACCCGCCCGCCGCTCAAACACTGTGATTTTCCAGTCCGGCACTAATTCTTTTAGCAGTGAACCTAACGTCGCACTCATGATTCCGGCACCAATTAAAATAACATCTGTTTTTTGTCGGTTGCTCATTTTTACCGTCCTTCTACCCTACGGATTTGCAGGAAGGATTAAGGCGCTCCTGCTTAGGCGCCATACAAGCTAGGATGCAGCCAAAGCCGCATACCTTTAATGGATTAAAGAAGACCTATTCTTAGTGTATCACTATTATTTATAAATTTTAATATTTATCTATTTTTTTATAGAAAACGGAATCATTTCATGATCATATTGCCGCATATGTGCTTATTCTCTATTTTGTGGATATGCCGTTACCCCTTCCTGCCGTTTACATACTTTAAATGGAGATCGTATAAACGCACACAGTATCGTTGTTATTGGAAAACGGGCACTCTATATGTATCTGGGCGAAATAAAGAAGCAGATCTGTCCAAATCCCCGACAATTCTGCTTCTTTGGCGCTTGCTATCTCAAAGACGGACTATGCCCATCAGCCTGCTTTATGAAGTTTACGCTGATGCTTACGCTTCAGAGAGTGTCTGCTTTTTCTCAGTGAAAGCCGTTTGATTACATGTTTTCTTCTGCTCACGGTCCGCAGTTTTCCCGTTCTGCTCACGGTCCGCAGTTTTTTCCTTCTCAGTTTCAGAATTCTTCTCTTTACATACCGGTACTTAATCAGTCTTGCGCGCTTAATCGAACGATATCTGGCGCGGATGATTCTTTTTCTTCTCAGTCTGCGTTTCAGCCGCAGGGTTCTGCGGATTTTCCGTCTGTGCCGCTTCACTGGAAGGTTATCCGGAGGCGGAGCAGGCGCTTCAGCGACCGGAATTTCCTGAACGGGAGGGGCCGGAAGCTGAATGTCTTGAACCGGAGGGGCTGGAAGCTGAATGTCCTGAACCGGAGGAGCCAGGAACTGGGCTTCTTGGACCGGAGGAGGCAGAAACTGAAATTCTTGAACCGGAGGTTCAGGGAAATGAACTTCCGGAGCAGGCGGTTCCACCGGGATGTCAGCCAGAGCCGGCTCGAAAGCTGCCTCGATAACCGGCTCCGGCGCATACCCTCCTCCCCAACCCCAGGGGGTCATGGCACGGAAATTATTGTATAACGTTACATGAGGTGAATCTGCATCCCACCATTTGTTTTCTCCGGCGAAATGAATAATTTTATGCTCTAAATCGAGTTCATTCTGCGCGAACGTATTAAAACACTGGTCCAATTGTAAATAGTTGCAGCTGTACACCGCATTCAGAACATCTTGGTCTGGCATTGTCATCTTTGGAAAATTACGCAGGAAATTAAGCATTTCTCCATACCAGTTGTCTTTTTTGCGGATATTGTCCAGGTGAAACAGAATGACGCCTGAGTTAAAATAGAGCTCCGCGCTTAGTCCCATGGAGGTAAAGTACTCCAGCAAGTTTTCCCCTTGATCCAATACTGCACCCAAATAACGATCTCCCAGGTCAATGCTCCATAGTTCATTAATATCCATATTGACCAAAATGTCGCAATCCAGATAAATCACTCTGTCTGTCTGAATAATTATCGGGAGCAGCAAACGATACATACTGGCCATTGTCCAGTAGTCGATTTTATGCACGCCTGCTGCCACTTCCCGCATATCTCCAGGAATTGTAACATGATAAAAAAAGATGTTGTGATGAAATACATCGACCATTTGAGTGAGTTTTACCTTGTTTTCCTCACTTAAGGAATCATCATGCACAATGTGCACATTGATCGTTTGCTCGGTCTTGGAAAAAATTGAGGCAAGAACTACAGCCGCATGCTCCGTATAACTTCCATCTTTATCGTTAATCGTTAAAACCAATTCAACCATTATCAAAGATCACCTACCTTTTAAAGTATACTAATGCACAGTTACTTGATGCACTCGACTACTTTAAGTGTATGTTTACCCTGGTGACCGGATTGGACTATTCCCCAGTTCTTACCCATTTTATTTTGAATCGTTCTGCAAGCCCGCTTGAGTTCTTGTGACTGATGCACGATCGCCTAGAATATGGCGGGCCGGCTGCTCTTGGATTTCTTGTTCAGCCAGATGAACATAGGAGCCAAAAACACTTCCCTCCGCATGAACATGGGACAAGGTCACCTGATCCGTCAAAATGCTGTTGGACAGAATGCAATCCTCGACCACACTATTCGGGCCAATATACACATAAGGTCCAACCACACTGTTCATCACGGTGGCGGTCGGATCAATCCTAACCGGAGGAATCCACTGGACAGAGCTGTGCATGCCGGATGGTTTTACAAAGTTCTGTGGATCTTGACCCATCTTGTAGCGATTCGCTTCAAGCCATCTGTCGTGGGTTCCGATATCAAAAAACGGTTCAGCCGCTATGCTGTACACCACATGTCCGCCTTCTGTTATTAACAACTGAATGGCATCCGTCATCTCGTATTCTCCACGCGGGGAGGGTGTTAGCCTGTCCATTGCCGGCCAGATCGCTGCAGTAAGAGCGTATACGCCAACAATAGCCAAATCGGATTTGGGGTATTTAGGCTTTTCCTCCAAACCGATAATTTGCCCGGCATGGACGGCAGCGACACCAAATTGACCAGGGTCCTTAACCTGCTGAAGCAGTATTGAAGCCGCAGCATTGTCTGTTTCCAATGACCGGATTAAAGGCGCTATATCACCTTCATACAAATTATCGCCAAGCATCAATACAAAAGGGGAATCCGCCATAAATGACTTCGCGCTTTTCACCGCATCCGCCAGCCCCATAGGTTCTTCCTGCATAAGAAAGGTTAACGAGGCATTCCACCGCTCCCCGTCCCCGATTGTCCGCCGGATCTCTCCCTGCGTATGGTTCACAACGATTCCAATCTCGGTAATTCCGGCGGCAACAAGCTTGTTAATAATGGAGACAAGAATATACTCCCCGTTAACAGGCAACATGCACTTTGGTTTGGTATAGGTTGAAGGCTGCAGTCTGGTTCCCCGGCCAGCGCATAAAATTAATCCTTTCATAAAAACATACCCCCTGCTTATAAAGTTAGTATCTTCGGATTTGGTGTAAATGAGTTCTCTTTACATTTTATGCACAAGCTATAAAGGAGCTTGGGTATATAATAAGCAGCAATGACCTATTAAACTATGATTCCGAAAGATATAGGCTAAGTAGAGGAGTTTATAGTAAAGTTGAAAGACCTTTAACCTTAGAGGAGAGATTACATGTCCAAAAACATCGTTCCCCTGCTCTATCATTCCAAGGAACAAATCGCTGGCATTACCCGGCTTGAGCAGGATTGCAGCCAATCAGATTCTTTCTACATCAATGCAGGCATTGAGCATCTCGCCAAAGCCGGTGGAGATCACGGAATCCTGTGTTATCAGGACAATCAAATCATCGGCCTGCTTAGCTGGTATACCGCTGACGGCAGCATCGCGAATATCAATGCCATCGTTCATCCGGGGCACCGCCGCCAGGGAGTATTCCGCAGCCTGCTCCAACGTGCTGCCGAGGATATGAAACCTCAAGGCATAGAAGCTCTCTGCTTCCGGGTTCCTCAAGGCTCACAGGCCGGACTTGCCGCTGTGCAGTCTCTTGGAGCAGTCTTTAACCGCTCTGAATACTTGATGACATTGAAGCCTATGAAAATTAACAGCCCAGTATCTTCCGATCTATCTCTATTTCCCGCCCGGCCCGAAGACTTTGAGTTTATGGTAGCCTGCTCGTCTGCGGCTTTTGGCGACCCGGAGGCTTGGACGCGCAAATATTTCACCGGAACCAATGAACCGGGCCGTGCCACTTATGTCGCTTGGATGAATCATTACCGGGTCGGGCTTATCCGTTTCAATGACTTGAATGGAAATACGGCGATCATCCATGATTTTTGTATTTTGCCCACTCATCAAGGAAAAGGGCTTGGACAGAACGTTCTTATCCTTGCGTTGGAGCTCTTATTACAGAAACCCTATCAGCAGATTCGTCTAAGTGTTGTCACGGATAATGAGCGGGCCTTGAATCTATACCGCAATGCGGGCTTTGAGGTTAAGACTGAACACCAGTACTACATGAGCAGCCTATAGTACCGGGCGTACAGCCCATTCACCGCGCAAGCCATTGGCTTTATTTCCCCATAAAAAAACGGCTGGTTTCAGGTTTCCCTGATCCAGCCGTTTTTTGATTATTTTAATATTACATTATCAATTAGTATTGCCGTATCGAAGACACTGTCTCCTTGATCCCAAACATGGAAGCGGAGGACAATTGAAGCCTTACCGGCAAATTGGCTTACATCGAATTGTACATGCTTCCAATTCGTCATGTATGCTGTCTGATCCCCGCCGTAGAAATCAATCGCTACTTTGTTCTCATCAATCCAATATGCCGTGGATTCATTAATCGATTCAGTGCCGATAATAACGGACTCGTCACCATAGACATTGGACGTCACCGTATTGCCACCATTCACGTGAGAGGTAATGACGGAAGCCGTATTGATGTATACACTTGAAGTTACCGTTGCTTTAAAAGTGTCATTGTATTTGGTTCCAACGTATTCCTTAGGTTCCTCAGAAATGAAGTTGTAATCGAACGATAAGGTCGTGGCTCCCGCCGGAACTATGAAACTTTGCTCGATATAACTATCTGAATTGTAGTCGTAGCCTCCGTTATCGTTGTTCTCAAACCCAAGGCCAGTGCTGATAATAGCCATGTAGTTCCCCTCTGTCGGCTTAAGCGGCCCCAGCTTGGAGATCACCCGGACATCCCCGTTTCCATTCCAGCCGGTCCAGTTTCCGTTTTCAAAGGTTCCGTTGATCACGCCTTCTGTCTTAACGCCTATGTTGCTTCCTTTCATGGCGAACGCTGCCAAACCATCGTTTGCTCCATGGGCCGCCACTGCTGCCTGAAAAGCTTCTTTGGTTGTCATGTTCTCACCGGCCAATGCGGTGGAAACGGATTGGGCAATTGCCTGATCATAAGCAAGCTTTACATAATCTGTATACCCATAATATGTGCCAGCACCATTGTTAATGAACGCATCTGCCATGGAATCGTTATATGAGCTCCGGCAACTGCCATTATATACGATCGTACCAGGAAGCATATCGTTATACCGTGTAATAAAAGAAGGCGTAATAGCATAATAACCGGAGACAATTGCCAGTCTTCCCTTTTTCAAGTCCAGCTCATATGCTTTTTTGCTCTCTGCCGTCGCCTTTTCTCCTGTCAGAAACATTACCTGCGGTCCGGCATATTTGAAATCAATACCGTATTTATTATGGAGTTTCTGGAGCACAGTTTCATCATAGAAGGTATCCCCATGAGTGTCTAAAACCACGACTCCATACTGATTCAGTCTTTTAAAGAAGTTAACGTTCGCCGCGGTATCTTTTACTCTCTCCGCAAGGAAGGAGTGATTCGACTGGTTGAAGCTATTATATACAGCGTCATAAACTGTCGATGATGTAAGCTTGCTGGAAAATGGAGAAATCACAGCAACCCGCTTGCTTCCTATTGTGGCTACGGTTTGTTCCGCGTTTTGCGTTAGCGCCTCAGCTGCCAATGCATTACTGGACGAAGCCTCTTCTATGGTACTGCTTAACCCTTTAGTATTCTCAGGCGCGGCGGATATCCCCCCCAGAATCCCGTTGTCCAGCAAATACCAGATGCTTCCTCCCTCACCCGAAATACCAGCATGCTCTACTTCGTCTTGTGCTTTGAGCCATGCCACTGTTTTTTCCTTTGCTTTTTGCACATCGCCATATTCAGTGGCCAGATGATCAAGCTTAGCCTGCGTGTTATTTTCAATGATTTCTGTTTGTGCAAGCTGTTCATCCGTAAGATGCTTCATTACAGATAATTTAAAGACTGTGCTGCTCGGCACATCTCCTGCAAACGCCTGCAGATTTATGTAGCCCTCCGTACTTTCAGTCAATACTGCTTTGCCGCTGTAGATCCCGTCTGCCTTAAGACTGTCTCCATGATCTGCCGAACCATCATCATACAGTGAGATGATCTGGGAAATCACTTTGCCGCTGTCATCTACTTTATAGACACTCGCATTTACCGTTTCCGCTGAATTAAGCGATGAACGGAATATGACTTCGGTTGGCTCTTCCGCATAAATGGCATCTGTGTTCTCCCCCTTCACCACAATCTGGAGACCGCTTACCGGTGCAGGTGCTGGCGTTGCCGGTGTAGGTGTAGGCGTCGCCGGTCCAGGCGTTGCTGGTCCAGGTGTTGCTGGTCCAGGCGATGTCGGTGCAGGGGTTGGAGTTGCCGGTGCAGAGGTTCCCGGTGCAGAACCCCCCCCAGAAGTCCCACGGTCAGTTGTTACCTGGGTTGCAGCCGGGGTTGCAGCCGGGGATTCTACGGGATTCTGACCCTTGGCAGCCTCTTCAGCAAGAAGCTGCTTGGATTTCTCGACATACACTGACTTATTGGTTTTGAACTCATAAGCCAGACGAGCCAGGGCCTGGCGCTCCGCATGCTCTTTCGGTTTAAATTTCAGCGTCCCGTCACTGCCTTGGACCCCGTTGATGAAGCCATTTTTGAAGGCAAGGGATACTTGCGCTTTTGCCCATTCGGATACCTCTAAGATATCCGACAGCTTGCTATCAACCGGAAGCTTCTTCGCTGTATCCTCCAATCCGAAAGCTCGGATGAAAAACACGACCAGCTCTTCGCGGGTGACATTTGAATTAGGGCTGAAGGTAGTCGCCGATGTTCCTTCCGTGATACCCGACTCTACGAGTGCACCTACATAGCCGCGGTACCAACTTTTCGAGTCAACGTCTTTAAACGGTGCCGCCTGGTCACCATTTACTTTCAAACCGAGGGACAGGACGATAATTTTAGCCAGTTCTGCGCGTGACATAGCCTTATTCGGTTTAAAGGCGTTATCTTCATATCCAGAGATTATTCCTGCTTCTGCTAATGATTGAATCTCCTTTTGCGCATAAGAGCCAGCGATGTCTTTGAACTGCGCAGCCTCACCAAATACCATATGTGGCATAAGGGTGCTTACTAACAGAGCAAATACAATCATCAGACTGGCTTTACGGCGTACTGCATGGAATAGCATTGTCGTCTCCCCTTTTTTATGTAAAATATCATTGAGTATTGTCGTCTTATTAGGTCCTAAGGATGGTATTTTAGACCATAATTCGACAACTCCTTGATTTTACAATAGGACCCGGGGAGTTTACAATCTTTATCGGTATTCATTTCCAGTACTTAAAGCGGACCCTTTAGACCTAATTAAGTAGTGAAAATAATCATATCTTTCTCTACCGTTGTTATGCGCTGCCTTCCAAAAATTGTGTCAACCGGCCCATCTGCAGCAGATGATGACGGTAGTGCATTTCAATAAGCAAAAACCATTCTTGTGCATTGAGCGGACCGAATCGCGGATGGGGCACCGTATTCTGCATAGTCCCCTTTTCAAGCTGTGGCAGGATTTCTTTCATGCGGCCGATCACTGTATATAATCCCTGAATCAGCTGTTCTTTGCTCTCTGGCTGCCCCGGGGTGTACTGCGGGGATGGCGGGACATGAACACGTATTGGCGGAAAGCTTCCCTGATCGAATATAGCTGTGCCTTCTTTAGTTTTTACCGTTATAGGGGCTGCAGCGTCCTCGCTAGAGGCCAAGCATTGTTCAATATTGCGAAGCTGCATATACAGCGCCGAGTTAATTAAATGCTGATACATTTGTCCAAGCGACCACTCGTCCTCCGCAGGCTGACGCTTCAACTGCTCCATGCTGAAACTATCTAATTCCTGAATATAGTGATTTGCAGTTTCTTCAAAACGCTGTAATGCTTCGGTGGTATTCATGTTCTTCTAACAGCTCCTTTATAAACTATCTATTATGAGTATAGAAAAACGCTACTGACAACGGTATGTCAGTAGCGTTTTAACCTTTTCCGGCCCTAGAATCGTTCATATACTGTGGCTCTTTGTGTTGATTAAGCTGCTTGTTCCAGTTGCTCCGCAAAGCCCTGTCAGCCTGTTCAATCTGTTCCCGCACGCTGTGCCTGCTCCAGCTATAGTACAACCGTCCCTTGCAGATCAAATCTATGAGGAAAAAGAGGCTGGACAACATTGGATAACTATCGGGGCGCTTGTCTGGTTTGGCGGACTTCTATTTTTGGGCGGATATTACTTGTGGAGCGTGCTGGTATTCAGAAAAAGAGTTGGAAACTCCCGCAAGCCCGTCACCCAAGAGGTACTCCCTATTCTTGAAGCGTGCACAAAAAAATTGAATCTTCATCAAACGGTTCCCATCTATGAGACAAGCAGTCTGCGCAGCCCCTGTCTTCACGGCTTATTACGGCCTGCAATTTATTTGCCTGAGGATATTGCCGTGATCGCCGATTCGAATCAGCTGACACACATCCTGATGCATGAGCTTACCCATTACAAGCGTAAGGATTTGTGGTTCAACTTCCTGTGGACGCTGTCGATAGGGCTGCATTGGTACAACCCTTTTGTCTGGCTGGCCGTAAGGAGAATGAAAGCCGATCAGGAGGTTGCCTGCGACGCCGGTGTTCTTGAAGTGCTGGGCGCACGTGAATCTTCGTCATACGGCATGACTCTGCTGATGCTGTCGCGGTTATTTTCCCAAAAACCTGTTCCCGGGGTCAACCTGACACATTTTTGGGAGCACAAGAATGAAACGAAACGGAGAGTTATGATGATTACCAGGTTCAAAAGAGGTTCGTACATTGGCTGTCGAGCTCCCCAACACTGTCAGTATCCATTTCTCCACTTTAACGGAAACTTAACTCCACCTCTTAGTGGCTTATTATAGTTAAGCTTCAAGAAAGGTAGAGTTACGTTGCCTCTAAGACTGGCTTGTTATAATGGATGAATCAGATCGTGAAGGGGATGGGCAGATGAGGAAAATCTTCTCTTTTTTACTTAAAGCAATCATATCCTTGTTTATATTAACCGGGCTTTTTCTGGGGACTGTTTATATAGTGAATGTGATCAGCAGCAAATCGGAGGCAGCTAAAATCAAAACCTATGGCCAGCTTGTCTCTGTGGATGGGAAAAACATGAATGTTACGATTCAAGGAAAAGGCGAAGAAACCGTCGTCCTCCTGCCTGGTTATGGGACAGCGGCACCGGGGCTTGATTACCAGCCGCTTGTGAAAGAACTATCCCCATTTTATAGAGTGGTAGTGATCGAGCCCTTTGGCTATGGACTAAGTGAGGTCAGTGATAAAGCACGAACCATCGAAAACATCGTTGCTGAAATTCATGAATGCCTGCAGCAATTGAATATTCACCGTTACACGCTGATGGGCCACTCCATTGCCGGAATTTACGGACTGGACTATGTGAACCAATATAAGGACGAGGTTACCGCATTTGTCGGGATCGACAGCAGCTTTCCGACGCAAGGCGGATTGGAGGAGCTTCCGGCAGGAGCCTACAAACTGCTCAAAAACTCAGGCTTCTACCGGTTGCTGGTGAAACTGAACCCTGACCAGATTATTGCACCTGCCGTGGATGCTGAAACCAAAGCGCAGATCCGCATGCTCTCTCTCAAAAATATGATGAACCCAAATATCATCAGTGAAAGCGAGAACTTCAAGCATAATTTTCAAGCTGCAGAGTCCTTCAGCTTCCCTGCGGATCTTCCAGTAATCTTCTTCCTGGCAGACGATAATATGGATGTACCGGACTGGGTGCCCAAGCATAAAGAACAGATCAAAGATTCTGTACATGGTAAAGTCATGACCTTGGAAGGGGAGCATTATTTGCACCATACCCGTTCCAAAGAAATCGTTCAGAACTTCAGAAGTTTTATGGCAGGAATACAGTGAGGTGCGAGACCGGATAGAAATCGAGTAGGGGGCGGCAAGCCCCCGTCCTCTTACACCACAAGTACATACGGGTCCGCATACGGCGGTGCCAAAAGGTGGACCTACAGGTGTGATCCGCCGCTTGCATCAAGCAATTGGCCGGTTACCCAGCGGCTGTCCCGCGCAGCCAGAAAGGCAGCAATATCAGCGATATCTTCGGGCTCTCCCCATCTGTTGAAGGCGGAAAGGCCGGCTGCATACTTCTGGCCTTCCGGGTTCTGCAATGTTCCTGCATTCATCTCTGTGTTAATAATGCCCGGCTGGATAGCGTTGACTGTAATATTGCGGGGCCCCAGTTGTTTGGCCAAAAGCTGCGTGAACGTATCGATGGCCCCTTTTGACATGCTGTAGCAAAACACACTTGGAGAGGCTGCGCGTGTCACAAAGGATGAAATATTAATAATGCGCCCGCCGTCCTTCAGACGCGGCAAAGCTTGCTGGGTAACAAAAAGCGGCGCCTTGACGTTGATCCTCATTACTTCATCAAAAGATTCTTCCGTCGTCTCTTCCAGGGTAACCATTTGGCCGATCCCGGCATTATTGACAAGAATATCAAATCCGCTGCCGTCCGTTTGTTCCCGAATAACGTCATCTAACGACGAAAATAAATCGCGAATGCCATCGAGAGTGCCCAGATCTGCGCCAATCACGCATGCGTTCCCTCCGCTTTGCCTGATTTGGTGAACAACGGCCTCCGCCTCGCTTCTCCTTTTTCCATAGTGCACGGCAATATACGCGCCCTCTTGTGCCAGACGCAATGCGATACTGCGCCCGATTCCCCGGCTTGCTCCAGTGATTAAAGCGAGTTGACCTTCCAACCTGCCCATGCTCTCATCTCCTTTATCCGAATTCAATACAGTTATATCACAGAGTAATTTTTGAAATGTTGCTCTCTTATTTGCTACCCAGGCAAGTCTAATAAAACTGAACGGCTGCATGTCCGGTTAGGGACGGCGCAGCCGTTCAGTTTTTCAATTTTGATATATTCGAGGCTGCTGCACCAGTTGTTCTTTCTTGCTCTTCTCCACAGCCTCGTCGCGGTCGCCCACCTGCAGTTTCAAGTAAATCGCAGAAATATAGTTTCTTACGGTCCCCTCCGACAAATGCAGCTTCTGGGCAATCTGCTTGTTGCGCAGTCCCTCCGTTAATTCCTGCAGAACCTCCAGCTCCCGCTCGGTCAGGTCATACGGATTCAGCGGGGCTTCCAGCTGCTGATCCTGGAACAGCTGCTGGGCCACCTCTTGCGAGATCATGGTCCCGCCTCCGTAGATCAGCCGGATGGTCGCGGCCAATTCCTTAGGATGGAGCGTCTTCAGCAGATACCCCTCTGCACCAAGCCGCAGCGCTTCTGCCGCATAGGTAATCTCCTCAAAGGTTGTAATGATAATGACCCGGACCTCCGGCCACTTCTCCTTAAGCTGCCGGGTAGCCTCCAGGCCGTCCATTTCCGGCATATGAATATCCATCAGAACAATGTCCGGCTGCTCAGCGGCGCACTGCTCCAGCGCCTGCTTGCCGCTCGCGGCTGTGCGGAGCCGGAAATCCTTTTCCTCTCCAAGCAGCAGCCTCAGACTCTCGCGGACCAGCGGCTGGTCATCTGCCAGCAGGATATCAATCCGCCGTTCACCTTCCTGCGTCTGGTTAGGGATGATGCAGGTCACCAGCGTACCGTCATTCTCCTGGGAATCGATATAGAGCTTGCCCTGCAATGCCGCAAGACGCTCCTTCATCCCCGTCAGGCCGAAGCCGTAGCGCAGCTGTGCAGTTCCCTTGCCGTTATCCTGAATCTGCAGCATGAGCTGGGCCGGATCATATTGCAGAACCACCCGGATGGCGCTGGCCTGCCCATGCCTGCTGGCATTGGTCAGCGCCTCCTGCAGCGAACGGCTTAGCGTATGCTTGGCCTGCTTAATCACTGCATAAGGCTCGCCCATCGTACGGAACGACAGGGTGACCCCCGTATTGGATTCGAACTGCCCCGCGATCTGCATCAAGGCCCGGTCCAGGGTCACCGGCTCCTCCAGCGGGTCCATCTGGTGGACCTGCAGCCTCACATCGTCCAGCCCCTTGCGGGCCAGCTCCAGTACTCCCTGAAGCTTATGCTCACCTTCCTGGGAAGCTACATGCGGCTTCAGCGTTTCAAGCCCCAGAATGATCGAGGTATAGCTGTGCCCAATGGTATCATGCACTTCCCTCGCCATCCGGTAACGTTCCTCCAGCAGGGTCATGCGCTCAATCTGAGAAGAATATTGCTCCAGAATGGCGTATTGCTCGTTGACCAGCGCCAGTTTTTGCCGGATTCCGTTGATCGACTTAGCTCCCACCTGCAGTCCATAACCGGCGGCATACACGAACAAGCCGTCCGACAGGCTCAGCCAGATGAGCGGATGCGACAGGCCCGCCTGTATTGTGGGTCCGGCGCTTAAGCTGAACAACAATAAGGTAAGCGGAAGTGTGTAGAAGTGCGCCTTGCCCCGGGTATGGAAAGCAAGCATCAGCACGGCCGGCAGGAACAATCGCGTTAAGCCAAAATAGTACGCCAGCGCCAGCGCGATCCCGCCTGCCAATATAAATTCCAGAAGAGCATACCGCGTTGTGAAATTCCGTCCAACCCATGAGGGAACTACGCCGCCCAGCAACACCGCTGGCAGCACAAGCAAGAGCGGAAAATCCGGTTTATCCTGATACATCAATATAATGACGGCCATGCTCCATAACAGGCGCAGGAGCAGAACGGTTAGATCTTGCCAAGCCCACCGGGCTTTATTCTTTTGCATCAATCAGCAACTCCAATTCTGCTTGATCTGGTGTCACATCCATCCTATGACACGCAGTAACTGGTCAATATGACAGGCCGCCTGATAGGTTAAGGGCAGCGGGATACAGCTAAGCGATTATGCAAAATTATATCCTACTACAATCATTTGGAAAAGGGAGGGGTAGCTTTGCCGCTGCTTCAAATACGCGATCTGACCAAGGTCATTGGCCGCAAAACTCTTGTAGACCATGTATCACTGGAAATGGAAAAAGGGGAAATCATGGGCCTGCTGGGCCCCAACGGAGCTGGAAAAACAACGACAATCCGCATGATTGTGGGGCTTGTCTCCAAATCGGAAGGCCAGGTCATTATTGATGGAATTGATACCGGGCAGCAGTTCTCCGCAGCCATGGGCAAGGTTGGCGTTATCGTAGAACAGCCCGATCTGTACAAATATTTATCCGGATATGACAATCTGATCCTCTTCTCAAGAATGAGTCCGGGCGTCACAACGGACAGGCTGAAGGAGATCATCTCACTTGTAGGGCTGGAGCGGAGCATTTCTGCCAAAGTCAGCACCTACTCGCTGGGGATGCGGCAGCGCCTCGGCCTGGCCGTAGCCCTGATGCATAAGCCTTCCCTGCTGCTGCTGGATGAACCGACCAACGGCCTCGATCCAGCGGGCATTCACGAGCTGCGGGAGCATCTGAAGAATCTGGCCCACAAGGAGAATGTTGGAATCCTGATCTCCAGCCATCTGATGTCCGAAATGGAGATGATGTGCGACCGCGTTGCCGTCCTTCAGCAAGGCAAGCTGATCGGAGTGCATCGCTTGTCGGAGCTGGTTCAGGAGGATGACGCGCTTGTACAGTTTGAGGTGGACCGGCCGGAGCTGGCGGTTCAGGTGCTGCAAGCGGTCATGTCAGGCGCGGAAATTACTGCCGGCCACAACCAGCTTCGCGTGCGACTTCCCAAGAACCGCATTCCCGAAATCAGTCAGAAGCTGCTGGATTCAGGCATCAGCGTATACGGGGTGAACACGGTAAAGCGGACCCTTGAAGACAAATACCTTGAGATTACAGGAGGGCAAGGACATTGAAGCTGATCAACTATATCCTGAATGAAAATATGAAGATTTACAAAAGAAAACGCACCTGGGTGCTCATTGCTCTCGTTGCGGTCTTCGTCATCCTTCAGATCATCAACGTGCGTGCCGGGGATGGGGGCGCCGCAGCGGCGGACTGGAGGTCGCAGCTTGAGCAGGAGAATCACCGGCTGGCAGCGGAAGCTGCCGAACCGGATGCGCTCCAGATTGAGATCCGGCAGGCAGAGAAAAATATTCTGCTGAACGAGTACGCCCTGCAGCATAATTTGCCGCCTGAGACGAATGCCTGGAGCTTTGCAGGGGATCTCTCAGGGAACATTATCTTTGCCGTCTCGCTGATCTCGATCATTATTGCCGGAGAGATCGCAGCCGCCGAATTTGCGTCCGACACGATCAAGCTGCTGCTGACCCGCTCGGCCAGCCGGACAGAGGTGTATACCGCCAAATATATTGCCGCACTCCTGTTCGGACTGGGATTGACGCTGGTTGGCCTGCTGCTCTCCCTGCTGTTCGGGGGAATCATGTTCGGCTGGGGCGGTCTGGGAGACAGCTATATGTATGTGAAGGATCACACCGTGCACCAGACGCCCATGCTGCTTTCCATCCTTGGCAGTTACTTGTCCCATCTTCCGTTTCTGCTGATTGCAGTGACGCTGGCTTTTATGATATCTGCGGGCTTCCGCAGTTCTATCTTTGCTATTGTCATTCCCTTGTTCGTCTCCGTGGCGGGATTTGTTATGGCCATCGCCATGAACGGCTGGCCGTGGACCCGTTTCTTTATTTTTTCCCATACAGACCTAAGCGGTTATTTCTTGGGTGACCCGGCGGTAAAAGGAATGACCCTCGGCTTCTCTCTGGCTTTTATAGGAGTTCATCTGGCAGCCATGCATCTTCTTTCGCATACCTTGTTCGTCAAACGTGATGTCTCTTAACGATACACAATGTTCTTCCATATTATTTTTAGAAAAGGGGAATTCGAATGCGCTGGACATGGAGATTAATGATCGTAGGCTGCCTGCTGCTGGTAACCGCCTGCAGCAAAGGCGAAGAAACATCGTCAACGCAAAAGCTTGAACTGGAGGCTGACAAGCTGACGAAGCTGGTCATAGACAACCGCAACGGAGAAATTGAAGTAAGCGGCGCAGATACGGATACGATTGAGGTCACCGCTGTGGTCACCACCAAAGGCATAAGTATGGATAAATTGAAGCTGAAGCTGCGGGCAGAAGGGGCTGCTGCTTATTTGGATGCTTCCTTTGGCAGCCAGATGCTGGCTATGGGCTCCGGGGCTGTCGATCTGGTGATTACCCTTCCGCGTGAACTCGCTGTGGAAGTGGACTCGCACCGGGACGGCAAGCTTAAGGTGGCTGATCTCTCAGCCCCGCTGGAGGTTGACAATGTGAACGGGGATTTAGAGGTAATCGACACCAAAGGCCCGGTAACGCTCTCCAACCGGGACGGCGATATCACCGTGCGCAATATTGAGACGGATGTTAATATCCATAATATCAATGGACATATTGCAGTAACCCAGGTAGAAGGCTCGGTCGAGGCTGCTGTCGGAGACGGGTCCCTGGAGCTGGATCACGTTACAGGCGACGCGGTGATTTCCCAGACCGGAAACGGTGAAATTAAGCTTGGGGCCATTGGCGGAAACGTAAGCCGAAAATAACAGCCCAGTTAAGGACTCTTAATGTTTGGACTTCCGGCCGCTGTCCATCTGCAGATTTCTTGATTGTAAATGCTCCATCACATCATTTTGCGAAGGAGATAGGGGCAGGTCGTACCTTAGCAATACCAGCCCCTAATCCTATGGCAGCTTCACCGTTCTCCGCTCCGCAAGCACTCCTGCCGGACATCTGCTGCCCATCCGCCCTACTTCTGGGCATCCCAGCTAAGCCGGATCTCCGTTCCTTTGCCGGGTGCTGAGCTCACGGTGATCTGTCCGCCCATCGCTTCAACCAGTCCCTTGGAGATTGCCATACCCAGGCCCGATCCGTTGGTTGTGGAAGCCGTATCTCCCCCGCGGTAATACCGTTCGAACAAATTCGCCGCCGTCTGCTCATCCATCCCCTGGCCGTTGTCCCGGAAAATAATCGTCAGCCCGCCGTCAGCCCCCTCGCTTAGTGTCACAGTAAGCCGGGTGTCTGAAGAATTGTGCAGCAGGGCATTGGCGGTTAAATTGCCGACTACCCTCTCCATCCAGGGCCGGTAGATGCTGGCCGTAATCTCTTGATCAGGGGCTTGATAAATAATCCGCCCCTCTCCATACTCCGGATTGGCTGCAGCCTGTATCAAGGCATTGCCCAGCCATGCATTCATCTCCACCTCTTCCATTTGCGGGGCATGAATACCCGATCTCTGCCGGTACGTCATAGCCAAATCACTGATCAGCGTATCCATATGGGCCGACTTCTCCAGCATGATGGCAGAAAATTTGCGGACTTCTTCCGGGGACCAGTCATAAGCATCCTCCGCGAGTAAATGGGCGTAGCCTTTTATGGAGGAAAGAGGGGTTTTGAGGTCATGGGTGATGCCGGTAATCCACTCTTCACGCAGTGTTTCCGTCTGCCGCCGCCGCTCCTCATCATGCCGCAGAATGACAGTCAGCTGATCCATGGACAGCATGACTTCAGCAAAAGTAGAATAGCGCCGCCGCCATTTGCCTGAACTGAGCCGGCTGCGCGGGCGTCCATTGCGGTCTGCAGGCTCGTCATAAGCCCCCCGCCCGAGGGAATCGAGCCAAGCCAGCATGTGGAACATAGGCGTACCGAAGCGGAGTGCATTCAAGAAGGACAGCAGCGCAAAGATCAGCAGGACCGCTCCCAGCATCCCGGCAATTCCGATCAGCACAATGCGCATTTCTGCGGAGATCAGCGGGTTTTTAGAAGAATGCCCTTCTGCCTTGTTAGGCAACCCTACCACCCAGGTCCTCCCGGTATTCTCATCATAGGCAAAATCCATGCGATATTCATATCTTTCGGGATATTTCGAACGCAGAGCAAGCTCTTGTACAGTGTAGGTGCCCGGAATGGATTCCGGCCGGTTGAGTGCTGCCAGCTCGCGGCCCTCCGGGTCCAGCAGCTGGGCGTAGCCTCCCCGTGCCCGAATCCTGCTCCCTATCTTTTCGGGGAGGATAAGTCTGCCATCCAGATAGGCTGAGCCCTCTTCACTGACCGCCTGCAGCAATGGCTCTAGCTCCTTGGGTACTCCATAGAGAAGTGTGTACACTCTGCCGTATTTCTCCTGAATCCAGAGGTAGACATCATAAGGAAAATCCTTTTGCAGCCTCCAATAGGCGGCAAGCTCGCCCGGATTGTACTGCACAGGAACATCGGAAGGCTTGTTGTAGGATTTTTCCACCTTTCCGTTTTCATCCAGACTCTGGAGCCAGCCGTTATTGTGCTTCACTTGCTCCAGAAGCTTCCGGTCAAAAACTATCCCGTCCTCGCCTAACTTAGAGGATTCCACCAGCCGCTCCAAACCAACTGAAGCAAAATTATCGGAAAGATTGATCTCTGACAGCCGCATCAGCACCCAATAGACGGTTACTGCCGCAATGAGCAGCACTACCAATCCGGCAATGGCCGAATGCAGCACAAATCTAAGCGTGAGCCGGCTTCTTATCTTCATGCCTGTTCCTTGTCCCTCCCGCTATGCTGCACCAGCTTATACCCCAGTCCTCTGACGTTGACCAGAAATACGGGATTTGCCGGCTCCAGCTCAATGCGTTCCCGGATCCGGTGGATGTGGACCATGACCGTATTATCGTCACTAAGCGCATCCTCGCCCCATACCCGTTCGTACAGCTCGCTTTTGGTGAACAGCCGGTTGGGATGCTTGCAGAAAAACAGCAGCAATTGGAACACCAGCGCCGGACAGGCGACCACCTCCCCTTCTACTCTCAGTTCGCCCGCTGCTTCATCTACCTGAAACCGTCCAAAATCATAGCGGAGATGATGCTGAACCGGCTGCCGCCCCTGTCTGTCATTAGCCTCAGAAGGCTGTTTATGGAGCGCATTCACTTGAGCCGGTTCCGGCCCGCCCACCATCCCCAGGTAACGGCGCAGCTGCGAACGGATCCGAGCCACCAGCTCCAGCGGATTGAACGGTTTGGTCATATAATCATCGCCGCCGACAGCAAAGCCGGTAAGCTTGTCAAAATCGGAGGTACGCGCAGACAGAAACAGCACAGGCGCATTTGTCGTCTGCCGCAAAAAAGGACAAATATCAATACCGCTGCGTCCCGGCAGCATCACATCCAGTACAATCAAGTCATATACCTTGCTCTGGCAGGCGAGAATTGCCGCTTCCCCTGTCCCTGCCGAATCGATATCCGTAAATCCTTCTTTGTACAGCACCGTCTTGATCAGCCCGATAATGGACTCTTCGTCATCGACGAGCAGAATGGCAGCATGATTCATGCCGGTTCCCCTCTCCATTACATAGTCGCAACTATCATAACATGATTGGCTCCGCAAGAATTGACTGCTCAACCTTAACAATAGCTTAATTCGTCTCAACGGTAGCGCTCCATAGTTAAGTTACCGTTAATAAAGCGTTTCAATAAAATCAAGATAGGCCGTTTACAATGAAGAGGCAAGAAGAACACAACAGTCAGGGGAGGAACCTGAAATGCGAAAAGTAAGTACAATGATGGCGGGCACCATGGTTCTGGCCGTCTTATTATCAGCATGCGGAGGAGAAAAAACAATGAATCAACGGCCTGAATCATCTACAGCCTCTACACAAAATGCAGCGCAGACTAAGCCGGACGCATCACCAGAAACAGGTGCCAGCGGACAACAGGATATACAGCCGGAGGATTTGGCGCAAGCTCTGTTAAGCGGAAATTACAGCGGAATTTATAAGCGGTTCAGTCCTGAATTTAAGCAGCAAATCAGCGAAGCTGAGGTTGCGGAAATGGGTTCGGACTTCATTCAGGGGGTTACAGCCTTTAACCCGTCCACGGTAATGCAACTGAACGGCAGCGAACAACGGGTATGGACTAGCGGGGCGGGCGACAAGGGGATCATCGCCGTCTTTGATGATTCAGGTACGATTCTCGGTCTGAGCATTACGGGGCTGTCCACCTATCCCGATTCCGATAACGCACTGACCAAAACCGCTATGGCCCTGCCTTTCCAGGGGGAGTGGCTAGTATTCTGGGGTGGCAGCAACGTATTGAACAACTACCACTATGAGTACGCAAGCCAGCGGTATGCTTATGACTTCGTGCAGGCGGTCAATGGGTTCTCCTACGAGGGAGATCCGCTGCGCAATGAGAGCTATCATGCTTATGGGCAAAAGATCACCGCTCCCGCTGACGGAGTCGTTACCGAAGTCGTAAACGACATTCCCGATAATACGCCTGTTGGCGTCATGAATGAAAAAGAGCCCGCCGGCAATGTGGTGGTCATTGACCATGGCGGGGAATACAGCTTTCTGGCCCATCTGAAGCAAGGCTCGGTCACCGTGAAGAAAGGTGATGCAGTCAAAGCAGGCGATGTGATCGGGAAGGCCGGCAATTCCGGCAACTCCAGCGAGCCGCACCTGCATTACCAGGTATCGGACGGAGCGGACCTGTTCACCTCCCGTTCCCTGAATATCCGGTGGAAAGACAACCTACACCCGTTGAAGGGTCAGACTGTTGCGCTCAAACCACATATTCAGCCATAATCCGCTCGATATCGAATGGCGTAACGCCCGTGTCCACCGAAAATATCGTATCGGCCTGATCCGCCGCAGCTACCAGCTCCCCTCTTGCCTTGGAATGGAGGTGGAATAAATCGTAGAGATCCGGTTTCCGTAAATCAATCATAGCTTTACCTATCAAGACCATGCCTTTTTGGTTCCCCTCCACATTGTTGTAGTAATGCGGGTGTCTGGTCAGAGACAGATCGGTCCAGATGATCCTGCGTTCTACCAGATCCAGAATAACGGGAACGGCAATCTCCGTATCAGCGGTGACATCGATTTTATTGCTAACCGTAGCAGGCTCAAAAATCTCACCGGAACCGGGTTTCTTGCGCATCATCCAGCCCACAAAGCACTCCGGCAGGTTACAGTAGGGTTGGTTAGTGTAGGAATGGAGAGTTGCCACTATATAACGTCCGCCATAATCCACGATGGAGGGAATGTGCAGATCAATGAATTCGCATGCGCCTTGAGGGGCGGATACGATATCTCCGCTGTGAACGGCCTTGTATTTGGAGGACCGCAGGTTCGTATAAGAAATATGCTCAACATACTGCCAATTATGATCATACAAGACTGCGGACAGGTCAATATCCACACGGCCTGTAGGCGTACCGTTCACTGTCCCCTCTTTCCACCAGCTGAAGAAACGGACGGTATCCCCCTCCATCATCGGCACACGGCTTCCCCGGACAATCGTATGCAGCGCTTTGCTTGCGGATCTTTGGGAAAACGGCACATGATAATCCTGCAACCGTTCATCGACATATGTCTTCCCCAGAGGCGGGAGCAAGGAGAACCGCTCCATAAGCACCCGTTCACACCATTGCACAAGGTCTTGGCATGCCGCTTCATCAATCTCCGGGAGGGTATCGGGAACAGCAAAGGCCTTGGCAACATTTCCTTTAGGGAAAAAGACACGCAGCTCATGCGACTCATGGCGGCGGGCAAAATGATTTTTCACCTGAAGCAGTACAGGCGTCGATACTTGATTCGCCACTTCACCAAATGCCAGCACGACATACTCCGTGTATTCGGTTGACCGCAATAATTGATCTAATCTTCTGGCAAATTCACCTGGGCGCTGCATCAACAGATCGAGCAACGTCCAGATCTGACGATACTTGAATGCAAGTTCTACACTTCCGTTAAAGGTCGTAAAGGGTTTATTATTGCGTAAAATATCAAAAGCTTCCTCACAGCGCATATAACGGTGCTTATATTCAGAGGGGTGCAGGATTTCGCCTAACCGAATCCAGCGCTCCTTGTATCTCAGCATATCCTCTGTAATAGGGTGGCAGCGTTCCAGCAGTCCAAGCAGCAGCCGTCTTTCACGCCGCTTGAATTTACGGAACCGCGTTGCTTCAGCCAGACTGACATCGCCATCCGACCAAGCCACAGCCAGCCGAAGCACATCCGTAGCGGTGGTAAAATATCTTCCAATCTGCTCTACATTGGCCTTCTCATGCTTCAGTAAGGAAGCAGCTACGAATCCGGCATTCTCCTTGAATGGAATCCCGGACGGGAGAATCTCATTCATTGCCTCCGGATCTGCGAACTCCAGAACTGTATCAATATCTTTTTTGTCTGTTTCAGAGATAGATCCCTTAGCCTGTATAAGCTGGCTTATCAGGGCGTGCAGCTCCGCTGTGCTTCCCAGATCAATCACTTTCAGATTTACCTGGTCCTGCAATGCTGGTCTGTCTGCAGCCGCATATTCAGGCAAATCCAAAGTAAGATAATAATAAAAGGCATTTAGATACAGCTCTGCCTCATCCGCCTGCATCACTTGCATTGGGAACGCCGGATACATCGGACAGTATTTCACATGCGCACCTACCATTGCCCTTAAGTCAGCAATCATTTGATCGTACAATGCTTCGAACTGCTCTTTGGGTAAGGTAGACAAAGCGCGCATCAAAGGGCGTGAGAAGGTAAACCCAAGCGTCTCCATATTTTTCGCGGCTGTTGCCAAATAAGCCCTCGGGAGCCGGTCCGGCCCTTTTCCTTCGTCTACAATCAGTTTGTTTGCTCTGCGCAAAAAGATGGTATTTATCATCATAAAAAGTGTCCAGGAAAGCCATATCCCTAATATCATTGGAAGATTCAGCAGAAGGAAGGAATATGATAGCCTGGACGCCTCCTCTCGTGATAGAAGTGCATCAGGAAAGCTGCGACCCTAATTTCGCCAATGAAGTAGAAGGAAGGATCGCAATAGCCTGAAGATCAACGTTCAGAAGCCGTAACCCCGAACCTTTGATGTACCCATCATCCCACACCTGAGCATATGCCAACAGGGTAAAAGTATTACGACGTTTGGGGAATACAATTTTTTCAAATCCGATATATACGGTCCCCCTTACCGTCTCATGAAAAGTGAATCCGTCAATCGCGCTCAAGAGAATTGCCAAAAACCTGCTACTGGATGTTGGACCTCCGTCGTCCCCATTTTGGCGTAAATATAGAGTGAACCAAAACCAAAAGGATAATTGCAATCCTCTTGAAGCAACGTTTCGGGGTAACCCTCTTCGTCTACTTGAAATAAAAAAGAAATTGACTCTTCCTTCAGTTTCGTCAAATAATAGTCTTCATTTTGAATCAGTCTCGGGTTGCCGCCCACTTTGATCAAAAAAGACTGATCCATCGATTTTTCGTCATTGCTTAGTTCCCCGCCTGAAATGGCGTGTTTTATAAGACCTGGGTTAGTAAACATAGCTTCGGTACTTTCCGTTGAAATGGGATGTTCAATCGCCTTGATCGAGCAATTAGGATAAATGTTGTTTTCCAAATACTCCTCATAGTCTTCAGGGATGAAGATCGAAATCATACTCTCCGGTTTAAAGGGATGGATGAGGCTCAGATAAAAAATATATTTTTGGTTTCCTTCGTGAATGAGGTCTGATTGGCCGTCAAAAAATTCGGGTGCATTCCCGCCAATCCAGCCTGCCCGATCTTCTGAGGCATAATATGCTAATCCATGGACCGCGAGCAGTCTCATGTCCAAATACCGTTCTTTCTTATAGGCATTCTGAAAAAAATCTTTCAATTCCAATTCCTTGCACCGGATTAGACCGTACAGAATTTGGTTTCGTAGTGCGAGATTTTTCAATTTAAAATACAACCGCTCTATCAAAACTGCTTCGTCTGTTGTTAAAGACTCATAGGCTATATCACTTATTGCACTGATAAACTTAGCGTTATTTTCACGAAGGGGGGCAGTCGTTAGATACTTCATTGATTCCTTGTGACGCTGTTGATTTAAAGACATATACGCACTCCTTTGATAAACTTTGCAATTCCTTCAATAATATAGATCTTATTTCCATTATAAAGTTCGTTTGTCCCTAATCTACCTACTTTTTACCTGATTTCCGGAACTTCGTTATCCCGATACCCACATGTCACCCGAAGATTTTTCTCTTCACCAATTCCACACTCATAAGCGTTTTTCACCAATATTTTGTCCTGCTTATGATGCGATTCTCCTTAACGGTTCTATCGGCGAAAATAGAGCCGAAGCGCTTTGGTGAGCGCTTCGGCCACACTTAAAAGTGGGCATTTTCTCGAACGAGTTAAGGTGACACTTTCACAGACGATTGACAAACAGCCAAATCTTCACTTTACACAGCAGTCATTAGGTGGTAATATCATTTCTGTAATTCCATAAATATAGAAATGATGGTGGAAAGGAGAATTTAATGGCTGATGTAGATCACGATCTGGTGCAAGCTGTCAAAGTATACAAGGCTCTAGGTGAGCCTACACGACTAAAAATTGCCTTAATGCTAATCAAGCAAGAGAATCAATGCGTTACCGCGATCGGTGAACAGCTTGGACACGTAGCCGGTTCAACGTTATCCCATCATCTCAAGCAGCTGACGGAATCGGGTTTAATCCAGTCGCAAAAGAACGGTTCGTTTATTCACTACAGCGTTGATCAAGAAGTGGCAAAGAAGTTTGCGCCATATTTACTGGCGTAAATTTTTTTAAGTATCGTTTCTATATATTTAGAATTATAGAATACTGAGGGAGGGAAACCGTTTTGGAAAAACGTTTGCCACTGGATTTGGAGATTCAGAATATGTAAGCTTCCGCATTCCAATCCTTCATCGTTATAATTTCTATATGTTTAGATATATAGAATTAGAAAGGGGAACAATCAAATGATTAAATCGTGGAAAGTTTATATTTTAGCGATTATAAGTTTTTTAGTGGGAACTTCGGAATTTGTAATTGCCGGGATATTGGATCTGGTTTCCAGGGATGTAGGCGTAACCATTGCTGCTGCCGGCCAACTCATTTCGGTTTATTCCATATCTTACGCGGTTGGTACTCCGATTCTCATTGCGGCTACCTCTAAACTAAGCCGGAGAACACTTATGCTGGCTGCTTTGGCGCTCTTTTTTATAGGGAATTTAATTACGGTGGTCTCGACGGGCTATCCGATGCTTGTTGGTGCGAGAGTGGTCTTAGCTCTTAGTACAGGTGTCTTTACCGTGGTTGCCCTAACTGTTTCTGCTCAAATTGCCGGACCTGGAAAACAAGGCTCCGCCATAGCAACTATCATGATGGGATTTAATCTATCGCTTATTTTAGGCGTTCCTCTGGGAAGAGTCATTGCCAGCACCTACGACTGGAAAATGATTTTTTATGGAATCGGCCTTCTTAGTTTTATCGCGATGCTGGTCATTTTAATGGCATTGCCAAAGTCGCAGGGAGAGGCAAATGTGCCTCTTAAAGAACAACTCGCCCTGTTGAAAAGGCCGCAGCTATTATTAACCTTGTCGATTAGCTTCTTTTGGATGGTCGGTTATACGATCATTTACACGTTTATTACACCATTTCTGATGAACATTACGGGTATGAGCAATGGGATGGTGAGCATCGCGCTATTTTCATTCGGCATAGCAAGTTTGCTGGGCGCCCAGGCTGGAGGTTATGGTGCGGATAAATTAGGTATTCCGCGTACGCTGAATGGAAGCTTAATGATCCACGCTGGTATTTTGATCCTTATGTCCCTCTTTGCCCATACATCTATAGCTGTCTTTCCGTTGCTGCTGTTATGGTCGTTTTTTGCTTGGTCTACGGGTCCCATTCAACAAGTTTATATGATTAGCTTGGCACCAAGCGCAGCGGGCATTCTTCTGAGCTTGAATACATCCTTCATCCAGTTGGGGATTGCTGTCGGAGCTGCCATTGGCGGTCTTGTTGTGGAAAGATTTTCCTTGCAATCAATCGGCGTGGCTGGCGCAATTGGTGTTGCAATCGCACTCCTTCCGGCTATATTATCGTTCTCGATGCGAAGTCAGTCTGCGAATGGCATACAATCCGTCACAAGCAAACAATGAAACAATGCGTACAATTACACGAACAAGCAGCGGTATGCGCTGCTTGTTCGTGGTTTTCTATCTCCATTTCCATTTCCTCCATGCTCGCTAAAACGGCGGAGGAGACTTTGGCTTTCCGCAAGTAAAACCCTCTCATACCGTATCGTTCTGTAACCCTAAAAAGTAATGGCAAGTTTTAAGGCCATCCTATGTGGGGATGGCCTCTCTTTGCTGTCGCCTGATTCGTCCAATTATAACTTTCTTGCCCAGATAATTGCGCGATTTACAGCTTCAATAATCGGTTCCGGTATGGGTTCAGCCGTATAATTCAGATAGGTACGCTCAATGCTGAATCCGGCATCTGACAGCCAACCGTAGACTTGCGATTGTGTTGGAATATGCTTTAGTGCAATTGTTTTACTATTCCAAAAATGTACACTTCTGCATGAATAACAAATTTATCGGTGAAAGACCTTAGGTGCTGTCCTATAAAATTCTGCGGGCGGTTACGAACCGCTTCTTCCACTGTCCGTCGAAGGCCTCCACATGCACGTTAAGCTTGGTTGAGTATGTATGCAGGATCTGATTATTCCCGGCGTATATCGCTACATGGCCGATGTCCAAACCGCGTGCGCTGAAGAACAGCAGGTCACCCGGACGCAGCCCGTCCAGCCCGACCTCCTTGCCTTTCTTCGCCTGGTCATAGGATACACGGGGAAGCTCGATGGACAGGGTATCCTCGAATACACGCTTCACAAAGGAAGAGCAGTCGAAGGTCGCGGTCTGGTCTGGTGAAGCGCCGAACTCATACGGCGTGCCGAGGAAGGTCTTGCCGTAAGCAATCAAAGCCTCCGCTTGCTTCTCCGCAAGTGAGCTGTTGGTGTAATCCGTATATTTCGGTTTGGCTGAGATGTATCCCGTCTGGTTGTCCCCGGTCTTCACCTTCAACCACAGGGCATCGACAACGCTCACCACATGCACCTTCGTACCTGCGGAGAGCAGTTCCGGACTTACGGGAGCGCTCTTCGCATCCGGTAAGCTGCGCAGGTTGACTCCATGGAGAACCGAGGTTTCATAAATAATCCCGGAGGAGATTTGCACGGATTGGGTGCCGGGTACCCAGTCTACCTTGTTGCCCAAGGCTTCGCTGACGAAGCGCAGCGGGATCATTGCCGTATTTCCGGCAATTTGACCGGGAGCCGCCAGACTCAGTGTCTGCCCGTTCAGCTCGGCAGTCAGCGCTCCCATCCGGTACGTAAGCGTGGTATCCGCCTTGATTGCGGTGACCGTTTTATCCACGTTGTTCCATGACAGCTTGGCCCCTTGTGCTTCAAACAATCCGCGCATCGGTACTAACACTGTACCGTTTAGATTCAGCGGCTGGACTCCGGATTGAAGCCGCTGTCCGTCCAGATAGACGGAGATTGCCCGGGCCTCGGCCTGCGGCCGGGCATCTGCATGGACGACGCCGGAGGAATAGAGTGAAAGGGCTAACAGAGACAGAAGTGCAGCATTGCGCTTATCCATATGTTCATCACCTTTTGTATAGATTTGTACCTATACAGTTGGACGAAGCAGAAGCAAAATGGTTTTGTGGTAAATGATGGCATCCTGGCGACATGGATTAACCCAAAAACCACTGTAAAGGGATTCCCGGCTATCTTTCCATAGGCTCAAAACCTTGGATATTTGTTTTTTCCCTCTTTCTTCTATTCGTAGAATACAAAACAAACAATAGAATAAACCATAGCGGCGTCAACAATAAGGCCGGGCGCGTTTCTTCAGCAAACAGCATAATAATGAGGATTGCAGCAAACAACGCAAGGACAACATAATTAATAAAGGGTGTCAACGGGGCTTTAAATTTTGATCTGGCCTGCAATTCCGGCTTTGTTTTCTTATACCGCAAATGACAGATTAGAATGACACCCCAGACCCAGATGAAACAAATGGCACTAATGGTGGTCACGATTCCAAAGGCAGTTTCCGGAATAAGCTTACTCAAAAGAGCGCCAACCGACAAGACAAGCGTAGATACGAGCAATGCGTTGCTTGGCACATGGTTTTTATTCAGCTTGGCAAAATGGGCGGGAGCCTGCTCATTCCTGCTCAAATTATATAGAATCCGGCTCGTTGAGAACATCCCGCTGTTGCAGGCAGACGCGGCTGAAGTTAATACGACAAAGTTAATAATGCCTGCGGCAATGGGAATCCCCACTAAACTGAATGTTTTTACAAAAGGGCTTTCTGCCGGAGTCAGTTCCGTCCATGCGTTGATGGATAATAGGGCGATAATCGCACCCACGTAGAAAAACAGAATTCTTAAAGGGATTTTATTAATCGCCGACGGAATGCTTTTTTCCGGATTTGCGGTTTCCGCTGCCGATACACCCACCAATTCCACACCGACAAAGGCGAACACAACCATTTGAAAGGAAAGCAAAAAGCCTGAAATTCCGTTGGGGAATATTCCCCCATGTGTCCAAATATTGCTGAGAGCCACTGTTCCGGCATCTGTTTTAAATCCAATCACCACCAAAATAACCCCGATGGCAATCAATGCGAGAATAGTCACTACCTTGATTAAGGCAAACCAAAATTCCAATTCACCAAAATTTTTGACAGTTAATAAGTTGAGTCCTAATAAAATGATTAAACAGATGACAGCAGGGACCCATTGCGGGATATCAAACCAATACTGGACATACACGCCAACAGCGATAATATCAGCCATCGCCGTCATGATCCAGCAAAACCAATAGGTCCATCCGGTTACAAACGCCGCCCGCGGTCCGAGGTAGTCTTCGGCAATGTCTGTAAAGGATTGATAACCTGCTTTAGACAACAGAAGTTCTCCCAAAGCCCTCATCACAAAAAAAACGGCGATCCCCACAATCAAATACGCAAAGATGATGGATGGCCCTGCCAGTTGTATCGCTTTGCCCGATCCTAAAAATAATCCGGTGCCGATGGTCCCGCCAATTGCAATGAGCTGAACATGCCGATTCTCTAAATCCCTCTTTAGTTCTTGTGGTGCCACTTCGAACTCCCCCTCTAAATCTAAATAATTTTCCCATGTGAAAAGATGAACAAGAAATGCTGACAATAAAAAAAGAGACTGGATGGGCTCCAATCTCTCAAGGTCATAAGAATAATAAATAAAATACATAAGTGATTCTGACGGTGATCAGAACAACAAATGAATTATCCAGTACTCTTCTGTCCTTTTGCCTGAGATTATGAACCCTTCGGCGCCGGGGAATCCCCACGGTCTCTCCAGAAGCTGCTCCTGCTATAGTGTGATCCATAGCAATCATAGCTTTTAGCTTTTTAGTTTTTTAGTTTTTTGATGTCAACTTCGTGTAAATATTTTTCAATAGTAATCATAGCCGGATCTTTTGTCAATAACATTAATTACCGAGCTCGCCAAAATAATTAGAGTAGGGCTTGAACTTTGCCAACACTTCATCTACCTTGCACATCCGTTCCTCCAGGCTGCCCCGGAGCGTAATATAGGGTATCCGCCGTTCCTTCAAGTCTGCAATGATTTGCTTATGGAAAATATGCCGCTTCTGATTCCCGCTGCGGTCCCATGTATCCTCGTAAGGAATATCATCGTCGCACAGGAAAAAAAGGTCATAACGCTGCGCATTTTCCAAGGCGATCCGGGTTAAGCGTTCAGGCGCCCGGCCGTGGTAATCCAGGGCAAACATATAAGTCGTGATCGCATTGGTATCGACAAAAAGGTATTTATTCGCTTGCAGCAAAGCCTGCTCTTCGCGCTCTATATGGCCTACAGCGATTTCATCGAACGCCTTAAGGCCGATTCTGCGGTCCACCTGATGCTCCGTCCAATAATCGCGCCCGTATTCGCCTGCATAGGTTGTGTGGTACCGCTGTGCCAATGCTTCGGTGATCGTGGATTTCCCCGTCGACATCGCTCCCACAAAAACCACTTTTGTTATTAAGTCCCGATATACGATATCGCTCACATATGCCCGGTACTTGTAAGGATCAGAACGGACCATGGTGGCTGAAACCGGCACCCGCCTCCGGGCTTCATCCACCCGCCGGTCCACAGCGCCCAGAGCGATGCTCATATGCTCTCCGTAAAATTCGCTGGAGTAGAAATGCGTCACTTGCTCACCGTTCAGCAGCCCCAGAATATATTGCTCTTCCCTTATCTCATGCTCCCGGTCGTCCGAATACCCGTCCGGACCATCCCAGGCTTCGATCACCCGGACCGCCGGGTAGAGCTTGCGAATCCAGTTCGCCCGGATATGCAGCGGGATCGTTGTCACCGTCGTCTCATAGATCACTACAATCAGTTCATCAACCTCTTGCAGTGCCGTCTCGATCATGAACTGATGCCCTTTATGCAGCGGGGCGAACTTCCCAAGCGTTAAACCAAGTGTCTTCATGCCGCCACCTCCCTGGCTCCCTTGTTCCAATTGTAGTAGCCGTATACAGCGTTAACCAGATACGCGCTCCACATGACAATCATCAGCAGGCCTTCCCCGCTCCCCTCCAGCATTCGAATCACCCACAGCAGTACCGTGAACATATTGAGGACGATATAGACCAGCCATTGTTCCTTGAATCTTCGAACCATCAGAAGTGTAGCCGCAACGGATAACACTGTCGTAATAGCATCAATATACGGCGAGTTCTGCCCCGGTATGAAAGATAATCCGAAGCCCAGCAGCAGGCAGCCTGCGATGCAAACCGCCCCCACAAGAAGCAGACCCTTAAGCTCCAATTGGCGCATGGACAGCTTGCCGTGATTGCTGTTATTTTTCCACATGTAGAAGCCGACGACATTCATAGGAACAAAGAAGAGCAGATTGAGCATAACCTCGCCAAACAAACCGTTCACGTAAGCCAAGTATGCATAACCGACCGTATTGTACATGCCAAACACATAATTCATCAGGTTGCCTTTCGCTGCGAGCACCACGCACAGCACCCCGGTGACAAAGACCGTAAATCCGAATACAGAATCCTTAGAAATCACCGTGAACCCCACAGCAATTGCGGTAAATAACACCAGCCACGACAATTCAAACAGATTCCAGCCGCCCCACGATTTATTCACTTGCATCCCCTCCGCTTCCACCCGATTTGTGCATCTTTAAACCAGCCATATCTTAATTACATTATGATAATAACATATTGTTAATATCATTGAAAGTAGAAATGCAACTTTTTCAATATCATTGGAGGACAAGGCGATGTATGATAAAAACACAGTACTCCTGATTACTAAATAAAGCAGGTGCATAAGATGAATTCAGTCAACGATTTTTATAATGATAGATTAGTGAAAATAAATTGGTTCGAACATTGTGGCAAACCCATAGATAGATCTATATCTAAGAATAATTTTATAGCAGTAAAGGGATGGAGAGAGGCAGAGAAAGGAATGAATTTCAGTTGGGATAATATGAAGCTGAACGTCCGAAATGATCTAACGTTAGCTCTTCATGAACAGTTCAGAGAGGAATATAGAGAGTGGAATAAAATTACGCTGGAGGTCAAAAAAATGTTAGGGGAAGGAGTTCTAAAGGATATTCATTACTATGTAATGAAGAACAAACTTAGCCCTAATGTATACGAAAGTATAGAATGGGACTTGATCACTATTTTAATGGAGCATGCCTACAGTAGTTTGGTGAAGCCCGGATTTTACTTTCAACTGTTAGAGATATATGAGCAAGGACATGTTCCATGCGGCTGGAAAGGGAAGTGGCCTTCAGGGTCCCTTAAAGTATTTTGAGCACATATACTCATCGCCACATCATCTTCTATAATTAAAATATTGGACACATCAGCTACACCGCTTCCCCTGCTAAAGTAAGCTTCCAACGGCAGGTCATCGTTAAGTTGCCTCCGTGCAGCTCCGCTGTCAGTGTGCCGTTCATCTTGTCCATGAGGCTTTTGGCGATGGAAAGGCCAAGGCCCGATCCTTGGGCAGACCGGGTGCGGTCGACCGTATAGAAGCGGTCGAATAGCAGCCTTACATCGATGTCGGTTAATTCCTTCGCTTCGTTCACGATCCGCAATTCGGCTGTCTTCTCCCGGTGCTCGAAGCAGATTTCCACATGGCCGGCCGCATGCTTGACCGTATTGATAAGCAAATTCTCAACGACCCTCCGCACGGCGGATTCGTCGGCATATATAGCCACCGCTTCCTGCGGCAGCCGGATATCCGGCGTAATGTTCCGTTCGTTGAACCGGTCGTAGAAACCGACCAGAATGTCTGACAGAAGGACATTCATTTCGATCCGCTCGGTCTTAAGCTGATAATCCGAAGATTCGATTAAGGACAGCTCGAAGAAATCGTTCAGTAGCGCCTGCAGCCGTTTCGTGCGATTTTTAACAATTGTGAGGTATTCGTGCTTCTCCTGGGACGTAATAGGCTCTGCTTCCAGCAGTTGAATATAGCCGAATATGGAGGTCAGAGGAGTACGGATATCATGGGAAATGTTCGCAATCGCCTGCCGCAGCTCATTTTCGGTTCGTCTTCTGCGGGCCTCTGCGTCGACTACAAGATCGGACTGGCGGTTAATTTCACCCGCAAGTGCTTCGAGCCTCTGGTCGAATAGAGACACGTCTATTTTTTTACCGGTTGTCCCCTTATTATACCGGCGCAGCTGCGCCGTCATCCGCCCCAGCTCCCTCCTCATCAGCAGCAGACGGGCAAGCAGAAGAGCCGCCACCGTAACCGATACGAGCGTTAGGATAAGCAAGTCTCTCCCGCCCCTCTCCTTATTATTTAATTTCCTTCCTGCGGAACACTAGAATCCCGAGCAGCCCGGCTGCGACAATCGTCAGCAATGGCACAAGCAGGAGCGCCGGCAGATCGCCGCTGCCGATACTGGGCTTGCTAATATCGCCCATCAGCTTGAAGATGGAATAATCATACACTGTAGTAAAGAAAGGGATGTACTTACCCAAGCCCCCCAAAATCAAATCAATCATTAGGAAGAAAATCATTGAGAAGCCGATTGTCTTGCCGCTGTCGGTGAATATGGCAGTGAACAGCGCCCCGATCGCCGCGTAGCCTGCAGTGTACAGCAGTGTCAGTCCGAGGGCCCGCGGTATGAAGAACGCGTCCACCCCCTCCGGCAGATGACCGAAACCTGACAGCAGCGAAACTTCAGTTGTACTCACGACCGGAAATACTATAGAGACAGCCATGGCACCCACCGAGAAGCCGATCAGCTTAGCGGTGAACAGCCGTCCCCGGTCGTTGCCCGACGATGCGATCGTCTTCATGACACCCGTTGCATACTCACTCGCGATGAAGAATCCGGCCAGCGCTGCTACGCCGAATTTGATCATATAGCCATTGCTTGCCATAAACCTAATCAGGAATTCGGCTCCTGTGAACTGCGGTTGTCCACTCGATTTATTGTCAAAATAGTAGAGCAGCGGATAGGCCAATGAAAGAACGGCGGTTACGAGCAGCAGCACCCGGAATGATCTGTCCTTACGCAGCTTGAACAGCTCGGATCTGATCAGATTATACATGGCCGGCACCTCCGATCCGCTTCATGAAATAGCTCTCCAGGTCCTCGCCCATCGGCATAAACTGCTCGATTTCCAGGCCTGCGGAGAACAGCGCCGACGATACTTTGCCTGGCTGCTCCATGTGTCCATACAGCTTGATGGCCCCATCCGGCATCACTTCGAAATCGTTGGTGCGGAGCCCGTTCTGAATAACCGTTACCGCCTTGTCCGGATTATCCGCTTTGATGTACACGTACTGCTGGCATTTATCGTTGAGTTCCTGGGCAGTGAGCTGCTCCAGCAGCCTGCCGTGATGAATGATGCCGTAATGGCTGGCCAGCAAATGCAGTTCGCTCAGAATGTGGCTGGAGATCAGAATCGTTAACCCTCGTTCTTGATTGAGCTGCTTGAGCAGCTCGCGCATTTCAATGACGCTCATCGGATCTAGCCCATTGGTCGGCTCGTCCAGAATTAGAAACTCCGGGTCGCTTAGCATGGCGATTGCCAGACCCAGCCGCTGCTTCATGCCAAGCGAGAAATTCTTCACTTTCTTCCTGCCTGTTCCCTGCAGCCCAACCAATTCCAGCATCCTTGCGACGCAGTCTTTGCCGGGGATACCCCGGAGGAGCCGGTTCACCTCCAGATTCTCGGCGGCGGTCATGTGGGGGAACAACGAGGGACTCTCGATAATCAGCCCCATCCGCTTGCGGGCCTGGGTCAACGCCAGCTCGTCGCTGGCGCCGAACAGCTCGATACTTCCGCCGGACGGAAAAGCAAGTCCGGTGACGATGCGCATCAGCGTCGATTTTCCGGCCCCGTTCTGCCCGATAAAGCCATATATGGAGCCTTTGCGGATAGACAAATTCACTTTATCCAGCGCTACGCTGCCTTTGAACTTCTTAGTCAATTGATTCGTTTGCAATACATATTCGCTCATTGTCGTCTTGGCCTCCCTTATGTGATAGACCAAGTATAGAAACGAAAACTTAAGAGGGGCTAAAGCCAATTCTTAAGAATGTCTTAAGGCTTCAGCCGGTAGCCCATGCCCCATACCGTTTCGATAAATTCGCTGCCGGGCGCAGCCTTCGCCAGCTTGCTCCGCAAATTGCTCATATGGACGTTGACCGTATTGTCGTCTCCGTAGTATGGCTCATCCCATACGCTTTCGTATAGATTGGCTTTGGTGAATACCTTTTTCGGTGCCGATAGAAGCAATGCAACAATCTCGTACTCCCGGGCGGTCAGTGCAACCTCCGCCCCCTCTGCCATCACCGTTTTGGAATCGGGGTCAAGCACAAGTCCGTTATGCTGCAGTACACTCGGCACAGCCGGCGGAGCAATCTGCGCATAGCGGCGCAGATGGGAATCGATGCGTGCCGAAACTTCCTCGATATCAAAAGGCTTCGTAATGAAGTCATCTGCACCTCCGCGCAGCGCTGACACCTTGGTCTGCTGCTCACCCTTGGCCGAAATGATGATGACCGGCACACCGCCCCGCACGCGGATCCATTGGAGCAGCTCCTCGCCCGTCATTCCCGGCAGCATCAGATCAAGCAGTACCATGCTCCATTGCCGCTGCTCCAGATAGAGCAGCGCCTCCGTTCCGGAGAAGGCAGGCTGTGGCACGTAACCGCTTTTTCTTATAATGCTGCACAGCAGCGAGCTGATGTCACTGTCGTCCTCGGCTACGAGAATATGAATCGAATTATTCATCTAATCTCCTTATACTGTCTGTAATCAGCTATCAATCTTATGTTCTTCAGCATATATGATAGACTATTTTTCCCTCCGGTTCCAGAATAGCCTTCCTGCCCTGCTTACGGCTTTCTCCGGTACAAATCGACGCTTTTATACCCCTCACCTAAAATCTTTTTCATTTCTGCCCGCCGTTTTGCTCTAGTTTCCTCTTGTACGGCGCTGTATACATAACGGGCCCAATCCTTCCGGTAGCCGGGAGTCAGGGATTGGTAAAGAGCCAGCGCCTCCGGACTATCCTGCAGCTCTTTTTCCACAGCAGGGATCATAGAGGTATAATCGTCCACACGTTGACTCGGCTTGGAGGACGCATCCTTTTTCTTCCTTGCCTCCTCTTTGAACCCGACAACGGTAAACACCTCATTTAAGCCCACCATACGCGCAAACTTCAGGCTGCTCTCTCCGATATAGCCGTCCTCATCGGCTCCTACTCCTGCAAAAAGGCTGTCTCTATGAATGTAGGTTGAATAAACCTTATTCCCCTTTTTGGGATAAGCTGCGTACAAATAGCCGCCTTTATTTAAATAGTTGTGATCAATCACTTGATTGACGAGATCCTGTAGCGACTCCATATTAAGCACGTAGGCAAAAATGAGATCATACCGGCTGGCTGTTAATTCGGTATCATGGTCTCCTAACCCCGTTAAACTATTTTCATTCTCGGGTCTGTACAATACAGCAACCTTTTGGAATTTCTGTAAATTTAATTTGTCTACAATGGTTTTAGCCATGTGCGAGAACCCTCCGTTAGATGTGTCACAGCTTCTGAACCAACCGCTCCCCTTTTGTCTGTATATATCTGAACATTGCTATGCATCCCGCTATCATAATCATTCCCACACCCGACAACATGAGATTGCCATTCACATGAGCCAAAAGAAGGGATACCCCCAACGGAATTAATAGACTTATGATTCCTGTGAACATGGATACAAGGACAGCCGCACTCTGTTTGACCACCGCAACTTCACTTGTCCACTCCAGCTTAGGCAATTTCAAATTAATAATAACGCCCAGCATCGCTGAATAACAAGCATATAGCGAAGGAATGACAAGCAATAATAAGCCTTCAACCCATCCCATACGCAGCGATATCATAAGCAGTACACCGCCCACAACCACAACCGGCAGTGTAATGGTAAGATTCACGGCAACTTTGCTAAGCAATATGCTTTGTTTCGATACGGGTGAGCTTTTGAGTATCCATAGACGATTACCTTCAAGAGAAATGGCGCTTGACGTTGTACAGCTTAAAGTTACGAACAAGGAAACTATGATGGGAGCCACCGTACCCAGATAATGGGATAATTGTGGAATCTCGATCAGTTCCCCCAGCTTCTCCGGGCTGACAAACAATAAAGCAACCGACAGTACCAGCAGAAGAATCATACCCATACTTGTATTCAGTACATAAATAGAAGAACTAAAATACCGGCGCAGCTCCTTCTTATACAGCGCACGAAACGGAGAGGATACCTTTAGCGGCTTCATTATATATTTACTGCTTGCATGATAGGTCGTTAACCCTGTATGAATAGCTTTGTATCTTGTACCAAGTACAGCAGCAAATATCATAAATGAAAGTACCGATAGCGCGATAAATAATAACAATGCGCCCATCCGGTACGAGCAAACAGCATCTACATACAAGGCTGCAAGAGGATACAGCTTAAATATCATCTCGGCCAGCCCAGTCCCCATATCAGCAAGCGCCTGCTCGTTCCCGTTCATCCCAAATGAACCCACCATGAGTGCAATCATTACAGCAAAGGTTAACACCAGACTGATCATCCGGCTCGCTTTAAACCGGGAAGAGATCCAGCTGATGCCTGAGCCAATAACCGTTGCAGCAATAATCGGCAGTAATTGGATAAATAAGAGTGTTATTAGAAAATACAGATAAAACAGCGCTCCAGGATTTACTTTTACAGCATAGACCGCACCTGCCGGCAGCATGACCATCACCGTAAAAAACAAATTCAGCACATAGAGCTGAAGAATGCGGCTTGCAACAACATGACTCGTCTTGATTGGCAGCGACATCACCAAATCGTAGTCTTTATAGCTGAATAATACACCGCTTGCCTTATAGACCGTTGTGAAGAACCCTACAAGAGAAGTAACAGTCATCATAATGGCCAGCAGCAGATCCATCCGCCCCATTTGTTCAAAAGCCAGCGCCATCATAAAGCTGTACCCAAAGGAAGCCGCTGCTATCATAAGCACACCCGCCAGAATACCGGTGCTCAGCAGAAGCGCTTTGCGTCTTTCCTTAACATCTTTGGTATGCAGAGCTTTGTTTAATCCAAATGAAGAGAGCAGCTGGATTTTCGTTAATCTCCATATATCAATCATTATCTATCAGCTCCAGGAATACATCTTCCAGGCTATTCTTGCCTTTTACTTCTTCCGTCCTGCCATGGGCTATCAACTGGCCTCCCTTGATGATCGCTATCTTATTGCAGAGCTTCTCTGCCACATCCAGCACATGGGTTGAGAAGAAGATCGCACTGCCGCTGCTGCACAGCTCTACCATGATGGTCTTTAGCATGTGGGCTGCCTTTGGATCAAGGCCGACAAAAGGTTCGTCTAGCACTAACAGCTTGGGTTTATGAATGAGAGCAGAGATTATGGCAAGTTTTTGCTTCATACCATGGGAATACGATGAGATCATATCCCCCAAATTTGCCGTAATCTGAAAAGCATCGCTGTATTTTTTAATGAGCCGCTCACGGTCCGCCTTGGATACCCTAAAGAGATCACCAATAAAATTCAAATACTGGATGCCGGTAAGATGATCGTACAGATCGGGGTTATCCGGAATGTACGCGGTTTTCGCCTTGCAGGCTACCGGGTCTTTCTTAATGGAGACACCGTCAATTTCAATGTCCCCTTCTTCAAAATCAAGCACACCAACTACTGCCCGGATGGTTGTTGTTTTGCCTGCACCGTTATGTCCGATGAAGCCATAAATATCGCCCCGCTCGACCACTAAGTTCAGGTCATTTACGGCCTTTTTACCCCCCTTATAACTCTTGGTAAAATGTGTGATTGTGAGCATTTCCCTTCACCTCTTTATTGGTGTATGTGGTTTTGGAAAAGCGTATATCTCGTCCTGTACGCCTTTCCAGCAGAATATTTATAATACGTACAGCCTATGCTGAACGTTCATTACTCTGCGATAATATCCCGACACAAAAGAGCGGACACCTTGTAGGTGTCCGCCTCATCCCCTGAGCATTGCGGGGTTTCCCCCGGGGCTCCAGTCTACTCCAGCGCTTTTACCGTTTCGCCTTCAATCAACACAGGCTGGTAGTAGGTGCTGTTCCGCAGATCCTTTTTTCCTTGCAGCTTCTTAATGACCCATTCTGCGGCATCGCGCCCCATCTGTTCCTGGGGATGTGTTAAGGTCGTCAGCTTAATGCTGGCGTTCTTGGCAATATAAGAATTGTCCTGGCCAATGATCGACAAATCCTCCGGAATAGCGATGTCCAGTTGCCTGCAGACATTTACAGCTTCCAGGCCTACCTCGTCGTTATAGCAGACAATTGCGGTTAGCACCTCTCTATTTTCGCTTAGGAAGTTCTTCAGGTTGGCGGACAACGCCTGCTTCGTCTCGGTATCGAAGGAGAGCACCTGCTCGGGGTGAAACCGTAATTTGGCTTCTCCAAGCGCTTTGATATAGCCTTTCATACGGTATTTTCCTTGCAAATCATCCATTTTGGCAATGATCCCGATTTGGGTATGCCCTTTGGAGATCAGCTCTTTGGTTGCCAGATAACTGGACTGGACGTCATCGAGACAAAAAAACGGAACCTCCAATTCCTCATAATAGGCATTAATCATGATAAAGGGGACATCCTGTTCCTTAAACGACAGGTAGTAGGCGATATTGGGGTTGTACAGATTGCTCTTCGTAGGTTCAATAATCAGACCCTCTACACCGAAGGACAGCATCATTTCCAGCGCTTTCTTTTCCTGGGCGACATCATTGTTGGTGCTGGCTAACAAAAGCGAATAATTATCCTCATTTAACCGGCCCTCAATCCCGCGGATGATGGACGGGAAGATGTAGTCCGAGATGTAGGTCGTGATCACACCGATCGTTTTATTATTGGAGCTGCCTGCGGATTTGGAACGGAACTGGTGGCTGACGTACGTGCCGGAGCCTTTTTCACTTCTGAGAAAACCCTCGTTGGACAGTTCTAAAATCGCCTTCCGAACCGTCTGCCGGCTAACGTTGTACATTTCCTGCAATGCTGATTCGGTGGGGATTTGTTCGCCTACAGTATACGCTCCCGATAGAATATTGCTTTTTATATCATCAAAAATAACCTGATATTTGGTCTTCACGTTCCTCACTTCTTTCATGATTGTTCAAATGCAAACGGATCTGTCTGTAATAGTTGTACGTACATATAATAGCATGAATATTAGCTCATTATAATCCATAGTCCATAGGTATAAACAGAAAAAACTTTTAAGAGTAGAGACAAAGACAGATTTGTACGATATTTGTAGGTATATCTTATCTACTCCATTGACAAATGTACGAACAAAAAATATACTAAGTCTGTTAATAAAGGAAGCGCCTTCTTTCTATTGTGATATTATAACCGTTTGGTCAGAGAGGAGTCACGTGAGCATGGATCAGAACATCAAGCAAGCGATACTCAAGGGAGAAACCTCACTTGGTATCGAATTTGGGTCCACACGTATCAAGGCAGTGCTGATTGATTATCGTTTTGAGACAATCGCCTCCGGAAGCTATGAGTGGGAAAATCTGTTGGTCGACGGCTATTGGACGTACCATTTGGCGGACATTATCAAGGGGCTGCAGACCGCCTACAGCGAAATGAAGCTGGAGGTTGAGCAGAAATATGGTGTTACCCTTACAACAGCCGGTTCCATAGGATTTTCGGCAATGATGCATGGGTATATGGCTTTTGACGACAAGGGGGAGCTGCTTGTTCCGTTCCGGACCTGGCGCAATGCAACCACTGGTGCTGCCGCAAAGGAATTATCGGATACCTTTAAGTTCAACATTCCTGAACGCTGGAGCATTGCTCATTTATATCAAGCTATATTGAACGGGGAACAACACGTGCCTCATGCCCGGTTCATAACGACCTTGGCCGGTTATATTCACTGGCTGCTGACCGGCAGCAAGGCCATTGGCATCGGGGATGCCTCGGGGATGTTCCCGATTGATGAAGCCGCGCAAGATTATAACGCCCCGATGATTAAGCAATTTGACGAACTTATTGCCGCCAAGGGCTACCCGTGGAAGCTGCGGGACCTGCTCCCCAAGGTCTGCCATGCAGGGGAGCAGGCAGGCGTCTTAACCGAAGCCGGCGTTAAGATACTGGATGCGTCCGGTGACCTGCAGCCGGGCATTCCGCTCTGTCCTCCGGAAGGCGACGCCGGTACGGGTATGGTGGCTACGAACAGTGTCAGAAAACGGACCGGCAATATTTCCGTAGGCACCTCGGTTTTTGCGATGATTGTCCTGGAGCAGGATCTTTCGGCCGTGTATCCGGAAATTGATATGGTAACTACGCCGGACGGCAGTCCGGTAGGGATGGTTCATGCCAATAACTGTTCAAGCGATATCAATGCATGGCTGGGTCTGTTCCGCGAGTTCTATGAAGCAATGGGGCAAAAGGCGGACCCGAACCAGCTGTTCAGTGTGATGTTCAAAAAAGCGCTGGAAGCGGACTCCGACGGCGGAGGCTTGCTCAGCTACGGATATTTCTCCGGTGAGAATATTACCGGGATGGAGAAAGGCCGTCCGCTGTTTGTCCGCTCGCCTGAGAGCCGTTTCAATCTGGCCAATTTCATGCGGACGCATCTGTATTCCGCTTTTGCCGCTTTGAAGATCGGAATGGACATTCTGACCAAGAAAGAAAATGTTGCTATCGACAGTATTCTGGCTCACGGGGGACTGTTTAAAACCCCAATCGTCGGGCAGAAAATGTTAGCAGCCGCACTGAACGTCCCGGTTTCTGTCATGGCAACAGCCGGAGAAGGCGGAGCATGGGGAATGGCGATTCTGGCTGCTTACATGTCAACCAAAGGCCAGCAGGAACCTCTGGATGACTTCCTTGCAGACAAAGTATTTAAGGCTGCCGAAGGACACGAGATTCATCCGGACAGCGCTGATGTTGCTGGTTTTGAACTGTTCATGGAACGCTACAGCAACGGTCTTGCAATTGAGCAGGCCGCTGTAGATCATCTGGTAGAGAACTGGAGGGAGTAACATGTTAGAGCAACTGAAAGAAGAGGTATTCCAGGCCAATCTGGACCTGCCTAAGCACGGACTCGTCAAATACACATGGGGCAATGTAAGCGCGGTTGACCGGGCAAGCCGCCTGTTCGTAATCAAACCGAGCGGTGTTCATTATGACAAAATGAAGCCAAGCGATATGGTGGTTGTGGATTTCGACGGCAATGTGGTTGAAGGCGATCTCAGGCCTTCCTCCGATACACCAACCCATGCCGTCCTGTACAAGCATTATGCAGAGATTGGCGGCATCGTGCATACACACTCGACATGGGCAACAGTCTGGGCTCAGGCCGGTCTTGATGTTCCTGTCATGGGGACTACGCATGCGGATACCTTCTATGGCTCCGTTCCTTGTACCCGCTTCCTGACCCAGGAGGAGATTGACCGCGGCTATGAAGCGGAAACCGGACGTGTCATCATCGAAACCTTTGAGCAGCGGGGTCTGGATATTATGGCGGTGCCCGGTGTCTTGCTTAAGGGTCATGCTCCGTTTACCTGGGGCAAGGATGCCCATTCCGCAGTGATGAACAGCGTGGTGCTGGAGGAAGTCTCCAAGATGAATCTGTTTGCCCGGGAGCTCAATCACTTTGCCGAAGAGCTGCCGCAGCGGATTCTGGATAAACATTACCTGCGGAAGCATGGCAAAGACGCTTACTACGGCCAGAAATAATTGAAATACATTGGACTTGAAATCATCAAAATAAGAGAAGAGGATGAGCATTATGTCAATAGTAGGCGCTAAGCAATTCTGGTTTGTTGTAGGATCGCAGCATCTTTATGGGGAAGAGGCACTGGGAGAAGTTAAGGCTCATGCGCAGGCTATGACTGATGCGCTCAATAAAAGCGGTGTTCTGCCTTATCCGCTCGTATTGCAGGATCTGGCCGTCAGCGCGGACACAATCACCTCCATTATGAAAGAAGTCAACTATCGTGACGAGGTTGCCGGCGTCATCACTTGGATGCACACCTTTTCTCCGGCAAAAATGTGGATTCGCGGAACGAAACTGTTGCAGAAGCCGTTGCTTCACTTGGCAACCCAATACAATGAGAGCATTCCTTGGGCTACCATTGATATGGATTTCATGAACCTTAACCAGGCTGCCCACGGCGACCGCGAATACGGCTTCATCAATGCCCGTCTGAACAAGCAAAACAAAGTGGTAGTAGGCTACTGGGAGCGCGCGGAAGTGCAGAAGCAAATCGCAGCATGGATGGACGTAGCGGTTGCCTACAACGAGAGCTTCAGCATCAAGGTTGCCCGCTTTGGCGACAACATGCGCAACGTTGGTGTTACGGAAGGCGACAAGGTCGAAGCCCAAATCCAATTCGGCTGGACCGTTGACTACTATGGTATTGGCGATCTTGTGGAGTACGTAAAGGCTGTGAAGGAAGAAGAAATTGATGCGCTGTTTGCAGAATATGCAGAGCTGTATGACTTCGAGTATGGCACTTACAGCAAGGAAGCATGGGAAGCCAGCGTCAAAGTACAGGCCAGCTATGAAATTGCCCTGAAACGCTTCCTGGATCATGGCGGCTATAACGCCTTCACTTCGAACTTCGAAGACCTGCACGGCATGAAGCAGCTTCCGGGTCTTGCCGTGCAGCGCCTGATGGCACAAGGCTACGGCTTCGCCGGCGAAGGAGACTGGAAGACTGCCGCCCTGGACCGCCTGCTGAAAGTGATGAGCCATAACCAGAACACCGGCTTCATGGAAGATTACACCTACGAAATGGCCGCAGGCCAGGAAGCCATTCTGCAATCCCACATGCTTGAGGTAGATCCATGTCTGGCCAGCAGCAAGCCGAAGGTCGTTGTTTCGCCGCTAGGCATTGGCGACCGTGAAGATCCGGCCCGTCTCGTATTTGACGGCAAGGCAGGAGAAGGCGTAGTTGTATCCATGGCTGACTTCGGCACACATTATAAGCTGCTAATCAACGAAGCGGAGGCCTTCGAACCGACAGTGCCTGCTCCGAAGCTTCCGGTAGCACGTGTGTTGTGGAAGGTGAAGCCGAACTTCCAGGATGGGGTCAAAGCCTGGATTGAGAACGGCGGCGGCCACCACACCGTAGTGTCCTTGAACCTGACAACCGACCAGATTGTTACCTATGCCAAGCTGGTTGGTCTGGAATATGTCGTTATCAACTAATTAGAGAAACGACCGTTACTAAATCTTTAAGAGCGAATAAGGCATTTGCTTATTCGCTCTTTTTTTGTGCCCGATCTGGGTTCACGGTTGGGCAGCAAATCAGAGTTGCAAAACGGTTATTGACTCATTGTTGAAGACTTCACCATTGTCACGGAAGCCGAAGCTTTCATAAAGCTTTTTGGCAGCGATGTTATCTGATTTATAAGGGATCCAGCAATAATGTGCTGGCCCTGCCGGAAAAGTGCGAATAAACTCCAAAATTTTACCCATGGCTTCCCTACCATAACCCTGATTTTGGTATTGTTTGTCAATCATCAGTCGCATGATGCAATAGTTGTCTTCTGCGATTGACGGTTCGTCATATCCGGTGGTTCCATAAGCCAACATAACAAATCCGACCGGCTGCTCATCCGCGTAAATGATAAACGGGAATGGATGTCCCCCATTGGTTACAAGAACATAACAAGACGCCACGCTTGACAGATTAGACGCAACAAATTGCCGTTGGTCCTCTGAAACTTCCAAGTTAAACATAGCACGCCGGTTTTCCAGAGTGATTTTTCTGAGCGTAATCATGCAGTTCTCCCCCTTCATCCTTTATCGTACTGCGCTGGCCGGTTCCGCATAATAATGAATGCAGTCTGTTCTCTGGACTAAAATATTCATTTGTTTTTCAATAGTCATTTTCCAACTCTCCCTCAAGAAACTTCATGAGGTACACTTCAGGCTGCGCAAGGAACTCTGTAAAGCTGCTTAAATCAGCATAAGTCTGGTGCTCCACGTCATAACAGCCGATCAGGCCTTTTTTCTTCGGGTTCCATACCAGCTGCAGGTCAGAGTAATTATCGATATCGGCTGAAAGACGCAGCAGCTTTTGTCTGCCAACCTTCATCTCAATCGTATCGGTCAATGTGAAAAAGTCGATATACCCGATTTCGTATTCATTTTGCGCCAGCTCAAGGCGCAGCTTGTCTCCTGTAAGAAAGCTAACCAATTCATCGGTTAATTTATATTTTTTTAGCTCATGCTTCTTGTTCTCCACATTATGAAAATCAGCCGGTTCCAGCGATTTCAAATAATCAGCCATGACGGTATGCTTATTGCTGACAGCAATCGTATACGGCCGATCGCCGTCTTTTTCCGCCATAGTAACGTCCGCGCCGTGTTCAATCAAAAATTTGACCATGGCCATATTACCCATACGTGCAGCCACAGTCAACGGAGTCGCTTGATAAGGATAGACCATATCCGGTTTATTATAATTGATGTCCACCCCCTGATCGAGCAAATATGTGAGAGTCTTCAGGTCATGGTCCGATACAGCTTGACGCAATACGGGACCGCCATGCAGCTTGATATCTAATCCCAGCTCATGAATGAGCGGAATATTGTTTTTGTTGCCATAGTAGGCCTGTGAATATGCACCTGAACCCGTTTGATTAAGCTTGTCCATCTCGGCTCCTTGCGCTGCAATGTAGCGGACGATGTCCTCCCTGCAATAGCGGACAGCCCGCAAAAAAGCCGGATGATGATGAACATTCAGGTTGACGCCGTGCTCCACCAGCAGCTTTACAACCTCCATTTGCTGCGAGACAAGTGCCAGATCCAACGGACTAAGCGTGGTATGCTTGCTAAGTACAATACCCTCTTCAATATCCCAGCCAGCTGCAATTGCAGCCTGCAGAGCCGGAATATTTCCTTTGTAAATATGCATAGCGATTTCGGGCAATTCCTCGAACCTTCCGATATCTTTCAGGACGATCATCCATACCACCCCTTATTCCTAGTCTTATGAAATCGTTTCGCATCTTTCGACTATTCCGCCGTCAGCGCCTCTATTCCTTGCGTCACCTTATTTCCACCTTTTACTATATAAAATGATTGGCCAAATGAAAACTTGCATCTATTTGTGGTACGGTTCACAGTATGGTTTTTAGGGTAAACTCGGATGAATCAGATACTCCGCTACATTATCATATAACTGTTCACACAGGCCTTGAGTTCACTTTTCCGAGTCTGCTTGGTGTGTGTCTAAGAACCTGTGAGCATGATATACTATTTTGACAGACCGCCTTTGACAGAGATCATCCTGCTGAATCCCTATACCGAAAAGGACGCTCCCCGCGACAAGCAGTCGATATTAGACATTCGCGGCAAAACAGCGGACGGGGAACTTATTAATGTTGAGATGCAATTATTCAACAAATACGATACTGAGAAGCGTACCCTTTTCTATTGGAGCAAGCTATACAGCGGACAGCTTCAAGAAGGCCAGTCTTATAAAGTGTTGAAGAAATGTGTAACCATCAACATTCTGAACTATTCCTTCTTGCCTAACAATCAATATCATAATGTATTCCATCTGCGTGAAGATCGAAGCGGCATCCCGCTTATAGATGACATGGAACTGCATTTTCTTGAATTACCCAAGCTTGACAATCATGCGGCTCCTGTGGAGAGCGGGGGACTGGTCAACTGGTTGCTCTTCTTGAAGGGTGTCGATAAATCCAATTGGGAGGCGCTGACGATGAACGAGCCTGTTTTGAAAAAAGCCATGGACACGTTAGAATTTCTTAGTCAGGATGCCGAGGCCCGCCGATTGTACGAAGACAGACAAAAGTATCTGCATGACGAAGCTTCCATGATCGAAGGAGCATTGGCTGAAGGCGAAGCCCGCGGCGAGAAAAGGAAAGCGGTCCAGATGGCTCTGGAGCTTCTCAAACTCGGGGTAGATCCTGCTATTATAGCTAAGGCTTCTGAGCTGTCTGAGGCTGAAATCATTGCTCTAAAAAAGAAATGAAAGTGACATGGTGAAGAGTCAGTCCATTGGAGACTGGCTCTTCTTACTGTTTGCTCCGTTGGAGTTGTAGAACAGCGTCTAAAACACGATTGACCGTATCAACCATGATTCCTTTAACCTGCTTACCCGCCTTACGACGAGCAAATCATATGACTATATCGCTCCTATTGAGCATGCATACTCGATTCAGGCAGCAGCTTATCAGGTGAAAATCGGAGGGGGGATTCCTTCATGGAGTCCCTTTCTATTTCCCTTAAAGCGATACAGTTCACCGCGCTGTTTATAACCGCAAGCTTTAAGGCCATCCCTTGCGGGATGGCCTTTTCATTGACTTGCTGTGTTCACCTTTTGGAATGAATTACTGCACGGAAATCTTGAACTTCGTGCCGGCATCCCCGGCGAAAACAATCGATCCTCCCGCCGGCAGTTCGACCTTATCCTTGCCTCCGATGACACTGAAGTAGCTGCATGTTCCCTTTGCATTATAAACGGCGAAGGAGGCGTCCGAGGACATGCTCACCTTAACGGTCTTGCCCCCGTCTTTGTCGCTTATCGTATACCAGCGGGCGTATCCGCTGGGCGGAATCGTAACGGTTGACTTCTTAGCGACGTAGATGGGCTTCACGGCAGCTTCGTTTACTAAGATGCTTCCACCAAGATCCAGGTACTCAACGCCGTCCTGTGTAAAAAAAGTATAACCAGAGAGATCACGCCCGCTCATTCCTGGAATTTGCAATTCGGAGACGGCTGTATTCGGGCCAGTTATTCGCTTATCCAACACGTACCCCGGCAATTGTTTCGACACATTCAATTGGATGGGCTGCATCATCAAGTAAACGAGTGACGTATACTTCTCATTCAGCAGATAATACTTCTTGCCGTCGCGCTGAATCCAGGCTTCTTTGGTCTGTGCCGGAAGGTCTTGGGGCTGGAGCTTCTCGGCGTTGTACACGGATGCAGACATTTGCCCAAGACCCGGCAATGAAGCGTATTGACGTATCCATAGGTAGGTGCGGCCGTTCTCCTCCGTCACGAAGCTGAGCTTCGTATTCCCGTCTGCACTCCGGAACGTGCCGTCCGCCGAATACCCGAAGGTCTGGGCCGGAGTACCGGGAGACTGCTCCGAAGTGATGGACAAGATGCCGCCTTTCGTAATATCAATGTTAACCGTTGTATTCGTCGCGCCATAGATCCCCGAATACTGCAGCACGGACTCCGGCATATCAGCCTTTACCGGCGCGCCGTATGACTTCTCAGGCTTGAATTCGGAAATCGTTCCTTTCTCTTTCAGCGCCTGAAGCAGGACTTCGTTTGCCATCAACCGGTCGGCTGTGCTGCTCCCGCCGGAAGTGATAACAGCTGCCGCCATGTCCTGCTCGGGAAGCACAACGAGCGATGAGTGATAGAGAATCGTGTCCCCGCCTTTGGTCAGCGCCTTCATCCCGTATTCGTTAAAAGGATACAGATTGACATTGTCCCAGCCGAGACCATATCCGTAATCGAACGAGCTGGCCTCATCGTCAGGCCACAAAGGCGTTTTGTACTCGTCCTGCGCCATGGCCGCCGACGATTTACCGGATAAGATTCCTTCCGCCTTCCCCGTGAAAATTTGCGAGAACCGAACCAGGTCCTCCGCCGTGGAATATATGCCTCCCGCTCCAATCACGTTGCTTGTCTCGTTGGGGAGTTGCCCTCTGTAGGCAGGGTAATAGAGTCCCGCCATCTTTGCTGTGCTCAGAGAATCCAGCGGCGTCTTCGTATGGGCCATACCCAGAGGTTCCGTAATATATCGATGGATATAAGAGGTAAAGTCCATGCCGCTGACTCGCTCGACTAGAATCTGGGCCAGCGTAAACCCGTCATTGCAGTATACCGAATAAGCGCCCGGTGCTGCCTTTAAGGTCTGACCGGCCAATTGCCCCAGCAATGTGTCGTGAGCGTAAGTATCGTTATCTTCGAATAAAAAAGCGTTCGTCAGCGACGATCCGTTCAGTCCGGAAGAATGATTCAGCAGCATGCGCGGCGTAATCTGCTTGTAGCGTTCATCCTTCATCTTAAACTCAGGGATATACTGGACGACCGGCGTATCGAGATTGATTTTCCCTTGTTCGGCCAATTGCATGGCGGCAACCGCAGTAAACATTTTACTCGTTGAGCCGATCCCGTACATCGTTTCTTTCGTGAGCGGCTTCTGTCCCTGCTCATCATTTTTGCCGGACTGGCCGGATACGACGATGTTGCCATGATCGATAATGGCGTACTGCACGCTGTTCGTACCGTAAGTTTTTGTGAGGAGATCGGCCTTCTCCTGGGCAGCTTTCCGGGTTGCTTCGTAGGTGATTACAGCCTTGTTCGAGGGCAGGTCCATTTCCGCCGTTAGCACGGTTAACGGTACAGAGCTTGACTCGATCACCTTGGATGTATTCAGTGCCGCTTCTATGTTCTGCATTGCAGCCAGTGCTGTGTTGCCGTCCCAGGAGCTTAGCACCAGACAGCAAACTAGCAAGACTCCCATTATCCACCGGTTTTTCTTCATGTAAACTCTCCTTCCGAGATTGCTTTATTTATCGAAAATTGAACATGATTACGAGAATGGCGGTTACCAGAACGGCTATCATCGCAGCAGCTACGGTCTTACCGAGCGGATTAGCCATATTGATCGTCCATAAGAATCCGTACCGATCCGGAACGAATAAAGCCGGGTCTTCAGGGTTCGCGTAAATGCTGCCGAGCCACTTCCAGTGCCTTTCCTCCTGCGACGGAACGTCTCTTATCTGATCAAGACCTCTGAAGCGCAGGTAAAGCAAGACGCCGATTAGCGTCAAGAAGAACAATACTAAGAACGAGATGTTGCTGCGCACGAGCAGATTGAGATTCCAGCCGTACAGTATTACGGCTTGCAGCAACCCTATGTTTACAATTCCCAGCAGCGAAATGCCCCAAGCCGAAATCGAGTGGATTTTCTTGAGCTTCAACTGTTTCCGTAACGATCCTTCCTGGTCCTGAGGGTCCAGCGATGTCCTGGCACGGCTGATCATCAGATTATAGCCGGCGAAGAACACGATCATCAGTGCTTGCACGATGTTCATCATGAACACGGTTCGTACGGATTTGAAAGTGTACTGATCCGGAAGGCCGTCCGGCCCCATATGCGTCGCAAACGACGGCGGAATCGCGTTCCATCTTACAACGACAAAGAAGATACATAGCGCCATTACGGCGACATGCGCGGAATACCACCAAAAGCTCAGCACCGAACCCTGCGTTCGGCCGGCTGCGAGGCTTGCTGCACGCTTTGTCTGCACGGCAACATGCCAGCCTCTGGCTGCCTTCAAACGTTGCGCGGACATCCGGCTGATCCGAATGGCGAAGAACGACATCATTATTAAAAGCAAGCTGGCTGCCGCCCAATACAGGAAGCTCCGACTCGTCGTTACATGACGGGTCACTAAAAAGCAAGCTGCTCCGAGGATGACCGCAAAACCGCCGGTGAGCAAAACGTAATTCCGGCGAATGCCTCGGACGCCCCTATCCTGCAGGGCCTCCGCCGGCAGCGTGATGCCGAACAGCAGGGTCCGCAAGCCGATATAGGCCTGTATGCTGATCATCAACGCGATAAACAAATAAAAGCCGGATATGAAGATCGTCTCCTGTACAGTCAACGCTGTTCCCCCCCGCGATTTGTAATGGCATTCCGGTACACTGACCTGCTCTTCTGCGTGAATGCCTCTTCCGACATGCCTCGTACCGCAGCTGCTGCCGCAAGAGACCGCAGCTGCTGCCGGAGCTTCTCTTCGAACGCCTCCGTCACGCCGGGCATTCCGTCGGGCTGAACGATAACGCCCTTTTTCCGGTGTACTTGAAGAAAGCCCTCCTGCTTGAGTAAATTGTAGGATTTGTTGACGGTATGAAGATTGATCCCCAAATCCTCCGCCAATCTCCGGACCGATGGCAGCGGATCCCCCGGCTTCAACTCGCCAGACGCGATCCCTTCAATCAATTGATCGATCAGCTGAGCGTAAATCGGAGTTTCCGATTGCAGGTCGAGCTCTATGAACAAGAATATCCCTCCTTATGGTAGTTTCTGCGATCCATCAGAAAGCGAGAGGGCCGATTATGCCGTGCATCAGCAACGCGCAAGCAATGGCGCAGGCAATCATTAACCATGTGCGATTTTGACATGTCTAAGCCGTTCCATATCGAACCACCCTCTTCATTTTAATGTTTGTTATATTACATATATAACAGATGTTAAAATGATATGCAAGATCCAGTTGTAGATTCTTCCATCTTGCTTAGGTTAATGAAAACAGCAGCTGATTTTCTGGTCAGCTGCCGTGGTATTCTTATTCAACTATCCTGCCTACAAGACCCCTTTTTGCACAGACTATATTCATAATTTGAACGAATTCACTCTTATTAGAGCATGTTGCGACCGCAATTGACTTCTGATTTGGTGAAGGAATAACCTCCGATAACTTTTTGATAAAATATCTATGGCAAAAGCAGCCGCATCGGAGATTTTTTGATTATCATCTGCCAAAAAGGGATGAAGTTGCTGTGTCCGGCCGCTTCAATTAAATTTTCATCAATTAATCCGATCTCCCTATATAACTCTTCTCTTTTCATACGTTACCCCCTCTTTGTCTAAATGAACTCTAAGTTTATTTCTTGCCCTAAATAATATGGACTTCACTTTACTACTACTCATCTTAAATCTACCCAATCACTCCCTCTGACTCTTGCATAAATTGGAGTATTAAAAAGAGGAGTTGATCATATGGTACGTATCCTTGATAAAGCCGCCGTCCAGTCGCTTAGTCGCTTCAACCCGGCCAAATCATTTACTATTCGGCGTTCCCCGCAAAAATCTGGCATAGCCACGATTGCAATACGGATTCCAGTGAATGCTCAACCAAACCGGGTAGATTTGATAGTATCTGTTGGTGTCAAAGGTATCACAGGCATTGGGCAGATTCGCTTTAGAGTCTTCCGTGGTAAAACAGAAATTTTCAACACACAGCAAGGTATCGAATCTACGGGTTCAGAGCAAAATTATATCGTTACCTTCCAAGCTGAAGATAGAAATGTGAAAGCAGGTACTCATACTTACACAGTCACAGCTGAAAACCGGACTGCAAATACAAAAGTAGATGTTGTAGGACCCATATCATTTAGTGGGTTAGCTGTTAAAACCAGAAACTAACAGCACTTCTTATCATCGACGTCACACGCAAATGGACGGGCCATACCCAGAATTGGAGCTAATGTTCCATTCCAGTCTCATCTTTAAGGCCATCCTTTGTGGGATGGCCGTTTCTGTATACGGTGTTTATGGAGTCATTTCAAAAACAGTACCTTGGTTAAAATCAGCAACTTTCATGGAGCCATATACCCCTAAGTATAGTCTGGTTTGATCCAGATTTGTTCCTAAGCTTACATAATAAGCGGACCCCGACCCAAAATTATAATCGGTTTCAATAATACTAAAGTCATTTAATTTACAATCTGTTTGTCCCCTGGCATAAGCTAAAAACCCTCTAACGGGAGGGTGAACCCCTTCATCCCTGGCAAGATCGGTAAACACAACGCTTCCTGTTAAACCGGGGATGCCATTCCCCAAATAAGCCTGAACTCCTGTAAGCGCGGTTCCTCCCAACTTATCAGGCCGGGGATCTTTATGAAAATAACTGATTAGAGGCTGAAGACGCCTCACTGAGGTTTCTACTGCTTCATTGTAATAAGCAATAGTCTTCTCATCCAAAGTTGGGCTTGCAGCGCAGCCCTTTATAACCGTAGTCGGAAATGCACCTTCCCACCCCCGCCAGCCAAGGTTAATCAGTCCCTCTTGGCCAAGCTCAGAGTTCCCTAATGAAGCCTGAACAAGCTGGGTGACCGGGATTGGCTTATAATGAACGAATGAAAAAATCGACTCGACCAAGTCCTGTCCGACATTCCCCACATATTTGATATACCGGTTATAAACCTTTTCGAATGAAATGCCTGGTACATTGCGAACGCCCTTGGCAATTACCGTAAGCGTTTCTTGAATAGGTACGGGAAGTTCATTAAACCGGGTAGCTACGGGCGGATTATAGATCAGCGTTTCCTCAACTACATCAATTTCAATAATCTTACCCGCTATTTCCATATTATCTTGACTTAAATTAAATGGATCAAAGCCTGATCCGCCATCTCCAGTTGTTAAAACAAGCTTTCCAGTTTCAGGTGAAAAGTTTAAGCTATTGACGCCATTATGATTAAGAAATGGTCTCCTTAGGTTAAGTAATGTCCGCCGTCTTTGAGGTTGGCCATTCGGTTGTAAACTCCATTCTTCAACTGTATCGATATGATCATAATACATTTCTCTATTCGTCCACCTGAGGTTTAAAGTTCCGGAATCACACGGGTTAGGCTTAAAAGATTCAAGCGGAGCACCCGGAATTGCACCTGGACCTTGGGTCCCGGCTACGGAAAAATGAAGATAGAACAGACCGTTATAATAAAAATCGGGATGAAACGCTAACCCTAACAACCCCCGCTCATCATACCCTCCTCTAGAACCGCCTAGTTTTATGATTCGAGGGCGAATATCTAAAAAAGTCCTTATAACTCCGTCTCCTATGTAAAAGATCTCTCCTACTTGGGTTGCAATAAATAATCTTTCAATTGAATCCCCTGGAAGTATAGCTGTTTTCAAAACAGTGGGCATATTGATCTTACTTACAATGGGCTGTAAACTAACCTTTACTTTTTTCAACTAACTTTTGCACCCCCTACTCTTATTTCCCCCTTTTAGAAATATGATTAGAACAATTCCTTTAGTACCAGCCACACACTTAAACTGCCATCCTGTAATGAAGCATCGAGGTGTTCATGCAGCTACTGCCGAAACGGCGGAAGGGGCTTTTGCTGTGAATCGGCAAAAGCCCCCCTCGAGGTACACCATTATTTTGTAGTATGAAAAAAACCGCAGCATCCGCCAGTCAGGCGTTCAAAAGCCTTAGAAGCACGTGAACGAGCGAATCTGATTCAAATCAATGCCGAAGTACCCCCAGAAGAAACCAAACCATCTGAACCCTGCAATTGAAGTACGCCCGACGAATACCGGGAAAAACCAGAATTGCTCGCCATTATTCAGCCAAATGTATGTGTTGCGGAATAGGCAGCGTCTGATCCCTCCGGGGTCGATGGCAAATGTGGTAGCCTGCATTTGCGGTACGAATTGCGGTGGAGGCGCTGTCGGCGCTTGAACACCCCCTGGTGCACCCCCCGGAAACCCGCCCGGAAACCCCGGCCCTCCCGGCACGCCAGGCCCACCCGGGAATCCCGAAAACCCTCCGCCAGGTCCTGGTGTTGGAAAAACCCCCATATGTGATCACTCCTTTCAATGAGTAGGCATAATCATCATATGCATTCGCGGAAAGGGCGCTTGGGTGAAAGCCCAGTTTAAAAACCGTCCTTTTCAAAAGACTTCAAACGAAACAACACGAGTGCATATCACACTACGTGTTGTTTTCTTTATAACCCATTAACCTACTTAGCCCGGTGGACCGTCAGATTGACCCGATTGGTCTCACACATAAATGTGGAGAGGTGAACAGGCTCATCATTTGCAAAAGCAATTTTTAAAGCGCTTTTGCAATCGCGTTTTTAGAGAATAAAATGGAGATTATTATTTCCAGGCAGTCTGATCTACGGCCTCTTTAGCTTGCACTATCCCATGACCATACTCCGGGACCACTCCCAACGGTTCTGCTGTTGACTCCAAAATATCGGCGACCTCGCCCGGGCTAAGCTTTTTGTTCTTATCCAAAATCAGTGCGGCAACACCGGTTACATGTGGAGCGGCCATAGATGTCCCCGATTTCATCCCGTACTGATTACTTGGCAGCGTGCTTAATACTTTTACACCGGGAGCCACGAGGTCTAAATCCGGACCTTTAGCAGAAAAAAATGCCCTTTTGTTACTCGAGTCAATCGCCCCGACTGCAATTGCCGTAGAGTACCTTGCCGGATACAAGATTGTGTCATCACCCATATACCCATCGTTACCTGCAGCTGCAATGATAAGGATACCTGCATCATACGCCTCTTGGATTTTTTCCTCCAGAATTTGTGATGGATTCTCACCGCCAAAGCTGATATTAATAATATCCATTTTGTGCTTGATGGCCCAATCAATTCCCTCGATAAGGGTGAAATAGGAGCCCCGGCCACCCTGATCTAATACTTTGATTGCATAGATATCGGCCATTGGTGCGACTCCAACCACACCTTCTCCATTCATCGACGCGGCGATAATACCAGCAACGTGGGTACCGTGGCCAAAATCATCATCATAGTTTTCAGAATTCGTGATAAAAGAGTATCCGCTCTTCACCTTCACATCTGAATGCTGGCTATACCCGGAATCTAGCACGGCGATCTTCACACCCTTGCCTGTGTATCCTTCTTGCTGTGCTTCAATAGCATGGATATTTTGAATGCCGTAAGGGATCGTTTCCGTTACACTTTCTATCTTCTCAGCTTCGACCTCTGTCTTTACTTCATAGTTCGGTTCAATATATTGGACATCTGGACTATTCTTCAGTTCGTAAAGAGAGGACCCGGATAGCTCGGCCATAACTATATCCCCTGACTCACTTATCTTCTTAAGCTTCCCTCCCAGCTTCTCAATAACATCATTCGGGGGAGTCGTCACACTGTTTAATTTCACCAGATACGTTCCATCGTAAGTTTTCGCAATGCTTGGATCACTAGATTCAGAAGCTGCTAATGCCCCCGCACTTGTTAACATAACAGTAATCAGACAAAAAGAACTAAGAAGACGGATTATTTTCATTCTATGTTCCTCCAGGCTGGTTATTTGTGATGTAAAATAGCATCGGCAATATCAATCGTAAGATCCGATCCGGTGTCCCTTGTATACAAGATTTGCAACGTGGAAACCCCAGATAAATCGACTTCGAATCGTTTAGGCTGGTCCCCACCCTTCAAGTTCGTGAAGCTAAGTAATTCTCTATTGTCCCCTATAATTTTCAACGTCCCTAATGCTGTACTGTTTTTGGTGGAATCATCAATTCCCAAAAAGCCATCAAATTTGGAGTATTGGCCTGCAAGGTTAAATTGAAGCATCCCTTGATTGCTCTTTTCGGGAAAAGAAACTTTATAGCCTCTATGGCTGTATTTGTTGCCCCCAATATTAGCAACACCAATTTCAAACTTTAAATCCCCCTCAACTCTAGTGGGTATCTGGTGCGAGAAGTAATCATCAGCATTACCTTTCCCGATCCAAACCGTGCTTTTGGCATCGTCCCATTCGATATCTTTATTCAACGATTTACTGACAAACCGCAAAGGAACGTAGATCGAACCTTGATAAATAAACCCTTCCGATCCTTGCGGAGGCTTTTTCTCGATTCCGTCGAACATATACGTGATTTTCCTAAGATAGATTCCGGCCATCGTTGGCTCCATCGCATAAGCGCTTGTTCCTGTGATGAGCAAGCAAGCGAAAAAACCAAATATAAAGCTTTTCACTTTTCCTAACATTAACCCTATCTCCCTTTAGCAAATAAAGTAGTTTCATAAGATGAACATGGTGAACGCGGAAAAGAGATTGCTTAGAAAAGCAATCTCTTTTCCGTTATTTCAATCCATTTAGAACGCACGGATCGCCGATTGGAAACCGTATTCATAGCCACCGGAGCCATCTTTGGAAACAATGCGAACAACGAAGTTTGTATCCTTGGAAGGCGCAGGGATTTCGGTAAGCACCGTCCAATTATTAGAGGCAGAAGTAGATCCGCTTGCATACAAGCTGGTCGTGTTGTAATCAGCATCAGCATAATAAATTTTAATCGTCAAACCTTTTTTTCCTTCGTCAAGCAGGTAATAGCGAATGGTATTCCCCATCGACGTACTGTAGCTTTCGTAGTAATCGTTTTCTCCACCACTATTCACGAAGGTATCTTCGGAATGAATCAACTCTTGTGCAGTTACATCGCCGAAGCCCTGGATCGTTCTGGCTTTATCAACTTTGAAAGCCTTCGACTGTGTGGAGGAGCTTGTTACATCTGTAGGATTGGACTGTGCAAATCCACTCATAGGTATTGCCAGGGATAAAGCTGCAACCGTTGCCAAAACAACAAACAAGCGTTTTTTCATAGTTTTCCGGTTCCTCCTAATAATTAAATATTGGCGTACCGCGAGTACAGCACCATAATATACCATTTATTCATAGATTTCAATATAAAAAGTCAATATTTTCTATACTCTGGAATAATTATTACAGTTCCTAACGCGCCTGCTCCTTGATCACCTGCTCAATCCCGAGCAGAATCAGCTTCAAGCCGAACTCAAATGCCCCGTCGGTCCCCATCAGCTCGAACAGTCCGTTCGTGAACAGCCTCCGAAACAGTCCCGCATCCGTGTCGCTCATCGAGTCCAGAAGGCGAATCACCTCCTCACCCGGAGCCGCTCCCTGCTCCTTAAGGATCGCGGAGACATTGCGCTCATGCTGATAATCGTCCAGAACAAAGTAGAAAACATAGTTCACAAGCGTAGTCACCACTTGCATTTTCTGCGCTTGCTCAAGCGGCGTCGATTCCACGCAGAGCAGCATACGGTTCGTGAACCGGATGATGTCCGGTTCGTGGGGCAGCGTCATCATCATCAGCTGCGTAGAGCAGGGATACCGGCTGAGCACGCTCCGTACGGTTACGGCAAGCCCTGTCAGCTGCTCCTTCCAGTCCCCCTCGGAGTGGAACTCCTCCAGGATTATCTTCGATACCTGATTGGCCAGGCGCTGGTAAAGATTTTGTTTGCTCTTGAAGTACCAGTACAGGGAGGGAGCCTGAATCCCCAGCCTGTCGGCCAATCGTCTCATGCTGAATTTCTCGATGTCCTCCTCTCCAAGAAGCTCCCACGAGGCTTCCAGAATCCTGTCCTCCGAAATTTGAGGCTGCTGCTTTTTCATCATTATCCGCCCTTTTATCTAACAGTGTAAGTTTATGCTTTACAGGTTTATAGGTTCATGATATCATCTAACACTGTAAGGTTCAATCTAACACTGTTAGACTAGAAAAAACAAAGAAAGAAGTGATCCAACATGGATGCAGAAAACCTCTATTACTTTGAAAAAGCACCGGTCGCAAAGGCCGTAGCTCACTTCGCTGTACCGATGATGTTAGGCACATCAATGAATGTCATATACTCCATCTTGAATGCCTATTTCCTTGGTACACTCCATAATACTGCTATGTTAACCGCACTCGCACTAACCTTGCCGTTATTCGCAATCATTATGGCGCTGGGCAATTTGATTGGCATGGGCAGCGGCACATTCATCTCCCGTTTGCTGGGGGAGAAGAGATATGATGACGTAAAGCATGTGTCTTCATTCGCTTTTTACAGCAGTTTAGTTCTCGGACTTATCCTGATGGCTGTGGGTCTCCCATTGATCGAACTAATCGTACACGGCCTGGGGGCAACGCCTGACTCCTTCGGATTCACGAAGGACTATGTCACGGTTATGCTTATCGGTTCACCATTTGTCGTATTATTCTTCACGCTGGAGAATCTCGTGCGCTCTGAGGGTGCAGCCATGACGTCTATGATCGGTATGATTCTCAGTGTTGTTGTAAATATCATTCTTGATGCGCTCGTCATCTTCGTGTTCCACTGGGACGTGATCGGCGTTGCGTCGGCTACGGTCATTTCCAACTTGGTTGCGAGTATATATTACGCCTTCCATATGGGATCTAAGAGCCAATTCTTAACGATCTCCGTAAAATGGTTCAAGGCTACCAAGGACATTCTGGGCAATGTATTCAAAATCGGAGTTCCGGTCTTTATTATGAGCATCTTTTTGGGCGCAATGTCGCTCATCTTTAACCATTTCCTTGTCGAATATGGGGATGCAGCCGTGGCGGCTTACGGAATTTCATCACGTTTATTGCAGTTTCCTGAGTTTATTCTGATGGGTTTATGCGAGGGAGTTGTGCCGCTCATTGCCTTCTCTTTTACAGCGGATAAATTGCGCATGAAGAATACCATTGGATTTACGATTAAAGCAATCGTGGGGCTAGCCGTCGTATTCGGCATCGTTGTCTATTTGATTTCCGACCATTTAATTGGTCTTTTTACAAACGACCCGCAATTAATTGAAATGGGCAGCTACATTCTGCATGTAACGTTCCTATCCTTGTTCATTACAGGGATGACCACTCTGTTTACCGGGGTCTTCCAGGCAACAGCGCAAGGAACAGCCGCGTTTATTATGTCAATTATTCAAGGAGTTACGCTGATTCCTGTGCTTTATATCGCCAATCAAATGAACGGCTTCCACGGGGTGGTCTGGTCGCTTGTCATTGCGGATGCCGCTGCCTTCCTTGTCGGTGCCGTCATGCTGTATGTTCTGCGGAACAAATTGCAGCCGGAATTGGAAAGTTTAGTACAGTAGAATTGATACCCCGCCGCCTCTAAAAGCAAGAAGGTACGGAAAAGCCGGTTCATTACCGGGTTTTCCGTACCTTCTCTTTCTGGTCTAAATCAACGCGTCGAAATGTCCCTCCGAGTTCACCGTCGCCGTCCGGGGATCAGTTAGACCGTTGCCTTTAAGGCTCCCCTCTGCTTCAGTCCGCCAGAACGGGAGATGGTCTTGAAGCGGAGAAACCGGTACGAAATTGACCGGGGCGCTGCTCCCGCCTTTCTGCACCAGTCTAGCCTCCAGCAGCCGGATTTGCCGCTGCAGCTGCTCCCGGAGATAGGGAGTCTGCATCTTGCTGCCCTGCGCCGCGTTCGCCTTGTCCAGCTCCATCATCAGCTGGTTTCGCTGCTTCTCCAGGGAACTGACATCGCTCTGTGTTCCGCCGTAAGGTGCAATGTTTTGTACTGGGCTGATACCTGATACTGCTTGTGCCGCCATGATTGGTCCCTCCGTCTCCTTGGCTCCCACGTTGAATCAAGCCAATTCAAAAGTTCTAATCCTCTCTATTACCCGGCCATCCCCGCCATGACAACATTCCAGGCCGCATATCTGCAATAATCGTCGTATAGTCTCAGCCAGAAGCTTTTTTCGGTCATACCAAAAGACCCACCGAAGCTCTTTCCCGAACCCGCTATCCCACATATCATGCAAAAAAATGCAAATAAGAGTACGTGATTCTAATCACAACCTGGAATAACTGGACGTGTATACTCTTATAGAGTAAAGATCATCATGGGAGGTTCTAGCATGGGGCGATATGAAGAGCAAATTACATTAGACCAGCCATTTGTCCCGAATTTCTCGAAAAAGGCAGCCGTTGGGAAAAATCGAAAATAGTCAAAAGACTCCATTATCCAATTGGAGATTGATCCCCTTCGCTTTTTATCATATGCTCTTCTCTATACTGGCTGGGACTAACGCCTACATGCTTCTTGAACACTTGGCAGAAATACCGCTGGTTATCATATCCGACATTAGTGGATATTTTAGAGATTTTGAAGCTGCTTCCCCTCAGCATCTTTTTCGCTTGCCGGATGCGCAGCAAAGTGACATATTCCAGAATCGTTTGCCCGGTTGATTTAGAATACAAGTTGCTTACATAGGAAGCGTTGAGGTCAAACCGCTCTGCTAATTGATCGAGCTGGATATTCTCATGATAATGGGATTCAAGGTAAGCTTTGATTTCATGAACCACCTTTTCTTTCAGGGTAGTCTTCGTTACGTTCAAATAAAATTGCACACTCTGCGCCAAATCCACACATATTTTCTTCAAAGATGCCCAATCCGGCGCTTCATGTATCTCTTCAATCAGCCGGGTGCGGTCTCCGGTCACTCTCTCGATCTTGATTCCATAGTCCTGCCCGATCAGATCGTGCAGCCGGTTCGCCCACTGGGCACCTGTCTTCTTGAGGGTATCAGGAGCGATTAATTGCTTGGTCCCCCATTCCGTCCAACGTTCTAGCATCGCTTCGAACTCTTTTTGTTCGTAACGGATGAAGGATTGTATTTGATTAGACCAATCGGAGACTATTCTCTCGGAAATGCGGGTAATCTCCGTCCAGCTGCTTGCGTCCATTACCGGAGCACCGAAGAACAACCCCATTTGACATGCCTTGTAGGCTGCCAAATACGAGACATGCATATGCATTATTTCGGTTACAACCGGACCGATTGCAAACGACATTAAAGTATCGTCCCATGAGCCGTCATTCGAAAATGTTGCGGCTGCAGCTATCAGAGTTTCCGTTAATGGCGCGTCTTCCTTCAGGTTCGCCATGCATAATAAGATGACTTTCTGCTGCTCGTAGAGCAGATCGACGACGATTCCGCGGTTCGCCAAAAAGCTCAGGAGAGCATCGGCAATGCCCTTGTCCTTCATTCGTTCGAGCAAAAGAGTCGCCGGGCTGCCGATCAGGATCACTGCAAACTGGTCATATTGTCCGTATGGCGTTTGATCGAATGATGGACGTTTCCCATGGACGATTAGATCGGTAAACACCGCCCGGTCTAATGCTTTTGCAATTCGAAGCTCAGGGTGATTCCCCGTTTGATCCGCTTTGCGCCCGAGACGCTGAATTGCCCTTGAGACGGTCCTTGCCACTTCATCAAGCTCTGCAGGCTTGATCAGATAATCCACCGCCTCCAGTTCAATAGCTTCTTTGGCGTATTCAAACTCGGAATAGCCGCTCACGATAATGCATTCCGCTTTGCGGCCATTCTCCTTTAGGGTACGAATTAGATCAAGACCGTTCAGGCCGGGCATCCGAATGTCTGTCAGGACTATGTCCGGATCCGACTGAAGAATCCGTTCCAGCGCTTGTTTGCCGTTATTTGCCGTCCCTATGATCCGTACTCCGAATGCATCCCAGTCGATCATTTCCGACAACGTTTCCACTACAAGCTGTTCGTCATCCGCTATAAAAAGCTTATACAAGTCATGTCCCCCTTCATAGCCCGACCTCAATCCATTATACCGATCTCAAGGGTGATTTTGGTTCCGGCACCCGGAATACTGTCTATGCGGATTCCACGGTCTTGGCCGTAATGCAATTGGATCCTTTCCTGTATGTTCCTTAAGGCATATCCCCTTGGCTGCATATCAACAGGATCAAAACCCACTCCGTCATCCTCAACTTCGAATATAAGGATTGCCCCTTCTCTCCGGCCCCGAATGACAATGCTCCCTTTGCCCTCCTTCAACTCGATTCCATGAAAGATCGCATTTTCTACCAACGGCTGAATAAGCAGCTTCAGCATGCGGATGTGCTCGATTCCCGGCTCGAGGTCGATGATCACCTCGAACTTCCCCTTATAGCGGATGTTCTGAATCTCTAAATAATTTTTCACTTGTTCGATTTCATTGCCGACAGTTGTAATATAGTCCCCGTTGTTCAAGCTTAATTTAAAAATATTCGAAAGGGACATGACCATTTTGGAAATGTTTTTGGCACTGATTCGTTCCGCCATTAGATATATGGAATTCAACGTATTGTATAGGAAATGAGGGTTGATTTGACTCTGCAGCGCATGAAGCTCAGCTTCCTTCTCCTTAAGCTTGGCTTCGATCAATTTGTCCGACAATTCCGTGTTGGTACGGAAGGTTCGCAGGAATTGATTTCCGATTTTACCGATTTCATCTTCTTCTACAAACAGGATTCCTTCAATTTCATCGCGTTTTGCCGCTTTTCTTGCTACAGAAGTGAGCAAAGTCAACTGTTTGGTAATCCGCTTCGAGATGAGATAAGCGCCGTAGGCGGCAAGCAGGAAAGCTACCAGCGTCAATGAGAGCGTAACATTACGAATCAGGATGATTTCCGAGTTAATGCTTGAATAGGGGATCATGCTGACCACTTTCCACTGGGTTACCGGATTCGTTTCGAAGGTGATGACATACCGTTCTCCGCCCATCGTTTCGATGCGGTTCCCCCGCTCAGGCAAATCATAGATCTGATTCAAATCCTTTTGGGGAACTTTTTTTAAATCATTGTTACCGGAATTAGAATAGATGATTTTGTTTTGCTCCAGGATCATCAAATCCCCTTTTTCAGCATTGGAAATGTTCTTGAACATTTCATCGAAGACCCGTCTATCGATGGAAATAATCAACATGCCGATCGGCTCGAGCGTTTCAAGATTGTTTAACCGTTTGCCGTACAGCAGCAGGTTCGGGCTGCCCTTGAGCAGCCGGACTTCATCGCTGTTCAGCCACAAGCCCCGGCCGCCCATCTCCCCCACCTGTTGATACCATGTTGTCCGTGAGACCGCCTGATAGATATTGTCATAAGTTAATCTGTCCCATTGGTTTGTGGTAATCAGTTCCCTTTGCCCGCTGCCAACGTAAACGTAACGAATATAGGATTTATTGTTGGTAATATTGACGATCAGACTGCGGGTCGCATTTTGAAGGTCATAGATCTCCTTGAAATCATTCTTAGTATAGGAAAGGAAGTTCTGAACATCCCGGGAAGACAACATCAGCTTCGAAATCGATTCAACATCATTCACGAAAGTCTGGATATTCCAATTGATGGAGCCCAGCAAATTCGAGGTGGTATCGGACATCTTGTTCTCGATCACTTTGCTTAAATAGACAAAGGTTAAGGAAGCGATCAGGACCAGCGGAAGCAAGGAACAGGCTATGGACAAAATAATAATCTTGCTTCGGATACTTATCGACAGGAACAGCCGTTTTATGCTCATGAAATCCCCCTGACCAAGAAGAGTGGCAACCTGATACTATCAGTATACCTTCAGTCAAAGGCATATGGGAGATTAACCTTTAGTCGCACCTGCGGTCATACCGGAAATAACGCTCTTGTTGAAAATGAAGTAAACCACCATTGTCGGGATGGTCGTAATGCTGATTGCAGCAAAGGTGGCTCCCCAATCCGTTAAACCGTACTGTCCGATATAATCCATCAAGCCAACTGGAATGGTCCGTGATTTAAGGTCATGAATAAACGTATTCGCGAAAATAAACTCATTCCAGACAAAGATCAGATTCATAACGACAACCGTAACTATCGTATTCCGGGATAGAGGGAAAATCATCCGCCAGAAAACCTGATACACTCCGCAGCCATCCATGACAGCGGCCTCCATGATCTCATTCGAAATGTATTTATAGAAGCTCACGAAAAGATAGATCGAGATCGGCAGTGCAAACCCTACTTGGGGCAAAATGAGAGATGTGAGCGTATTGATAATTCCTATTTTGTTATAAAGAATGAACAGCGGTATGAGCACGACCTGAATCGGGATCATAATGCCGCACAGAAATAGAAACAACACGCTTTGACTCCATTTAAAAGACATCTTCTCAATAACGAAAGCAGCCATGGCGCTGAACAGGATCACAAGTATGATGGTCGTCACGGCGACGATGAGACTATTGGAAAAATAAGTCCCCAAATTTCCTTTATTCCACACGCTGTAATAATTTCCGAAGGTGAATTGGCTTGGCAGGCTGAGCGGGTTATCACCGGAAAAATCGGTAGTCGCCTTAAAACTGGAGATGAACACCCAGACAAGCGGATACACTTGAATGACAAGCAGAGCAAAGGAAACTACCACAAGAACCGCTTTAGTATAACCGGAAAATTTCATCATCAGGTCTCCTTACTGTCCATCATCCGTCTGATAAAGGCGACTGCAATGAGGCTTTCAACGACGATAAATACGGCCATCGCGCTGCCATAACCAAAGTCCAGACTGGAGAATGCGGTTTTGTACATATAAGTCGGCAACAATTCCGTTACGCGGCCCGGTCCCCCGTTCGTCATGAGATACGGGATGTCAAATCCTTTTAGCGCTCCCGTAGTAGCCATAATGATAGAAACCATCAGCACTGGCTTAATCAGCGGCATTTTAATCGAACGGAACAGGTTCCAAGAAGAGGCTCCGTCCATTCTGGCAGCTTCCTCGATATCGGAAGGAATGGAAATTAACGCACTGTACAAGATAATCATATAAAGACCGATATAACGCCAACCTTCGGGTACCGATACGGCACTCAGAGCCCACTTCAAGTCGGAAAGCCAAGGCCTGCTCCAGTCTCCAAGACCCATCTGCTGCAGACAAAAGTTCAGGATTCCGACCGGTTCAAACGAGTACACATTTTGGAACAACTGTGCTATGGCTACTGACGTGATGATAGCAGGAGCAAAATATAATGTCTTGAACAATTCTCTCCCCTTGGTGATGCTGGTCAGCAAGATGGCTACCAACAAACCAAGAAACACCTGCATGGCTACAATAATGAAAACATAGATCAGATTGTTGCTGAATGCCTTCCAGAATGTCTTGTCGCCGCCAAACATCTTGGCGTAATTGTCAAAGCCGATATAGAGCATATCTGAAACTCCGTCCCAGGAGAAGAAACTGAAATACATCGACCAAAGGATGGGAGCCAGAACGGTTAGCAGATACACCAATAATGCAGGCAACAGGAAGACGAGAGCGGCTTTGCGGTTGCGCAGGATTTTATCCATATGCTTGCTCATTCCCTAATTTTAGTTTTATTTTACTTACAGGCGTCCAACCGGCTTTTTGATTGGCCGCCTGTTTAGCATCGCTATTTGAAATATTTTGGCGCATTTTCTTTAATCGCCTGATCCATTAGTTCTGCAAAATCATCCGGAGTATGGGCTCCCAGAGCCAAGGCATTCAATTCGTTGCCGAGCAGCTCATTCGTGGCCGGGTCAAGGCGCGTATCCCACGGGACCGCAAAGACGTTGCCGGATTTCGCGATTTCGTCTTGTATTTTATAGAAGAGCTCCGGCATCCCTTGCTCTTGATCAAGCGAATAATTGAAAGGCGAGAATTGGCCTTTTTCCGTATAGGCCTTCGGATATTGTTCCAGAAGGAATTTGACGAATTCCTTCATCGTATCATCGAAGGTCTCCTGGTTGAAGGCAACGCCGATGCCCGAGTTGATGAAATAATCATTTTCAGCCGTTTTGGCACCTTCCATCATGGGAAGCCGGAAAAAACCGATATTATCCTTCATTTCTGTGCTTACTTTATCATTTACGAAGTTCATAGTTTCCCATGAACCCATGTAATACATGCCGGCTTTGCCGCCCAGGAACAAGTCGCGCGCTGCGGTGTAATCCGTTGCAGTGAATCCTTCCTGAAAGTACCCTTTGGTGCCCAGATCGTGCACGAACTTAATACCTTCCATGCCGGCAGGGTCCTTGAAAGATGCCTTCCCTTGCTTTACATTTTCAATAAAATCATTGCCTGTCATGCGGAACGGTTTGTACGCCAGGTACCGGAGAACCGGCCATTTATCCTTGCCGTCGACGGCAATCGGCGTAACCCCGCTTTGCTTCAGCGTCTCGGCAACCTTCATGAACTCATCGAACGTCTTCGGCGGCTCAAGGCCAAGATCCTTAAACATCTTGATGTTGTACCAGAATACCTCAATTCCGTATTCAAGCGGGAAAGTATACATGCTACCGTCTGCGAATTGCTGATATTGCAAGGCCACCGGGCGGAAATCCTGATATTTCCCTAGTTCCTCCAGCAGTTTTTTCATATCCACCAGTTTGCCTTGCTGCACTAGCTTGGAAGCATAGGCATCCGGATCAGTATCGAACATAGCGGGCATCTCGTTGCTCGCAATCAATGTCCGCAGCTTTTGCAAATAGGACGGGCGATCCCCCGTACCTTCCAGAACCAGCTCGAATTCCGGATGTGTTTGGGAAAACTTGTCCGCAATTTCCTTTACCGTAACGGCTGGAGGGCTGTCTACACCTCGGGCCACGAACCATTTGTATGTTTTCTTGTCCACCTTCGGCGGATTTGCCGATCCGGTTGCCGCAGCGCCGTTATTATTATTTCCGCCTCCGCATGCGCTCACCATCGCCATCAGGACAACCAGCGGTAACGCAAGAGCCAGCCTTTTGACATAACGTTTCATTTAGAAGACCTCCTGTTAGTTAGGAACCGAAATGGATGCTTGTTCAAAAACCGCCCGGCCTTCCTGGACAAAACAGCCCCAGCTGCCGGTTTTCAAATTATACAAACGTGTAGTCATGGCGACCTGATCGGCCAAATATACTACGCAAACGGAATTCTCCACAACGATCTCGATATTATAAACCGTACCGGCCTGCAATTCTATCGGTACTTCCAGCTCTACCGCATGAGGATGATCCCCTTTGATATGCCACTGCATCTCACCCTGCTCCCGCCGGGGCCACATGTCGAACACCAGGCGGTTATGAATGGGTTCAAGGCGAATGTAATAGGCCTCGTCAAGATCCTCGCTTGCGCGAAGCAAGATGCCACAGCCTCTCGTCCCTTCCGAGAAGGACAGCTCGGCCGAAATCTTGCAAGTTTCGGGCATGAAGCCGGCTGATATGCAAGAGTATGTCTCGTTCGCAGCCGTTTCTATACGCCCCTCCGACTCCTCCCATTCCCCGATCCGCGAATCCCACTTGGCTGCTTGTTTATTTGAAAAATGATGGGAAACCGTCTCCGGGATACGAACCGTTAACGTTCCATCCTGTTCTTGAACAAGTTCGTGTACGACCAAGTTTCCAGCCCACTGCCAATCGCCGTAATCATTCTCGTTTTCCTTGCTTGGGTCCCAGCCAAAAGCGTAGCGCTTATTTCCGTCACTCCATGTTTTCGCAGCATAGAACGCTCTGGCGTCAAACGCATCGTTTCTCGGCGCCGTCCAAGGTCCGCTTAAAGATTTACTCATGCGGTAATGGGTGACAAACCGTTCCGAGAACGTGGAGTAAACCAGATACCACCATTCCCCGATTTGGAATAAGTCCGGGCATTCATGCGTCACGTACATTTTCGGATTCCAGAAAGGCTGCCGGATTTCCCAGCTTTTGAGATCCTTGGAAGCACAGAGTCCGATGCTCCCCCGGCGCCGGGAAGGACCTTCTTTGTTCCTTGCAGCAAGAAGCATCCAGTACTCCCCCGCCTCTTCATTCCAGAATACAAAGGGATCGCGCCAGTCATGTCTTTCATATTGAATCCCGTCGGAATAGAAGGTATCTTCGGGGATTTTCCGCCATGACTCCATATCCGTGCTCACGGCGTGCATGACGCATTGGAGCGGCACTCCGTCCTCTATGAATTCCGGATTCGGATTGAGACCGGTGTAGAACAGATGATATTCCCCATGGGCTTCGATGATCGAGCCGGTATAACAGTTGAGGTCTTGCTCGCTCACACTTCCATGCTTCAGCTTTTCGCCCACTTCTTCATAGTGCACGAAATCGCTTGTGTGGAGCTCGAACCAGGAGGTTCCTTCTCCATGAATCTTCTTGTTATCTCTCCAATCATGAAGATAGAACAAACGGAAGCTGCCGTCTTTGTAAAAGGGGATCAGGTCTCCCACCCAAGCCCCGTCCGGCTTGTAAAATAAGTTAGTCAATTTTTGTAACCCCTTTCTTTTATCATAACTTGATTATAAAAGGGATTGAAAACGCTTTAAATTCTAACTTCTTTGTCGTATGTTCAATATTTTTGGTTTTCTAATTTAATGAAAAGATTTATAACATCAAACGAAACCGCATAACCTCGTCGCCACCCGCAGTGAGACGTATTTCTTAGTGAAGTACAAAGCATCAAGTTAAAACTATACCTACATTGGCAAAGGCCCCTTCCGCCAAACGGCGGAAGGGGCCTTTGCTGTAGACAAGAAAAAATTAGTCTCCCATATCGTTATGTAGTACGAGAAAAACTTGCCTCTACTTATGGTACGGTTCACAGCGATTGTGGAGCATCCTTATCTTTTTTGCAAAAAGATCCACCATTACCGGTCAAAACCGGGAATAAAAATCTCTTCGCAACCCTGAATCCCGTTCAACCAGCGTCTGGTCAGGGGGATGATATTCTCAAACAAATCTACCGGGTAACCCCAGTCAAGGTCCAATTGGAACATATAATGATTCATAGCGATAACGCCATCTGTCCGCAGGGATTTCAATAAAGTGTGGATCAAGGTGATAAAAGGCTGCATGGCATGAACTTCGAGTGTACCTGAGGCAACCTCCTGCTGAAGAAGTTTGATCATGGCCGGCAAAGTTTCCATCCAATCCGTATGAATGGTGTCGATTCCAGCCTGTCCGCACAAAATCGCCTGGATGATATCATTGACCGCATGCTGAAAAACGATAATATCCACCGACCCGGAAGGCAGATGTTTATTGATATAAGCCGCATCTTCCTCTATGATTTTCATATGCAGGGGAAGGCCCATCGTTTTCTCCAGCAAACTGGTGGTGAGGCTTTTATTCATATTGGCTGTTATGTATGTACTGTTCGGATGGGTCCGTGCCATGACCTGGGGAACCATATCTGCATCGCCCGAAGCCACCTCCAATAATGTCAGGTCATCTCCTAACTGCAGCGCTTCAAAAACCTCTGCCCAGCGCGCTCTGAAGTAGACTTCATTTACAACGGTAAAATGGGCAATCGGACTTTCCAGCAACAGTTTAAGCTGGTGTTCAACCTCGTTTTGTGGGATGGACCGATATTGCTTCAGTTCCTGCTCGCTCAAAAAACGGTGTGCACGCTCATTTATTAATGGGTAGCATTTGTCTACGTCGTCTAATGGAATCATACTAAGCCTCCCTCCTGGCTATAACTATATTTGCTACTATTATAATGCTTCTGGATAAAAACCCCAACTGCCGTTCAGCGTAATGGAACGGCAGTTAGCGCCTTGAACCGCACGAGGATGTTCAGGCTTAAGGAAAAGCCCGGACCCAAGCCACCTGACTCCGAGTCAGCTTAACGGATCTATCGGCGAAATTGCTAAAGGAGCTGCCGTCGGCAGCTCCTTGTTTTAATTCGATCTGGTGTGGTATTTTCATTTTCCGACCTGTTTACTCACTGGAATACTCTGAGCAAAACGAAACACATTATGAGGATCGTACTTTCGTTTCACCTGCTTCAATCTGCCAAAGTTCTCGCCATAATACGCCTTGGGCCAGTTCTTAATCTGCAAATCGGGAAAATTCACATAATCTCCTTTGAACTCCATTCTGGCAGTATTGTATGACGGTTTGCCCGGAATTACGATCCTTCCGGTTAACCGTGTACTTTTATTTTTCAACTTTTGTGCCATCTCTTTACACCAGCCCTGCTCATGAGATAAGCCTTTCTCATTAGCTTATTTCTATTTAGGGACACCTATCCTAGTAACGGCAAACGCCCAGTTTGAATCGTAAAATAGTTCAATCCACTATGAACTAAGATATGGTCATTTATCATATTTAAAGAGGGCTTGAGCGATCCGTCCAATTCCTATTTAATAAAATGGAGAATCTGGCCTTAAATATCTATATATCAATAGAAATTTCTTGCCGCTACTTTGCCGCTACTTGTGATACGGTTCAGCTTAACTGGTCTATCAGCGAAAAAAGCGCCTAAATGTGCCGCGTGGCAGCTTTGCGGTCTCTTAAAGTATTGTATAAACAACAAGACGCGAAGTTCGTTTGCTGAGGAGAAATGTTGAGGGAAAGCCTCTCCCGCTTGGATTTTGGTGGGAGAGGCTTACGTTTATCGTTCATTTTAAAGGAAACTTAAACCAGAGTAGAACCGCCATCCACGACAATGATCTGACCGGTGGAGTATTTCTCACGCATTAAGTAGAGAAACGCCTCGGCACCGTCCTCCGGTTCGCCGACTCGCCCAACTGGCAACGATCTCCCAGCGTTTTCATACATTGCGTTCCGGTGTTCCTCAGGAATACCGTCCCACAGCTCGGTACGCATAAGGCCAAAGCAAACGGCGTTAACGCGAAGCGGACTCAGCTCGACGGCCAACGCCCTGGTGAGCGACTCGACAGCGCCGCATATGCTGGCTGCGACAGTAAACCCCTTCTGCGGACGAACTCCAACAACGCCGGAAGTCAATGTGATTGAACCACCCTGTCTGATGTTTCGGCTACCGTATTTGGCGGCCATAAACGCTCCCCAGTATCGTACGTTAAACAATCGGTGCGCCGTATCGACATTGATGACATCGAGACTTTCTACCATCAATGGGTCGCCGGCAGTAAAGACTAAGTGATCGAATTCCCCGATTTCGCTGAAAAATTGACGAACCTGTTCCTCATTCGTCAGATCAACCGCATACCCCTCGGTACCTTCGGGCAAACGCGAAACGGCACGGTCAGCTCTTTCCTTTTGACTGGACACGACGACCAGGGATGACCCTTCCCGTGCAGCGGCTTCGGCCGTTGCAAACCCGATTCCGGACGTTCCTCCAAGAACAACAACACGTTTGCCTTTGAAACTATGCCCACGTTCGATCTGCTCTGTTTTAGCCATATAATTCTCCTTCGTATTCGATGATTGAATTGACCTTAATCTCCAGCTCGCCTTCTATGCGGACGATAAGGCGATTATAATGTAATCATAGAACTGACAAACAGGTCTGCATTTATAGTATTGTCATGAATACTACTATAAAATCTATCACCATATGAAGAGGTGACTTCGTGATGAATGATGAAAGAAGACGTAGACAATTGGCCGACTTTCTCCGGTCACGCCGATTGCGTCTATCGCCGAGAGAGGCGGGTTTGCTAGTTGAAACATCGCGCCGTCGTACAACGGGCTTGAGACGGGAGGAAGTGGCAAGCTTGTCAGGTATCTCCTTACCATGGTATACCGCGCTGGAGCAAGGCCGGGACATTCATGTGTCTGAGCAAGTCTTGGAAAGCTTGGTACGAACATTACGGCTTAGCAACGACGAACGCAACCATCTTCTCGTACTGGCCAATCGTTTCTTGCCTCCTCAGCCCAAAGCGGATGATTCCGTTCCTACTACCTTGCAACAGATTCTGGACAGGATGGGAACCTACCCGGCCTACATTATCGACAAACGCTGGAACGTTCTCGCATGGAACAAAATATCGGGTACCTTGTGCGGAGACTTAAGCCGAGCGCCTGAACTTGAAAGAAATATACTTTGGCGCGTCTTCGAGGTGGAGGACAGCAAGTCACGCATCGTGAACTGGGAGGATGTCGCCTCTACGATGGTGGCTCATTTCAGAAGCCGGTTTGCCCAGTACATGAACGATTCGTGGTATCAGGAGCTATTCGACAAGCTATATGACAGGAGCGAGGAGTTCAGGACGTTATGGGATCGACAAGATGTTTCCGGTACTATGGAAGGGGAACAAATAATTAGTCTTCCTGAAGCTGGCCTGCTGACTTTCCATTACCATACGTTTACAATCTCTGAGAGCAGCGCTTTTGCAATGAGAGTGTTTACGCCACTCGAAAACTTGGGGACCGACGAACAGTTGGAAGCATTGCTAAAGTAAGTCCACGATCCTATAGCAACATTTTGTTGGTGCCGCAACTTCCTATCTGAAGGTCCTTGTCCTCAAGAGGCCATTTATCATGGAAGAAGAAGAGCCGAAAAAAAACGCCCGAGTCCTGACCATGATATGCTGACTCGGGCAGTCTTCATTTTACGGTACAGTGCGACTACAGCGAAGCAAACGGCGAGGCTACGCGCTGTTTTGCCAGATCGATGAGTACGCCCCGATAGTTCCGAGTGCGCGTCTGCGGCGAATAGCACTGATTCCGCTCCAGCACCGCGGCGAGCAGTGACACTCTCGCGTCCACGCCGGGGCAATTTCGGCGACACTCCTAGCCCAGGTCGAGGACAACTTCAACCGATTACCAATTATTTTTCGTCGTGACATGCGCAGGCGGCTCACTTATGAGATGGTTTGCAAAATATGAACGATTTTCCCCTCCATATTGGAGTAGTCTATCATCTTCAGGTATTCGGGTTTTAGCAATTGATACTGCTTCATGTGGTAGTAATCCATAATTGCCTGTTTCAAGGTGATATCATACTGAATCGAAAATGATGGCTCGATAAAGCGCCGCAGCACAGCGTCATCTTGAACCATAAACAATACGGCATTCAATCTGTTGAAAATCTGTTGCTCCATTCCAGATTCAAAAAAAGCCTGTAAGTTTTTATTCCGATTGTGCAGGGCAACTGACAGATTCTCAAAATGGTGCGGATAAAATTCCTTCAGATCTTGCAAGAACAAATCAGAGATATACACGGCACACATCAAAGATTGTAAAAACGTGATTTGAAACCGCTCCAAAAAGGAGACGGAATCATCATTAGCCGTGGCGTCAGCTTTCTTCGAGTAATCAATGTAATAATCTACAACCTGTTCGATGATGTCATCTTTGGAGGCAAAATACTTATATAGTGTCACTTTGCTGATATCCATATATTTTGCGAGATCGTCGACTTTGAGTTGGCTGAATTTTGTTCTTCTAATAACGGGCTTTATTTTTTCAATATATGTCTCCACACTAACGGCTTTTCTCACGAATAAATGCCCCTCCCTGTGATAAGTATCAAATGCATTATAACAAATTTGCTGTCTTTTTATTAACAGTAATAATTAAATGAATTATATTAACTAATCCAGTTAATTTAGTTTACTTAGTAAAGTCACTGTTGTATAATCGTTCCTGTACCTAATCATCCGATTGCGGATTATACAAAGGGAGGACGATTCAAATGGAACTATCCAGTAAGGGCAAATTCTCCGGTAAGAAAGTCGTGATCACGGGAGGCAGCAGTGGAATCGGCCTCGCGACAGCGAAGTTGCTAGTGGATGAAGGAGCACACGTGCTGATTACCGGACGTACTCAGGCGACGCTTGACGCGGCTCGTGAACAACTCGGCAACAACGTAATCGCGTTCTTGAGTGATGCCGGCTCATTGAAGGATATCGCCGCGTTGGCCGATCGAGTGAAGGTTGAATTTGGCACGATAGATGCCCTGTTCGTTAACGCAGGTGTCACTGGCTTTGTCCCTTTCGAGTCAACGGCCGAAGAAACGTACGACGAGATATTTACAATCAACGCCAAAGGGCCGTACTTCACCGTACAAAAACTCGCTCCACTCCTGAGCACAGGAAGCGGGGTAGTACTTACTACTTCAATCGTGAACGTAGTGGGTCTCCCCATGCTCAGTGCGTATGCAGCTAGTAAAGCGGCGCTACGCTCCATGACTCGAAGTCTGGCACGCGAGTTATTGCCTCGAAATATTCGCGTCAACGCAGTCAGTCCTGGCGTCATTGACACAGGTATCTTAGAGAAGGCAATGCCGAAAGAAGCTGCCGAACAGACAAAGGCACAGATGACACAGCAGATCCCGATGTTGCGTTTGGGCGATCCAGTCGAGGTCGCCAAAGTCGTAGCATTCCTAGCATTTGACGCCACCTATACCACCGGGGCTGAGTTCCCTGTCGACGGAGGCGGCTCCCAGATCTGAAGCCCCTTTTTCTTGGAAGAACAGACCGTTTGAATTTGTAGACGCGGTTGGAGAGGGCGTAACCGGTATCGCCATTGGTGATGCTGTTCTTGGTGCCGCGGATTTCATGGGCGGATCGAGCGCCGGTGCGGCGGACCGAGCGATTATGTACTACTGGTTCCGCATGCCGGCTGGGCTCGACTTTGTACAGGCCGCAGCACTGCCAATGGCGGTCGAAACCGCTTACCGGGGGATTGATACTCTCGGGGTGAGATCGGGCCAGACCGTACTCGTACACGGAGCCGGCACAACCGTAGGCTTCGCCGCCGTCCAGATCGCCCTCATGCGCGGTGCTCGTGTGGTTGCGAAGCCCTCGAAATCAGTCAGAGTGGGCGTGCCCACGGCAAACTGATTCTACTGCCTACCGCCGACTGATGTGCGCAAATAAGTGGAGAGTATTTTGAAATATGAGGGGGGGGGACATCCATTGAATACGAACCAACGAGAACATATCGCACTGATCACAGGAGCGAGCCAGGGAATCGGCTTGGCATTAGCCCGGAAACTTCTATCGCAGAACTGGCAGGTCATTACTTTGAACCGTTCCGATTTTCCGGCGGACGATATGCTCATTCAAAATGCCCTCAAGAACGGATGGCTCCGAGCCTATAAAGTGAAGGATCTCACCGATTATGGCAGCTTGAGACGCTCTTTGGAAGAAATCAAAAGCAAGGAGCAGCGGATTGATATTTTGTTCAACAACGCCGGAGGAGGCTTAAGTGAGCTGCGCTATTCGAAACAAGGCCGCGAAATGCATTATGAATTGTTGACGGTCGTTCCTTATATTATTCTGATGGAATTGAAGGAACTGTTGAAAAACGGCAGCTTAAAAACGGTGATTAACACTTCATCGCAGGTGCTTAGATTTACGAAGGAGTTTTCGATCGAAAACTTAGAGCATCCCAAAACCTTCCGCAAAATGTATGGCCCTTATGCGACTTCAAAGCTAGCTCTTTCGTTGTGGACTCAAGCCGTCGCACCACAACTTGCCAAGGAAGGCATCAAGATCCGGAGCGTTGACCCGGGAATTAACAACACGCTAAGAAAAGGAAAGGATTCCGGACTGACCGCATGGTTTGAACTGTTTATGAAGGTTTTTTCCTCTCCGCCTACCCATGGCGCCAACCTATTATTTGAGGGAGCCCTCGGCAAACACCGCAATGAGACCGGCGTGTTTTTGTTGAAAGATCGGGTTGCGGACTTGAAATTTACAGAACAAGTGCAGCGTGTGCTGGACAGAATCTCCGACATCTATAGCCGTGAGTTTCTTGACGGAATATCGCTTTAAGGGACACCCTAATGGGTGCCCCTTTCATCGGTTATGAGTAAGCCGCATTTATCGCGGCGCTCACATCTAGCAATTCGACCTGCTCCAAATATTCAGCCATTCCTGAGGATTTGCATAAGTCAAAATCGGGTGATGTTTTGAGAGCACCAAATCCCCTATTACGGCAATTTTGTCATCATCACCTCTAATCTCCCGATCAAAGAACTTTCGATTATTTTACTAAAGACGAAGAAGCTGTTTTTGCTCTCAATTTAGCAAGGTTCTCCCCATGAAATCCCTTCACAATTAACCAGACGGCCAAGCTCATCTCGTAAACGCCCACAGGGAGCGCCATCAATCCTTTTACCGCCGAATAGGGTCCGATGATCCCAAACATTTGCAGCAAACCAGCTAAAAATACCATAACCGCTGTAATCATTCCGAAAACCGCTAACGGTTTAGGCACATAGCCTGTTCGATAAAGCAAATAACTATACAGACTAGTATTTATGCCCAACATGAAATTTGGACCCAACATAGCCGTCCAGCGATAAATCGACTGCAGCAACAGTCCTATGGGCTCAAAATTGGTTTTACTTGCTAAGTTAGTTGTATCATAATATGAACTAAGTTGTAACAAACCCAATATACTTACGAGACCAATCGCAATAAAAACAGCTTCCATAAACCGAAAACAAAGATACCCTAGTGCAAGATGCTCATTCCAATGCCGAACGTAGGGAAACAGCATGACTGCTGTACCAACAGCCGTTACCATAAGTGAGAGGTCATTTAATACACCGATTAAGACCTTCGTTTCCGATCCATTTGCCACGGCCATCTGCCATTGTTCTGACAAAACCGGCCCATACAAAACAACCGCTATAATTGACGTCACTGCAGCAAGGATATAAAAAATCCCCAGTATCCTTGCATTCCTTCGGTCTCGCGTCATCTTTTTTGCCTCCTACGACAATAAATTTATTTGCTGATGGACGTATGGTATACTTGCCTACAAAAACTTGATATAAGGAGTTATTATGGACCATAACGAAGTCATCGAACGTGCTTTGATCCATATCGAGGGCCATTTACAACAGTCCTTAACCGTAGAATCCGTTGCCAATACCTTCAACATGTCTAAATACTATTTTCATCGGCTGTTTTCTGCTATGATGAGCTGTTCGTTGAACCAATACATTCTATCCAGAAGATTGAATGCATCTTTAACCTTTATTCAAAACAATAACAGGTCTCTAACCGATATTGCTTATCAGCTCAATTTCGGTACGCAAGCCTCATTCACTCGTGCTTTCAAACGACAATACGGTGTGGCTCCAAGTTCTTTAAAAACAGGACTGACAACCCTCTCTCCTGTCCCCATACCTGCAGTGGTGAAGAGACCTATAAAAAACATTAACGGTGATATCGTCACGGATTTCACCCTGACCGAATTCAAGGAGACCCGGATCAGTGGGATCGCTTTTGAAGTGAATTTAGCCAATGATGATTACAAGGAGAAGATCCGCGCACATTCAGAAATGCTGTTGAGTCATATTGATGAAACCATACATGGTCCCTGTTATGTCATTTATTCAAACTGTCAACCCGGTTCAACTCGGTTTAAGGTGCTGTTTGGGATCCCAAGCAGCATTGAAATTGATAAACCTTATTTTTTCACGGTTGATGTGCCACAGATTTTTTGTGCAAGGTTCAACTATTGTGGTGAAATACTTGACATTGGAGATGTACTGAAAAGCGACTACGCCAGATTTCTAAAGATTTCCAGGCAAGAAACGGCAGAAACCGATATTGAACTCATTCAAGCTTTTGATGACGTTCACCATCTGGATTCGACCTACCATATCTATGCGCCTATCAAAAAACTCCCTACCGATTCTGATTTGTAAGATCGCGGCTCGCTCGTCATTCTGTCTGCTCCTTTCTTTGCTCGAACTTGATCATTCCTTCTCTGCAAATAAAATAACATAACGGGTTTCGCTCGACTTTCCACATCTTGCTGTAATTTAGGAACGAAAAAATGCAACAAAACCTCCATGTTATACACCAACGTTAAAGGTGGCTCCAGCTACGATAGAACCTGGAGATGGGGACTTCATGGCTTCAGCAAATATATTTAAGGGGGGCTTCCCATTAAGAAAACAATGTTGTTAACTTTAGCTTCATTCTTTTTATTTCTGACGTTACTCTCGCCTGCATGGGCTCAGACCGTAACTGAAGATGTTGTTTCTTTTGCGAATACAGAAGGATTAGCCCTGATTAAAGAGGGGCTGTCTAAGGACCCTGAAGGATACGGTTACGCCAATGAAGCAGAGATTAGTGAAATTACCGTAGGTGAAGGCATGCAGATTCATTTCATTGATGGTTCTAAGCTTAGGACGGCTTCCGATAGTCTGATTGAAACGGCCACGCCCCAAGAGAACTGGGAGTTTCTTGTTTTATCGGACGGGACACCCAAATCTAAAATGGTCATTCAAAAGAATTCAAACGGATCCTTTCAAGTTACTGAATTTGGAGGGAATCCTGATACTTTGGCCTACGCTATTCAATCTCTTCTAGCTGAGGGTGAAGTGAGCGAGCCTACACTTATCCGTGAGCGGGACGAGTATATAGCTGCTTTCAAGAAAGACAATCAGGAACTGGTCATTGCTCCACAACAAGCCTCTTCAGCAGAATTAAAAGGGTTGACCAGTAATTCGGAGCCTCAGGCACCGGAACATTTAATCGATGTGTTGCAGAAGATGCAGAACGACTCATCTAATGACGAGAAGGATGGGTCGGGAACCATTGCCTCCCAGTATAATGCGGATAATAATAATCAACTAACAAGGTCTATCACCATTAGTGCAATTATTGCCCTAGTAGCGGTACTCTTGATCTGGGCCTATCTTAGAAGACGGAAGCTGCTTTAAGGCCCTCCTTGGCGGTAAGGCCTCCTCTTTGTAAAGAACGCCTTGCTAAACTAATGTTTCCCGTTAGTTCAATAAAATGAGCAATCCGACCTTATTAGAGCGTCTCAACCAATTTCTGAATCTTTGAACGGGAAATTAAATATACAGGACCCATTATTTCTATTTTGCCGTCCTTTACTCGCATAGCGCTCTCCTGTTCTGCCGCATAAACATCAATCTCTTCAGACAAGGGGAACAGGTAGCCTTGAACAAACGTGGCGTAGTCGCGTTTAGAATGAGATTCATAGGCAAAATGATCAAAGCCAATACCATCATAAATAATACTTGTTTCAACTTCATAGCCAGTGTTTATCAAGCTTAACCATTGTGCAGCCATGTTTAGCGCACCGGCGCTGGCACCCATTATAACGGCGTCGCTGTTCTTCATAACATCCGATAATTCATATTCCGCCAAAAAATCGTTCTGCTGAACAGGATCTCCACCGCATAAAAAAATGACAGAAGCGTTCTGAAGGAATCGCTGGGCCTCTTCCTTCTGCATGCGATAATCAATGAAATGATATTCATCAAAAATAAGATTAGCCTGATTTAACCATGTCCATTCAGAAATATCATCAAAGTTAATCTGCTCACTTTCATAATCAGACGGTTGAGCGCTAATCATAACAAGCGATTGTCTATCTTGAATATCCTCATGCAGACATTGGACCAGCCTCTCTGGTAAAAAATCATTAAACCAACTGAAATAGTAGTGGGTACACAAACTTAGTTACCTCCGTATGTATTATTTACTCTCCAAAGTCATCTTGGCCACAATGTTGGCCACGCGCTCGTCTTCCTCCTCGTCAAAAATCCGGACACCGTTAAGCAGCATCCTTTTAATCGCCTCCAACACCTCGCGCTGCAGCTTTCATTTAGTCATTTCACTCCTAGCCTAGTTATAGCGGGCGTTATGTATTCCTCCCGTCGATATCCCTACTATAGAACACAATGACTGACACCAGGGCGTCAGTCATTGTAGGATAGAAGTATATTTCGCATATATTGCTGCAGCTCTGCCCGTAATTCACGAGGCTCCAGCAGCTCGCACTCCTTGCCGAAGCTTAGAATGAATTTCAGCAGGCCCTCCTCATAAGGAAAAGTATCCGAAACGAGATAGAAGCCGTCTGCACCTCGGCTAATCTTCTCTTTCTGAAAATACTCGGTAAGCTGCACGCCAATCCGCGAAGTGAATCTCAACACAACCTGTATGTCCCGCTGCGAATAACTGTGCTCAATGACCTCGGCGATTCGGTCTTGCGACAGCTCTCTTTTGGCAAAAGGCGGCCCCTGCTCCAATTGCTTGATCCGCACGAGCTTGAATCTACGGTAGTCCTTTCTGACCCGGCAAAAACCTATCACATACCAATGGCCGTGGCGAAAGTCAATCGAGCTTGGCTCTACCGTTCGCTCCAGGTATTCCATATCCCTGTTGATATAGTCGAACACCAGCAGCCTGTTTTCCGTGATGGCCTTGTTTATGATCCCAATGTACTCTTTAATTTCCTGCTCCATGCTGAAATGGGACATATCCAGAGTCAGTTTGTCCTTATTCGACTCCCGCTTATAGGTATGTTCAACCTTTAACATGATGTCATTAAAAGCTTCGTTCCTGCCAAAATAGCAGTGTAAATTCTTCATTACAGCTACAAATGTATGAGCCTCATCCCGGTTTAAAAAGAGGCTGCTTATATTATAGCTGTCCATAATATAGTATCCTCCGCCCTTACCGCTGGACGATGCAATCGGTATGCCGGCTTCGCTTATTTTTCCGATATCCCGGTAGATCGTCCGCAAGGATACCTCGAAATGCTCGGCAAGCTCCTTGCCCGTTACCGCACCTTTACCGGAGATGATCAGCAGCATGGAGAGCAATCGATCGACTCGCATGATTGTGTGTGACGTTGGATAACGTCTCCTCCTCTGGGTGGAATTTATTTTTTGATACTACAAACACTTTATCAATTACCTTTTCAGACATATTCGTCTGAGTGATCACTTTCTCCTTCATAAGCCCCTCCCGGCGAATATATAAATCCCTCTTGCAGGTGAAACCCACAAGGGATTAGTACTCTCTTTATATCTTTGAAAGTTTCGCGCTACTTATGATACGGCTCATCGCGCTAATCTGTAACGGCAAGTTTAAGAACCATCCTTTACAGGATGGCTCTTTCAGCAAATCAATGTATTTCTTAGGCATTCTCCGGCGTAATAGGGTTAACTGCAAAGAGGGAATGAATGTTGCCTTCTGGATCTGCAAAGAAACCCGTGGTGTGCCCCCAGGACATCACCTTTGGTGCTGTTATCCCTGTAGCCCCTTTTGAAACAAAGTCATCATACATAATATAGACTTCCTCAGGAGAATCACATTCGAAGTTAAGCTCAAAAGCTTGCCCTCTACGCTCTTCTACAAAAGAATGATGGCCGTTTGTGTTATCTGCCATTAATGGCGCCTCAAAAATTGCCAGACGAACGCCATTATTCTCAAATTCAGTGTAATGATCTTCTTCTACAAGAACCTTAAATCCCAGAACATCACGGTAAAAACTAGTCAATCTAGGTACATCAAGCGCCAAGATAGTGATTCCTTCTAATTTTACTCCCATGCCCATACCTCCCCCCTCCAACATCAAATTCTGTACTCATCGGATATCATTTCTATGAAATATTATATATCATCCCCATCCGCTCTTACATATAAAGCTACAACCCTTGTGTGTATGGTACACGAACTTATACACCGGATTCTGATCGGGTCTTAAGATCATTCACTCATGAATTTAACCTCCTAAGGATAATAAACATCATGTTAACGTCATGTTTTGCGCTCGTCATAATACGCCTTGGGCCAGTTCTTAATCTGCAGATCGGGAAAATTCACATAATCGCCTTTAACAAAGGGACTCAACGCTCTCCAGATCCTTTCTACCCACTGTATATTCCGCTCCTGCTCCCTGTTGTTTTTCCACCGGGCTGACAGTTCGCAGATTGTCCCAGCCTTCCGATGGGGATAGACCGTTTAATCACGCTTTTGCGCCAAGCGGTCGAAATTTCCGCAAGAAAAAAAGGGCGCCAGCGAAGTTAACCCGGAAGGCGAGAGTACGGAGACGAAATGGTTATTTTTATTCCTGCTTAAATCAACTATAATGGGGGATAGCTTTATCATTCGTTGGAAGAAGGTTGAGAAGTGCCGCTACGCAATTGGAAATATACACCGCTGCTGTTGATGCTGATTTTCCCTGTGCTCGGGAAGATGTATGCATGGGTCAACAAGCCGAGAGGCAAAGTCTATCATTTGATGACCTCATGGGATAACGCCATCCCTTTCGTCAAATATTTTGCACTGCCTTATTCCGTTTGGATCTTTTATATTTATCTATGTCTTTACTATTTCTTCAAGAACGATTTGCGTGTGTATTACCGTGCTTTGTTGATTTATACCGTATGCGCCTGCATTTGTTACGGAATTTACTCTGTAGTTCAAACAACGGTGCCACGCCCCGAGTTGGTGGGCCATGACGTCTTTACCTTGATCGTGCGTTTTGTGTACCACCGGGACCAGCCGTTCAATTGTTTCCCCAGTATCCATGTGTTCTCCAGCTACATGGTGTTCCGCCTAACCGCCAGCAGCGGTTTCCGGAACAAATGGAACATGCTCCTGATCGGGGGGATGTCCGGGATGATTATATTGTCCACGCTGTTCATCAAGCAGCATGCGATTCTCGACGGCCTTGCCGGTATTATGCTGGTTGAAATTGTATTGGCCGCCGTTCTGCTGGTGGAGCACTTCTTCACCCGCAGCAGCAGCACTCCCCAAGAGGGTTCTTACAAAGATAGGCCTCAAAGCTCCTGAAGCTCCTTCCGCAGATAAACGAACCGCGCTGTCAGTAACGGCAAGTTAAAAGGCCAGCTCTTTATTGGATGGCCACATGCATCGCTTCCGCGATAGTAAAGAAATCTTCCTGGTTTATCTCAAAGTGGCCGGTACGGAACGGGTAGCCCCAATTCCGTTTGCCGCGGGTGAAGGACAGCCGATCAAGCAAGCCTTTGATTCTTGCTTCATGGCAGGGGACATATTCGATATTCCGCCGGTAAGGTACGAACGTCGCGGACATCGCATATTCGTACACATGGTCGTCCAAAACCCGGCCAATGGCGGTGAACGCTTGCAACGGCTCGCCATCTCCTATCTCCGTTCGAGGAGAGTAGTACACAAGCCAATCCCCAGGTTGCATTCTGCGTAATGGTGCAGATTTACCGTGACACATTTGGGCGAAGCCGCCACTAACCCCGCGTTGTACATGCGATGCCGAGACGACGCCTATCCAATAGGAAGACGGATGGAGAACCGTGACCCATCAACGGCAGCCTCGGCATGAAGTCGTGTTGTATCATAAATCGGGATATTGCAGTCTTCTTGCGAAATGAGCATTGTGATTTCCGTACATCCGAGAATAACAGCCTCCGCTCCCTTATGGATAAGACGATCCATTATCTCTAAATATTTTTTCTTTGAATGTTCATTTATAATGCCAAGACAAAGTTCATAATAAATGATATCGTGAATAACCACTCGATCTGCATCATCCGGTACAATAGATGGATCCAACTTGCCGCCGTTTATGATACGATTAGAGTTAATTTTAATATATTAAATCTTTCATATTCGGGTGGGCTTATGAGAAAAAAATTACAAATTTATATATCGGCTACTTACTACGATCTTATTGAGGAAAGACATACCGCTGTTGAAGCCATACTTCAAGCCGGTCATATCCCTGCTGGAGTCGAGCAATTTTTCAAGGAAAGTCCAATGAACATTAGGAAGAGATGGATCGACGAGTCCGACGTATATATCCTGATTCTCGGTGGGTTCTATGGTTTAACGCTCCCTGATGATGAATCCAAAAGCTATACGCAATGGGAATATGAGTATGCCGGAGAAACGGGAAAACCTAGATTTGCTTTTGTTGTCACAGATGAAAGATTAAGAGAACTGCCATACGATTTCACAGCAATTGAACACTATCAGAAGTTTCAAGAGTTTAAGCAATCAGTCATGGAACAAGTCCCTACCTATTACGTTGAAGATGTACGGCACATTAAAATGGTACTTCGTGATCAATTGCCGGAGTATGCAGCAAGAGACGATTTGTATGGCTGGGTTTCCGGCAAGGATCTCCCTGACGTTCAAAAGCTGTTGGAAGAGAATGCAAGACTAAAGGCGGAGTTGGAGAAAAAGAAATAAGAAAACCGTCTATCGACTTTCATAAACCTAAAAGGGTAATCTCCGACCCGCCTCTATGCTGAAAATACAGGCTCCTGCGAGTTTTTTCTCAAGGCTACCTACACAATCTCTTTATTAAAATGTCCTCTTGTGTCTGTTTCCTGATTAAAGACAGCATTATTCATTGAGCCATTTAATTTGCCTGAGGCCATATGAATGACTTGCACAACCTGCTCTTTAGATTCAACTGTGAAGTTTAATCTCAGCGCCTCAATTCCTTTGATGTTTGGCAGCTCATCTAAAAGATTAAGCGTCTTCCCATTAAGGAGAGTCGTTGTACAATCCTCATGGGAAATGATGGGGAACGTTCCGTGCTCATCTTTTAACTGATAGCTCTTCGTTTTGCAAACTCTGCATTGATTCATTTTTCTCATCGGACAATATTTGGTGAACATCAAAGGAGTCTTTCCATATACAATCATTTCCAGTGCAGGATAGCCGTCATTTTCTTTATAATAGGCAATCATTAAATCTTCAATTTGGCTCTTATTCAATTCATACGATAAAGTGACGCGTTTTGCACCTAATCTATATAATTCATAGCAGCTAGTAGCATTAACAACATTTAGAGAATAGTCCGTAACAAACGGATTGGTGTCTCTGTAGTGATAAATTCCACCATACCCTCCGATCAGCAGCTGCCCTTCTTTTTCCTTATAATCATTCTGATTTCTTCTAACCACATTGTCAAAATAGATCTCCTTAATTCCACAGCTCACGCAAGCATCATACTGTACCTTATTCGTTACAGAGGCCGTAAGGTATGGTGTTACAGGGGCAAAGCTTATTTTTTCTTTTGCAGACACAGTCTTGGTTCTTTTCTGCTGGCTGTTAAGCTTCAAGTCATATAAGCCCAGTACAATATCTCTTCTTGCAGCATTTAACAGTTTAGCTGGAATAAACGCATTGCATTCCTCATAATCGACCTGATGGAGCTCGAATATCGTATCATTTAATCTGGAGAATTGCTTGATGACCTGGTCTTTGGTTGTTGGATTATTAATGGCCCCGCCTAGCATTTCCTCACTTTCATAGGAATAATTAAAGCCTAAGCCCTCCGCATCTATGACGAGCTTTGAATCTGGACGTGCATATACTCTAATATCCAGGTTGAACCGCTTAAATTCCTTTTCCAGTGATGCTTCTAATTCTTTGTGGTAGAAAAAATCCTTCGTTTTATATACTACATCTCCCATAGACATCTTTTCTTTGATTTTGATATAGCAGACATCATCTGCTGTGTTGATTAAGCCGCCGTCTTTATTGTACAGTTTGGCAACTGTTAGATTAACATCTTCATTGCCATGACTTATTCGGATGGTATCGTTTTGATTTATAGGACGTGTAAGCTTTATTTCATACCTGTCTTTCTCAATCTTGCTGATGGTTCCAATGGGATACCCAAAGTTATTAGGCCTTGAGATGTTTGTAATATTTCTTCGATCTTCGTGAAACAAATATCCTTTAGTAAATGTCCTGTTGAAGGTTTTTTTCAGATTTTCTTTATCTTCTGCGGTGATATTATGATCTAAGGCCATGCGATATTTGGATACAACATTAGCCACATACGTAGGCACTTTCATTCTGCCTTCTATTTTCAGAGAATCGATTTCTTGTAAATCATGGGTATAATCGATCGTATTCAAGTCCTTAGTAGATAGAATATAGCTTTTCCCTAAAGATGTACCTGTTGTCTTATCGATTAGCTCATACTCCTTACGGCATGAACCTACACATCTTCCGCGATTTGCGCACCGAAAGCCGGTTAATCCTGACATTAGACAGTTTCCCGAATAAGATACACATAAAGCACCGTGCACGAAAATTTCTAAAGGGATGTCAGCTACTCTTTTGATCTCTTTGACTTTTTCAATCTCAACCTCACGGGACAGAACAACTCTTTTCGCACCAAGTTTTTTAAATAATAAAGTTCCGTCTAAATCGTCTATCCCCATCTGAGTGGAACAATGTGCTTCCATATCAAGAAAGTTGTTAACGATATAGTCGAAAGCCGTCAGGTCCTGGACGATAATGCCATCCACACCGATTTCATTTAACTCGCGGATCTGCTTTTTCATCTCTTCAACTTCGTTTTCGAACACGATGGTATTCATCGTAACATAGATTTTAACGTCCCTCAGGTGCGCATACGTAACAGCCTCTTGTAACGATTCCACATCAAAATTAGATGAGTAAGCACGTGCACCAAATTTTTGCATGCCTAAGTATACCGCATCACAACCATTAGATATGGCAGCTTTCAAAGCTTCCATATTACCTGCTGGCGCTAATAATTCAGTCATAAATTATCCTTACCTCCTGCTTCAATAACCGCTCAAACTTAGCACCATTGATCATAAAATAAGAACTACACTTAAGCTACGGCAAAAAGCACAAGCCAATGGCTTGTGCATGATTCGTGCGGGGCTTATTTATTGAGCTGCTTGGTTAAGGGCGCTTAAGAATATCTCAATGGGTTGTGCGCCGGAAATTGCATATTTTCTATCAATAACAAAGAAAGGGGCTCCTGTTATCCCTAATTGTTTTGCTGTAGCTTCATCTGAATGCACTTCGTTAGCATATTTGGATGGATCATGGAGAACTTCCATTGTCTCGTCCCTATTCATTCCAACGGATTCTGCAATATCTGCTAATGTATCATGATCGCTAATCAGCTTGGCTTCCGTGTAATAAGAATAGAACAGCTTCTCGGATAATTCCTTATCTTTACCAACCGATTTGGCATATTGGGTTAGACGATGAGCATCAAACGTATTGGTGGGCTTCATTTGGTCGAAATTATACACCAGACCCATCATCGCCGCTTGTTGTCCAAGCTTAGCATTTGCCTCTTTCGCTTGCTCGATACTCATACCATGTTTTTCAGAAAGGATTTGATGCATATTTTTGCCCGAGTACATGGATCCTTGCGGATTAAGTTCAAAGCTTCTATATTCAATCACCACTTCATTCTGATGAGCGAATTGCTCCAGTGCAGATTCTAATCGCCGTTTACCAATATAACAAAATGGACAAACATAATCTGACCATATCTCGATTTTCATTTTGAATCCTCCTTCACTAACCACTATTTGGTGAATACTACATTTTTTCGAGCTTATTTGTTATAAACAATAGGCATTTTTCTAATCAATTGGTTGTCACGGGTGGCAGCGTACATGATTTTAGCAACATTTTCCCTGGAAACCGATAATTTAGCCGATTTATCTCCGAGTGAATAATCATATGATTGCCCTTTGTGTTTAACATTGGGGTTAATAATTCGGACAACTGTCCAATCAAGGTTCGATTGTTTAATAATCCCTTCCATTTTCTTCATCTCTGCATAACCATTTGGAAGGAAAACTTTGGCCATCACACCTGGAAGTATTGTCGAAATGTTTTTCTTATCGTCATCTGATTGCAAAGCTGGCGTCGCAAGTGTAATTAACCTTTTTTTGTTAAGTTTCTTCATAGCCCTAATCATCAGTTCGTGTCCGTCAGCAATCGGCGTGCCTTTAAGCTTTCGTGACATATCGGATGCTGGTCCCAATGTGCTGATTACGACATCTGATTTAGCAACAGCCTCTTCGATGGTAGAAGCATTCGAAAGTTCCCCTTGTATAAGGCTCAAATTTGGATGTTTGAGGCTGATTTTTTGGGCGTTTCTAACATATGCCGTAACGAAATCTCCGTGATCTAGAGCTAATCGTGTTAGAAGCTGTCCGATTGCACCACTTGCACCAAAAATGGTGATATTCATATTCTTGAATTGAACCCTCCTTCATCATAAATTATTCAAATCACACTCGATCTTCAGTTATAAATTCTTCTACTCTGTCTCTTTTGGTGTACATGTCATACCAAATATCAGCGATTTTGTCTTGAACTCCTGAGTTCGGCTGCATCCAAATTCCGATCGAAAGGTGACCCGCATAAACACCTTTGTCAGCTAATTCGCTGTTCAAATTAAAGATATAATTACGAAGTCCTGAAATTGCAATTCCGACATTACCCATCATCGGTACCGGGTGGATTGCAGCGCCTCCAGTAGTAAATAATAAGGCCCCGCTTTGCTTATCCAGCATTTCCGGCAGCACTTGCCGAACACTGGATAACGCACCTAAAACATTAAATTGAAATTGGTATAACGCATTTTCTTCTGTTACATCTAATGTTGGCGTTACTGTGTTGATGCTCGGCGTTGGACTGTATTCAAGAACATCAATAAATCCGTATTTCTCTTTAATAGCGGCAAAGGCCACCTCAATTTGTTCTTTATTTAATATGTCCGCTTGAAATGGAGCAGCTTCGATTCCCAATTGTTCTAATTCAATAACCAGTTGGTTCAACTTTTCTTCATTTCGGGAAATAAGAGCTACGCGAAAACCATTTTGTCCGAATTTCTTCGCAATGGACATTCCTAAACCTGCTCCTGCTCCAACAATAGCTATAGTTTTCATTTGATATCTCCCTATCAATTAGAATTAATGATCAATAAGATAAATAATGGTCAATGTGTTGTATATTTATCTTTTGTTTATTATGATTAATAAAAGGTCAGCATTCAATATTTAATATTTCTGATTTTGAGAGATAAAATGCAATTTCAGCTCAAATGTCGTATATCTAACAAAAAAATTAAGGGAATGAGTCACAATGAACAAAAAAACCGATTTGCGTATCATTCGCTCCAAACATTCGATAAAAATGGCGTTTATAGAGCTTCTTACCGAAAAGGGATACGAAGGAATTACGATTCAAGATATTGCCGATAAGGCGATGATTAACCGGAATACATTTTATCTTCATTATCAGAACAAACCTGATTTGTTAAATGCATCTATGGACGAATTAATAGAAGAACTAAAGAGTACACTCAATCTTTGTTCGAGCAGTAAATCTCCAGTTAGTGGCTCTAAGCTTGAGCAATTAATGCAAACCATACTGGAGAAAATTCAGGACAATATTCCCTTTTACAAAGCATTGTTACTTGATGAGAATAGAATTTGTGGTCTTCAATCAAAAATGGAGGAAATTATAAAAAATACAGTGGAAGATGGCTTGGATAATACTCCCCTGAAGATTTCAAAGGAATTATTACTCCAATATATCGCATCTACTTTTATGGGCATTGTAATATGGTGGGTTAAAAATGATTTTTCTTATACTCCAAAGGAACTCGCTTCTCAATTCGGAAAAATTCTAACTCATGGACACTTAAAAGCCGCAGATATTTCAATCGATAATTAAAGTGATGAATGCTTACGAACAGTAGCTGGCGAGATAGAAAAGAAAAGGAGCCATCGAATGACTCGAATGATGGCTCCTTTTCTGTTACTACACTTTCAAAAAATAATATTGCACTCTTGAAGACTAACCAAAACCTCCGCTTTTCGCTTTACCACTATTTGTGATACGGTTCACCGCGCTGTCTATAACGGCAAGTTTAAGGACCATCCTTCTCGGATGGCCCTTTTTGAGTTCGCTTTCAGAAGCCGCCTCTAGAATGAATGATTTCGCCGGTAATCCATTGGCCATCATCACTTGCCAGAAAAGCGATCAAACGGGCTGCATCTTCTGGAAGACCGATCCGGCCCATCGGGAATCGCGGCAGGAGTGCATTTTTCACCTCTTCGGACATCCAGCCGGAATCGGTAGCACCGGGATCGATTGCGTTAACCGTAATGTGAAGCGGTGCCAGCTCGGCGGCCAGTGATTCGGTAAAAACGGAAATCGCACCTGCTCTGCCGTCGCCCAATCCCGCAACAATGGCCTCCTCTTTGTAAAGAACGCCTTGCTAAACTAATGTTTCCCGTTAGTTCAATAAAATGAGCAATCCGACCTTATTAGAGCGTCTCAACCAATTTCTGAATCTTTGAACGGGAAATTAAATATACAGGACCCATTATTTCTATTTTGCCGTCCTTTACTCGCATAGCGCTCTCCTGTTCTGCCGCATAAACATCTATCTTTTCAGACAAGGGGAACAGGTAGCCTTGAACAAACGTGGCGTAGTCGCGTTTAGAATGAGATTCATAGGCAAAATGATCAAAGCCAATACCATCATAAATAATACTTGTTTCAACTTCATAGCCAGTGTTTATCAACCTTAACCATTGTGCAGCCATGTTTAGCGCACCGGCGCTGGCACCCATTATAACGGCGTCGCTGTTCTTCATAACATCCGATAATTCATATTCCGCCAAAAAATCGTTCTGCTGAACAGGATCTCCACCGCATAAAAAAATGACAGAAGCGTTCTGAAGGAATCGCTGGGCCTCTTCCTTCTGCATGCGATAATCAATGAAATGATATTCATCAAAAATAAGATTAGCCTGATTTAACCATGTCCATTCAGAAATATCATCAAAGTTAATCTGCTCACTTTCATAATCAGACGGTTGAGCGCTAATCATAACAAGCGATTGTCTATCTTGAATATCCTCATGCAGACATTGGACCAGCCTCTCTGGTAAAAAATCATTAAACCAACTGAAATAGTAGTGGGTACACAAACTTAGTTACCTCCGTATGTATTATTTACTCTCCAAAGTCATCTTGGCCACAATGTTGGCCACGCGCTCGTCTTCCTCCTCGTCAAAAATCCGGACACCGTTAAGCAGCATCCTTTTAATCGCCTCCAACACCTCGCGCTGCAGCTTTCATTTAGTCATTTCACTCCTAGCCTAGTTATAGCGGGCGTTATGTATTCCTCCCGTCGATATCCCTACTATAGAACACAATGACTGACACCAGGGCGTCAGTCATTGTAGGATAGAAGTATATTTCGCATATATTGCTGCAGCTCTGCCCGTAATTCACGAGGCTCCAGCAGCTCGCACTCCTTGCCGAAGCTTAGAATGAATTTCAGCAGGCCCTCCTCATAAGGAAAAGTATCCGAAACGAGATAGAAGCCGTCTGCACCTCGGCTAATCTTCTCTTTCTGAAAATACTCGGTAAGCTGCACGCCAATCCGCGAAGTGAATCTCAACACAACCTGTATGTCCCGCTGCGAATAACTGTGCTCAATGACCTCGGCGATTCGGTCTTGCGACAGCTCTCTTTTGGCAAAAGGCGGCCCCTGCTCCAATTGCTTGATCCGCACGAGCTTGAATCTACGGTAGTCCTTTCTGACCCGGCAAAAACCTATCACATACCAATGGCCGTGGCGAAAGTCAATCGAGCTTGGCTCTACCGTTCGCTCCAGGTATTCCATATCCCTGTTGATATAGTCGAACACCAGCAGCCTGTTTTCCGTGATGGCCTTGTTTATGATCCCAATGTACTCTTTAATTTCCTGCTCCATGCTGAAATGGGACATATCCAGAGTCAGTTTGTCCTTATTCGACTCCCGCTTATAGGTATGTTCAACCTTTAACATGATGTCATTAAAAGCTTCGTTCCTGCCAAAATAGCAGTGTAAATTCTTCATTACAGCTACAAACGTATGAGCCTCATCCCGGTTTAAAAAGAGGCTGCTTATATTATAGCTGTCCATAATATAGTATCCTCCGCCCTTGCCGCTGGACGATGCAACCGGTATGCCGGCTTCGCTTATTTTTTCGATATCCCGGTAGATCGTCCGCAAGGATACCTCGAAATGCTCGGCAAGCTCCTTGCCCGTTACCGCACCTTTACCGGAGATGATCAGCAGCATGGAGAGCAATCGATCGACTCGCATGATTGTGTGTGACGTTGGATAACGTCTCCTCCTCTGGGTGGAATTTATTTTTGATACTACATATTTGCGAAACACCTTATCAATTACCTTTTCAGACATATTCGTCTGAGTGATCACTTTCTCCTTCATAAGCCCCTCCCGGCGAATATATAAATCCCCCTTGCAAAGCTCTGAGCCGGATTATGCGCTGCCAGCCTGCGCTAACTTTGAGCACCGTCTTCAGGGTCAGATCCTAAGCACGTTTGGAAGAAATCTACGTTCAGATCAGACTCAAAACTTAGTTCAGGTGCAATGTTGTTGGCATAAAATCACATGGAAAAACCCCGTGCAGGTGAAACCCACAAGGGATTAGTACTCTCTTTATATCTTTGAAAGTTTCGTGCTACTTATGATACGGCTCATCGCGCTGTCTGTAACGGCAAGTTTAAGAACCATCCTTTGCAGGATGGCTCTTTCAGCAAATCAATGTATTTCTTAGGCATTCTCCGGCGTAATGGGGTTAACTGCAAAAAGGGAATGAATGTTGCCTTCTGGATCTGCAAAGAAGCCCGTGGTGTGCCCCCAGGACGTCACCTTCGGCGCTGTTATCCCTGTAGCCCCTTTTGAAACAAAATCATCATACATAACATAGACATCCTCAGGAGAATCACATTCGAAGTTAAGCTCAAAAGCTTGCCCTCTACGCTCTTCTACAAAAGAATGGTGGCCGTTTGTGTTATCTGCCATTAAGGGTGCCGCGAAAATGGCCAGACGAACGCCATCATTCTCAAATTCAGTGTAATGTTCTTCTTCAATTAGAACCTTAAATCCCAGGGCATCCCGGTAAAATCTAGTCAATCTAGGAACATCAAGCGCCAAAACAGTGATTCCTTCTAATTTTACTCCCATGCCCATACCTGCACCCCTCCAACATCAAATTCTGTACTCATCGGATATCATTTCTATGAAATATTATATATCATCCCCATCCGCTCTTACATATTAAAATATACAAAGTATTCCTCAACCGGTACGGTTCTCCGTGCTGTCCAATCTCCTTCCGGAATTGAATTCCTCCAGAATCATTTTTGATACCTGCCGGCTTAACGGGGGGCAATTTTAATAGAATAGATCGTTCCTTTAGAGGTGAACAACGCAGTCACGTCTGGAGAACCCTCTTTTGTGAAGGTTAATGTATCAAACCGTGATACAAGTTTGAATACGTTATAATCAGCCAAGTCCAAATTCAGTTTTCTCATGAATCATGTCCAGCTCAATCGCTTTTGTTTTCTCAACTAAATCATGATATTTATTTTTATCATCCAATTGATTAAGTTAATCCGACAGCGGAAAAGCTACAACCCTTGTGATCTGAATAAAGTTGTTAAATATTCATTGACATTACGCCTCTAAACAGGCTGCCGAACGGCAGCCTTCAAATTCTTAATAACTATAAAGTCATAAAATACATTTTCACTTTGTAACGTGAAATATTTTCGTGCGAATAACATCGACCGCAGCCTTAGGGTCTGCTCTGGTCTCCGTTCTCCAACAATCAAGCAGCAGGCTGGAAAGCGGGGCTGGAACTTGTGCCCTTTGCGCCGCCAACAGCAAGAGGCCGACATCTTTCTGCGGAATTTTACTTTCGGATATGGATGACTTCTCGGCTATCATTTTGCCATAGTTTTGATAAATTGGAGCGGTAAACAGTATGCTGGTAAGCATATTGACCGCTGCTGTGGGGTCAACCCCGCCGCGCTCAGCTATTCCTAGTGCTTCTTCCAGTGAGCGTGCCTTCCCGCTCGCCTAAAGGAAGCAATCCGATGCTCTTGTAATAGCGAACCGTGCGCTGTGTTACCCCTGCCCGTTCTGTCAAATCGCCAATGCGCATGCGGGTGATGATGTATCACTCCTTCCAAGATATCAACATGACGTTAACGTCATTTTTGCATGATAGCATTTGGATTGGTAAATGTAAAGGCACCTGAACTTCGCCCTACTTATGGTACGGTTCAGCTTAACGGATCTATCGGCGAAATTGCTAAAGGAGCTGCCGCCGACATCTCCTTGTTTTAATTCGATCTGGTGTGCGTATTGTCATTTTCTGACCTGTTTACCCACTGGAATACTCTGAGCAAAATGAAACACATTATGAGGATCGTACTTTCGTTTCACCTGTTTCAATCTGCCAAAGTTCTCGTCATAATACGCCTTGGGCCAGTTCTTAATATGCAGATCGGGAAAATTCACATAATCACCTTTAACAAAGGGACTCAACGCTCTACGAAACCTTTCTACCCACTGTATATTCCGCTCCTGCTCCCTGTTGTTTCTCCACCGGGCTGACAGTTCGTAGATTGTCTCAGCCTTCCGATGGGGATAGGCCGTTTAATCACGTTTTTGCGCCAAGCGGTTGAAATTTCCGCAAGAAAAAAAAGGGCGCCAGCGAAGTTAACCCGGAAGGCGAGAGTACGGAGACGAAATGGTTATTTTTATTCCTGCTTAAATCAACTATAATGGGGGATAGCTTTATCATTCGTTGGAAGAAGGTTGAGAAGTGTCGCTACGCAATTGGAAATATACACCGCTGCTGTTGATGCTGATTTTCCCGGTGCTCGGGAAGATGTATGCATGGGTCAACAAGCCGAGAGGCAAAGTCTATCATTTGATGACCTCATGGGATAACGCCATCCCTTTCGTCAAATATTTTGCACTGCCTTATTCCGTTTGGATCTTTTATATTTATCTATGTCTTTACTATTTCTTCAAGAACGATTTGCGTGTGTATTACCGTGCTTTGTTGATTTATACCGTATGCGCCTGCATTTGTTACGGAATTTACTCTGTAGTTCAAACAACGGTGCCACGCCCCGAGTTGGTGGGCCATGACGTCTTTACCTTGATCGTGCGTTTTGTGTACCACCGGGACCAGCCGTTCAATTGTTTCCCCAGTATCCATGTGTTCTCCAGCTACATGGTGTTCCGCCTAACCGCCAGCAGCGGCTTCCGGAACAAATGGAACATGCTCCTGATCGGGGGGATGTCCGGGATGATTATATTGTCCACGCTGTTCATCAAGCAGCATGCGATTCTCGACGGGCTTGCCGGTATTATGCTGGTTGAAATTGTATTGGCCGCCGTTCTGCTGGTGGAGCACTTCTTCACCCGCAGCAGCAGCACTCCCCAAGAGCGTTCTTACAAAGATAGGCCTCAAAGCTCCTGAAGCTCCTTCCGCAGATAAACGAAGGGGGCTTGTGATCACCAGGGCAGAAGTGCGTTAACTGATTCGTTCTAATCACCCTTGGGTAACCGGACCAAACTCCGATGCAATCGCTGGTTCAAGGCTACATCCATGCGTATAAAACGGGTGGTCTTTCTGCTTGGCAAATGAATTATTCACCAGGTGCGCTTTTCTTTTTCAACTTTTGTGCCATATACGTTACGCCAATGAAAGGGAGTTTAATGAAATTACCGTAGGTAAAGGCATCATATTCATGAACGGAACGGCGAACCGCCTTGGGTCACCGTTCCTTAATCATCCCCTGAACCTCCAGCACCTGCTCTGCCGTCGCCCAATCCCGCAGCAATTCGAAGAGCGCCGATTGCCCTCATCCTCATATGTACCGAATTCAGCTGTCTGCTCCGCAAACGTCTCCAGCAACTCTTCCACATTCAGTCCATGCCGCAGCGCGGCACGCAGAATTGTATCCAGCCCCGGTAGCACTTCTTCAGGATTCTCCCGCAAAAGCTCTCCTATACTCATGTTGCTCAACATGTTTTAATAGGCTTTTTCAAGCTTCTAATTTAAAAAACTTGCCCCTACTTATGATACGGTTCCCCGCGCTGTCTGTAACGGCAAGTTAAAAGGCCATCTCTTTATTGGATGGCCGCATGCATCGCTTCCGCGATAGTAAAGAAATCTTCTTGGTTTATCTCAAAGTGGCCGGTACGGAACGGGTAGCCCCAATTCCGTTTGCCGCGGGTGAAGGACAGCCGATCAAGCAAGCCTTCGATTCTTGCTTCATGGCAGGGGACATATTCGATATTCCGCCGGTAAGGTACGAACGTCGCGGACATCGCATATTCGTACACATGGTCGTCCAAAACCCGGCCAATGGCGGTGAATGCTTGCAACGGCTCGCCGTCTCCTATCTCCGTTCGAGGAGAATAGTACACAAGCCAATCCCCAGGTTGCATTCTGCGTAATGGTGCAGATTTACCGTGACACATTTGGGCGAAGCCGCCACTAACCCCGCGTTGTACATGCGATGCCGAGACGACGCCTATCCAATAGGAAGACGGATGGAGAACCGTGACCGTTTCCTCAAAATTACACAACGTTTCTTTCGTATTCATTGCTGAACCCAGCTCCTTTTTCTTACGCTGAATCCAGCATACAACAACGCTACTGACAGCGGTTTGTCAGTAGCGTTCGAGCATTTTTTTGATATCCTGAACCCGGTCCGCAATGGCTTGGTATACCAACATGCGGGCCGTCACATTCCGATCGTCTATAGATCCGGCAACCGTCACTAACCCAACACCAGGCATAGTGATCATTAATTGATTTTAGTCTAATCAGACTATATAATGATTCAATTAGTCTATAATAGTTATGTAAAGGAATGAAGATTAAATGATAAAATCATTTTTAATGTTGGGTCAATCTAATATGGCAGGCCGTGGATTTTTGCATGAAGTCGACCCTATATATCATGAAAAAATAAAAATGCTGCGTAATGGACAGTGGCAGATGATGACAGAGCCGATTAATTATGACCGTCCGGTTTCCGGTGTAAGCCTGGCGGCGTCTTTCGCCGATGCCTGGTCGAAAGCCAATTCTGATGAAGAAATTGGTTTGATTCCTTGTGCAGAAGGTGGCAGTTCTTTGAATGATTGGCATCCGGAGGGCATCCTTTTTCAGCATGCTTTGTCCGAAGCTCGCTTCGCCTTGCGGTCCAGTCAAATCTGCGGAATTCTTTGGCACCAGGGTGAGAGCGACAGTTATCATTCGCTGCATGAAACTTATTACGAGAAATTAACCCTTATCATCGAGACCCTAAGAAACGAATTGAATCTTGATGAGGTGCCGTTGATCATTGGCGGACTTGGTGATTTCCTTGGGAAGACTGGTTTTGGACAGCAAGCGACAGAGTATAGACAGGTCAATGAACAATTGCAGCGCTTCGCTAACGAACAGCAAAATTGTTATTTTGTAACGGCGGCAGAGTTGACCGCGAATCCTGATGGCATTCATATAAACGCGGTTTCGCAACGCAAATTCGGCTACCGCTATTTCGAAGCTTTTTCGAACAAGTGTCATGTCCTGGAGCCCCTCCCGGGGGAGGAGCAGTCGCTGAAAGTGGAGCGCGACTATTCGAAAACAGAACAGATATACCTTCATAGCATGGATTTGGCTTTGGGTAAAATCACTTACGCGGAATTCGAGGCGCAGATGGTGAAGGTTATGCAGCCTTGATCCCTTTACTCATTCTTGGCATACTTGTCCAAAACCCCGGCCCGATCTTCCATTAATTCATACTTCTCGGTCGAATATTGCTTTTCACGCAGACCTTCCTCTATATCTGTCAGAATCCTTTCGTGATTCTCGGAACGCCTGAGATACATACAAACAGGGCTCCCTGCGTAACACACTGCGAATGATTGGCTATTTTCAGCCTAAAACTTGCCTTATTTGCCTTTGTGCTCCGTCCGACGTTCAAATATGATAAGGTTGGAGGGATTTACGGAAATCGTGAATAAAGGAGGCATCAGTAATGGACAATCATCATACCTCCTCCGCATTGGGGGAATTCATCAAATCACGCCGCTATCGACTGCAGCCTGAAGAGGCGGGGATTAAGCCATTCCCTGGCCGCAGGCGCACCCCTGGACTTCGCAGGGAAGAAGTCGCATTTCTCGCCAATGTTAGTGTTACCTACTATACCTGGCTAGAGCAGGGCCGTGAGAGAAATCCATCCCCAGAGGTTTTATCCCATATCAGCCAAGCGCTACAACTGGATGAGGACGAGCGGAAGCATTTATTCAACCTGGCTGCGCCGGAACCAGCCAATTCATATACAGCGCCGAAACCGGAACCACACAATACCGAATTTCTGCAAAACCTTGTAAATCAATTGCGTTATCCTTCCTTCATTGCAAATGAAGTTGCGGACGTGATCGTTTGGAATCAGGGAGCAAAGCTTGTTATCACCGATTTTGGCCGTCTGCCGGAAAAAGAACGAAACATGGCAACCCTGCTGTTTCTGGACCCGGAATACCCCAAAAGGCTGATAAATTGGGAGGAATTCGCCCGTTACATGACGGGCCTGATTCGGGCAAGCTTCGACCAGAACAAAGAGAACCCGATGTTCATGAATCGATTCGACCGTTTGAAGAACAGCGAGGAATTCTTGCGTTTGTGGGAATGGCATGAAATTCGGCACAAAACTACCGCCGTCCCGGTACAATGCCGCCTTGCGGACGGACCGGAGCTGGCGTTCACTATCCATTGCGCCGCAGCGATCGACAACGATCCCGGGCTGCACTGGTGCTTTTTCGTTCCAATGCCTGGTTCTGGCACAGAAGAGAAGCTCTCCCTTCTGCTGTCCCAAGCCGCTGAGTTGTCCTAGCCTGTTAGTCCTGTTAATAGTATAGAGACACTGTGGTTAACGCCCCTTTATCGTTGATATAATCAACAAAACTCAACGTTAAAGGGGATTCTTATATGAACTCATATCACTATCTTGGCAAAGTCGCTTTGATCACTGGCGCTTCCTCTGGAATTGGCGAAGTGTATGCCAAAGAACTGGCAGCGCGAGGCTGCCACGTCATTTTGACGGCACGCTCCAAAGATAAGCTGGAGGCGTTGGCCAGTGAAATTACACGCACGCACGGCGTGCAGGCATATGCCCTTCCCATCGACTTGTCCAAGGCAGAGGCCCCGCGTCTACTAGCGAAATCGATCTCTGAACTCGGCGTTACAGTTGATATTCTTATCAATAACGCAGGATTTGGCACAACTGGCCGGTTTGAGGATATAAACCCGGAGCGCGAGCAGGAACAGATTATGCTGAATACCGCTGCGCTTGTCGAACTGACACATCTTTTCCTGCCGGGCATGCTGGGACGTAAAGACGGGGTCGTTGTAAATGTGGCTTCAATGGCTGCGTTTGCACCTTGTGCCTATTTGGCCGTTTACGGGGCTACCAAGGCATTCGTATTATCCTTCTCCGAAGCACTGTGGGCGGAAACCCGCGAACGCGGTGTTCGTGTACTGGCCCTATGCCCGGGTGCGACTGATACTGGATTTTTCGATGCAGTTGGCAGCCGGGATATGGTGGAGAACAACACACTGTCCACACCAGAAAAAGTCGTCCAAGCCGGATTTCGCGGAGTCGACCGAAACAGCGGCTACATCATTGACGGGCGCATCAACTATATGACGACCCTGATTTGCCGTATTCTTCCGCGGCGCAGCTTAGCTTTAATCAATGAACGCAATTCGCGCCCCAAAGCACAATGATGGTTTACAGACGCTCGAGCGAAGTTATCTACACGTATCCTAATTAGTTCAAAAAAACTTGCCTCTATTTATGATACGGTTCCCCCCGATTGATCTTCACTGCACGATAAATCTGCTCGGTGAGCACCAGGCGCATGAGCTGGTGGGGCAGCGTCATGCGCCCGAAGCTCATGCGCTGCTGGGCGCGGCGCATAACGTCATCGGAGAGCCCGTGGCTCCCTCCGATGACGAAGACGACATGGCTCGTCCCGTAGGTGCCGAGCCGGTCGAGCTCTGCGGCAAGCTCTTCCGAGCTCCAGAGCTTGCCGTCGATCGCGAGCGCAATGACATGCGCCTCGCTCTTAATGTGCGCGAGGATGCGTTCGCCCTCGCGCACCTTCACCTGAACAACCTCTGCCTCGCTGAGGTTGTCCGGTGCTTTCTCATCCGCCACCTCAATCATCTGAAATTTGAGGTAAGGCGTCAGCCGTTTGGCGTATTCTGCGATGCCGAGCGTCAAATATTTCTCCTTTAGTTTGCCTACGCTAATGATTTGAATGAACATAAATCCTCCATCTATCTGCTTCCGTCATGGATACTGTAATTTCTTTCGGGACACTGCGAAGCCCGCCAGTGAATCTGTCCTTTGTAGTGTATCACATGCCTGTCCAAAACACGCAACGATCCAGCATTGCTGCAAGATAGACTCCTCTTATATAAACTGAATATGTAATCTTTATTAGGGGGATATAACCGGTACTCGTGGAATATGTGGACTTTCGGCCGCTCCAGTCTCTCATGGCTTTGCTGCTCTCTGCCCGTTCTGGTTCATCCGAATGGCAGATGCTTTTCAAGCCCTGGTATAATTCCCACATTTGAACCGCAAGCCCTTTTACGTATATGATAGTTCTATCAATGTGTACAGGGAGGCTGCGTGGCATGGCCGTATTGTTAAATGAGCAGATCAGAGCATCCGAGGTGGTGCTTACAGGACTTCGGGGCGAGCAGCTGGGGGTTGTCTCCAGAGCGGAAGCTTTGGCCAAGGCCAAGGCGGCAGGCGCAGATCTCGTCTGCACCTCGCTGATGAGCAGTCCCCCACCCTGCAGTTTGATGGCGAAGGGCAAAGCCAAAGCGGCTGCACAGAAGGAGACAACGACTGCGCGTAAGTCGGGTTCCGCTCAGGCAGCAAGTGCACACGGCAAGAAAGAGAAGGTCAAAGAGCTGCGCTTTACCGCTCATATCGAGGAGCATGATTACGACACCAAGCTGCGGCAGGCGGACAAGCATCTGCGCTCCGGCAAGCCGGTGCAGCTTGTCGTGAAGGCCTCCGGCGCAAAAGAGGCTGCTGCCGCCAAGGCGGTCATTGAGCGGCTGGTCGCCGACCTAAAAGAAGCCGGTGTCAAAGACACCGGAATTCAATCCGGCGGCAAGGGCTCGCAGGTGAAACTGAATCCCCGTTGAGCTTGGCCGTTTCACCGTCCTCGCCCTTGCCCTAAGAAACGGCCGAACGATCCTGACCGCAGGCTGCGGAGGATCGTTCGGCTTTTATCTTAGATATAGCTTGGCGATTTCGATCATGTCGGCTTTGCTGAGATATTGTCCGCTCATGTCGTCAATCTGATATTGATAAAGTTCTGTACTGCCCGGAACCTCAGCAGTCCAGACTATAGAATTTCCGCCTTTATATTTGGTATATATCATTTCTACCCCATCTACAACCACTTTTTCCGAGGTGAAATCGACTTTTTCATCTACGTATGCTGTAAACTCACCTTTGGATTTGACAATAGTCACAGCTATTTCATTCTTCCCTTGAGCGTAGACCGTTCTAATATTGAGAAGCTCATTGGATAACTCCACAGGCATCATTGCATATTCCTGCTTGGATGCCTCAGCCTGCTTGCGGAGCTTCTCTGCCGTAGCAGCCTCTTCTTCCGGAGTAGGCGGATTCACCATATTAACCGGTTTAAAGAATACCCTGGCGCTTTTGAAGGCATAGTTGCCTGTTAAGCTGTCTGCAATGACAACGGGCTGGCTGGACAGTTTGCTGCGGAGTACAGAGAGGTCGGTAAACGTCACCGGCTTAAACCGGGTGTCCATTTGCCTGTTGGGATTATGGGCAACGACATAAAAAACAGCTGCGGAACCCTCCTGTAGCAGTTTATCCCCTAAGTCACGGCTGATTTTCCAACGTTGTAATTCTTCTTCCTGAGGAACAGAAGCTTCCTTGGCAGGCTTGACCTGATAAGTAACTTCCCCCTGTTTGTTCTTCAAGGATTGATATTGAACCGCCGCAAAACCCGAGGATGCTGTCAGCAGCATTCCCGCTATGACCATCACGCTGACCTTATATTTCACCAGGAATCGCTCCTTTCCGCTCTGTCCGGCATACAACCTCTTCATCACTTTTCCGGACAAGTCTGTCTCACTGAACTGCGGGCTACGAAGAAGTTCCTTCAAATCCTGATCCTTGTCGAATCTCACAGCTTCCTTCTCCTTTCGCATAAGCATAATACCTCCGGAATTTTTTGGCCGAACGCTCATATTTTTTACGCAGCTTGGATGTGCTGTGATGAAGAATCAGACTAATCTCCTGATAGCTCATTTCCTCCACACAGCGCAAAATCAACAAATTCCGCTCTTCTATCGATAATTTTGACAAGGCCTGCTGCACCGCTTCATCCAGATATTTGCCTTCAATCTGTTGATCTACGTGTCTATTGTCCCGCTCATCCCGGTGTAAGAGACGCAGATATTTGGTCAATTTCCGCTTGCGGATCACATCAATACATTGATTGTAGGCAATCGTATACAACCATGCACCGAAGGGGATATCCGGGTTATATTTGCCCAAAGCACGAAAGGCCTTCAGAAACACCTCCTGCCCGCTGTCCTCAGCCTCCGAATAATGCCCCAGCATGTGATAACAATAGAGCAGGATCGCTTTTTGATAGGTTCGCATGATCTCCTCAAACCTTTCGATGTTCCCTTCCAGCACGTCAGCTATTATCCGGCGCAGCTCTGCATCATTCAATTCTCTCCCCCCTTTCAACCTGTACAACGAAGCATCCCTTGAAAATGTGACATTGTTCAAAAAACAATTATTATTATATAAAGAAGTCATGAGATGAAGAAGGGAGCAATGCAGTGTGGAAAAGAATAGGATCCACAAGGTGGGGCAAATCGGGATACCTGTGAAAGAAATAGGACGAGCGGTACATTTTTATCAAAACCTGCTGGGCCTTCCGCTGCTATTTCAGACGGACCGTATGGCCTTCTTTGAACTCGGCGGCCTGCGGCTGCTGTTGAGCCTTCCGGAGACAGCAGAGTTCGCCAATGCCAGCTCCGTTGTGTATTTTCAAGTTGGAGATATTCAGGCAATGTATACAGAGTTAATCGGTAAGGGAGTAGCTTTTACCGGCGAACCCCATATGGTGAACAAAATGGGCCAAACCGAGACCTGGATGGCGTTCTTCCGGGATTCTGAGGGAAATACTCATGCGTTGATGAGTGAAGTGAAGGGGGAATAAACCTGATTGATGTTCAAACAGGCTTTTGGGGAACGGAACAAGGGCAGATTGAATTGAAATAACACGCCAGCTATAAAAAAACTATCCTATGTAACCACCTAATTCGGAATGTCGAATCAGGTGGTTTTTTGGTGCAATTTAAATGTTCCACGTGGAAATTCCACTCAGATGTGCTGAACATGAAAAAGTTAACCCTCAGTTGCTGCTCTCCTCTGCCTCCGTCTCCAGCGCAGGCTGCCCATTGGCCTCATAAGCGCTCAGCACCGAATCCAGCAAGCCCGGAAACCGGGCATTCAAGTCCTCGGTACGCAAGGACAGTATACGCTGAGTGCCTTGAACACGGGTATGCACAACCCCCGCCTCGCGCAGTGTCCGGGCATGGTGGGACAGCGTCGATTTGGCGACCGGCACGTTGAAGCTGTTGCAGGCCTGTTCACCATTGTTCCTGATATCTGAAATGATGGATAAGCGAATGGGATCACTGAGTGCATACAGTACGGAGGCAAGCTGAATGTCCTTGCGTTCCGGATGAAATAGTATCTTCATGGATAATATCCCCTTTTGTCATACAAATGGTTGCAAAAAATTTATCGTGCTCCTAATTGCATTTTATATCAACGCATGCTATATTTCAAATGTTCGAACATAATCGAACTATTAAACATTAAAAAGGAGTGGCCATCACATGGACTCAGTAAATACAATCTCCGCTGCTGCGGAAGAAGATTCTTCAGTGGAAGCCACTCTTCCCAGGGAAGGGCTGCTGACGTTTCTATTCAGTGTTGCGGTTGTTCTGGTTATTATGAACACGGCCATGTTCAATCTGGCATTGCCTGATGTAACCGAGACCTTTGGCATCTCAGCCTCCGCCGCTTCCTGGATCGTGACCGGGTATTCCATTATGTTCTCCATTGCTTCGATTACCTACAGCAGACTTTCCGACTTTCTGCCAATCCGCAGACTGTTGACGATTGGCCTGCTGACACTCGGCCTCGCGGCGGTTGCCGGATTCTTCAGCACGAACTTTATTGTGCTGCTGATTGTACGGATTGTGCAGGCATCCGGTGCTGGTGCCGTTATGTCGCTGTCACTTGTCCTGTTCACCCGGTATGTCCCGCTGGGCCGCCGGGGCAAGGCAATGGCGACGATTATGTCCTCTGTTTCGCTTGGTTTGGGACTTGGTCCTGTTGCAGGCGGAGCGATTACCCAGTATTTTGGCTGGAACTGGCTGTTTGCCGTTACCGCTATTATCCTGCTGCTTGTGCCGCTGTTTCTGGTGCTGCTGCCGAAAGAACTGCCGAGCCGCGGCTCATTTGACGCACTTGGAGGGGTCTTCCTCGGCATCGGCACCACCGGGCTTCTGCTGTTCCTGACCAGCGGGCTGTGGATTGCGCTGGTTGCCGGAATAGCTGCTATTTTCTTGTTCGTGAGCCGTATCCGCACCATTTCTGATCCGTTTGTTATGCCCGCTCTTTTCAAGAACCGCCCGTACCTGGTACTCTCTTTGGTCGGAATCGCCTCCTATCTGTGCAGCTTTGCAACGCTGTTCCTGCTGCCGCAGATTCTGGTTCACCGGTTCGGCTTCACTGCAAGCCATGCGGGGTTTGTCATTTTCCCCGGGTCCCTGCTTGCGATCTTTGTATCCCGGTCGGTAGGCCGGATCATTGACCGCTTCGGCAATGGAGGCATCCTGCGCTTTGTGCCGCTGCTGGTGCTGACCGCTACCGTACTGTTTGCTCTATTTGCCGGGCATTCATGGATAGCAGTGATGTTCGTGTATATGATTATGAGTCTGGCCTTCACCACGCTGTCCAGCAGTGTATCCAATGAAATCTCCCGCGTTCTGCCTTCCTCGCAGATTGGCTCAGGGATGGGATTATTTCAGCTGCTCCAGTTCTTCAGCGGTGCCTTCGGTGTTGCTATGGCCGCCAGTGCTCTGGAATGGCAGCACGGGCTGTCCCTGTCTGCAGCTTACTCCAACATTTACTGGGGACTCTCCATTGCTGCCGTCATCGCCATTGTCTCCGCCTTTGCATACCGCCGGAGCAGCGGGAGCCGGATTGAAGAAATGGCTGAGGCGTAAGCTTGAACGGACACCGTTCCGGCAAAATGCAAAATACCCTGCAGCTCACTTTACAGCTGCAGGGCAAGCCTGATCAAGAGTGGCCGGATATCGCCGGATGAATGATCATCCAGGGACACGGCCCGCTTTTGAATAGTTGATCCCATTATCCTGAAGTAAGGCAGCTCTAAACTACCAGAACCTCAGCGTTCTTATCGCACTCCGCACATTTCGCTGGCGGGTCCCAATCCGAGAACTCCGTTTCTTTCAGATCCACAATATCCGGTGCATCCTCGTATTCGTCCACAAATTTGTCGATAGCCAGCTCCACATGTTCCTTACATACTACATACATCCATCAAGCATCCCTTTCTGTGCCCCGCGGGCATATACTTCTTCTACTGTTCTACCATACTTCCCCGCAAAAAGGAACTCCCGCAGCCGAGTTTACACACTCTCCACAAACTCCTGAATGTCCTCCGCAATCAACGCCAGCGCATCACGCCAGAATTGTGGCGAATCCACATCGATATTCATCAGTCCTGCGGCATCCGCGATGGTATTTTTGCTGGTAGCTGCCAGAAAAGACCTGTAACGTTCTGCGAAATCTCCGCCCTGCTTCTTATACTGCGCATAGAGTCCCTTGGAGAACAGCAGCCCGAATGAATAGGGGAAGTTCAGAAATTCATTGCCTGCCATATAATATCCGGCTTTGCTGATCCACTGATAAGGATGGAAAGTCGCAGGGTCAACGCTGCCGCCATATGCAGCCACCATCGATTCATGCATCAGGTCATTCAGTTCATGGGCGGACAGAGGACCGGACTGTCTTCGTTCATACAGCCGGCTCTCAAACAGGTAACGGGCGTAGAAATCCACAATGTAATAACCCGCATCAGACAGACTACGTTCCCGAATAGCCAAGGCTTCGCTTTCAGCTGCCATGTTCAGCAGTTCCTCATGAATGAGGCTTTCGCAAAAAATCGACGCCGTCTCGGCAACGGGTACCGGATAATCCGTATTCACCATAGTCTCGCCAGCAAGGCAGCTGCTGTGGTAGGCATGCCCGATCTCGTGAGCCAGCACACTGACATCGATATAATTCCCCGTGAAGCTGGTGATGATCCGGCTTTCGCCAATCGGAAAAATATCGACGCACATCCCGAAATTGCCTTTACCTTCTCTTGGCTCGGCGTCAATCCAGCGCTGCCGGAATACCTTGCGGGCGAATTCGCCCAGCTCCGGGCTGAATGCGCTGAAGCCGGAGACAATCACATCCCCCGCTTCCGGGTAGGTGATTTTGGCTGAACTCTCTTCAGCTAACGGAGCAAAAACATCATAAAACGGCAGCGGTCCGGAATGACCGAGCAGCGCTGCTTTTTTCATATAATATTGATGGAAAAACGGCAGGCTCTCCTCTATGGCTTCCAACATTACCTCAAGCGTCTTCCGGTTCATTCTGGATGCCTTCAGCACTTTATGCAGCGGTGATGCATATCCTCTCAGCCCGTAGATTGCAAGCGCTTCTCCACTTACGGAATTCAGACAGGCGGCGCTCTGCTCCTCCACACTCCGGCATGCTTCGCGCTCAGCCTCATAGGCAGCCTTCCTTACCCCTGCGTCTCCGTCATAGGCCAGATTCTGCAATTCAGCCAGCGACAAACTCCGGGCTTGTCCCCCGATTTGTACGTCCATACGGAGCATGGATAGTGTCCGCATATACAGCCTCTCCCAGGCTTTGGAGCCGGTGCTCTGCATACGGGCAATGACCGACTCAGCCTCTTCGCCAAGCAAATGCTCTGACTGCCGCTGCAGCCCGTACAGATAGAACTCATGCCCGGCAAGATATGCGGACGAAGCTATTACCGCCTTTAGATCTGCTACACCTGCCAGCCATTTGCTGAAGCCTGCATGGGCCTCCCCGGCCGCCGCTGCGGCGTCCTCCAGCTCATCCATCCTGTTCATCGCTTCCGCATCGCTTCTGTCCAGGCTGAACCTTAGCTCCGCATAGCTGAATAGACAGTGGTAGACCCTTTTGTAGGCATTATATTGTTTTAAAAATTGCTCGATCGCTTGTGCCAATTCCTTCTCGTTCTGCGTTCGGTTCTGAAAGTGTCCTGCCGCCCATTCGATCAAACGCTCTGTATATTCTGTCAAAAGCCTTCGGTCCTGCCAGTATTTCTCCGACTGAAAAGACGGGTACAGGCTGTCCAGCTCCCACGTTAATTCCATATTTCTGATCTCTCCTCATCTGAGACTCCGGGATGGTGATCTTATCTTATTTCTCAGACAGAGCTCACATGCTTCCACCTCATCTTTGGTTATATATGTAATTACTCCATTGTATCACGCCTGTTATAAACAATTATATACGGCCGCAAGGAGCGAAGGTGAGATATGCTCCGTGAAAAAAGGCCCCCTCCACCCAAGCCGGGCGAATGGAGCCTCTCTAAAATGTGCAATATCCTTCTACTTCCCGTCCTGCTGTGCAAGGAACCCGGCCGGCCGGTCCAGCTCATATAGTCTGCGGTATCGGGCTTCACGCGCCAGCAGCTCAGCATGGGTGCCTCGCATCTCCACGGTCCCATTCTCCATAAAGATCACTTCGTCCATCTGCTCCGCACCCACCAGATGATGGGTTACCCAGATCAGCGTCTTATCCGCCATTGCGGTGAACATCGTGGCCAGCAGCTCGCGTTCTGTGCGCGGATCAAGGCCGACGGTAGGCTCATCCAGAACTACGGCAGGGGTATTCTGCAGCAGTATGCGGGCCAGGGCGATCCGCTGGCGTTCCCCGCCGGAGAACCGTTGTCCGGCCTCACGCACCGGTGTATCGTACCCTTCAGGCAGCGAGGAGATCAGGTCATCCAATTGAGCAAGCTTTCCCGCTTGCTTAACCTCTTCGTCCGAAGCATCCGGCTTGCCCAGCCGGATATTGTTCGCCACTGTTGTGTCGAACAGATGCGGGCTCTGGTTAAGGACGGCAATCAGCTTCGGAATGTCCTCCCCGTAGGCAGAAGCAGCGATGCCATTAATCACAGCAGACCCTACAGAAGGGGCAATCACTCCCTGGATCACCTTCAGCAGCGTGGACTTGCCCGCTCCGCTGCGGCCGATAATGGCAATCTTCCGTCCCTGCGGGATATCGAGATTCAGGTCCTGAATGGACCAGTCCTCCCCGGAGGCATAGCGGTATCCAGTGTTTTTCAACTGGATATGCACCTGCCGGGTTGACTGGATCTTCCCGGCAGCAGTCTTTGCAAGAGCTGCGGCCTCGGCTCCCGGCGTAGCCCCTTCTGCTTCTTCCACACCATTCAGCCGCTCCAGCGAATTACGGTACTGTGGAATCTTCTCTACCGCCTCCGAGACCGGAAGGAAGGCATCCGCCACCGGGAACACCACCAGCACGAACGCGGCAATCAGCGTTCCGGCGATGGCACCGCTCTGATACTCTCCGGCGGCCCAATAGATGATCGACACGACGGCGATCCCCACAACGGCCTGCCCGATAAACATCCGGGCGCGCGCCCATCTGCGGAGGGCTCCGTCTGTGCGGGCGACCAGTCTCTCGTCCGCTTCATAGCTGGCCACGAACTGACTCTGCCGTCCGCTGATGATCCAATCGCCCATGCCCAGCACGGCGTCAGTCAGCTTTTGATAGAGCCGGTTGCGCTCCTGCTTCACCATCCGCTGCCGCGACTGCGTGAGCAGCAGGGAGATCAGCGGGAGGACAATTACAAGCACCAGCATGTAGAGCCCCATCAGCAGCGCAAACGCCACATCGAACGTGCCCAGCGAAATGATGGCCGCAGCATAGATCAAAAGCGCGATAATACTCGGAAATACGGTACGCAGGTATACATTCTGCAAATATTCAATATCGTCAGCGAGCATACCGAGAATATCCCCGGTACGGAAGCGCGAAGACAGGAACAGCGCCTGCGGCTCGAGAATATTGTACAGCCGGATACGCATCTTCGAGAGAATCCGCAGAATCGTATCATGCGAGACCAGCCGTTCCACATAGTGGATCACCGCCCGGCTGGTCCCGAAGGTCCGCACGCCGACGATCGGTACATAGATCATCAGAATATTTTCCGGCGGTATGGAAGCCTTGGAGATCAGGAACCCCGAGGTGTACATCAGGGAAGAGGCGGAGAAAATAGTCAGCGCGCCCAAGACAATAATGAGGAGAAACCGCCAGAAATAAGAGTTGAAATAGGGAGCAAACCATCCTTCACGTTTCAATGGATTCCCTCCAATTGGCTTTGAATAAGCTCATAATAAGCACCCTTGCGGGCTACAAGCTCTTGATGTGTGCCGACCTCAGCCACTTGCCCCTGCTGCATGACGACAATGAGATCCATATCGATCATCCAGTGCAGCCGGTGAGTAGCCAGGAATACCAGCTTCCCCTCAAAAAGCGGCAGCATCGTTTCCTTCAGCTCGTACTCCGTCTCGATATCCAAATGAGCGGTCGGCTCATCCAGCAGCATGACCGGGCGGCTGCTCAGCAGGGCGCGGGCCAGCGCTACACGCTGCTCCTGCCCCCCGCTGAGCGAACGCCCGCCGCCGCCAATCCTTTCGTCCAATCCGTCGGGGAGTGCTGCCACCAGCTTGGATAAGCCCGCAGCAGCGACCACTCCGGCAACCGCTTCAGTGGTGGCTTCAGGATAATAAAAGCGCACATTATCTGCAAGCGTACCGCTGAAAATATAAGGGCGCTGCGGAATATAAGAGGTCTGCCGGCGCCATTCCTCATCTGTAAGCGCGGTGACCCTGTTGCCGTTCACCTCAATCGTGCCGGAGGTGGGATGCAGGAACCCGCCCAGAATATCCACCAGCGTAGACTTCCCGGCACCGCTCTCGCCAATGATTCCAATCTTGGCGTTCCCTCTAAACTCCAGATCCACACCGGAGAGTGAGGCGATTCCGTCTGCTTCATATTTTATGCCCACTTGATGAAGGGCCAGCACGCTATCCTTCTGCCAGGTGAATACAGCAGCTTTGACTTTGGCTGTATCTGTTGCTGCAGCCGCATCTCCAGCAGCATCCAGCAGCTTGGCTTCCACCGTTTCCCGGTCAATCATACTCTTCATCGCTTCTCCTGCTTCCTTGCCGTCAAGTGTAGCATGGAAGTCGGCACCAACCAGCCGCACCGGCAGGAAATATTCCGGGGCCAGGATCAGAATCGTCAGTCCGGTAACCAGAGTCATCTGTTCATTCACCAACCGGAGCCCCAGGCTTACGGCTACCGAAGCCACAGACAGCATCGTGAAGAAGTCCATGGCGAACGAAGAGAGAAAAGCCACGCGCAGCGTACGCATGGTCGCCGAACGGTAGCGGTCACTGACCGCGGCGATGCTCCCGCTGTGGCTGCGGCTGCGGCCGAGGAACTTCAGCGTTTCCAGACCGCGCAGCGAATCCACAAAGTGATTGGACAAGGTGCGGTACGATTTCAATTGACGGTCCATCTGCTTGCGGGCCGTCATCCCGATTAGAATCATAAAGACAATAATGATCGGCATCGTCAAGGTAAGAATAACACCGCTTGATGTATCCTGGGTGTAGACATACACCAGCAGCAGTGCCGGTGTAACCGCCATCCCCACCATCCGGGGGATAATCAGCTCCAGATAGGTCCGGAACTTCGTGACTCCTTCAAGCACAAGCGTGACCAGATCACCGGTTCCCCGGTTGCCTGCCAGCCTTGGCCCCAGCTGGAACAGCTTATCCATCATTTGTCTTCTCATGCTGCTGCCGGTTGCCTCCGCGAAGCGGTAAGATACACGGCTCATCAGCATGGCGCTGGCATGGCGCACCAGAAACGCAAGAAGGAACAAGAGCAATTTCGCCCCTTGTTCCTTCAGCGGTTCTCCCGCAAACAGCGCAGAGACCACTTCTGCCAGCGACTTGGCCAGCAGAAGAATGGACAGGCTTTGCACCAGGGTAAGGAAACCGACGATCAGAAAGACCGGCTTAACTCCTTTGTACCCAAGCAAATTTTTATCCATTAGTATTCAAGATGCTCCTTCTCGTGAACCCGTTTATGGAAGACGAAATAGCTCCAGATCTGATAACCCAGCACGAACGGCAGCAGCGACAGCGCTACAATCGTCATCACCTTCAGCGAATAATGGCCGGAAGCGGCGTTGGTAATCGTCAGGTTAAAGGCTTGGTCCAGCGAGCTGATCATCACCCGCGGGAACAGTCCGACAAAGACAGAAACTACCGACAAGGCCATAACTGCACCGGTCATTCCGAAGGCCAGCCCGTCTTTCTTCTTGCTCATGAAGAAGCCAGACAGTACATACGCGGCAATGCCGAGAATAACGATGACGAGCAGCAGCCCTCCGCGTTGTTCAAATACATCCGTCATATAATACGTCATAACCACAAAAGCAACCAGCAGCGCGGCCAGCGGGAACAACAGCTTCTGCGCCAGCTTGCGTGCACGTTCCTGCAAATCACCAACCGTACGAAGCGTAGTGAACATCAGGCCGTGTACGAGGCAGAGCATCACTACTGTAATACCAGCAACTACAGTGTAAACATTCACTACATCGAAGAATCCGGCATACATCTGCATATCCCCGTCGATCGGCAGCCCTTTGATGAAGCTGGCGAACACTACAGCAAGCAGGAACGGCGGCAGGAAGCTGCCTACAAAAATGCAGACATCCCAGGTTCTCTGCCAGGCCAGCGAATCCCTTTTGCCTCTGAATTCAAAAGCTACACCACGGGCAATCAGCGCCAGCAGCGCGAACACAAAAGGAATATAGAATCCGCTGAAAAGCGTAGCGTACCAGTGCGGAAAGGCGGCAAACATCGCCCCGGCGCCTGTAATCAGCCATACTTCGTTAGCATCCCAGAACGGCCCGATCGAGTTGATCAGCACCCGGCGCTCCGTATCATTCTTGGCCAGAATCTGGGTTTCCATCCCTACTCCGAAGTCAAAGCCTTCAAGGAAGAAGAAACCGACAAACAGCACGGCAATCAGCACAAACCATAATTCATTAAGAGAAAGCATGGGATCCCTCCTTGTTATACGGATCATGGGATTCGCCGTGATCGTTATCCATGGCGTAAGGACCTTTTTTGATTACCTTGATAAATAAGCCAACCAGCACTAAACCAAGGATTGCATAGATTGCTGTAAAAGAAATCACCGAGAACAGTACCTGTCCGCTCGTAATATTAGGCGATACACTATCCTCTGTGGTCATTAATCCAAATACCGTCCACGGCTGACGCCCCATCTCTGTCATAATCCAGCCCGACGTATTGGCAATCGGCGGAAGCAGCAGCCCCCAGAACATAAAGCGCATGAACCAGGTATTCGGACGTTCCATCTTCTTGCGCCACATCAGGTAAATGGCATATACCCCCAGCAAAATCATCAGCGAGCCTGCAGCAACCATGATCCGGAAACTCCAGAACGTCGTGCGGACCGGTGGAATATAATCACCAGGACCGTATGCCTGCTCATATTCAGCCTGCAGCGTATTCATGCCTTTAACAGATCCCGAAAACTTACTGTAGGAGAGAAAGCTCAGCATATATGGAATTTTCACTTCATGGGTGCTTATCTTATTATCAGGGTCAATATTTGCAATAACCGTCCAAGCCGCCGGGTCACCGCTGTCGTCCCACAGTCCTTCGGAAGCAGCCATCTTCATCGGTTGGGTCTCAACCAGATACTGTGCCTGAGCATGACCTGCAATGGCTACGCCAAATGAGGAAATGATGCCGACAATCGCAGCAATCTCAAACGATTTGCGGAAAAAGGAAACATCCTGCTTCTTCAGCAATTTATATGCACTAATTCCCGTTACCAGGAATGCCCCTGTCGCGTAAGCGGCCAGCACCGTATGGGGGAACTCGACCAGCAATTGTCCGTTCGTAACGAGTGCCCAGATATCATTCATTTCCGCCCGTCCATTATTGACAGCAAAACCTACCGGATGCTGCATAAACGAGTTAGCCAGCAGAATCCAGAAAGCCGACAGCATGGTTCCGAGCGCTACCAGCCAGATCGAGAGCAGGTGAACGCGTTTGGATACCTTATCCCAGCCAAAAATCCAGATTCCAATAAATGTAGACTCCAGAAAGAAAGCAAGCAGCGCTTCAATCGCCAGCGGAGCCCCAAAGACATCACCGACAAAACGCGAGTAATCCGACCAGTTCATCCCGAACTGAAACTCCTGCAAAATTCCTGTTACTACGCCCACAGCGAAGTTAATCAGGAAAAGCTTTCCCCAGAACTGCGCCATTCGTTTGTACTCATCATTGCCTTTTCTGACATACATCGTCTCCATAATTGCAATCAAGAGCGCGAGTCCAATTGATACCGGTACAAAGAAATAATGAAAAATTGTCGTCGACGCAAATTGTATACGCGACAGCATCACTGTATCCATATTTCTCCCCTTCCTTCTTCCCATTCGATATGTCTATTCTGTCAAAAATCCAAAGGGCAAAGTGTGATATTTATCACATTATACACCCTATTTGGGCTTAGAATTCAATAAATTTGTGACAAATATCACAATATTACCTCCAGAAAGCAAAAAAAATAAGACGGTTTAACCGTCTTGGATGTGTTCATTGTTCTATAGAAGTCTTGACTCATAAAGGCATTGGTCAGGTAATGGAAATACCCTTCTTCAGCGATTTCAGATCGCCATTGGAATTGAGCAGCTGCGGCAGCATCTTCATACTGCGCTCCATGGGGGAGTGACAGAGACGGCAAGAGGGCGCATGCTCGAATGCAAAATTATCCCTCATCCATCCATTACATCCATCGTTGGTACAGGCCCAAATTGCGGTATTTTCCTCCGGTACTTCCTCCAAAGGTTTCTTCCGGTAGTTCATTGCCGTTCCTCCCTTCCTTTATGTCACAAGCCAGAGAATCCAGACAAGTAGAAACGACATTGCCGTCCTTGATAGTAAGGACGGCAACCGTTTCACGGGTAATATAAGGACCTTTATTGCACAAGGCATATCATTCCTTATATTGTAAAAAAAGACCGTCCCAACTCTCACAAGCGGGGACGGTAGCTTCTATTATTACAGTTTTACAACGTTTTCGGCTTGTGGTCCACGGTTGCCTTGAACAACGTTGAATTCAACGCGTTGGCCTTCGTCCAAAGTTTTGAAGCCGTCGCCAGTAATAGCGCTGAAGTGAACGAATACGTCGCTTCCGCCTTCAACTTCGATGAAACCGAATCCTTTTTCTGCGTTGAACCATTTAACTGTACCTGTTTGCATGTGTGTTACCTCCACAAATTTAAATTAATATGTTCTTTTTATCTTCAAACAAAGAAAAAATTCACACATTGAAAAAGGTTGTACTCCACTTGACAGCCCTTTTCAATACGAGAATTAGGTATCAATTATATGATTAAGTTCATGTTACCACACCTCCATAACAAAGGCAAGCAGTCATATCCGAATATCTCCGTTTTTTCAGTTATTAGGTTAACTTTCCAATGTAAGGGCTGCCAGTGTACTAAATACATTTAATTATTGAATCTCTATGTTATCATTTACCCCATAATCACAGCTTAGAAACGGGTGCCGTCCTTAAAAAAATCTAAAATGATAAGGACGGCCTGACCGCTTCCTTTATGTGACTGCCTTTTTATTATATACTGCCCGACCGGCTTTTATTCCTCCGGCTTCTCAAGAAGTTTTACCGTGACCTGCTTCACTTCTCCATTACGGTAAAAGGTAATCTTGAGCTCATCCCCGATCTTGGTGTGATCATAGAGATACTTGCGCAAGGATAGCGTAGAGGTAATGGACTGGTTATCGAATTTCGTGATTACATCATTCAACTGTAAACCGGCAACCTTCGCTGGTCCAACCGCATCCAGTACAACGACTCCGTCCTTTACACTGTCCGGAAGGTTCAGCTCCTTGCGTTGATCCTCCGCCAGCGGCACATAAGGATTGTTCAGATCAACCGAATAGACACCTAAGTAGGAGCGGGCGATTTTGCCTTTGGCTGCCAGCTCATCCGCCGTTTCCATCACATGGTTGGCCGGAATTGCGAAACCTAGCCCTTCCACGCCAGTGTCGGATATCTTCATGGTATTGATACCGATCACCTTGCCATTCAGATCGACCAGCGCACCTCCGCTGTTGCCTTCGTTAATCGCAGCGTCAGTCTGAATGACCTCCTGCTCCCAGTCATATACACCATCCTGGTTCAAGGATACAGGAATCGTCCGCTCTGTATAACTGACGATACCTGAGGTCAGCGTATCCCCCAGCCCCAGGGGATTGCCGATGGCAATGACGGTCTCCCCCAGCCGGAGCTTGGAAGAATCACCGATTTGGGCAACCGTTTTAATGCCTTCCGCATCGATGGAGAGTACTGCAATATCGCTGACTTTATCCGCCCCAACAAGGGTTGCCTTGCGGGTCTCCCCGTTGACCGTAACCACTTCCAGCTTGCCGGCGCCTTCAATCACATGGTTGTTCGTAATGATAAATGCCTTGCCGTCGTCCTTCTTATAGATAACTCCCGACCCGAGTGCGGATTCATCGAGAATATTAAGTTCCTTGTTATCTTCCTTATGATTAATGATACTTACTACCGCAGGGCGTACAAGAGCGGCAGCCTGAATAATCCGGTCATAGGGATCACCGCTGCTCGCAGCAACCTTACCGATTACCGCCGGTGATTCGGCTTTTTCATGGGTCAGCTGTCCTGTCACCAGACTGAACAGAAGCACCGCCGTCACTGCACTGACTACAGAACAGATCATCGCTACCTGCCATGTAGCCAGCCCCCTCCGCGATCTGCGCGGCCATTTATGCCCGCCCGATCCGCTTGAGGCATCATGCATCCTGCTTCTGCGCCGTGATACTTTCGTGGAATAGAAATCATCATCAAACAGTCCCACCGTTACATCCTCTCCCCTCTATTGCTATTGCATTCAAGACTTGAACGCCAAGCAACCACGCCCGAGTTAACCTCATCTTCTCTTAGACTCCAGGAAGCGCTAAAAGGTTTCATCTTATTTATTCACCATATAAGTACAGGGGTAGAGCAACACATCTGTCTTCCGACTCTTGCAACCTAGCGATTTATTATTACTGTTTTTCAGGAATATTTTGCAGCCTAAAAGACTACAATAATAGAAGCGAGGGAGCTGAACACCTATCCCATTCTTACTATTTGATTGTATCACACACAGATGTCGTACCGTATTTTTTCTGACGTAAAATCCATGTAAATTATTTCATGCTTTGACCCGTTTACAGCTTAAGGAGGAGTACTAATGGAATCTTTTTCGGCCAGTATGGATCTGGTGCAATTTATCGGCAAGCTGGGCGATCTTAAAGATGAGCACTATCATCTCATTCTTGTCCAGAGCGCCATCATCGAGCTGCTGATTGACAAGGGCTTCTTCTCACGCCAGGAGCTGGAACGCAAGATTACGGATATGGATCAGCTTATGACTGACTCACCTTATCCCATGGCGTAGGCCGGTCATAGTAGGTGTCGCAGAGTCTGAACTCGCTGTCTTTGAAAAAACAGCCCCGGTCTTCCATCGCTCCGCGCACAGACATTTTGGCCAAGTCCATCATATTGTGGTCCCGGCTCAGGTGTGCCAGATACGTGCGTTTGGTCCGCCCTGTAAGGATTTCACTCAGCGCCGCACCAGCCGCCTCATTGGACAGATGGCCCAAATCGCCGAGAATCCGCCGCTTCGTGTTCCAGGGATAACGTCCCATCCGCAGCATCTCGATATCATGATTGGCTTCAAGTACAAGGACATCGGCATCCGAGATCGCCGTACGCACTTTGTCGCTCACATATCCCAGATCTGTCGCCACACACAGCTTCTCTTTGCCATCATAAAAGTTATACCCCACCGGCTCAGCCGCATCATGCGAGATCGCGAACGACTCTACCCGCAGACTGCCGAAATCCCTATACTGCCCCGTCTCCAGAACAACCCGGTTCTGCTCGGCAATATTGCCGATTCCCTTCTCAATCGCCCCCCAGGTGTTCGTGTTGGCATAGATCGGAAGATCATATTTGCGCGCCATCGCCCCGAGTCCCTTAATATGATCCGAATGCTCATGCGTAACCAGAATTCCATCGATATCCTGTCCGGTCAGCTCGCGCATGGCCAGCAGCTCGTCAATCCGCTTCGCGCTGAGGCCTGCGTCGATCATTAGTGTCGTTTCGCCGTTGCGCACCACCGTCACATTCCCGGTAGAACCGCTGGACAGCACTGTAAAAGATATTCCCATTTCTCTCCCCTGCTCCTTCTACTCTGTTGTCTTGGGACTGATAATGTCCGCACTTATGGCATCTACGTAGTAGGCATTGCCATTCTCCAGCATGAACCGCCACATGGGCGAAGCTACCTGGCTCTCGGAATTGAACAGTTCCCCGTAATATCCGAGCTCAATTTCCTTCACCACTGAATTTTCCGGAAAATATTTCTCAATCAGACTGCTGAGCGCCTGGGAGGCCGGAAGCACCTTCTGCACATTATCACTGCTGCCGGCTCCAATCTCAATCTTCGGCCAGCGGTAGGCGATTATTTTTTGATCACTGTTAATCAGCTCCAGCCTAACCCTGAACAGCGACCACTTCTTGTCTACCAGCGGATGAAGCACGAACTTGCCGACCTCGCTTTCCTGTGAATCGAAGCGGTAATTGGCGATGTCCGGGATCTGTCCCTGCAATGCAGTGCTAAGCTCGGTGAATGAGGAATAGATCAGCTTGCTGTCTACCGGCTCCTTAAGCTCAACGGGCGGTTCGTTCTGCTCCTCACCAGAATAATGGTACGTAATGTCCGGCAGCTGCGGTGTGGCGGCCGGGATGGGACACAGAACCCGGATGTCTTTCTGTTCCATGACAGCTTGCGTGTCCTGGGACAAGGAGGTGAAATCAAGGTTGGCGCTGGCCTGATCCCGCAGATCAATCCAGAGCTGGTAGCACAGCAGCAGATTCAGCACCAGAAAGGCGTATATCAGCACATTTTTTGCTCTTCCCCAGTCCATACCTTGTCCTCCTCAAATGTTTTTGTTAGCTGCACGCTTAATTCAGCGTGAGCACAGTGCCGTCGTTAAGCGTGACCCGCCATACCGGAATCAGCCGAAGCTTCTCTCCCTGTACTTCGGGGACATAGGCTGGGGTAAGCTCCTTCACCACTGATGCCTGACTGAGCCGCGCTAACTGGTTCTCCAGCCTTTCTCCAAACGACAGGTCCACAATTCTCTTAACCGCTTTGGTCTCATCTACAAACATTAGCGAACGCTCATAAGAGGATACAGTTCCCTGCTGCAGTTCCAGATTAATTACCCCGTACTGCAGCTGCGGCTGGCTGATAATCGGATATGAGCCATAAGGTGAAGAGCCATAGAACTGCTGAAAGGAGACTTTGCGCTCCTGCCTGCCTTCTTCCGTTGCCGCCAGCCGGTAGGTTCCATTCCAGCCCCCGTGCTCATTGACAAAATCAACGGCCTCCAGCGCATCCTTGGCCGGTGTGCTCTCTCCGGCTGGAAGAGCAGCCGGATCGCTGTAGCTCATCCAGTTCTGCTCTTGGTCCACCTGGAGACTGCGTTTGCTGTCCGTATAAATCTCAGAGCCGTCTTTTTCCGGAATATATCGGGTACTTCCCGCATCAAAAAAAAGATTGCTCTGCATCTGCTGAATGGTATACATGCCCAGCGGCATTTCAACTTCAACCATGGATACCTTCGCTGCCGGCACATAATAATCACCGTTCACAGCCTTATAATTCGTCAGGTCGCTGCCGAAGTCCACATGCTGCTGCACATCCTGCACTGTGAGATCGGCCTTGGCCGCTTCATACACGATATCGCCCCGGGTACTGAAGAAGACAGCATGCGCTTTGGAATCATTCTTGATATTGTAAATCCAAATCCGGTCAATGCTCTCCCCTTCAAACAGCGAATCCGGCGACAGCTGCATTACACGCTGCAGCAGGGTTACGGGAATGCCTGAACCGAACGACAGCTCGATGCCCGGATTTTCATTCCGGATTTTGTTCCAGTCGAAGTCCTGCACCGACCGCCGTTGGAAGCTCTCAAAGCCCCGGCCTTTCAGGCGGTTGAGAATCAGATTATAGAAGGTAGTATTGGGATAGAAAAGCGTATGCTTGCTCTGCCCCATATGAATAATCATTTTGTCGGGATATAGCAGGTTCTCTACCTTTTCCTCCGGCCCCATATTGTCAGTCTTTACATACAAATTCTCTGACATGACCGCAGAATCACTGCCCGGCAGCCGGTAAATCAGATAATAGCTCTCTACAAGGCTTCCAAATACGAGCAGTGTAAGAATCCAGGATTTTACTTTTTCTTTCATGACGCACTCCCCCCTTCCTGCTTCAAAGGCAAGGTAAAGATAACGAGTGAGCCCTCATTCAATTCGGATTGGAGGGATATGGAGCCGCCATGCGCTTTGACAATTTCCCGGGCAATGGACAACCCGAGGCCTGTGCCCCCCATATTGCGGGAGCGGGCTTTGTCCACCCGGTAAAACCGCTCAAAGATCCGTTCGATATCCTTCTTGGGAATACCTATACCGGAATCCCGGACGGATATCGCCAGCATTCCCTCTTCATTCTTCAAGGCTTCCAATTGAATCATCCCGCCTTCCGGCGTATACTTCAGCGCATTGGAAACAAGATTGCCCAGTACCTGGTCGATTTGATCCCGGTCAAGCCAGGCACTCGCCACATCCTCACGGACTCTGGTACTGATATGAATCCGCTTCTGGCGGATTTGAAAGGAGAAGCGGTCGGCCACATCCTCCAGCATTTCGGAGATATCCGTCTGCTGAATGCGCAGGCTGGATTCCTTCGAATCCAGGCGTGAGAGATGCAGCAGATCTGTCACAAGACGGATCATGCGCTCTGTTTCATTGCGGATGACGCCAACGAACCGCACAGCAAGCTGCGGATCTTCAAGTGCGCCGTCATCCAGGGCTTCAGCATAGCTTTTGATGGTCGTCAGCGGCGTCCGCAACTCATGGGACACATTCGCCACGAACTCGCGGCGGGACTCTTCCAGATTTTCCTGCTCAGTAACATCCTGCAGAACCGCAATCGTCCCCGCAATCCCTCCGCCTTCCCGGCGGTGAATCGGCGTGAAGGTCACCCGCACAATGTTAGGATCCTCTCCGCCCATTGGGGACAGATGAAGCATGGCTGACTGGGCATTGCCCTGGGCAAGCGAGCCGGACTGCTCATGATCCAGGCCCAGCAGCTCATCCAAGGGAGCGCCTTCGGGAAGCGGACCCTCCGAACCCAGCATATGTGCTGCCCGGGTGTTCATCAGAATCACTCCGCCGCTCTCATCGGTGGCAACAACGCCGTCACTCATATTGGCAAGGATGGAGGCCAGCTTCTCCTTTTCCTCTTCATTCTGGGACAGGGCATCCCGCAGTCTGCCTGTCATATAATTAAAGGCCTGGCTTAGCTGGCCAATCTCGTCGTTGCCGAACACCGGCATCTTGCGGTTATAGCGTCCTTCCGCCACAGCGGTGGCATGACGGGTCATTTCCTTGATCGGATGGGTGATCGTATGCGCCAGAATAACACCAAGAACGGCTGTCAGCGCCAGCGCCAGCAGCAGCCCGGAGAGAAATACACTGTTGATCCGGCTGATGGTGGCATACAGATCCTTCATATCGGCAGCAATATAAATCGCCCCAACCACCTTGTCACCGGATAGCACCGGCTTGGCGACTACCTTCTTGCGCACATTATCATCCGCGATAATATATTCCTCGTTGTCGCTGATTCCCTGCAGGGCACGGCTGACTACCGTCTGTGTATTGCGCTGGCCCACATAGTCATTTTGCGAAGGCACCGAAGTGGTGATAATCTTGCCGCTTGCATCCAGCACCTGAATTTCGGCACCATTGATATACAGATTGTTGACCATTCCGCGCAGACTCTCCACAGCGGTCTCTTCATCTGCCGTTCCGGCTTCGCTGCCGAACTTATCGGCGGTCAGAATGGACAGCATCTCCGCCCGTGCCTTCAGATCCTTGGTGAAATTATCGGTTAGTGAATTCTTCATCGAGCTGACAAAATACACACCGATCAGCTGCATGGCAATCAGAATCAGCAGCACATAAATAATAATAAGCTTGGCCTGTATCGTCCGGAAAAAGGACAGTCCCTTCATCACAGCCCTCCGCTTTTGGGGCTATGCATCAAATAACCAAGTCCGCGCCGGGTAAAAATATACTCCGGTTTGCTGGGATTCTCCTCAATCTTCTCTCTCAGACGGCGAATCGTCACATCGACGGTCCGCACATCCCCGAAATACTCGAAGCCCCATACGGCCTGCAGCAAATGCTCCCGGGTCATTACCTTGCCGGCGTGGCGGATCATATAATAGAGCAGCTCATACTCGCGGTGTGTCAGATCGAGCGGTTCGCCCTCCTTGTAGACCATATACATATCGGTATCCACAAAAAGGCCGAAATGATGTATCCCCTGCTTGCTTTCCAGCGGTTCACTGAGAGCTTCCGAGGGAGCCGGCTTATGCTGGCGCCGCATTTGGGCTTTGACTCTGGCCAGCAGCTCCCGCGTGCTGAACGGCTTGGTCACATAATCATCTGCGCCAAGCTCCAGTCCCAGTACTTTGTCTATCTCCCCGTCTTTGGCGGTAAGCATAATAATCGGGATATCCAGATGCGCTGAACGCACCTCACGGCAGACATCCATGCCGTCCTTGCCGGGAAGCATGAGATCGAGCAGCATCAGATCGGGCCGTTTGGACAATGCCAGCTCTACTGCACTGTTGCCGTCAAAGGCGCAGATCACCTCATAGCCCTCTTTTTCCAAATTGAATTTCAATATATCAGCAATAGGCTGTTCATCGTCTACTACCAGAATCGTCCCCATCTGCATATGCTCCGCTTCACCTTTCTAACCAAACTTATCATTGATGCTCCTATTTTAACATACCTGTCCTGGCGTCACACCCTACGATAAGCAATCTTGCCCTGGCGTGAAACATATAAACGCTTGAATTTTTAAAAGCCGCCCGAAATCGGACGGCCCTGAGCTTAAGATATGAATTATTGCAGATACTTCATAGGATTGATCGCGGTCCCGTTCTTGCGGATTTCAAAATGCAGATGTGTTCCGGTTGAACGTCCGGTGCTGCCCATGATTCCGATGGGTGAACCCTGCTCAAGCCGCTGTCCCTGAGAGACTGAAATTCTGCTAAGATGTCCATAATACGTGATATAACCGTTATGATGATCCACAATAACCACGTTGCCATACCCGTTTTGAACGCCAGCGAAGCTGACCGTCCCAGCATCGGCTGCTTTGATTGTACGGTTGCCGGATACCAGATCGACGCCCTTATGTACGCGGCCCCAACGTTCGCCGTAGCTACTGGAAATCGTCGCCCCGCTAACGGGCCAGGCGAACATCCCTGTACCTTCTCCGACCACCTTCGTTCCACGGTACACCACTTCCGGCAGTGATGCTTGCACCACGGTCTGCCCCAGCCATTCTTCCTTGACGACCTGTCCATTTTCTTTGGTCAAGCGGTATTGCATGGTTTTGAGACCGGTCTGTCCGGGACGGACCACTTTGCTCTTGCCGGCGGTGAGCTGATCGCTCGTGCGGACAATCACTTCCGGCTCGGTCACCACCTGTTCCGCCACCTGCTCTACGGTAACAACCGTAAGGGGGGGCTGTGGTACCGTCAATTGCAGAGTATCCCCAATTTGCAGTGTCAGTTCTTTAACCGTAGGATTGTTCTTGAAAATCTCAGCCTGTGTCGTATCGTACAGCTTGGCGATTCCCGAGATCGTATCGCCTTCCTGGACCGTATACGTCAACGGCTCTTCTTTTCCCTCTGTAAGCGCCTTGACCGCTTCATCTACACTTAAAACCTTGTTCGGATCGGCTTTGACCGGCACAATGGACACTTTCTCCCGGATCGCCGCGGATTCTATGGTGTCAGCGCCTGTATTCGATGCCTTGGCCGAACTTGCAGCCGCCGTTTTCTTGAGCCGGGCTCCTGTGGATGCTTCAGCTTGCGGCAGATAGTGCTCCTTCACACCTTTTAATACCGCCGCTGCAGTCTCCTGGTCCTTTACGGTTCCAAGCACCTCACCGTCTACCGTTAATTGGACGCCTACAGCATAAGCTTTGAGCATACCGTCCAGCTTATCCAGTGTTTTACGGCTGTCAATCTGGGGTTTAAAAGCTCTTTCCGCTTCTGTTGTAATCCCGTCCGTTTGCAGTACCATCACCGACTCGGGATACTTTACTTGGTATTCCTTCCGCTTCTGTTCAAACAGCTGATCGAGCTCAGTCTCCTGGCTAATTTTGCCGATTTCCTCGCCCTTCACCAGAACCTTGTAATAAGTTACCGTATTGGCGGTCACATATCTTTTTTCGGCTCCGACCAGAAAGGCACCCAGCAGCACCAGACCAGCGGAGGCCGCAATCCAGGAGCGCCGTAATCTCCGGGGTTTGGTTTCTTGATGAAAGACATCAGTATCGCTAGCGGCATCGCTGCCCTGTTGACTTGCTGCACCGGGTTCTACGGAACGCGCGTCCTCGTTTCGCAGCTTCCCCACCTGGCGCATGAACTTAAATCCCTTCATGAAACTCTCCCTTTCAGTCCGCCCATTCCCACTGCAAAGAGCGGTCAAGCTTTGTTTTACGTCCCCTTTTATATATGCTGGAGCATTTATTTTTCTATTTGCGTTAGTGTGAATAATCAAGTTGTAAGGCACATGAAAAAGGTTACAAAAAATTAACCCTTTGTAGTCCTTTTTTACTGTACCACAGCCGGGAGAAATATTTCAACTTTACACACACGACAAAACCCGCCAATTTAGCGGGTTTTTCCCAAAAGTATGACGATTAAACAGCGTGCCCGTGTCCAAAAAGTGACAGTTTTAATTTTGCGAAGGGCCAGCAGTTTCCGGTGTAAGCATTTTCATTAGGGTATCGTATTCTTCTTGATCTACGTACTTCGCTATGACCTGCTGCAGATCCTTGACTTCACTCTCCGTCAGGCCATCCTCCATTGCCTTGGATATTTTTTGCATTTCCTCCTGCGGCAGCTTTGCCATTAAAATATTGAAAATATTGGTTTTTTCATCGGCGGGCAAATTATTCTTCAAGTCCTTCATCGCCTCTGGTGTCATTACCAATTTCTGATCAAGGGCACTTCCGCTCTGCTCCTCATTAATGGACGCTTCCCCCATCACAGGCAGAGCATCCTCAGGGGCATCTTCCTCCCCTGCTTTCTTGCCGCTGCCGTTTACATCGCTGCTGACGGTACCGTCCGCCCCGCTTGTATCCTTCTCTTGATCACGGGGGGCTGTAACTTTCTGCTCCTCTGTTTGGTCTGAGGCAGGCTTTGAGTTCATCCCAGTCAGACTTTTCATGAATCCGCCGATACCCGGCTCTGGCCCGTCCAGCTTGATATCAAAGCTTGCCAGTACGGATTGAATATACGTATTGACGACAAAGGCTGTGGTCAAAATGGATAGCGCACTCGCCAGCACCATAATCAGGCAGACGGCAAGCGCATGTTTTACGATTTTCATCTTCATCTCTCCCTTGCTTCTTCTGTTCATTGCCAATCTCCGGAGAATCAGGCCTTTGGTTCTTCTATTCTTCCAGTATTGACTAGAACAGAGACTGGGAAACGTCTGGGCGGATAAAGAGACTGTCTGAATAACATAACCAAAACGGCTGTGCGTCCTCTCACGGGACAGCGCAGCCGTCTTGGTTCTAGCGTTACCGGGAGAACGACTCCCCATGAATTCTACGGCAACTTTTTAAGTGGAAAAAGGTTAACTAATTTGCCGAAGTACCCTATCCTCGGGCAGATGAAGTGGAAAAAGGGACACTAATTCAGCCCATTTCGCCATTGGACCAGAAATGTGGCCCAATTAGTTTTACTTTTTCCACTTAAATCTCAGAATTTCTTGATTTTCGGAAAAATAAGTTCCCTTTTTCCAACTAGCACCTGCGAGGAAGCCGGTGAAGACGGATCGCTCTATTCCTTCGCGATTGATCCGCAGCCGTTACGGACAGGAGAGCCTTTATGGAGAGAAGATTCGGCTATTCCGCAGGACTAACGGACAGAGATGCCTTTATTTCTCCCTTTCCCCTTTATTCCAGGCTCCATCGAACGTTATAACGGCTCCTGAGTCCGTAACTACTGAAAAAGTAAGATTTTTGGCAAAATAAGGGCTCCTCTGTCCGCTGCAGTCCGCGGATGGAGCCCTATCCTCCTGCATCGCGGATATTCCTGTGAGGCTTCCAAGATATCCACATTTTTTCACACTGTATTACAGTTAAAGGGGAAGTCAGTTTCCCCAAAACATAAAAATATATTTTGAAAAAGGAGCCTCAACTGAGGCCCCTCAAAGGATAAAACGGATATTCAAGCTTAGATATAGATCGGCAGTACTTGATTAGTCTGCTCGCGGTTACGGCCTACGGAGAAAATTGAGATCGGGATGCCAGTAAGCTCCGATACCCTCTCCACATATTTCCGTGTATTTACCGGCAGGTCTGCCAGCGTCTTCGCCGTAGTGATATCCTCACTCCAGCCTGGAAGCTCCTCGTAGACGGCTTCGCATTCCGCCAGCATTTTCAGCGAGGCCGGATAGTGAGTGATAACTTCCCCACGGTATTTATAGCCTGTGCAGATCTTCACGGTTTCCAAGCCGCTGAGAACGTCCAGCGAGTTCAGGGACAAACCGGTGATTCCGCTGACACGGCGGGCATGGCGCACCACTACGCTGTCAAACCAGCCTACGCGGCGGGCGCGCCCAGTGATTGTACCGTACTCATGTCCGGTCTCACGGATATAGTCGCCGATAGAATCATTCAGTTCCGTAGGGAACGGGCCATCGCCAACACGGGTAGTATAGGACTTGGCGACACCGATAACCTGTTGAATCTTGGACGGACCTACGCCGGAACCGATGCAGACCCCGCCTGCAGATGGATTGGATGAAGTCACGAACGGATACGTTCCTTGGTCGATATCAAGCATTACACCTTGCGCACCTTCGAACAGCACTTTGGAATTGGCATCAATAGCATCGTTTAGCACAACAGACGTATCCGTAACATAGCTGCGGAGAACTTCTGCATATTCGAGGTATTTGGTCAGAACCTCTTCTACATCCAGCGCTTCAGCTCCGTATACCTGAGTAATCACCTGGTTCTTTTCTTTCATTAAGTGGCGCAGTCTCAGCTCGAATTCCTCTGCATCCATCAGATCAGAAATACGGATACCGTTGCGGGCGGCCTTATCCATGTAAGCCGGGCCAATCCCTTTTCGGGTAGTCCCAATCTTGTTCGGGCCTTTGCGGTCCTCTTCCAGTGCATCCAGCAGCATATGATAAGGCATGATGACATGGGCACGGTCACTAATCACCAGATTCTTGGTGTCAAAGCCATTCTCATGAATATAATTAATTTCTTGAATCAGAGCCTCAGGGTTGATAACCATTCCGTTGCCGATGACACAAGTTTTCTCTTTGTAAAATACGCCTGATGGAATCAAGCTCAGCTTGAATTTCTTCCCGTCAATCAGAATCGTGTGACCGGCATTGTTACCCCCTTGATACCGGGCGACCACATCTGCGCTCTCTGCCAGAAAATCCGTGATCTTGCCTTTGCCTTCGTCTCCCCATTGTGTTCCCACGACGACTACCGTTGACATGTTCATTCCTCCGTAGGTGCTCGCTTTAGCACCATTATTTTTCATAATATGGGCTCTGTACGTGCTTCTTATGTACGCAGCCCTCCGGACGCCCAGCGGTTTAACCCGCTAAAGCACAATAATCAGTGTAACAGCGGGACTTTTTAAAGTCAAATAAAAACGAACGATCCCACAAGGAAATGTGTGATCGTTCGGATATTGTGCGAAAACTGCCTAACCTGCAAACGGTTCGTTATGAGCACGCTCGTAGTTGACGAACTTGTTGAAATTTTTCAGAAACACAAGCTCTACGGTGCCCACGGGACCATTACGCTGTTTGGCAATAATAATTTCGATGATATTTTTCTTCTCGGTATCCTGGTTATAATAATCGTCACGGTATAAGAAGGCCACGATATCGGCATCCTGCTCGATCGAACCGGATTCACGAAGGTCACTCATCATCGGACGTTTATCCTGACGCTGTTCTACCCCACGGCTGAGCTGGGACAGGGCAATGACCGGAACATCGAGCTCACGGGCAATCTGCTTCAAGGTACGGGAGATTTCCGATACTTCCTGCTGGCGGTTCTCGCCGGCCTTGCCGCGCCCTTGAATGAGCTGCAAATAGTCGATAACGATCATGCCGAGGCCCTTTTCCTTCTTCAGTCTGCGGCATTTGGCCCGGATATCCGTAACCGTAACACCGGGAGTATCATCAATATAGATTTCTGATTCGGATAACGACTGAATGCCCATCGTCAGCTTCGACCAGTCATCATCGCTTTTGAAGTCACCGGTACGCATAATATTGGCATCCAGATTGGCTTCAGCGCAGATCATACGCTGTACCAGCTGCGGCGCCGACATTTCCAGGCTAAAGATAGCTACAGTCTCTTTGGCCCGCACCGCTACATTCTGGGCAATATTCAGCGCAAACGCTGTTTTTCCTACAGAAGGCCGGGCAGCCACAATAATCAGATCATTGCGCTGAAAGCCGTTGGTCATATGATCGAGATCCACAAAGCCGGTAGGGATCCCTGAAGTGCCGCCCTTATTCTGATGAAGCAATTCTACACGGTCAAACACCTGCATGAGTACATCACGGATCGCAATAAACCCGCTGCCGCTGCGCCGGTTGGAGATTTCCAGAATCCGCCGCTCGGCATCGCTCAGCATATTAGCTACATCTTCCCCGCCGGTATAACCTTCGCTGACAATCTGAGTTGCTGTACGGATGAGACGGCGCAGCATCGCCTTCTCTTCAATGATCTGGGCATAATAATCGACGTTGGCCGCAGTCGGTACCGCATGTGCCAGCTTCGCCAGATAGCTCACTCCGCCGATATCCTCAAGCTGTCCCTTGTCCTGCAGTCTGGACGTCAGTGTAACCAGGTCAATCGGCTGGCTCTCTTCTCCGAGCTGCACCATCGCTTCAAATATCATCTGATGCGGTTTATCGTAGAAGTCTTCGGTATTCACCCGCTCCATCGCGGTAATCAGCGCTTCATCCTGCAGGAGCACAGCACCGATTACGGCCTGCTCCGCCTCCAGGTTCTGCGGGGGAATCCGATCGAAAAAGAGATCTCCACCCATCTTACTCCTCCGTTACCTGAACCGTGAGGTTAGCCTTTACTTCAGTATGCAGCTTCACCGTTACCTGAAATGTGCCCACATGGCGGATTGGATCACTCAGTTCGATTTTGCGTTTGTCAATGGTAATGCCGTGGGCAGCTGTCAGCGTTTCACCGATCTGTTTGCTGGTAATGGCACCGAACAGCCGGCCGCCTTCGCCTGCTTTGGCCTTCAGCGTCAGCGTCAGTTCATCAAGCTTCTTCCCCAGCTGAACAGCTTCCTCTTTCTCCTGATCCTTGCGGCGCTTTTCTGCAGCCGCCTGATTCTCCAGCGTCTTTACGTTGCCTTCAGTAGCCGGGCGAACCAAACCCCGCGGCAGCAGGAAGTTGGATGCATAGCCCTCTGATACCTCTTTAACCTGTCCTTTTTTTCCTTGACCCTTAACATCTTTTATGAAAATGACCTTCATTCGAACAGCCCCTCTTTCGCTTCAATTTCGGCCAGCACTGCAAGCAGTCTGGCTTCTGCTTCCTTGCTTGTTCCTTCAAGCTGTACGGCAGCATTGGACAAGTGGCCGCCGCCCCCCAGCTTTTCCATAACAACCTGCACGTTCATCCGTCCCAGCGACCGGGCGCTGATGCCAATAAGGCCGTCAGGCCGCTCGCTGATGACAAATGAAGCCACCACGTTCGTCATGCCCAGCAGTGTATCCGCCGTCTGGGCAATCAGCAGCTGCGGAATCTTCATCCCCGGCTCCGTCACAACCAGCGCTATATGATCATACACCATCCGGGCATGTTTGATAATTTCCGCTTTGGAAATATACTCTTGCAGATCCTCCTTCAGCATCCGCTGAATCAGAATCGTATCCGCCCCGACCCGGCGCAGAAACCCTGCGGCTTCAAAGGTTCTGGAGCCGGTGTGGAGCGCAAAATGCTTGGTGTCCACTGTAATTCCGGCGAGCAGCATCGTAGCTTCCAGCGGACTGAGCTTGATCTTGTCATGAATGTACTGCAGCAGCTCTGTTACCAGTTCGCAGGTAGACGAGGCATAAGGCTCCAGGTAGACCAGCACAGCATCATTTATGAATTCCTCACCTCTGCGGTGATGGTCAACGACAACAATGCGGCTGGCATACTGCACCAGGCGCGGCTCCATTGTCATGGATGCCTTATGGGTATCCACCACAATCAGCAGGGTGTGCTCCGTCATGACCTGAAGAGCTTGTTCCGTAGAAATAAAGGACTTGTTCAGCCCCTCATCCCGGCGGATCTGCTCCATCATCCGGGTGATGGACGGATTCGGTGTCTCCATCACAATGTTAGCTTCCACATTGTACATCTGAGCCGCCTTCAGCAGACCGATTGAAGCCCCTACCGCATCGATATCAGGCGTCCGGTGGCCCATGATCAGCACGCGGTCGCTTTCCTGCATCAGATCGCGCAGGGCATGCGCAATCACACGGGCCCGCACTCTCGTGCGCTTCTCCGCTGCATTGCTCTTGCCGCCATAGAAGGACAGCCGCTGGCCTGCCTTCACGGCCGCCTGGTCTCCGCCCCGGCCGAGGGCCATATCCAGGCTTGACTGTGCCAGCGCCCCGAGCTCACTGGCAGACTCCGAACCATAGGCGAGTCCGATGGACAGCGTCATCGGCACCTTGAGATCTGCGGTCATTTCCCGCACCTCATCCAGAATCACGAACCGGCTTTCTTCGAGCGCCTGCAGGCTGCGGTGATTGAGCAGCATGAGATACCGCTCCGAAGACAGCCGGCGCAGGTACACTTCAAACTGCTTGCTCCACTCCGTAATCTCGCTGGCCACCTTGGCGATCAGGGACGTGCGCTGCTGATCGTCCATGCCTTGGGCCGCTTCATCGAGATTATCCATCATCACAATGCCGATTGCGAGCCTTTCCTCCTCATAGCGTTCGCGCAGCACTACAAGCTCAGTGATATCATACAGATACAGCAGGCGCTCACTGGGGATGATTACCACCTGGTAATGGCTTTCATCCACTGCTATTTCCTTCCGGATCTCCTTCAGTGCATTTTCTTTGGAAGCTTCCCGTTTGGCCGGTACATGTCCAGCCGCGGAAGGCATAACGTCAGGCAGCAGTTCCTCAATTTCTTCTCCAACCAAAGACTTCCGTGAAAAAATATCACCAGCGCTGCGGTTGTTCCATTCCACCTTACGGTCCTCACTGTACAGGATAATGCCCAGCGGAAGCATACTGACCGCTTCACCCTCAACCCGCTTAATTCGAAAGGATAGCCCATTGATATATTCCACCAGATTCCGCCGGAACGAGAGCTCTGCCTGCAGCATGGAGAAGCAGAGGGTCCCGGCCAGAAACAGACTGGCGACACCAATAACCCAGTTATAGAAACTGACTACTATAATTAGCAGCAGCAGCAGCATAAACGCCCATACGGTATGATAGCCGTGCCAGCGTCTTTGCAGAAATTTTGGCATGAGCTCTCACCCTATCGTTTCGATTTCGTCACAAGCTCGCGCAGCGGGAACGCCAGGTCGACTATACCGATAATCCACAGCCCCGGCATCAAAATTACGGGGATTGCCAGCAGGAGCGCCACAACCTTGCTCCATTTCCGCTCATAGACCAGGAAGAACAGGAACCCGATGGTCTGAATGATAAAAGCAATCCTTAGCAGCGGCAGCAGATTATCCGATATCATCGGCATGAATCCGCTGTCTGCCCCCCCAAACACGAGGCTGAGCACGACACCCAGCAGATAATACCAGATGAACGATCTCGGCAGTCTCCACTCACGGGCCGGCTTCATTCGCGGAACGGCATATTCCATGCTGTTCAGAATCGGACGGACAATGGAGTGCGTGATCACAGCTATCATAAACGAGCTGATGATCAGTGTCATTGGAATGATCTGGACAGTCATATGGCTAATTGTACTTACGTCCTCCGAGGAGAGCTTCAATTCGGACATCAGCGGATTGCCGGCCCCCAGCTCCGATAGCGGTGAATTCACCATTTGCAGCACATCATTCACATAGGTGGTGAGGTCAAAATTGAACAATGCTGTCCCGAGCAGCAGCAGCAGCAGGAATTCGCCAAGGATGGTAATCATTCCGGCAAGCAGAGTGGACATCGCTGAAGAGCGTTTCTTATACCACCGTCCCATCACCAAGGCGGGGATTAAGAAATAGACCGCTATTAAGACATAGACGGGTGTGATCAGACCGACAATCAGCAATACAGGCAGAATATGAATAATAAACTGCTTTGTATTCAGAGTAGTGAACAATACTACTGCCGGTATAATCATAAATAGTGTAGTGATAATGAGCAGTGGGGTTGATAACGAGAGCAGCAACAGAAGATACGCTATGCTCCATGCCACCGATGTCCAACGAAATTTCAACAGTATTCACCTCTTACGCATATGATCTTCTAATGCAGATATATCCTGGTACCACTCTTCCAGTTGATGCCCTTCCTGCCTGTGCTTTCTAAGCTTCTCCATCAGAAGATCGTCAAGCTCGCGATACGGGATGCCCAGTCTGCGTCCCAGAATGTAGGAGCTCATGATCAGGCTGGCCAGACTGTCTCCTACACGCGCGGTGCTGCCTTCCCAGAGCGCTTTAAACAACCGTGAGACTTGATCAATTACTTCAGTCTTCAACCATTCAATTACTTTGGCGCGTTTCGCCACATCCAGGTCCTTCGGCACATTGGGCACAGTCTCTCTACCTCCGGCAAAAAACATTATTCTCAATTATAGCATAAATATTTCCCAGCTACACGGGACGTCCACCGTCCGGAAATTCAAGGGCTGCGCTTTCAAAAAAGGCCCGCATTCCGTGACCGCCGGAAATACAGGCCTTGGTACATCTTACTCAACTGCCGGTAATAAAAGTTTATAACGATTCCTGCGACTGGCGGGAAACCACCTTCTCGCAATACTCAATAATCTGACTCCGGCGGACAATGCCGATAAACCGGTTCATGTCATCGACCACGGGCACAAAGTTCTGCACCTTGGCCAGATTAATCAAATCCTCCATATCCGCATCAATGGACACCGGCAGATTATTCATCCGCAGCGGAACATCCTTCAACAGATATTTTGAAGCATTTTCGAAAGTCACCGCTCCACCTGAATCCTTCATATACCACAGCAGATCGCCTTCCGTTACCGTCCCGGCATATTCTCCATTCCGGTTCAGAATCGGTACTGCCGTATAGCGGTGAAATTCCATCCGTTCGAGAGTCTGGCGCAGCGTTGAATCCAGGGTTACGCAGGCGACCTCTTGTTTCGGAAGTAAAAAAAACGCAATATTCATCTCTTGATCCTCCTCAAAGAGTTCCGAAGGCATTATTATTCATCCGTACTTATACGTCTTAGCCAATTTATCCGTTCCAATCCATTATACCATGAGAACAGCAAGCAGCAGCCATTAAGATTGTATATGGCTGCTGCAGTTCCTGCTTATTCTTTTTAGGGGGGATTACTGTGCTGCGGCTGTAGCCGCAGGCTCCAGCGCGTTTTGCGCTTTTCCCGGCTCGATTAATTGGTCTACCGGCGTGCTGGCGTTCATCCAATTGTCAATCATGGCCTTAGCTTCAGTGAGGTCCTCTTCATCTACAATATCATAATAAATTCCGCCGATACGTTCGCCCTCACCCATCACAGTGAAGCTGGAGATGTCCATATCCTTGCCGCCCATAAACTTTTTGGCCAGGCTGATAATCATCGATGGCTGAATGTCCGTCTTAAAGTTATCGCCCATAATGTCCAGCAGCTCCGGGATGTTTCCAATTTGGCTGATGGACAGCATTTTGTTCGCAACGACATCAATGAAAACCTGCTGCCGTTTGGTGCGGTTGAAGTCGCTGTCCTCACGGTAACGGGTATAATTAAGCGCCTCTTCCCCATTATAGTTGGACTTGCCGCCTTTGATGGTGAATTTTTCATGATCCTTGCCTTTGTTCACAATATCTTTTTTGATCGGCAGCGGAACGCCGCCAATTGCATCCACCGCATCTTTCAAGCCTTGAAAATTAATGGTGGCATAATATTGAATATCGTGTCCGAGCAGGTTTTCCAGAGTGTCCTTGGCCATCTGCTGCCCGCCAAAAGCATAGGCATGCGTAATTTTATCCTTTTTATTGTCGTCATGGCCAATGATCTCGGTGTAGGTATCCCGCGGTATGGAGATGAGCAGAATCTTGTAATCCTCCGGACGAATAACCGCGTAGATCATCGTATCCGAACGGGCAGTCTCATTCTCGCGCTGGTCTGTCCCCAGCAGCATTAGAGAGAACGGGTCGCTTTTGTAAACAACCGGTTCGGGTTTGACCGTAGTAGTGCCGTCATTAACGAGAGGCTGGTAGGATTCCTGCTTCAGCTTATCCTCGACCCGATCCGACAGAAAAAGATCAAAGGCCAGTACGGCCAGCGGTTTTTGGAACAGGAAGCCGCCGCCAATGATTACCACCAGCGCAGCAATCAGGATGATATATCTTTTTTTCATTTTTTTGAATTTTTTCATGATTTTTGATTCCTTCTTTATGGTGGAATGTATATATGATTGCTCGCGATCTATTTTCAATGCTTGCCGGGAGGGTTCCAGGCAGTCATGGTTGGGCTTTTCTTGGCTGTTATGGGTTGCCCCGATTCAGTGTTATGATTCCCCCCTTTCAGGAATTCGGGTCATTCTAATTGTAGAATAAACTTGGAAACACCCCTTTGACACATAAACAATATTTCTATTGTAATCACTTGGCGCCCAAAAAGAAACAACAAATAACGACAAGTTTAGTACTGGAGCTACTTGTATTCTATAAAGTATATGACGCACAAAACTTGATTTTGATTCGTATTTTGCAAAAAAAACAGCAAAGCTGCAGTATCCGCCTGCACCAGGCGGCGGCTCCAGAGCTTCGCTGTTGTTAATTTTCTTCCTGTATCCACCATGTCTGCGGGTCAATAATGTTGCTCATCGAATTAACCTTTACGTTCTGCAGACGTTTGTTGACGGCCGTTATATTTATGCGCTCAGCAAAAAAGATCATCGGCACTTCCTCATTCACTAATTTTTGCCATTCGTAATAGACCTGCTTGCGGTGCTCTTTATCATAAGATTTGATTCCCACGCCTTCCCGGATCAATTCTTCATTGCGTTTTGAACTGAAGCGCGGATAATTCCACAGATCAATTTCCCTCCATAACCCGGACGGGTCCGGGTCGCTGGCCAGCCCCCATACTCCGTTGAAAAGCTCGACTGAGGGATCATCATTCTCTACAGCTTCATAAAAAGTATTAAGATCCTTAAGCTGCCCGCCATTTAACCGTACATCCAGTCCAACATCACGCCAATTCTGCAGAATAGCGCGCGTCCGTGCTTCTGCAGTTGTGCTTCCCGTCATTGCATCATAATGAATAACAAATGGAGCGCCTTTCGGGTCCTCCCGCAATCCGTCGCCATCCCTGTCCACATATCCCGCTTCATTCAGCAGCGCCTTAGCCCTCTCCGGACTGTAGGGATATGTATTGATTTCTGAATCAGGAATCTTCGCCCAGCTTGAGCTGGGGACCGGTGTTTCAATCAGACTGCCGAGACCGTAGGAATATTGGTTAATGATCCCTTCACGATCCAGCGCATAATACATAGCCTGCCGCAGACGTTTATCCGCGAATTTCGGGTTATCCATGACAATCTTCTGGGACTCATGATCCCAAGATCCAAATTTAAATCCTATGTATTCATAAGACAGCTCTGGCGATTGCAGAATATTCACCTGGTCCAGCTGCTTCAGCGAGGCATACGCATCACGCGGGGCAGTAGCCATATCAATGACATTCTCATCGAGAAGATTCACGATGTCCTTATCATCGAACACTTTATACGTCACACCGTCCAAAAGCGGTTTTCCCTGATAGTAATCCTCAAAGGCCTTCATCTCCACCAGCTGTCCAGGCTGGATATTGGTCACCTCAAACGGGCCAATGCCGATGGGATGCTTTCTCACCGGATCACTGTCCGGCATATCCTTAACCGCGATCCCGCTGTACACCCTTTTGTTCATCGGGTACGGCCAAAGATTATCCAGCGCATTTACCCTTACACTATTCATGGTTATTCTCAGGGTGTAGGGATCGATTACCTTAATACCGCTGATTTCCTTGGCTTTTCCCTTATGGAAGGCTTCGGCGCCTGAAATCATTTCTACACTATAATACCGTGACCCTGTATACTCTGGACTGGCAATGGTTTCTAGCGCGAATTTCCAATCCTCTACCGTTAATTCATCGCCATTGTGCCACCGGACGCCTGGCCTTATTCTGAACGTGAACACGGTATGATCGTCTGACTCCTGCCAGGAAGCGATGCCCGGAACCGTGGTTAAGTCATCTTTTACCCGAAACATAGCTTCTGTAATGAACTCCAGTACCTGGTAGTCATCCTCGCCTTCATAAAAAGCAGGTTCAAACAGCCCTTGAAACGGAGAGGAATATCCGTATGTAACCGTTCCTCCAGCTGCAGGCACCTCCGCCTCCTTATTCGAAAGAACTCCATAGGAAAGCCGCTCCGAGCCTATCCCGCTGCAAGCCGATAGCATTAACGCCATCGCCAGCACCAGCCCGCAATATCTGCGCTTCATCATATTATTCTTCCCTTCCACCATGTAAGCGTTATCCAAAAAAGTTTTCTTTATATTCTTAAAGTTTCATTGTCATAATATTTAAGACTACATTATTGAGAATATACAATTTTCGTCCTAAAGTGAAGCTTTTAGAGAAAAAAGCCCGCCCTTACAGGCAGGCCTCAAGCTTTTTCGCAGCCATTATTTTTCTTCTTCCTCGTGGATAATGCTTAGTCCCTCCACATGCCTTTTCCGCATCAGCTTGCGCTTTTTCCGTGTTTCCTTGCTTTCGAAAATGATGTCAAAATCGTATTCTTCAGGGTACAGCTCCTCCTTCGAGAGGTATGGCTTAAGGCGCTTGTGGTTGAATCTCATTTTTTGCTTTTGGACCATGACACCTACCATTCCCACTGCATCCCTTGTCTCGTAGACAATCCCCATCCTGTCCAGCGGATTCACATACACAGCATCACCGATTTCAAAATCCTTTTTCGGCGCCTTGCCATCACCTTCTTCTTCGGCAGGCCTCTGTTCAGCTGCTGGAGCTTTGACCGGCCCTGCTGCTTCGGTTGGGTGCCTTTCTGTACGCTGCATCTCCTGCTTGGCTCTTTCACCGGGTCTGTGGTGTCCTGTACGGTTCAGGCTGTTCCAGTGACTTCTGTCCCCATCCATTTCGCGCTGCTGCTCTACAAGCTGCTGCGAGCGCCGGATAACGGTCTCCGGAATACCCAGCTTTTCGGCAATCTGAAGTGCATAGCTTTCACCTGCTTCCCCAATCGTCAACCGGTACAATGGCTGCAGGGTGTCCTTGTCAAACTCCATCCGTGCATTTTGGAATCCGCTGGTAGAGGCTGCAAAAACCTTAAGCTCATTAAAATGGGTAGTCACTATGATATTTGCGCCTTTACGGTTCAATTCCTCAAGTATGGCAATGGATAGCGCAAAACCCTCCCCCGGGTCCGTACCCGCCGCCAGCTCATCGATCAGCAGCAGTACGCCCCTGCCCGCATCTCTAAGCATTCCCTCAATACTCCTCATCTGTGCCGAAAAGGTGCTCAGGGACTGAGTCAGGCTCTGCCCGTCGCCGATTACACTGATTACATCCGTGAACACTGTAAAGTCGCTGCCTTCCTCTACAGGCACCAGCAGACCGGACTGCACCATCAAGGTTAATAGTCCCAGCGTCTTGAGCACAACGGTTTTGCCGCCTGTATTGGGGCCGGTGACTATTAGTGATTTGTATCCGTTGCCGAACTCCAGACTGATGGGGATCATTCCCTCCAGCTTGGGATGCCTGCCCCCATTCATTCTCAGATAGCCGCGGTCGTTCAGAGCCACACTTCTCGCCCCCATCGTCCGGGCGTATTTGGCTTTGGCAAAGATAAAATCGTAATTGCCCGTGATCTCAATATTCAGCCGCAGCGCCGCCTGTTCCTGCTCCAGCAGGCCAGTCAGCATGCTTAGAATCAGCATCTCCTCCCTGGCCTCTTCAGCAGCCAGCGATTCAAGCTCCCCTTGCAGCGAAGCTATCTCATAAGGCTCTACAAAAACAGTTTGCCCGCTGGTGGACTGATCCAGCACCGCTCCTTTTACCTGCTTGTGATATTCCCGTTTCACTGGAATCACATACCGCCCGCCACGCATACTAACCAGATTCTCCTGCAGGATTCCCTGGTGTTTGGCCATTACAGCTTCAATCTTTCGCTGCAGCCGGTCCTTAGCCACAGTCAACCGTTTCCGGACCCGTTCCAGCCCCTTGCTGGCGTGGTCGTCAATGGTCCCTAACCGGATGCAGCGTTCAATCTCCTCCCGCACTCCGCTCAGCTCCACCAGAGACGCCGCATAGGATGCAATTCGCGGGGCACTCTGCTCTTTGGCCTGCATGTATTTACGGAGCTGGCTGCAGCTTTGCAGAAACACTGAGACCGCCATAAAATCCTTCTCGCTGTACAAATACCCGGTTCCCAGCAGAGACATCAGCCACTCCATTCCCTCCAGAGAAGGAATCGGTACGCTTGCCCCTTTCTCCAGAAGCTCTTTTGCCTCAGCCGTTTCATCCAGCGCCCGGTGAACCGCTGGCAGATAGGTCATAGGCGCAAGTCCGCTCACCGCCTTCCTCCCCTCATAAGATACTGCATAACGTCCAAGATCCTGCTTCATTTCCTCGTATTGCAGTGTGATTTGGCTGTCTGTATTCATGGGTACCTTTCCTCCTTATACCCCGCCTGGCTCCCAGGGCGGGCTTCTGTTCTGCCCCAACGCAAAAAGGGCAAAGACTGCCACTACGGCGGTCCTTGCCCTCAATCTGCTGCTGCCATTCTCTTTGTGTTTCAGTCAGTTTCCACTTAGGGGAAATTCAGCCTGAAAACAGAAAAAACCGTGCTGCAAGAGCACGGTTAAATTCACAAAGAGAACAACAGCCGTAAAGAGGCCATATGACGCTTCGCGTGTGTCCTTAACTAATTCATCCATCCTGCCGAAACTGGAATACATCCTGCCGGACATACCCAAACACAACCCGCCTTGTGGATAAAGCGAGCCCTGTGCAGCTTACGGGTCAGACGATATGAAATTGCTTAGTTAAGAACGCTCACCAACATCAAAATTTCCCCTTTAGTTATAGGATACCTGTAATTTACTACATTCCGCTGTCTGCGTCAAATGTCTGATCTGCAAACTGCAGATTTCTGAAATTTAAAAAAGCAGCCGAGTGGTCGGCTGCTTCGTAAAACGTCCTATTCCGTTGTGTAAGGCAGCAGCGCGATTTGACGCGAGCGTTTTACAGCAATGGTCAGAGCGCGTTGGTATTTTGCACTTGTACCTGTTACACGACGCGGCAAGATCTTTCCGCGTTCGCTGATGAACTTCTTCAGAAGCTCAGTGTCTTTGTAATCAATGTGAGTAATCTTGTTCACAGTGAAGTAGCACACTTTTTTGCGCTTGTTGCGTCCACCACGACGTGCCGGTCTTTTGTCGTTTTCTCCGCCTTCTCTTTGTTTGAAAGCCATGTCAGTTCAGTCCTTTCCTAATTAAAATGGCAAATCATCGTCCGATATATCGATCGGTTTTCCATCGCCCGAAAAAGGATCTTGATTATTGTTGTTACGCGAGAAATTATTGTTATTTCCGCGTCCACTGTTACCGCCGCCACCATAAGATGGTTCTTCAGGTACATTCCCGCTGCTTGGCGCATTGCCGCCTTCACGATTCTGCGAGGATTCCAGAAAACGGACATTATCGGCAATAACTTCAGTAACGTATACACGTTTGCCTTCGTTATTCTCGTAATTCCGTACTTGGATGCGGCCTTCCACCGCTGTCAGACGTCCTTTGCGCAAGTAATTGGCACAGGTCTCAGCCAGCTGTCTCCAGGTTACCACCGGGATGAAGTCCGCTTCGCGTTCACCGTTCTGGCCCGTAAAGTTGCGGTCTACGGCGAGCGTAAACTGCGTTACAGCAACACCAGCAGGAGTATAACGAAGTTCCGGGTCACGGGTCAACCGACCGATCAGAATGATACGGTTCAACAATTCTGTCCCCTCCTTATAAGCGATTCGCTACAAAGCTTGTTCAGATCTTAGGCAACGTCGTTCGTAATGAGATAACGAATGACTTCGTCGGAAATCTTCATGATACGTTCCAATTCAGTAACTACTGCAGGTTCTGCAGTGAAGTTAACCAAAACATAAACGCCATCACGGAATTTCTTGATCTCATACGCAAGACGGCGTTTACCTTGCACTTCGTGCTTTGTAATTTCTCCGCCGTTGGAGATGATGCCTTGGAATTTTTCGACTGCTGCTTGAACGGCTTCTTGTTCAATGTCAGGACGAATAATGTACATGACTTCATATTTGCGCATAATTTTCACCTCCTTATGGTCTGCGGCCCCTGATCACGTCAGGAGCAAGGAACGAGCACAAACATAGACTCGCACCAAAATAATATACCAAATTGTCCAGAAGAGTGCAAGTAGTATTTATGAAGAAAGCTTCACGGGTACTTTTTGGTTACATGAAGAGCGGGCCGCACGCACACAATAACACAGCAATACTCACTTTTGTTAAGGAGGAATGGTTCGATGGGCGAGCAAACCGAATACGAAAAAGGCGACAAAGCCCCCAATCCTGGCATCTATACGGAGGTAGGCGAAGCACGCAGCTTTCACACCCAAATTCAGCACCCCAAACGAATTGAAATGAAGAAGGGTGACACCTTCCCCGAAACCTCTAACAAAAACCGCAAGTGGAAAAAAGCTGAAAAGGCGCGGGTTCATTAATTTTTTTACGCTGCATGTATAAAAAAAGCATCATGGCACATACTATTCCCAGGCAGTACAAAAGAGAGGTGTGGTTCCGTTGGACGTCGTAGACGAACACAATCACAAGGATTCTGAATCAGCATCTATTGTAAGTCGGGGAGAGTAAAGGCTGCCCCTTAAAAAAGGGTTAAGCCTGGCAAAACCTGCATCACTTTAGCGGCTATAGACAGATAAAATCCGAACATCATTGATGTACTGCCTCTTAAGGGGGACCCGAAAAGGTCCCTCTTTTGTTTTTTCTTAAATTTTACATTGCATAATTTCCTCAACAATAAAAAAATCCTCCGTAATTTCAACGAAGGATTCATAAGTGAATGTATGTAGAACTGAAATGGCGGAGAGGGTGGGATTCGAACCCACGCACGCTGTGACACGCCTAACTGATTTCGAGTCAGCCCCCTTGGGCCTCTTGGGTACCTCTCCGCAGCAAGATTTATTGTACCATGCCAGTTTTACTTTTGCAAGGTTAATTATTCGTGGTTTTCACCCCCGGCGGAACGCAGCACTTTTTTCATATTTTTTTCGAACTTAGCCCGGGGAATGAGCACACTGTGATGACAGCCGGTACATTTAATCCGGATATCCATCCCCATCCGGATGATCTCCATTTCATTGGTGCCGCAAGGATGCGGCTTTTTCATGAGAACAATATCGCCAAGCCCAAAAATCTTCCGTTCCATTACTTCTCCCCCTTTTCACCCTCATGCGTGGCGGCAACCTGTCTGTCAGGTCTGACCCCCGATGATTCGCGCCCGCTCTGCGACGCCTCCAAGGCCTCCATTTCCCTCGCGGCCCTTTCAGCCTGTTCCGCTTGTTCACGCGCCTCCTGCTCGGCCTTAGCCGCCTCCAGCGCCGTCTGTTTCTCCAATGCCCGCTTGATATCGCTCTGAATTTGCCGCTCTGCTGCATCCCTGGCATTCGGGAGACAATTAGCCGCTACGCGAATCACATATTCCGAGGTGCTCATCGACTGAATCCCCAGAATATTCGGATAGGCTATGACATTTGAGTTCCGCTCTTCTATCCCCTTTAGCGCTTCTCCGATCAGAGCGAGCGTAGCCTCCAGCCCCCGTTCGATCTTTACAGGAACATCCACTACCGCGAGCGCATTGGCCAGCGAATAATTTGTTACGTTGATAATGGTGCCATTGGGGATAATATGCACCTCACCGGTGCTGCTGAGCAGTCTCGTCGTTCTGAGGCCAATCATTTCTACCGTCCCTTTGTAGGTCCCGGTCTGAATCACATCGCCAACTGCGAACTGATCCTCAAAGATAATAAAAAAGCCTGTAATGACATCTTTGACCAAACTTTGCGCGCCAAACCCGATGGCAAGTCCGACTACTCCGGCTCCCGCCAATAAGGGTCCCAAATCGAAATGGAACTCAGAAAGAACCAGCATGATCATTACAAAGTTGCAAATGAACGTAACCACATTTTTCAGCAGCCCGCCAACAGTTGAGAATCTGCGGCTATCTCCCAATAGTCTTCCACGGCTCTCCTTTTCCATTGAACGGTCAATCACCTTATATACGACCTTTATAATGATCCGGGTCAAAATAAAGATTAAAAGAATACGCAGTCCTGCAAATAGTACATCCGCCCACATTTCAGCATCTGTTACCCAGTTCCATACCCTATCCTTGAACCGCACCGCTTCTTTTACCGCATCACCGGCAGTCAAGGTCTCAAGCATCCACCTATTCATCTAACCCCTCCTTTTCCCCAATTAATGCGTATCCGCCTTCTTCCGCCTCTCTAAATATTCCGCGGATTTCAACATGCTGCTCTGCTACAATCTTCCGGACCTCTCCCAGTGCTCCGCGAAAAAATTGGATCGACATTGCACACCCGGCCGTAATCTCCTTCGGAGTAGGAAAAATATCAATTTCGATCTCTGCGTATTCAAGCAGCATCTCTGCGCGCAGCGCCTGCTGGGTCGAGTCAAAAGCAATCAGGAGTTCCTCATCCATGTGCAAGTCTCCTTCTGGGTTTATCGTCCTATCTCTTTTCCGCGAAGTATAAAAAACATTTTTCATCCATATACTAGGAACATTAGCAGGCTATCAAGCTGATAGGCCAATTGCTAACCTTGCTGGTATTTTTACATCTGCTCCGCCTAGAAAGGAAGATCATATATGAATTCTTCTTCGAAAGCTGTCCCTTTGCCGGAACCGTCTTGCTTAAAAATATCACATGCTGATCCCAATATCTATTCCGCCATTACGCACCGGCTGCTGTTTCATTTCTCCCGCACCAATGCGGACACACCCATCATTATCGTCTGTGTGGGCACAGACCGTTCTACAGGCGATTCGCTCGGGCCCCTTGTCGGGACTGCACTGGCCCGCTTCCACAGCCCCCTATTTCATTTATACGGGACATTAGACGAGCCTGTGCACGCTGTAAATTTAGAAGAAACCCTTACCCTTATTCACGAAAAGCACAACAACCCATTCATCATCGGCATCGATGCCTGCCTGGGCCATTCCGCCAGTGTCGGCTGCATTCAGGTAGTTGATGGTCCGCTGAGGCCCGGAGCCGGGGTGAATAAGCAGCTTCCCCCTGTCGGAGATATTCATCTCACCGGAATTGTAAATGTCGGCGGGTTTATGGAGTACTTCGTCCTGCAGAATACAAGGTTAAGTCTGGTCATGCGATTGTCGGATATCATTGCTTCCAGTCTCTATTCCGCCTTAAAACAATGGAATCTCCATGCTAGTTCTGCTGCGACGCAAGAGCGATAACTTCCTTTTCCTCGGGTGACAGCGGGTACTGCGATTCCCCGCCCTCCAGCGGTTTAGAGTAGATATACGAATTTTCGCGGTTATGCAGACTGGTCAAGACTACACCGCTGCGGTTGTCGTCAATGATAGCAAGCGAGAAGCTCAGGTCATTCCCCCGCTCTCCAAAAGCATTGTACCGTTTCACCGCAACCTTTGACTTCATGCCGCGGAGTTTGACCTGTGCTGCCTCGATTATTGTTTTTTGCTCGCGTTGAACTTCTTCCAGCATATCCCCCTGATTTTTGAGATCGATCAATAAACTCTCCAGATTTTCAATTCCATTGCCGTTCATCATAGCTTCATATTTCCGCCGCATTTTGCGGATCTTCGTTCCCTGTATCATCAATACAATTGCCAGCACGACGATGATCAGCGCAAAACCCATGATAAACATTGACAGCTGCTCACTAATAATTTCATTTAACTCCGACATGGTTGAACCATCCTTCTGTATAGATATAAGAACCCACCTGTTTGCACGCACTACATCATCCATCTTCTATTTAATAATAATGCTTTACTTTTCTTAACAAAGGACAGTCCAGTTTTCCACTGCATCTCATCTTACACTTGTGTGGCCGTACATTTCCAGCATGGCAGCTATCATCCGGTCAACTTCCTCTTCTGTCGAAGTAACGCCCACACTTGCTCTCACGGCTCCACTTTCTAATGTATATGCGGCTTTATGAGCTAGCGGAGTACAATGCATGCCTGCCCGCACCGCAATATTATATCTACGGTCCAGACGGTGAGCGATATCAGCCGAATCCTGCCCCTCAACCACGAAGGATACGATCCCGCTCCGCTCTGAACCCATTTTAGGCCCGAGCAGCCGGATTCCAGGAATAACGGACAGTCCCTCCATCAATTTCTGAGTTAACTCCCATTCTTGGCGGTGAATATTTTCCGGTCCGAGCGACATTATTTTGGTCACTCCCGCCAGCAGTCCGGCTATGCCCACCCCGTTTTGGGTCCCAGCCTCATAGCGGTCAGGACGGACAGTGGGCTGTCCGCTATTTTCCGACTGGCTCCCGGTTCCTCCCTGCATCAGCGGGATCAAATCCAGTTCAGGCGCGATGTACAGTCCTCCTGTCCCCTGCGGACCCAGCAGACCTTTATGCCCAGGAAAGGCAAGCAGATCTATATTCATTTTTTTTACATCAATGGTTAAAGAACCGGCGCTTTGAGCCGCATCCACCAGAAACAAGGCACCCTTAGATTGGGCAATATCACCGATCTCCCCAATTGGCAGAATACTCCCCAGCAGATTTGAACTATGATTGCATATCATCATTTTGGTGTTAGCTCTAAAGGTTCTCTGCAGTTCAAGCAGGTCCACCTGCCCTTCAGGGTCTACCTGCACATAATCAATAGAAATGCCCAACGTCTGGCGTAAAAATTCTAAAGGCCTGCGCACGGAGTTATGTTCCGTCATTGTAGTAATCACGTGATCCCCTGGTTGAAGTGTACCCTGTATAGCCATATTTAGCCCCATTGTGGTGTTTTGGGTAAAGGCAATATCCTGGGCATTGGAGACAGAAAATAGTTCAGCGAGTTTGTTCCGCGCTCTCACCATCACCCGTCCTGCCCCAATCGCCAGCGAATGATTTCCACGTCCGGCATTTGCACCGGAGTTTTGCAACGCATCCATCATGGCCGCGGCAACTTCAGGCGGTTTCGGCCATGATGTTGCCGCATGATCCAAATAAACGAGCTCCTCCATCTCCTCACCCTTACCTTATAATTTTAAAAAACATACCCCTCCATATCCGTTTTAAGGGATATCTCAGGATATGTTTTTCAGACAAAGATATCCATATCAATTACCCAATAACTCCAACAGCCTTTCCAGGTCTTGGGCACTGTAATAGTTCAATTCAATTTTCCCTTTTTCCTTGCCCTGTTTTATTTTTACTGTCGTCTTAAATCTTTCACGCAATTGTTCTTCTACATTATCAATGTATGGATCACGTTTCACAACTTTCGCTTTAATCGCTCCGGCGGGTTTGCGGTCAAGGTTCTTCACAACCTCTTCCAGTTCTCTAACACTCCATTGTTGTTCCACGCATTGCTCTGCCAGTTGTTTAACCGTTTCAGGATCTTTCAGCGCTACAATAGCTCTAGCATGCCCCATAGAAATTGTTCCACGTGAAACATATTCCTTCACTTCTTCTGGCAAGGACAGCAGACGTAAAAAGTTAGCAATATGCGATCTGGATTTTCCCACCTTTAGTGAAAGCTCTTCCTGGGTAAGCGCAAATTGATCCATCAGCCCTTGATAAGCTACGGCAATTTCCATCGCATTAAGATTTTCGCGCTGCAGGTTCTCAATTAGTGCGATTTCCATAACCTGCTGATCGCTGAGACTTCGTACAACAGCAGGAATTGTTGCTTTTCCACAATACTGCGATGCCCTGAATCTGCGTTCACCGGCGATAATTTCATAACCCTTCAGAACACTCCGGACGATGATCGGCTGGATCACTCCATGTTGTCTTATCGATTCAGCCAGCTCTTGGATCGCATCCTCATTGAAATCCTTCCGCGGTTGATAGGGGTTCGCCCGCAACTGCCCTAAAGGTATCTCCACAACCTTATCATCTTCGTTGATTGACAAGGATGGTATTAATGCATCTAGACCTTTCCCTAAACGCTTACTCATAAGAGATCACTTCCTTTGCCAACTCTAGGTACACTTCCGCTCCTTTAGAGCGATTGTCATACGTAATTATCGATTGTCCATGTGATGGGGCTTCACTTAATCTCACATTACGAGGAATAATCGTTCTATAGACCTTCTCCTGGAAATACTTTTTCACTTCTTCGATAACTTGAATCCCCAGATTCGTTCTGGCATCCAGCATCGTCAATAGAACTCCCTCTATCTTCAGATGAGGATTGAGATTTTTCTGAACCAGCCGTACAGTATTCAATAGTTGACTTAGACCCTCCAGGGCGTAATACTCACATTGAATTGGAATAATCACAGAATCTGCAGCTGTAAGTGAATTAATGGTAAGAATGCCCAATGAAGGTGGACAATCGATAATAATATAATCGTAATTCGACTTGACCGCATTCAATGCTTTCTTCAGCTTCAGCTCTCTGGAAATGGTAGACACCAATTCAATCTCTGCACCTGCCAATTGAATCGTTGCCGGAATAATATGCAGACCTTCGATCTGGGTCTCCAATATCGTTTCCTGTGGATTTGCTTCATTAATAAGAATATCATAAATGCAATTTGCTACATCCGCTTTGTTGATGCCAACGCCGCTAGTAGTGTTTCCTTGTGGATCGATATCAACCAGAAGCACTCTTTTTCCTAAGGTAGCCATTCCGGCACCCAGGTTGACAGAGGTCGTTGTTTTACCGACACCACCTTTTTGATTTGCTATGGCAATAATCTTGGACACTAATTTCACCTCGAATTGTTAGAAAGAATCATCTTGTAGGTCATGAGTTGTAACGGCGCAATCGCCTGTTGAATTGTGGCATCAATTTACGAGAAATATAGGCAAATTTACAGGATTAGCTTCATGTTTGATCTTTTGGCAAGAGGCGCCGGTTCAGGTCACAGAAAAGGCGGCCAATCACCTCAGGGCCGCCTTCAGCTTTTTAAACCATTTATCTCTTTGGAATTTGAATAACAATCTCGTAATGGTCGCCGCGGTCATTTTCGGAGGTTTTAATCTCCATTCCCGAACCAGTAACCATATCTATGGATTGGCGAATTGTATTAAGAGCGAGACGAACATCCTTCGTGTAGGAAACCCGTTTTGACTTTTTAGTCTTTGAAACTTCTTTATAAAAGGCAATGCGGGCTTCTGTCTGTTTCACATTCAGCCCTTTGGCAATGATTTCACCCAGCACCTTCAGTTGCATTTCTACACTGTCCAGCGACAACAGTGAACGCGCATGCCGTTCCGTGATTTGTCTTTCCATCAATGCTGTTTTCACTTGTTCAGGGAGCTGCAGCAAGCGAATTTTGTTGGCAATCGTTGATTGGCTTTTGCCAAGCCGCTGTGCCAGGCTTTCTTGAGTCAACTGATGAAGATCGATTAACTTTTGATAAGCGATAGCCTCTTCGATTGAGGTCAAACCCTCACGCTGCAAATTTTCGATTAGAGCAATAGAAGCAGCCTGGGAATCATTGAACTCACGAACAATGGCCGGGATTGTTTCCATGCCCAGCTTTTTAACTGCCCGCCAACGGCGTTCTCCGGCAATAATCTCATACAGGGAATCACGCACGCGAACAACTATTGGCTGAATAACCCCATGAGTTTTGATAGTCTGACATAACTCGTCTATCTTTTCGTCATCAAAAATCGTCCTTGGCTGATATGGACTGCTGATGACCTCATGAACCGGGATCTGTTTGACCTCTTCTCCGCTGCTCCGCTCGGTAAATCCAAAAAGCTTGGTGAATTGTTCTTTCATTCCGTTCATAACCACCTAATTTCGTTATAGTACGATCTTCTTGACCTTGCCTAGCGAAAAGCTTATCGTACAGCAAGTAGAAACGGCTATGCCGTCCTCAAAAGGAGCATATGCTTCCGAAGCAGCGATACCCGTATCGCCTCAGGTATGTTGGAGATTCTCCAGCGCTTCATTCACCTTCGCATGAAAAGTCTTACTATATTATTCTATCACTTTTTAGTCCATAATCCTATTCTCCAAAGAGACCTATTTTTCCTGCATTTTCTGTTGTTTACATTTCAACTATATAAATTGAACTTGTGATTTTTCTAATTGGGATTGGTCGTGACTCCAGAGAATGTTTGGACTTCCGGCCGCTGTTGTCTACAGATTTCTTGATTGTATTCCGTTATTAACGGTGGAAATCTGCAGACAAAGGCGGACGCTACCGCTCCTACAGTTCCAAACTTCTCCTCCGCCACTTTTCCCTTCATTGTAATGTTTTCAAGTTCAATTTATATAGGTGGAAAAACAAAAAAACAAGCCCCCAAGGATGGGAAGCTTGATTTTGTAGACACCAGATATGAATGGTAAATGTTTCACGTGAAACATCAGATCAGCGGAGCTTTGGCAGGCGTTCCTGCTTTGCGCGGATATTTTGCCGGTGTAGCTCCTGTCTTACGGATGAAAACAATATGCCTTGCCGACTCTTCAACAGGAAGTGTGAATGACTCCACCTTCTGTAATTCAGCACGCAACTCTTTGAAGCTGCGCTTAGCTTCTGTTAACTCCTCCGACGGATCATTACCCTTCATCGCCGCAAACAAGCCATCTTTACGTGTGAACGGAAGACAAAATTCATTCAGCAGCGCCAGGCGTGCAACTGCACGCGCTGTAACCAAGTCATAAGCATCGCGGTGAATGAACTGGCGTGCAACATCCTCTGCCCTGCCATGGATCAACTGCACATTCTTTAATTGCAGCGTGTCACAGACATGCTGTAAAAAAGAAATGCGTTTGCTGAGAGAATCCACGATCGTTAGCTTTAAATGCGGAAAACAGATTTTTAAGGGAATTCCGGGAAATCCGGCACCGGAGCCGATATCTGCCAGTGTGTTGACCTCCCCCATATTCATGAAGAACGCCAGGGAAAGTGAATCATAAAAATGTTTCATGTACACCTGCTCGCGTTCGGTTATGCCTGTCAGATTCATTTTTTCATTCCATGAAACAAGCTCTGAAAAGTATAGCTCGAACTGCTCCAGCTGCTTTGGTGATAATGTGATTCCTTGTGCTTGCAATAAAGCGGTAAACTGCACTGCAGTGTTATCCATAGATTATCCTTTCGCTGCCGTTACACGGTTATAGTGCTCCAAATGCACAAGAAGAATGGAAATATCCGCCGGTGTTACACCGGCAATGCGCGATGCCTGGCCGATTGATATAGGCGCGATTTTGGTCAGCTTTTGCCGTGCTTCCATTGCCAATCCGTGAATCTCGTTATAGTTGATATCATCTGGAATCTTCTTTTTTTCCATCTTCTGCAGCTTCTCAACATGCAGTAGCTGTTTTTCGATGTAACCAGCATATTTAATCTGGATCTCCACTTGTTCCTTCATCTCCTCATCAAGTCCTTCAGGAGAAGGAGAAACAAGGTCAACAAAGCTATAGGCAACTTCCGGACGCCGCATTAGGGTCAGTAAGTTGCTTCCATCCACAATAGGTGCAGATTCATATTCGGCAAGTGCGGCATTAACCTCCACAGGTTTGACCTTTGTCTCCCGGAGACGTACAATTTCACGCTCAACCCGTTCTTTTTTATCCAGAAAAGCTTCATAACGCTGTTTGGGAATTAGACCGATTTCATAACCAATAGGTGTCAAGCGCAGATCCGCATTGTCATGGCGAAGCAGTAAGCGGTATTCCGCACGTGAGGTCAGCAGACGATATGGCTCATTGGTTCCTTTGGTAACCAGATCATCAATCAGTACGCCAATGTACCCTTGCGAGCGGTCAAGCACAACAGGCTCCTTCTCCTGAACCTTGCGTGCCGCATTAATCCCGGCGATTATACCTTGTCCTGCCGCTTCCTCATAACCGGAGGTACCATTGATCTGTCCAGCTGTGAACAGCCCGGGCAGACGTTTGGTTTCCAGTGAAGGCCAGAGCTGGGTTGGAACCATTGCATCATATTCAATAGCATAACCATTGCGCATCATTTCAACCTTTTCCATTCCCGGAATAGAGCGTAGGATGGCTAATTGAACATCTTCCGGAAGACTGGTGGACAACCCTTGGACGTAATATTCCGCAGTGTTTTTTCCTTCCGGCTCCAGGAATATCTGATGCTGTGATTTATCGCTGAAACGGACCACCTTATCTTCAATAGAAGGACAATATCTTGGACCTGTTCCTTCAATAATACCTGTGAACATCGGAGCCCGGTGCAGGTTGTCATTTATAATCTGATGGGTAACCTCGGAAGTATAAGTCAGCCAGCAGGGAAGCTGTTCATTATCGGATGATTTGGTTTCAAAAGAAAAGAACTTCGGTTTCTCGTCCCCCGGCTGGATCTCGGTCTTGGAGAAATCAATGGTATCCTTATGCACCCGTGGCGGTGTGCCTGTCTTAAAACGTACAAGGTCAAAACCAAGCTCACGCAGATTCTCGGAAAGTCTCACCGAAGGCTGCTGATTGTTCGGGCCGCTCTCATAAGTCAGCTCACCCATGATTACTTTGCCGCGCAAATAGGTTCCTGTTGTCAGGATGACCGTTTTACTGTGGTACACTGTACCTGTCTTCGTAATTACACCCGCACATCTGCCATTCTCTACAATCAGCTCTTCCACCATTCCCTGACGAAGGGTCAGATTCGGTGTGTTCTCCATCGTTTCCTTCATCGCATGCTGATACAGGAATTTGTCGGCTTGTGCACGCAATGCATGTACAGCTGGACCTTTGCCCGTATTAAGCATCCGCAGCTGAATAAAGGTTTTATCAATATTGCGGCCCATTTCGCCGCCCAGCGCATCAATTTCGCGCACCACATGCCCTTTGGCAGGACCGCCAATGGACGGATTGCAAGGCATGAAGGCCACCATATCCAGGTTAATTGTAATCATCAGCGTACGGCAGCCCATCCGTGCTGCGGCAAGGGCTGCCTCGCAGCCGGCATGGCCTGCGCCAATGACCACTACGTCATAGCTGCCTCCATCATAACTCATATGTGATACCTCCCAGGTCTTCTATTTATAGTAGCTGCACTTTAGCTAGCACAGTTATTTCCCCAAACAAAATTGCGAAAAGATTTGATCCAGCAGTGAATCAGCAGCCGTGTCACCAATAATCTCTCCGAGCTGTTCCCATGCCAGACGCACATCAATCTGAATCATATCAATGGGAATAAGCATATCCGCAGCCTCATAGGCGTCTTGCAGCGATTTGTATGCTTTTTTGAGCAGAGCGATATGTCTAACGTTGCTTACATAAGTCAGGTCGCCCGATTCCAGTTTGCCTCCAAAAAAGAGTCCGGAAATGGCTTCCTCCAGCTTATCCAAACCTTCCTCCTCCAGCACAGACATCGGAACAATGCTCGATTCACTGAAATAAGAGAGCAGCTTGTCCTTTTCCAGCCGGGAAGGTAAGTCCATTTTATTCATGATTACCAGTGCTTGTCTACCTTGGATTTGTTCCATTAATGCCAATTCATCCTCATGCAGTTCATCGGCAGCGTTCAGAACGAGCAGAATCAGATCTGCATCGCTAAACGCTGCTTTGGAGCGTTCGACTCCTATTTTCTCCACCACATCCATGGTTTCGCGAATCCCGGCGGTATCCAGCAGTTTAAGCGGGATATTGTTAATGGTTACGTACTCTTCTATAACATCACGCGTTGTACCGGGAATATCAGTCACAATCGCTTTGTTATCACGGGCAAGCGCATTGAGCAAAGAGGATTTGCCTACATTGGGGCGGCCGACGATAGCCGTCGTGATGCCTTCGCGCAGTATTTTTCCTTCATTTGCTGTTTTGAGCAGTTGGTTAATCCCCTCCATAACCTCACTGCTTTTGTCTTTAATAAATTCGGCAGTCAAGGATTCCACATCATGCTCAGGGTAATCAATATTCACTTCGATATGAGCCAGCATTTCAATAAGGGTATGGCGCAGCTTATGAATTTTGTCGGATAAGGAGCCGCTAACCTGCTTGAGGGCAACCGAAAAAGCCCGGTCCGATTTGGAACGGATCAGATCAATTACCGCCTCCGCTTGGGAAAGGTCAATACGTCCACCCAAAAATGCGCGTTTTGTGAACTCTCCGGGTTCCGCCAGTCTAATATCGCGCTGCAACAGCAAGTCCATTACTCTGCGTACCGAGATTACTCCGCCATGGGCGCTAATTTCTACTACATCCTCGGTTGTAAAAGAACGCGGCCCCTTCATTACAGTTACCAGCACTTCTTCCATTCGCTCTCCATCACCGGGACTAATGATATGCCCGTAATGAACGGTATGCGATTCCACTTCTGTCAGCGGTGTCTTGCTGCGGAACAGTGGGGCCACCTCCGCTATCGCCTGCGGGCCGCTAACCCGGATAATTGCAATTCCTCCCTCGCCTAATGCCGTCGATACGGCAGCAATGGTGTCACTATGCATTCTCTATTCACCTCAATTTTATCTGCTTCAGCTTAGCTGACAAGTTCTTTATTCTAAAAAAACAATGACCCCTTACATTGGTCAAGGAGTCATTGCGGCATATATTCTCTACTTCAAGGTGATAACGACACGGCGGTTCGGTTCCTCGCCCTTGCTTAGCGTGTTCACTTGCTTGTGATCCTGCAATCTGGAGTGGATAATCTTCCGCTCCTGCGGTGACATCGGCTCCAGCACAACCTCTTTGCGGGTGCGGACAACCCGCCCTGCCAGACGGTCAGCCAGCTCCTCCAGTGTCTTCTTACGGCGTTCGCGGAAGTTCTCCGCATCCAGCACAAGACGGATAAAACTATCGGAATAACGGTTGGCCACAATATTGGCCAGATACTGCAGAGCATCAAGAGTTTGTCCTCTTCTGCCGATCAGCAGCCCCAGATCCGGACCAGCAATCTGCAGAACTGTCGATTCCTTGGCATGAACGATTTCCACTTCCACCTCGAGCCCCATGCTCTTGGCGACATCCACAATGAAATGAACGGCCTCTTGGTAAGCTTCCTCCACCGGGTGTCCGGTATCTTGGCGCGGTACACCGCCGGCAGCCTCCTGTTTGCTCTCTCTTGTTGACTGCTGAGGCAGAGACGGAGCACTCGCCGCTGATGCCGGTGCCGCTTCGGCAATCAAGGTCAATTCCACCTTGGCACCTTTCGCACCGATCAATCCCAGGAATCCTCTTGATGGCTGTTCAAGTACGTTGACCGTTACCCGGTCCTTGTGAACTCCAAGCTGACTCAGTCCCCGTTCTACAGCTTCTTCAATGGTTTTCCCTGTCGCGACGACTTTGCTCATTTTGACTTTTTGGCCTCCTTCTTTCCTTTGCTGCTATTGCCTTTCGCAGCTGGAGTGACATCCTTGCGCGCGTTAGTGTTCTTGCTTTTTACCAGATTGACTTCTTTGGCACTACCTGCACCGGCACCGGCAGTGGCGACAGCCAGTTTGGTCTTGTCGTTGTTGCGGTATAAGAAGTAGTTCTGAATAATGGTATAGAGGTTACTATAGAACCAGTACAGCGGAAGCGCTGACGGGAAGTTGTAGGACATGATGAAGATCAGAACCGGATACACCATCATCATGAACTGCATTGGCCCCTGCTGCTGTACGGGGTTCATCTTGGTCATCATCCGGGTCTGCAGGAAGGTGGTGGCTGCTGCAAGGAGAGGCAGGATGAACAGATGATCGGGCTTGCCGAGTTGCAGCCATAGGAACGAGTGCTCTCGCAGAGACGGGTTATAATAAATCGAGTTGTAAAGCGCGATAAAAATCGGCATTTGCACAATCAGCGGCAGACAGCCGGCCATTGGGTTAACCTTGTTCTCCTGGAACAGGCGCATCGTTTCCTGCTGCACCTTTTCAGGTGTATCTTTATATTTTTTCTTGATTTTTTCGAGTTCTGGTTGAATGGCCTGCATTGCACGCGAGCTCTTCACCTGTTTCATCGTTAGCGGCAGGATAAGCGTACGGACAATGATAACCATTACAAGGACGGCGAAACCATACTGTCCATTAAACCATTCGGCGAATGTATCCAGCGCAATGGCAAAATAATAAACAACGTTACTCTGCCAGAAGCCTCCATTCTTCAAATCCTCCGTAGTGTGCGTCACGGTTGACGCCGGAGCGCACCCCGACAGAACAGCAATCATCAATACCATTACACCGAGGAGAAGAAACCATTTTCCTCGTCTAGTCTTCATTAGAGACACTTCAAAACCCCTCTCTTAAACATTCCATTGCACCGTAAATCATACCATATTTATGAATACAAATAAACAAGCCCCTTATGACCCCATTACGTGCGTGAAGCCTTGAGCAGCTTGGCTTTGCGAAGCACATGCAGCACGCTTTTCTCCAGCTCGGCATAATCCTTGGAGAGCGCTCCTTTTCTTACGATGAACACCATATCAAGCCCCCCGGCAATTTCCGGTTCATGATGCCTGACGATCTCTTTTACCAGCCGTCTCATCCGGTTGCGGACAACCGCATTTCCGACCTTCTTGCTGACCGACACCCCCAGCCGGAACCGCTCCACCTCTTTTCGGTTGAACCAGTACACTACAAACTGATGATTGGCAAATGACTTCCCATGGCGGTATACGCGGCTGAAGTCGGCACGGTTTCGTAATCGTAAACTTTTGTGCACGGGAATCTCCTATTCAAAGACCGGATTCACAGCGCTCCGGAAATTTTATCTTCTAATTAGTATAGTCATCGGGGAGCCGGCATAAACAGCTCTTGCTGCATACCTCTTGCAGGCCACACCCGATACATGCATATATTAAAAAGCCCCGCAAAGTATAGCCAACACTGACTTAGGCGTATTCCTCTGCAGAGCCAAATCATATCATATAAGGAAGCAATTGATTTGCAGGTGCAGATAAATTGCCTCCCTATGCATTTAAAAAAGGACCACCGCAGTGGTCCCTAAGTGGTCTAACTTACGCACTCAAAACTTTTCTGCCTTTCAAGCGGCGGGCTGCCAGCACTTTACGGCCGTTTTTCGTGCTCATTCTTTTGCGGAAACCATGTACCTTCTTGCGTTTGCTCACATTCGGTTTGAACGTCGGTCTCATGTATTGCACCTCCCTTACAGGATCATAATTACTGTCATATAAGCAGAAACGGACTAAGCCGTCCTTGAAGTAGGGACAGTATCTACAAGTATTATCATTTTAATATGGAGACATATCCTCACAGAAAACACCTTTATACATTTAAACACATAATCGCTGCAAAAGTCAACCTTGTCCGCCCACATGCAAGTCCCCTCTTTATCATGGCGATTATCCACAGTCCTGATTCCCCAAAAAAATAATCCACAGCGTTTTACAGTTATCCACCTGTGACCAAAATTAAAATGAACTACTCACAGCTGCGCACAACCTGTGTATAAAAAAAGTCGAGCTTCGATGAGATATGTCGAATCGTGAACAAATTATCAACAATATGTAGTGTTGTTCTTAAAATTTATACACAAGTGATTGAATTTGTGGATAAATTGGCCCTGCTCATTGAAAAACAAGGGTGGTTTTGCTATGATGGTATTACTTTTGAATGTGAATAGATTTGTTTGTTCTCTATATTATCAACAAGCTGTGGATAAAGTTGTGAACAATTCAAATTTATCCATATTTTTTTGTCTCTATATATTGCCTATTGGGGATAAGATTTCGCAACAACCCATTTTCTTCGACATTTCCACTTCATGGCTGACGCCACATTTGGAAGATTTAAAGGAGTGACAGTCT